>NZ_VAHO01000030.1 GCF_005796225.1 Pseudarthrobacter sp. NamE5
GGCCACTTTGCAAATCAACATTTCCGTGATCTGTTCCGCACCCACCATCAATTGCACACCAACAGGCGAACCATTTTCAGGCTGTTCAGGGGGGTTTGGCCGCCATCTTTCCGCTTCAGCGGCGGCGACTCAGAAAACAATACACCCCCACAAGGCCCCCGGCAAATCACGGCTGGAAGCACTTCCATGCCCGGAAAATCCCCGGTAAGTAGGCTTTTTTAAGGGACCAAGGCAGGCAAAAGAGCCCTCAGGTCAGGACGGGCTCCGCTATGTAGTGGCTCACATCTTTGGCTGTGTCACAGCACCCGGAAGGTAAGGGTGAAGTCGGCTTCCTGCGGCTTGAGCCGGTACTGCTTCAGCACGCCTGGACCACAGGCAGCCGTGCCCACCCCACGAAGCGCATGGTCCAGGTAAATGTAGCTCCGTCCGTCGGCCTTCAGGTCTGGCCGGTGGGACGCTGCATCGAGAACATCCTGGCCGTAGGGCCGCACACTCAGCGCAAAGGGAGCACCGGAAATCTCCAGCTGCCCAGCCTCGAGCTGAACTGCAGCAGAACGAACCTCTGACCGGGCTCCGCACTCCTGTGGCCGCACGTAGTCCACGTCCATCTCAGCCAAAGGCAGCGAGAACCAGCCCATCCGTGCCCCCTGCCCGGTGTCCGGGTAGCTCTGGTGAGGTCCCTTGCCGTACCAGCTCACCGATTCTGTCCCGTCAGCCAACACCAGTTCCAGCCCGATCCTGGCCCACTCCACCTCGAACCCTCGGTTGACCCACTCACCGTCAGGCCGGACCTGGGTCCGGAGCGCAACCGCTTTGCCGTCGCTGGTCCAGGTGTAGTCAACGAACACACCATACTGCTTGTCGGCTGCACTTACCCGCGTGCGGACCTTCAGCACCTCTCCGCCCTCCGGGTGAGTCTGCGCGCTGATGCCCAGCAATCGGGTGCGGAGCAGGTTCAACCTGGCATCCTTCCACTGGGCGGCGAGCGGCCGGTCGTCGGAGCCGTCCCATTCCCGCCCCAGGTCGTTGTCCGTAGGCGGCCACCACAACGTCAGCCCCAGCTTCTCTACCGGCAGGCCGCCAAGGGAAGTGGGCATCCCAGTGGCCCTGCTCAGAACAAGCGGGCCGAGCGTCAGTACGGAGTCGCCCAGGACGACCGGTTCAAGGGGCTGCGGCTTAACGGAATCCACAGGCTGTCGCACTGACTGCCCCCAGGCAATCTCGTGGCCGGCCGAAGCCCAGGCGCAATCAGCGGCAAGGACGGCGCTGACGGTGAGTACAGCAGCCTGGCCGCCGGGCTGTCGGGCCGCCAGGGCACGCAGACTGTCAGGCAGCTGCACAACTGCCTCGCCCTGAGCCGGCACGGGCGCAACCTCCACCGTCCCGGCGTCGAGAGCGCCGCCGTCGGACGTTACCTCGAAACGGAAGCCGAAGGCGGCCGTATCCGCGAAGTCCTGGCCGTTGCGTAGCGCGAAGCTGGACCAGTCATCGGCCACCATGATATGCAGCGGCTCGATGACCTTTTTGAAGTCCAGCAGCCCAGGACGTGGTCTGCGATCGGCATCCACCAACCCGTCCGTAACGAAGTTGCCGTCGTGGACCTCCTCACCAAAGTCCCCGCCGTAGCCGTAGTGCTGACCGCCGTCAGCAGTGGAAACAGTGATGCCGTGCTCCAGCCACTCCCACACGAAGCCGCCCATGAGGCGGGGGTACTTCTCAAAGAGTTCCTGGTATTCGCTCATGCCGCCTGGGCCGTTCCCCATCGCATGCACGTATTCGCAGAGCACAAAGGGCATGGCCCGTCGGCGCGCATCCAAACCGGCGTCGTCCAGGGGCGGCTCAATTCCCTGCCCTATCAGTGCAGTTTCCGCCTGGCTTGCGTACATCCGCGAGTAGACGTCCACGTGCGCCGACGACCAGTCACCCTCGTAATGGATGGGCCGCAACGGATCCCGGTCCTTCGTCCAGCGTGACATGGCAGCCAGGTTCCTGCCTGTGCCCGCCTCGTTCCCGAGGGACCACATGATCACGCAAGGATGGTTCTTGTCCCGTTCCACGGTTCGGCGCATCCGATCTACCAGCGCCGTCTCCCACCGCGGATCGTCACTGGGGTTCTGCGCCCACCCGGCGCTCTCGAAGCCGTGCGTTTCGAGGTCGCATTCGAGCACCACGTAGAAGCCAAGCTGATCGGCCAGCGCCAGGAAGTCCGGGTGTGGCGGGTAGTGGGAGGTGCGGATGGCGTTGATGTTGTGCTGCTTCATCAGCCGCAGCTCAGCTTCCACCACGTCCCGGGGAACTGCCCGACCGAGCCGCGGATGGTGCTCGTGACGGTTGACGCCACGCAGCAGGATCCGTTGGCCGTTTATTTTGAACTGCGAGTCTTCAATGGTGATACTTCGGAAGCCCAGCTGGAGCGAGACCGTCTCACCCGGGGCGCTGACGGTCGCCGCATAGAGGCGTGGCATTTCTGCGGACCAGGGTTGGACGGCGGGCACGCTTACCTCCATCCCGGCGTCGAGTTCCAGGTTCAGTTCGGGAACGCGGACGACGGCGTCAATCGCCTGCCCGCCGCGGCTCACCATAACCTTGAGTGTGCCTTCGCCAGCGACGGGGTCGTAGCCTGAGTGCACGAAAACGTCGTCGATGCCGTTGCGTGGCCGCGCCTGCAGCGTGACGTCGCGGAAGATGCCGGGGAGCCACCACATGTCCTGGTCCTCTACATAGCTGGCGGCCGAGAACTGGGCCACCCGGACTGCCAGCGTGTTTTTCCCGTGCACCAGGATCCCCGATATGTCGAATTCGTGCGCCAGCCTGCTCCCACGGGTGGTTCCCAGCTCCACGCCGTTCAGCCATACGGTTCCCGAGGACTCAATTCCGTCAAACCGCAGGAGAGCGTGGGGAAAATACTCAGGGCCGGCGTCAAAGACAACCACATAATCACCGATGGGGTTCGCCTCCGGGACATGGGGCGGCTCAACGGCGAACGGGAACTGCACATTCGTGTATGCGGGTGCCCCGTAGCCATGCATCGGCCAACTGGACGGCACGGGGAGGTTGGCGAATCTGTCGAGGTCCTTGCCCTGTTGCCAGCCGTACTTCGGCGCCACCCGGATGCCTGGGCTGAGCCGGAATTTCCACTCCCCGTTCAGTGACAGCTTGGGGGCGTCGCTCTCAAGGTAAGCACGGGGCGCCAGCGAACCCCTTCCGGGCACCGGAGACGCGAGTTCCTCCACTGCCTCCTCCCCGAGAGCCAAAGTTGGCGGCTGTGCACCCATGAAGGGCTGCACAGCAGCGTCAGCAGTTGCGGAAGGGGATTGCACTGACATGGGCTTCCTTGCCTGAGGGGTAGGGATGGAACCTGGCGGCAGGTTTCGCGGGCGAGGTGGACGTGAACGTTCACGTGACCGCTCCAGCCTAACCGTCTTTCATCCTTTTGAGTAGGGGTCAGGCAGACCGTCGAACGACCAGCTGGTGCCTGAGGACCAGGGTGGCATCTGCACTGCCCGCCTCCACATGGCCTGACAGCAGATTGTCCACGAGGTCGACGGCGGCAGTTCCTACCGCGCGGAGGTCGAGCGAGAGGGTGGTCAGCTCAGGTGTAACGAGTTCGCCCAGCGGAATCCCATCCATGCCGATCACGGCACAGTCCCGGGGGATGCTCATGCCGGCATCCTGCAGGGCTTTGATGGCGCCGGCCGCCATGAGGTCGTTGAATGCCATGAGCCCATCGAGGTTGGGGTGCTGACCAACGAGCGTCCGGACGGCTTCCCTCGCAGCCGCGGCTGAGTCGGCTGCGCGGCCGACGACGAGTTCAATCCCGGCTTCACCTGCCGCGGCGGCTACCGCTGAGCATCGGCTGGTAGGAGTGCCCTCCTGCCCCGAATCAAGGTAGGCGACCCGCCGGCGCTGCCCTCCAAGCAGGCGGTCCACCGCCATCCTGGCAGCGTGCGGATAGTCAAAGGAGATGGTCCCGGCAGCTTGCCCCGCTGGATGATCCAGGACCACTACGGGCCGTTGTCCCATCCTTGACTGGGCTTGACCCGAGCTGGCGCCAAAGTAACCTACCAGGGCGTCAACCTGGGGAGCGAGCCGGGCGACGGCGTCCAGGCCGCTTCCGCTGCCGTGGCCGAAATCATCCAGCACCACATTCCACCCCCGCTGGGTGGCCGCTTCCACCACGCTCGATGCAAAGGCGGGAAAGTAGGGATTGGTCAGGTCCGGGATGGCGAGCCCCAAGGATGTCCTGGCTCCCTGCACCAGGCCCTTGGCAAAGCGGCTGGGGGAATAGCCGAGCTCTGCCGCAATCTTCTGGACGCGTTCCCGCGTGCCGGCGCTGATTCCGGGCATATCGTTCATGGCCCGCGTGACTGTCTGCCGTGAAACCCCAGCTGCGGCCGCCACATCCAGGATGGTTGCCCGGTGAGGATGCGGGCGGCGGGAACTGGAAGTCATGACCGTAAGTCTAGGCGTCCGCCCGCTGCCGGCCGTGGGCTGTGGGGGTG
>NZ_VAHO01000031.1 GCF_005796225.1 Pseudarthrobacter sp. NamE5
TGAACTGGTCCCCGGAAGTTGGACTGAGAAATTCAGTTTCGACTTCCGGGGAGCAGTTTTATGCGTGCACGTAGTTCGTTGTCTGAGGTCCAGCGCGAGGCGGCGGTAGCGTGGTTTGAGAAAGGCATTGGGTATCGGGCAGCGGCTCGTTTGCTTGATGCGCCTGGTGTGCCGGTAAGGGCACTATATGGGCGGTGGAGGATTCATGGGCAAGGGGTGCTGGTGAGCAAACCGGCAAAGTCGTACTCGTTTGAGTTCAAGCTGGCCTTAGTGGAGCGGTTCCTCGCGGGCGAGACCGGTCCGGACCTGGCTGTGGAGGCTGGTTTGTCCTCGCGCCAGTTGCTGCAAAAGTGGGTCCGGGCGTATCGCCGTGATGGAGCGGAGGCATTGCGTCCCAAAGCCAAAGGCAGGCCGGCGAAGTCCGCAGCTCCACCTCCACCGGCCGAGTTAACCGAACTGGAACGGTTGCGCCGGGAGAACGAACGGCTGCGCGCGGAGGTGGCGTATCTGGGAAAATTGCGGGCCTTGAGGGCTCAGGAACGACAGTGAAGGTTAAAGCCCTCATTGCCCTCAAGGCTGACTTTCCACTCCCGGTCCTGCTGCTGGTCTCGGGCCTGGCCCGCTCGACGTTCTTTTATCAACAGGCCCGGCTCCGGTCTCCAGATCCGAAGGAAGCATTCAAGGCCGCGGTCACGGAGATCTTCACGACAAACCATGGCCGCTACGGCCACCGCCGGATCCACAGCGAGCTAATCAGGCAAGGGTGGGCGGTTGCGAAGAAGACCGTGCTGAAACTGATGCGCTCACTTCAGCTCTTCTGCAAGGTCCGGCGAAGGAAACGCTATAACTCTTACCAAGGCGGGCAGGGCGTTATTGCCCCGAACCTGCTGAACCGGAAGTTTGATGCTGACGCGCCTAACCAGAAGTGGGTCACGGACGTGACGGAGTTCCGCGTCGGGGACCGGAAGCTCTACCTCTCCCCGGTCATGGACCTCTTCGACCGGCAGATTATCTCCTATTCCGTTGGCAGCTCGCCGAACCTCGCCCTGACCAACAGTTCGCTCCGCAGCGCCCTCGCCTGCCTTGAGCCGGGGCAGCAGCCGCTGGTGCATTCGGATCAAGGCGTCCAATACCAACACGCCTCATGGCGGATCCTTCTCAACGATGCCGGCGCCGCCCAGTCGATGTCCCGCAAGGGCAACTGCTATGACAACGCAGTCATGGAGAACTTCTTCGGACATCTCAAGGAAGAGCTCTTCCATCATGTCCGCTTCCTTAGCACCGATGCCCTGGCAACGGCACTGAACGAGTACATCCACTGGTACAACAACGAAAGAATCTCCACAAAGCTCAAGGGTCTGAGCCCGGTGCAATACCGGGCCCAGACCCTTGCGGCCTAGAATCCCATTTAGCCAGTCCAACTATCGGGGACCAGTTCACG
>NZ_VAHO01000032.1 GCF_005796225.1 Pseudarthrobacter sp. NamE5
GCCCGGCGCTCCATCATGTACTTGATTTCCGGAGCGTCCGTGCCGGGGTGGTAGTACGGAGGCTGGTACAGGTCCTTTTCGAGCTGCTCGTCCGTGATGGGAATCCGCAGGTGGTCGCGGAACTTCTTCAGGTCGTCCAGGGTGAGTTTTTTCATCTGGTGGGTTGCGTTGCGGCCCTCAAAGTGGGGTCCGAGTCCGTAGCCCTTGACGGTTTTGGCCAGGATGACGGTGGGTTTGCCCTTGAATTCGGTGGCTGCCTTGTACGCGGCGTAGACCTTGCGGTAGTCGTGGCCGCCGCGTTTGAGGTTCCAGATCTGGTCATCGCTGAGCTCGGCGACCATGTCCTTGGTCTGCGGGGTCTTGCCGAAGAAGTGTTCGCGGACGAACCCGCCGGATTCGGCCTTGTAGGTCTGGTAGTCCCCGTCGGGGGTCTCGTTCATGATCTTCACCAGCGACCCGTCGGTGTCGCGGGCGAGCAGGTCATCCCATTCCCGGCCCCAGACGACCTTGATCACGTTCCAGCCCGCGCCGCGGAAGAACGCTTCGAGTTCCTGCATGATCTTGCCGTTGCCGCGCACCGGCCCGTCCAGGCGCTGGAGGTTGCAGTTGATCACGAAGTTCAGGTTGTCCAGGTTCTCGTTCGCGGCGAGCTGGAGCAGGCCGCGGGACTCGGGCTCGTCCATTTCCCCGTCGCCCAGGAACGCCCAGACCTGCTGGTCCGAGGTGTCTTTCAGGCCCCGGTTGTGCAGGTACCGGTTGGACTGGGCCTGGTAAATCGCGTTCATTGGGCCGATGCCCATGGACACGGTGGGAAATTCCCAGAAGTGCGGCATCAGCCGCGGGTGCGGGTAGGAGGACAGGGCGTGGCCCTCGCGGGACTTTTCCTGCCGGAACCCGTCCAGGTCCTCCTCCGAGAACCGGCCTTCCATGAACGCCCTCGCGTACATGCCGGGCGAGGCGTGGCCCTGGAAGAACACCTGGTCCCCGCCGCCGGGGTGGTCCTTGCCGCGGAAAAAGTGGTTGAAGCCCACCTCGTACAGCGTCGCAGCCCCGGCATAGGTGGAGATATGCCCGCCGACCGCGATGTCCGGGCGCTGGGAGCGGTGGACCATCACCGCCGCGTTCCAGCGCATGTACGCCCGGTACCGGCGCTCGTACTCCTCGTTGCCCGGGAACTCCGCTTCCTGGTCCGCCGGGATCGTGTTCACGTAATCGGTGGTGGTCACCATCGGCACCCCGACACTCTGCGCGCCCGCGCGCTGCAGCAGGCTCCGCATGATGAATTGGGCACGCTCGGTGCCCTGTTCCCTGATCAACGAATCCAGGGACTCAACCCACTCGGCAGTCTCTTCCGGATCACGATCAGGCAGCTGGTTAGTCAACCCGCTGAGGATATGGGAGGTATCTTCTCCTGCAGCCACG
>NZ_VAHO01000033.1 GCF_005796225.1 Pseudarthrobacter sp. NamE5
GAGGCGCATCAGAAGGCAGATAACGCTTCCCTGGGTGACCTGCTCGGTGAGGTGACCCGAGACCTGTCCACGCTGATGCGCCAGGAAGTGGAACTCGCCAAGGCAGAGGCCAAACAATCGGCAACGAAGGCAGGCAAGGGCGCGGGCATGTTTGCCGGCGCCGGCGTGGCAGGGCACTTCGTCCTGCTCTTCCTGTCCCTGGCACTGATGTTCGCCCTGGGCGCCCTGATGCCGCTGGGCTGGGCAGCGGTGATCGTCGCCGTCATCTGGGGCATCATCGCCGCCGTCCTGGCCTCCATCGGCCGCAAGGAACTCAAGCAGATCAAGGGCCTGCCGCAGACAGGCGAAACACTTTCTGAAATTCCCCCAACCCTAAAACCAGGTGAGGTAAACCGATGAGCGATAACCCGGACGCAATCCGTGAAGACATAGAAGCAACCCGGGCACGCCTGGGCACCAACGTGGACGCGGTCGCGGACAAGGTCACCCCGTCCAACATCGTCAACCGCCAGACTGACAAGCTCAAAGGAGCCGTCAGCGGGGTGAAGGAGAAAGTCATGGGAGCAGCAGACACCGCCACCACCAAAGTCCACGACAAGACCTCCGCAGGGGCCGGGCACACCACCAACGCCCTGCACTCCACCGGCGACACGCTCCACGGTGCCAAGGACAACGTCGCAGCGAAGCTTTCCGATGCGGGCACCGCGATCTCCCAGGCACCTGACCAGGTCAAAGCACAGGCCCAGGGCAACCCCCTGGCCGCCGGGCTGATCGCGTTCGGCGCCGGGATGCTCCTCTCGTCCCTGATCCCCGCAAGCACCAAGGAACGCGAAGCGGCGGACCAGCTCAAGACTGCGGCGCAGCCGTTGGCCGGCAAGGTCACCGACGCCGCCAAAGAGGTAGTTCAAGACCTGAAGGAACCGGCCCAGGAAGCCGTCCAGAACGTCAAGGCCACCGCCACCGACGCAGCCCAAAACGTCAAGGCAGAAGGCCAAA
>NZ_VAHO01000034.1 GCF_005796225.1 Pseudarthrobacter sp. NamE5
ACCACGATGGAGTGGGTGTCGTTCTTGAAGAAGCGGCGGGCTGCGGCGCGGGTGTCGGAGAAGCCGAAGCCGTCGGCGCCGAGGGTGGCGAATTCGTTGGGGACGAATTGGCGGATCTGGTCCGGGACGGCTTTCATGTAGTCGGACACGGCGACGACGGGGCCGGTGGCGCCTTCGAGCTGCTGGGTGACGAAGGGGACGCGGGCGGGCTCGCCGGGGTTGAGGAAGGCTTCCTCTTCGGCGGCGAGGCCGTCGCGGCGCAGTTCGTTCCAGGAGGTGACGGACCAGACGTCGGCGGAGACTGACCAGTCCTCGGCGAGGATGCGCTGGGCTTCCAGGGCCCAGGGCACGGACACGCCGGAGGCGAGCAGCTGGGTGCGGGGACCGTCAATCTTTGCCGGGTTGAGCAGGTAGATGCCCTTTATGACGCCTTCGACGTCGAGGTTCTCCGGTTCGGCGGGCTGGACGATTGGTTCGTTGTACACGGTGAGGTAGTACATGAGGTTCTTGTCCGTGCTGTCCGGGCCGTACATCCGCTCGAGGCCGTCGCGGACGATGTGGCCCATTTCGTACCCGTAGGCGGGGTCGTAGGTGAGCACTGCCGGATTCGTGGAGGCGAGCAGGGGGGAGTGGCCGTCGGCGTGCTGGAGGCCTTCGCCGGTGAGGGTGGTCCGTCCTGCGGTGGCGCCGATAATGAAGCCGCGGGCCATCTGGTCCGCTGCTGCCCAGAAGGCGTCGCCGGTGCGCTGGAAGCCGAACATGGAGTAGAACACGTAGACCGGGACCAGGGGCACGCCGTGGGTGGCGTAGGCGGTGCCGGCGGCGGTGAATGCTGCCACGGCGCCTGCTTCGTTGATGCCGGGGTGGATCAGCTGGCCAGCAGGGGATTCCTTGTAGGCCAGGACCAGGTCCCGGTCCACCGACAGGTAGTTCTG
>NZ_VAHO01000035.1 GCF_005796225.1 Pseudarthrobacter sp. NamE5
CGGGTGCGGCGGACCGGTGGGTGCCCAGACTGCTCCGGTCCTCCCATCAACTGCACCCCGGAATGTCGGTGCCTCCGGGGATGATGGTGGTATGGCGAACAGCACGGGTCCGGGATTGGTGATGGATGGCATTGAGGCCTCTGTTGCCGGGCTTGGTGCGCTGTTCGCCGAGGATGCCGCGCTGGCCGCTGCTGGCGGTCTGGCTGGCGCTGGCGGTCTGGCTGGCGCTGACGGTGGGGCCGGTGGCGGGATGGATAAGTTGCAGCGGGCGTACGGGATCCGGCTGGACCGGATGGCGGTGATGAGGCGGCTGGAAGCCCAGATCGCCGCGCTGAAGGCCCGGGACGCGGCCGAAGCCATTGGCCTGCAGCACGCGATGACACCGCCGGACGCGCCGGTGCAGGAGCGGACGTTCAACGAGATCTCCACGATCGAGGAGATCGCCGGGGTCCTCACGGTCAGCTCCGGGGCCGCCGCCGCGTTCGTCGCCCAGGCCCGGCGGCTCTGCTCCCTGCCGCAGGCCATGGCCGCCCTCTCCGCCGGGGCCATGTCCTGGCAGCACGCCCGGATACTCGCCGATGAAACCGAGGGCCTTAACCCCGCGGGCGCCGCAGCGCTGGTGGCGCACTTCCTGGATTCGGACCCACCCGGCCCGGCCCGTGCGTGCCCGGCCGGGGAGCTGGTCCCGTCCCGGTTCCGGGCAAAGGTCCGCTCCTGGCGCGAACGCCACCACCCCGAATCAATCGAAAAACGCCACGCCAAAGGCGTGGCGGACCGGCGGGTGGAATACAGCCCGGACCGGGACGGCATGGCCTGGCTCTCCGCCTACCTCCCGGCCGGCACCGCACTGGGAATCTGGAACAAAACCACCGCCATCGCCCGCGGCCTGCAGGGACCCCACGAACCCCGCACCCTCACCCAACTCCGGGCCGA
>NZ_VAHO01000036.1 GCF_005796225.1 Pseudarthrobacter sp. NamE5
TATGTGTGGAATCGTGGGATATGTGGGCCGTGCTGGTAACGGTGGAAGTCACAGTGCTTTGGATGTTGTCCTTGAGGGGCTGCGCCGCCTGGAGTACCGGGGCTACGACTCCGCAGGCGTTGCCGTGGTGTCCCAGGGGAGCATTGAGGCGCGGAAGAAGTCGGGGAAGCTGAGCAATTTGATTGCCGAGCTGGAAGCGCGGCCGTTGCCGGAGACGCTGACCGGCATCGGGCATACCCGGTGGGCCACGCACGGCGGGCCGACGGACCGCAACGCCCACCCGCACCTGGCCGACGGCGGCAAGCTGGCCGTGATCCACAACGGCATTATTGAAAACTTCGCCGAGCTGAAGCTTGAGCTGCTGGATAAGGGTGTGGAGTTCCTGTCCGAGACGGACACCGAGGTTGCCGCGGCCCTTTTGGCGGACATCTTCCGGAACAAGCTGGGCGGGGACACGTCCAACGGCGGCCTGACCCACGCCATGGAGCTGGCCTGCCAGCGGCTGGAGGGCGCGTTCACGCTGCTGGCCGTGCACGCGGACCAGCCCGACGTCGTCGTGGCCGCCCGCCGGAACTCGCCTTTGGTGGTGGGCCTGGGTGAGGGGGAGAACTTCCTGGGCTCTGACGTGTCCGGGTTCATTGACTACACCCGCCGGGCGGTGGAGCTGGGCCAGGACCAGATCGTGACGATCACTGCTGACTCGGTGGAGATCACTGATTTCTTCGGCAACCCGGCCCAGGGCAAGGAGTACCACGTTGACTGGGATCCTGCCTC
>NZ_VAHO01000037.1 GCF_005796225.1 Pseudarthrobacter sp. NamE5
TCCCGCCAGGGAACCACGGATGTTGCGGCCAATCCGGTGACTACCTTTTGCGAGAAGCCTGCCATCTCGATATGGAAGTTGCCGATCATGCGGTCGACCATCCAATCGGTGGTCTTTTCGACAATCCTGGTCCGGGAGCCCTCAAAGCGCTCCACGTAGACGGCAGCCGCGAGTGGAGCCGAGGTGGTCACCTCCCGTCCGGGGAAAGCAGCAGCCGCGTCCACCATGCGGTGCTCCGGGGACCACCGGCGGGAAAAGACTGCGAGGCGCGGATAACGGATGACGTACGGGTGCACCAGTGTGGTGAGACGGCCGACGCTTTGCGAGAACTGCGGAGGGACGAGGGGCTTCCGGACACCTTCGAACAGGTGGGGGTAGATGGCCCGGTGGTGCGGCTTGATGAACATCGGCTTGGCGTAACCAAGCAGCGTCGCATCCTCGGCGAGGAAGGCCCAGTCGTCACCCATAAACGACCACCCCTCACGCCGCATCAGCTTGG
Organism: Pseudarthrobacter sp. NamE5; assembly: GCF_005796225.1. GTDB lineage: Bacteria > Actinomycetota > Actinomycetes > Actinomycetales > Micrococcaceae > Arthrobacter. Next base: position 500 of record NZ_VAHO01000037.1, read on the forward strand.
CGGCGGTGCTCGTCTTACCGGTTCCTCCTGCTGCGGGAAGCGCAATCGCATGACCCCGGTACGCCATGGTCGCCGCATGGATCATGGCGGCTCCCCGGGCGATCATGGCGGCATCCAGGACCGGGACTACGGAGGTCAACAGCTCGCCTGCCCCGTGAACGCGCCATTGCTCGGCATCCTTCACTACCTGGACCCGGTCGGCGTTGAATCGCACGCTGTTGTCCGTGTAGGCAAGTTCGTGCTCAAGCAGACCTGCATCCGGCATCG
>NZ_VAHO01000038.1 GCF_005796225.1 Pseudarthrobacter sp. NamE5
CCGGCGTAGGGGTCGGCGATGCCGATGTACTGCGTGTAAAGGTATTCCTCGATGCCCTCGAGGCCGCCTTCACGCCCCAGGCCGGACTGCTTGACGCCGCCGAAGGGTGCCGCGGCGTTGGAGATGACGCCGGCGTTCAGGCCGAGCATACCGGTTTCGAGGCGTTCACCCATCCGGATGCCCCGGTTGAGGTCCTTGGTGAAGACGTAGGCCACCAGCCCGTATTCGGTGTTGTTGGCCAGGCGCACTGCGTCGTCCTCGCTGGAGAACGTGACAATCGGGGCGACGGGGCCGAAGATTTCCTCGGACAGGATCCGGGTGCCTTCGGTAACGCCCGAGAGGATCGTGGGCTGGTAGAAGTAGCCCGGACCCTCCACCGGGCCGCCGCCCAGGACGGCCTTCGCGCCGGAGGCAACGGCGTCGGACACCAGCTCGTGGACCTTGTCCCGGCTCTTGGCATCAATTAGCGGGCCCACCTTGGACTCCGGGTCAGTGCCCCGGGCCGTGGTCATTTCCTTCATCTTCGCGGCGAACTTCTCCGCGAACCCGGCAGCGACGGACTCGTGGACAATGAAGCGGTTCGCAGCGGTGCAGGCCTCACCCATGTTCCGCAGCTTGGCGAGCATGGCACCGGCGACGGCGGCGTCCAGGTCCGCGTCCTCGAAGACGAGGAACGGGGCGTTGCCGCCCAGTTCCATGGAGGTGCGCAGGAC
>NZ_VAHO01000039.1 GCF_005796225.1 Pseudarthrobacter sp. NamE5
CCCGCTGATCCCGCCGGGGGTGCCGGTGACCCGTTCGACCAGGGTGTCGGCCATGACCTGGCCCTTGGACCGCTCATCACCCGAGGACCTGACGGTATCGGCGCCCCGTGCCAGCGCCGCGTACACGGCCACGCCCTGGGCCACGGGGAGCAGGGCGGCCAGGTAGGTCATGGTGTCCGGCGCCGGGCGCAGCGATACAGTCCGTTCGGTCACGGCGCGGGCTGCCCGTTTCGCCACCGACCGCGGGTCCCGCCGGTACTCCGCGGCCCGGACGGCACTGATGATGGCCCGGTCCCCGGCGCCGTCGAAGGTGCCGGTATCGGCAGCCAGTTCTTCGTCCACGGCGCACCGGTCCCCGGCGGGCAGGCAGGCTGTTTCCTTTACCACCAGTGTGGCCCGCCATTCATTCAGCTGACCGGACTCCAAAGCTGCCAGGGTGCGGGGCATCTCGGTCACCAAGGCCTTCGCCAATCCCAGGAGCCTGCCGCCCCGGGCAGGGGACTCCCGCCGGGCCAGAGCTATCTCTGCCGCGCCCCGGCGCCGCACTCATCGCCCCGCACGCCCGCCTCCGCCTGCTCCCGCCTCCTCGCCACATCAAAGGCAACCTCAATCCGGGCCTGCCTCGCAGCCAAAGCAGACTTCGCATCCTCCAGCTCCCGGATCTGGTCAATCATCCCCGGC
>NZ_VAHO01000004.1 GCF_005796225.1 Pseudarthrobacter sp. NamE5
CATCATTTGCTTCATATCTGGTCGAACCAGGCACAAGTCGCGGCGTGAGCCTGCCCGTGATTGTCGGTGCACCCTCGTAGTCTAAATACACCAAGTTGAGGGGGTACGCCGTGCACGTTCCGTTCTGTTCGATAGTTCCGCCATACCTGCTGAGGCGCCTGGCCAAACAGGGTGCACCGGAGTTTTCTTCGGCGGCCAGGGCAGCCCGGGAAGCTTTAGGCCACGTTGAGTCTTTCCATTCGGCACGGTCCAAACCAGCACCGGAAGCTCCAGCCGGAATCCGCCAGGCTAAACCAGGACCAGCGAACCGGAGCATCTTCGATGCCGGCGGCGCCGAAATCCTTCCGGGCAAGCTGGTACGCAAGGAAGGCGACGCTGCTACGGGCGATCCCGCCGCTGATGAGGCGTACGAAGGACTTGGCCACACGCACAGCCTCTACGCCGACGTGTTTGGACGCAACTCCATTGACGGTGCTGGCTTGCCGCTGAACGCTACGGTGCACTTCGGCAAGCTCTACGACAACGCGTTTTGGGACGGAAAGCAGATGGTCTTCGGGGACGGGGACGGCGAGGTGTTCCAGCGGTTCACCAAGTCCCTCAGCGTCATTGGCCACGAACTCGCGCATGGCGTCACCCAGTATTCTGCTGCCCTGGCATACCGTAACCAGGCCGGAGCGCTCAACGAATCAATGTCCGATGTTTTTGGCGCTCTCGTTGAGCAATATGTCAGGAATCAGTCCGCCGCTGACGCGAGCTGGCTGATCGGCGAAGGACTCTTCACCCCCGAGGTGCAGGGCAGCGCCTTGCGCTCCATGAAGGCACCCGGAACGGCATACGACGACGACGTGCTGGGTAAGGATCCCCAGCCGGACTCGATGGATACGTACGTGAAGACCAGCGCTGACAATGGTGGGGTCCACATCAACTCAGGCATCCCGAACCGCGCCTTTTACCTGGTTGCGGAATCCCTGGGCGGCAACGCCTGGGACTCTCCCGGGCGTATTTGGTATGAGACCCTCACGGGCGGCTCGTTGCCGGCCGCAGCCACCTTCCGTGTTTTCGCGCGCGCCACGGCTGCCTCCGCCGTGGAGCTCTTCGGTTCCGGGTCGCTGGAGCATGACGCAGTCCTGCAGGCGTGGGAAACTGTGAAGGTCAAGCTCTAACGGACGCCCTGCCGCCTGCTCCGTGCGGCCGGGCGGTGGAGGAAGCCCAAGGACCAGGCCATGAAGATCAGTGTTGAGCGGACCGGGGGAATCGCCGGGTTGTCGCGGGTGTGGACGGTAGAGGCCCGGACAGAAAGCGCCCTTGACCGGTGGCAGCCGATTATTGAAGCATGCCCGTGGGACTCCGTACCGAGGACACCCCGTGCAGCCGCACAGGAATTTAGGGGAAGCCAGCCAGACCGATTCATTTATTCCATTCGCGCAGGCGAGCACCGCGCCGCACTGCCGGAACAGGCAGTCACCGGGCCGTGGCGGGTTCTGGTCGACAGCACCCGGGCAGCCGCGGAGAAAAGACCGCCCGGCGGCTCCTAGCCCCAACCACAGGACGGCCGGACCGACGGACCTCCGGATCAGAACTAAACCGCTTCAGCCAGATGCCCGCGGAAGGCCCGCCGGTATGACTGGGGGCTGGTGTCCAGCACTTTGGCAAAGTGGTGCCTCAGGAGCACAGGGTGTCCAAAACCGGACTCCCTCGCGATCTCTTCGATGTTCAGGTCGGTAGATTCAAGGAGTTCCTGGGCACGTAGTACCCGCTGCGAGTTGAGCCAGGCGGCGGGGGTTGCACCTGTTTCTGACCTGAACCTTCTCGCAAAGGTCCTGGGCGACATGTGCACCCGAGCCGCCAGTTCGTTGACCGAGTGCTCACGGTCCAGGTTCTTGACCATCCAGCGCAGCAGTTCCTCCATGGGCGCGGAACCACAGGTGGGCATGGGCCGGTCAATGAACTGTGCCTGGCCGCCGTCCCGGTGGGGCGGAACCACCATGTCCCTGGCGATTGCGGCAGCAACATGCGCCCCCAGCTCCACCCGCACCAAGTGGAGGCATGCGTCGATGCCTGCCGCGGTGCCGGCCGAAGAGATGATGTTGCCGTCCTGCACGTAGAGGACGTTCTCATCCACCTGCACACCCGGGTACTCGGCAGCCAGCTGCCCCGAATAGTGCCAATGCGTGGTGCAGCGCCGGCCATCCAGCAAACCGGCACGGGCCAAAGCAAAAACACCGGAACAGATGGACATCACCCAGGCGCCCCTGGCATCGGCGGCGTGCAGAGCCTCAAGGACGGACTCCGGCAACCCGTCATCATGGCCGTACGGCGCCATGATCACCAGGTCCGCATCCAGAGTTGCTTCAAGCCCCAGGCTGACGTGCATCGACAGGCCCGACTTCAGCCGGACGTTTCCGGGTGAAGGCGTGCAGACGCGGAAGTCAAAGGCCGGGACACCGCTCCCCCGGCCGGACCTGTCGATGCCGAACACCTCGCACGCAGTACCGAACTCGAAGATCGAGAAGTTGGGAACCACGATCACAGCCACTGATTTCAGCATGATTCCATTGTGGCAGGAATTTTCGCTTTTTGGGCATTTCTGCCACTTTTTCTTGTCCCACAGCAGGAGAAGCATGGAGGCATGGAAATCCTCACAACCATCCTCATCGTCCTGCTCCTCCTTGTTGTCGCGGCCACCGTTTCTGCGCTCCTGCGCGACGGCCGCGGGCACACCCCTCCCATCGAGTCACACGAGGCCTGGTCCGCCCTGGACCTCCCCAGCACCAACTACACGCTCCGTATCTTCTAACCCGGCAAACAGAGGAGAGTGAACAGCTGCAGACAGTCGAAGCGGGAAGCCCGGGCTCCCGCAGTAGACTGTCAGCAGACATGACACTTCACATCTCCTATCCCGCCGAGCTGCCGGTATCCGAGCGCCGCGAAGACCTGATGGCAGCCATTGCGGCGAACCAGGTCACCATCATCGCCGGCGAGACCGGCTCCGGTAAGACCACCCAGATCCCCAAGATGTGCCTCGAGCTGGGCTTGGGCGAAGACGGCCTGATCGGGCACACACAGCCGCGAAGGCTTGCGGCACGCACGGTCGCAGAGCGCATCGCCGAGGAACTGGGCGTGGACATCGGCCAGGAAGTCGGCTTCCAGGTCCGGTTCACGGGCGAGGTCAGTAAATCCACCAAGGTGAAGCTGATGACGGACGGCATCCTGCTGGCCGAAATCCAGCGCGACAAGCTGCTGCGCAGGTACAACGCCATCATCATCGACGAGGCCCACGAGCGCAGCCTCAACATCGACTTCATCCTCGGTTACCTGAAGCGGATCCTGCCCCAGCGCCCGGACCTGAAGGTCATCATCACCTCGGCAACCATCGATCCCGAGCGCTTCGCCAACCACTTCGGCACCCCGGAAAACCCTGCGCCCATTATTGAAGTTTCCGGCCGTACCTATCCGGTGGAAATCCGCTACCGCCCGCTGACTCAACCGCGCGAGGACGACGAAGTCCCCTCGGACGACGAGCTCGAGGAGGACCGTGACCCGCTGGACGCGGTGTGCGACGCCGTCGACGAACTGGCCAACGAGGCTCCCGGCGACATCCTGGTCTTCTTCTCCGGCGAGCGCGAGATCCGTGATGCAGCAGATGCGCTGCAGGCCCGCATCCAGGCCAACCGCAGGCTTGCCGGCACGGAAGTGCTCCCCCTGTTCGCGCGCCTAAGCCTCCAGGAACAGCACAAAGTCTTCCACCCGGGCAACAAGCGGCGGATCGTGCTCGCCACCAACGTGGCCGAAACGTCCCTCACGGTACCTGGCATCAAGTACGTCATCGACACCGGTACCGCCCGGATCTCACGGTATTCGCACCGTACCAAGGTCCAGCGCCTGCCCATCGAGCGGGTCTCCCAGGCATCCGCCAACCAGCGCTCCGGGCGCTGCGGCCGCGTGTCCGACGGTATCGCCATCCGCCTCTACTCCGAGGAGGACTTCGAGTCCCGGCCCCGGTTCACCGACCCGGAAATTCTGCGGACCAATCTCGCTGCGGTCATCCTGCAGATGACCGCGATGGGTGTTGCCCGCGGCCCCAAGGACGTGGAAGATTTCCCGTTCGTGGAGCCGCCGGAAACGCGCGCCATCAACGACGGCGTCACGCTGCTCCGCGAACTTGGCGCCCTGGCTGCCCCCAAGTCCCAGGACGGCGAAGGCAACCGGCGAAACGGCGGCGGGCTCACCGCCGTCGGACAAAAACTCGCCCAGCTCCCCGTGGACCCCCGCCTGGGCAGGATGATCGTAGAGGCCGGCAAGCGGGGCTGCGTCCGTGAGGTAATGATCCTCGCGGCGGCCCTCACCATCCAGGATCCCCGCGAACGCCCGACAGACAAGCAGCAACTTGCGGCCGAAAAGCACAACCGGTTCAAGGACGAAAACTCGGATTTCACCGGCTTCCTTAACCTGTGGAACTACCTGCAGGAAAAGCAGCAGGAACTCTCGTCGTCGGCCTTCCGCCGCTTGTGCCGCGCCGAATTCATCAACTACCTGCGGGTGCGCGAGTGGCAGGACCTTTTTGCGCAGCTGCGGCAACTGGCCAGGCCCTTGGGCATCAGCCTGGACAACAAGCGCCTTGCCGACCCCGTGGGCAACCACGACGGCATCCACATCAGCCTTTTGTCCGGGCTCCTGAGCCACATCGGCATCCTGGACGAACGTAAGCGCGAGTACGCAGGAGCCCGCGGCAGCCGTTTCGCGATCTTCCCCGGCTCAGCCCTGTTCAAGAAGTCGCCCACGTTCGTCATGGCCGCCGAACTTGTGGAAACCAGCAGGCTGTGGGCCAGGGTTGCGGCAAAGTTCGATCCAATCTGGGCCGAGCAGGTGGCGCCTCACCTCGTCAAGCACAGCTACAGCGAGCCGCACTGGTCCACCCGGCAGGGCGCCGTGATGGCGTACGAGAAGGTCACCCTCTACGGCGTGCCCATCATCGCGCAGCGCAGGATCAACTACGGCAGGGTAGACCCGGTGGTCGCCAGGGAACTCTTCATCCGGCATGCCCTGGTGGAAGGTGACTGGAAAACGCACCACAAGTTCTTCCACCGCAACCGCGCCCTCCTGAGCGAGGTGGAGGAACTGGAAGCCAGGATGCGCCGCCGCGATCTGCTGGTTGACGACGAGACGCTGTTCGAGTTCTACGACGCCCGGATTGGACCGGACGTTGTCAGCGAAAGGCACTTCGACAAGTGGTGGAAGGACGCCCGGCAGAAGAACCCGGACCTCCTGGACTACGACAAATCGCTCCTCCTCAACGACGACGCGGACGGCCTGGACGAATCCGCCTACCCCAAAACCTGGTCGCACAAGGGCTTCGAACTCCCGCTGACCTACGAGTTCCATCCGGTGGCGCCCGGTTCGCCACCCGATCCCTCCGACGGCGTAACGGCGGAAGTGCCGGTCCTGTTCCTTAATCAGCTGGATGACAAGGCCTTCCGCTGGCTAATTCCGGGCCAGCGCGTGGAACTGGTGACGGCGCTGATCAAGTCACTGCCCAAGCAGGTCCGAAAGAACTTCGTTCCCGCACCCGATGTTGCACGGCAGGCAGTAGCCGTGCTGGAAGCAGACTTTGACCCGGCAACCGACGAGCTGGAGGCGTCCCTCGAGCTGGCTCTCCGGCGCATCCGCGGGCACATCATTCCCCCCGGTTCCTGGAACTGGAACACTGTACCCCCGCACCTGCGGGTGAGTTTCAAGGTGGTGGACAGCAAGGGCAAGGTCCTGGGCGAAGGCAAGGACCTTGCCGCCCTCCAGGAGGAGCTGGCCCCGGCAACCCGGCGCGCCATCGCGGAGTCCCTGGGTGCCACGCCCGCTACCACCGCGCCGGCTTCCGGCAACGGCAAAAAGGCTTCCAAGGCGCGGGCGGGAACGGACGACGGCGGATCCTCCGCCGTCCGCCAGGCCGCCCATGTGCCAAACGCCGCAGCCATTGCCGGCTTCAGGGAGCAGGACGGGCTGACTGAGTGGAACTTCGGGACCCTTCCGCGGCAGGTCAGCAACATGGTCAAGGGCCACACTGTTACCGGTTATCCGGCGCTGGTGGATCAGGGTAAGTCGGTCTCCCTCCGGGTTTTCCAGACCCAGGCAGAACAGCTGGAAGCAATGCGGAGTGGTGTGATCCGCCTGCTGGCCCTGCGCGTGCCGGCCCCGGACCGCTACGTCCTGGAGCACCTGAGCAATACCGAGAAACTCACGTTCAGCCAGAACCCGCATGGCTCCGTATCCGCCTTGATTGCTGATTGCGCCCTGGCGGCCATCGACAAGCTCACGCCTGCGGAACTGCCTTGGGACCGGGAATCCTTTGACCGCCTGTACGAGGTAGTCCGGGCCGAACTCATCGATACCGTCTTCAGCGTGACGGCGGTGGTGGAGCGGATCCTGGCCAGCACGCGGCGGATCGAGAAGGAGCTCAAGGGGACCACAAGCCTCGCCCTCATCAGCGCCCTCAATGACATCAAAAGCCAGCTCGGGCAGCTGGTGTATCCGGGTTTTGTGGCCCGAACGGGCTACGCCCAGCTCATCCAGCTCCCCCGGTACTTGGCCGGGATCGAGAAACGGCTGGAGCGGCTGCCTGGCAACGTCCAGCGCGACGCCCTGAACATGGCCGTGGTGCAGCGGCTGGAGGACGACTATGACGACGCAGTGGCGACACTGCTGCCCGGCCGCACGGCAGGCCCTGAATTAACCCAGGTGCGCTGGATGCTGGAGGAGCTCCGGGTGAGCCTCTTCGCCGTCGAACTCGGCACGGCGTATTCGGTGTCCGAGAAGCGGATCAGGGCCGTGCTGAACAAGGCGCTGGCGCCGGCCTAGCGGTACGGGCGCCTGGCCGTCCCGGCCCTCGCCGGGACGGCCGCCGTCGTCAGCTTGCCGGAACGAACTGCCCGTACCCGGCGGCACGCAGGCCCTGGCGGAGCTTCTCCGCGTTGGCATCCAGGACCTTCGGGTCGGGGTTCTGGTCCGCGGAGGCGAAGTTGAAGTCCGCCATGCTCCTTGAGGGCCAGACGTGCACGTGGAGGTGGTTGATTTCATAGCCGGCCACAATCAGCCCGGCGCGTGGCGCGTCATAGATGTCCACCTGCACGGCGCCAATCCGCCGCGCCACTTCCATGACCTTTGCCAGCGTTTCCGGCGAAGCGTCGGTCCAGCGGTCCACTTCCTCGGTGGGAACCACCAGGGTGTGGCCATCGGCCAGCGGACCGGTGGTGAGGAACGCGGAGACGTCCGGTTCGCGCCACACAAAGCGGCCGGGAATCTCGCCGTTCAGGATCCTGGTGAAGAGCGTACTCATGCGTCTGCCTCCTTGGCGGGTGCCTGCAGGGTGCTGGTATCCAGCACGAACCGGTATTTCACATCCCCTGCGACCATGCGGTCGTAGGCATCATTGAGCTGGTGTGCGGCCACCCTTTCGACGTCCGCAGTGACGCCCTGCTCCGCGCAAAAGTCCAGCATCTCCTGGGTTTCGGCAATGCCGCCAATGAGCGAGCCCAAGTAGGCGATCCGGCGCCTGATAAGGGCACCGGGATTCACCGGCGGCATGTCCTCCGAGGGAAGGCCCAGCTGGAAGAGTGCGCCATCAACACGCAAGGTCCGGAACAGCGGGTTGAGGTCGTGAGGGGCGGCAACGGTGTCGATGATGAGGTCAATGGTCCGGTTCGCCGCTGCCATCGCCTCTTCATCCGTGGACAGGATTACCTCGTCAGCACCCAGTTCCAGGGCTGCCGCTACTTTGGGCGCGGACGTGGTAAAAACCACCACTGCAGCCCCCATTGCCTTGGCCAGCTTGACCGCCATATGTCCCAGTCCACCGAGTCCCACGACGCCCACCACGTCGCCTTCGCCGGCCCCGAAGTGGCGCAGCGGCGAGTACGTGGTGACGCCTGCGCAGAGCAGCGGCGCGACTGCGGCCGGGTCCAGGGCGTCCGGCACGCGAAGAACGTAGCGGCGGTCCACCACGACCGAGGACGAGTAGCCGCCCTGCGTGATGACGTCACCGTTCCGGCGGTCCTTCGCGCCGTAAGTTCCGGTCATGCCTTTTTCGCAGTACTGCTCCAGGCCGTCCTGGCAGCTCTCGCATTCCCGGCACGAGTCCACGATGCAGCCTACGCCCACCCGGTCCCCCACGCTGAAGTCCGTCACTGCGGAGCCGAGGCGGCTGACGGTCCCCACGATTTCGTGGCCGGGCACCAGGGGCCAGGCCCGGCCGCCCCACTCGCCGCGGCTGGCGCGCACGTCCGAATGGCACAGTCCGCAGAATTCTATGGAAATTTCGACGTCGTCAGCCTGGGGAGTGCGCCGGGCAAGGGTCAGCGGCACCAGCCCGCTCGCAGGTGAGGTGGCGCCGTAGGCGGCAGCAAGGACGCCGCCGGAAGCGGAAGATCCGGCAGGAAGCCGTTCAGCGGCAGTTGCTTCAGCTGCAGACCCTGCCGGGGCGACCGATCGGGCAAGGGGCGGGGGTACGGGGCGTCCTGGCGTCATAGTGCGACGCTACCCTCGCCCGCAGCACTGTTTCCACCCGGCAGGCCGCCTGGCCGGCCTGGTTCTTCACCCGTGGCAACGGGCAGCTCCCGGTTGTTGGACCACTCCGAAAACGAGCCCGGATACAGTGCAGCCCGGAAACCGGCAAGCTCAAGTGCTGCCACCTCATGCGCCGCTGTTACGCCGGACCCGCAGTAGACGGCCACCGGCACTCCCTCCCGAACGCCCAGCGACCCGAAGCGCCGGCGCAGCATGTCCGGCTGCAGGAACAGCCCGCTGCCGTCCAGGTTGTCCGGCGTCGGCGCACTCACTGCACCAGGAATGTGCCCGGCCCGCGGGTCCACAGGCTCAACCTCACCCCGGTACCTCTCCCCCGCCCGCGCGTCCAGCAGGAGGCCCTGCTCCGGCAAGGCGGCGGCAGCTGCGGCGTCGATCACGGGCATGTTGCCCTCCGCAAGGCTCACGTTCCCTTCTTCCGGGACAACCGATCCGGACTCGACAGGAAGGCCTGCCGCACGCCAGGCGCCCAGGCCGCCGTCGAGCAGATAAACCTCCTCCACACCGGCATTCCGCAGCATCCACCACGCACGGGCTGCTGCCATGTTGCCGCTGTCGTCGTAGGCAACCACGGTGTCGCCGTCGTTGATGCCCCAGCGCCGTGCGCTCTCCTGGAAGTCGCCAGGTGCCGGAAGGGGATGCCGGCCCCGGGCCGGCACGGCCGGAGCGGCAAGCTCCGTGGCGAGGTCCACGAAAACGGCTCCAGGCAAATGCCCCTGCAGGTAGTGCCGGTAGCCGTGCGGGTCGCCCAGGGCCCAGCGAACATCCAGCAGTACAGTGCGGCGGTCTTCCGCCAGGCGGGCGTGCAGCGCGGCCACGTCCACGAGGGGATTCATAGCACTCCTTCAGCGGTGGTACGGCCAACGGCTCCACTCTAACCGCAGCCCTTCCTGCCGCGGGTAGGCTGGTGCGGTGAAGATCGAGCGCAGCGCAGGCCGGTTCAACGGGAACCGGGACTGGGCGGACCAGGCAATCCGCAGGATCAGGGCAGAAAACAACCGCTCCGCCGACACCCACCTCTATTCCGTCCCCCTTCCTGAACACTGGGGCGTGCACCTCTACCTCAAGGACGAGTCAACCCACCGTTCGGGCAGCCTGAAGCACCGGCTGGCCCGCTCCCTGTTCCTCTTCGGGCTGGTGAACGGCTGGATTCGGGAGGACACCACCATTGTTGAGGCCTCCAGCGGGAGTACCGCCGTTTCCGAGGCGTACTTCGCGCAACTCCTTGGCCTGCCGTTCATTGCAGTGATGGCCCGAACTACCAGCCCGGAGAAGATCGCCCTGATCGAACAGTTCGGCGGGTCCTGCCTGCTCGTGGAGCACGCGTCGGAGGTGTATGCCACGGCCCAGGAGGTGGCCGCCACCTGCAAGGGCCATTACATGGACCAATTCACGTACGCCGAGCGCGCAACGGACTGGCGCGGAAACAACAACATTGCCGAATCCATCTTTGGCCAGCTGGAACTGGAGGAGTACTGTGTCCCGGACTGGATCGTGGTGGGTGCAGGCACCGGCGGAACCAGCGCAACTATTGGCCGGTATCTCCGCTACCACAGCCATCCGACCCAGCTGCTGGTGGTGGATCCGGAAAATTCGGCGTTCTACCCCGGCTGGCTTGCAGGCTCCGAAGCTCCGACGGGCCTTCCCTCCCGCATCGAGGGCATCGGCAGGCCTCGGATGGAGCCCAGCTTCGTGCCTTCCGTGATCGACCGCATGCTCCAGATCCCCGACGCCGCGTCCGTGGCCGCAATGCGGCACCTTCACAGCCTGGCCGGGCTCCACGCCGGGCCTTCCACCGGCACCAACCTATGGGGTGTATGGCAGCTGGTTGCGGAGATGGTTGCCAGCGGCCGCAAGGGCAGTGTGGTTTCCCTGATGTGCGACGGCGGTGAGCGCTATCCGGGCAGCTACTACAACCAGGAGTGGCTTGCTGCGCAGGGGCTGGCACCGGAGCCATACGAAGCGGTCATCGCGGCGTTCTTCGACACGGGCCGATGGGAAACCGGCACCGTTTAGACTTCTACGGACTCCCGGGGAGACAGGTGGGTGTACTGCGTGCCGTACCTGGCCCCGATTCTCTGGACATGGCCCTCCACAATCTTCAGGCCATTGTCGTTAAGCAGCCCGTCATGAATCTGGAACGCCCGCGGAGCCCGGACGCCGATCACGAAGTCCACCACTTCCGCAGACTTGCTCCATGGTGCGTGCAGGGGAACCAGCAGGGTGCCCACGTTGATGCCGTCCGGTATCACGAACGAGTCCCCCGGGTGGTAGACGTTGTCGTCGATAAGGTAGCCGATGTTCGCCACCACCGGAATCTGCGGATGGATCAGGGCGTGCTGGCCGCCGAAGCTGCGGACAGTGAAGCCTGCAGCCTCGAAGTTTGAGCCTGGGCTCACTGCGTGGATCCTCGCCCCGGCCCCGTCAGCCATTTCCTGCAGCTGGGCGGCCACCCCTGCCGGCGCATAAACCGCCAGATCCGTGTTTTCCTGCAGCGCTTTGACCACCGCCGGGACGTCGATGTGGTCGGCGTGCTCATGCGTGACCAGTACGCTTTCAGCACCGCGCAGGGCCTCCTCCGATTCGGAGAAGTTCCCAGGATCAAGAACCAGGACCCGGCCCTCCTTTTCAAGGCGGATGCAGGCGTGGGTGTATTTGGTCAGTTTCATGGCGCCAGCCTAGGGTCCGCCTCCGGACCATGTCCACGAAGCCCCGACTGGTAATCTGTATCTTTGCCACCATCTGAGGAAGCGAGTCCATCCATGCCCTTCGGCGCCAAGGCTGATTCCACCACCCCGTCGCCGGTAACCGGCGGCGGCAGGGAACAGCGCGTCACGAAGCAGCGCCGGGCAGTCAGCGCAGCCCTTGATGACCTCGACGACTTTGTCAGCACCCAGGAGCTGTACCGGATCCTGCAGAACCAGGGCGCCCCGGTGTCCCTTGCCACGGCCTACCGGATCCTCCAGTCACTCGCCGACGAAGGGCTGGTGGATGTGCTGCGCAACGGCGACGGCGAGGCTGTCTACCGCCGTTGCGCCGTCACGGGGCACCACCACCACCTCTTGTGCCGGAACTGCGGAAAAGCAGTGGAGGTTGAAGCGCCTGCCGTTGAAACCTGGGCGGCGCGCACAGCTGCGGAACACGGCTACACCGAGGTGGCCCATACCGTGGAAATTTTCGGACTATGCCCGGACTGCACAGCACGAAAGGCTGCCGGCGGCGTTTAGGCCGTTCCTGGCGCCACCCGCCCGTTGATGCCGCGGCCCTTCCGGACCGAGCCTATGGCCCTGCACACCACATAGATCAGGAATGACAGGGTTGTGACGTAGGGGCTGATGGGAATGCGGCCTCCCAGGGCCAGCAGGATGCCGCCCACCGTGGCCGTGAGCGCGAACGCCACACTCAGCGCCACCACTGCGGCCGGGGATGATGTCACGCGCAGTGCTGCTGCCGCCGGGGTGATCAGCAGGGCGAGCACCAGGAGGGCTCCCACCACCTGGATGGAAAGTGCCACGCTGACCCCGAGCAGGACCATGAACACGATGGCCAGCGTCCGCACGGGAACACCCCGGGCCTCAGCCAACTCCGGATCAACGCTGGCGAAATTCAGCGGACGCCAGATGGCGATCAGGGCAACCATCACCACCACGGCTGTCCCGGCGAGAGCCTGCAGCTGGACAGTATCCACGGAAACAATCTGCCCGGTCAGCAGGCCGAATTTGTTCGCCGCACGTCCCTCGTAAAGGGACAGGAACAAAATGCCCAGCCCCAGGCCAAAGGGCATGATCACGCCAATAATGGAGTTCTTGTCCCTGGCCCGCACACCCATCACGCCAAGAAGCAGTGCGGCGGCAACGGATCCGATCAGCGAGCCGAAAACGATGTCCGCGCCAATCAGCAGTGCGAAGGCAGCACCGGCAAAAGAGAGTTCGGAAATGCCGTGGACCGCGAAGGCCAGGTCCCGCTTCATGACAAAGGTCCCCACCAGACCGCCTAGGAGGCCCAGCACGGCGCCCGCCCAGATGGAGTTCTGGACCAGGACCAGCAGCTCTCCATAATTCTCGAAGCTGAAGATGGCCTCGAGGATACTGTCCGCGTCCATCAGGCAGCCTCTCCCGCCAGTGCATGCGTTTCTGCATGGTGGTGGGTGGTGGCATCGGGCAGGCCCACCACCACGATCCGGCCGTTGGCATGGATGACTTCCACATGACTGCCGTAGAGGTCTGAAAGTACCTCCGTGGTCATGACTTCTTCGGGAGTGCCGACCTTGAAGCGTCCTCCGGCAAGGTAAAGCACGCGGTCCACATAGTCGATGATGGGGTTGATCTCGTGCGTCACAAACACCACGGCGCTGTTCTTCCCGTGGCACTGCTCGTTAATGAGCGCGCTCACAGCCTGCTGGTGATGCAGGTCAAGTGACAGCAGCGGTTCGTCGCAGAGGAGGACCTGGGGATCCGTGGCCAGGGCCTGGGCAACCCGAAGCCGCTGCTGTTCGCCGCCGGAGAGCTGGCCCACCGGAACTTTGGCGTACTCAGTGGCGCCCACGAGGTCCAGGAGTTCATCGATCCGGCGGTTTGCCTTGGCGGAGGACAGGCGCAGGCCCCACCGGTGGCCGTCCACGCCCAGGCCTACCAGGTCCCTCGCACGCATGGGGGTGTCCGGAGCGAAAGACTTCTGCTGAGGAATGTAGCCAATCAGGCTGCTGCCGCGCTCCACGGGGCGGCCGCCCAGGGTGGCCTTGCCCCGGTGCAGTTCCTGAAGCCCCAGCAGCACCTTCAGGAAGCTGGTCTTGCCACTTCCGTTGGGACCCAGCACGGCGAAAAACTCGCCTGGCTTGATGTCCAGGTCAAGGTCCTCCCACAGCGCCCGCTTGCCGAACTTCAGGGACGCTCCACTGAGGCTGACCACAGGTTTCAACTATTTGTCTCCAGAACTTTGCTGATGTTGTCCACATTGTCCTTCATCCACTCCAGGTAGGTCTTGCCCTCCGGCAGTGTCTCGTTGAAGTCAACCACGGGAACCCCTGCAGTTTCGGCGGCGGCCTTCAGCGACTCCGTCTGCGGACCTTCGGTCTGGCTGTTGTAGGCGAGCAGGCGCACCGACTTTGAAGCCACAAGATCGGTGGCCGCCTTGAGGACTGCAGGCGGCACGTCCGAGCCTTCTTCAATCGCAGCAGTGTAGTCCTCGGGGGTGGCGTTCACCAGCCCGGCATCCTCGAGGAGGTAGAGCGGAACGGGTTCCGTCACGGCCACCTGGGCGCCCGCCGAAGTTTGTTTCAGGGCTTCCAGCTTCCCGTGCAGTTCTTCGAGGCTGGACTTGAACGTGGAGGCGTTCGAATCGAAAGTCGAAGCCGAGGCAGGGTCCAACTCCCCCAGCCTGGCAGCAATGTCATCGGCCAGCCGCTCCATGGCGGGCAGGCTATACCAGACGTGCTCGTTCAGGTCGCCATGGTCGTGCGCTTCCCCGCCGGCGGATTCGCTGGCTGTGGCTTCGGCGCCCGTGGCTTCGGCGGTGTGCTCTTCCTCTTCCGGGTGCGCCAGGCCGGAAACTTCGACGGCGTTCAGCACCTTACCGTTTTCGAGGCCGCTGTCCTTTGCCAACGTGTGGATGAAGTCGTCGTAGCCGCCGCCGTTTTCCAGGACCAAGTCAGCCTTGGACACGGCCAGCCGGTCCTGGGCAGTCGCTTCGTAGGAGTGGGGATCCTGGCTGGTCTTGCTGATGATGGCGGTTACGCTGACTTCGTCCCCGCCGATTGTCCTGACGATGTCCCCATAGACATTCGTGGAGGCGACCACGTTGATCCCCTCGGCGGCGGCTTCCGGCGGCGCTTCCGCCTGCGGGGTGCAGGCGGAGAGCAGGAGGCCCAACCCGGCAAGGGCGGCAACTGAAGATCGGGCAGCGGTGGAACGGCGCACGGAAACCTCGTTCTTAAAGGAGGGGAAAGACAACGCCACCACTTTATACCTAAATGGGAATGATTCCTATTTAGAACTCGAAAGCGTTGTGCCCTTCCCGTCCCCGGGAAGGGCACAAGCCGCTTATCCCCCGTTCGGCTGCCCGAGCCGGCGGATGCCGGTAGCCTGCGTGGCGTCCCGGATCTCACCCACCAACTGCTCGATGACGTCTTCGAGGAACAGGACACCCTGGGTCCTGCCATCCGGGCCGATCACCCGCGCCAGGTGGGAACCCGTGCGCTGCATGACGAACATCGCCTTTTCAATCTCGTCGCCCAGCGCCAAATTGGCGAGGGACCGGATGCGGCTTTCGGCGATGGGCCGTTCGTAGGCCTGCTCGGGGATCGAAAGCACGTCCTTGACGTGGAGGTAGCCGTACAGCATGTCCTCGTCGTCAAGCATGGGGAACCGGGAAAATCCTGTCCGGCTCACCGCCTTCTCGAACTCCACCGGGGTGGTGGCCGATTTCAGCATGACCAGCTTGTCGAGCGGAACCATGATGTCCGCCGCCGTGTATTCGGAGAACTCCAGCGCGCCGGTAATGAGCCCGGCGTCGTCATCCACCAGGCCGTGGCGCGTGGATTCCTGGACGATGGACTGGACCTCCTCCAGGGTGAAGGAGGAGTTCACCTCGTCCTTGGGCTCAATGCGCAGGAGCTTGAGGATGTGGTTGGCAGACCAGTTCAGGACCGAAATGACAGGATGAACCAGCCGGGCAACGAACATCAGCGGCGGCGCCAGCAGGAGGGCCGCCTTGTCCGCCACGGACACCGAAATGTTTTTCGGCACCATCTCGCCAAAGGTCACGTGGAGGAAGGTCACCAGCATCAGGGCCACGGCGAAGGCCGCCACATCGGCGATCTCCATCGGCAGGCCCAGCGTCTCCAGGGGGACCGCTAGCAGGTGGTGGATTGCCGGCTCGGCCACCAGCAGGATCAGCAGCGAACAGACAGTAATGCCGAGCTGCGCACACGCCAGCATCAGCGACACGTTCTCCATGGCACGGAGGGTGGTCTGCGCCCGTTTGGAGCCCGCCTCGGCCAACGGCTCGACCTGGCTGCGCCGGGCCGACATGACGGCGAATTCAGCCCCGACAAAAAAGGCGTTGCCCAGCAGCAGGACGGCAAGCCAGAAGATTCCTGCCCAGTCGCTCATCGTCTTGTCCTGTCATCGCGTTCCATGGCGGCCTCGACGTCCTCATGCCCTGAATCGGACTCCGGGCGGAAACAGATCCGGTCGATGCGGCGGCCGTCCATCCTGGTGACGCTCAGACTGCCGCCGCCCACGGGGACGGTGTCCCCTACGGCGGCGATGCGCCCCAGCTTGCTCATGACGTATCCGCCCACTGTTTCGTACGCGGCCTCGTCGGGGACGGTCAGCCGCGGGATCTGCTCGGACAGCTCGTCAGGGCGGAGCAGGCCGGGGAAGTACCAGTCGCCGGAAGCGCTTTGCAGCAATCCCGGACGGACCTTGTCGTGCTCATCCGATACCTCCCCCACGATCTCCTCCACCAGGTCCTCGAGGGTGGCTATGCCCGCAGTTCCGCCGTACTCGTCAAGCACGACGGCCAGTTGGAGATTTCCCTCCCGGAGTTCCGCCAGCAGGGCATCGAGGTGGATGGTCTCAGGGACCCTCAGCACTTCGGTCATGATCGCACCGGCTTCCAGGTTCTGCCGGCGGTCCCAAGGCACGGCCACAGCCTTCTTCACGTGGACCAGGCCACGGATGTCGTCGGGGGAATCACCGATCACAGGGAACCGCGAATAGCCTGTCCTGCGGGCGGCGTCGAGCACGTCGGAGACAGGCTGGTCGGCGTCGATCGTTTCCACCCGGATGCGTGGCGTCATGACATCCGCTGCCGTCCTGGTGGAAAAGTTCAGGGTGCGGGCAACGAAGTTTGCCGTACCGGCGTCGAGCGTTCCCATCGCCGCAGAGCGGCGCACCAGTGAGGCAAGCTCGGCAGGCGTGCGCGCCCCGGAGATTTCCTCTTTGGCTTCCAACCCGAAAACGTGCAGGACCTTGTTGGAGAAACCGTTGAGCAGGATGATGGCCGGCTTGAAGACCGCGGTGAACATCAGCTGGGGCCGCGCCAGGGCACGGCCTACCGGGAAGGACAGGGCAATGGCCATGTTCTTGGGCACGAGTTCGCCCAGGAGCATCGACAGGAGGGTAGCGATCACCATGGCCAGGACCAGTGAGATGGAGGCCACGGCAACGTCAGGAAGTCCGACGGCGGCCAGCGGGGCTTCCAGGAGCCGGCCCACCGAGGGTTCCATGACATAACCGGTCAGGAGGGTGGTCAGTGTGATGCCCAGCTGGCAGCTGGAGAGCTGTGTCGACAGCGATTTCAGGCACTTCAGCAAGGGAACGGCGCCGGTGTCGCCGTCGTCGATGGCCCGCTGAACCGTTGGCTGGTCCAGGGCGATGAGGGAGAACTCGACGGCAACGAAGAAGCCGGTGCCGGCGATGAGCAGCAGGCCTGCTGCGAGGAGAAGCCATTCCATTCAGCATCCCGCCTGCACGGCGGACGCCGGAACAACGGCGCGGAGGAAAATGGCGGTGGGACTGAAAGATCTTCCCGGCGGAGGATGGTCGGCAGATGCCGACGCTCTTTCCTTGGGGGCTACGGCCGGCTGTGCTGCCAGCGGGTGATGGGCTCGTGGTCGGGGTTTGCCGGCTCTTCGGGTGGACTGCGCGGAACTGCTCTTCATGCCCCGCTGACAGCCCCCAGGCCGGCACCTAGATTTACTGTCCATAAGAGTTTCAGTCTACAGGAGCAGATGTTCCCGGCCGCGAACTGCGCCGCGGCGCCTAAATGGCAACCAAAGCAGGCAAACCGGGCAGCAAAAACGCGGATTTTCGATGTGTCCGGCCGCCATATTTCGCACCTTCCGCTTCACTTCATGATTTGGGTCACCCTTATTGGCAGTTAACACGAGATGCTCACTAGACTTGCAAAGGTCTGGGTTCAGAGGACGCAGAGATCGGTTCGAACCGAGTGCTGAAGCACCGTGGGGCCGGAGAGAAATCAAACTCATGGAAGAGGCGTATTTCAAGTGCCAGAGCAGCCTAGCCACCGTCTACCAGAGGAATTTGGCGGAAACGAGTGGCTCGTTGACGAACTGTACGAGCAGTACCAGCAGGACAAGAACGCCGTGGATGCCAAATGGTGGCCGCTGTTTGAATCGTTCGAGTCGGGCAACAGTTCTTCTTCCAATGGAAATGCGGCCCGTGCCGCAGCCCACCCTCCCACCAGGGAGATGCCCATCGTGAATGCAGCTCCCGCCGCACCGGCACCGTCGCCGGCCCGGGCTCCTGCTGCTCCCCCGGCACCGCCCGCCACCCCGGCCGCGGCCCCGGCGCCCGCGCCGGCAAAGAAGGCTCCCGCCACCGTGGCCCGCGACGGGGGAAAGAAGACCGGAGCGGAGACGGGATCCCAGCCCATCCCGGCACAGCTGCCCAAGAACGTCAAGGCACCCACTGCTCCTGAAGAGGATGTTGTCTCCGTCCTCCGCGGACCCGCCAAGGCGATTGCCACCAACATGGTCACCAGCCTCGAGGTGCCCACCGCCACCAGCGTCCGCGCCATCCCGGCCAAGCTGCTGATCGACAACCGCGTGGTCATCAACTCGAACCTGGCCCGCGCCCGCGGCGGCAAGGTCTCCTTCACGCACCTCATCGGCTACGCCGTCATCCGGGCCCTTTCGCAGTTCCCGTCGATGAACGTGTACTACGACGAAGTGGACGGCAAGCCCGTTGCAGTCCAGCCCGCGCACGTCAACTTCGGCATCGCCATCGACATGCCCAAGCCGGACGGCACCCGCCTGCTGATGGTGCCGAACATCAAGAAGGCCGAAACCCTCAACTTCTCCGAGTTCTGGCACACCTACGAGGACCTCATCAAGCGCGCCCGCAACGGCAAGCTGACGGCCGAGGACCACCAGGGCACCACCGTGTCCCTGACGAACCCCGGCGGCATCGGCACCGTGCACTCAGTGCCGCGCCTGTCCAAGGGCCAGGCTGCCATCATCGGCGTGGGCGCGCTTGACTACCCGGCGGAATTCCAGGGTGCCAGCGAGAAGATCATCGCCCAGAACGCGATCAGCAAGGTCCTCACCCTGACCTCCACTTACGACCACCGTGTGATCCAGGGCGCCGGCAGCGGTGAGTTCCTGAAGCTCGTGCACTCGCTGCTGCTGGGTGCGCAAAACTTCTACGACGAGATCTTCGAAGCACTGCGGATCCCCTATGAGCCTGTCCGCTGGAGCGCGGACAAGCAGGTGGACCCGGCTGATGAGATCAACAAGGTGGCCCGGATCCAGCAGCTGATCCACTCCTACCGTGTCCGTGGACACCTGATGGCGGACACCGATCCGCTGGAGTACGTGCAGCGCAAGCACCCGGACCTGGACGTCCTCACCTATGGCCTGACCCTGTGGGACCTGGACCGCGAATGGCCCACGGGTGGCTTCGGCGGCAAGCCCATGTTAAAGTTCCGCGACATCCTGGGAGTCCTTCGCGACGCCTACTGCCGCACCACCGGCATTGAGTACATGCACATCCAGGAGCCGGCCGAGCGCAAGTGGTTCCAGGACCAGCTGGAACACCCGTACTCGAAGCCCAGCCGTGAAGAGCAGCTGCGTATCGTCTCCAAGCTGAACGCCGCCGAGGCATTCGAAACGTTCCTGCAGACCAAGTTCGTGGGCCAGAAGCGCTTCTCACTGGAGGGCGGCGAATCCCTGATTCCGCTGCTCGATGCCATCATGTCCGACGCCGCCGACGACGGCCTGGACGAGGTTGCCATCGGCATGGCACACCGCGGCCGCCTCAACGTACTCACCAACATCGCCGGCAAGACCTACGCCCAGGTCTTCCGCGAGTTCGAAGGAACCCAGGACCCCCGCTCCGTGCAGGGTTCCGGTGACGTGAAGTACCACCTGGGAACCGAGGGAACCTTCACCTCGGACACCGGCAAGGAAACCAAGGTCTACCTCGCCGCCAACCCCTCCCACCTCGAGGCCGTGGACCCTGTGCTTGAGGGCATCGTCCGGGCCAAGCAGGACCGGCTGGACCAGGGCGAATCCTTCCCGGTCCTGCCCATCGTGGTCCACGGTGACGCAGCTTTCGCCGGCCAGGGCGTCGTTGCCGAAACCCTCAACCTGTCCCAGCTGCGCGGCTACCGTACGGGCGGCACCATCCATATCGTGGTCAACAACCAGGTTGGCTTCACCACTGCTCCCTCATCCTCCCGCTCGTCCACCTACTCGACGGACGTTGCCAAAATGATCCAGGCACCGGTGTTCCACGTGAACGGCGACGATCCCGAGGCTGTGGTCCGCATTGGCCAGCTCGCCTACGAGTTCCGCCAGCGGTTCCACAAGGACGTTGTCATCGATATGGTCTGCTACCGCCGCCGCGGGCACAACGAGGGCGACGACCCCTCGATGACCCAGCCGCTGATGTACAACCTCATCGAGGCCAAGCGCTCGGTCCGCAAGCTGTACACCGAGTCACTGATCGGCCGCGGCGACATCACCGAGGAAGAAGCCGAGCAGCTGCTCCGCGACTACCAGGAGCGCCTGGAGCGGGTCTTCGCCGAAACCCATGCTGCCCAGACCTCCCCGATTCCGATCGTTACGGCTGACACCGCCGCCGTGTCGGACATCGAACGGCCCATGGCGCAGCAGTCGGACTCCGGCAACAGCGCTCCCGTTTCCACCGCCATCTCCGCAGAGACCCTGGCCCGAATCGGCAAGGCCCACGTGGAGATTCCTGAGGGCTTCACCGTGCACGCCAAGCTCAAGCAGCTGCTTGAGAAGCGTGAACATATGTCCCGTGAAGGCGGCATCGACTGGGGCTTTGGCGAGATCGCAGCTTTCGGTTCCCTCATCATGGAGGGCGTACCCGTACGTCTCGCCGGGCAGGACTCCCGCCGCGGCACCTTCGTACAGCGCCACGCCGTGTTCCACGACCGCGCCAACGGGCAGGAGTGGCTGCCGCTGGGCAACCTCTCCGATGACCAGGCGAAGCTGTGGATCTACGACTCCCTGCTCTCCGAATACGCGGCCATGGGCTTCGAGTACGGCTACTCCGTGGAGCGGCCGGACGCACTGGTGCTGTGGGAAGCCCAGTTCGGCGACTTCGTCAACGGTGCGCAGACGATCATCGATGAGTTCATTTCCTCCGCAGAGCAGAAGTGGGGCCAGCGTTCCTCGCTGGTTCTGATGCTGCCCCACGGCTATGAAGGCCAGGGCCCGGACCACTCCTCCGCAAGGATCGAGCGGTTCCTGCAGCTGTGTGCCGAAGAGAACATGATCGTGGCCAACCCGACCACGGCGGCTTCGCACTTCCACCTGCTGCGCCGCCAGGCGTACAGCCGGCCGCGGAAGCCGCTCATCATCTTCACGCCGAAGCAGCTGCTCCGCCTGAAGGCCGCAGCATCGTCGGTAGAGGACTTCACCAGCGGCTCGTTCCGCCCCGTGATCGGCGAGCACGAGCAGCTGGACGCCAACGCCGTCGAACGCGTGCTGCTGGTCTCCGGCCGCCTGTACTACGACCTCCTGTCCACGCGGCAGAAAACGGGTGACAAGACCACGGCAATCATCCGCGTGGAGCAGCTCTACCCGCTGCCGCACGAGGAGATCGCAAGGGAACTGGCAAAGTACCCGAACGCCGAGGTTGTCTGGGCACAGGACGAGCCCGCGAACCAGGGTCCGTGGCCGTTCATTGGTCTGAACCTGCCGGATGCCCTGGACCGCCGGATCCGGCTGGTCTCCCGCCCTGCTTCGGCTTCCACCGCTGCCGGGTCCATGAAGCGGCATGCTGCTGAGCAGGATGTTCTCCTGAAGCAGGCGTTTGCCCGCAAGTAAGTGCTGAGGCTGCCCGGCCGGATGTCGAAATCCCAGACTCCGGCCGGGCAGTTCTGTTTAATGGAATGCACAGCCCGGATTGGCCGGCACCGCCCGCCGGAAACGGTCCGGAGATGTCAGCCGGCAGCGTTGACAGGACAGATCACAGCGAACGCACAGCGCCGCTGCGTGGCGAGCACATGCAACCACGGGGCGGCGACAAGGCATCGACGTAAAGAGGAACGTGTGGAAGACAGGAAACTGCGGATTGCAGCCGTAGGAGATGAACTGCTGGCCGGACTGGGCGATCCCCGGGCCCTCGGCTGGCTGGGACGCGTCCTGGCCCGCACCCCCAGAGACAGCATGTCCCTGGAAAGCTATGCCCTTCCCTGCCCGCAGGAAGGCACGGAGGGCCTGGCCGCGCGATGGCTGGACGAGGCCGGCCGGCGCTTCAGCGACCAGGCCGAAAACCGGCTGGTCATTGGGCTCTCGGGACGGGACGTGGAGTTTGGACTCTCCACCGCCCGCAGCCGGCTGAACCTGGCCAATATCCTGGACTCTGCCTCACAGAACCGCATTGAAGTCTTCGTCGTGGGTCCGCCGCCCACGCTCGACCCCGCCCAAAACCGGCGCCTCGATGAACTCAACACGGCATTCGCCGATGTCACCACCCGCCGCAAGCACCTTTACGTGGACACCTTCTCCCCGTTGCTGCACCACGAACAGTGGCGCCAGGACCTGGCAGCCAACGGTGGCACGCCGGGGCAGGCCGGCTACGGCCTCATGGCATGGCTGGTGCTCCACCGCGGCTGGTTCCAGTGGTTGGGCATGGACGTACCCGAATAACCGCTATCGCGATATATCTTGACCGCTCATGAGAGCGCAGGTAGCTTGGGAGAACCAACACGATATATCGCTTTTGGAGGATTCCATGCCCGACCAGGAGTGGGCCGTCAGCAGCCCCCAGACCATCGATGTCGACGGCGTGACGCACCTAAAGCTGGGCATGGTGCAGGGCCGGTTCGACGTCGTAACGCATCAGGAGCCTGTTGTCCGGATAGAAATATCGGATGTCCACGGGGACCCCGTGGCCGTGTCCCTGAGTGGCGGAAGGCTGGAGATCCGCCATCAGTTGCACGGGCCGCAGGGCTGGTTCAAGAACCTCATGGGTACGGTCAACCACAACAGTGAAAACACGGCGGTTATCAGGCTCGCCGTTCCGGCCTCCATGGATGTGGAGGCGGGAACGGTCAATGGAGATGGACTCGTTTCCGGCGTCACCGGCGACATCCATCTGAACACCGTCTCCGGCTCGGTCAGGGCGGACAGCACGGCGGGTGAACTCCACATCAACACGGTCAGCGGGGAAGTCTCGGCCCGGAACCATACCGGCCTCCTGACAGCCAAGAGCGTTTCGGGCGAAGTCACGGCATCCGGCCGGCTGAGCAATATCAGGGCCAACACGGTCAGCGGGGATATGAGCTTCGACCTCCTGGGTTTCACCCGGGATTTCGGCGCGAATTCCATCTCAGGCGACCTCACCATTCGGCTGCCCCATGACGTCGGCGTTGACATCGTTGCTAAATCCGCCAGTGGTGCTGTTGTCATCGGGGATCAGCGGTACGCCTTGGCCAACGGGAAAGTGGAAACCATTGCGGGCCCTGACGGGCAGCTTATGCTCGTCCGGACCAACTCGGTTTCCGGCAAGACCTCCATCTTCCACAGGGCGGTGGCAGGAAACGCAGAAGCAGGATCCTGATGGCACCGGTTTTCGCCCACGGAGCGCTTCGCCTGTACCTGCTGGCGCTGCTGGAGTCGGGGCCGAAACACGGCTACGAACTTATCAAGGCGCTCAAGGAGCGGTTCGGCGGTACATACTCCCCCAGCGCAGGAACCATTTACCCCCGGCTCGGAAAACTTGAGGAGGAAGGGCTGGTGGCCACGCAGTCCGCCGGCCGCCGCACCAACTACTACATCACTGCATCAGGTCTTGCAGAGCTGAACCGCCGCCGTGATGAACTGGCGGGCGTCGAGAGCGAGATTTCGGCTTCCGTCCGGCGCCTGGCGGACACCGTGAGGGAGGATATCCGCAGCAATATGAGGGGGCTGCGGGCAAACCTTGCAGCCACTGCAGAAGCGGCGAGGGCTACAGCCCGGTCCACGGACCTGACAGTTTCCGGCCAAATGCCGGCACAAAACCAGCGCTCCCTTAAGGAAGCCGAAATGATGCTCCAGTCTTTCCGGGACGGTCTAAGGGCTGAACTAAGGCGGCACGCCGGCAAGGAGCCGCTCAGCCCCCTGGCTTTGGAGACAGTCCGGACGGTGCTGGAACAGGCTGGTATTTCCATCCGCAATTCCCTCAAATCCTAGGGCCGCGCTTGCCCCTTCCGGGTCCAGGCGCAGGTCATGCAGCTGTTCCTGGTTCGCGGGCCGCCAGTTGATGTGGGAGACTTGAGGGCAGCTCTTTTGAGTACCAACAGTAAGGAGGCCAGCTATGAGCAAGCGTGCACGCAAGCGTCGTGACCGTAAGCGTGGCGGCGCGAACCACGGGAAGCGCCCCAACACCTAGGCAAATGCCAGGGACTACGGTTCAAAGGAAGGACCCCGGAAGCCACACGGCTTCCGGGGTCCTTCCTTATTGTCATACTCAGCTGCGGCCGGCTGGTGCTGCCTTGCCTACGCCTCAACGGGGCGGATCGAATGGATCCGGTCAAGAATGGCGTTCTTCAGGTTCTCCGGAGCCGCCTCCGTGCAGGAGCGCTTAACCAGGTTGCGGATCACGCACTCAAGGTCGTACTGCTCCGTGCATTCCGGGCAGTCATCAAGGTGGTTCTTGATTTCCGTGATGTCCTCGCGGGTCAAGGCGCCGTCGAGGTACTCGTAGATGCGTTGCATCCGGGTGTCATCGCAATCGCCCAATCCCTGGCAGTCGCTCATTTCCTGCTCTCCTGTTGTGTGCTTCCTGCCGCCTCCGGTGAATCGACGGCCGTTTTGAAACCGCGTTCCGCGGCGTATTCCCCCAGCATGTCCCGCAACAATCTCCGGCCGCGGTGGAGCCGGGACATCACTGTGCCGATGGGCGTGTTCATGATGTCTGAGATTTCCTTGTAGGCGAATCCCTCAACATCCGCGAAGTACACCGCAAGGCGGAATTCCTCGGGTATGTCCTGGAGTGCCCTTTTGACGTCGGAGTCCGGAAGGTGGTCCAACGCCTCCGCCTCAGCGGAGCGGAGTCCGCTGGACGTGTGTGACTCGGCCCTGGCCAACTGCCAGTCCTCAATGGTGTCCGAGTTGGACTGCAGCGGCTCGCGCTGACGCTTTCGGTACAGGTTGATGTATGTATTAGTCAGGATGCGGTACAGCCACGCCTTGAGGTTGGTCCCGGGCTTGTACTGATGGAACGCAGAGAAAGCCTTGGTGTAGGCCTCCTGGACGAGGTCCTCGGCATCCGAGGGGTTCCTGGCCATCCGCATCGCCGCCGAGTACAGCTGGTCAACATACTGCATGGCATCCCGTTCGAACCTCAGGCGGCGCTCTTCCACCGATTCAGTGGAAACGTCCACCAATTCCCCGCCGACTTCTTCAGCAGGGGCGGATGCCGGCGCAGCGGCCGAATCCGCGGCCTCCCGACCGGAGACGGCGGTACTGTCCGCTGCTTCGGCACTGTCAGTTGCTTCATCGCGGGAAGCCTCATACATGGCCGACACGGCCGGATCCAAGGTGCTCATTGCCTTCAAGTCTACTGTGAGGCCCCGCGCGGGCGGCGTGTCATAACCCGGAGGTACCGGCCCCAATGAATCCAGTGCCACCGGGCCTGCTGCTTCAAGTCCGTCCAATACCCGCGCCAAAGGCCCACTCCGCTCTGTATGTCTGCTGACGTGTCCGCGCTTCTGCTGTTGTAGTCGCGGTTCGACCCGCAATTTCCCTGCGTCCGGCCATTCCGGTATCCGACATCCATAACTGGATGCCTTCGGCAAATATTCCCCAAAAGTGCAAGACTAGAACGGACTCCGCCGCATCAGACGCGGTTCGTCCACCCAGGAGGAAATTCATGTCCTTGATCCGCACCCTCGCCCGCCCCATGCTGGCCTCGAGTTTTGTTCTCGCCGGCATGGACAAGCTCAAGAACGCTGACGACACCGCCCAGCAGCTCTCGCCGCTGCTGCGCAAGGCGGCCGCATCGCTGCCGTTCAAGTCAGACGAGAAAACCCTGGCCCGTGTGATCGGCGGAACCCAGGTGGGCGCCGGTGTGCTTTTCGGACTGGGCAAGTTCTCAAGGCTGTCAGCCACGCTGCTCACCGTCATTTCCCTGCTCAATACCTTTGTCGAATGGCGCAGCGCAGACATCAGCAGCAAGGAGGGCCGGGTAAACCGGCGGAACCAGCTCCTTAAGAACCTGTCCCTGAGCGGCGGCGCACTGCTGGCCTCGGTGGACACTGCCGGCAAGCCCGGGATGGCATGGCGTGCGGAACACCTGGCAGCCGATGCGCGCAGGGGCGCCACCCACCTCGCCGCCGACGTCAGGAAGACCACCAACAAAAAGCTCCACAAGGCGGACAAGGCCGTACGCCGTGCGGTGGAGCAGGCCACGGGGGCCTAGCAGCGAATGACCGCACCAGCCCACCTCCAGGACGAATCCGGAAGCACCGCCCACTGGCCTGCGCCGTTCGCGTCCCGGCCCGTCAACGCCACGGTTACGGTGCCGGGTTCGAAGTCGCTGACCAACCGCTACCTGGCCCTTGCCGCCCTGGCTGACGGCCCATCCCGGCTGCGCGCACCCTTGCACTCCCGGGACTCGGTGCTGATGATCCAGGCGCTGCGGGAGCTGGGGGCCACCATTACGGAGGTACCCGGGGACGGTGCTTTCGGGCCCGATCTGGAGGTTATTCCGCTGGCCGCGGATACTGCCGCGTCCAGCACCGCGATCGACTGCGGACTCGCCGGGACAGTGATGCGGTTCGTTCCGCCGCTGGCGGCGCTGCGCAGGGGTGCCAGCGTGTTTGACGGCGATCCCCACGCCCGGAAGCGGCCGATGGGGACCATCATCGAGGCCCTGAAGGCGCTGGGAGTCTCCGTTGCGGCCGAAGATGGCAGCGCGCCGTCGTCGTTGCCGTTCATCGTGGAAGGTACCGGCGAAGTGCGCGGCGGGCACCTGGTGATCGACGCCAGTGCATCGTCCCAGTTCGTGTCTGCACTACTGCTGGTAGGGGCGAGGTTCACGGAGGGGCTGCATCTGGAACACGTCGGCAAAACGGTACCCAGCCTCGACCACATCAACATGACCGTGGCAGTCCTGCGCGGCGCCGGAGTGGCTGTTGATGATTCCGTTCCCAACCACTGGGTGGTAAGCCCCGGCCCGATACGCGCGTTTGACCAGCGGATCGAGCAGGACCTTTCGAACGCCGGACCGTTCCTCGCGGCGGCACTGGCGTCCGGCGGAACAGTGCGCATTCCCAACTGGCCCGAGGAAACCCAGCAGGTGGGCGACCTGTGGCGCAGCATCCTTGCCAGGATGGGAGCTGAAGTCACACTGCGCGACGGCGTCCTGACGGTTACCGGCGGCCCTGCCATTCACGGCGGAGACTTCGCCGACACCAGCGAGCTTGCTCCCACGGTTGCCGCGTTATGTGCACTGGCCACAGGTCCCTCGCGGCTGAGCGGTATCGCCCACCTGCGCGGACACGAGACGGACCGGCTTGCTGCCCTGGTCACGGAGATTAACCGCCTTGGTGGCGACGCCGAAGAAACGGCCGACGGCCTGGTAATCCGCCCTGCCAGGCTGCACGGCGGCGTCGTCCACAGTTACGCCGACCACCGCATGGCCACCGCCGGCGCGATCCTCGGCCTGGCCGTCGAAGGCGTCCAGGTGGAGGACATTGCCACCACGGCGAAGACCATGCCCGACTTTCCCCGTTTGTGGGAGGAGATGCTCAGCCAAAACGGCCTGGCGGGGGCGGAAGGTTCCGGCAGTGCCTCGCAGGACTGACTCCTGGGACGAATCGGATGTCCGGGTACGCCCCAACAAGAAGGGCTCGCGGCCCCGCACCAAGGACCGTCCCAGCCACGATGACGCCGTGACGGGGCGCATCATCACCGTGGACCGGGGCCGGTACACCGCTGTGGTCGGAGAGGATTCGGGAAACGAGCGGCTGGTCGTCGCCGCCAGGGCACGGGAACTCCGGCGAAACCCGGTGGTTGCCGGGGATTTCGTCTCGCTCGTGGGAGACGTTTCAGGGGATCCGCACACCCTGGCGCGCCTCGTGAAGATTCAGGACCGCAAGACGCTCCTGCGCCGCAGCGCTGACGACACAGATCCGGTTGAACGGGCCGTGGTGGCCAACGCCGACCAACTGGTCATTGTGGTTGCCGCAGCCAACCCTGAACCGCGCACGGGCTTCATTGACCGGGCGCTGGTGGCCGCCTACGACGCTGGAATCGACCCCATCCTGCTGGTCACCAAGGCAGACGTCAAGGATCCCGCGGAGCTGCTCTCCAACTACACGCACCTGGACTTCCCGGTGATCATCAGCCGCACCGCGGATACCCAGGCGTCCGGCATCGACGCCCGCTCCGACGACGGCCTGTCCGCACGCCTGGACAGCACAGCGGTCGGAGAACTGCGGACCCACCTCGACGGGAAAGTCACCGTCATGCTGGGCCATTCCGGCGTCGGCAAGTCAACCATGGTGAATGCGCTGACTGGAGCTGAACGCGCCACCGGCGGGGTGAACGCCGTGACCGGCCGGGGGCGGCATACCTCCTCGTCTGCGCTCGCGCTGCGCCTCGCGGGCGCACCTCCCGGCAGCTGGATCATCGACACCCCTGGCATCCGCTCCTTCGGACTGGCCCACGTCGATCCCGACAGGATCCTTCGGTCCTTCCCCGATCTCTCTCCCGGCACCGACGACTGCGAGCGCGGCTGCAAGCACACCGCCACTGCCGTGGACTGCGGACTGGACGCGTGGGTTGCCGCAGGCCACGCGGGCCCCACCGGTGAAGCACGGCTGGCCTCGCTGCGGCGCCTCCTCGGCACGGATCCGAGGATGGAAGCCCAGGAGGCGAAGGAACTGGGCAGCATCAACTGACGGCCGGGTTCCCGGCAGAAACGCATGCAGACGGTAGTTTGGAAGCATGATCCAACCCGCTTCGAGCTATAACGATGACCTGCGCCTGGCCCACGTCCTGGCCGATTCCGTGGATGACCAGACCATGAGCCGCTTCAAGGCCCTGGACCTCCATGTTGAAACCAAGCCGGACCTGACGCCTGTCACCGATGCGGACAAGGCTGCGGAAGAAGCCATCCGCGGCCAGCTCTCCCGTTCCCGTCCCCGTGACGCCGTCCTCGGCGAGGAGTTCGGCAGCACGGGCCACGGATCGCGCCGGTGGATCATCGACCCCATTGACGGCACCAAGAACTTTGTCCGGGGGGTGCCCGTCTGGGCAACCCTGATCGCACTTGTGGACGAGGGCGAGCCCGTGGTGGGCGTGGTCAGCGCTCCCGCACTCGGCAAGCGCTGGTGGGCAGCTAAAGGCATGGGCGCCTACATGGGACGCTCCCTTGCGGCCGCCACACGTCTCCGGGTATCCAATGTGTCCCGCCTGTCCGACGCTTCCCTTTCCTACTCCAGCCTGGGCGGCTGGAAGGAGCGCGGAAACCTTGATGAGTTCCTGGGCCTCACCGAGGATGTGTGGCGTACCCGTGCCTTCGGTGATTTCTGGTCCTACTGCATGGTGGCCGAGGGTTCGGTGGACATCGCCTGCGAGCCGGAACTGAACCTGTACGACATGGCTGCCCTGGTGCCTATCGTTGTTGAAGCGGGTGGCCGCTTCACCTCCCTCGAAGGCGAGGACGGCCCGTTCGGCGGCAACGCCCTGGCCACGAATTCCATCCTGCATTCAGAGGTGCTGCGCCGCCTTAACCCGGACCTGGATGACCTGCTCTGAACCCTCCCTTTTTCGAAGATGCGACGGCGGGCACCTCCCCAAGGAGGCGCCCGCCGTAGTCTTCTTCGGTGAAAGCCTGTTTTTTCAACCCGGCGTAACAAAGCCCTTAACATTGCCGCCGGCTTTTAGCCGTCCCGGTCCATGTCCTACGCTCTTAACCAGGTCACGAGTGCCAGCGCTAAACCCCGGTTTGCTGGCCGGCAACCCTCCATTCGCGGTGGGGTGCCCCGGGTGACGACCAGGCCGGTCCGGAACGGATGCGGCAAGCGCGGATTCCCGGAGCGGAGTCCTATTTCGAAGTGAGGTCTCTGTGACAACTGCCACCGTCTCCCCCAACGCCGCCGACGTTATTTTCGATCAGCGCAACGCTGCCGCCGCCCAGCCCTTGGCAGCAGTCACCGGCGCTGAAATCCAGGCTCCGCTGATCCATGGCGGCCAGGTCCGCTACGCCAACCTCGACTATGGAGCGTCCGCCCCGGCACTCTCTGTAGTGTCCGCATACCTCAACGAGATCCTGCCTTACTACGCCAGCGTCCACCGCGGTGCAGGCTATGCCTCCCAGATCAGCACGTCGGTATACGAGAATGCCCGCGCCATCGTTCGGGATTTCGTGGGCGGCCGCCCGGACGACTCGGTCATCTTCACCAGGAACACCACGGACTCGCTGAACCTCCTGGCCGGCTGCCTGCCCGCCACGGACGGACGGCCGGCCGGCGACGTCCTGTACCTCGACATTGAACACCACGCCAACCTGCTGCCGTGGCAGGGCGTCCCGCACCGCAGCATCGTGGCAGCGGACACGATCGCAGGAACCATAGCCGCGGTAAGGGCAGAGCTCGAACAGGGCGGCGTGAGCCTCGTCGCCGTCACGGGCGCCTCCAATGTCACCGGCGAGATCCTTCCCATCAGGGCCCTCGCCTCGCTTGCCCACGAACACGGCGCACGGATAGTGGTGGATGCCGCTCAGCTGGCGCCGCACCGTCGTGTGGACATCACTGCGGATGACGTTGACTACCTCGCTTTTTCCGGGCACAAGCTCTACGCACCATTCGGTGCCGGCGTGCTGGTGGGACGTACGGACTGGCTGGACGCGGGCACACCCCATCTGGCAGGCGGCGGCGCCGTCAAAGAAGCAAGGCTCGACGGCGTCAGCTGGGCAAGCGGCCCGGCTCGCCACGAGGGCGGATCACCCAACGTCCTGGGGGCAGCTACGCTGGCCCGCGCCACACAGGTCCTGGCCGGACTGGACCAGGACCGGTGGCACGCCCACGAAGCAGCCATCCGTTCTTTCCTGGTGGATGGGCTGCAGGACATCGACGGCGTCACTGTCCACCAGATTTTCAAGGACACCGACCAGGACACGGACACCATCGGCGTGGTGAACTTTTCCGTCGAGGGATACGACGCCGGCCTGGTGGCAGCCTACCTCTCCGCTGAGCACGGGGTGGGCCTGCGTGACGGCCGCTTCTGCGCGCACCCGCTGCTGAAACGGCTGGGGCTTCCCTCCGGTTCCCTGCGGGCCAGCTTCGGCGTCGGATCCAGGCTGGAAGACGCCCAGCGGCTGCTGACGGGTATCCGCGTACTGCGCAGCAAGGGGCTGGGCTGGGACTATGTAGTGGATTCAGGCCGCTGGGTGCCCGCCAACGATAACCGCACCTACCCGCACTGGGCACCCAATACCCCGGGAACTGCCGGCGCCGCCCCCTGCATCGACGACTGAGCCCCGGCCTTCCCGCCACAAGCGGCCGCGCCTGATGCGGTAGATTCGGAGCACACCAAAGACACCGGATGAAGGAGGCCGCGCGTGGTACGTGGTGGCCCCAAACTGGATCACGGGCGGCGGCAGGAGCTCGGCCGGAGCTTCCAGGACGGCGGCGAACACTATCAGCGGGTGCGGCCGGGCTATCCCGCCGAATCCGCGCAGTGGCTGGTACCTCCGGGAGCACGTGACGCACTTGATGTTGGCGCCGGTACCGGCAAATTCACGGAGCTGCTGCTGGGACAGGGGCTCTCCGTCACGGCCATCGATCCTTCAGCCGACATGCTCGGACAGTTGGAGGCGCACTGTCCTGCTGCCACGGCTGTCATGGGAACCGCAGAGGAAACAGGCCTCCCGGAGGCAGCATTCGACGTCGCCACCGTTGCCCAGGCATGGCACTGGTGCGATGCCCTCAGGGCAAGCACCGAGCTGGCCCGGGTCCTGCGCCCGCAGGGAGCGCTGGGCCTGGTCTGGAACCAGCTGGACACCTCCGTCCCCTGGGTGCACCGGCTCTCCCGGATCATGCACGCCGGGGACGTCTACAAACCCGGCTTCCGGCCACTCGTGGGACCTGAGTTCGAAGGGCTGGAAAGCCATGTGATGCACTGGCAGGACACTGTCACCAGCCATGACCTGATGGAACTGACCAAGTCCCGGAGCTACTACCTGCGCGCAAGTGAAACCACCCGCGCCAAGGTGCTGGCAAACCTTAACTGGTACCTGCATGAGCACCTGGGCCACGCACCGGGCGAGAAACTGCAGCTGCCGTACCTGACGCTGGCCTGGCGGGCGGTGAAGGCTTGAATGCCGGCGCCCCGTGACTGGACGCGGACAGCCGGTAGGCTTGATCCTGTGAAGACCAGCGCGCCCTCCTCCTCGATTGAGGACTACGTCAAGGTCATCTACTCTTTCACCGAATGGCAGGACAAGCCCATCACGTCCTCCCAGCTCGCCCAGCGCCTGGGCGTAGCCAATTCCTCGGTGTCCGAAATGGTCCGCAAGCTCAAGGACCAGGGCCTGGTCGACCATAAGCCGTACAGCGCCATCAGGCTCACGGACGCAGGCCTCCGGCTCGCACTGGCCATGGTGCGGCGCCACCGCCTGATCGAAACCTACCTCGTGCAGCAGCTGGGCTACAGCTGGGACGAGGTCCACGACGAAGCGGAACTGCTGGAGCACGCGGTCTCGGATACTTTCATTGAGCGGGTGGCGGCCAAGCTGGGAAACCCGCGGCGGGACCCGCACGGCGATCCGATCCCCACAGCGGACGGCAAGGTGCTAATGCCCCGTGCGCACCTCATGGGTGAACTCGATGAAGGCCATACGGGCCGGATCACCCGGATCAGTGACGACAATCCGGATCTGCTCCGCTACCTCGCCGCCGAGGAGATAGACCTTGACGCCGAGGTTGAGGTGATGGGCCGCAGGCCCTTCGGTGGCGCACTGGTAGTGCGGGTCAGGAATGCGGGGCGGACCCGGGACTATGACTTGGCTGAGGAAGTTACGTCAGCCCTGTGGGTGCACAGCGACCATCCCCACCCCGGCTGCGTCCTGGCGGACGCCGGCCTGCCCAAGGCGGGAGCGGGCTGAGCGCTCCGGGTACGCCGAAAGCCCGCGCCTGGCTGGCTGTTGCCGCGGGCGGCCTGGTTGGCACTGAACTGCGGTACGGCCTGGGGCTTGCCTTTCCGGAGCTCCCTGAATCGTTTCCCTGGACCACGCTCTGGATCAACGTGGCGGGCAGTTTTGTCCTGGCCGCCCTGACCACCGCCTGGCTGGCCCGGCCGAAAACTGCGTTCTGGCTGCGGGCGGGGCTGGGTCCCGGACTGCTGGGCTCCTTCACCACGTTCTCTGCTGTGATTTACTCCCTGGACCAGTTTTCCCGGGCCGGGCAGCATGGGGTGTGGATTGGCTACCTGGCGCTGTCGCTGGTCCTTGGCCTGGGGGCGGCCGGACTGGGATGGCGGCTGGGGAAACTTGTGGGGCAGCCTTCCCGGAGCGGGCAATGATCGGCGCCGTCCTGGTGGGGATCTTTGGCGTAGCCGGCGCGCTTCTTCGTTTCGGCATCGACACCTGGTTTGCCCACCACAGCTCCCGCCGCACGCCTCATGCGGCCGTTCCCGGCACTCCCCCCAGGCTGCACTGGCCTTGGGCAACGCTGCTGGTCAACGTGGCTGGCTGCTTCATCATCGGGCTGGCTTACGGACTCGCTGCCGGGTCCGGGCCGGGCGACGAATGGCAGGCGGCGCTGGCGACAGGCCTGGCGGGCGGCCTCACCACCTTCAGCTCGTGGACCACTGCCACCGTTCGTCTTCTCAGCGAGGCGCGCTTTGGGGCAGCCGCATTGAACCTTTCCGGCAACCTGGTTCTTGGTTTTGCTGCTGCGGCCGCCGGGATCGCCCTGGCGGCGTGACTATCGGCGGGCTGCCGTATCGTGGGTGGTGATGATTAGCAGACGTGACGCCGCCATTGCCCTTGACGTCCCCCTGGAGATGGCGCAGCGCCACGGTCTTCCAAAGTGGATGACCGAAGCGGAACTGGGTGAAATCCTGGACAACCCGCCGCCTTGGCTTGTACAGTCCCGTGCCAACCGCACCGGCAAGCGGCCTGTTTGGGTCCATCTTGAGTGCGCCGTCTGCGGGTACGAGGAAGCGGCGAGGCCCAAGAAGTGGTGGCCGGACTTCACCTACGTGGTTTGCAGCCACCATTCACCACGGGAGGTCCCGACCGCGCGCCCCGGTTTCATTCGCAGCGAGTTCGACGGCGTGGGCACGCGTTTCGTGGGAATCGCGGACGTTACAGCGCCTGACACACAGGAGTAGGTTCGGCGTGTGGCGACCCATGGACTCACGGGCCATTGGTCGTCATCTCGTCGGGAACTGCCACCAGGTGAATCTCCGCACCCTCCCGCAGTACCGCGAGCTCGAGCGGCTGGCCGATCGCATCGGCAAACAAGAGCCGTTGCAGGCTCTCTGCGTTGCTGACGGGCCGCCCACCGGCCTTCAGGAGCACATCGCCCGCTGACAGTCCGGCCCGGTCTGCCGGAGAACCCGACAGCACCTCCACGATGCGCAGGCCTTCCTTCTGCCCGGTCCGGATGACGGCACTCGGGCTGAGCCTGGCGGGGGTGCTGACCAGTCCCAGGTAGGCGCGTTTGACGCGCCCGTCCGCGAGCAGCGCAGAGATGATCCTCCGGGTTGTCGCGTTGATGGGGATGGCAAGGCCGAGTCCTGCGCCGGCCACCGCAGTGTTGATGCCGACGATCCGGCTGTGCGTGTCCGCCAGCGCTCCCCCGGAATTGCCGGGGTTGAGTGCGGCGTCCGTCTGGATCACGTCCTCGATCACCCTCCGGTTTCCTCCGGACCAGACGGGAATGGCGCGCCCCAGGCCGCTGACCACTCCCGCGGTGACTGATCCCGCCAGGCCCAGGGGATTTCCCACCGCCACCACCAGCTGTCCCACTTTCAGTGATTCGGCGGCGCCGAACTCTGCAGGGGCAACCCTGGGCCTCCTGCCATGGACCACGGCAAGGTCTGACAGGGGGTCAGCTCCCACCAGCTCGAGCTCCATGCGGCTGCCGTCGGCGAAGACAGCGTGACCCCGGCTGGTCCCCGCGACCACATGTGAGTTGGTCAAAAGGTAGCCGTCTTCGGTGAACAGCACGGCGGATCCCGCCCCCATACGGAACCGCCCGTTGCTGCGTTTTGCTGTCATTTCGATGGCTGCAACATGCGGGGTTACAGCGGCCGCCACCCGCATGACTGTCCTTGAATACGCATCCAGGGCATCGACGTCGTCATCCTGGAAAGCCGGCTCCGGCGCCTGTTCCATGGCGCACCTCCTGGTAGTGCCTGTCCTGGCGCCATCTCGCAAGCATGCCAGGTCCTACCGAAGTAAACGACGATGGGATGCGGTCCAGTCCCGCAATCGGTACGCCTTGGG
The DNA here is from genome assembly GCF_005796225.1 of Pseudarthrobacter sp. NamE5. Lineage (GTDB taxonomy): Bacteria > Actinomycetota > Actinomycetes > Actinomycetales > Micrococcaceae > Arthrobacter. The sequence continues at coordinate 35,016 of NZ_VAHO01000004.1, forward strand.
TGAACGGAGACCCGCCCATGCGGGGATGGCATCCTTCAGGGCATCCCGAGCAAACAAAAACACCCCGGTCGAAGACCAGGGTGTTTTTTGGTGGAGATGGGGGGAATTGAACCCCCGTCCGATGTCGTGTTGTCAGGGCTTCTCCGGGCGCAGTTTGCGTCGGATTTTCTCGGCCCCAGCCATGCTGCAAACAGCTGGCTGATCCGGGCCCAGTCATCTAAGAGTCCCGTTCACCCCGATGACGAGGGTAAACAGCAGTGGCTATCTAAATGACGCCAGGAACCGGGGCGATAGCATCCCCGGGCTGACGGACTGAACTACTGCTTAAGCAGCGAGTTCGAAGTCAGTGCGCTTAGATTCGGCACTTATTGGTTTGCAGAAAGCGTTAACGAGATAATTCTGCATCCTCGGCCCGCTTCACCTGTCGCGACTAACATCGTCGAAACCGATCATCCCCGTATTTTGTTACCAAACCGGTGGGTCTCCCCTCCGGACTACCTATACTAGCGCACGTCCCGCCGGTTTCATTCCAACCTACCGGCGGCGGTTGCGTTCCCGCATTTCCCGCTGCGCCTCGCGGTTGTCCTGCTGCTCCCGCAGGGTCTGCCGCTTATCGTACTCCCGCTTACCCCGGGCGACGGCAATCTCCACCTTGGCTTTGCCGTCCACGAAGTACAGCTGGAGGGGAACGATCGTGTAGCCGGCTTCCTGGACCTTGCGGGAGATCTTGATGAGTTCTTCGCGGTGCAGGAGGAGCTTGCGGCGGCGGCGCGCGGCGTGGTTGGTCCAGCTCCCCTGGTTGTACTCGGGGATGTGGATAGCCTCCATCCACAACTCGTCGTTATAGAAGGTACAGAAACCGTCCACCATGGAGGCGTGACCCTCCCGCAGGGACTTCACTTCGGTGCCCATGAGCGCGATTCCCGCCTCGTAGGTATCCAGCACATGATAGTCGTGCCGGGCCTTGCGGTTTGTGGCCACCACTTTACGGCCACTTTCTTTAGGCAAGGGAAAGCTCCTCATTTCTCAGGTGCGATGTCCTCCTGCCGGTGTGGCACGGAGTCATCCCAGTCTACGGCAGGGCGCCGCCCGGGCCGGAAGCCCGGCCGGCTACAGGAGTCCCATCGGGTCGACGGCGGTGCCGTTCAGCCAGGTTTCAAAGTGTGAGTGGCAGCCGGTGGAGTTGCCGGTGTTGCCTGAATAGGCGATCAGCTGGCCCTGCGACACCCGCTGGCCGTTCGACACCACGATGCTGGCGTTGTGGTAGTAGATCGTGTTGAGCGTGTTGCCCTCGACCAGGCCATGCGAGATCTTGACCCGCCAGCCGCCCCCGTCTGCGGAGCTCCAGCCGGAGCCAAAGACTTCTCCTGCTGCTGCGGCGTAAACAGGAGTACCGCAGGCTGCTCCAAAGTCCAGGCCGGTATGCATGTACCCGCCCTGCCCGTAAAAGTCGATGGTCCCCGGCGGGGTGGCGCGCCAGCCAAAGCCGGAGGTGATCGGGACACCGCCATTGAACGGGTGCCGGAGGCCAAAGGCCGACGGCGATCCCACGGGCGGCATGAATGACTGCACCGGCGGCGGCGGTGGTGCAGGCTGATTCCTTGCAGCGGCTGCGGCTGCCGCGGCTGCTGCAGCTGCTGCAGCCGCCGCTTCCGCCTTCCTGCGCTGCTCCGCTTCCCAGGCCTCGCGGAGCCTCCGGTCGCGTTCCTGGATCTCAGCCGCCACCGCGTTCTGGCTGGCCTGGACGCCCGCCAGCTGCGACTGGATGCCAGGCTTGGCAGCCTGCAGCTCAGCATCGAGGCGGGTGGTGTCGGCAATCAGCCGGTCCACTTCTTCCTTCTTTGCCGCGGCCTCGTCACGGGCCGCTTTCTCCCGCTCCAGCGCTGCGTCAGCCTTGGCCTTGAGGTCCTTGATCTCAGCCTCCACTGCCTGCAGGCGGGCTTCGGAGTTCACGTTGGTGGCGCTCTGCTGCTGCAGCTTGTCCATGGCTGCGTTCTGGCTCCGCATTGCCTGGTCCGCCAGGTCCATGGTTTCAGTCAGGCTGCCGCCGTTGTTGGAGCCGAAGAACAGCGAAAGGTTGGAAGGAACCCCACCGGATTTATAGGCCTGGGTGGCTATCTGGCCGATCAGCTTCTTGGTGTCGGCGATCTTCTGCTTGTCTGTTTCAAGCTGCTGCGTGATCTTCGCCTTGTTCTGCTGGGCCATGTCCACACGGGCGGACAGCGCCTCAACTTCCTTGACGGCACCGGCCACACGGCCTTGCGCTTCGAGCAGCGCCTGCTGGGCCCCGGGCAGCTGGCCCTGGTAGATCACCAGGTCGCTGGCCGCCTTGGCGATGCGGGAATCGACGAACTCCAGGGACTGCTGGACGCGCGCAGCCTCTGCCTCGAGTGCTTTCTGCTTGTCTTCAAGCTCGTCAGCGAAAGCCGCCGGGGTAGAGGATGCGAGCCCCGCAGCGAGGACGACTGCGAGCACACCGCTGATGATGCCGGTGCGCTGTGGCGCCTTACGGCCACTGTTGGGCCGACGGGGGGAGGTTTGTTCCGTTACGTTCATAAGCATTCCTTGTTTGGTTTGCATACCTAGACGCGAAGGTATCTGCGCAAGGTCAAGAGAGACGAAATTCCGGCCAAGGATCCGCCAAGGATTATCAAAGCGGGGACAAGGATCAGCGTCTGCCCGGAGGAAATGAAGGCGGTGTCCGGGTACTGCTGCGACATGTACTCACCGAGGAAGAAATGCGCCACCGCCCACAGCGTGGCGGAAGCCAGGGCAGCACCAATGACAGCCGCGATCACGCCCTCGAGGATGAAGGGCAGCTGGATCACGGTCTTCGAAGCGCCTACCAGCCGCATGATGCCCGTTTCCCGGCGGCGGCTGAAGGCAGACAGCCGGATGGTGGTGGCGATCAGAAGGATGGCGCAGACGATCATGACGCCAGCGATACCAACCGCTACCAGGGACGCACCGTTCATCACTGAGAAGAGGCGCTCAAGCAGCTGGCGCTGGTCAATCACTGTTTCCACGCCAGGCTGGGAGGAGAACGTCTCGCTGATGATCTGGTACTTTTCCGGGTCCTTCATGTTGATCCTGAAGGATGCCGGCAGCTGGTCAGGGGTTACCGAGTCCACAATGGGCGAATTCGAGAACTGGTCCTTGAAGTGCTTGTAGGCCTCTTCCTTGGACTCAAACTGGAAGTCGTTGATGTACTGGGCCACTGCCGGGGATTCCAGCAGTGCGTTCAGGCTCTCCTGCTGCTCGGGGGTGACAGGCCCGCCCGCGCAGCCGGCCGCCGTCGACCCTTCACTGCAGAGGAAGATAGCCACCTGGACTTTGTCGTACCAGTACCCCTTCATCTGGTTGATCTGCATCTGCAGCATTCCTGCTGCGCCGACGAAGGTCAACGAGACGAAGGTGACCAGAATGACCGAGATCACCATGGAGAGGTTGCGGCGGAGCCCGCTGCCAATCTCACTGAGGATGAATGCGAGCCTCATCGCTGCGCCTCGCCCTCGCCTGGCAGCCTGTTTTCCGTGTCGTCCCGGCCGCTGGCGTCCTTGAGTCTTCGCGACTGTCCGACGACGGGAATCATGGAAGTGTAGAGGGCCTTGGCCTCATCGCGGATGACGACGCCGTTCTTGAGCTCAACTACCCGCTTGCGCATTTCGTTCACGATGTCGTCATCGTGCGTCGCCATCACCACCGTGGTGCCGTTCTGGTTGATTTTGTCCAGGACCCCCATGATGCCCATCGAGGTGGTGGGGTCCAGGTTTCCGGTGGGCTCGTCGGCTAGGAGGATGCCGGGCCGGTTGACCACTGCCCGGGCGATGGCGACGCGCTGCTGCTCGCCGCCGGAAAGCTCGTGCGGCATGCGGTGCTCTTTACCCTCCAGCCCTACGGTCTTCAGCACCTCGGGAACCGTGTCCCTGATGACGCTGCGGCTCTTGCCGATGACCTGCATGGCGAAGGCGACGTTTGCGAACACATTTTTCTGGGGCAGGAGCCGGAAGTCCTGGAAGACGACACCGATGCCCCGCCTCAGGCGGGGCACGCGCCAGCTGGAGATTTTGGCGACGTTCTGGCCGGCAACATAAACAGCGCCGGACGTTGCCCGGTCCTCCTTGAGAACCAGGCGCAGGAATGTGGATTTGCCGGAGCCGGATGCACCCACCAGGAAGGCAAATTCGCCGCGGTCAATCTCAAGGTTGACCGAGTCCAGCGCAGGCCGCGCTTTCTGGTCGTACACCTTGGTGACATTTTCGAATCGGATCATGGCCCTCAGTACCCTGCAGGGCATGGCTGATCCGTCTGATGCAGCCCAGTTCTGCAGCCGGTGCACGGGTTTCTGTTGGGGAAAGTAGGGCCCCGGCCCTCTGACTATACGCAGAATTTCCGCTGATGCGGCGGGGATTCACAGGTGTGTCGCCTGAACCGGGATCCCCCGGACCCGATTCCGTTACTTTTCGGCGTTGCGGTTGTCGGTGCGCCACCGGATGCCGGCGTCGATAAAGTCGTCTATCTCTCCGTCGAATACAGCAGATGTGTTGCCCACTTCGTGCTCGGTGCGGAGGTCCTTGACCATTTGATATGGGTTCAGGACATAGGACCGCATCTGGTCGCCCCAGGATGCCTTGACATCGCCGGCGAGCGCCTTCTTTTCTGCGTCCTCCTGCTCCTTTTTCAGCAGCAGGAGACGGGACTGCAGCACGCGCATGGCCGCGGCGCGGTTCTGCAGCTGCGATTTCTCGTTCTGCATGGACACCACGGTGCCCGTGGGGAGGTGGGTCAGCCGGACTGCGGAGTCCGTGGTGTTAACGGACTGGCCGCCGGGGCCGGATGAGCGGAAGACATCTACCCTGATCTCGTTGTCCGGGATGTCGATCGAATCGGTCTGTTCGATCAGTGGGATGACCTCCACTGCAGCGAACGAGGTCTGGCGCCGCCCTTGGTTGTCGAAGGGGCTGATCCTCACGAGCCGATGGGTTCCGGCCTCAACGCTGAGGGTTCCATAGGCATAGGGTGCCTTTACTTCGAAAGTTGCCGACTTCAGTCCGGCTTCCTCCGCATAGGAGGTGTCCATAACAGTGGTGGGGTAACCGTGCCGTTCTGCCCAGCGGAGGTACATGCGCAGCAGCATCTCGGCGAAGTCGGCGGCATCCACGCCGCCCGCTCCCGCACGGATGGAGACGACGGCCTCGCGCTCGTCGTACTCCCCGGACAGCAGCGTGACGACTTCGAGTTCCTTCAAAGCCTTCTTAATCGACTCCAGTTCCGCTGCCGCCTCCCCCATGGAATCGGCGTCTTCCTCATCCTGTCCAAGCTCTACCAGGACTTCGAGGTCGTCGATCCTAGCGGCGAGCCTGTTGAGGCGCTCCAGTTCCGACTGGCGGTGCGAAAGCCTGGAGGTGATTTTTTGCGCCGCAGCGGGGTCGTCCCACAGGTCCGGCTCGCCCGCCCGCTCGCTCAGTTCGGCGATGTCTTCCTTCAGTGCCTCTACGTCGGAGACTCTCTCGATGGACTCGTAGGTGGCGCGAAGGGCGCGGATTTCAGCGGAAAAATCAATATTGGCCATGGTTGTTTAACCCTACGCTATCCGGCAGACGGCCCGACGCTTGTTCGCTGGCTGCCGCCCTGGTGAGTCAGCGCGTCAGGCGGGACCGCGCCGTCGACGTTGCCTCGATCCTGATGCCGTCGGGTACCAGGAAATTCACCACGGGAGGATGAACGGCTGCCGACAGCACGACGACGGCCGTTGCGCCGTCCGGACTGCCTGTTGCCCCCGTGACAGCAAGTCCATCGAAGCGCCGGGAGGCAGGACTCCTCGCAACGAAGTCTGCTGCAGCATTCCTGACGCGAACAGGGTTGAGGGTTGCCGAAGGGATGCCGCCCTGCATTGCCACCTCGCCAAGGGTGTAGCTGTCAGTTGCTGCCAGGGAGGCGCCGTCGGCAAGGGAAAGCAGTCGCTTGTGCTCGAGGTAGACGGAAGAAATGCCAATGACCACGGTTGCCACCAGCAGCGCCAACAGGACGTAGCCGACGATCATCACCAGCATTTGGCCTTCTTCCTTGCAGTTCCTGGAAGTCACCGGAACCGGCCCACCAGTTGGGTCGACGATGCCTCTACCTCGCTGGCGGCCAGCCTGAAATTATCGCTGAATGGCGCGAACGGCAGCTGGATGGACAGGCGCACGGTCACGGTGACGGCGGTGCCGGGAGCCTGGCAGTCAGCTGGGCTGCAGGTTGTTGAAACTCCTGCTAACTGCGGCTCGTGCCCGAAATCGGCAAGGGCAATGGACACTGCCTGTTCTGCGGCCGCCTGGGCTGTCGCTTCGTCCGGTTGGGCTACATAGACCTTCGCAGCCTGGTCAGCGGCTCCCACCACGGCAAACGAGCCTCCCTGAATTTTCGCGATGGTAATGACGAAGTAGACCAGCGGCACCATAAGCAGGAGGGCGAGGAACGTGAACTCGATCACGGCACTCCCCTGTTCGTTCCTCCTTTCCTGCTTCACTTCCAGCGGTTGCCAGCACAAGACTTCCGCCAGCCTGGCCTTCAGGAACACCGACCAGCGCTTAGGGCTGTACGGCAGCATGCCCCTTCACCTCCAGCATCTCCCGGAGACCGATCAGCCCGATGACGGGCATCGGTGCCCTGACCGTCACCTCCAGCGTCCGGAATCCCTTATGGGTTACCTCATTGGTGCTGACATTTTCGGCAAAACCCGCATTGAGCGCTGCGCCGATGAGGCTGCGGGTCCTCTCCTCAGCGTCGGCAGAGCTCCGGTCTGCCAGCGTCCCGTAGCGGGCACCGGATGCCGCCGCGTCAATCAACGTGTTGCGAACATGAAGGACCAAGGTCAACTGGATGATGGCCAGGAAGAACATGGTGAGGAGCCCGCCGACCAGGACAAAGTCCACCACTGCCGAACCCTGCTCCCGCGAAGCGTCCAGGCAGTTTTGGCTGCCTGGACGGCAGAGGGGCCTCGTCACTGGCTAGCTTCCGACCGTGTCCATCGCCTGGTTGAACATTGCTTCCAGCGCCGGCCCGGCAAGGGCAAGCAGCGCCGCCACCAGGACAGCGGACATCAAGGTGATCATCACCCAGCCAGGTACATCCCCCCGCTCATGATGGTCCTCCGCGCGCCGCGTGCCCGCGCTTAGCGCTGTGCCGAGCATCATCAGCAGCGATCCGTACCGGTTCCCAAAAACTTTCATGTGGCGTCCTTTTCCTGGTTGGATTTTTGTACTGCCTTGTCTTTTTATAAATGGACTCACGATGTTGCCCGTCTAGAAGCCCAGGTTGATGGCAGCAACTCCGGGAAAAACCGCAAACACCACGGTCAGCGGGAGTACGCCAAAAACAAGCGGCACCATCATCGCAATCTCTTTCTTGCCCGCGGCTTCCATCAGATCGCGTTTAGCTGTGTCCCGTACGTCCTGGGCTTGAGCACGGAGTACATCGGCCAGCGGTGTGCCGCGCTCTACTGCAACCACAATGCCGTCCACGAACCTGACCAGTGGGGCAAGATCGGTTCGCGCCGAAAACTCCTGCAGGGCCGGGACCAGTGGTTTGCCGGCCCTGGTTTCGGCAAGGATGGTCGAAAACTCCCTGGTCAATTCGCCCTTGGCACTGCGGCAAACCCGGTCAAGCGCTCCGGTGGCGCTTTCCCCTGCGCTGACCGCGAGCGCCATGAGCTCAGCAAGGCTGGGGAACTCGGCCATCATCCGCGATTCACGCCGCCGGACCTGCACGCCGAGCCAGTAGTCGCGCAGTATGAACCCGCCAACCGCACTGCCCAGGATTGCCACTGCAGCGAGCAGCGGATTGAACCTGCCGGCAGCCGCAGCAAGGAGGGTGAAGCAGAGGGCGAGTGCAAAGCCGCCAGCTGCCCACAAGAGCTGCTCTGCGCGAAAGTCGATGGAGGATTTGTTAATTCCTGCCTGTGCCAGCCGCCGCGTAGTGGCGCCCGGCGAGGGGTTGAGGCGCCCAAGCGCCGCCATGCCGTCCCTGAAGACCGGACGGAATATCCGCGCCAGGGGGCCGAATGGCGTCAGATGCTGTTCTCCGGAGTACAGCAGCCTTGACTCAAGGTTCTGGGACTTCAGCTGCGGCTCGATGCGCTGCGTGAACGTGGTTGCCCTCAGGAACGGGGACCGGAAGACGACGAGCCACAGCCCTATGCCCAGGAGCAGCCCGCAGACAACTGCGGCAGGCGATACTGCGTTCACCTGAGCACCCTCTCGTCCTGGGGAAGAGCTCCGATCCTCAGCATGATGGAGTAGCAGAACAGGGACACCACCAGGCCGCCGAGAAGGACCACGGCGCCTGCCGGGGTGTTGTATGCCTGTACCGCTTCCGGTCTTGTGGCCAGCAGGATCATGACAATCCAGGGTGCAGCGACCGCAAGGCGCGCAGCGTTGACTGTCCAGGACTGCCTGGCTTCCAGTTCGCTGCGGGTACGCGAGCTCTCGCGCAGGAACTCAGCCAAGGTGCCGAGGAGCTTCCCCAGGTCAGATCCTCCCACTTCCCTGGTGAGGCGCAGTGCTTCGACTATGCGGTCTGAGACGGGATCGGCGAGCCGTTGCTTGAGCTTGTTGAGCGAAGCGTCAAACTGTCCCCCGGCGCGGTAGTCGGCCCCAAACTCCCGGAAAGCATGCCGCAACTCTTCGGGGCCCTTCTCCCCCAACTGGATGAGGGCCTCCGGCAGCGGCAGGCCTGCCCGAATGGCGGACCGGAGGTGATCGACGACGTCAGGCCACAGTTGCCGCAGCAGGGCGGTTCTTTTCTTTGCACGCCAGCGCAGGATGCTGATCGGCAGCCATGCCGCGAACAATGAAAAACAGCTGGCGATCGGCCAGGACCGGCTGAGGGTGTAGAAGACGAGTGCAATGAAAAGCCCTAGTCCTACACAGGTGCTCAGTAACCCGGCCGGCGACACTTTTTCAATGCCGGCGGCAGCCAGCAGATCGCCAAGCCGGCTGACCCGGCGTTCCCTCGGCCCTTGTTCGGGTGACTCCCAGCAGGACCACCACATCAGGAACAGGCCTGTCCCCGCCGTGACCCCCAGCAACGCCGACATCATTGCAGATCCAGTAATGCCGCGACGTCGTACCCTGCGCGGCTGAACTTCTCTGCGGCAGGCATCGAGTTCGCCCGGGGCTGCAGGACACCGTCCACCATCGCGAACACGGGGGACGATTCGATAATGCCGTTTTCCACCCTGCGGCCCAGTGAGAGGATTTCAGTTACTTCCCTGCGTCCGCTCGACCGTCGGCTGCAATGAACCACCAGATCGATGCACGATGCGACCGTGGGGACAACGAAGGCGCTTGATATGTTTTCGCCGGCCAGCAAGGGAAGCGTGCAGATCTTGGTCACAGCGTCGTGGGCTGAGTTGGCATGTACGGTACACATCCCAGGAAGGCCGCTATTCAGGGCGATGAGCATATCCAGGCTCTCCGCTTCACGGACCTCTCCCACCACCAGACGGTCGGGCCTCATCCGGAGCGCCTCCTTAACAAGCCGGCGCAGGGGAATCTCCCCCTCACCCTCGAGGTTCGGCTGGCGGCATTGAAGGCCCACCACATCCCGCAACGGAAACTGGAGCTCGAAGATCTCCTCGACGGTGATCACACGTTCCCGGCTTCCGATGCTGGCTGCCAGGCAGTTGAGCATTGTGGTCTTGCCAGCTTGAGTAGCCCCGGAGACCAGGATGTTCAGGCCACTTGAGACGGCGGCCCCAAGGAACCGGGCCGACTGCGGGGTCAGTGTCCCGAGCTCAACGAGGTGCTCCAGCCGAGTGGCCTTCACTACGAACTTCCTGATGTTGACTGCCCAGTGCTTCCGGGTCACGTCCGGGATGACCACATGGAGCCTTGAGCCGTCAGGGAGGGCGGCATCCACAAAAGGGGAGGACATGTCCAGTCTGCGGCCGGAGCTCTTGAGCATCCGCTCGACCAGGTCCCGGACCTGCTGTCCGGTCAGGCTGTGGGATGTGAGTTCCGATTCACCGTTGCGTGCCACGAAGATCTCGTTGGGGGCGTTTAGCCAGATCTCCTCGATGGATGGATCGTCAAGCAGTGGTTGGAGCACCCCGAAGCCGGCAACAGCGTCAAAGAGGAACCTTCGCGCTGCGTCCAACGGGCCTATTGGAGGAAGCGGCCCCAGGAGAGCCCTTTCGTCGTAGTCCGTCACGGCTGCCTCGACAAGCCGGCGCACTTCTCCCGCCTCGTGCAGCGGATCGAGCCCCCGACGACGGATCAGCTCGCGGACCTCGTCCTCGACAATTTCCAGCGCGTCCATAAGTGCTTCCCCCAGATGACTGCCGCCCCGGCGGAGGCAGTGCAATTGGGTACAGCCTAAAGAACGTGAAGGTCAGTGTGAACCCCCAATGAGGCCCTGTGGACAAGGCCTGCTTCCTTGCCTCCCAGTACCCGAGTCCAGAACGCCGCCGCACCTACTGTGGTTGCTCTTCTTGCTGTTCGACGAGGACTGAACGCAATATCGGCCCGAGCTTTTTCGAATAAGCACCAGTGAGGTGACCACCGTCGGCGAACATGATGGTGTTGTTGACGAAAGAAGGACACCTGTTATCGTCGCCACAGAACCAAGACGAGGTATCTATCACCGATACGTTTGGTAAGTCGTCCGGTACAGCGGCGAAGACGGCAGCCTGCGTCTTGTCGTATTCAATTGACCTGGTGGTTATACAGTCTTTGGGTGTGCTGAGGGCAGTAGCGCACAGCTGGAGGTTCGTTCCGCCTGGTGGAGGTCCAAGTAGAACTACCTTCTTTGCTACTGAGGCGTACTGGGTAATCGTTCTTGCGGTGGCACTCGCCCAGTCGTTAATGGCATCATCACCAGTGGCTTGATTGGCAAGCCGTTGGGTTGTTTCCTGAACGCTGCTCATTATGAGCACATCAGGGTTTGCTTTGCTGACGTAGTCCTTGACCCAGGCATGGTGCCGCTCGCACTCTATATACTCGCCGCCGCCGCTGCTTCGGTCCTTGAGAACGGGCACGTCTACGGCCGGGCACTGCTGAAGTGTAAGTGACGTGATTTTCCACCCGTCACCTTCAAGAGCTGCTCGAATACCGGGCATGTAGCTTATGGCGATTGAGTCTCCCACAAGCACCGCAGTTTTTGAAGCTTCGGGATCACCGTAACTGCAGCGCGCTACGTCCTCTTCCCAAACATCATGGCATCTATCCAATACCCATTCCGGGACCCAAGCATCCGGGCCTAGATTGTCCACAGCAGGAGCCAGGGTTGGCCATTCCTCGTAGCCCAGACTGCTCTTGATTTGGCTTGCCCGGGCGGCCGGATCGACGTCCAGGGGAGCAGTTTGTATATCCGCTTCCAAGCGCGCAGATACGCCGGCGACCACTGTCGAAACAACCAGCGCTACCACCGCTGGGCCTACACCCACCAGGACGATCTTGGGCCATCCCAGGGAACGTGACTTCGGGGCTGCCCCGCCGACGGTTTTCCGGGGAGATCCGTCTTCAAGCCACCGGGATTTTCTGATTGGGTCTTCCACCAGATGGAAAGACGCCACGGAAAGCGTCACCATGACAACCAACTGAACCAAGACGACCAGCGTGCGTTGTGGCTGAGGAAAAATGGATTGAGAAATAATAATTGTTGGAAAGTGCCAGAGGTACAGTGAATAGGAGATTTTCCCAACGTATTGCATCGGCCACGCGGAAAGCAGCTGCGGAGTGTGACTACCGGAGCCCCCCGTACCTGCGGCGATCACTAGCGCGGTGGCGACCACCGGCAGTGCTCCCCAGGGAGCGGGAAATACCGATTGCGGATTGAGTGCGAAAAGGGCCACTGCTACGCCAGCCACGCCAAGCCATGCCAATCCTGCTCGTACAGCTTCTGGAATCTCCGATAAGCGGACGGCAAACACAGCCAAAAGGGCGCCGACCCCTAGCTCCCATGCGCGGGAGAATGTCGAAAAGTAGGCCCACGTGGGCTCCGCCGATGATTGCCAGCAGGCATAAATGAAGGAGGCCACCGTAAGTCCGACCATGCTGGCGCGCAGGACCTGCATGCCGCGTCGTTTGTGCCATCCAAAGCGTTTCACTGCCACGCCTAGGACAAGCACCACGAGCACTGGCCAGAGGATATAGAACTGTTCTTCTACCGCAAGGGACCAATAATGCTGCACGGGTGACACTGGACCGTGCGCCTGCATATAGTCGGTGCCGGCAGCAGCGAAGTGCCAGTTGGCGGCGAACAGTAGCGAATACGTAGAATCCACAAGTATCGCTTTGGCGCGACCAATACCCTGAATCAGGGAAACGGCTGCCGTAGCTGCAACGAGAACCAACACTGCGACTGGCATGATCCTGCGCAGGCGGCGCCGGTAGAAATCTACAAATGACAGCCGGCCGGTACGCTCGTGTTCACGAATAAGGATTCCGGTGATCAGAAACCCCGAAATGACGAAGAAAATGTCTACGCCAATGTAACCACCTGATGGCCACTTCAGTAGATGGTCAAGAACCACAACGCCGACGGCAATCGCCCGGAGTCCTTGAATGTCCTTCCGCATTCCGGCTTTCTTGTGCACCCTGAGGGGCGCCATATGTCTGGCCGGAGCCACAAGCGTCTTGTTTTGACCATTCATTTCGTCCCCCGAGACTCATGCCGACACGTTTGAACACCGTCGACTTACATGAGTGTGATGTGGCCTGGCCGTGACAAGATTGCTCAGGAGCCCTCTGCAGACATTATCGAAGGCGGCTTGCTACCTGGGGGTACAATTTCCCGCCTCCGGGCAACCGGCTTTGCTAACTATAGCGAAGGGTTTCAAGGCAGCGAAATCGGGCAGGCCAGCGGCTGCTGCTATCAGTTGTGAGAGACGCCGGACCGGCCGGGCCCACCATACGTACGTAAGTCACTCGTGGATGAACTTCGTCACCGTTGTTGATGGCCCCCTATGACTTTCTCGCGGGGAATAGCCCAGTTCCTGCAGAGCCACAGACAATTTCGACTCATTCGTTTTTTCAATAAGTATTACTACAGGATACTTCCGTATTCGTTCCGCCGAGGACGCAACGTCAAAACGCTGGTTGAAAATGCGCTTCCACTGTACTGCGGTAATCCCAAGAGTGGGATCGGCCAGGTTTGAAAAGGAGGCAGGATAGGCCTGGAACATGAGGTCGTTGGAATAATCAATGACGAAGGAGTCCCCGGGCCTGCCAAGCTCTTCCACTGCGCGGGCAACAAAACGGAAGTCGTCCTGCGGATCGCGCCCGAACTGGGTTCGCTGACCCAGATAAGAGGGCATGCAAACTAGGAACACTGCTGCCACTGCGACGCAGATGAGCGGCCGGCGATAGGGTGCCCGGAGGTTTGAAGGGCCTGAAAGTGCCAACACTGGCGCCGCCGCGAGAAGCGCCATAGATGGCAGCACAAACGTTAGATACCTCGGCAGATAGTAATCGCCACCGGTTAATAGAGATCCCCCTATCACCACCGCGGGAGGCAAAAGCAGCCATGGGATGGCAAGACGCAGAAGAAAGTGTCGGCGGATGGCAATTGCACTGACGAAAGCGGCTATCCAAAGCACTACCGCGAGTGCCGTCATAGACCAATTTTCACCCGGTGTGGGCGTGGGGATAATATCACCGCCCAGAATGAAATAGCCATCGGCAAAAAACTGTAAGAAAAAAAATTCATAAGGGAACGCTGGCCCGACTTCGCGGATCCAGGAAATTTGGAACTGCTGCTGACTGGCGATACCACCAATGAAGAGCGCGGGCGCGACCCAACCTGCAGAACTTGCAAGCAAGCGTCGCCATTCCTGCCGAAGTCGTGAATCTAGAACAACTGTGAGTGCGTGCGCAAAAACGAGCAGCACGCAATAGAACGACAGACTGACTGTAAAAAATCCAACGAGGGCGTATCCGCACCATTTCGCGGCAGCGGGGCGTTCCCGGATCGACACCAGCAAATATGTTGCAGCGACGGCACCAAGAAGAGTCAGCGCATAGGAGCGCGCATCTGTGGCAACGTATTGCGTGCGCGGCAGGAGGATCAGCAATGCCGTTGCCACGAGGCCGTACGATGTCCCAACGACTTTCCTGCCAAGTTCGAAAAACAGCACTGCAGCACAACTGACTGCTATGAGGCTAGGAAGGCGCAGGGAAACTTCCGAGAAACCAAACAATCCGGTCCAGCCAAGCATCAGTGTGTAGTAGGCACCGTGGACTGCATCAATGTTCGCAAGCAGAGCATACAGGTCAGTGATTGTCCGTCGGACTGCACTGATGGTCGCCGCTTCATCTGTCCAAAAACTAGGGCGCCACATGGCCATGCCGGAGTAGAACAAAGTCGTCAGGCCAACGGCCCATGACCACTTTGAGAATCCGGTACGCCCTGCATCTCGCGCCGCGGTTACGCTGGAACTGCCTGGGCGTGACGTGCTCAGAACGCAACCACCCTGTATAAGCTCCAATGACCCGGACGGGAAGCCAGGAAGTCGCGAATGTTCCACACCAGCATCCTGCTCGCCCTTCCAGAGTGTCCGACGTGTCGTTTTGTCACGAAGTTCTGTATCACTCAAACTCCTTCACCACGCGCCCAGACCGTGACGGCAGCAAGCGCAATTCAGCAACTGCTGGGATTGGCTGACAGGCGCACTTGTTGCCGGCGGACCGGCGGGGTGCAGCTAACCAAATTAAGCAGGCCATACTTACGCCCGTAAGACCCCGGATGGCAGCTTCGTGTTAAACATTAAGTACTAGCGCCGCTTGCCGATTCTATCTGATTGCCGCGCCATTCTTGGCTGCAGGGCGGTGCAGCCTTCTCACATAGATGCCTCCCCCTGCAAGTCCCAGGACGCAGGTTGCAAGAGCGCTGCCGATACCCCAGCCGATAGAGTCAGGCATCATCAGCATCAGAACTGTAACGGCGACAGCAGCAGCCATACCTTTCAGCATCAGCTTCATATTCACCAGTTTCGGGTCATAGCGGCGGACTACGAAAACGTAGGCAACGCCGAGAAGAAGATATGAAGTTACCTTGATCACGCCCAGGAGCAACAAATTCCCGCTGCCGGCTGGAAAAAAAGCAAGCCCCAGACCGACAGCGGCGACGCAAGGTGTTACCACAGCCATGAGCCGCGTTTTCCCGATAGCAAACAATTGCGAGGTCGAAATCAGGAAGACGACGTACCCGTAACCAAGAAGCGGAAGGGTTCGGGCGAGAAGGAGCAGGACGGGTTCGGGATCATTGACCAGCACATGGGTGGCCAACACCGCTACTCCACTGCCACCCAGAGTGAGCATAAAGCCGATGAAGACCGCTTCCCGCTGAACTTTTGCAACTTGACCGGTGTTATCGACGCCCCGGTGAGAAAAGATGGTTGTCTGCCACACGTTGGACAGAGCCATGATGACGGCAAGGGGTCCCAGGGCCAATGGCATAACAGCGTTGTACCGTCCGACGAGTTCCTCTCCGCGCAGCATCGTTATCAGGACCGATTCACCTTGTAGCATCAGCACGAGAGCGATGCTGTGCGGCAGGACAGGCAGGGAGGCCCGCACAGCATTCCGAAGCGATTCCCGGTACTTCATCGGGGCACCGGGCCTGCTTGTGAGCACCCCTGCCAAGGAAGCCGCCACGACGCATAGGGCAAAGCTGCCCATGTATATGGTGGCAGTTGGAGCTATGTAGATGATCGCTAATAGGCCGGCCACGTGTCCGAGAACGGTGGCGATCACGGTGATAACAACAAATGCCAGTGCCTTGTGCTGCGAGCGCAAGTAGGCGAGAGACATTTGAGTGATTCCGTGGAAACCGATTATGCCGACTGAAATCAGGTAGGGTACGACGCTATCGATTGTGCCGTTGAAAATCGTCACGAGAGCGAAAATGGAGGCTGCCAGGCCAGCGCCAACAATGCTGAGGCCCACGCCGAAACCGTTGAGGGAGCGCGCTTTATCCGGCCCACGGTCAGGGTCGAAATACATCGTACTCAAAACCATGGGGAGCCCGGCCGAAATAGCTATCAAACCGATTGAGATAAAGGAAAGGGAAAAACTTACCTGCCCCCACTGCTGGGGGTCAAGCAGCCGGATCGCGAACGGCTGGACCACGACTGCGCCAATGCCCTGCGCCACGGCGGCAATGAGATACAGGAGTCGGTGGTGCGTTGGTATTGCCGTTGGGTGTGTCTCTCCCGCCAACTGCGACTCGGCTGCCATTTATTTGCCCATGTCGAAGGTCCGGCGGACGTGCCACATGTAGAGCT
This sequence comes from Pseudarthrobacter sp. NamE5, assembly GCF_005796225.1. GTDB lineage: Bacteria > Actinomycetota > Actinomycetes > Actinomycetales > Micrococcaceae > Arthrobacter. The sequence goes on from NZ_VAHO01000004.1 coordinate 51,283, forward strand.
TGGCGTAAAGAACCGGAAAAACCTTTATGAGCATGGCGGATAGTCCCAAGTGGGGCGCCGCAAGAGTTGCGTCGGCCACATCACGAATGGAAAGATCCTCACGGACGTACCGGATGATCCTGTCCACGCTGTCCTTGGGACTGCCCGCAAATAGCCCGCCCGAGACAGTAAGCACCCCAAGGAATGTACGCAGCGTGTTCCATGATCGAGTCTTCACCTGGCTGATCAACGCGGGGTTCAGACCACAACGCACTGAGTTCAGCGGTCCGTTTACGAATTCCATCGTCGGCTCCTGACTCCACGTTAGCGACTGGGCTTGGACGTGATAGACGTACACCGGCGTTGACACAATGCGTACACGGCGGCTGTACGAGTAGGCTATGGCGTTCACAACAAGGTCCTCGTAGCGGACGAGGTGATCAGGAAACGAGAAGTTTTCGAAGAGGGAGCGCCGATAAGTCTTGGCGTGAAGAAAGTTCCATAGCTTGCCTTGCAGGGCAAAATCCACTGTTTCCAGCCCGGTCAACAGACCCTGGGCGGAATCCGGCCGCGGATACCGGCGGCCTGCCGGGGTTTGTGCCACATGGGCTGCCACTACGACGTCCACATCCTCTGCCATGTGCTCTTCCATAGTGGCGAGATAATTGGGTAGCAGTTCGTCATCGCAGTCCAGAAAAGCAAGGAACTCACCCCTGGCCGCTGCGACACCTGCGTTGCGGGCTGCGCTGGGCCCACCATTCCGTTCCTGACGGATAAGGCGAATCCTGCCGTGCCGTTCTCCCACCGCAAGGCTTTCCACAATTTCGGGGCTATTGTCGCTGGAGCAGTCATCGACGACCAGAAGTTCCCAGTCGTCCCGGGTCTGGGCCAGCACGCTTCTAACGGCCCGTTCGACCGTGGATCGGCCATTGTAGACAGGCATCACGAGGCTGGTCCTGATGGTCATGGAAGTCCTTACGTTGTGCTCACGGATCGCTACCTGCGAAGGGTAGACGGTCCTGCCAGGTGCCTGCGGCAGCAGGTCTACTCTACCGGTCGCAGGCGGACTCCCCAGGCCAGCAACCACATCTGCAACCCTAGTAACAGCAGCACCAAGAGTGCTATCTTAGATCAGCTTCAAGGGGGGCGTTGACGATGTCAACGTAACCGCCACTGCCCTGTCCTTTTCCTGACGGCAACCCAGGTCTCATACGGTTGCCGGCAGGAGCTCGTTCCGGAGTTATATATGAATAAGCCCAAGCGCAAAAATAAAAGCTTGCAGCCGGAAAGGGGCCAACGCGCACGGGTGATGCCAGTGCTAATGGCCGCATGCACCGCAGCCGTTGTTGGAGTCCTGGGAAGCCTGCTAGCCGTCCCGTCCGCGACGGGCTCTGTGTTGCCATCGCCCGCCGCCACCGCGTCACCTGAAACCTCCCGAACAGTTCCCCATCATGGGACCAGTGAGGGTTCCGCGCTCCCAACGGAAGCCGTTCCTACAGGAGCAGCGGAAGTGGAAGCTTCGGCAACTGCTCCAGCCACGCCTGCACCGGAAAGCCCCGAGGCCAATCCCAATCCCGCCCGTTGGGGCGTCATGCCGCTGTCTTCCGCTGACGCCGCCGCGCTCGCAGTTGAGATGGGCCAAGGCGGGGCCTACATGGGAGCCGGACTTAGGGCGGTCTCAAGCGATGCTGAAGACGCCTCGGTAGCTGATCGCAGGACGATTTCGGCCGAGGCCTACAACACCTGGAAGCCACCCGGCATTCAAGGAGTGGACGTCAGCAGCTGGCAGCCCGGAATTGATTGGGACGGACAGTTCAACCAAGGCGCGCGTTTCGCCTATGTGAAAGCTACTGAGGGAACGACATACACCAACCCCGAGTATCACAACCAGTACAACGGATCACGTAGCGCGGGCATGATTCGCGGCGCATACCACTTTGCAACGCCAAGCACCTCGTCCGGAGCCGACCAAGCACGCTACTTCGTTTCGCGCGGCGGAGGCTGGTCAGCCGACGGGATTACCCTTCCGCCGCTTCTCGACATCGAGTACAACCCTTACCAGGCCTTGGGTAATACTTGTTACAACATGTCTGCAACGCAGATGGTCACTTGGATCAGGGACTTCTCAAACACCATGGTGGCACTTACCGGGCGTAAGCCGGCCATTTACACCACCACCGACTGGTGGAAGACCTGTACTGCAAACAACGGGGGGTTTTCAGACCATCCGCTGCACTTGGCAAGCTATGCGACTTCGCCTGGCACTCTTCCAAACGGCTGGAGCGCGTACAGCATCTGGCAGTATTCACCGGAGGGCCCGTACGTGGGCGACTCAAATGTCTGGAACGGCACGTACAGTCAGCTGAAGGCTTTCGCTTACGGGCGCCCGCTAAGCGCAGGAGAACATGCCGTATCAACTTTGGCAGAAGCTATGCCGCTGGGTGCCCCCCTCTACAGTACTGTCTGCGGAATCAGAGACAACGGGTGCTACCAAGGCTTCCGCAACGGGGAAATACTATGGTCTCCAGCAACCGGTGCCCATACGTCACGAGCCGGAGCCATCCGTTCCCTGTACCGTCAAATGGGAGCCGAGAACAGTCTGCTGGGATACCCAACGAGCGGGGAACAATGCGGGCTTAGGGACGGGGGCTGTTACCAGATGTTCCAGGGCGGCGCCATCCTGTGGTCGTTCAAGACAGGCGCGCAACTATCACGCCATGGCGCCATCAGGGAGGCCTGGGCAGCAGGCAATTTCGAAAATGGTGCGCTTGGCTACCCCACCGGGAATGAGATATGCGGGCTGCGCGACAATGGCTGCTACCAGTCCTACCAACATGGACAAATACACTGGTCACCCAAAACGGGCGCCCATCCCACGCGGAACGGAGCAATACGCAGCACTTGGGCTGCAGGCGGATACGAATCCGGCGTTCTCGGATATCCTACCGGTTCAGAATCGTGTGGGCTCAAAGACGGTGGATGCAGTCAGGCCTTCCAAAACGGCCAGGTCCACTGGAGCAACGCAACAGGAGCATACGCGACACGCGGCGGCGCTATCCGTAGCCTCTGGCTGGCTCTTAAGTCTGAAAATGGCGTGCTGGGGTATCCGCTCAGCTCCGAAATCTGCGGTTTGAAGGACAGCGGCTGCTACCAGTCCTTCCAACACGGGCAAATTCATTGGTCCGCGGGAACCGGTGCCCAGCCGACCCGAAACGGCGCGATCCGCAACGAGTGGGCAGGGAGCGGGTATGAGAACGGCGTACTGGGATTCCCCACCGGGCCGGAAACCTGCGGGCTTAGGGATAACGGTTGCTACCAATCCTTCCAGGGCGGCCAGATACATTGGTCGCCTGCAACAGGAGCCCAGCCGACCAAGGGTGCAATTTCAGCGCACTGGGCACAAAGCGGTTGGGAGAATGGGCCGCTGGGTTATCCGACGGGCCGGGAAACCTGCAGTGCTGGCAACGAATGTACCCAGACTTTCCAACGGGGAACGCTCACGTGGACTCCCACCACTGGCGTAACGCGGCGCTGAACCGGCGAAGGCTTCACGGCATTTGAAGGACGGGGGCTTTCGCCGGCTGTAGCGGCGAAAGCCTCCGTCCTTTGATGCCCTTAAAACAAACAGTGGTCGTTCCAACCCTGATGGAGCCTGGCTGGAACGACCACTGGGGACAGGACGTGTCCCGATGGAAGATTGAGGGAGTAACGCTAGGGACGAACAGCGTGCATGACCAGCTTGCCAAGCCCGGGCCACATGCGCTTGCTGACAACCTTGGGCGTCAGTGTCACGGCGTTGAGGCGCGAAGTGAGGTGCAGGCGTGCGGCGCGGGCCGCTTTCGTCCATCCAAGCGCCGCGAAGTCACGGGCACACTCATCAAAAAACGCGCGTTCTTCGGCAAAGCGGCGCCCGTCCAAGGCCCGGACCGAGGAATCCGATTCGCGGTGCCGGCGGTACTGAAAGCAAATTGTGTCCGTGACAAGCATCTTGCCACCGTCCATAATTATGTCCATCGCCAGCGCGATATCTTGTACCACATTGTACTGTTCCCGAAAATCGTGTTTCAGGATTGCGTCGGACCGCCATGCTACCGACGGGAAGTACAGCCAATCACCGGTAATTAGGCTCTCGGCGATTGGTTCGCCAGCGATGACAGCTTCGGAAGAGCCCCCAACGGCCAGCCGTCGAAGGCCCGCCTTCACTTTGTCACCCAGCGGCAGGTAAACATTGCCGTCCTCATCAATGACCTCAACACCAGGCTGAACAATCTTGATGTCCGGGTTCTGGAAAGCCTTCCGGACGGTGCCGACGTAGTTAGGCAGCATAATGTCGTCTGCCCCCATCACCACGACGACGTCGTGCTGCACTAGGCTCAGGCATTTCTTGTAATTGCCGTTAGCGCCGAGGTTGGTCTCATTCCGAAAGTAGCGAACACGCTCATCGGAATCCACCAGTTGCTGAAAGTATGCCGGGAGATCAGCGTCCGGGTAGCCATCGTCCACGATCGTCAGGACAAAGTCCTTGTCCTCTTGGTTAAGGACCGAATCTACAGCAGCCTTCATCATTGCTACGTCGCCGTAGTAGGGCAGCATTACATCAATAGTCAATTTCGCTCTTCTCTTGAATTGCTCGTCTGGTCAACAGTCTCAGTGGCGACGTGCCCGTGGTCCCGCGCTGATTCGCCCAAGCTCAGTCGGGCGACGGACGAGCGCAGGATGGCAACTTCCTCTGCCAGGATGCGGGTCTCATCCTCCAAGATGGTGAGTTCGCGGGAGACGTGGAGCCCCACACCCACCAACAGCACGATCGACAGCGCAAACAGGAGGTTGGAAGGAACTCGAACGCCAACGGCGGAGGCAGCGAAATCAAGCAGGTTCGGAAAGATTCCCAAAACGATGGTCAGTCCGCCTACCACCAGCCAAAGCACAGCGTATTTTTCGCGGAGCTTGCCAACGCGGAGCATCAGCAGGACGGCCAAGACCATTCCGATGGACGTGACCAGGGAAAAGGCAACACTCACGCGGGTACACTTCCTTCTCCGGCTATGTCGCCCGGCCGGGGTGTAGCTTTGTCAATCTGAACGCGCGGCCGCCGTCTCGCCAATGCAAAGCACAGGACGAGGCCGGAGCGTGCGAGATAAATCATGGCCTTGTAGGGGCTATGGCTCGGAGTGCCGGCCTGCCGGACTTTCATCTCGACAGGCACCTGCACCACTTTGCAGCCCGACTTAATTGCAACTACAAGGGAATCTATGGTGTCGCCCAAGTACTCCACCGGAAAGTGATCGATGTACTGGTGAAGGGCCCGCTCATTCGCAGCCCGGAAACCGGACGTCACGTCGGTCAGCTGGGTGCGCGCCACCTTCGAGATCACCTTGGCCAGCACAGTCATCGCCCAGCGGCGCGGTCCTTTGGCGTCATATTGGCCTCGGCCGGCAAAGCGGGCGCCTATTGATATGTCCGCGGTCCGAAGCCCTGCCAATACCCTGTCGATGTCGTGCGGATCATGCTGCCCATCGGAGTCGACCTGGATAGCAGAGGTGTAACCATGCCTTATCGCGTACTTGAAGCCAGTCCGCATAGCTCCACCGACACCGAGGTTAAAGGGCAGGCGAAGAACTGCTGCCCCTGCCTCCTCCGCGATGGCTGCAGTATCGTCATGAGAGCCATCATCAACAACCAGGATGTCGTGCTGCGGGACGACGCGGCGAACCTCCCGCACAGTATTGCCGATGGCTTCGGCCTCGTTCCAGGCAGGCATGATGATGAGCGTGCCGGACCGCGTCTTGTTACTCATGATTTGTAACTATAGCAAGGGAGAAATGCCCATCAGGCGCGCTTCGGAACCTGCGCCCGCCACAGGGCCTGCATAATTGGAAGGTTGACGTTTACTTTTGAGGAGCCGTAGCGCATGACATGGTGGCAGACTATTCCGACGTTCGCGTCGGCGGCATTGATCTACTTCTTGCCGGGACTGTCCATCCTTGCAGCGGCCGGGGTACGACGACTGAACCTGGTGGCCCTGGCGGTCCCGGTGTCCACCTCTGTAGCAGCATGTGCCGCCGTCGTAGTCCCTTTCCTGCACCTTCCCTATACGCCATTGGTGTACTTCAGCATCAGCGGCGTCTTGGCCCTTCTGACATTCGCGGCCGCACGTCTATGGCGGAAAAAGGGAAAGCATATTGGGCACCTGGCCTCCAACGGGCCGCTTCCTGCGGATCCAGGGCCTTGGACAGCCAAACTTGCGGTACCTCTCGGCGCTGTCCTGGCAGCCGTGCTGATCGGGGCACGCTTCATCACCGGTTTCGGCGGTCCCGACAACTTTTCACAAACATTCGATAATGTGTACCACCTCAATGCCGTCCACCATATTGCGCAGACGCACAACGGCTCATCGCTGACGCTGGGAAATCTCACCGCCGAATCCAGCTACTTCTACCCGGCGGGCATGCACGACATGATGGCCCTGCTGCAAATGCTGACAGGCAGCTCTGTCCCCACTGCCGTCAACGTGGGCACAATCGTCATAGGAGCAGTTGTATGGCCTCTGGGTGCCATGTTCCTGGTCAGCAGGCTTGCAGGGAACAGGCCGGTGGCGTTACTGGCGGCCGCGGCACTTTCGGCGGGCTTCAGCGCCTTCCCCTATCTGCTCGTCGGGTACGGCGTCCTGTACCCCAACAACGCTGCCATTGCGCTGCTTCCGGTAGCCTTGGGGCTGGCTGTGGAAGCCCTGCGCATGTCCAAGGGGGCGCCGTCGTCGTTTGTACCGCCCGTCCTGGCCTTTTGCGCTGTGCTGCCAGGCATGGTCCTGACGCACCCCAGCGCGATGGTGGCTCTCCTCGGTTTCCTGGTTCCGGTATTCCTGGGCCGCCTCCTTGAAGTTTTCCTTGCCTGGCGTGCTGGCGGGTCGGCTGCACGGCCTGTCGTCTGGTGGGCAGCCATTTGCGCACTTTATGGAGCGGGCGTGGTTGCGGCCTGGCTGGTTCTACGGCCGGGGCTCGGCGCAGCTCCCTGGCTCCCGTTCCAGTCCAATGCCCGAGCCATCGGCGAGATCCTGGGCAGTGCACCCATGGGCACCACCACGGCATGGATGATGGCCATCCTCACTGTCATCGGGCTGTATGTTATTGCCCGGACGCTGGCCCGCACATGGTGGATGCTGGGCATGTTCCTTGTTGCGGCGCTGCTGTACATGGTCGTATCCAGCTGGCCTCCGGGAACTTTCCGGACTTTGCTTACCGGGGTTTGGTACAACGACAGTTTCCGTCTTGCGGCTCTTCTTCCTGTCGTCACCCTTCCTATCGCCGTATTCGGCGCCGAATGGGCAATTTGGCGCATTAGAGCTCTGCTGGAGCGCGTGGCGAAGTTCACCAAGGCCCGCAGAAAGAGCTCAGAGGGGGCCACCTTATGGAGTAGGTCACTCGCAGTGGATCCCGCGGGAATGATGGGCGCCGTGGTCTGGGTAAGTATTCTCCTGCTGGCCCTCCTAGCGCAGGGTGGAACGCTGGCCCAGATTCAGGGCAGGATCTCCTCCATTTTCAGCATCACCGAGAGCTCCGACCTCGTGGATGAGGACGAGATGAAGATACTTAAGCAGGCAAAAACCCTGGTTCCGGAAGATGGCGTTGTGCTCGCAAACCCTTTGACGGGAGGCTCGCTTGTATACGCACTGGCGGACCGCCAGCCGGTTGCCCCGCACATATTCGGGGAGCGCAGCGACAATGAGCAACTGTTGCTTGATCACTGGGACGAGGCGGTCTACAACAAAGACGTTTGTCCTGTCATCAGGGAAATGAACGCCTACTGGGCCTTGGACTTTGGCAGCAAAACAGTGATCCCTACCGAAGATCCCTTTCCCGGCCTTGCCGATGTGATAGCCGGTACAGCGCACGGCACAGAAGTTCTAGCGGAGTCAGGAAATGCACGGCTCGTCCGCATGACCGCCTGCGGCTGACCCGCCCTGCCATGGTGATCCCCCGCGGCCTGCGGGGGGACTCACCATGGCAGCACACAAGGAAGTGGCTCGTACCCCAGGGTGGTGAAGCTAACTGCCGCTGCGCGACTCATAAGCTGCCCGCGCCAGCTCTGGCAGAACCGTCAGTGTAGCCCACTTCACGCTCAGGGGAGACGCTTCCACCAGAGCCAGGCCATCGTCCGTCGCGGACAGAAGGACGGGCTGTATCCGGTCTGCGCCAGGAAGTCCGTTCAGAATGCCGTCCTTCTTGACCAGCTCCTTTGAAAAACCTATGGCTGCAACATGGATGTCCGCCTCAAGCTCCCCGGCCCGGCGGGCTTCCCACAGCACCGGTTCCGTGCCTGTGCCCACCCGTTTCGGCCGGCCCTCCTGCATCACCTTAGTAATGGCCGGTGACGGGACGGCACCAAAATCCTGCAGGATGGCGCAGGGGTTGGAGTCCTCCCCGTAAATTTCGAAGTCCGCTCCGGGGGCAAGGCTGACTCCCATATAGATGAATGTCGCACCGTTCAGCTCGTCATAGCTGGACCGGGCCTTGTTGATTCCCTCTTCTACCTCTTCAATCAGCTGTTGTGCGGCCAAGGGCTTGCCCAGGGCTTCGCCGACCATGGTGGTCGTCTTACGCCAAGGCGTAGCGAAAGGAGCACTTGGGTAAGCGACCACAGGGGCAATCTCCCGCAGCTTGTTGTACTGCCCGCGTGTGATGCCGGAATTAACGGCAAGAATAAGGTCCGGCTCCAAGCCTTCCAGCAGCTCATAGGGCGGTTCTTCCCCCTCACGGTACTGGGTCGGCATGACCGCGTTCATGGCCATTACGGCCTTGTTGAACCACAGGCTGACGCCAAAGCCCCGCTGCTCGTACTGCGGCACCCCTACGGGAACTACTCCAAGTGCAATGCATACGTCCTGGCTGGCGTAACCGAGTGTAGCGATTCGCTTTGGCGGTCCGTCGACAGTGGTGGAGCCAAACGCGTGCTTGACGGTAACAGGAAAAACAGCCGATTCCACCGGACCAGCGGTGGAATCCTGTGGGCCCAGACAGCCAGTGAGCAATAGCGGCGAAGCCAGGGTTGCCCAGAGGAAGGAACGGCGCCGCAATAGACTCTTGCCACTGCCGCTCTCGTTGTCCTGCATGTTCATGTTCTCCGTTCCTGCTCCCACTTGAGCAGCAGTGATTCTCCGCTGGTCCTGGTTATGTTCTTGTACCTGCACAGGCTGCAGACGGCGGCTCACAGAACGTTCGAGCGCTTCCGCAGTTCTGCCACGACCTCGTGAACGTCACCATCCATGACCACGTGTCCGTGCTGAAGGAGCACCCCGCGCTCACATATCGTCGAAACCAGGTCAAGGTCGTGGCTGACGACAAAAAGTGTCTTGCCCCTCGCGGCCAGCTCCTTGATCTTGGCGATGCATTTGCGCTGGAACGGCTCGTCTCCAACGGCAAGGATTTCGTCGATCAGGAAAACTTCCGGATCAGTGTGCACCGCAATGGAGAAGGCAAGCCGCAGGTACATGCCCGATGAATAGAACTTCACCTCGGTATCAATGAACTCGCCAATTTCAGAGAAATTTACGATCGATTCAAACTTGTCGTCGATCTCTGCTTCGGTCATACCGAGGATGGCGCCATTCAGATAGACATTGTCGCGCCCGCTGAGGTCGTGGTGAAAGCCGGCACCAACTTCTATGAGGCCGGCCACCCGTCCCCGCGTGAGGACTGTACCGCTGTCGGGTTGGAGTACCCCCGAAATAAGTTTCAGGAGAGTTGACTTACCCGACCCGTTCAAGCCCAGCAGGGCGACAGTTTCACCATGCTGAACATCTAGGGAGACGTCTTTGAGGGCGTCAAACTTCTTGGATAGGTCACCTTTTCGGCCACGGATCAGCCAAACCAGCGCTTCCTTCATCGAGCGGGTATGCCTCAGGACAAATTGCTTACGGACTCCGACGCAACTGATTGCCCTGTCATCAATGGCGACCAATTAGAGCTCCTGAGCAAAGTGGATGGCGAGCTTACGAAACACAAGTTGACCAACGAAGAGGACAACAAGTGAGATAGAGAATGCAAGGGGCAACCAAAGCTTAACCAGATCGGGTGGCAGTGCTACCAGCGGCAACTGATCAGGATCAAGAGTTGGATACCAGAAGGCCCAGTGGAATATCTCGACACCAACTGTCAAAGGGTTCAGCTGGTAGACCCAATACCAAGGCCCCATCACGCGCTCTACCATTGTCCAGACGTAAAGGACTGGCGATGCCCACGTGACGATCATGAGGATCATGTCAACGAGATTTTCTGAGTCCCGGAAGTAGACATTGGCAGCACCGAACAACAGGCCCAGCCCCGTCGCCAAAATCGACACCATAACAAAGGCCGCCAGAACAGCTAAGAGCTGCAAGACCGAGGGCACCCACCCCGCGACCAGGCAGGCGCCGACAAGGACTGCAGCCTGAGGAAGGAAGTGGGCAGCCGAAACCCACACTGTTGCAACGGGGAAAAGTTCCCGTGGAAGGTAAATCTTACGAATAAGGTCCCTGTTGTCGACTATAGAGCGGGTAGCGTTACCAAGGGCCTCCGTGAAGAAGTTGACGAAGACTATTCCGGAGAAAAGGTAAATGGCGTAGTTGGGGGTGCCATGTTGAAGATTCAGGAAGATTCCTAGGGCAACAAAGTAGATAAGAAACTGCATGAGCGGCTTCACATAGGACCACAACAGTCCCAAGGCGGAGCCACGATAGCGGATCTTGATTTCCTTGCGCACAAGCAGCTTGAGTAAGAACCGGTTCGCATAAACGTCCAGCAGGCCCCGCCCACTGCCCGGCTTAATCAGCTCCCCATATTGAGCCATTAATTGTGTTCCTTCGGGGAAGCCTTAACAGGAGAACTGAACGTCGACCGCCAGGTCTCTATGGAGGTTATGTCGGGCAGCGCCCTGCGGTACTCCGCCGACAGACTTTCCCATTGCCGGAACAACTGGGCCTGTAATTGCGACGCTTCCATCATCTTGTTTTTCAAAAGGTCAGGATTTCGCCTATGCCACGAAATTCCGGTGCCTTCAGCATTTGAAACCAGAACACTGTCGTACCGGGAAAGGGTCCACCACTTATTCTCCCGATGCGCAAGGTGGGCCTGCGGACGTTCCAGGGACTGCGGATCCGGCCTTCTGAATACTTGGCGAAGGACCGTCTTTGCTGCCCACTTCGCCAGGTCCTTCTTGGCCGGCATGCCCGGCGCCGCGCCGCCCCGGCCACCACGCGTAAGGCCGACCGCAGGGAAGTCGTCCACATCAGTACGGATCTGGGCCTCGGGGTGCTGCGCGCGAAGTTTGTTGACCTCCCCGAGCTTCAACCGCAATTCATTGTGGAGTTCGTCCGGTCCGCGCAGCACATCGCGAAGCGCCATGATCCGTGCTTCCTGCGCAAAATACTGCATGGAGATCAGGTGTTTGACGTTGTTCTGGAATGATTCACGCAGCACGCGCCCGCCCTTGGGAAACGGGCTATGAATCAACGCGGCAATCAGCCGGTTACGCTCGTGGAAATACGCCTGCCATCCCAGTGAGTCATCCTTGTCGATCCAGGACACGTGCCAAAGAGCGGCGCCCGGCAATGACACAGTAGCAAAGCCTGCTTCCTTGGCCCGCAGTGAGTACTCGGCATCGTCCCATTTGATGAAGACCGGAAGGGACAGTCCGATTTCACGGATGATCGCTGTCGGAATAAGGCACATCCACCAGCCATTGAAATCGACGTCCACCCGCCTGTGCATCCAGGGCGTCTGCCGAAGATTGCGCTGCCGGAAGTCGTGCCGGTATTCGACATCCGTATCCGGGCTGACCCAGGCCAACCTGTAGGGGTCCACAACTTCACCAAAGGTGTGGAGCGTAGTGCGGCTGTACAGGTCAAACATATGGCCCCCGACTATTGTCGGTTTCCGACTGAACCGGGCGAAAGAGATGATCCTCTCGATGCTGTCCGGCTCGACCACAACGTCGTCATCGAGCAGCAGTACGAATTCGCTGCCGTTGTTGACTCCCTCGGCCATGCCCCGGGAAAAACCACCGGAGCCGCCCAGGTTGTCCTGCTCCACAACCCGGAGCCTGTCCCCGAGAAGCGCCCGCACCTCCTCAAAATCAGGGTGCTCCTGGACCCGGTTGGTTCCCTGGTCCACAATCAGGATTTCCTTGACGCTTGCGAGGGCGTAGGGGTTCGCCGCCAGGATCTTGGCGTTGGCAATGCAGAAATCCGGCTTGTTCATCGTGGTGATCTGGATGGTCGCCACCTCACCCGGTGCAGTCACGGCGGAGTCCCGAGTATGCCAGGATGCGCCCAGCAGATGCAGCTCCGACTGGCCTGCAACCATCTCAAACCAGTACCATCCCCCGTCGCCGAACATGTCCAGCGGCAGTTCCAGCTCTATGTCCTGCCGACCGTCCACCCGGATGGACTCCAGGCGCTGCGGCACGCCGCGGGCGTTGGACCGGAAAACGATGAGGCTGCCTGTGCCTTCTGCCATGACCTTCAGCTGGACCGAACTGACGGTTGTCCACCGGCGCCAATAGCTGGCGGGAAACGCGTTGAAGTAGGTTGCGAACGAAACGTGCTGTCCCGGCCGCACCATCATCGACGTGCGCGAAAGGAAGTCCTCATGGTGGGCTTCGACAGGGCTGGAACCCACCATGTGCATCTTGTTTTCGGGCAGTTTAGGGTTCCGGTAGAGACTGTCATCTTCGACTAGATGCAGCCCCAAGGCGCTTCCAGCATCCACGTAGAGTTCCATGGCGTCGAACTCGCCCTGCGGAGGGAATATGACCCTCTGCAGTTCGCAGCCGGCGGAGGCACTCATGCGTCTACGCCTCCACTTACCAGCACTTCGCCACTTTCGAAGTGCGGACGGATCTTGTTGTCGAACATGCTCAGTGCAGAACCGATGGCCATGTGCATGTCCAGGTACTTGTACGTCCCGAGACGCCCACCGAAGAGGACGTCCTTCTCCGCGGCTGCGAGGTCACGGTACTTGAGGAGCCGCTCCCGGTCCGCCAAAGTGTTGATCGGGTAGTAGGGCTCGTCACCCTTCTCGGCAAAGCGCGAGAACTCACGCATGATGACGGTCTTCTCCGTCTGGTAGTCCCGCTCCGGGTGGAAGTGGCGCGGTTCGATAACGCGGGTGTAGGGGACGTCGTCGTCGTTGTAGTTCACAACGGACGTGCCCTGGAAGTCGCCAACGTCCAGGACCTCCTCCTCGAAGTCAATGGTGCGCCACGAGAGGTCGCCCTCGGCGTAGTCGAAGTAACGGTCAACCGGCCCCGTGTAGATCACGGGGATGTTTCCGACAACCTTGTTCCTGCTGTACTCATGCGACTCGTCAAAGAAGTCCGTGTTTAGGCGCACTTCGATGTTCGGGTGCTCAGCCATCTTTTCGATCCAGGCCGTGTACCCGTTGGTTGGCAGGCCCTCGTACTTGTCGTTGAAGTACCGGTTGTCATAGTTGTACCGGACCGGGAGCCGGGAGATGATGCCGGCCGGCAGGTCCTTGGGATCCGTCTGCCACTGCTTGCCGGTGTAGTGCTTGATGAACGCCTCGTACAGGGGGCGGCCGATGAGCTGGATGCCCTTGTCATTAAGGTTTTGCGGATCGGTGCCCGCCAACTCTCCGGCCTGCTCCTGGATGAGCTCGCGCGCCTGTCCGGGCGTCATGTTGGCACGGAAGAACTGGTTGATCGTTGCCAGGTTGATCGGCAAGGAGTAGACCTCGCCCTTGTGTACGCCGTACACCTTGTGGACGTAGTTGGTGAAGGTGGTAAACCGGTTTACGTACTCCCACACACGCTCATTGGACGTGTGGAACAGGTGGGCGCCGTAGCGGTGCACCTCGATCCCGGTCTGCTCTTCCTTCTCGCTGTAGGCGTTCCCGCCGATATGGTGGCGGCGGTCGAGGACGACGACCTTCAGGCCGAGCTCAGTGGCAGCCTGTTCTGCGATTGTCAGGCCAAAAAAGCCGGACCCTACGATGACGAGGTCAGCGGTCACAAAATCTCCTGGTTTGAATGCGGGCAGCCCAATGATGCGCATTGTCTGCTGTTCTAGCCTACCCGAGGCACTGCAGGGCCCGTCGAATCCGGCTTTGTCCACATATGGGACACGGGCCTGACCGGAGCGGAACATCTCTGGCTAGCGTGGGGTGAAAGGCACCAAAGGAAAACACCCCATGACGCTCCACTGCACCCTTGTCCGCGGCCCGCAGTCTCCATTGGCGGAGCCGCCCGTTGAATTGTCCATTACCGCGCCGTCCGGCACTTCCGGCGCACAAATCCATGCGGAACTGGTGCGGAAATTTCGCACGGGTGAGGTATTCGTCAACGGATCTGACCTGTGCTCGATGGCCCTGGGGACAACACCGCTGGTGAATGGGGCCGTTCTTATCGATGGCGGTGCACAGCGTGCCATTCGAAAGCTCCAGCGACGACCATCCCCCGAGTCTGTTGCGCCCGTGGCTTTGGCCGTCCACAGCGGGGCCGGCGCGGGCACCCTTGTCCCCCTCCGGCGGGGTACCTACACGATCGGCAGGAACAACACCCGCATCGTGATCCCCGACCCTGAACTCTCCCGTGAGCATGCCCGCCTGGTGGTTACCGACAAAGACATAATGATCGTCGACCTGGACAGCGCCAACGGCACCTACGTCGACGGCGGCCGGGTCCGCCATGCGCTCATCACGACAGCCTCCGCCATCCGTTGCGGAAATTCATCAATGTCGCTGGTCTTCCTGGGCTCGCCGTCCGAGGCACTTTCCGACGCCGGCACTTCCGTCCACGAGCCGCTCGCCGTTGCGGGCCCCACAGCACACAGCAATCGTGGCGTTCTCCTGCTCACCGCAGTCCTTCCCCTCGTTATCGGCATAGGACTCGCCGTAATCACAGGCATGTGGATGTTCCTTGCCTTCGCAGCCGTCTCAGCCGTATCGGTGCTCATCCCCCTGGCGGCCGGTCGGCGCGCCCACCGCGAGTTCAGGACCAGGATCAGCACAGCGGTGGCGGAGGATGCAGCGAGGCGGCGAACGGCGGGTCCTTCACTTGCGGTACTTGCGCTGGCAGCAGCGCATGGACCAGCCGCCGCTCCCGCGGCTCCTGCTGAGGGTCGGGTGTGGCTTCGGCTGGGACAGGCATCGCAGCCAGCCAATGTGAAGGTCGACGGCGGGAGTGGACCACCGGCCCTGCCGTCGGCCCGGGAAATGCCCGTACTGCTCGACCCCGCCCATCCCCACACCGTTATCCGCGGTCCGCGGGCGGCGACAGAAGGCATGGCCAGGGCCTTTGTCATGCAGTTCGCTGCCTATCCCCGCGGACGCAGCACGCGGGTCGTTATTTGTGGCAGCCCGGAAAGTCTCCCCCTCCCTGCCCGTTTCCTCCCCGGCGTGACTCTGGCAGCGACCCGGGACGCCTGCCTTGGTGCGCTCCGGGAAGGTTTGGGGCACGGCTGCCGGCATCGCGTGGTTCTGCTCACGGCTTCCCCAGCCTTGGACAGGTACGAGCTGCTCGAGGCAGCAGCGCAGCTGGGGTGGCACGTTGTCCAGTTTGACGTACCTGCGCACCTTCCTGGAGCAGTGGATGTTGAACTGGCTGAGCAGCAGTCAGTGCTGCGAGAACCTGGCCGTGAGATTGCCTTCGTGCCGGACCTGGCCCCCTTCGACGTGTTCACCAGTTTCTGTCGGCAGCTGGCCGCCTGCCCGCCCCTGCACGACCGGGCGGAACCCACCATCCCCGCTCTTTGCCGGCTGGACGACGTGCTGCCGCTGTCCCAGGCCGGCACTGCTGCCCGCTGGACATCCAGTGCCAGCACTGAAGACCTGTCGGTTCCGCTGGGGCATGGGGCAACAGGTCCCCAGATGTTGGATCTTCAGAGCGATGGTCCGCACTTGCTCATTGCGGGTACCACAGGCTCTGGCAAGTCCGAACTCCTGCGGAGCCTGACGCTGGCGCTGGCAGTCAGCTACCCGCCGGACCGGGTCAACTTCCTCTTTGTCGACTTCAAGGGCGGCTCAGGACTCGGCCCACTGGCGGGACTGGTGCACTGCGTCGGCGTCCTTACCGATTTGTCTGCCCACGAACTTGAACGAACCCTGGCCTCCCTACGGGCTGAAATCCGGTACAGGGAGGAAACCCTCGCTGCGGCCGGCGTCCCGGATCTCACAACGTACCGGTCATCACCAGCATCCCGTGACGTCGCGCTCCCCCATCTGGTCATTGTCATCGACGAGTTCCGGATGCTCGTGGACAATGCTCCCGAAGCTCTTCGCGAACTGATGCGCATCGCGTCCATCGGCCGGTCACTTGGCCTTCACCTGGTGATGGCTACCCAGCGGCCGCAGGGCGCGCTAACGGCAGATATCCGTGCGAATGTCACCACCAGCATCGCCCTCCGGGTCCAATCCGACATCGAGTCCCAGGACATCATCCACACCCCTGCAGCCGCCGGGATCAGCCTGGACCTTCCGGGCCGCGCCTTCATGGCCCGTGGCATGGAGCCGCCGCAGGAATTTCAGACAGTGTCCGCAGGGAAATCGCTTGCGGTATCCGTTCCGGAAGGCGTTGAAGCGAAGCTCACCACGGATTACCTGGCAGCTGGGGGCACCGACTGCCCTGCACGTGCCGGCTCCCGCGACCAAACGCCCGCACAGGCAGCAGCACCTCTTGTTGAGATGGTGCGCCAGCTGTGGGCCCTGCAGAACGGAGCCATGCCCCGGCTGCCTGTAGCCCCTCCCCTGCCCCAACAACCGGTCCGGCGCGGGGCCACCAAACTTCCGGCGGAGGCACGATCGGTTGGAAGCAGGGACTGGACTGTTGAACTGGGACTGATGGATGTACCTGAGCGGCAGCAGGTTGAACCCTTGGTGTGGGACCCTGCAAAGGACAGCCATCTGGCGCTGATCGGAAGTCCAGCATCGGGCGCCACGGAAGCACTCGAACTTGCAGCGCAGGCGTTGGCAGCCCACACGGCTGAATGCCACTTTTATCTCCTTGATGCAGCCGGCAGCGTTCCGGCGGTCTCAGTGCACTCCCGCACAGGAGCCCACGTTGGGCTGCAGGAACTGCGGCGGGCCGTACGCGTGCTGGAGCGGTTGAACCAGGAACTGGTGAGCCGCCTCGGCCGACCCGGGCGCGCCGGCGTTCCCCTGGTCTTGGTCATCTCCGGCTGGGGATCCTGGGTGTCCGCCTTTCGGTCCGGCCCGCTTGCCTGGGCCGAAGACCTGGTGCAGGATCTCATCCGGGACGGGAGCCGGGCCGGAATAACCGTCCTCCTGTCCGGCGAGCGCGAGGTGGTCACTGCCAGGTTCAGCGGGTCGCTTCCCAACCGGATATTTTTCCCCACTGGCTCGAATGAGGACAGCAGGATCGCGTGGCCGAAGATGCCCTCCACCGCAGCCCTCAGGGGCCGGGGCGTAGCATTCGGTTCCATCGCCGGTGGTACAGCAGCCGTTTGCCAGGTGTATGAGGCGGGCCAGGAGAGTTTGGCAAGCAACGGCATACCCCCGTGCGGCGGGGAACCCTGCAGGACTCCCCCTTTCCGTGTGGAACCTCTGCCGGCACTGGTATCCGTTCCCGACCTGTTGATTGGCCCGGAGGACAGGGACCCGCGCGGTACCGAGGCGGACAAGGAGAACATGCTTATCGGCCTAGGTGGCGACGAACTTGACACCGTATCGGTGCGGGTGCTGGCCGGGGGCGTCTTCGCCGTCCTGGGCGGAGCTTCTTCCGGGAAAACCAACGTCCTCCACGCCCTGCGGCTCCTAAACCCCGGCGCGGACCGCTGGGTTTGGCCGGAAGACGGAATCAACCCAGAGGATTTCTGGAAGCAGACGCTTACGCGTGCGAAGGCGGGGGGACTGCCAAAGTCGGCGGTGTTGTTGGCCGACGACGCAGACCTTTTGCCGGCCGGAGCCCTGCGGGACCTGGCCGAAGTTCACGCGATGGGCCATGCCGTCGTCGTCACCGCTAACTACAGCCCCTTGCTGCTTCAGCGCGTTCCGCTGGTCATGGAAGCCCGGGTTTCAGGGACGGGAATGCTGCTTTGCCCGCGATCCGCTATGGAAGGGGATTTGTTCGGCGTCCGCTTCGATGTGGAGCCTAATCCGCCGGCTGGCAGGGGTGTCCTGTTAGCCCGCGGACGTTCCTTGCCGATCCAGGTGGCTTGGGCCGGAAGAAGTAGATTGGCCCTTCCCGATGGGAAGGGTCAAAGCGCGGGCGTCGTACCTCCGGTGCGCGAGGCATAGCTGATGACCGAACTGTGAAAGAGGAGAACGATGGCTGTGATTGCCGGGAGCAGCATTGCGAGCCCGGCCACCACCAAGCCGCCGCTCAGCGTGGGAAATCCGATGGTCAGAACGAACAGCTGCGCCACAAGTGCCGCGGCCCTGGTCCACCGGTAACCCCGATAGAGGTAGACGGCCACGGCGTACAGCCAGGCCGCGAAGGCGAGCAGGAGTACGAGGGTGAAAACGGCTCCCCAAAAAGACAGGACAGGACTCCCACTGGCCAGCTGGTAGCCGTACCAGCCAGCCGCGGCCAGGAGGGCTGTGGCCTCGGCCGCAACCACCAGGGCCACAATAACCAGCGCCCCCGGCCGCACCGGAGGGGCGGTTTCATCGGGGCGTTTCGGGCCGTCTTCGGGGTCACCTGAGCGGGGCGTTTTGTCTGCGGGGTTTACCGGGGGTCTTGACACACTGGCACCCTACCGGACATAGTCGGACAGTGGTGAGGGCCAGCAGCGCCAGTGTGATGTATCGCTCAGCTTTCCGGGGATATCAAGCGTTATTACCCCTTGTTTACACAGCGTTAACATGACAGGCTTGATTCAGATGACCAAGGGGGCCCTGCCGGGCCCTTTTCCTTTGTAGCTACTAGTGAATAATTTCACAAGGAGCTCTTCCCAGAAATGGAGCAACTGATCAGCATGGATTGGCGTAACCGCGCAGCGTGCCTCGACAAGGACCCGGAACTCTTTTTTCCCGTGGGCAACACCGGGCCCGCCCTCCTGCAGATCGAGGAAGCGAAAAGCGTCTGCCGCCGGTGCCCCGTAGTGGATACCTGCCTGCAGTGGGCCCTTGAGTCCGGCCAGGACGCCGGTGTCTGGGGCGGTATGAGCGAAGACGAGCGCCGGGCGCTGAAGCGCCGCGCCGCCCGAGCCCGCCGCGCTTCCTGACCTCAGCGAAAAGCAATAACAGCAACGGCCCCGGCCGCAACCTCCACGGTTGCCGCCGGGGCCGTTGCTGTTAACGGTCACCCCACGTAGGTAGCGGATGCCTGGGCGGCGCAAGGACAAGGTAACCAAGCCGTTAGGCTCGGCGCCTGCCTGCCGGCCAGGGTAAGCACGCCCTACTTGCCCGCTAGGCTGAGCCGGACCTGCACGGCAGTGCCGCCGCCCTCACGGGGCTGCCATTGGATCGTTCCGCCCAGTTCGCTGGTCACCAAAGTCCGCACAATCTGAAGCCCCAGCCCCTCAACGTGGGGTGTATCGGGAAGTCCCACGCCGTCGTCGGCTATAATGACGGTCAGTTCCTCACCGTCCTCGCCCTCAGACCGGTCAGCAATGAGCCACACCGTTCCAGCCCTTCCTTCGAGCCCGTGCTCGACGGCGTTGGTCACCAGTTCGTTGATGACCAGGGCCAGCGGGGTGGCAAGGTCGCTGGGCAACTCACCAAAAGTTCCCGAGCGTTCCGTCCGGACCTGCTGCGACGGCGAAGCAACTTCCGCTGACAGCCGGAACTGGCGTCCGATCAGCTCATCGAAATCCACGCTCTGGGTCAGCCCCTGGGAAAGGGTCTCGTGCACCAGGGCAATGGTCGCCACCCGGCGCATGGCCTGTTCCAGCCCCTGCTTCGCTTCGTCGCTGACCATGCGGCGGGACTGCATGCGCAGCAGCGCTGCAACAGTCTGCAGATTGTTCTTGACCCGGTGGTGGATTTCCCGGATGGTCGCGTCCTTGGTGACCAGCTCCATCTCGCGCCGGCGCAGCTCGGACACATCGCGGCACAGGACCAGTGCACCGAAGCGCTGCTGTTCATCCCGGAGCGGAATGGCGCGAAGCGAGAGGCTCACTCCCCGCGACTCAATCTCACTTCGCCAGGGCATGCGGCCCGTAACCACCAGGGGCAGGGTTTCGTCCACCATGCGGCGATCCTTCAGCAGGCTGGCCGTCACCTCCGCCAGCGAGCGGCCTTCGAGCGCCTCCCCGTCGCCCAACCGCCGGAAGGCGGATACGCCGTTGGGGCTGGCGTACTGCACCATACCCTCCGCATCGAGCCTGATCAGCCCGTCCCCGACACGCGGCGCCCCACGGCGTGAACCTGTGGGTGACGCGAAATCGGGCCACAAGCCCAAGGTGCCCATGCGCAGCAGGTCATACGCGCACTGTCGGTAAGTCAACTCAAGGCGCGACGGCATGCGTGAGCTCGAGAGATCCATGTGCGTGGTGACGACGGCCAGGGTCCGCCCGTTGCGCACCATGGGAACGGCTTCCACCCTCAGGGCCATGTCGCTGCTCCAGTTGGTTTCACTGGAGCGCTCAATGGAGCGGCTGTTCCATGCCTTGTCCACCAAAGGCTGCAGGTCGGACCTAATGCCCTCCCCCACGAAGTCGCCGTGGAACACGGTGTGCGTGGTGGAGGGCCGGACGTGTGCCAAGGCTATATAGCCAAGGTCGGGGTGGGGGAACCACAGGGCAAGGTCGGCGAACGCCAGGTCCGCAACCATCTGCCAGTCCCCCACCAGGAGGTGCAGCCATTCGGCATCGCCCGGCCCGAAATCAGCATGTTCCCTGATGGGGTCCGTAAAGATTGCCACTGCACCTCCATTTGCGACGCCTGCTTGCCTAGCGTCGGACGATTGACCTCAAGAGCCTCAATGCTACCGACAGTGACGCCATATCGTCGGCCTCGAGCGAATTGACCTCGTCGAACATGCTCTTCGCCCTGCTGAGCTGCTCGGCGTTCTGCGCCTCCCAGTCCTTCAGGCGGGACTCGGGCGAGTCAGCGGCCGAGGTGGCATCCAGCACCGCCGTCGTGATGTCAGAGACCGTGGAGTAAAGGTCATCCCTCAGGGCCGCACGGGCGAGCGCCTGCCACCTGTCCTGCCGGGGGAGGCTGCTGATGCGCTCGAGCAGGGAGTCAGCGTGGAACCGGTTGAAGACTGTGTAGTAGACAGCAGCAATTTCCTCCACCGGGTCATGGCGGACGTGGGAGATCTTGGCGATATCGAGCAGCACAAAGCTTTCGAAGAGCTCCGCCCACCGCAGCGCCAGCCCCTCCGGAAGCTCCCATTCCCGTGCCGTCTCCAGCCAGCCCGCAACCCTTTCCCGGTCGTCCCCGCGCAGGTAGTCGAGCAACCGGCCGCGCATCGGATCCATGACGGGTTTGAACTCCGCGACCACCTCTTGAATTGTCCGCGACATCGTGCCCTGGCCCAGGAGCCAACGCACCGCGCGGTCAAGCAGCCGCCTGATGTCGAGGTGGACGGTGCTCCAGTGTTCCGTGGGGAAGGAAGCCGGCAGGTTGTTGAGCTCCGCGACCATGACGTCCAGCTCGTAGACCTCCCTCAGCGCCACGAAGGCTTTGGCCACCGCCACTTCGGAAGCCGAGGTTTCCTCCATCACCCGGAAGGCGAAGGTAATGCCGCCGAGGTTGATCATGTCGTTGGCCACCACCGTGGCGATGATCTCGCGGCGCAGCGGGTGGGTGTCCAGCTCAGCGTCGAAGCGCTCACGCAGCTGCGTCGGGAAGTAGGCACGCAGGGTTCTCCTGAACCAGGGGTCGTCGGCAAGGTCACTTTCCCGCAGCGCGGTTGCCAGTTCGATCTTTGCGTAGGCGGCGAGTACCGACAGTTCCGGCGACGTCAGCCCCTGCCCCTGCTGCAACCGCTCACGGAGCCCTTCAGTGGTGGGAAGAGCCTCGAGGTCACGCTTCAGGTCGGCTTTCTTTTCGAGCCAGTCCATGAGGCGTTCGTAGCTCGGGCTCCACTCGGCCACCTTGGTGCGGTCGTTCAGCAGCAGGATGTTCTGGTCGATGTTGTCTTCAAGCACCAGACGGGCGACTTCATCAGTCATGGATGCCAGGAAGCCGGCACGTTCCTCCGCCGACAGCTTTCCGGCGGCCACCATCCGGTCCACGAAGATCTTGATGTTGACCTCGTGGTCGGAGCAGTCCACGCCGGCAGAGTTGTCGATGGCGTCCGTGTTGAGGATGACGCCCTGGAGCGCCGCTTCAATACGGCCGCGCTGCGTCATTCCAAGGTTTCCGCCTTCGCCCACCACCTTGACCCGCAGGTCCCGGCCGTCGACGCGGATGGCATCGTTGGCTTTGTCGCCTACGGAGGCGTTGGTCTCCGTGCTCGCCTTAACATAGGTGCCGATGCCCCCGTTGTAGAGGAGGTCGGCGGGAGCCAGGAGGATGGCGCGGAGGAGCTCCGGGGGGCTGAGTTCGGTGGTTTCGACAGGAAGGCCAAGGGCCGAGCGGACCTGTGGTGACAAGGGAATTGACTTTGCCTGCCGCGGGAAGACCCCCCCGCCTTCGCTGATCAGCGACTTGTTGTAGTCGTCCCAGGAGGACCTTGGCAGTTCGAACAGGCGCCGCCGTTCCGCGAAGGAGACTTCCTCGTCCGGGTTCGGGTCCAGGAAGATGTGGCGGTGGTCGAAGGCCGCGAGGAGACGGATGTGGCGGGACAGCAGCATGCCGTTTCCGAACACGTCGCCCGACATATCCCCCACACCCACCACGGTGAACGGCTGGGTCTGGGTGTCAAGGTCAAGTTCGCTGAAGTGCCGCTTGACCGACTCCCAGGCACCGCGCGCGGTGATGCCCATGGCCTTGTGGTCGTAGCCGACGGACCCGCCGGAGGCGAACGCGTCTCCGAGCCAGAATCCGTACTCAGCGGCCAGCCCGTTGGCGATGTCCGAAAATGTTGCGGTTCCTTTGTCTGCTGCCACCACGAGGTAGGAATCGTCGTCGTCGTGCCTTACAACGTCCGACGGCGGCACAAGCCTTTCGCTGTCACCTTCCGTCAGCAGGTTGTCGGTGATGTCCAGCAGGCCCCTGATGAAGGTCTTGTAGCTTTCGACGCCCTCCGCCATCCAGGCGGCCCGGTCGACCGTGGGGTCCGGAAGCTGCTTTGCGTAGAAGCCGCCCTTCGCTCCGGTAGGCACGATGACCGCGTTCTTGACGGTCTGCGCTTTCACCAGCCCGAGGATCTCGGTGCGGAAATCCTCGCGCCGGTCCGACCATCGCAGTCCTCCCCGCGCCACCTTACCGAAACGAAGGTGGACGCCCTCAACACGCGGTGCATAGACCCAGATCTCGAACATGGGGCGGGGGAAAGGAAGGCCGTCGATCTGCGACGGATTAAGCTTAAAGCTCAGGTGCGGCTTGTTCTGGTAATAGTTGGTCCGGAGCGTCGCCTCGATAAGTTTAACGAAGGTGCGCAGGATCCTGTCGGCGTCGAGCGTTTCCACCTTCTCAATGGCGGCCTCCAGCTCCCGGCGGACTGAAGCCTGCGCCTCGGCCCGCTCTTCGTCGCTGAGGGCAGGATCAAACCGGGCAGCGAAGAGTGCGCTGAGCCCCTTGGTCACTTTCGGGTTGGTCAGCAGGGTATCCGCCATAAACCCGAAGGAGTTGGTGTTTCCCATCTGGCGCATGTACCGCGCGTAAGCCCGCAGTATGGTGATCTGCCGCCACTGCAGGCCTTCCCGCAGGACCAGCCGGTCGAAGCTGTCGGATTCAACGGCTCCCGTGACAGCTGCACCAAAGGAATCGGCGAGCAGCTGTCCAGTGGACAGCGGATCAACCTTCGCCGGGTACTTCAGGCCAAGATCGTAGAGGAAGAAATCGCGGCGGTCCGCCGTTTCGATTTCGAACGGCCGCTCGTCCAGGACCTCCAGCCCAAGGTTATGGAAGTAGGGCAGGATCTGGCTCAGGCTCTTGGGCTCCAGCATGTAGAGCTTCACCCGGGCGTCTTCTTCGAGAGTCGCACCCGCCCCTTCCGGAAGATAAACATGGACGCCTGGCCGTTCCTGCGCCGTGCCCTCAGCCCGTTCGGCGGCCGCGCCGTACTTCTCGAAGCGCGCAATGTCTTCAAGGGCG
Source organism: Pseudarthrobacter sp. NamE5 (assembly GCF_005796225.1). Lineage (GTDB taxonomy): Bacteria > Actinomycetota > Actinomycetes > Actinomycetales > Micrococcaceae > Arthrobacter. The sequence goes on from NZ_VAHO01000004.1 coordinate 75,363, forward strand.
TCCTCGACTTCATAGTCCACCCGGTAGCTGGCGGGGAACGCTTCGGACCAGATGGCGGCCAGTTCCTTGGCCTCGGCTACGTCCCGTCCCTCGCGCAGGACCTCTGCGATGCCTTCGCTCCAGGAGCGGGCGGCCCGGACGAGGCGTTTTTCAAGTTCGCCCACATTGACGTGGGAGAAGTCTGCGTTCTTAGGCAGCCGGATACGGAAGAACAGACGGGCAAGCGCGGATTCCGTCATGCGGGCTTCGTAGTCGATGGAAACGGCTTGGAACGTCTCGCGGAGCTCCTGCTCGATACGGAGCCGGACGTTGGTGGTGTACCTGTCTCTGGGGAGGTAGACAACGGCCGACATGAACCGGCCATAGATGTCGGGCCGCAGGAAGAGGCGCGTGCGCCGCCGTTCCTGCAGCTTCAGGATACCGAGCGCCGTGGCTGCAAGGTCCGGAACCTCGATCTGGAACAGTTCATCCCTCGGGTAGGTTTCCAGGATTCCCAGCAGGTCCTTGCCGGAGTGCGAATCCGGCGGGAAGCCGGCACTGCGCAGCACTGCGTCGACCTTGTCCCGTACGATCGGGATGTCCCGGACAGAACCGGTGTAGGCGCTGGTGGCAAAAAGGCCTATGAAGCGGCGCTCGCCGTTGACGTTGCCCGCGGCGTCGAAGCTCTTGACTCCGATGTAGTCGAGGTACGCCGAGCGGTGGACGGTGGAACGCGAATTTGCCTTGGTAATGACCAGGGCGCGCTTTTCCCGGGCTTTCTTCCGGCCGGTGTCCGTCAGGTGCTGGATGTGCGGAGAGTCTGCGGAGGCCCGCAGCAGTCCCAGGCCGCTGTCTTCACGCAGTTCCAGGACATCTTCCCCATCAACGTTGACCAGATCGTATTCCCTGTAGCCAAGGAAGGTGAAGTTTCCGTCATCGAGCCACCGCAGGAGGTCCTGCGCCTGCCGCAGTTCCGCAATCTGCGCCGGGTTCGCCGTCTGGCCCAGGCTGTCCGCAATCTGCCGTGCACGCTGGCGCATCTTCGGCCAGTCCTCGACGGCGGCGCGTACGTCCTTGAGGACGCGGTCGAGGCCCTCAAGGAGGGCGGCCTTGGCTTCCTCCGTGACGCGGTTGATCTCGACGGCGATCCACGACTCCATGTGCGAGGCGTTCTCGCCCTGGGCGATCAGGTGGGACAGGTTTGGCATGGCGGCCGTGTCACCGCTGGAAATTCCAAGGTGCGCCGGGACCCTGTTGACCTTGGCCAGTTCCCCGCTTTCGCGGTTTCGGGTGGCTACGAAAAGGGGATGGATCACCAGCTTGATCGCGGCATGCTGCCGGACCAGCTCGGCGTTGACGGAGTCGACCAGGAAAGGCATGTCATCCGTGACGACGAAGACGACACTGCTGTCTTCCTCGTCGACGATGTCAATCTTTGCCTGGCCCCGCTGCCGGACGAAGGCGACCTCGCGATGGCGGTCAGCCCGCGCTACCAGCACGTCCCGGGGATATGCCCGCGCGTCCTCTTCAGCGAGGTGCTGGTAGTAGTCCCCAATAAACCCCTCGGCTCCTTCAATGGAAAGGGGCTGATCCTCCACGCTGGATCCAGACGACATCAACAAACGCCTCCATCACAAGATATTTGCTGCACCATTGCAGCTCTTATGGCGAGCCTAGTCCTTCGCCGGGCGCCCTGCTGTGGAAGAAAAGACAGAGGATTTCCGTTTTTGCTGTGCGGGTGCACATACAAGCTGACGGATGGCATGCCGGAGGGATGATTCGGGCGCCGCTTCCAGCAACAGCGAGCCTCCCAGCAGGGCAGCATCGGCCGCGGCCAGGTCAAAAGGCAAAAAGGCTTCGAGCCCGGATGCGGGACCGTACCGGTCCCATGCGTCCCTCAACTGGCGTTCCGGGCCCCTGCCGACGGAAGAAGCGCGCACCTTGTTCATCACCACGATTGGCGCAGCCTGCGGGACTGCTGCTTCCAGTTCGGCAAGACCCCGCACCAGCCTTGGCACTCCAACCGGATCGGCCGCTCCAACCGCGAACACCGTGTCCGCCAGCTCCAGGGACCGCAGGGTCGCCGCATTCCGCCGCGGGGCCATGGTGTCAAAGCTCAGCTCCTCGTCCGCCTCCAGGCAAAAGCCCGCATCAACCACCACGACTTCCGCGATCTGCCGGGCGCGCTCGAGGACCAGCGCGAGGGCCGACGCCCGGAGCTCGGTCCAGCGGCCAGCCCGGGTGATACCCGTGAGCACCCTGAAGGTGCCGGACCTCGTCGCCACCGGCACCGCAACCTTTTCCAGGGCTTCCCTATCCAGCAGGCCCTGGTCGGCGAGCCTGCAGGCCTGCGCCAAGCCTGCTGACTCATCCAAAAGCCCAAGGACGGCGGCTATGCTGGCGCCGTAACTGTCGGCGTCGACAAGGAGAACTTCCTTTCCTTCCGCCGCCAACTCGCCGGTCAGGTTGACGGCAACTGTTGTCCGTCCGGGAGCCCCGGCCGGCCCCCACACCGCAATAATCCTGCCCGGCCCGGGTTCCTCCGGCCCAGCCGGCGGTTCAGCCTCAGCAGGCCTCAGCGCAGCACCGGGATCGGCCGGACCACTTCTGTACCCAGTATTGGCCCCCGTAAGCTGGGCGACGGCTTCTGCAATCCTTTCCGACAGCGCGGCCGATTCGACTCCTGTCGGTGCGGAAGCCACCCCTATGGCCCTGAGCCTGGCGGCTTCATCAGGGTTGTCAGTCAGGGCGATGGTTGCCACTCCCACCGCAGAAAGCCTGTCCACCAGCGAGGACGTCAGTCCCTCGGAGCCTTCCGCGACTACTGCGGCCCGCGCCAGTCCGCTTTGGCACGCCGCAAGAAGTTCGGGGAGTTCCGCACACCTCCTGACGACTGTGACGGGTCCATGCAGGCGTTCGAGCCCGCCGACCACGTCCTCCCTGCTCTGGCCGACCGTAATGACCGGGATACTCATCTGCCGCCGCCGGGGTTCCATACCACCGAGATTTTTGCCTCATTGGCCTGGGCTCCCAACAAGCCGGGCATCTGGCTGTTCTCCACCAGCACCATCAGGACCGTGGTCTTTGACGATCCCAAGGTTGTGGATCCTTCGCTTACCTCGGCGATCTCAGCTCCGGGCAGAAGCAGCTTGGGTTCGCTGAAGCCGTTGCGTTCGTCTGGCTGGGCAACCCAGACGTCCACCCTGGCGCCGGCCACCGCCTGTTCAGGGAGTACTTCGTCAACCGCCAGCGCCACAGGTTTGCGGTCAAGCTCATCCACGGAGCCAAGGCTGGTTCGGGGTACCAGCTGGTCCTTGCCGATGCGCTGCACTGCGACGACACCTTCCGGCAGCCCTGACTCGGCCGTTATGTACTGGCTCTCGCTGTCCCCCAGGCGCACTTTGGCACGCACCACATTGTCCTGCGTGAGCTTCTCCCCCACGCCGATGCCGTCCCGGGCCGCAAAGACTTCAGTGGTCCGGTCAGCACTGTCGACAAGGAGAACCACACCCGCGACGGAGACCAGGACCAGGAGGATACCGGCCAGCAGCCGGGGATCTTTCCATGATGGGCGCTTAAGCCGTGCCGCAGTGGCAGATGAATCAGGAACCATGAGACCTACTCCCCCTAGCTGCGCCGCCCTGCTTGCCGCGCCCGGACACCCTCATTGTTGCCGCCGTGACGCCGGAACAAAAGTCATGGAGTGCAAACAGGACCAATCTGTGGATAACAGCAGCAGGCTGCCCCATTCAATGGCAAAATGGATGCATGCCCAGGTTCCTTACACTCGCGGACGTTGCCGAGCAGCTTCAGATCAACTCGCCGGCCGCATATGCGCTGGTGCGCAGCGGGGAATTGAAGGCTATCCAGGTCGGCGGCCGGGGCCAGTGGCGGGTCGAAGAAAAGATGCTGGAGCAGTACATCCAGGAGCGCTACGCCGAGGCCAGCAGGATGATCCAGGAATCAAAATCGAAGTCGGTATGACCGTCGAAATCGCTCTGACTCCAACCTACGATGTGTGGCCCGGTCAGTAACCAGCCCTAAAATTCTCCGGCTCGACGCGACCTGACGGCCGCTATGGCAGTAAAGGGGATGGCAGACACCTGGCTGACCTGGTGGTTGCGGCGCACCTCCCCGGGCGTAAAGACCGCCAAATCCAGGTAATCCTTGCCCACCCTGTCGATAACCCCCACCAGCCGGGCCGCCGGCGCACTGTGCCCCACCGTCACCGTCAATTCAGCCCGGTCCCGTGCCAAACCGCGCAATGCATGTGCAAGTCCGAGTCCCCTGCGCACCGGTGATGCTTCCGCAACTGACAGCCTGCCCAAGCCTGCGTACTGTACTGCTGAAGCATACGGAACCAGCACTTGATGCTGCTCCTCATTTATAAGCAATGCGTCGGCACCGGCATGGCTGAGCGCCCCGCGAACGACGTCGCCACATGCGAGATGCACCGAGAGACGGCAGCCCAAGGCGCCGCGGAGCCGGTCGGCGATCCCGGATCCCACCATCTCCGCCCTGGCTCTTTCGTTGACCTCGGCATCGAAGGCAAGCCGGTGGGATTCGGCGAGTTGGCTTTCCATGTCGTTGAAGAGTGCATCCCAGCGCATTGCGTCAGCGTAGGCCTACACGCTCGGGCGGTCAACATACCAAGGAATAGCTTCCAACGTATGGACAAAGGCCATCGAAGACGCGCAAACTATGTCAATGCATAGCAAACTGCATCAAACTTCAATAGACGGTTACAAAGTGTCTAGGGTTCCGTCGACTACGATAATCGCGGACTCGGCGACGGCGCTTTTTGTGCTGTTGTCGGGTCTTTTGCTCTTCTGCATAGGGCAGGGGCTGCTGCAACAGTGGAAGGACGCGTCCGCCCGGCAGCAGGAGTTTGGGGCCGAGCAGCTTCTGGCCGCTGCGGCAGCCATAGGAGGAGCGTTCATCGTGGTGTGGTGGACGGCGTCCTTCGTGTTTGCTGCCGCTGCCGCCCTGCTGGGCCTGCGAGGCAGAACTCGGGCAGCAGCAGTTACCCGAAAGCTTGCGCCGGGGTTCATGCACCGGTTGATGCTGGGTGCATTGTCCGTTCAGCTCCTCTCCGCTCCAGTCGCCAGTGCAACAGCGGCAACGGCACCGGGTCCGGAATGGGCACCGACGCAGCAGCAGTCTCCCTCCGCTCCCCAGAGTCCTGGCTTCGGAGGGAGATCCGTCTTCGAAACCCCACGAGGGGCAACGGCCGCTGCTGGAATTGGGAGGGCAGGAAGCGGTAGTCCTGCCCGGCCACAGGCGACGGAAACAGTCCCGCACCAGGTCCCCGTTCAGGTCCCGCAGTCACCGGAAAGCACGAAGCCCGCGGATGAGGCGCCGCTTGGGGAAGGAACGCCGTCCGGGGAAACGACGCCGTCCGCGGAAAGGGCGCGAGCCACCGCCCCGGAAGCCGGGGCCGGCCTCGAAGCAACGCGCCCGCCGACAAGCAACCCGGGATGGCGGCCCGCCACCCTTCCCGTAAGCCCTGGATTGCTGGCGCCTCCTGCCGCCAGGCCCTCTGCGGATGCACCCGAAGCTGGCGGTGTGACTGCCGGCGGCGCCACTGCTGAAGGCATCGCTGTCCACGCCGGGGACACTTTGTGGGACATAGCGGCCCGTTATTTGGGAGAGGGCGCTTCAGATGTGGACATAGCACTTGAGTGGCCCCGATGGTTCGAAGCCAACCGCGCGCTCATAGGGCCGAATCCCAATGTGCTGCGCCCAGGACAGATTCTTCAAGCACCATTGTCCGGCAAGAAATAGAGCCGGGCCGACCCATCCGCCCGTCAGTCAGGGGAAGCTCATGACAGCAGTAACGCCCATACCCGCCGCACGCATCCAGAATGCCGTTCAGCAAACAACCGTCCAGCAGGCCGCCGGTCAGCAAAAAGTGCTGCAGAAAAACGCCGTTCCCGAAAGTGTTGTGCAGAGGCCGGGTCAGGGACCGGGCAGTCAAGGACATCCGCCGCAGCCACAGGCTCCGCCCGTGGTTCCTTCTCACAACAAACCTCCTGCAGTTTTGCACCCCGTGGACGATCTGGCGGAAGTTCGAGCAATCGCCCGCAGTACCGTGCAGGCAGCAATGGAAGTACTGGCAGGAATCCGGCCGGTCCATCAGCTCGCGCGCCGGCTGGATCCCCGCTGTCTCGCAGCACTTCAGCACCGTGCCGCCCTTATCAGGAGGGAGCTCAACAGAACCGGCAACCCTGCCCTTGCCCGGCTCCATCGAAACTCCACGGTCCGCTCGGTCCGTGTGTGCCAGGTCTCCGACGGCGTCTACGAAGCCAGTGCGGTCGTGCTGGACGACATACGCGCCCGCGCCGTCGCCATCCGGCTTGAGCGGAGCAAACAGGTTTGGCGGATTACTGAACTCGTTATCGGCTGACGACATGCACCGAAAGTGGTAGCCGCGGTACAAACGATGGCTTACGGGCAAGGGCCGGGAACACCGTCCCCGGCCCTGCCATTCCACGTCGTTACTGACGCAAATCCCCTACACGCGTCAGCGGCGCTTCTTTTTTGCGGGACGCTTGGCAGCATCCTGCGCAGTCGCCTTCGCGGGGTTCCCGGAACGGCCGGAAGAGCGGGTCTCCACCCGGGTTTGCGTTCCGCCGCCCTCGCTGGGCGCGGTGTACTGCAGCTGTGCGGGCTTTTCCGGAGCTTCGAGCCCCGCAGCCCGGACCTGCGGTTCAACATGTTCGGTATGTCCGCCCTGTGCGTCCGCCACCACCACGTCCTGGGCGGGAGTGACTTCCACTTCAAGGTTGAACAGGAATCCGACGCTTTCCTCGCGGATGGCTTCCATCATGCTCTGGAACAGGAGGAATCCTTCACGCTGGTACTCGACCAGCGGGTCACGCTGCGCCATGGCCCGCAGGCCGATGCCTTCCTTGAGGTAGTCCATCTCATAGAGATGTTCCTGCCACTTGCGGCCGATGACGGAAAGGACTACCCGGCGTTCGAGCTCCCGCATGCTTTCGGATCCAATGGCCTCTTCGCGCGCCTGGTAAACCAGCCGGGCGTCGGACAGCAGTTCCTCCTTGAGGAATTCAACGGTGAGCCGCGACTTTCCGCCGGCTTCCTCGATAATCTCTTCCGGGGTGACGCTTACCGGGTAGAGCGTCTTGAGGTTGGTCCAAAGCTGGTTGAAGTCCCAGTCGTCGCCGTTGCCTTCCGCCGTGGCGGCATCAATCATGGCAGTGACGGTGTCTTCGACGAAGAACTGTACTTTCTCGTGCAGATCGTCGCCTTCGAGGATCCGGCGCCGGTCGCTGTAGATCGCTTCACGCTGGCGGTTGAGGACGTCATCGTATTTCAGGACGTTCTTTCGCTGTTCAGCATTGCGGCCTTCGACCTGTCCCTGTGCAGAAGCAATGGCCCGGGAGACGAGCTTGGATTCCAGCGCGACGTCGTCGGGCACGGAGCTGTTCATGAGCCGTTCCGCCGCACCGGAGTTGAAGAGGCGCATAAGGTCGTCGGTCAGCGAGAGGTAGAAGCGGGACTCACCCGGATCGCCCTGACGGCCGGAACGGCCGCGGAGCTGGTTGTCGATCCGGCGCGATTCGTGCCGTTCGGTGCCCAGGACGTACAGCCCGCCGAGGTTCAGGACTTCTTCATGCTCGTCCTTGACGGACTGCTTCGCGGCCTCGAGCGCGGCCGGCCACTCAGACTCGTATTCCTCGGCGTTCTCCTCCGGATCCAACCCCCGCTTGGACAGTTCGGCCACCGCGGTGAACTCAGCGTTACCGCCGAGCATGATGTCGGTGCCACGGCCGGCCATGTTGGTGGCCACCGTAACAGCGCCCTTCCGGCCGGCCTGGGCTACGATGGCGGCTTCGCGCGCATGGTTCTTTGCGTTCAGGACCTCGTGGCGGATGCCTTCCTTCGCGAGAAGTTTGGAAAGGTATTCGCTCTTTTCAACGCTGGTGGTGCCCACCAGGACGGGCTGGCCCTTTTCGTGCCGTTCGGCGATATCCCGCACGACGGCGTCGAATTTGACCATCTCGTTCTTGAAGACCAGGTCCGGCTGGTCGATGCGCTGCATGTCACGGTTTGTGGGGATAGCCACGACACCGAGCTTGTAGGTGCTCATGAACTCGGCCGCCTCGGTTTCGGCGGTACCGGTCATGCCGGAAAGTTTCTGGTACATGCGGAAGTAGTTCTGCAGCGTAACGGTGGCCAGGGTCTGGTTCTCGGCCTTGATCTCGACGCCTTCCTTGGCCTCGATCGCCTGGTGCATGCCCTCGTTGTACCGGCGTCCGGCAAGGATGCGGCCGGTGTGCTCGTCGACAATCAGGACTTCCCCGTCGAGGATCACGTAGTCCTTATCCCGCTTGAAAAGTTCCTTGGCCTTGATGGCGTTGTTGAGGAACCCGATGAGGGGCGTGTTGGCGGACTCGTAGAGGTTCTGGATACCGAGGTAATCCTCCACTTTTTCGATGCCGCTTTCGAGAACGCCGACGGTACGCTTCTTTTCGTCGACTTCGTAATCCTTCTCCGGCTGGAGCCGCAGGACCACCTTGGCGAATTCGCTGTACCAGCGGTTGGTGTCGCCCTGCGCCGGGCCGGAAATGATCAGGGGTGTACGGGCCTCGTCAATGAGGATGGAGTCCACTTCGTCAACGATGGCAAAGTGGTGCCCGCGCTGTACCAACTCGTTTTTGTCCCACGCCATGTTGTCGCGGAGGTAGTCAAAGCCAAACTCATTGTTGGTGCCGTAGGTGATGTCAGCGGCGTACTGCCGGCGACGGACAGCAGGATCCTGGTTGGCCAGGATGCAGCCGCTGGTAAGGCCGAGGAAGCGGTAAACGCGTCCCATTAGGTCTGACTGGTATTCGGCGAGGTAGTCATTCACGGTGATGACGTGGACACCCTTGCCGGCCAGGGCGTTCAGGTAGGCGGGAGCGGTCGCCACCAGGGTCTTGCCTTCACCGGTCTTCATTTCTGCGATGTTGCCCAAATGCAGGGCTGCCCCGCCCATCAACTGGACGTCGAAGTGGCGCATCCCAAGCGTGCGGGAAGAAGCTTCGCGTACTGCGGCGAAGGCCTCCGGAAGCAGATTGTCCAGCTGTTCGCCGTCCTGGTGGCGTTCGCGCAGCCGGTCGGTTTCCTCACGGAGTTCGGCATCCGTGAAGGTCTTGAAGGAGTCTTCCAGGGCATTGATGGAATCGGCATAGTTCCGCAGTTGCCGAAGGGTTTTTTTGTCACCCGTGCGGAGAAGTTTTTCGATAAGTGATGCCACGTGAAGATGCTCCCAGTCTCATGCCGCCGAATTCTGGCGTTTTTAGTCTACGGGAGAGACACCGTCCGGGGACCCGTTTGTTCCCTCAGAGCGGATAGTCCCTTCAACCCCGGACAGCTTGCGAGAGGCTGCCGGCCAAGTCGCCCACGGGAAAGACTTCCAGGGAGGGCAGCCCCAGCCACTCGGCCATGAGCCGGAGTTCCGCGGCGAGTTCGACGGCGGTGTCAGGGGGCGCTCCGGGTTCGGCGTAGGCAGATCTGGCCAGGAGTCTTCCTCCCTGGCGGTCCGCCTTCAGGTCTACCCGCGCCACGATCCTGTCGCGGAGAAGGAATGGGAGGACGTAGTACCCGTAGCGCCTTTTGTGCTCCGGCGTATAGATCTCGATACGGTAGTGGAAGCCGAACAATTCCTCGAGCCGCCGGCGTTCGAAGACCAGGGAATCGAAGGGGCTCAGCAGGGCACGGCCGGTCGCACGGCGGGGCAGCCTTGCCTCCACGTGTCGGAACACATCACGGTTCCAGCCCCGGACAGTCACCCGTTCCAGCTTGCCCAGCTGCAGGAGATGTTCGACGGCGGCCGCAGCGGCTTTGGCAGGTGTGCGGAAGTAGTCAGCGAAACACCGTACGGTCCCTATGCCATGCGCGCGGGCAGCAGCTTCGATGAGGCGGTGCATCGCTTCTGCAGGGTCGGCGGCGGCAGTTCCCGGTGGAGGAATGTCTGGCAGCACTTTGGCTGTCAGCGTGTACCTGCGCTCGAACTGCTCGGTGCGCGACGCCGCTGAGACCATGCCCTCCTCGAAAAGGTGTTCCAGGACCCTCTTCACGGCGTTCCAGTTCCAGCCCCAGTTCACCGTCTTTTTCTCCTCGACGTGGCCCATCCTGGCGGTCAGTTCGGCTGCGGTCAGGGGCCTGGAGTGTGCAAGGGTATCGAGGATTTGCCTGGCGATGGCAGCACGAAGGCCGGGGTCCATCCGGGACGCGCCCACCCACGACCTTTTCTGCCACAGAAGGAGGTCCGGATAATGTTCCGGCCTGATGTAGCTCGCCTCATGGGCCCAGTACTCCACCATGCGCCGCGGATGGACTGCGGTCATCCGCTGGAGGATGGTCCGGTCGTAGTTCCCCAGCCGCGAGTAGAAGGGAAGGAGGTGGCTTCGGGAGACGACGTTGACGGAATCGATCTGGACGAGCTGGATTTGGGCAAAGGTTCGGCCCACCGTCCGTGATGTCACGGGGCCGGCGGGCCGTCCTTTGTCGAGTCCCTGCGCTGCCAAAGCGATCCGCCGTGCCTGGTCCAGGCTCAGCGTCGCTGACACATCAGTCCTCTCTGTGGAAGGTGCTTACCACCTTAAGCGTTTGCCGCTGCGTCATCCGAACGGTATGCGATGACCTTTTCCTCCACCACGGTGTCACCTGGTTCGCACTCGTGGTCCAGGGTGATGACTCCATAGGTCCAGCCACGGCGACGGTACACGACCGATGGCGTGTTGGTGGCTTTGTCAACGAAGAGGTAGAAGTCGTGGCCGACGAGTTCCATGTTGTCCACGGCGTCGTCAAGGGAAATGGAAGCGGCGGGAAAGACCTTGCGCCGGATCAGGACCGGCGAATTACCGGCGGGGATGTCATTTTCGACATCGTAGGGAGACTTTTCTTCCGGGGCGGCCACGGCCTCGTTCCGGTGGCTTGCCTCCATGTAAAGCGGTTCATGTGCACTTGCGGGTTCGAGGGCGGCGGTCGCTTCGCGGACGGCCTTAGGTGTGTGCCGTCCGTGATGGACCTTCTTGCGGTCTTTGGCACGCCGGAGACGTTCAAGCAGTTTGTTGTAGGCGAGGTCGAATGCGGCGAACTTGTCAGCGGCACTTGCTTCGGCGCGGATCACGGGTCCCCGGCCCAGTACTGTCACCTCAACGGTCAGCTGATCGCCGGTCTGCCGGGCATTGGTCTCCTTGGAGACTTTCGCATCGACCCGCTGGACCTTGTCTCCAAGCGACTCGATCTTAGAAATTTTTTCCCCGGCGTATTCGCGGAACCGGTCTGAAACTGTCAGATTTCGTCCGCTGATCATAAACTCCATGGTGCCCTCCAAATGACTTCGGTGACACGACGGCGGCGCTTCCCTGGGCCGATCTGCCTGACAGTCGAGCCCCTCTCCGAGCCGCCATCGAAAGGTACATTCTGTTCTTGGTACCCACCACCGACGTTAGTTCATAGGCACCGGTTATTCATCCTTTCCCGGTTTATTTTTTTCTAAGTCATGGTGCCTGCCGCGGGCCTGCGCGGATGCGGCTGCTCCACCCTCGGGATCGGGCGGGCGTGTCGCCGCCAGGACCACAGCGCCCTCCACACGGGCCCCTGCCCTGTCCAGTACGCGGGCTGCCTCGGCAAGAGTGGCGCCGGTGGTCAGGACGTCGTCGACGATGATGCAGCGGCGTCCGGCGACCTTGCCCTGGCTTCGCCGGCGCATCCGCATGGACCCGCGCACACGCTTCGCCCGCGCGCCCCGGCCAAGGCCTTTTTGGCCTCCCGGCAACTGCAGGGCGGAACCGCCGGCCTTGGCAAGGACATCCTCCACGGCCAGTCCCGGCAGATGACGGCGTGCGCCGGCCAAGAGCAAATGAACAGGACTGAAGCCGCGGGTCAGGTAGGCCTTCGTACTGGTGGGGACGGGGACAATGCACATCCCGTCGAAGTCCTCCGTGGCCGCCCGGACCGCCCCGGCAAGCGCCCGGCCCAGGCTTCTCTTCAGCTGATGCTGGCCGTGTCTCTTGAAGGAAAGCAGCGCCTGGGCGAGCTCTTCCCGGTAGACACCGGCGGCCACCGCCGGAAGAAGCACCCTTCCCTCCACACCCATCAGTGCAGGGGCTCCGCTCTCTGCCCTGAACGGTGCAGCCGTGAGGCGCCGCATAAGGCGGGCGCAGGTGATGCAGAGTGCCCGGTCTTCTGCGCCGCAGCACACGCAGTCAACCGGGACGGCGAGGCAAAGGAGGTCGGCCGCCGCTGCCTCAAGCTGGTCGAAGAAGCGGAGGAACGCACTGCCGTGTTCCGAGCGGTGCCTTCCGGACCAATGGCGGGGCGGGTCAAGGTCAGGGTCGTCCATGGGGTGGAGCTTGCCGCCGGGTGCAGTCCTGCTGGTCACGCCTTTAATCGTCTGCTGCCCGCGGCTGCTGCACAGCGGGCAGTTGCCCTATGTGCACAGCAGCGGGAGTCCCGCCAGGACTGAAGTCACCCATGGGAATTCCTGCCGTCCCCAAGGGACCGTCCTTAGCCGGGAAACGAAGGATCGACCGGCCCCTTGATCTGGGGTGACCACCCGTTGCCCAGGCGCTGAAAAACGCCCTCTGCGGATTGGGCGTAAATCTCTTCAGCTCCGTTGCCCGCGCTCAGCGCCACCAGACCGGGCCATGGCGCCAGTTGCTGAGGTTGCGCGGAGGTAAGTGACAGCAACTCAGGGGTGACATTCGATGCCGGTGCCCCCTTCATCACTGCGATGGTTGTGTCATTGACCCATGCGCCCTGGTCGGGGTTGCCGTCGGTTGCAAGGGTGATGGGTGGCGTCAGCTCGCGCGGTGTTCCATCACCAGCCCTGATAATCCCGGTCACCTGGACCCGCGTGCTGCCGTTCTGCTCCGATATGACCAGGGCACGGACCCCCTCCCTGGAAATCCTGAACTCCTTGACCGTCCGTCCAGCCAGCCAGGCAGGCGAGAGGGTTACCGCGGGCACGGAGGCGCCTTCGGCAATCCCGGCCGGACGGAAGGCCACCACTTCGGTGCCGCCCGCGGCTCCCCGTCCGGCAGACCATACCCATTCGTTGAGCCCGAAGGAGGGCCTGCTCAGGACACTCCGCGTGGTGAGCGCCCTGGCCGGCTGCCCTGGACTGATGCTGTAGAGCGTGGTACGGCTGTCATTGAGGAAGGCGGCAGTCTGCGAAACCGGGGATTCTGCCGGGAGCCTCGGGGTGAGGGAGGACACGGGCTGCATGTCCGGCAGCGGGGAAACCCTGTTGTTCTCATACCGCACCAGCTCGTTGCCGCTGACGGCAATCTGGCGGGACGGCACGCTCTTGTCCTGCACCGGCGGCAGCACGGACCCGTTGTCCTCCACCCGCACCAGGTCCTGGTCGGCACGGAGTTCGACATTGACGACGTCGGGCTGGCTGCGGAACGTCAGCGTCAACTGCATCTGCATCCGCAGGCGGTCTTCCGGGGACGTTTCCATCAACTCTCTGGCCGTCAGGTCCACCTGGGCCGCCCCCGACACGACGGGAACGGACTCCCGCGCCAGCCTGATGCCGGAGGGGAAGGCACTGGCCACCGCGCCCCGAAGGTAGGGTGCGGGTCCGGCCAGCAGCGCGCTGGTCATTGCTTTGACCGTTTTGTTCCTGATGAACCAGCGGACGTCCGGGACAGCGAACGTGAAGGTGGGATCGTAGAAGTAGATCGGGTAGGCCCCGTAGATCACCTTGAACGTTTCCTCGGCGATGGCGGTGCCGTTGGGAACGGCGGAAATGCGCCATTCCCCATCCACCTGGGTGACGGTCACCGGTATGTTCTCGATGGTTCCCTTGGGCGATTGGGTGGCAATGCCATCGGCGTCCACCGTATACGCGACGTCGAGCTCATAGTTGTAGACGTTTTCGGTTTCTGTGGCCACCACCCGCGCCTCCCGGTACACAAGGGCACGCTGGTCGGGTTTCCACGCCACTGAAGTGGCCTGCGTCAGGTACTGGCGCGCAACAGCGTAGTCGTCCTCGTAGCCGCTGCCGGCACGGTAGAAGTAGTCGATGATGGTTTCCGGTGAGGCGCCGGGCTGGGGCGCTGCCGGCAGGAACACGGGTGCGCTCAGGTTTCCCGCACTGCCCTCGCTGCTCTTGCCCACCGGGCCGGAGGTTGGAATGCGCGCACAGCCGGCCATCAGGACAAGCACAAGGACCAACAATGAAGCAGTGAGCCTGGCCTTTTTCCGTTGCTGGCGCAGGCGGCCGGCATGGCCCATTACGTTCCTTCCCTTGGCGCAGGCACCGGCGCGGGGGCAGGCAGCGGACTGCCAGCTCCGGGACCGGTTCCCAAAACCAGCATGTTCCTGTTGCCAGGCTCGCCCGGAAGGACAATGTCCTCCGGCTCCAGCTGCACCGGTGATTTGTCGATCTCTTCGCCTTGCCGAAGCGGCAACGTCAGCCGGAAGTTCGCGCCGCTGCCCTTCTTGCCCCAGGCCTGCAGCCATCCGTTGTGCAGCTTCGTGTCTTCCATGGCGATGGACAAACCAAGGCCGCTTCCGCCGGTGGTGCGGGCGCGTGCAGGATCTGCCCGCCAGAATCTGTCAAAGACGCGTGCCGCTTCAGCCGGCGCCATGCCAATGCCATGGTCCCTGACGGCCACCCCGACGGCGGTCCGGCTCGCTGCCACGGTGATATTCACGGGTTTCCCTTCTCCATGTTCCACTGCATTCAGGATCAGATTGCGCAGGATCCTGTCGATGCGGCGGGCATCCATGTCCACAATGATGGGGCCCTTCGGCGCGGTCAGGACGATTATTGAACCATATTGCTCCGCCACGGGTGCCGCGCCCTCCAAGACATGGACGATGACCTGGAGGATGTCCTCCGGCTCGGCGTCCAGCACCGCCACGCCTGCGTCGAAGCGTGAGATTTCGAGCAGGTCTGACAGCAGTGACTGGAAGCGTTCCACCTGGTGGTAGAGCAGCTCGGCTGACCGCTTGTTGATGGGGTCAAAGTCCTCGCGTGCTTCATAGAGGACCTCTGCTGCCATCCGGACGGTAGTCAGGGGCGTCCGCAGTTCATGCGAGACGTCGGAGACAAACCGTTGCTGCATCTGAGAGAGGGTAGCCAGCTGGGTGATCTGTTCCTGCAGGCTCGCAGCCATGTGGTTGAAGGAAGCCCCCAGGCGTGCCACCTCGTCTTCTCCCCGGACCACCATCCGCTCCTGCAGCTGGCCCGCAGCGAGTTTCTCCGAAACCATCGCGGCGTGGCTCACCGGACTGACCACGTTCCGGGTGACGTACCACGCGACGGCGCCGATCAGCAGCACCAGCACCGCTCCGCCGGCCCAGAGCACGCTTTGGATTTCATCCAGCGTCTGCTGCGCGGTATTGAGGTCGTAGATCAGGTACAGCTCATATACGGTGCCGTTGAAGGTCACTTTGTTGCCTACCGCAATGCCCGGGCGGTCCTCGGTCCCTACTGGAATGACCGTGGACGCCCAGTACTGATCCTTTCCGGACTCCTGTACGGCCTTGCGGAGTTCAGGCGGGATGACGCTGACAGTGAGCTGGTCCGATGCCCGGGACTCCACCCACCGGTTCCGCGGCTTGGTCTGTTCCGGCATGGCCTCGAAGACATACCGGCGCTGGATTACCGAGCCGCGTCCCTCCACGGCGTTGAGGGTGTCGTAGACCAGGGTGATCACACTGGACTGATCGGTGACCTGGGCACCGTCGAACGTGTCCTGGACCTGCTTGACGTTGTAGCGGGTCTCCGATTCCGCCTGGGTCAGCCGCTCCTGGAAAAGGTTGTTGGCGATCTGGTTCGACAGGTAGGCGCCCACCACGGCGAACGAGGTGACGGCGAGGAGGAGCGTGGTGAGGACAGTGCGGAACTGCAGGGACCGGCGCCACCGCTGGTGAACGGACCGCTCGATGTAGCGGAGGGCAGGAAGGAAACGGCGGAAGCCGGTGGCCACCAGCCGTGCAACGCGGAGGCTGACGATCAAAGCCCGGCGCTGCCAGAGATGGGCGCGGAACGCGACGCGCCTCAGCCCTGGGCTGATGGCGTCAGTATGTTCCGGAGCAGGGGGCGGACCGCCGTGCGGGCCGGCAGCATCCCCGGCAGCCGGGTGGCTCGCGGGACTGGGTGCGCCCGGGCCGGGTGCACCGTCTTTCGCCGCGGGATCAGGCCCCTGCTTTGTAGCCGACACCACGCACCGTCAATACGACTTCCGGAGCTTCCGGATCCTGCTCGATCTTGGAACGAAGGCGCTGGACATGGACGTTGACAAGGCGGGTGTCAGCGGCATGGCGGTAGCCCCAGACCTGCTCGAGCAACAGCTCACGCGTGAACACCTGCCATGGCTTGCGTGCCAGGGCAACCAGGAGGTCAAACTCCAGTGGCGTCAGGGAAATGCGCTCGTTACCCCGGCTTACCGTGTGCCCCGCGACATCAATGGTGATGTCACCGATGCGCAGCGTCTCGGGAGCCTTCTGTTCGCCGGGCCGGAGCCGGGCACGCACCCGGGCCACCAGCTCTGCCGGCTTGAAGGGCTTGGGCACGTAGTCGTCGGCGCCGGATTCAAGCCCGCGAACGACGTCGGACGTGTCCGCCTTGGCGGTAAGCATGACGATCGGCACATCCGACTCCCCGCGGATCTGGCGGCAGACCTCGATGCCGTCCACGCCCGGAAGCATGAGGTCAAGCAGCACAAGGTCCGGCCGCGATGACCGGAATACGTCAAGCGCCTGGGCGCCGTCAGCGCAAAACACCGGCTCGAAGCCGTCATTGCGGAGAACAATTCCAATCATTTCGGCCAGCGCTTCGTCATCATCTACCACCAGAATGCGTGCCTTCATAGTTATATATTCCCTTATCAGGATGGCTTTGTCCTGTTCAGCGCCCTCCGGCACGGCGGGGCGCTAGGATGCCCGACGCCGGAACTATAGGCTGGAGCAACGCCGCACGTTCCCGGCGCCCCACCGCAGCGTGCGGCACGGGCGCCGCGTCCGGGGGCGGACTGCTACGGGGGAAGGAACAGGGTGTCAGAACAGGATTCGGACGGCCACGCGGCAAAGGATCGGCGCCAGGCGGGCGGGGAGCAAGTGCCGCTGTCACATCACCCCCACGCGCAGCAACCGCCCTTGGAGCAGCCCCCGTGGCAGCAGCCGGAACCGCAGCAGCCCCAAGGCCAGCAGCCGTGGGGTCCGCCGGCATGGGGTCCGCCGTCCTGGCAGCAGCAGTCCTGGGGCCAGCCAGGAAGCCAAAACCCGGACACGCAACATACCCCGCACACGGGTGCACACGTTCCCGGCTCCCAGTCTCCCGGGACTTCGTATGCCAACGCACCGCACTTCGGCCACCAGCGGCCCGGCTACCCCTACGCATATCCGAACCAGGGCTCCCCCTACGGCCAGCAGCGCTATGCAGCACCCCCGAAGCCCGGCATTGTTCCCCTGCGCCCCCTGATGTTCGGGGAGATCATGGACGGTTCCTTCCAAACGATCCGCCGGAACGCCAAGGCCATGCTCGGTGCCTCCCTGTTGGCCCAGTCCTTGGCCGCAATTCTCACCGCTGTCCTGACTGCCGTTGCCGCAACCTCCATGGTTTCCATCGAGGCCTGGGCGGACAGCGCCAGCGCCGCTGACCTCTCCGCGCTCGGCCTCGGGTTCGTGGCGGCCATCCTGCTTGTCACAGTGTTGACCGTCTTCCTTGCGTCGGTGCTGCAGGGCGCCATGGTGGTGCCGGTGGCGCGTTCCATCCTGAACCGGCCGACGGGTTTCCGGCAGATGTGGGCCCTGGCGCGTCCGCGGGCCGGGGCACTGATCCGGCTGGCTGCCCTGCTGATGGCCGCAGTCCTGCTCGCAGCCGCCGTTCCTGCAGCTTTGGCCGTCGCGCTGATCGCCGGCACGGAAGGGGCAGGCATCCTGCTGCTCATCCCACTGTTCCTGGGATGCGTTGCCTTATACATCTGGATCTACATCAAACTGCTCGTGGCCCCTGCGGCAGTCGTCGTCGAGGAACTTGGAGCCCTGCACGCACTGCGCCGGTCTTGGGAACTGACCCAGACCAACTGGTGGCGGATCTTCGGGATTACCGTGGTGGTGGGCATCATGGTGGGCATCGTCAGCCAGGTGGTCATGATTCCCGTCAGCATGCTGCCTCCGCTGCTGGCCGACGTGGTTTCCCCTCACGGCGGCAGTGAGCAGGCAGTCGGCGTCGCTGTTGCGGTAGCCATCATCACCGCACTTCTCGGGGCACTTGCAGGCGCGCTGGGCTACGCCTTCCAGACTTCCGTTATGGCGCTGATCTACATGGACCTGCGGATGCGGAAGGACGGGCTGGACATTTCGCTGCTCCGCCTGATGGAATCGGGCGCGGATCCGGAGGGCATTCCGGGGCGCGGCCGGGTGATGCACAGGCCGGGATGGGATCCCGGTACCGGACCCGCGGCAGGGGCCTGGCCGGGTGGCCGCTGAACCTCCGGTGCTGCCCGGCGCAGAGGAAGCCCGGCGCTGGGCAGCGGAGGAACTTGCGAAACCGGAGTACCGCGAAGCAGCCCCAAGCTGGCTTCAGTCGCTCTGGGAAGACTTCGCGGACTGGCTCCAGTCCCTGGAAGGCCCGGCGGAGGCCGGAAGCACACTGCCGAGCCCTGTCATCGGCATCGTGATCGCCGTGGTGATTGCGGCAGCAGTGATCATCGCCAAACCGCGGTTGAATCCGAAGGCGCGGCAGCCACAAGAGGTATTCGACCCCGACAGCGCCCTGACTCCCGGCGACTACAGGCGGCGCGCCGAAGGTTCCGCCGTGGCCGGCAAGTGGGGGGATGCCGTCGTCGACCGTTTCCGTGCCCTGGTCCGCTCCGCGGAAGACCGCACCATCCTGGATGCGCAACCGGGCCGGACGGCGGATGAGGTGGCGCGCGATCTTGCAATCCCGTTCAGCGGCGAAGGACAGCGGCTGCACAGGGCCGCCGCGACTTTTGACGCCGTCCGTTATGGCAACTGGTCCGCAGGCCCCGGCGACTACGACATGATGGCAACCCTGGACGCCGCCCTTGAGGCCCTCAAGCCGGTTCACAGCAGCGGCCAGCAGGAACTGGGGCAGGAGGAAGAGGGACACCAGGGAAAGGTCCCCTTCAATCCGGCGGCGCAGCCATGACGAGCGTCGCTGCGGCCGCCGCAACCCGGCCTGGCCCCCATCCGGACCAGGAACCCCGCCACGGAAAGAACCCGTTGGAGTGGCTCAGGCGGCACCGCGTCCATGCTGCCCTCTGTGCCGTCGTGGCCGCTGCCCTGGCGCTGGCCCTGTGGACGCAGTTCGCCCCGAAGGGTGACACCGTGCCGTTGTCCGTCAACAACGCAGGCCCCGAGGGTGCCCGGGCGGTCACGCAGGTCCTCGGCAGGCAAGGCGTGACTGTGCACGATGTCGGGGACTTTGAGGCGGCCATGGAGGCATTGCAGTCGGCACCCTCACCCACCCTCCTGCTGTATGACCGGAACGGTTTCCTCGATGAGCCCCGGCTCCTGTCGCTGATGGCTGCGGCGGAGCGGGTGGTGCTGGTGTCGCCCAGGCTGCAGACACTGGCCCCGCTGCTCACCGATATCCGGCAGGCTGGGGTGGTGCCGGACGCCTCCCCCGTCCTGGATCCCGGATGTTCCCTTCCGGACGCCGAAGCCGCCGGGCCCGTTTCCGGAGACTCCGGTTTCCTGTATGAGGGCGGGACGGCCTGCTACCGGCCTGGCAGTTCAGCCGCCGGCCTTCTGGCCGTCAGTGATAACGGCCTCCTGACCGTCCTGGGAAGCACTTCCGTCCTCGCCAATGGCCGGCTCGACGACCTCGGACATGCTGCGCTGGCCATCCGGACCCTCGGCTCCTCCCCGGACCTGGTCTGGTACCTCCCCACCCTGAAGGACCTGGACACTGCAGGTTCCCCCGGGACCCTTGATGACCTGGCCCCGGACTGGGTGCGCTTCCTCGGACCGTGGCTCATGCTCGTTGCCGTGGCTGCCGTGGTGTGGCGGGGCAGGAGGCTTGGGCCGCTGGTGTTTGAGCCTTTGCCGGTGGTGGTGAGGGCAGTGGAGACCGCAGAGGGGCGGGCCCGGCTCTATCACGATTCCCGGGCGCTGGACCAGGCCCGGGACAACCTCCGGGCCGGCGCCCTGGTCCGGCTCTCGGGGCACCTGCGGCTGGGGCCAGGTGCCACTGCTGACCAGGTGATCGACGCCGTTGCCAGGTTCCTGGATCAGCCCGCCGGGAGGATACGGGAACTTGTCGATGAACAACCCGGCACCGAGGCGAGGCTTGTGGCCTGGTCTCGTGAGCTGGACAACCTAGAGAAAGAAGTCAGAAGCCGATGAGCGAGCAAGGCAGCGGGCCCAGGGTGCTGGACCAGATGGATCATGATGCCGCCCGGCAGGCCCTTCTGGACGTGCGGCATGAGGTGGCGAAGGCCGTGGTGGGGCAGGACGCCACCGTTACCGGGCTCCTGATTGCGCTGCTGTCCCAGGGGCACGTGCTCCTGGAGGGCGTGCCGGGCGTTGCCAAGACGCTGCTGGTGCGGGCAATGTCGGCAGCGCTAAGCCTGGATACGAAGCGAGTCCAGTTCACCCCCGACCTGATGCCCGGTGACGTCACGGGTTCGCTGGTCTACGACTCGCATACCTCGGAGTTCACCTTCCGTGAGGGGCCGGTCTTCACCAATATCCTGCTGGCGGACGAGATTAACCGGACGCCGCCGAAAACCCAGGCGTCCCTGCTGGAGGCCATGGAGGAACGGCAGGTATCAGTGGACGGAGAGCCCCGGCCGCTGCCCGCGCCGTTCCTCGTTGCTGCCACGCAGAACCCGGTGGAGTATGAAGGCACCTATCCCCTGCCGGAGGCGCAGCTGGACCGGTTTCTGCTCAAGCTCACCATGCCGCTGCCGGGGCGCCAGGACGAGATGGAGGTGATCCGGCGGCATGCTGCCGGCTTTGATCCACGCGACCTCGAAGCTGCCGGTGTCCAGGCCGTGGCAGGCGCTGCAGAGCTGGCACGGGCGCGGCAGGCGGTAGCGTCGGTGGCTGTGGAGCCAGAGATCATCGCCTACATCGTTGACCTGGTGCGCGCTACCCGTTCTGCGCCCTCCTTCCTGCTGGGCGTTTCCCCCCGCGGTGCCACGGCCCTGCTAAATACGTCCAGGTCCTGGGCCTGGCTGTCCGGCCGCGGTTTTGTCACTCCAGATGACGTCAAAGCCCTGGCGCTCCCCTGCCTCCGGCACCGGGTGGCACTGCAGCCCGAGGCGCAGATGGATGGTGTACGGGTGGATGACGTACTGCGCAGTATCCTGGCCTCCGTGCCCGTTCCACGCTGATGGCCATCTCGGGCCGTTACGTGCTGCTGGTACTGCTGGGCGTGATGCCGGTCCTGCTGTTGCCCGGCTGGGGTACGGTGCTGCTGGTGGCCGCAGTACTCGCGGGACTGGCGGCGCTTGACCTGCTGCTGGCAGCCTCGCTGCGCCAGATCCACCTCACGCGCTCCGAACCCGGAAACGTCACCCTGCACTCGCCGGCCAATGCCGTGCTCACCGTTGTGAACGACGGCAGCCGCCGGCTCCGGGGTATTCTCCGCGATGCCTGGCAGCCCTCGGCCGGCGCGCAGAATTCGGTCCAGGAGATCGACGTCCCGCCAGCAGAAAGCCGCCGGGTGACAGTGCGGCTGCGGCCTGCGCGGCGGGGCGACCTCAGGGCCCCGCACGTCACCCTTCGGTCCTTTGGCCCCCTGCTGCTCGCAGCACGCCAGCGGACACTGGCGTGCCCCGGCTCGCTGCGTGTCCTCCCGCCGTTTCATTCCCGCCGGCACCTGCCCTCAAAGTTGCGGAAGCTGCGCGAGCTCGACGGCAAGGCTGCCGTCCAGATCCGTGGTGCCGGCACAGAATTCGACTCCCTGCGCGACTACGTCCGCGGTGACGACGTCCGGTCCATCGACTGGCGGGCGACGGCGCGGCGCTCGGCAGTAGTGGTGCGGACGTGGCGGCCTGAGCGCGACCGGCGGGTGGTCATGGTGCTGGACACCTCACGGACCTCGGCAGCAAGGATCGACGACGAAACCCGGCTCGATACCGGGATGGAAGCGGCGCTCCTGCTGGGCGTCCTTGCAGAGCGGGGCGGCGACCGGGTGGACTTCCTCGCCTTTGACCGGCGCACCCGTGCGAGGGCGGGATCTGCCGGGAAGGGGAACCTCCTGGGCCAACTGGTCCAGGCCATGGCCCCGCTCGAGGCCGAACTCATCGAGATGGACTGGCCGGCGGTCCCGGCTCAGGTCCGGGCCCTGTCCGCGCACCGCTCCCTGGTGGTGCTGCTGACATCGCTCGACGGCGGAGCGCCGGAGGAAGGCCTTCTTCCCGTCGCGGCGCAGCTGGCCCGTGAGCACGTGGTGGTGGTGGCCGCCGTCCGGGACCCGCAGCTGGGGACCATGCTGCAGGAACGGGACACCGCAGCGGGTGTGTTCCGTGCCGCGGCAGCGGAACGTGCACTCTTGCAGCGGGCCGCGATCAGCACGGAGCTGAGGCAGCACGGAGTGGAAGTGGTGGATGCCGAACCCCACCAGCTGCCCCCTCGGCTGGCCGACACGTACATCAGGCTCAAGGCTGCCGGTACATTGTGAGGTCAGAGCATCTGTTTCCGTTAATTTCCAGGAGGAGGCTTCCTTGAACCTTCCCATCTATCAGCAGGCCCTAGGCGCTGACTTCTCCCGGCTGCAGCCGGAACTGCAGGACTACTTTTCCCTGGTGCCGGGTTCCGGCCGTTACGGAGTGGGCGAAGGGACGTTTGACGTCGTCGGCTGCCGGCAGGAGTGGCTGCGCCCTTTGCTGCGGCTCACCAGCGGGGAGGAGGCGTTTTTTCCCGAGTACGGCGAAATTATTCCTTTCCGTATCGAGAACCACGCCCACCAGGACCCGCTTGGCCGGTCAAGCCTCACTGCCAGGCGGGAGATCCGCTTCCCCGGGCGCACCCGAATTTTCCAGGACACCACGAGTGTGACCCGCCGGAACGGAGGGCCCCAGCTGGTGGACTACGTGGGCAGGTACCGGCGGCTGGTCACGGACCTGAACCTCGGCGTCACTGCGGAGGGACGGCTCCGCGGCGTTTCGGAAGCCTCACGGCTGTTCCTTGGCCCGCTGCGCATTCCCTTGCCCGCCGCCCTGGACGCCAAAGCCTACGCCGAACAGTGGTGGGACCCTGCCGAAGGCACCGGGGGAAGGCACCGCATTCAGGTGAAGGTTATCCAGCCTCAGGTCGGCCTGGTGCTGGTATACGCCGGCAGCTTCGACTACAAGCTGCGACCCTACACGGGCGGAAGCTCCGCCCGGAGCTTCCTGCCGCGCTACGCCCAGCCGGAACGTTGGGAAAACCGGGTCTGACTCCGGTCACCCGGGACCCGGGTAAGGCCAACCCGCTTACCCCAGCGCCAGCTGGTTCAGCCCGTCCGCTACCTGGGTGAGCCGGCCCAGGACTGCCTTGGCCTCAGCCGGAGTGCGCCCGGCGAGTCCCCGGGACGGCGTAACCCGGACGGCACTGAGTGCTGTCCCGGAAAGACCCAGCTGCCGCCACGGACGCCATACCGCTTCAATGCAGTCGGCCACCTTGGGCAGCGTATCGCCTCCTGCATCCAGCGCGCCGATCCACAGTCGCTTGTCCGCTTCCACCGCACCGGCCAGCTGCTCCCACTGCCGGGTGGTCAGGGCCTGCAGGGGAACGGCAATGCCATCGGCGCCCGCGGCCAGGATCTGCTCGAAGGGTGCCTCGATTTCGGGCACGGCGATGACTACTTCCGCGGCGCCTGCGGATCGCAGGGCGTCCAGGACCACGCGCCATGCTTCGCGCGCTTCGGCAGCGGGCACGGCCCGCAGTGTGCGGTAACCACTGGACGTGGGGATGGTGCCGGCGAGCACCGAGGCGATGTCCGGCTCGTCGATCTGTACTGCCAGGCGGGCGCCTGGCACGGCGGCGGCAACGCGGGTGAGGTAATGCCCTACGCCAGCAGCCAGCGACTCGGCCAGGTCTCTGCGCGCCCCATAGTCGATGAGGGCCCGTTCCCCGCTGTGCAGGTGCAGGCCAGCGGCGAGGCTGAGCGGCCCCATGAGCTGCACCTTGACGTCAGCTGCCGGTTTTTCTTCGGCTCCGGCTACGTCCGCCAGGACATTGATGTCCGTGGCAAGGGCCGAGGCTGCGCGGCGGAAATCCTTTCCGGGCCGGTCAACCAGCCGCCAGCCGTACGGCTGGACGTCCACCGCCAGCTCCTCGAGGAGGCAGGCGGTCCGGCCCAGCGCGTCCGAGCCAACGCCCCGGTCCGGCAGTTCTGCCAGGAATGGCAGGTGGGGGCTGCCCAGTTCCCCCCGGATAATTTTCGCCGCTTCCAGCGGGTCTTCGCCCGGCCAGGGACCCAGCGCTGTTGCCGTTACTTCATGCGGCGGAGCCGGCTGCGGGGCGGAGGCGCCGCGATTCGTTTCGTGCTGCCTGGCCATGCTCACGCGAGGGCTGAGGCCTGCGGGTGCGGGCCCGGACCCGCCTGGTGGTCATCTGCGATGGCCTCATGATGCCTGATGACCTCACCGATGATAAAGTTGAGGAATTTTTCCGCAAAGGCAGGATCGAGGTGGGCATCCTCGGCGAGTCGCCGGAGCCTGGCGATCTGGGCGGCTTCGCGGCCGGGGTCGCCTGCGGGCAGTCGATGCGCGGCCTTGAGGAAGCCCACCTTCTGTGTGGCCTTGAAACGCTCGGCCAGGAGGTAGACCAGGGTGGCGTCGATGTTGTCGATGCTGGAGCGGATGGACAGCAGTTCAGCCATCACCGACTTGTCCACCTGGCCCGCCAGGGAGCTGGCGGAGGGGTCGTAGTCGTCGGAGCCGGGAGTGTGAGGGTTGTGCTGCGTCATGGTTCAAGTCTATGGGCAGGCACTGTGATGGATTTGTTGTTAAGCGCCGGTGCCGGCATCCGGCACCGGCGCTTACTGTCCTGCCAGTCAGATGCCCAGCAGCGCCCGGTGTTCCTCGCGCCGCCTCGACTGTTCCTGCGGGTCGGGTACAGGCAGTGATGCGATCAGGCGCCGGGTGTAGTCGTGCCGCGGGCTTCCCATCACCTGGTTGCCGATGCCCTGCTCCACCAGCCTGCCCTTGTACAGCACCCCTACCCAGGAGGAGAGCGTGTCCACCACGGCGAGGTCATGGCTGATGAAGAGGCAGCCGAAGCCGAACTCCTGCTGGATGTCCCGGAACAGGTCGAGGACCTTGGCCTGCACCGAAACGTCCAGTGCCGACGTCGGCTCATCCGCTATCAGCAGCCGCGGATTGAGGCTGAGGGCGCGTGCCAGGGAGGCGCGCTGGCGCTGGCCCCCGGACAGCTCGTGCGGGTACCGTCCCGCGTACGACGACGGCAGCTGGACTGATTCGAGCAGCTCACCAACGCGTTTGCGCGCTTGCGCCGGGCTTGGCTTTGTGTGGATGACCATGGGTTCGGCGATGCAGTCCCCGATGGTCAGCTGTGGGTTGAAGGATGCTGCCGGATCCTGGAACACGAAGCCGACGTCCTTCCTCAGCGGCTTGAACGTGCGTTCGCGCAGATTGAGCATTTCGTATCCCAGCACTTTGAGGCTGCCGCCCGTGGTCCGGTTAAGGCCGGCGATGGCGCGTCCGATGGTGGTTTTGCCGGAACCGGATTCGCCCACCAGCCCGAACACTTCACCCCTGGACAGGGTGAAGCTGACGCGGTCCACCGCCTTGAAGGCAGGCGTTCCCAACCTGCCGGGATACTCGATGGTCAGGTTGTTGGCCTCCACCAGGACCTCTTCATCCTGGTGGGCCCGGCTGGTCAGTCCCTCGGAGGCCGAGTGGTGGCCCAGGTGCGGAACCGCGGCGAGCAGCTTGCGGGTGTAATCCTGCCGGGGTTCGGCAAAAAGGGTGCGGGCCGGTGCCTCCTCCACCACGTCCCCCTGGTACATGACCACCACGCGGTCCGCCAGGTCTGCCACCACGCCCATATTGTGCGTGATCAGCACGATCGAGGTCCCGTACTTGTTGCGCAGGTTCCGCAGGAGTTCGAGGATTTCCGCCTGGACTGTGACATCCAGCGCAGTGGTGGGTTCATCCGCAACGATCAGGCCCGGATTCAGAGCCAGGGCTGCGGCGATGACCACCCGCTGCTTCTGTCCGCCCGAGAACTGGTGGGGGTAGTAATTGACCCGGCGTTCCGGATCGGGAATGCCTACCTTGCGAAGGGCTTCGACGGCCTGGGACTTCGCTTCCCTGGCGCTAATACGCTTCCCGCCGCTGCCGGCATGGGCGCGGATGCCTTCGGCGATCTGCCAGCCTACGGTGAACACCGGGTTCAGGGCGGTGGACGGCTCCTGGAAGACCATGGCGACGTCGCGGCCGCGGATGTGGCGCAGCCGCGCGGCGCTGACGCTTATGACGTCGGTCCCGTTGATTACCACTGCACCGGAACTGCTGGCCGTTTCCGGCAGCAGGCCCAGGATGGTCTTGGCGGTGACCGTCTTGCCGGAGCCGGACTCTCCCACGATCGCCAGCACTTCCCCCTTCCGGACCTGGAGGCTGACGTCCTTGACGGCTTGCACCGGGCCGCCGTCGGTGGCGAAATTGACCTGCAGGTGGTCGATGTCGAGGACCGGACTTCCGCCGTCGGACTCGTGGCGCGGCCCCGGGACGGCTCCGGACAAAGGATTTATGTTGACGGTCATGGATTCCTCACTTCTGCGGCGGTGGCCGCTGTCTCCACCGGTGCCGGGTTCTTGCCGCCGGTCCGCCTGCGGCCGCGGAGGCGCGGATCGTTCAGGTCGTTGATGCTCTCGCCCACCAGGGTCAGGCCCACCACGGTCAGCACGATGGCGAGGCCGGGGAACAGCCCCGTCCACCAGATGCCGGAAGTGGTGTCGGCGAGCGCCTTGTTCAGGTCAAAGCCCCATTCCGCGGCCGAGCTTGGCTCGATGCCGAACCCGAGGAAACCCAGCCCGGCCAGGGTCAGGATCGCCTCCGAAGCATTGAGCGTGAAGATCAGCGGCAGGGTTCGGGTGGCATTGCGGTAGATGTGGCGGGTCATGATCCGGATGTTGGAGGCTCCCACCACCTTGGCGGACTCGACGAACGGCTCGGCCTTAAGCCGGACTGTCTCCGCCCGGATTACCCGGAAGTACTGCGGAATGAAGACCAGAGTGATGGCTGTCCCCGCAGCGAAGATGCCGCCCACCAGGCTGGACTGGCCGCCGCTGATGACGATGGCCATGACAATGGCCACCAGCAGCGATGGAAAGGCGTAGACGGCATCGGCGATGACCACCAGGATCCGGTCGAGCCACCCGCCGATGTAGCCGCTGACCAGGCCCAGCACCACGCCGGCAACGATGGACATGGCCACGGCGACGACGATCACCAGGATGGCGGTCTGGGCACCCCAGATGACCCGGGACAGGACGTCGTAACCGCCAACGGTCGTCCCCAGCAGGTGCTTGCCGCCCGGGGCCTGCTGGGTGGGGAAGCTCCCGTCGGCGTCGGACAGCTGGGCGAAGCCGAAAGGTGCCAGCAGCGGGGCGAAAAGCGCCGTCAGGACAAAGGCGCCGGTAAGGACCAGGCCCGCCACCAGCATGCCGCGCTGGAGGCCCACGCTCTTGGTGAAATGTGAGATGACCGGCAGGCGCCGGTACAGCGGTTCCCGCGGATTTGCCACGGGGATGGGAACGTCGGTGGTGCTCATGGTCAGTACCTCACGCGGGGATCGATCAGCGCGGCGACGATGTCCACGATGAAGTTGGTCACGGCCACGATGATGGCGAGCAGCACCACGATGCCTTGGACAGCGACGAAGTCACGGGCGGTCAGGTAGTTGGCCAACTGGAATCCGAGGCCTTTCCATTCGAACGTCTTCTCGGTCAGTACGGCGCCGCCCAGCATCACCGCTATCTGCAGGCCCATCACCGTGATGATGGGAATGAGTGCGGGCTTGTAGGCGTGCTTGGTGACAAGCCGGTATTCACTCACACCCCTGGAACGGCCCGCTTCGATGTAGTCCCGGCCCAGCGTGCCAATCACGTTGGTCCGGACCAGGCGGAGGAAGATCCCGGCAGTCAGCAGGCCCAGGGCCACCGCGGGCAGGACGGCGTGCGCCAGGACGTCGCCGAGCGCGGCCATGTTGCCGCTCCGCAGTGCGTCCAGCCAGTAGATGCCCGTGGGCGCCTCGAGGGATGTCAGGGCAAGCTCACTGGAGGTCCTGGCCCTTCCCGCCACCGGCAGCCAGCCCAGCCAGACCGAGAAGGTCAGCTTCAGCAGCATGCCGGCAAAGAATACCGGGGTGGCGTAGCAGAGGATGGCGAACACCCGGAGGACGGCGTCAGGAGCCTTGTCCCGGCAGTGTGCGGCGACCATGCCCAGGGGTATGCCCACCAGGAGGGCAACCAGCAGTGCGTTGATGCTTAGTTCGAGCGTGGCCGAACCGTAGGTGCTGAGCATTTCGACGACGGCACGGTTGTCCGTGAGCGTGCGGCCGAAGTTTCCGGTTGCCAGCTGGCCGAGGTATTCGAAGTATTGCACCAGGAGCGGCCGGTCGTAGCCTGCGGCCTGGATCCGCTCCTGGAGCTGGTCCTCAGGCAGGCGACCGCCCATTGCCGCTGTGATGGGGTCTCCCGTGATCCTCATGAGGAAGAAGACCATGGTCACCAGGATGAAGATGGTGGGAAAGATCAGGAGGAATCGGATCAGGATGTACTGTCCCAGTCCGCCGCCGGTGGATTTTTTGGCGGCCGGAAGCAGGCCGTCCGCGTCGGTCGGTGGCGCGTCGATCAATGTAGTCATGGCTACCTCAGGTTGTCTTCACGGCACAGCTGCAAGCCTGCGCCGCGTCCCGGCCAGCACGTGGGGCGGGACGTGCGCACCAGGCTGCAGTGCACGCTGTCCCGCCCCACTTATGGCCGGAGCCGGATGGTCGGGCGACCTACTTGGACATCACTCCAAGGCGGGTCTTGAACGATGGGTCCAGGGTCTTTTCCACGCCCTGGACATCAGTTCCCGCCACCATCACCTGAGCGCCCTGCAGGAGCGGCAGTGTGGAGAGATCCTTGGCAACCGCTTCCTGTGCCTGGCCCAGCAGTTGGCTCCGCTCCGCCTTGTCCGTGGTCACCAGCTGCTTCTTCACGATGTCCGTCACGGCCGGGTTCTCGTAGTGGTTTCCAAGGAAGTTGCCCGGAATGAAGAACGGCGTCAGGTAGTTGTCCGCGTCGGAGTAGTCCGGGAACCAGCCGAGCTGGTACACCGGGTATGCGTCGGCCCTGCGCTCCTTGGTGTAGGTGGTCCATTCCGTGGACTTGAGGTCTACCGTGAAGAGGCCCGACTTCTCCAGCTGTTCCTTCACCAGGGCGTACTCATCCGCCGCGGATGTGCCGTACCGGTCCGTGTACTGCAGCTTAAGGTCAACCACAGAGTTGATAGCCGCGTCTGAGAGCACCTTCTTGGCCTTGTCCAGGCTGGGCTTGCCGCTGCCGTCACCATAGAGGCTTTTCAGGGGCTCCGCGGCCCCTTCAAACTCCTTCGGGACGTAGGAGTAGACCGGAGTGTAGGTGTTCTTGAAGACCTGGGAAGCGATGGCTTCGCGGTCCACCAGGTGCGCCACGGCCTGCCGGACGGCAAGCGCCTTGGCAGGGTCGGCCTCAGGAGTCTTGGCACCGAACGGCATGGTGTCGAAGTTGAACACCATGTAGCGCAGTTCCCCGCCCGGGCCCTTGTGGACCTTCACTTTGTCGTCGTTCTCGAGGTCGGCAACGTCGGTGGCCGTCAGGATGCGGCCGGCGACGTCAATGTTGCCCTGCTGCACGTCGAGCTTCAGGTTGTTGGCATCAGCGTAGTGCTTGAGGGTGGCACCGTCGTTCGAGGCTGCGCCCAGCATGCCCTGGTAGTCGGGGTTGGGCTTGAAGCTGACCAGTTCGTTCTTCTTGTAGCTCTCGATGGTGTACTGGCCGGCGAACGGTTTCGCGGCGACGATGGCGTCGTCGTCCATAATTTTGTCCGCCGGGAAGACTTCCTCGTCCACGATGGGCCCGGGGTTGGAGGCGAGGACGCCGGGAAACACCTGGTCGTTCGCGGCGACAAGGGTGAACACCACGGTGTTGGGGTCCGTTGCCTCGATTTTCTCCATGTTCGAGAGCAGGGATGCGGGGCCGTTGGGGTCGTCGATTGCCTTGACGCGGTTGAAGGAGAAGACGACGTCGGAGGAGTCCAGGGTGTTGCCGTTGGCGAATTTCAGGCCCGGTTTCAGTTTCACGGTGTATTCGGTGGGGCTGGTGAAGGACGCGGACTCGGCGATGTCCGGGGTGGCGTCGGCAGTCCCGGGCTTGTAGTTAAGCAGGAACGGGTAGATCTGGTTCATCACCATGAAGGACCCGCCGTCGTAGGATCCGGCGGGGTCGAGGGTGACCACTTTGTCCGTGGTGCCGTAGGTTATGGCACCGCCCCCCGCCTCCCCGGTGGTGGTTCCGCCGCCGCCTGCGGGGCCCGTGCAGGCAGTCAGTGCGAGGGCGGAGATGCCTGCCAGCGCGATAGCGCCGTGCAGGGCTTTGTTGCTCTTCGTCATCTGTGAACTTTCTGTTCGATGAGGGCGCGCCCCCCGACCGCTGATGGGTGCGTATGCTCAGGCGGGAAGCGCGCGGTGCTGATGCCTAGATTCAATCAGAGAGTCAACACTCAAAGCGGGCCATTTTGTGAGTTGAGACACAAAATTTACTTCGGTGCCGAGCAGCCCCCTTATGGATTGACGGCAAGGAACCTCGTACAACAGCGGCATCAATAAAAAGCACCGCCCCGGCGGAACCGGGGCGGTGCTTGCAAAGTCTTTCCTGGGGCCGGATCAGAGCTCGGCGCGCTGGAGCGAGCGGGCGGCGTCGATGGTCGCCTGGCCCAGCACACGGCTGCCCTGGTACAGGACAACCGTCTGTCCCGGAGCTACTCCCCGCAACGGGGTGGCGAGCCGGACCACCAGCTGGCTGCCGCCGTTGTCTGCGGCCGGTTCCATGCGGGCCGTAGCGGGGACAGGATCACCGTGGGCCCTGACCTGGGCGTGGCATTCGAACTCCTCGCCGGTAACCACCTCGGCTATGGGAAGGCCTGCCCATGACACCTTGATGCCCCGGATTTCGTCGATTGCCAGCAACGCCTCAGGGCCCACCACCACTTTGTTCTCCTTCGGCCGGATCTCCAGCACGAACCGGGGCTTGCCGTCAGCCGCTGGCGTGCCAAGCTTCAGCCCGCGGCGCTGGCCAACGGTGAAAGCGTTGGCACCGGGATGCTCACCCACCTTCCTGCCGGTTTCATCCACGATGTCCCCGGTGGCCATGTCGATCTTTTCAGCCAGCCAGCCGGCAGTGTCGCCGTCCGGAATGAAACAGATGTCATGGCTGTCGGGCTTGTTGGCCACCGAAAGGCCGCGCCGTTCTGCCTCAGCGCGCACTTCCGCCTTTGAGGGCGTGTCAGCCAGCGGGAACATGCTGTGCTTGAGCTGTTCGTGGGTAAGGACACCCAGGACGTAGCTCTGGTCCTTGGCCCAGTCGGCGGCCCGGTGGAGTTCGCGGTTGCCGTCGGCGTCCTCGATCACCTTTGCGTAGTGGCCGGTGCACACTGCGTCAAAGCCCAAAGCGATGGCCTTTTCCAGCAGTGCCGCGAACTTGATCCGCTCGTTGCACCTCATGCAGGGGTTGGGCGTGCGGCCGGCTGCGTACTCATCAATGAAGTCCTGGACGACGTCTTCCTTGAACCGCTCGGAGAAATCCCAGACGTAGTAGGGAATGCCCAGGACGTCGCAGGCACGCCAGGCGTCACGGGAGTCTTCGATGGTGCAGCAGCCCCGGCTTCCGGTGCGGAGCGTGCCGGGCATGCGTGACAGGGCCAGGTGGACGCCGACGACGTCATGTCCCGCCTCCACGGCGCGGGCGGCGGCAACGGCGGAGTCGACTCCGCCGCTCATGGCTGCTAGAACTCGCATGGTTGCTTTCTGTTGGGAGAGCTTCGGCCCAGTGGCCGGGAAAGTAGTACGGACCGCCCGGTTGGTTCTCCCGGAAACGATCCTCGCCTATCTATTCTACGGCCTCATGTAAAGCCGCCCGCAGCAGCCCGGCGGTCAGCTGCCGGCCTGGGCGTGCCGGGCGATGGTGCCTGCAGTCTGGATCGAAGACTCGCGCCCGGCCATGCCTGCCTGCCGCGCCCGTGCATAGGCGTCCGGCAGCGCAGCCAGCAACGCATCGACGTCGGCCTCCACTGAGGCGTGCCCCAACGTGAACCGCTGCGCTCCGCGTGCGGTGTCCTCGTCCAGGCCCATGGCCAGCAGCACGTGGGAAGGCCGCGGCACGCCCGCGGTGCAGGCCGATCCGGTGGACGATTCCACGCCTGCGAGGTCGAGGAGGAACAACAGTGAGTCCCCTTCGCAGCCAGGAAAGGTGAAGTGTGCGTTGCCGGGGAGCCTGCCGTTCCCGGGGGCACCGCGGAGGACAGCTTCCGGGATCAGTTCATGGACGCCGGCGATCAGGCGGTCGCGAAGCGCGGCAATTCGTGCAGACTCCGTTCCCAGGGTGGCCGTGACTTTTTCGGCTGCCGCCGCGAAGGCAGCAATGGAGGCCGTGTCAAGCGTGCCGGAGCGGACGTCCCGCTCCTGGCCTCCGCCGTGCTGGACGGGAGTCAGTTTCACCGCCCGCCCCAGCAGGAGGGCACCAACCCCTACCGGTCCGCCGATCTTGTGGCCGGAGATGGACATGGCGTCCAGCCCGGAGGCCTTGAAATCCACCGGGAGGGAACCGAATGCCTGGACAGCATCCGAGTGCACGGGGACGCCTGCAGCGTGGGCCAGCTCCACGATCCTGCCGATGGGCTGGATGGTGCCGACTTCGTTGTTGGCCCACATCACGGTGACCAGGGCGATTGTATCCGGCTCGCGGGACAGTTCCGCTTGGAGGGCGGCAAGGTCCAGCACGCCGTCGGCATCGACGGAAAGCCAGGTAACCTCCGCGCCCTCGTGGCGCTCCAGCCACTCCACGGTGTCCAGCACGGCATGGTGTTCGACGGCGGAGCAGAGGATGCGGCGCCGGGCGGGGTTCTCCCCCACCCGGGACCAATACAGTCCCTTGACGGCCAGGTTGTCCGATTCGGTGCCGCCCGAGGTGAAAATGACCTCGGAGGGATGGGCACCTGCCGCGGCTGCGACGGTCTCCCGCGCATCTTCCACGCTGCGACGGGCCCGGCGGCCGGATCCGTGCAGGGATGAGGGGTTGCCGGTCCGGGCAAGTTCACGCGTCAGCGCGGCCAGGGCTTCCGCTGAAAGCGGGGTGGTGGCTGCATGATCGAGGTAAACGGGCACCCCCCAATTCTAGCTGTCCAGCCTCCACGAAGGGGCCGGCCGCTAGTTCGACGGCGGGAGCACAGGGAGGAAACGGGCCACGTCGGCGCGGGCCGCAGCCAGGGCGTCGGGGCCCGGGCATGAGACGGAAACATAGATGGAGGAACCGGCCGCGGCGAAAAGCCGGGCCAGCACGGCGGTTGCCCTGCCTGCCGGCGGGGCTGCCTGTTCCGCTGCCTGCTCCAGGGCCAGCACCTCCACTTTGCGCCCCGGGCCTTCCGAATCCCCGCCGGCTTGCCCGCCCCTCCCCCAGCGCAGCGTCTCCGTCTTCAGGTAGGCGGGCAGGATGGATGGATCGAGGTACTGGAAAAGCGCGACGGTCGATTCGCGGTCATCACCCCGGATGAGGGCATCCTGGTTGGTGCTCCCCCTGGCTGCCACCACGCACCCGTCCGCCTTCGCATACCGGCTTTCCCCGGCCACGTCGCGGCTGAGGATTTTCCACCCGGGAGCCTCCTCCAGCCCGCCCGAAAGGCCTACGGGCACACCTGGAGCAAGGGTGCCGCCGGCAGCGAAGGGAAGGTCCTGCGCCGCCACTGCCTCTGCGTCATGCCCCGGGGTTATGGTGGGCGTGGCCAGGCCGGCAGGGGTGGTGGCTGCAGGTTCCGGAGCCGTGGGGTCCGGTACGCCAATGCTGCAGCCGCCCACCAGCAGAGAGCCCAGTGCGGCCGCCGCCACCTGCAGGGTCCGCCGCCTGTCCCTAAAGGCCGTTCCCGCCGTCGTGCGCATTCTGCTTCCTCCCGCGCCGCATCTGCTGCAGCCGGTGCGGCCGCGCAGGCACGAGTCTAGAGGTTTGGCACACGGCGACGATGCACAGAGCCGGGCCGTTTTGCCCGTGGAAGGCACGGCTATCCGCCGGGGAACCGGGAGGGGCCGGAGCATCGTTGTCAGGACAGGCCGTTAAACTGTGCAGGCCGGGCTACCTGTGAAGACCGGCCGAACCAGGAAAAGGATGGGTCTTGACCGAGAGCAGCAGCTCCTACTATCAGGTGCTTCGGGTGGCAGTCACCGCCACTGAGAAGGAAATCAAGGTGGCCTACCGCCGGGCTGCCCGCACCGCCCACCCCGATCACGGCGGCGATGCAGCAGCGTTTCGGCGCGTGACCCGGGCTTATGAGACGCTTATCGATCCCGTGCGCAGGAAGGCGTATGACCGCTCCTATGCCGCCGGCACCTTCCGCAACGGGGAGACGGACACCGAACCGCATTTCGACGCACCGCCGGCCGGAAGCCGTGCGTCGGCCACCGTGCACAGGACCGGCAACGCCCGCAACACCGCCGGGGACCCCCCGGTCTACCTCCCGGCATACGACACTGCCTCCGACGCTGAGGTTCCGCTGATCCCACTGGCACTCGCCAGCCAGCAGGTCCACGGCATGCCGCGCAAGCGGGGGATTTTCGGGGCAGAGGCACGCATCCAGCGGGAAATGCGCACCGTGCAGCTCCTGACCCGGCAGGTCCTGCCCGCAATTCCGGCCGCCAGGCTTATCAACGGCCTCCAGTCCCCGGCGGACAACAGTCACATCGACCACGCCGTCCTGTCCGGTTACCGGCTGGCGCTGATCGGCTCGATGCTGCTGCCCAAGGGTGCCTATGCGTGGGACGGCAGGACGCTCAACCACGGCGGCCGCGCCGTTGCGCCGCCGCAGCTTGCCCACCTGGTGAGGGCCATGCAGGACATTTTCCCCGAGCTGAACGTGACGGGCTGGACCGTGGTGCTCAGCCCTGGCGGCAACCTGCACGAGCCGGTCATTGATAACTACCGCCGGTCAGCAGGCGCGCTGGAGGCCGTTCAGATCGTCAACGCTGCCGGGATGGTGCGGGGCCTCAAGGAATTCCTTGCATCCGGCCCCGCGCCCAACACCGTGAACGTGCCCGTGCTGGCCAGGTTGCTGCGCGGGATGCACTGACAGCCCTTTGCCCGCAGGGTAGCTAGGATGGGAACGTGTTCCGCATCCTTTTCCACGAACCCGAAATTCCAGGCAATACCGGCAATGCCATCCGGCTGGCAGCCATCACCGGGGCAGAGCTGCACCTGGTGGAACCGCTCGGGTTCGACTTCTCAGACGCTAAGCTCCGCCGCGCGGGCCTTGACTACCATGACCTCGCCGTCGTCACCGTGCACCGGAACATTGAAGATGCCTGGCAGCACCTGCAGCCGGAAAGGGTGTACGCGTTTACCTCGGACGGGACGGCCAGCTACACGGACATCTCCTACCAGCCGGGTGATGTCCTGATGTTCGGCAGGGAATCCGTGGGCCTGCCCGCGGTTTTGAAGGCGGATGCGCATGTGACAGCCACGGTCCGGCTGCCCATGCTGCCCGCGCTGCGCTCACTGAACCTGGCGAACGCAGCCTCCATTGCCGTCTACGAGGCTTGGCGCCAGCAGGGGTTCGCCGGCGCCAGAACCTAGGCTCCGGAGCCTGAAGGGACAAACCGCGGAGGTACCCTGCCCGCAGCGCCGGGCGCAGAACACCCGGGGTCCAATCTTTTTTGGCACCAGGGCAATCCACGCCGGCGGCAGCACCGAATCACTCCTGACAACATTCCACCTTGTTTGAGGAGCTGCAGGTGACATTACTGGAGTCAGGTTCCAGGACCTCCCGCAGCAGACCTGGCGGCACTGCTGAGGATTCCCGGTCCGGCGACTTATGCTTGGTAGTGATGGATACCCCCAACGCTCCACGTTCCAAGGCCCCGGCTGCGGTGACAGACCCGCCGGCAGAGCTCAGCCAGCGGCTTTCGGTCCTGCTGGAAGGCATAGGCAGGGGCGACCAGGCAGCCTTTGCGGAGTTCTACCAGCTGACATCCCGCCGGGTTTTCGGCATGGCCCGGCGCGTCCTGATCGACCCCGAGTTGAGTGAAGACACCACGCAGGAGGTCTTCCTGCAGGTGTGGCAGAACGCAGCGAAGTTCGATCCGTCGGCGGGCAGTCCGCTCTCCTGGCTGATGACCATTTCCCACCGCAGGGCTGTGGACAGGGTGCGGTCAACGCAGTCCGCCACTGACCGCGAAGCCAAGTACGGCGCCAGCAGCCAGGATATCGACCACGATGCCGTGGCCGACGAAGTGGGAAGCAGGCTCGAAGCCGAGGCCGTGGTCAGGTGCCTGGCAACCCTGACCGAAACGCAGCAGGAATCGGTGCGACTGGCCTACTACGGCGGCCTCACGTACCGGGAAGTTGCAGAACGCCTGAATGCAGCAGTGCCCACCATAAAATCCCGTATCCGCGACGGCTTGATCCGCCTTAAAACCTGTCTGGGGGTGAGTTGAAATGACAGAAAACAACCACGGCCGCAATGGCCGCTCGTTCGGGGACACGGTCGCCATGGACCTGGCTTCCGGCCGGGCTGTCGACCTGGCCGAACTCTACGCCCTGGACGCAGTGACGGAAGAGGAACGCCAGGCGATCGAGGACTATATCTCAGCCGCGCAGGCAGCGGAACGGAGCGCCTTCTTCGAACGGGTACGCCAGGCAAGGGAGACGCTTGCCCGGACCTTCCGGGTGGAGGAGGAGCCGCCGGCCGACCTCTTTGGCCGCATCGTCGCGCAACTTCCGGACCAGGAACACCGGCCGGACCCTGCTGCTTCCCCGCCAGCCGCAGTCACTGCACCCGGCTATGCAGCACCGGAGCAGGGCGAACCGGCCCAGCCGGCGGGCATGGATGAGCTGGCACAGGCACGCCGGCGCCGGGAGGAACGGCGCGGGCCCGGGAGTACCCGCCGCTGGCTCGCCGGACTTGCCGCTGCGGCGGCCATCGCCCTGGGCGGAGTGGGCGTGGGCTCTTTCCTTGCCGACCAGAACGATCCGCTCAACCAGGTGGTCCGGGCGGACGACGTACGGGAAGCCTCGGTGGATGTGGCCGGTGGCGGAACCGCCACGCTGCTGGTCTCCCGGTCGGAGGATGCCGCCGTCGTCAAAATGAATGGTGTTCCCGCGCCCCCTGCCGGCAAGGTTTACCAGATGTGGCTGATCCCCAAGGACGGTTCGGCACCGGTGTCCCAAGGCCTGATGGATGCGGAAGCGTTGTCAAAGCCTGCAGTGGTGCAGGGGATTTCCTCCGCAGCAGCCCTGGGCATAACAGTGGAGCCGGCGGGCGGGTCCCAGTCCCCAACACTGCCCACGGTCGCGGCCGCTCCCTTGGGTGCATAGCCGGCAGCAACAGGAATACAACAGCGCCCGCCCCGGTTACGAACCGGGGCGGGCGCTGTGGCTTGAACGAAGAGGCTAGAACCCTGCGATCGTTCCCGGCCCGTTGACGGCGACGACGTGGAAGGCTTCGGCACTGCTGCCCTCGGGGTAGCCAGCCCTGGCGGCGTTGATCCGCATGCTTTGGCGTACCGTTTTCTCCATTGCTTCCACGTCCGGGTGCTGGCTGACGTGGACATGGATGGCGCGCAGCTTGGCGTCCACGTGCGCGGAGACATCCACGAAGTGGTTTTCCCGTTCCTCCGGCCCGGCAAAGAGCCACAGCCAGGGCAGTTTGTAGGCGTCCAGCCCGGCAGCGGCAAGTTCCGGGTAGGCGAAGGGGTTTTCCAGGGCGGGATATACGGCGCGCGTGACGGCCTCCCCCACCGCCAGATGGTCCGGGTGGCTCTTCTGGATCCGCTTCCAGTTCCGTTCCGGGTGCATGGAAAGCACGACGTCGGGCCGGATTTCGCGGATCAGCTTAACGACCCCCTGCATCACCTCGTGCGAAGGTTCCAGGTACCCGTCGCGCTGGTGGAGGTAGTGGATATCGGTGACCCCGACGAGTTCGGCTGCGCGGCGCTGCTCGGCGTCCCGCATGGCGATGATGTTGGCCCGGTGGGCCGGGTCGAACCCTCCGGCATCGCCGTCGGTCATGATGCAGTAGCTGACGTCGACACCGGCGGCTGTCCAGGCAGCGATGGTGCCCGCTGCACCAAAGTCGATGTCATCGGGGTGGGCCGCAAAACAGAGCACCCGCCCAACCCGGTGTACGTCCGGGTTGAACGGGCTCCGTGCCTGCTCAGGAAAGGCAGTCAAAAATCAGCCTTTCCGCTTCTTGATCTCCGCTGTGGCCTGCGGGAGCACATCGAAAAGGTCGCCCACAATGCCAAAGTCGGCGATCTCGAATACGGGTGATTCAGCGTCCTTGTTCACTGCAACAATTACCTTTGCCGTCTGCATGCCGGCCTTTTGCTGGATGGCGCCGGAGATGCCTGCGGAAATGTAAAGCTGCGGCGACACGGTCTTTCCGGTCTGTCCCACCTGGGCATCATGGCTGATCCACCCCGCGTCCGTGGCTGCACGGGAAGCACCCACTGCCGCTCCCAGTGCGTCGGCAAGTTCCTCCACGGGGGTGAAGTCGCCGTCAAGTCCGCGTCCGCCGGCCACCACAATGCGGGCGTCGGTGAGGTCCGGCCGTCCGCTGGCGACCTTCTGCTCCCGGGCGGTGATGCGGGCGGCAGCAACCGTGCTGCCGGCGGGAACCTCGACCGTCACCGTTTCCGGCGAAGTGGGCGCTGCAGCCGGTTCAGGGGTCACGTTGTTTGCCTTCAACGTCAGCACACTGACGGGGGTAGTGGCCTTGCAGGACGTGTTGTAGGAGCCGGCCAGAACCGACTTGTGCGCTGTGCCGTCCGCGTCCACTGCCACGACGTCGGTGATAACGCCGGCACTCAGGCGGATTCCCACGCGGGCGGCGATTTCTTTGCCCTCGGGGGAATTGTCCAGCAGGAGGATGCCGGCCCCGACCTGCTCAGCTGCGGCAGCAACATAGGCAGCCTTGGGGGCGACGAGGAAGTCGTCGAGGTCCTCCGCCGAGGGGAGCAGCACGGTGCCGACGCCGTACTCCGCGAAGGCGGCCGCAACGTCGTCGTGCAGCTTGCCGTTCAGGGCCACCGCAGTCTCACCGAGGGAGCGGCCCAGGGTGAGCAGCTCAAGGCTGCTCTTTTTGAGCGCATCGCCGGGGTTGTCGATGAAAACAAGTACTTTTGCCATGTCTGTGGTCCCTCTCAGAGCAGCTTCTGGGCGGCCAGGAAGTCGACAAGCTTGATGCCGGCGTCGCCTTCGTCGGTGATGATGGTGCCGGCGGTGCGCGGCGGACGTTCCTCTGCAGCCAGGATGCTGGTCCAGGAGCCCGGAAAACCCACCTGGGCAGGCTGCACGCCGATGTCGGCAAGCGAGAGCGTCGTGATGCTCTTGCGCTTGGCGGCAATAATGCCTTTGAAGTTGGGGTACCTGGGCTCGTTGATCTGGTCGGTCACGGAGACGACAGCCGGCAGCGGCGCCTCGACTGTCTCCGAGGACAGGTCCGCGTCCCGGCGTGCGGTGAGCAGGCCTCCCTCCACCTGCAGCGACGAGGCGAAGGTAACCTGGGGCAGGCCGAGCCGTTCCGCCAGCTGCGCCGGAACCAGCGACGTTTCACCGTCTGTTGACGCCATGCCGGTGATGACCAGGTCCACGGGAGCGTCGCTGCCCAGGTGCCTGATGGCCGCTGCCAGCGCCAGGGAGGTGGCGGCGGCATCCGAGCCGGCCAGGGCGTCGTCGGTCAGGTGAACGCCCTCAGTGGCACCAATCTGAAGCGCCTTCTTGATGGCGTTCACGGCGCCCGAGGGACCCATGCTCAATGCGATGACCTGGTTGCCTGCCTTGGCTCCGCCACGGGCTTCGGCCAGCTGCAGCGCTGCCTCGAGCGCGTACTCGTCAAGCTCTGACAGGATGCTCTCGTCGCGGTCAGTGGTGTAGCCCTCACCGTTGAGGTGGCGGTCAAACTGGGCGTCCGGTACATGCTTGACCAGGACGACGATGTTCAATGTATCTTCCACTGTATTTACAGCAGCCTTCCATGCTTGTGGACAGCCAGCCGGGTGAGGTCATGGCCGCGGAATGCCCCGGCATACGGGTAGGTCCTAGCTAACCACATAGACGCCCCGCTGCGCCCTCTTCCGTTAACGCCTGTGTCAGGGCGCCGATTGAACTTCCACGGCAGGCCACGCGGGATGCAATAACGGCGGCGCCCCCGCCTTCTGTGGGGACGCCGCCGTCGTCCTGCCCAGCCTTGGAGAGGGAGAAGCGCTAGCTGGCTGCTGCGCCCAACGTGACGTCAAGCGTCTGTTCCTGGCCGTTGCGCAGGACGGTGATCTTCACCTTGGAACCGGCCGGCTGTTCGCGGACCGCCGCCGTCAGTTGCTCCGGTTCACCGACGGTGAGGTCATTGAACCTGGTGATCACGTCGCCCACCCTGATCCCGGCCTTGGCCGCTGCGGAATCGGGTTCCACAGTGGCGACATCCGCCCCCACCGAGAACTCCGACGACGAGTTGGACGCCGTCTTCGGCTTCACGCTGACACCCAGCTGGCCGTGGGAGGCCTTGCCGGTGTCGATGATTTCCTGAGCCACGCGCTTGGCGTGGTTGATGGGGATGCTGAAGCCGACGCCGATGTTGCCGCTCGTGGAGGACAGCGGGTTGGATCCTGCTGAGGCGATGGCCACATTGACGCCGATGACGTCACCGTTGCTGTTGACGAGGGCACCGCCTGAGTTGCCCGGGTTGATGGCTGCGTCGGTCTGGATCACGTTGATGGAAATCTCGCCCTGTCCCGCCGACTGTTGGTTCTGACCGCCATTTGGAGGCGCGAACTGGAAACCGCTTTCGCCGTCGCCTTCGGCGTTGTCGCCCTCCTTTGGGGCTGCTGCAGAGGCAACGCTGATGGTCCTGTTGAGCGTGGAGACAATGCCGTCAGTCACGGTTCCGGTGAGGCCAAGGGGTGAGCCGATGGCGATGACGGTATCGCCCACGTTGAGCTTCCCGGAGTCACCGAGGGTGGCGGGGGTGAGTCCGGAGGCGTTGTCCACCTTGATGACGGCCAGGTCGGACAACGGATCGGTGCCGACGAGCTTGGCGCCGATGACCCGGCCCTCGCTGGTCCGGACCTGGAGCGCGGCGTTGGCGGTCTGCCCGTCGAGGGTGACCACGTGCGTGTTGGTGAGGATGTGGCCGCGGTCATCCAAAATGATCCCCGATCCCGTACCGCCGGATTCTCCGCTTGAAGCGCTGATGGTCACGACACTGGGCGAGGCCTTCACTGCCGCTGCAGTG
Source organism: Pseudarthrobacter sp. NamE5 (assembly GCF_005796225.1). GTDB lineage: Bacteria > Actinomycetota > Actinomycetes > Actinomycetales > Micrococcaceae > Arthrobacter. The sequence goes on from NZ_VAHO01000004.1 coordinate 116,807, forward strand.
ATTTCGTTGACGGAGTCCTGGTTGTTGACGATCACGGTGCCGGGCTGGCTGTTGCCGGTGGCAGTGGTGGCGGCGCCGGCATTTCCGAAGAGCTCGGCCGACCCGACCGTGGCTACGCTTCCTCCCACCAGTCCCGCAGCGAGGATGCTGGCCACGAGGGTTCCGACGCCGAACGTCGCCTTCCGCCGGGGCGCATCCTTGGGGTTGTAGGCAAGGCCGGGCGTGCTGTTGTAGTCCTGGCCGCTCTGCCAGCCCGCCTGATGAGCACGGCCCGAATAGCCGTAGCCGGGTTGGTTGGGGTGGGTCCCGCCGTGCCCGGGGTGGACTGGCTCCTGCTGTTCCGGCGTGTGCTGCTCCGGGGTTTGCAGCTGGCCGTAAAAGGGCTGGCGTTGGGGGTAAACAGGGCGCGCCCCGGGAAGTACCTGGGTGGGATTGTCACCCTGCTGATCCAGCCGCTCCGTTGGACTATGCCGCCGGCCGTTCGCAGCGCTGCCGTCGTCGGCCGCGTCCGCCCGCTGCGCCCCGAATGCGGCTTCCTCCGGCGCACCCTGCTGCTGAGCCCAGGGATCCTGCCGCTCATGGCCACCGTTCCGGGGAGCCGGCCCGGGCGTCTGGTTCTCGCTCATGGGACTTCCTTTCATCCTTGTCTGCTTTAACTATGGACTCCCCGGCTGGAACAAGCTCGGATGTTTGCTGAGAGCTTGCTGAAGACCTGCCGCTGCGTTGATTGAGTCTCCTGCTGCACCTTTGTTTCGGCCCCTGCAGCGTTTCGCTTTTGGCATATTCCACTCGTTGGACGGGTTGTGGGGTGCACCATAGAATCAAGATGAATTGCCACAGCGACCTGCGGCTTCACACCAAGCGTGGGGGCGCTGTTGGATTCTGAGACGACTGATTCGTCCCGAATCGGTGTCAGGCGTGCTGAAGGGTTGCACATGCGGTCAAAGTTCATACGTATCCTCGCCGTGATCGGCCTTACCGGCCTGCTGGCGGTACCCGCCGGCGCGGCATGGGCTGAGCCTCCGGTCACCTTGGATCCGGCCACCAAAATTGTTGATTCCGCTGGCGTCCTCGGCTCCCAAAAGGGCGAGGTCCAGGAAGCCATCAAGAAGCTGGGAACCGAGCATGCCACCGTGCTGCATGTCGTTACGGTCAAGAGGTTTGAAAACCCCGCAGACCGTGAAGCGTGGACGGATGCCGTAGCCGAGAAGGCCGGCCTGGGTTCCAATGCCTTGATCTTTGCCGTTGCCACGGAAACACGCCAGTACACCCTGAACAAGGGTGGCAGCAAGATCACCAATGCCCAGCTCGAAAACATCAAGAGCAAGGCCATTGGTCCGCAACTTGCCAACGAGGATTATGCGCAGGCGGCGATCAACGCTGCAGCTGCCATCGGTGATGCCGCGGGCGGCGGAAGCGGCAATGTTCCCGGTGACGGTGCCGGGGCGGCAGTCCTGGTGGGTGCCGGTGTCGTGGCGGCTGGTGGCGCGGGTGCTTACCTGTACCTCCGGAACAAGCGCAGGAAGGCAGCCGGACAGCAGCCCACGGCCGGCTTTGGCCAGCAGGAGGGCCTGGTGGATCCCCTGGCCTCGCTCAGCATCGAGGAACTGCGCCGTAAGAGCGGCTCACTCCTGATCGAGGCCGACGACGCCATCAAGTCCAGCGAGCAGGAACTGATGTTCGCCCAGGCACAGTACGGGGACTCCGCCGTCGGAAACTTCACCAAGGCGCTGGCTGAAGCCAAAGCCCACCTGAGCGAGTCCTTCAAGCTGCAGCAGCAGCTGGATGACCACATTCCTGACACTGAAGAGCAGCAGCGGGCATGGTTCGGGGAGATCATCCGCCGGTCCGAGGCCGCGCTGGCCTCCCTCCAGGAACAGAAGGCCGATTTCGATTCCCTGCGCGAACTTGAGAAGAACGCTCCGCAGGCATTGGCAACCGTCAATGCCGGAGCCCGCCAGGCTGACGCAAAAATCGCCAGCGCTGAGAGCTCACTCGGCAACCTGCGCTCCAGATATGCCGAGAGCGCCCTGGCGCAGGTTTCGGACAATATCCTGCAGGCCAAGGAGCGCCTGGCCTTCGTGCAGAACGCCACCGCCACCGCCCAGCAGAAGCTCAGCGAGGGCGAAGGCAGCCTGGCAGCAGTGGCCGTCCGGGCCGCCGAAGAGAGCCTCCACCAGACCAACGTCCTCCTGGATGCTATCGCCAAAGTCTCGTCCAACCTGGATGAAGCGCGCACCCGTCTCGACTCCGCGGTCGTGGACACCTCCCAGGACCTTGCGCAGGCACGAGCCATGATCCAGTCGGGCGCCCACGCCCACCCGGAGCTTGTCGGGCCGGTCGCAGGAGTGGAAGCGGCCCTGGCCCAGGTCAAGTCGGAAATTCAGGGCGGAAAGATCGACCCCATCGCCACTCTGCAGCGGGTGGAAACAGCACACCAGTCGCTGGACCAGGCCCTCACCGGCATCAGGGACCAACAGGAACAGTCCCGCCGGGCACAGGCATCGCTGCAGCAGACCATCATGTCCGCACAGGCACAGATCAGCGCCACCTCCGACTACATCACCGCCCGGCGAGGCGGCGTGGGAACCGAGGCGCGTACCCGGCTGGCAGAGTCGCAGCGGAATCTGGACTACGCACTGTCCATCTCACGCACCGATCCGGTGACGGCACTTACCTACGCCCAGCAGGCCCACGCTCTCGCGGCACAGGCAGCCCAGTTGGCCCAGGCTGATGTGGACCACTTCGGCGGCTACGCAAACCAGGGCTACGGCCGCGGCGGCATGTTCGGCGGAGGCGGCGGCGGTGGCCTGGGCGGTGCCATCCTGGGCGGCATCCTCATCAACTCGATCCTCAACGGCGGCGGACATGCCGGCTGGGGCGGCGGCCACAGCGACGGCGGCGGCGACTTCGGCGGCGGCGATTTCGGCGGTTGGGGTGGAGACTCCGGCGGCGGCGGCGACTTCTAGGTTTCCAAGGCCCTGCCCTTCAATTCGGCGGCAGGCACACGGCAACACCACAACTGTTCACTGATTTCAGTGGTCACCACAGAGCAGGACGAAAGGGTAACACCATGGTTAAGCAGTCCATTTTCGGCCGGATCGCGCAACTGGCAAAGGCGAATGTCAACTCCTTGCTGGACAACGCTGAAGATCCCCAGAAGATGCTGGACCAAATGGTCCGGGACTACACCAACAACATCGCCGAGGCTGAATCCGCCGTCGCGCAGACCATTGGCAACCTCCGGATGCTTGAGGATGACTACAACGAGGACATCAAGAACGCCCGCGACTGGGGCAACAAGGCTCTTGCTGCGTCCCGTAAAGCCGATGAATTCCGCGCCAGCGGCGACATGGTGGACGCCGAGAAATTCGACAACCTCGCCAAGGTGGCCCTGCAGCGCCAGATGGCTGCTGAGAACGAAGCCAAAGGTGCGGAGCCTGCCATTGCGTCCCAGCGCGAGGTGGTGGAGAAGCTCAAGACCGGCCTTGACCAAATGAAGAACAAGCTGAACCAGCTGACCAGCAAGCGCAATGAACTGGTGGCCCGGTCTAAGACCGCAGCAGCGCAGTCCCAGGTCCATGACGCCATCAAGAGCATCGACATCCTGGATCCCACCAGCGAGGTGGGACGCTTCGAGGAGAAGATTCGCCGCGAGGAAGCAAAGGTCCGCGGCCAGCAGGAGCTGGCAGCCTCAAGCCTGGACGCCCAGTTCAACCAGCTGGAGGACCTTGGTGAGCAGGTGGAAATCGAAGCCCGCCTGGCCGCGCTGAAGTCGGGTAATTCGTCAAAGCCCGCTATTGGCGCATCCGGAACTGTCGGCTCCGCGTCCACGGTGGAAGAAGCCGACTTCGACAAGCTGTAACAGCACACAGGTGAGGGCCAGGACCGGAGGTCCTGGCCCTCACCCGTTCTCCCGGTGTGTAGCGTGGAGGCATGGCTCCCCCCATTAAGACGTCCCTGGTCTGGCTCCGCGACGATCTTCGCTTGGACGACAACCCGGCACTGGCCGAAGCCGCAGCCATCGGCCTGCCGCTGACCGTCGTCTACATCCTTGATGAAGAGTCCGAAGGAATCCGGCCGCTGGGAGGAGCCACCAGATGGTGGCTCCATCACTCCCTGGCTGCACTAAGCGCTTCGCTTGAGGCCAGTGGCTCACGGCTGCTCCTTCGGCGCGGACCGTCCGACGTAGTGATCGCGGAACTGGCGGCCGAAACCAATGCCAGGCACCTGTTTTGGAACCGCCGGTACGGGCGGCCGGAGCGCACTATCGACGCCGGCATTAAAGACTGGGCCGGCGGGAACGGAATTGACGCCTCCACTTTCCAGGCCAACCTCCTGTTTGAGCCCTGGACCATCCGCACCGGAGCCGGAGGACCGTATAAGGTCTACTCGCCGTTCTGGCGGGCCTGCCTCGCATCCGGCGACATACGTGAACCCTTGCATGCCCCTTTCAGCCTGCCCCGACCGGCTGCCTCAGGACCTGGCCTCCCGGCCAGTGACGCCCTCAGTACCTGGAAGCTGCTGCCCTCCTCCCCCGACTGGAGCGGCGGGCTCGCCGCGACCTGGGAGCCCGGCGAGGAAGGCGCCCTCCGCCGGCTTGAAGACTTCCTGGCCGGCCCGATCGAGCACTACGCCACCGGCAGGAACACTCCTGGCACCGAAGGAACCAGCCGGCTGTCCCCACATCTGCGTTTCGGTGAGCTCAGCCCGTTCCGGGTTTGGCAGGAAATCAGCCGCCGGTTTCCCCGGAAGGTTCCGGCCGACGTCGCAACTTTTCGTTCCGAGCTGGGCTGGCGCGAGTTCAACTGGCACCTGCTCTACCACAACCCGGACCTTGCCACGCGCAACTTCCGCCCCGCCTTCGACAACTTCCAGTGGGGATCCCTGAGCGGGGAGGAACTTGCCGCCTGGCAGCAGGGCAGGACCGGCTACCCGTTGGTGGACGCCGGAATGCGCCAGCTCTGGCAGACAGGGTGGATGCACAACCGCGTGCGGATGGCCGCAGCGTCCTTCCTGGTCAAGAACCTCCTGACTGACTGGCGGGTTGGGGAGGAATGGTTCTGGGACACGTTAGTGGACGCGGACGGGGCCAACAACCCCGCGAACTGGCAATGGGTGGCAGGTTCCGGCGCAGATGCCTCACCGTACTACCGGATCTTCAACCCGGTGACGCAGAGCAGGAAGTTCGACGCCGACGGCAGCTACCTGCGCGCCTTCCTACCGGAATTGAAAGCCCTCTCAGGGAAGGAGATCCACGAACCGTGGACCGCAGAGACGGACGGCTACCCCAAGCCCCTGGTAGAACTGGCCGGGTCGCGGGAACGCGCGCTGGCGGCTTACCAGAAGCTCAAGGACGGGTAGCTGGAGCTAGCGGCTGACCTTGCCCATCAAGGAAGCAATGGGGCGAAGGAAGAGCGGCCGGGCCAGGAACCAGGCAGCCACCATCACAGCAACAGAGGCCAGGAAAACCCAGAAGCCAAACCAGCCGTCGTCATCCCGTGCGCCGTACATATGGTTGAGGTTGCGCAGGGCCCCGGTGGCGAGCACCAGGAACACGTGCACCACAGTGAAAGCAACGAAGTAAATCATCACCGGGAAGTGGACAGCGCGTGCCCATTCAATGGGGAAGGCCCTATTGAGTCCTGCCGCCTTTTTGGGCCATGCACCGGACATACGCAAACCGGTGATGAAGGCCAGCGGCGCCGCGATGAAAACCGTCACGAAGTAGGAAAGCAGCTGGAGCGCGTTGTAATTGATCCAGCCGTTCTCGGTGGGCCAGTCAAGGGATGCGTACTGCAGGGCTGCTGAGAGGGCGTTGGGGAAGACATCCCAGTTGGTGGGAACGATTCGCATCCACTGCCCGGTGGCAAACAGCAGGACTGCGAAGATCAGTCCGTTGAGGATCCACAGGGCATCCAGCGTCAGGTGGAACCACAGCTCAAGGGTGATCTTTGTGGGCGGGTTCTTCGTCTTGATCAGGCCCTTGTTGTTCCGGGTCCAGTGCCCGCTGGGCCGGGTGGTTGTCCGCACCTGCCACCCGGTGCGGATTATCAGCAGCAGGAAGAACGCGTTCAGGAAGTGCTGCCAGCCCAGCCAGGCGGGAAAACCAACAGGGGCGGTGTCCGGAAGCTCCGAGTGGCCCGGATGGTCGGCCACGAAGGATGACACGGCGGGCAGGCCCATCAGCCACTTGGCGACCAGCACCACGAGGACCAGCCCTGCCAGGACGGCAGGAACTCCCCAGTAGAGTCGCGACCGCTTGCCCGCCGCGGTACCGGGCTTCTTCGTGGGTGTGGACATCGAACAACATTCCTCTCGAGAATGACTGGCCAAGTGCTCACGAGGTGTGAGGCTCTGCGAAAGAGAATACTAGGAACTGCCCGTATCCAAGGAAACAGAAGACCCCGGCCGGCTGCTGGCCGACCAGGGTCTTCATATAGTTGCGGGGACAGGATTTGAACCTGTGACCTCTGGGTTATGAGCCCAGCGAGCTACCGAACTGCTCCACCCCGCGTCGCTCAACCAACACTACCTTATTTCACGCGCCGGTTTTTCCACTTGGCTTTCGGCCCTGGGGAATCCTCGAGAGTGTTGCGTCACCTGCCGGCCCGGGCCCGGCAATAAGCAGAAAGTCCGGACACTGTTCCAGTGTCCGGACTTCTATCAGTTGCGGGGACAGGATTTGAACCTGTGACCTCTGGGTTATGAGCCCAGCGAGCTACCGAACTGCTCCACCCCGCGTCGCAAGAACTACTTTACCGGCACGCGAACACCAGGCCAAATCGAATAGGGGTGATCTCCGTCTCGAAAACGGAAACGGCACCTGCTCCCCGGAAGGAGCAGGTGCCGTGTGCCGTCGTCGTGATCAGCTGGTTGGTGAGGGCGAGGGAGCAGCCTCAGGCGCGCCTGTGGCTGCTGGAGCCGGGGTCGCCTCCGGTGCGGCGACCGGGATCTTGGCTTCCGCCTCCGTCGCCCGCTTCAGTGCTGCCGAAATGCGCTCCTGTGCCTCGCCGTAGGCGGCAAAGTCGCCGGCTGAAAGGGCTGCCTGGCCTGCCTGGATGGCGGCATTGGCTTCGTCCAGCGCCGCCTTCAGTTCAGCCTTTGCGTCAGCGCCCGCCGGTGTTGTCGGCGCGGCGGGATCAGCAGGCGCCTGTCCGTTGTTGTCCGAGTCACCCGCGGCGGCCCCGGAGTCGCCGCCGAAGAGCTGCTTCAGGGCCTCGTCGAGCGTCGGGGCAAAGCCCACCTTGTCCCCGAAGGCCACCAGGACGCGCTGCAGGGTGGGGTAGGACGTCTCACCGGTGGACTTGAGGTATACCGGCTGGACGTAAAGGATGCCGCCGCCTACCGGAAGGGTGAGCAGGTTTCCGTTCAGGACGTCGGAAGCGCCCTGGCGCAGCAGGTTCAGGGCTTGGGACACCGTGGGGTCCGAGTTGAACTTGTTTTGCGCCTGCCCGGGGCCGGGGACCTGGATCTCCGGCGGAATCTGCAGCAGCCGCAATTTACCGTAGCTCTCGGCCTTGACGCCGGCCTGGTTACCGGCATCCGAATCTGCCGCGAGGAAGCCGTACAGGACGTTGCGTGCGTTTCCATTGACGATCTGCGGAATGAACGACGATGTCAGCTGGAAGGCCGGCTTGTCCTGGTCCGGCATTTGCAGGGACATGTAGAACGGCGGCTGCTTGACCCCGCTTTCCGAGTCAACGGTGGGATCGTTCGGCACGCTCCAGACATCCTTCGTCTGGTAAAAGCTGGAAGGATCCGTCACGTGGTATTCCCCCAGCAGCTGGCGCTGGACCTTGAACAGGTCCTCCGGGTAGCGGACGTGGCTCATGACGTCGCCCGACATCTCGGAGTAGGGCTTGAGCGAGGTGGGGAACACCTTCTGCCAGGACTTCAGCAGCGGGTCCTGGTCATCCCACGCGTAAAGCGTTACCGAACCATCGTAGGCATCGACGGTGGCCTTCACGGAGTTCCGGATGTAGTTGACCGTGCTGTTGGGCAGCGCGACAGTACGCCCGGATGTGGTCTGCGAATCCGCGGTCGCATCCGAGAGCTGTTCCTGCTGCGAGTACGGGTAGTACTGGCTGGTGGTGTAGCCGTCCACAATCCATTTGACCCGGCCGTCGACCACTGCCGGGTAGGCGTTGCCGTCCACCGTCAGGTAGGGAGCAACCTTTTCCACCCGCTCCCGCGGGTTGCGGTCGTACAGGACCTGCGACTCGGGGTTCACACCATCGGACAGCAGCAGGTCGGAGGACTGGAACTTGATGGCGTAGAGCACCCTGTTGAAGAAGCTGCCCACATTGGGCCCGCCGTTGCCCTTGAAGGTGTACTGGGTCTCCCCGCCTTCCCGTCCGGACGGGCGGTCCAGTTCACGCGGCGCCGCACCATCGGGCGCGCCGACGATTGAGTAGTCCGGCGAGGACTCACCGAAGTAGATCCGCGGCTCGTACGTGGAATCGTCACCAAGCACGCCGTTTGACGGGATGCCGGACTGCAGGAAGTCCGGCTTGCCGTCCACGGTGAACTTGTTGCCCTTGGCCGCCACCACCCCATAACCGTGGGTGTAGACAACATGCTGGTTAAGCCAGCCCTGCTGGTTGCTGGTGACGTTTGCCGGGTTGAGCTCCCGGACAGCGATCACGGTGTCCTGGATCTTGCCGTCCACTTCGTAGCGGTCCACGTTGAGCGCCTCCGGGAACTGGTAGTACGGGCGGTACTGTTCCAGCTGCGAGAAGGCATCAGAGATCAGGTTTGGGTCCAGCAACCTGATGTTTGCCGTGGTCTGGGCATCCGGTGCCAGGGCTCCGGTGCTGGCCGTGTTGGTGGCCTCGTACCGGTCCACCTGGATCTTGTCCAGGCCGTAGGCAGCACGCGTGTTTTCGATGTTGCGCTCGATGAATTCCCTTTCCAGCGTCTCTTCCGAGGGCCGGACCTGGAACTGCTGGATAACCCACGGGTAGACACCGCCGGCCAGGATCGAGGTGATGACCAGCATGGCGGTTCCGATGACGGGCAGGCGCCACTTGCCGATCACAGCGGCCACGACGAACAGGATGGCAACGAGTACCGCAGCCACCGCAAGGATGGCCTTGGTGGGGATCACGGCATTGACGTCTGTATAAAGTGCGCCGGCCCAGCGGCCGCTGTTGCTCTGCACTGCTGTGTAGCGGTCCAGCCAGAAGTTGATGCCTAGAAGCACCAGGAATGCTGCGCCTGTGACTGCGATGTGGATCTGTGCGGCGCGGCTGGTGAAGACGCCGCGTTCCATCAGGCGGATGCTGCCGTACAGGTAGTGCGTGAGGATACCCGCTATTCCTGCGATAACCACAACGCTGATCAGGAACCCGGTGACGAAACCGAGGAACGGAAGAGTCATCAGGTAGAAGCTGATGTCCAGGTTGAATTCCGGGTCCGGCTGCCCGAAGGGCTCCTGATTGAAGAACAGGAGGACCTTCTGCCATTGGCTGGCGGCCGCGCTCCCCGCAAAGAGGCCGAAGAGGACGGGCAGACCGACCATGACAACGCGGCGGACCGGTTCCAGCTGCGCCTGGTACCGGTTGAGGTTGTCCCGGATCTCGGAATCGGGGGCGTATACCGGCCTGGCGTTGTAGGCGATGCGGATCGCAAAGAAGACCGCAAGGAACATGACGGCAAAACCGGCAGCGAAGATGCCGATCCGGACGAGGTTTTCCGTGAGGAAGACCTCGATGAATCCGAGCTGCCGGTACCAGAGGACATCGGTCCAGACGTTGGCAAAGAAGATGAAGCCCACTACCACCAGGGCGACAACGATCAGGGTGGGCGTCAACGCCCCGCGTCGTGAAGGGGGCCTGCCTGTGGACATGGTGCTGGCGGGACGGGACAAACTGGGTACCTCATAGCTGGTCGTCAGATTATTCGAAGCGTGTGTGCGAGCGACGTCCGGCACCGGTCAAACGGCTGGTTTCGTCCGTCATTATTTGCCACGAGTGGCGGTAAAGCTTAGTTCCTGTCGAATCTAGTTGCGCCCAGTCTAGTTGCTCGAGCACGCCGGGAGGCCTGACGTGTCCTGGCCGCTGGCAACCCGTTCGACGGCGTCGCGCGCCCCGGCCAGGTTCTCCACCTTGACCACCTGCAGCCCTTCGGGGATGCGCCCCACCACTTCCCCGCAGTTTGCGGCCGGCGCGAGGAACAAAGTGGCGCCCGCGGACCTTGCCCCCTGCAATTTCTGTTCAATTCCACCGATAGGCCCGACCAGTCCGTCCGGGGAGATGGTGCCGGTCCCGGCGACGTGCTTGCCGCCGGTCAGGTCGCCCGGGGTAACGGTGTCAATAATGCCAAGGGAGAACATCAGCCCGGCGCTGGGACCCCCTACTTTCTCCAGGGATATTTCGACGTCGAACGGGAAGGTGAAGAGGTACTTCAGCATCACTCCAAGGATAAAACGGCCCTCGCCGTTGTCCTTGGGAGTGACGTCCACGGTGACCGGCTGTCCGCCACGCTCCACCATCACAGACACGGGTGCGCCTTTGCCTGCCGCCAGCTCTTCCTGCACAACGGCCAACGACGTGATGTCTTTGCCGTTGATGGTTTTCAGGATGTCCCCGGCTTCGATTTTCCCGGCCGACGCCGAGCCCTCCGAAAGGTCCGCGGCCTGGAGCTGCTGGCCGAAGGGAATATCGAGTTCGTTGAGGGCGGAGGCCACCGCATTTTCCTGGCTGGTGGTCATGGCCACCGAGCTCTGCTCCTCAGCCTCTTCCTTGGTGGTGCCGGTGGGATAGATCAGCTCCACCGGATGAACGGCCTTTGCCGGGTCAAGCCAGGCGGAGAAGGCGTCCATGATGTTGACCGGCCCGTTGGGTCCGCCGTCCACGTAGACCGTGGTCAGATCCAGGTTCCCTTTGGCGGGGTAAATCTCCCGGCCCGTGATGCTGATGACGGGGCTCCCCTGGCTCTGCCCCAGGGTGTTGTAGGTGGGGCCGGGCGACTCGACGACGTAAGGGACAGGAAGTGTACCGACGGCGATCCCCAGCCCCAACGCGGCCAGGCCCGACAGAAGCATTGCCGACACCTTCCTGTCCCGCGGCTCTAATGCCTCTGGAGCCGAACCATGCGAAACCTCTTCGCCGGCAGGGCCGCCGTCGACCCTTACTTCTGCTGTTTTCGCAGGTAAAGGGTGTGTGAAGAGTTCAGGAGCGTGGTCCTCGGAAGGGTGGCCGCCGCGGGTTGTAGTCACCCAACCAAGACTACGCGGTGCCCCGTGGAACAACGCCCTTGCCCTGGTCTTTGCCCAGAGCGAACGGCAACGCCGTGCGGCAGACAGCCGGGTGCGGCCGCGGTACCGTGAAGGTTGACAGTCACACCGACGATCGGCGGGATCATGACCTCCAATCCACTCAATCCATCCAACGGGGATGACACCCCCAAGGATCCGTTGACCGAGATGCTGCAGAACCTGATGGGCGGCAAGGGGATGGAGAATTTCGACCCCGCCGAGCTGGCCAAAGCCGCCGGCCTGCCAAATGATCCCAACCTGCTGGCGCAGATGTTCTCCCAGGTGCAGGCGATGATGAGCGCCCCGTCCGAGGGCCCGGTGAACTGGACTCTGGCGCACGACAATGCGCGCCGTGTTGCTGCCGCGAGCTCGGATCCCTCGGTGACGTCCCAGCAGTCCCGAGACGTTGATGAGGCCCTTCGCCTGGCTGAGCTTTGGCTGGACCCCGTTACGGACCTTCCCGCCACTGGCCTGATCGGACGTGCCTGGTCCCGGGCGGAATGGGTTGAGGCCACGCTTCCCACCTGGAAGAGGCTGACGGAGCCGGTGGCCAACAGCATCGCCAACGCCCTCTCCTCAGCCATGACGGAGCAGATGCCCGAGGAAATGAAGTCCATGATGGGCGGCGCCTCCTCCATGCTCCAGAACATGGGCGGCGCCATTTTCGGGATGCAGCTGGGCCAGGCCATCGGTGCCCTCTCCGCGGACGTCGTCAGCTCGACTGACATCGGCGTTCCCCTCGCGGACCTTGAAATGGCCCTGCTGCCGGCCAACGTCGCCGCCTTCGGCGAAGGCCTGTCCCTTGCCGAGAACGATATCCTCCTCTTCCTCGCCGTGCGGGAAGCAGCCCACGCCCGCCTCTTTGTCCAGGTTCCATGGCTTCGCGGCCACCTCCTCGGTGCCATTGAGGCTTATGCCCGCGGAATCCACATCGACACCTCCCGGATCGAGGAACTTGCGCGGGACCTCGATCCCAGCAACCCGGAGGGCATCCAGGAGGCCCTTTCCCAGGGTGTGTTCATGCCCCAGCGGACCCCTGCGCAGGAACAGGCCCTCGAAAAACTGGAGACGGCGCTGGCACTGGTGGAGGGCTGGGTGGATGAGCTCACCGCAGCAGCCACGGAGCAGGTGTTGCCGTCCGCGGGCGCGCTGCGGGAAACCGTACGGCGCCGCCGCGCAACAGGGGGGCCGGCCGAGCACGCCTTTGCTTCACTCGTGGGCCTCGAGCTGAGGCCCCGCAGGCTGCGTGATGCGGCGACTCTGTGGGCCACCTTGAAGGAAGAGCGCGGCATCGACGGCCGGGACGCCATCTGGCAGCACCCGGACCTGTTGCCTACTGCCCAGGACCTGGACGATCCCAAGGGCTTCAGCGGACGCCGCAAACTGGCCGAGGCAAGTGACAGCGAAGTGGATGACGCCCTGCAGAAACTGCTTAACGGCGGCTTCGACGCTGCTCCGGCCGCAGGCGCGGAAAGGGAAAGCAGCGCCGGGGGCCAGTCTGAGGACGGTACCGGCAAGGACGACGGCGGCGATGGGCTTCCCGACGAAGGTCAGGCAGGCCAGCCGAAGGGTTAGGACGCGGCGCCGGCGCCCTGCACTGTTGCCTGCTCTGCTTTAGTCGGCATCAGTGCCGGGCAAGCCGCGCCCCGTGGCAAAGGAAACGCCTTCCAGGAACGCCTTGGCCCGCTGCGTTTCGGGGTAGGCATCAAGCAGCTTCCAAAAGGCGGCGTTGTGCGCGGCAACCAGCAGGTGGGCCAGCTCATGCAGCAGGACGTAGTCGATCACCCATTGGGGCATCGGGCGGAGCTTGTCCGACAGTCGAATGGTCCCCTCCGCGGGGGTGGCTGACCCCCACCGCGAGTTCTGGTTGCTGACCCAACGGACCGATGTGGGCACGGCGCGTCCCCCGAGGTACCGTGCCGATAAGTGCGCGGCGTGTTCGGCGAGGGCGAGATCGGAGGCTGGGCGCCTCCTGCCACCAGCGGCCCGCCGCTCCCCCTGGCGCTGCAGCTTGGCGACCATTTTGTGCACCCAATCGGCCTCCTGGGCGGCCGTAAACCGCGCAGGGATGGCAACTACCGCCGTACCGTTTTCCCAGAAGGCTGCCACAGTGCGGGTGCGCCGGGCGGAACGCCGCACCACCACGGGCGCTCCGCCGTCGGTGGTCAAGGGAGCTCGTCCTGGTTGCGCCCCTTTGGTCCTGTCGGCGTGACCGGCCCTCACAGGGCGGTGCTTTCCGAGAGAACCCGCAGAACGTCTTCCCCGTAGCGTTCCAGTTTTGACGGTCCTACCCCCGCCAGCGACGCGAGCTCTTCAAGGGAGGCGGGCCGCGCCTCGGCGATGGCGGTCAGCGTTGCATCGGTGAACACCACGAAGGCCGGCACCTCCGCGGAAAGGGCAACTTCCCGGCGCCAGTTCCTTAGTGCATCGAAGGTCTGTTCCTCATAACTGGGCGGACAGGAGTTGCAGCGCCCCACCTTGCGTTCGGCGCCTGTGGCGAGCATGCTCCCGCAGACCCTGCACACGGCAGGAGCGGCAGCCTTGCGGCGGGACACCGTTACTTTTCCCCTGGCGCCTGAGACCGCCACCGAGTCAGGACGCAGCCCGTCAAGGAACCTTGAGGGTTTCCGATTGGCCCTGCCGCCCGGCGTTCTGGCAGTGGACCACGAGAGATGCAGGTGCTCACGCGCACGGGTAATTCCGACGTACAGAAGCCGGCGTTCCTCATCCACGGATTCGGGTGAATCAGCAAAAGAGATTGGCATCAGTCCTTCGCTGAGGCCTACCAGGAAAACCGCGTCCCACTCCAGGCCCTTCGCCGCGTGCAGGGAGGCAAGCGTCACGCCCTGAACCGTAGGGGCGTGCTGGGCAAGCGAACGTTCCTGGAGCTCGTTCACGAAGTCGGCAAGACCAAATTGCGTGCCGCGGGACTGGACCAGTTCATCGGCAAGTGCCACCAGCGCTGCCAATGACTCCCAGCGCTCCCGGAGGGCGCCCCCGCTGTGGGGTGGTAAGTCCGTGTAGCCGAGTGAGGAAACGATGTCCCTGACCAGCTGGCCGAGGGGTTCAAGAGCGTCCGTTTCTGCAGCCGCCCGGGTGGCCGCGCGCAGCTGCAGAATGGCGTCCCGGACCTCCTTGCGGGCGAAGAAACGCTCTCCTCCCCGCAGCTGGTACCCGATACCGGCGGCAGCCAGGGCCTGTTCGTACGCCTCGGACTGTCCGTTCGTGCGGAACAGCACAGCCACCTCGCTGGCGGCGGTGCCGGCGTCAAGCAGTGCCTTGATCTTCTGCGCAACAGTGGCGGCTTCTGCTTCATCGTCGGCGCACTCTGTGAACTGCGGTGCGGGACCGGCCGGCCGCTGGGCAACGAGCTGGAGCGGAGATGCCCAGGCGGCGTCGGCCGTCGGGCCGCCGCTGCGGCGGTTCGCAAGCAGGTCATTGGCGAGTTTCACCACCTGGGGCGTGGAACGGTAGTCCCGGACCAGCTTGACGACGTTGGCCTTCGGGTAGCGGGCCTTGAAGTCCAGCAGGTGCTTTGGCGAAGCCCCTGTGAAGGAGTAGATGGTCTGGCTGGCATCACCCACCACGCAGAGTTCGTCCCTGCCCCCGAGCCAGAGTTCCAGGAGCCGCTGCTGCAGCGGGGAAACGTCCTGGTACTCGTCAACCACAAAGTGCCGGTACTGTTCGCGGACTGTAGCAGCCACCTTCTCGTCCTCCTGCAGGATGCCCACCGTGATGAGCAGAACATCCTCGAAGTCGATGACGTTGCGGTCCGTCTTCACGTCCTCGTAGGACTGGAAGACACGCGCCACGGCAGTGAGGTCGAATCCTCCCGGGGTTCCCCTCCCCTGGGCGTTTTCGAGATAGTTGGCCGGTGTCAGCATGGACACCTTGGCCCACTCGATTTCCGAGGCAAGGTCCCGGATGGAGGCTCTGTCGGTGCTGAGCCGGAGCCGGCGTGCAGCCTCGGCCAGCATCTGCGCCTTGTGGTCCAGGAGTTGCGGCAGGGTTCCGCCCACCGCCTGCGGCCAGAAGAACTGGAGCTGGCGCAGGGCTGCGGCGTGGAAGGTCCGTGCCTGCACGTTTCCGGCGCCGAGGTCCCGGAGCCGGCTGCGCATCTCGGCGGCCGCACGGGCTGTAAAGGTCACCGCCAGCAGCCGCTGGGGTGTGTAGACGCCGGAGTGGACACCGTAGGCGATGCGGTGCGTGATGGCGCGGGTCTTGCCTGTCCCCGCGCCGGCCAGGACACACAACGGGCCGTTCAGCGTGCTGGCAACTTCCCGCTGCTCCGCGTCCAATCCCCCAAGGATGCGGTCCTCCAGGGAGGCTGCCGCGTCTAAATGTTCTGTAGTCACTTCTGCTGCTCTTTGTCTCGACTACCGCATGCTGGAGTCTGGTGGATTAGTGCTGGTCTCAGGCGCCGGCGCGGTCCTGGATCCGGCCGCCGTACCAGTGCTCTATCAAAGAGCGGGCAATGGAGAGCCGGCTGGAGATGGTGATCTCACCGCTGAGCACAGCATCCTGGAGTTCCTCCCGGCTGAACCAGCGCGCCCTGGTGACCTCAACGCCGTCGGGCCTTGCCTCGGCGTCTTCGGTGACGGCGGTAAATCCAAGCATAAGGGAGGCAGGGAAAGGCCAGGACTGCGAGCCGAGGTACTGGCACGCGGTGACCCGCACTCCCACCTCCTCGTAAATTTCGCGGACCACTGCCTGCTCAAGCGACTCGCCGGGTTCCACAAAGCCCGCCAGCAGGGAGTAGTTCCGGGCATCCACCGGCCCGCCGCCGCCCAGCAGCAGCCTGCCGTCCGGGCCCACCACGGTGACGATGATGGCGGGATCTGTCCGGGGGAAATGTTCCGACGAGTCTGCCGGGCACCGCCGGACCCAGCCGCCGGACTCCACCTTCGTGGGCGTTCCGCAGCGCGGACAGTGCGTGTGCCCGGCGTGCCAGTTGGCGATGGCGCTCGCTTCAACAAACAACGCGGTATGGGTTTCAGTCAGCGCTGCAGCCACATCGCGGAAACCGGCCCAGCGCGCGTCCGACGGCACGCCCGCTGTCCCGGGTGCAGCCGGCTCAGGCAGGACGAACAGCAGCAGGCCCGTTCCGGCCGGAAAGTCTGAATCCGGGAGGGCGGATCCCAAGTAGATGATGAATTCCGGGGCACAGTTGGCAGCGGTGAGGTTGTCCAGCAGTTGCCGTGCGCCCGTGACGAACAGGCCCCCGCCCTGCACCAGGCCCTGCCGCCCGGACAGGGCAACCGCCTGCGTTCCTGCTTGGGCCAGCAGGTCGTCCACGAATCCCGGGGCCGCGCGCTCAGCCGATGCACGGTCCAGCAACGCCGGCCTGACAGGAAGCAGGGTGTCCATGAGGTGGTTGGCGGGCAGCGTTGCCGGCTGCCCCTGCTGGACGGGTGAAACAGACTCCGCGTGGCTCATAGATCCACCGTACTGACTGGGGCTGACAATTGATATTTTCGTCCCTGCCCCTGTGGGCGTCGTCTCCCCTATTTCCAGGTATCTGGAGACTCGCCGCCGCCGGACCGGCTTCTGGGACTGCGGGCAATCTACCGTGGAAACGTGAGAAGAAAACCGATTGAACTGGCAGCCGTTGCAACCGCGGCAGTCCCCGGACTGACCCCAACGGCCGTTAGCTCTGCCCCGGACGACCCCGCGGACTTCGACTCTGCACTGCTCCTGGACTCGGAGGGCAAGCGCTGGCGGGTGAGGTCGCCGCGGCATGCCGAGGCCAGTGCCCGGCTGGAAACGGAATACCTGGTTCTGCGGGCCTTCTCCCCGGCCATCCGCGCGGAACTGCCCTTCCTCATGCCCACGGTGGCCGGCAGCGTGCGGCTGGGGACCTTGAGCACCTTCGTGTACTCCCACCTTGCCGGGAGCACCCGCAGCGTGGAAGAACTCACCGCGGGCCCGGCCGCGCTGGCCCGGGAAATCGGCGTCGCACTGGCAGCGATCCATGACCTGCCCCGGGAACTGGTCAGCAACGCCGACCTGCCCAGCTACACCCCGAACGAATTCCGGCAGCGCAGGCTGAATGAACTGGACCAGGCCGCCACCACCGGAAAAATCCCTCCCGCACTGCTGCTTCGGTGGGAACATGCGCTGGAGGATGTCTCCTTGTGGCGCTTCAACCCCTGTGTGGTGCACGGGGACCTGCACGAGGACAACCTCCTGGTGGAGGGCCACCGGGTCACTGCGGTGACGGGTTGGACCGACCTTAGGATCGGTGACCCTGCGGACGATTTTGCCTGGCTTGTCGCTTCAAACGAGCAGGACTTCGTGGACGCCGTCGTGGATGCCTACACCTCCGGCCGCCGCGACACTCCCGACAAGCACCTTCTGCGGCGGGCAGCACTGTCAGCTGAGTTCGCCCTGGCGCAGTACCTCGTGAAAGGAATAGCCGCCGGCGATGCCTCCATGGTTGCCGAGGCTGAAGAAATGCTGACTACCTTGGCGGGCGACATCGAGGAGCACGGCGGGCAACCGATCAGCGTGGAACCCCTGCCCACCACGGCGGCTGCTGCCGCAGCTGTCACGCCGGTCCATGCGGCGCCGGCAGTGCCTGCAAGCGCCGCGCCCGACAGCGTCCCGGGCATGCGCGCTGCCGACGAAGCGATGCCGGCTTCGGTGCCGGCCGTGACCGTCCTTCACGTCCCGGCCCAGCCCGCAGTACACGTAACGCCCATTCCGGTGACCCCGAGTCCCGCGGCACCGGGTGCCGGACAAGTGGCGCCCGTACGGAATGCCGGCGAAGGGTCCGACGGCAACGACGGCAACGACGGCAACGACGAGAAGGGCGGCGCGGCCGGCAGCAACGCCGGTGGTACCAACTCCGGCACGAAGACCGACGTTGCCGCCTCCCCCGGGGGCTCGGATGATACTTCCACTGCCGTCCTGACGATCGTCGACTCGAAGAAGACCTGACTAAGTCAGCATGAAGTACCGGTTCAGGGCCCCGTGAGGGCAGCCGCGACGATCTCCTCCAGTTCAGCGGCAGTGCCCAAATCGTGGGGCCGCACGACGTCGTTGTCAGCAACGTAGAAGAAGGCCGCCCGAACCTCTTCCAGCGGCACGCCCTTCAGCCGTGACCACGCCAAGCGGTACACGGCAAGCTGCACCGCCCTAGTTTTGAGCCGGGCACCGGACGGGCGCCTTCCAGTCTTCCAGTCCACCAGGTCCCAGCGGCCGTCGGCGTCCTGGAAAACGGCATCAATCCTTCCGCGGACCACAACGTCTCCCACCCGCGTCTCCACGGGCACCTCGACAAAGGCAGGCGAGCGGTCTGCCCAGGGGGACGAACGGAAGGTGGCAACCATGGCGTCCAGATCGTATGCCGCATCGATGTGGTCGTCCGAGCCCGGCGCCTCATCGAGGTCGAGCATGCCGGCTTTACCAAAGTACTCTTCCACCCATGCGTGGAAGGCCGTCCCCTTCCGGGCAGACATGCCAGGTTCCCGCGGCACCGGCCTGCGGAGCCGGGCCAGCACCGCCGACGCGTTCTCGTCCAGGTCCACCAGGGTGGAAGCGGAGATGTGAGTGGGAAGGTGGACGTCCTGGCCGGCCGACCTCCTGGCCCGGCGTTCCAGCAGCAGCGCTGCTTCCCGCGCCCAGCCGGCAGCCGGCCCCGGGAGATCGGGGGTCGGGACAGGCGCCGTTCCTCCGGCAGTTCCGGCGCCGGGCAGGGCCGCAGGCAGCCCCTGTCCGTCAGCCTTTATTGCCTGGAGTACCCGCGCAGCGGCCAATTCCATGGCAACGCGACGGCCACCTGCCAGGCGCAGACGCTCCCCCGTACGGGGATTCACTGGCCCCTCCAAGGGGTCGTAAGGCCACCCCGCCGCCTCCACGTCCAGTGTCAGCGGGCTTGTCTCAGGCAGCGAGGACTCCTCCATGGACAACAGATGAATTACCGCGGATGCTTTTGAGAGTTCACTGGCCTTTGTTGCCAGCGGCTCCAGCTCAGCAAGGAAGGGGGACATGTCCGCCCGCCCTGACCTGGATCCCACCCAGGCAGCACTTGAGGCCCACAGCACGTGCTTTGCCCTGGTGTAGGCAACGTAGGCCAGCCGCCGTTCCTCCGACTCCGCATGCGCCTGGACAGCGGCCTTGAAATCCTTTTCCGCATCGAGCCAGCCTTTCTGGTCAGGCTGGTCGAGGTCCCACTGTGGCAGGTCGGCACGGTCACCGCGCAGCGGCCAGGGCAAGGCGGCGGCACCGCTGCTCCAGCGCGAATCACGGTCACTGGGAAAATCCTTGGCATTCAGCCCGGGCACAAAAACCACATCCCACTCCAGGCCCTTGGAGGCATGGACGGTAAGGAGCTGCACGGCTTCACGGTTGACGTCGCTCGGTGGCGCTTCCAATCCGTTCTCTTCGGCAGCCGCGGCTTCGAGCCACGACAGGAAGGCAAGGATGTCCACGCGCTGGGATGTCCGCAGGAACCCGGCGGCCGCGTCCTGGAAAGCATCAAGGTTGCGCCGTGCCTGATGGATGCTGATACCGGGCCTGGCGGCTACCTCGATGTCGAGCAGCATGGCCCGCTCCACTTCGCCGAGCAGCGTGGTGAGGTCGTCGCCCAAGTAGCCCCGCAGCTGGCGCAGCTCCGCCGCGAGCCGGATCAGCCGTTCCCGCGCCATGGGCGTCAGGGACCTGCCGTTGGAGGAGGTCCAGTCTTCCCGCGGCAGCCAATCCAACGCCTCCACCAGGCTGGCGCCGTCAGTAAGATCACCTTCCAGCACGGCCGGCTCCATGTCGGAAGGCTGGTTGTCATCGGGTGCCGCCTGGCCGCGCCGCCGCGCCAGCTGGCTGGACCAGTCACGCAGTGCCATGAGGTCGGCCGGGCCTATGCGCCAGCGCGCCCCCGCCAACAGGCGCATCAAGGCGTCTGAACGGCCGGGGTCTGCGAGGACCCGGAGTGTTGCCACAAGGTCCATGATTTCCGGCGTATCAAGAAGTCCCCCGAGACCGACGATCTCGTAGGCAATCCCGCGGGCCTCCAGTTGGCGCCGAATAGGCTCCATCTGCGCCCGCCGTCTGCAAAGGACAGCAATTGCCGGCGGAACAGGTGAACCGTCGGGCTTCAGGTCGAAGTCCGTCACCCGGTACTTCAGGACGTCGTCTGCGAGCGCGGCGGCTTCCTCAGCATCGCTGTTGAACCGCCCCAGCACCACCGCTCCCGCCACGGCATGCGGGCTCGGCTGCAGTGGCGGCACGTCAGGTACTGCCTGCCCTCCCCCGCCGGCCGGTCCGCGCTGGGCCGCTGCCCGCGCCAGCGTTTCGGACATTACATTGGCAGCGGCAAGGATGGACCGGCCGTTCCGCCATGCAGTTGTGAGGTACGACGTGGGCGCAGGGGACCAGCTTCCAGCGGCCCCTTCCCTGCCGTCCCCGGCTGTTGAAGCCTCTGCTGTCCCATTCCCTGATATCCCGTTCCACACGGGGAACTCACGCACGAAATGGAAGAGCTGCCCTGCCGATGCGCCCCGGAAACCGTAAATCGACTGATTGGGGTCACCCACTGCGGTTACGGCGTGGCCGCCGCCGAAGAGCCGCGAAAACAGGACCAGCTGGGCGTGGGATGTGTCTTGGAATTCGTCCAGCAGTACCACCTTGTAGCGCTGCCGCTCCATCTGGGCAGCCAAGGGAACGTCCTGCGCCACACGGGCGGCAAGGGCCACGAGGTCACCAAAGTCCAGGGCACCACGCGCCCGTTTGGCGGCGGCGTACCGGCCAACCATGTCAGCCACACTGGCCCTGGTCCTGAGCATTCCAGCGAGCTCGGCCGCCGCCTGTGGAGGATTCTTTTTCTTGGCTGCAAGGTAAGGGACGGATTCGAAGTCGGAAAGCCGCGCCATCAACCAGGCTTCGACGTCCTCAGGTTCCTGAAGGTGCTCAGCACATTCTCCGGCAAGCTGGATGACTGCCTTGACCAAAGTGGACTTGGCTGCACGGAAGTGCCCGTACTCGCCGTCATAGGCCTCGACAACCTCGCTGGCCAACTGCCACGCCTGGGCGCCGCCGAGCAGGACTACATCCCGCTCCACTCCAAGGCGCAGCCCGTAGTCTGACACGATGCCGCTCGCAAACGAGTGGTAGGTGGACACTTTCGGTTCCAGGGCGTCACCGTTGACAACTCCCTCCGGAAACAGCTTGTGCCCGCTGTCCGGCCCCCTCCCGTCCCGCGCGGCCAGTTGCTGGAGGGCAGCCAGCTTTGCCCGGATCCGGGAGGCCAGTTCGCCGGCAGCCTTCCTGGTGAAGGTCACACCCAGCACTTCTTCCGGCCTGACCCAGCCGTTGGCCACCAGCCAGACCACGCGGTCAGCCATGGTGGCCGTCTTGCCGGACCCTGCCCCTGCGATGACCAGCCGCGGCGTCAACGGGGACGAAATAATCTCCGATTGCTCCGGTGTTGGCACATTCTTCTCGCCAAGGAGGACAGAAAGCTCCTCCGGGCTGAACCACGGTTCCGGCGGGGCATCCGCCCCACCGGAGCCCGGAGCGGACAAGATCTGGCCGGAAGGGAGCACAGCAGCAGAGCCGGCGGCGGCAGGGACTCCCGCGGAACGGCGCGCCGCGGAAGAGGACTTTACGGTGAAGGCATCCTCCGGATTCCGCACGTCCTGCCTCATTCGGTCACCTGCCTTCCGCGCACGCACAACGGGCATACCTCGGGCAACCGGCAGCCGCGGCCGCCGTGGCTGCCTTTTGCGGGATCATGCCGCGCTTCAAACGAACTGCCTGCCATCAGGGCGGCAGCTTCCGTCACCATGTCCATGGCCCAGTTCTCCTGCGGGTCGATAGGGTCCTGCTGCTGGATTGAGGGGTTCTTGGCCCCGGTTCCGAGTTGGGCCAGTACAGCCCCGCCGGGAAGCGGGTCACCCGGGCTGCCCTGAGCGTCCGTGAAGCCCCCCGCCAGTACCGCAGCCTGGTACGCGCCCAATTGGGGATGCCGTGACAATTCCCCCTTGCCCGGTTGGCGCTTCCCTGTCTTCAGGTCCACGATGACCAGCCTTCCTTCGCGGTCGATTTCCAGGCGGTCCACCTGGCCCCGCAGCACCGCTTCCCGCTCGGCAGCATCATCAACCGGAACCTTTCCCAGTGCCACTTCGAAGTCCTGTTCCACGCCCAGCAGGCTTCGGCCCTCGCTCCGCATGAGCACCACGTACTGGGCCAGCTTGCGCACCATGGACTCCGCGCGCTGGAAATCCAACCGGCCCTCCCAGTTGTCCTTCATTCCCAGCGCAGGCCAGCGCCGGACCAGCTCCTCCACGTACTCGGCCCCGGAAGCGTCAGGCATCTCCTGGGCGATGGCGTGCACCAGGGTTCCAAGGCTTCGCGCGAAATCCGTTGCTGCTTCGCCTCCGGCGGCCTGGATAAACCAGTCGAGTGGAGACTTCTGTACCGTTTCCACCTTCGAAGGCGAAACGAACACTGTCCCACCCGGCGGAACCACTGCTGCCTCTGTCGTCAGGGGCAGCAGCCCCCACCAGCTCTGCGGATGGGCCCCCGGCACGGGTGGCTCAGCCCTTGCCAGGAATGCCAGGACCCTGGCAGCTTCCCCGGCCTGCGCCGCATCCCTTCCTTCCAGCTGCGCGTGCTGTCGAAGCTCGGCAACAAGGGCCCGCAGGGTCATGGGCCGCTCCACGGCGGTGAAGGCCCTGGCTTCCTGTCCCGGCTCCAGCGGTGCAACGTAGTCGAGGAAGGAGGAGGGCTGGTCGTCCTCAGACGAAACCGCAGTGCAGACAAGCAGTTCCCGCGCCCTGGACACTGCGGTGGAAAAGCTGCGGAGTTCGTCGTAACGGATATCACGCAGCCTGCTCAGCGGGTCCCGCTGCAGGGCATACTCCGCTCCGTGCTCCACGGCATCGCTGTACAGGGTGCTTCCCAGGAGTTCACCGCGCAGCCTGGTATTGGGCCAGACACCTTCCTGCAGCCCTGCCACGATGACCACCGGCCACTCCCGGCCTGCTGCGCTGGCGGGAGTCAAAAGCTCCACGGCGTCGTCCACCTGTGCCCGGGCCGCAAGCGTGTCCATTGGAAGCTCCTGGTTCAGGAGATATTCGAGGAACTGCTCGGGTCCGGCGCCGGGCATTTGGTCCACGTAGCGCTCAGCGGTGTGGAAGAGGGCCATCATGGCGTCCAGGTCACGGTCCGCCCGCGCTCCGTGCGGACCGCCGGAAAGCGCTGTTTCGGTCCAGGCACCTGCCAGTCCGGTGGAGTGCCAGAGTGCCCAGAGGACCGATTCAGCGTTTGCGCCAGGTTCCGCAGCAGCGCGCCTGCCGGCCTGGATCATCCTCGCCGCGCGGCGCGCCGCCCTGCCCTCGATTCCAAGGGTGGAAAGGGCACCGGGTTCCAGCAGCGCTTCCACCAGCAGCGCGTCACTGGTCCGGCCGCCGCCGCCCTGGATCTCTTCCTTCCGCAGTGATTGCCGGAGGCGGCGGAGCTCGATTGAGGTGGCACCGCCGATCCGGGAGGTCAGAAGCGATACCGCGGCCTCAGGAGTCAGCAGGTCCGGATCCAGGGCGATGGCGAAGGCGTCAAGCAGCGGCCGGACCGCCACCTCATCCCGGACGGCGGATTCGGCTACAGGTACCCGGACTGCGATTCCCTGCCCCGAAAGGTAACGCTGGAACTCGCTCACCTGGGCACCGTTGCGCACAATGACGGCGAGGTCCGCCAGGTCGCGGCCGTGATTGATGTGCTGGTCCAGGATGCGCTGGGCAACGTACCGCAATTCGTGCACAGCGGAAGGAACCAAGTGTGCCTCAACTGCCCCCTGCTGCCGGCCGTTGTGGACCTCTCCCCCCGGAAGCTGTTGGCAGGGAAGCTGCTCCAGGCGCCTGGCCAGCTGCCCGCCGGCACGCTGTGATATGCGGTCGGCAACTCCAAGCCAGGCCCGGGCAACCGCCGGAGCGTGCCGGTGGGCGTACTGCAGCGGGCGTTCCAGTACAGGGGACTGCGGCGACAGCAGCTGGGGCAACTCAGCCACCAGATCGGGCCTTGCCCCGCGGAAGCCCTGGACAACAGTGTCCGGGGAAAAAGCAACGAAGCAGTCCTTTCCGGCTGCGATGTCAGCGAGCAGTTCAAAAATCGCAGGGTTGGCTTCCTGAACGTCGTCCACCAGGATTACCTGCAGCCGGTCCCGTTCCGCGGCCAGGAAAGCGGGAGACTCCTGGAAAATCTGCCGGGCGGCTGTGATGATTCCGGCAGGGTCAAAAGCCTCGGGCATCCGCAGGTCCAGAACATCCCGGTACTCCGCGTAGAGGGCGGCAGCAGCAATCCAGTCAGGCCGGCCGCATTCCCGGCCGAGCCGCACGAGGTCGCCCGGGGTGCGGCCTGATTCGATGATGCGGTCGAACAGCTGGCGGACTTCCTGGCGGAAACCCCGGGTTTCCAGTGCTCCTTCAAGGTCGGCGGGCCAAGGCAGCTCCAGTCCGGGAAGGCGGTGCCCCTCGAGGAGTTCCCTGATGATAAGGTCCTGCTCAGGACCCGAGAGGAGCCGCGGGGGCCGGGCCAGGGGAAGGATGCCTTCCGCCTTGGCGCGCCGGATCAGGTCAAAGGCGTAGGACGCCCAGGTCCGTGCGGGCGTGGTGCTCAGGCTCCTGTCCAGCCTGGCCGTAAAACGGTCACGCAAGGCGTCCGCCGCCAGCCGGCTCGGGGCCAGGATAAGCACCTTTTCCGGATCCACGGCGTCCCGTACGACCCGTTGGACTGCCGCCTCCACGAGGACGGTGCTCTTCCCCGTACCGGGAGCCCCAGGCAGCAGCACCGGGCCGCTTCCTTGGATGACGTCAACCGCGGACTGCTGGTCAGGCGAAAGCTGCGGCTGTACGGCATGCACCTGGCGCGGGGGCAGCAATCGAAGCCCGGCGGCGAAATGCCCGGCAGGATGGGCTGCAGGACCTTCTTCTGCACCAGCGCCTGTGCAGCCGGCAGTGACCGGGACTGCCAAGGGGCCGTCCCAGGATTCGTCACGAGGGCCGGTAAAGGGCATTGTTACTGTCACAGGGATATTCCACCATCGGGCACTGACAATCCGTGCAGCCGCCGCTCCAGCGTACCGGCAACGTCGTCGATCCTGTCCAGGTCGGCCTCTGTTGGTGCCCAGCGGGCAGTCGAAAGATCAACCCACCAGTGCCCTTCACCTGTCCGTTCGTCGTCGGCGTAGTCTCCCCGAAGGGGTGTTCCTTCGGCAAGGTAATGCCGGAGAGCTTCAACGTCATGTCCCTCAGGCGGATGCCCGCTCGCTTTGAGAATCCGCCACCACGGGACGCCGCTCCCATAATGGCTCATCACTGCCCCAACCTGCCGGGGACCGCCTGAGCCCAGCAACTCAGCGACGTCCCCGTATGACACAGCGGACCCGGCGGGAACCATCCTGACGATCGCCAGCACCGCCTCCACGTAGTCCATCCGCATTGATCCAATGTAGCCGCAGTGGCGCTCCCCGGAATTGTCGGTGGTGCCCTTTAGCGTTGAGGCATGAGCACTTGGAACACCCTCCCCCGCGCCGCCTTCGACCTGGAAACCACCGGCCGGAACTCCCGGGCTGCGCGTATCGTCACAGCTTCCGTGACAGTGGTGGACCACAAGGGCGATGTCATCAAGGAGCATGAGTGGCTGGCCGATCCCGGTGTGGAGATTCCCACGGAAGCCAGCGATGTGCACGGTATCACCACCGAGCAGGCCAGGCGGGAAGGAAGACCGGCCGATGAGGTCACAAGGGAGGTCGCGGCCGTCCTGCAGGGCCTTTTCGACGACGGCATTCCAGTGATTGCCTTCAATGCCAGCTACGACTTCACTGTCCTTGCTGCAGAATCGGCCCGTTACGGCGTCCGTCAGCTCTCCCGGTTCCCTGTCCT
Source organism: Pseudarthrobacter sp. NamE5 (assembly GCF_005796225.1). Lineage (GTDB taxonomy): Bacteria > Actinomycetota > Actinomycetes > Actinomycetales > Micrococcaceae > Arthrobacter. The sequence goes on from NZ_VAHO01000004.1 coordinate 142,940, forward strand.
GGACCCGTACGTCATGAACAAGCAGGTGGACCGCTACCGCAAAGGAAAGCGGACCCTGACAGCACTCTGCGAGGAATACGGAGTGGTCCTGGACAATGCACATACCTCGGCTGCGGATGCCCTGGCCACCCTGCGCGTTCTGGATGCGATGGCCGGGAAGTTCCCAAAGCTCATGATGCCGGCCAGCCAGCTTCATCAGTTGCAGGTGGATTGGGCGGTGAGCCAGGCGGCGGATTTCCAGGGTTACCTTCGCAAAACCAAGCCGGCCGCCGTCATTGAAGGCGATTGGCCGGTACTTCCGCCGCAGGATGCGGAAACGGGAGGGTTCTAGCTTCCCCCGGAACTTTACTTTGCGAGGCAAGTCACAGTAATAAGAGTTCACGAAGCAGCAACGAGTTCAGGGGTATCAGTTCGCCGGCAACGGGTTACGGCATCCATTGCAAAGGCGCAAGCGGGTCAACGCCGAATTTGATTCAAAGGATCGGCGCTCCTGATGTTTTTCGTTCAGACAGGAACGCGCTTCGCCTGAGGTGAGAGAATAAAGTTTTGCGGTCACCCGTGACTTGCCGCGCTCGAACAGCGCCGGGCAGGTGCCAGGCGCCACCAGCGCAGCCTTGCGGCCCGGTTGACTTATGACTCAATGAAAGTGACAACCTGATGAAAATCAAAGCGATGAAGTGGCTGACTACCGCTCCCGTTGCACTTGCCCTCGCCGTTTCCCTGGCGGCCTGCGGCTCAGGATCCTCGCAGCCAAGCGGCTCCCCCACTGATGCCCTCGCGGGCAGCGACCAGCAAACGCTGGACAAGTACACCACTGACAACGTCACACCGATCGACCAGATCGACAAGACCAAGCTCGGCCTCAACACTGAGGGCAGGCTCGAGGTAGGCACCCTTTCGGACGCCCCGCCGAACATCTTCATCGACCCCTCGGGCAAGTTCACGGGCTATGACAATGAACTGCTGCGCGCCATTGCCGGCAAGCTCGGCCTCGAGGTCGAATTCGTTGCCACGGACTTCTCGGCCCTCCTTTCCCAGGTCCAGACCAAGCAGTTCGACGTCGGATCTTCCTCCATCTCCACCACCGAGGCCCGGCGCCAGAACGTCGGCTTCACCAACGGCTACGACTTCGGATTCATGGCTGTCGTGGCCAGGACCGACAGTGACATCAAGGGCTTTGACGATCTCACTGAGGACCTCCGCGTTGGCGTGGTCCAGGGCACGGTCCAGGACGACTACGTCACCAACACCCTGAACATGGAACCGATCCGCTTCCCGGACTACGCCACTGTTTACGCCAACGTGCGCAACGGCCAGGTTGACGCCTGGGTGGCCCCGTCCCAGCAGGCCGAGGGCCAGGTCAAGGAAGGCGACGGTACCGCCATCGTCGAGTCGAAGGTCAACACGGAGAACTTCACCGCGTACGCCGTGGCGAAGGACAACCAGCCGCTGATCGACGCCCTGAACTCCGGCCTGGACGCTGTGATCGAAGACGGGACCTGGTCCAAGCTGACCAAGGAATGGTACCCGGATCGCGAGATGCCCTCTGACTGGAAGCCGGGCAGCAAGGCCGCCACGGTTCCCCAGAGCTGATTGAGCCGGGACGTTTATGGATCTCTTGGACCAGCTGGCCGACACCTTCTTCAACTGGGAGGAAATGGCCAAAGTCATCCCCGCCCTGCTGATGGTGGGCTTGCCCAACACCCTGATACTTGCCGTTGCTTCCGGCGTCTTCGGATCGCTGCTGGGGCTCGGGCTGGCCATGATGGGGATATCCCGCAATGCGGGTGCACGCTGGGTCGCGCGCATCTACACTGATATCTTCCGTGGCCTGCCCGCCATCCTGGTGATCCTGGTGATCGGTATCGGCCTGAGCCCGATAGCGCGTGAAATCACCGGTTCTCGTAACCCGTACCCCCTGGGCATCCTGGCCCTGACGCTGATCGCGGCCGCCTACATCGGTGAAATCTTCCGCTCCGGTATCCAGAGCGTGGAAAAGGGGCAGCTGGAGGCGTCCCGGGCGCTGGGGTTCAGCTACGGCAGTTCCATGCGCCTGGTAGTGGTGCCGCAGGGCATTCGGCGGGTCCTGCCCGCCTTGGTGAACCAGTTCATCTCGCTGCTGAAGGACTCCTCGCTGGTGTTTATGCTCGGGCTCGCTGCCTCGGACCGGGAGATCTTCCGGATCGGCAACGACGCCATGGCCAACACAGGCAACCTGTCCCCGCTGGTGGCCGCGGGCGTGCTGTACCTGATCCTGACCGTCCCGCTCACGCACTTCGTCAATTTCATCGACCACCGGCTGCGTACCGGCAAGCCGGAGAAGAAGGAACCGGATGAGCTGGCAGCACCTATCGGCAAGGGGGCACAGGCATGACGGAATTCGCATCCGGAACCCTGACCGGCAAGAACCTGCACCTTTCCTTCGGCCACAACCACGTTCTCCGCGGCATTGACCTGCACGTGGAGAAGGGCACGACGGCTTCTGTCATCGGTCCGTCCGGCTCCGGCAAGTCCACCCTGCTGCGGGTCATGAACCGGCTCATCGAGCCGGACCAGGGCGACATCCTCCTGGATGGCCGCTCGGTCCTGAAGGACAACCCTGACGAACTCCGGCAGCGGATCGGCATGGTGTTCCAGCAGTTCAACCTGTTCCCGCACAAAACGGTGGAGGAAAACGTCTCGCTGGCCCTCCGCAAACTGCGGAAGCTGCCCAGGGAGCAGGCCCGGGCCGAAGCCTTGGAGCAGCTGGACCTGGTGGGTCTTAAGCACAAGGCCGACTCGCGCCCGGCAAACCTTTCCGGCGGGCAGCAGCAGCGCGTGGCCATCGCCCGTGCGCTGGCCATGAACCCGGAGGTCATGTTCTTTGATGAGGCCACCTCGGCCCTGGACCCGGAGCTCGTCAAGGGCGTCCTGGCGCTGATGACCGACCTCGCCAAGGGCGGCATGACCATGGTGGTGGTAACCCACGAAATGGGCTTCTCCCGCAACGTCTCGGACAACGTGACGTTCATGGATGCCGGTGTGGTGGTGGAGTCCGGACCTCCGGAACAGATCTTCACCGCTCCGCGGACGGAACGGCTAAGGGGCTTCCTCTCGGACGTCCTCTAGCCCCGCACATGGGCATAAAGAAATCCCCGGTTGCACTGCAACCGGGGGTTCCTTTGTCTGCGCCGGGATGAGCCCGCCCGCAGGATTCCCTGGCCAGCCTTGCGAGGCCAGTGTGGGGACCGACGGCGGGGACTAGCCTTGCGCCGCAGCCGCAGCCTTCGCGGCGGCCGGCAGCGCGTCGTAGATCCGGTTCATGGCAGCGTCGTCATGGGCGCCGGAGAGGAACCAGGCCTCGTACACTGACGGCGGCAGGTAGACGCCGGCTTCCAGCATCGAGTGGAAGAACGGTGCGTAGCGGAAACTTTCCTGGGCAAGGGCGTCCGCGTAGTTGTGCACCCCGTGGGCGGAGGTTCCGAACGCCACCGAGAACAGGTTGCCGGCGAACTGGATGGAATGGTCCACCCCGGCGGCGTCCAGTGCGGTGGACAGGGCGGAGGAGAGTTCCAGTGACCGGACATCGATGTAGGAGTACACATCGCGGGTGGCGTGGGTCAGGGTGGCGACGCCGGCCGCCATGGCCACCGGATTTCCGGACAGGGTGCCGGCCTGGTACACCGGCCCGGTAGGGGCGAGATAGTCCATGACGTCGGCACGCCCGCCGAGGGCCGCCGTCGGCATTCCCCCTCCGATGACCTTGCCGAAGGTCAGCAGGTCAGGGGTCCAGGGGTCAGCTGCGTCCGGTGCCCCGCCGGTAAGGCCCCAGTAGCCCGAGTAGCCTGTGCGGAAACCGGTAAGGACCTCGTCCACGATGAGTAGTGCACCATGTTCGCGGGTGATGCGGGACAGGCCAAGGTTGAAGCCTTCTGCGGGTGTGACGACGCCCATGTTGGCGGGCGCGGCCTCGGTGATCACGGCCGCGATGTTGGGACCGTGGGTGGCGAAGGCTTCCTTGACGGCGGTGAGGTCGTTGTAGGGCAGCACCAGCGTCTCGGCTGCCGTGGCCTCGGTGACACCGGCGGAACCGGGCAGGGCAAGCGTGGCCACGCCTGATCCGGCTGACGCCAGCAGCCCGTCGAGGTGGCCGTGGTAGCAACCGGCGAACTTGATGATGAGATTGCGTCCGGTGAAGCCCCGGGCAAGCCGGACCGCCGTCATGGTGGCTTCGGTGCCAGTGGACACCATGCGGAGGCGTTCAACGGCGGGAACGCGTTCCATCACGATCTCGGCCAGGTTGGCCTCATCCGGGGTGGAAGCACCAAAGGACAGGCCCCGCTCCACGGCGGCATGCACGGCATCCAGCACAGCGGGGTGCGCGTGGCCCAACAGCGCCGGGCCCCAGGAGCAGACGAGGTCCACGTATTCCTTGCCGTCGGCATCCGTGAGGTACGGCCCCTTGGCGGAGACCATGAAGCGGGGGGTGCCGCCCACTGATCCGAAAGCCCGGACCGGCGAGTTGACCCCGCCCGGCATCAGCTGGCGGGCGCGGTCGAAAAGTGCCTCATTGCGAGGGTTGCTGGAAGTCATGTTTCCTATTCTCTCAGTTGGCTGGCCGGTCAATTTTCGAGCAATTCAGCCACACGGGGAGCCACAGCGGTACCCATCAGCTCGATGGAGCGCATCATGGCGGAGTGCGGGAGTGGGCCGTTGCTGTATTTCAGGTCGAAGCGGTCCACCCCCAGGTTCTGCTTGAGCTGAACGATTTTTTGGGCCACGGTCTCCGGCGAGCCCACATACAGCGCACCTTCGGGAGCGCACAGTGCTTCAAACTCGCCGCGTCCGGCGGGTCCCCAACCCCGTTCGGCTCCCAGCTTGTTGCGCAGCTTCAGCCAGTGCGGGAAGAGTTCCTCCCGGGCCTGCTCGTCGGTATCGGCCACATGCCCGGGCGAATGGGTGGCCACCTGCTGCATCGGATGGCCGTACTTGGACATGGCTTCGCGGTACAGATCCACCAGTGGGCGGAAGGCCCGTGGCTGGCCGCCAATGATCGCGAAGATGATGGGGTATCCGTACTGCGCGCAGCGCAGCACGGATTCGGGTGTACCGCCTACGCCGATCCACGTGGGCAGCAAGTGGTGTTCCAGGGGCGGGTAGACGCTCAGGCCGGCAAGGGCGGGCCGGGTCCGGCCTTCCCAGTGCACCGGCTTCTGCGCGCGCACCTTGTCGAACAGCTCGAGTTTCTCCTCGAACAGAACCTCGTAGTCCGCCAGGTCGAAGCCGAACAGGGGAAAGGATTCGATGAATGACCCGCGCCCCAGCATCACTTCGGCTCGGCCGTTGGACATGGCGTCAACGGTGGAGAAGCGCTGGAACACCCGGATGGGATCGTCGGAGCTGAGGACGGTCACGGCGGAACCGAGCCGGATCCGGGTGGTACGGGCAGCGGCGGCCCCCAGGAAAACTTCCGGGGCAGATACCGCGTAGTCCTTGCGGTGGTGCTCCCCCACGCCAAAGGCATGGAGTCCGACCGCGTCCGCCAGTTCCGCCTGTTCCAGCAGCTGGCGCAGCACCTGGGCATGCGCCAGCGGGCTGCCGTCCGGGTTTTCGCCGACGTCGCCGAAGGTGTTCAGGCCCAGCAAAATGCGGTCCCGTCCCACCGGCTCGGCGGGACCGGAAGGGACTCCGGTCATCGGGACTCCTTCAGCCAGCCGGCAAGCGCCGCCGCCCAGTAGGTCAGCACCATGTTTGCGCCTGCGCGGCGGATGCCGAGGACGGACTCGGTGATGGCGGCGCGCCGGTCAATCCAGCCGTTGGCTGCAGCGGCTTCGATCATCGCGTACTCGCCGGAGATCTGGTAGGCGGCCACCGGGACGGGACTCATCGCGGCGACGTCCGCGAGGATGTCCAAGTAGCTCATGGCAGGCTTCACCATCACGACGTCTGCCCCCTCAGCCAGATCCAGTTCCACCTCGCGAAGGGCTTCAGTACGGTTGCCGGCATCCATCTGGTAGGTCCGCCGGTCCCCCTTCAGCTGGGAATCTACGGCTTCGCGGAACGGTCCGTAGAAAGCGGACGCGTATTTGGCTGCATAGGCGATGACGGAAGTGTTGGTGTGGCCCGCCTGGTCGAGGGCGGAACGGATTGCTGCCACCTGCCCGTCCATCATTCCGGAGGGCCCCAGCATGTGGGCGCCGGCGTCTGCCTGGGCTACCGCCATCTGTGCATAGATCTCCACGCTGCGGTCATTGTCCACGTAGCCGTCGGCGTCGAGCACTCCGCAGTGGCCGTGGTCGGTAAATTCGTCCAGGCACACGTCACTCATGATCACCATGTCATCACCTACTTCTCCGCGGACGTCCCGGATGGCCTTGTTCAGAACGCCCTCCGGATCCAGGGATGCCGATCCCTCGGGATCCCTGCTTTCCGGGATGCCGAACAGCATGATGCCGCCCAGGCCCAGCTCCACAGCTTCCGCCGCCGCCCGCTTCAGGGTGTCGGTGGTGTGCTGGACAACGCCCGGCATGGACGTGATGGGATTTGGTTCCTGCAGGCCTTCGCGGATGAATGCCGGAAGAATGAGTTCCGCCGGCGCCAGGCGGGTTTCGGCGGTCAGCCGGCGCATGGCCGGCGTGGTGCGGAGGCGGCGGGGGCGGTGGCTGGGAAAGGTCATGGTTTGTCCTTCGCGTTGGTGTCGGGAAGTTCGGCTGAAGCGGTGGCGGGGCGCTGCGCTCCTGGTCAGGGCGGAAGTGGCCCCGGCCGCGGCAACGGTTTGACCAGGGGTTTCGGCTCGGCCTGCGCCGGAGGTTCAAGGCCTGCCACCGCTTCCGGGACGAGTGCTGCTGCAGCGGCGGCAACAAGCCCTTCGGTGGACGGCTCTGCCGCGATGGCAGCCACGGGAATGCCGAGGACGGAAGCCTGGTCCGCCGTCGACCGTCCAATGGCCACGAAGCGGCAGCCATGCAGCGGGGAAAGTCCGTGGATGCGCCGTGCGGCACTCGGCGAGGCGGCGATCACTGCGTCGATCCGCCCCGCTGCCAGTTCCGCAGCGGCGGCTGCAGGGGTCAGCAATGAGTACGACGGCGGGTGCACCCCTGCTTCCCCATCCTCCGCTGGGATGGCCAGCCTGCGCTCCGCTGCCGCCGGGTAGTCGACGATCCGGTAGGCGGTCACGACAGTAACGCTGCTGCCTGCAGCTTCCAGCCCCTCCGCAAGGCGCGGGGACGCAATGTCCGCCTGGGGCAGGAGGACATTGCCGGCTCGGTCAGGCCAGGCAGCGAGCAGGCCTTCGGCGGATTGGTCCTCCTCCCCGGGGGTCAGTGCCACCGCCAACCCGCGGTCCTCCAGCTGCCGGCGCGTTGCCGCCCCCACGGCTGCGACGCGGGTAGCCCTCGGAACCCACCGGGGCAGCGTCAGTCCCCGTTCGGCGGCCTTGTCCGCAAGCACGTAGACCGTGGTGGCGCTGCTGGCCACCAGCCAGTCGAAGGCCCCCGCACCGAGGGCGTCGAAGGCCACGTCGAGCGAGTGCTGGTCCGGGGCGCGCTCGAAGTCGATCAGGGGAAGCAGCAGGACCTCGGCACCCGCACTGCCCAGCGCGGCGACCAGTTCCAGCGAGCGCTCCGGGCTGCGCGTCACCAGTACCCGGGCACCGGCCAATGGCCGACGCGGCGACTCAACCTGGCCCTGCATGCTACTGGCGCCCTGGACCGGAAGGCCGGGCCGGCGGGTTAGGCACTGGCATCGGCGGAATCAGGAAGCCTGCAGGTCCGCGATATCGGCAGCGCCGGCGGCGAGGAGCACCTCGGCCAGCTCAATGCCCAGCAGCGTGGCACCCACTTCCGTCAACCCATCGGTGGCCCGCTTGTTCCGAACCGACGCTGTCCCGTCCACGGCGCAGACCACCGCCTCAAGGTGCAGCAGGCTGCCTTTCCGGTAGGCGTAGGCGCCCACGGGAGCGGCGCAGCCGGCTTCAAGCCTTGCCAGGAGGGCACGTTCGGCGGTGACTGCAAGCCGGGTGTCGGGGTCGTCAAGGGCGGCGAGGGCCTGCGCAAGGACTTCCCGTGAACCTTCGGCCGAGCCTGCCCTTGGCGGGGCGTCGGCGGTGCGGCACTCGATGGCGAGCGACCCCTGTCCCGCGGCGGGCAGCATGATGTCCGTCTCCAGGAACTCACTGACGGTGTCCAGCCTGCTGATCCGCTCCAGGCCTGCAGCGGCGAGCACCACTGCATCCAGGTCGCAGGACTTGCCCGGAACCACCTGGGTGGTTGAGTTGCCGGGCAGTCCCGGTACCCGGCCCAGCCGCGTGTCCACGTTGCCCCGGGTATCCACGATGTTCAGGTCCGGCCGGGCGCTGCGAAGCTGGGCTGCCCGACGGGGCGATCCGGTGCCCACCATTGCGTTGGGTGGCAAATCTGCCAGCTTCAGTCCATTGCGGGCGCACAGGACATCACGGACATCCACCCGCCGCGGGGTGGCCGCGAGGCTGAGCCCCACCGCCGGCCCGGTGGGCAGGTCCTTGAGCGAGTGGATCGCAACATCGCATTCATTCCGCAGCAGCGCGTCACGCAGGGCGGCAACGAAGACGCCGGTACCCCCCATCTGGGACAGGGAGCCGGTGAGGACGTCGCCGTCGCTTTTGATGTGCACGAGCTCCACCGGAAAGCCTCCGACGGCGGCCAGCTGGTCCGCGGTCTGCTGCGTCTGGGTGAGCGCGAGCTTGCTTGCCCGGGTACCGATGCGGACCGTCACTGCTGCGGCGCTCCCGCAGCAGGCGCCGGCTGCCCGGCCCCGGCTTCGCCGGGGTAGGGATCGTGGCCGGTTCCCACGGTGGTGTCGGCCCCGGCAATGGTGGGCTTTTCGCCGCGGAAGTTCCCGCAGCAGCCCGGCCGGCAGACGTCGTACCAGGGGCCGAGCGCGGTCACGGCCGGGCGGTCGCCGATGTTGTTGGCGACGGTACGTTCCGAGATGAGGTCCACCAGGCCGTTCACGAACGAGCGGTGGGTGCCCGGTGTGGGGACGCGGGTGGCGGCGAGTCCAAGGTTGGCGCAGGTTTCCAGGGCCTCGGTGTCCAGGTCCCAGACAACTTCCATGTGGTCGCTGACGAAGCCCAGCGGCACGATGACAATGCCTTTGACGCCGTTGCCGGCCAGTTCCTCAATGGCATCATTAATGTCCGGTTCGAGCCACGGCACGTGCGGTGCGCCGGACCTCGACTGGTACACCAGCGACCACGGGGCAGTCATGCCTGATTCCACTTCCACCCTCTGCATGACGGCCGCAGCGGTGGCCAGGTGCTGGGCAACGTAGGCCGAGCCCTCTTCGAATTCGCGGGGTTCGCCTTCGGAACGGCCTGCCGCTTCCGCATCCCGGGTGGGGATGGAGTGCGTGGCGAACAGGACCTGGACCTTTGCGTCGGGGGTACCTGCGGCGGCCAGCTTCGCCTGTACTTCGGCCATGCCCGCAGCAGTACCCTCGATGAAGGGCTCCACGAAGCCCGGGTGGTCGAAGTACTGGCGCACCTTGTCCACCTCAAGCCGGCCGTCGAGTCCGGTTTCCGTCAGGGCCATGCCGATGTCCTCGCGGTACTGGCGGCAGCTGGAGTAACACGAGTAGGCACTCGTGGTGAGCATCAGCAGGCGGCGGTGGCCGGCGTCGTACGCATCCTGGAGCGTCTGCGGGATAAACGGAGCCCAGTTGCGGTTACCCCAGAGCACCGGCAGGTTGATGCCCCGGGCTGCGAGCTCTGCTTCCAGGGCAGCCTTAAGCTCGCGGTTCTGCTGGTTGATGGGGCTGATGCCGCCATTGGCCCGGTAGTGGTGCGATACCTCTTCAAGCCGCTCGTCCGGGATGCCCCGGCCGCGGGTGACGTTCCGGAGGAACGGGATGACGTCCTCCTGGCCTTCCGGCCCGCCGAAGGAGGCGAGGAGAACGGCATCGTAGTTTTTGGGAGCCATTCGTCCCGCTTCGGTCACCGGGTTCACGGCCGTGCCGGGCGTGCCCTGCTGTCCTGGCTGGCTCATGCGAGCACCTCGGCTACCTCTGCCGCGGAGATCCGGCGGCCGGTGTAGAAGGGGACTTCCTCACGGACGTGGTTGCGGGCCTCCGTGTTGCGAAGATGGCGCATCAGGTCCACGAGGTCCACGAGCTCGGGCGCTTCAAGGCCCAGGATCCACTCCCAGTCGCCCAACGCGAAGGAAGAAACCGTGTTGGAGATGACCTGCGGGAATTCCCTGCCCAGGAGGCCATGTTCACGGAGCATTGCGCCCCGCTCTTCCTCCGGCAGGATGTACCACTCATACGAGCGGACGAACGGGTAGACGCACAGCCATTCCGCGGGCGCAACGCCGCGGGAATAGGCGGGAGTGTGGTTCTTGGCGAACTCGGCCTCGCGGTGCACTCCCATGGCGGACCAGACCATCTCAGTCCCGGCGAAAAGGTTGCTGCGGCGGATATCGCGGATCGCCTGCTGCAGCGCTTCCGGCTTGGGCCCGTGGAGCCACACCATCACGTCTGCGTCCGCGCGCATGGCGGAGACGTCGTAGCTGCCGCGATGCGTCACGCCGGACTGGGCAAGCCGTTCCAGCAGGGCCTCGAAATCAGTGGCGGCATCGGCACTGCGGATCAGGGTTTCGGAGCGCTTGAATACCGTCCAGAGGGTGAAAAACTGCTCGGCTTGTTCTTCGGTTTTAGTGACAGATTCGGCAGAAGTGTGGCTCATGGTTACAAGTTTGCCCCTTAGTACCCGTCAAGTCGAAACCAGCGACTTCTACAAGCGGTAGAAGTGTCAAACGTCACACTGAGCCCTCCTTCATCTCCCGGCTTCTGCGACCCGCCGCGGCAGCCAGGCTAGGGTTTGCGGACGCGAAGGTAGGCTGCGCCGGCGGCGGCAGCTACGCCCACCAGCCCCACGCCGAGCCCGACCATTCCGCTTTGCAGCCCGGGCTGTGCGCTCGAAAAAGACCCAACGTTTTGCCCGCTGCTCTTGGGAATGCCTGCCGCCTGCGGCGTGCGTCCGGTCTGTTGCTTTTGAGCTGCGGAAGAAGGCGTTCCGGCCGCCGGCGCCGGCAGTTCAGACGGTGCAACTTCCTGTCCGTCCGCATCCGATTGCCCGGCAGCAGTTCCTGGAACAGTTGCTGTTCCAGTGCTCTCGTGGGCCGTGCTGGATTGGCCGGCAGTGGACTGCCCGGCCTCTGAGGGGCTGGTCCCGGTTTCAGGGGAGGACGGCGCACCGGCTGCACTCAACTGCGCCGGGGCTTCACCTGCGGGGGCGCCCTCTGCCGGTGCTTCCGGGGCGGGGGCTGCAGGGGCAGTACGCGCCGACGGGGATTGTCGGGTTCCCAGGGTTACGGAAGGCACGGGTTCAGTCGCTGTCGTAGACGGCGCCGGTACCGGGAGTGCGGGCCCGGACGTTGTTGATACGGCGGGGCTGGTCTCGGGAACCGCGGTGGCGGACGGGGCCGACGAAGCTTTGACTGCCGGGAGCAGCGCCGCCGGAACTGGGAGGGCGGCAGCGGGCGGCGTCTGTTCTGGAACAGGAGAAGGGGCGGCCGTCTTCCGGGAAGGCTTGGCAGCCTTGTCCTTTGCTTCCTTGCTGTCCCGGTTCTGGCCGGGGGCGTCCTGCCTCGCGGAGGCGGAGTTGCCGCTGACAGTGGGTTTCCCCTCGTCACCTTGGGACGCCGGGACGCCTGCTGCCAGGACCAGTACCGCTCCGACCGCAGCAGCTGCAGTGCCGCGTCGGACTCCCCCATGGATACCGGTCCGGGACATGAAAAGTTCGGACCTGTGTTTCGCCATAGTCATCGACCCTAACCAGACCGCAAGGGGAAATGAAAGCCGGCACTCCCCCGTGGGGCCGCATGCCTGCAGGGCATGTGGGAGCTTTTCCGCCGCTGACCAGCGGCAACTCTCAGCTGGCGAGCTTTCTGATCTGTTCCCGGGTGTCCGACACCACGGCGGCCAGCCCGTTGCCCGCCACCCAGCCTCCCACCACGGCCAGGTTTCCAGCCGCCGCGCAGGACTTTCGGATGCCTGCCACGCGGGACTTGTGCCCGACGGCTGCAAATGGCAGGGAGCCCCGCCACCGGACAACGTCCCAGTCCAGCACGTCCTCCTGCGATATGGGGACCGTCAGCAGAGCCTGCGCGTCCCGGAGGGACGCGGCCAGCAGTTCTTCATCCGTCTCCGGGCCGCCGGGCTGCTCTCCGGCCCCGTCTATCCGCCCGTAGGACAGCCGGACAACATGCCGCCCAGGTCCGGCCACCGCTGCCAGCCAATCCCATTTGCCGGTGGCATGGGTCAGTGCCTTTGCTTCGATGCCGGGAGTCTGCGGCGCCACCAGGACGCCTGTGCCGCGGGGCCGCCGATCCAGTTCGGGCTTGTCCAGTACCAGCGTGACGAGCTTGACGTCCGGACCCGGCGTGGGGCGTTTTCCTTCCAAGGCGGGTATCACCTCCTCAAGCAGTCCGACGGCGGCCGGACCGTCCACTGCCACCACCAGCCGGCCGGCGTCGAACGTCTCTCCCGCTGAGCTGACACGCCACCCCTCCTGGGTACGGGCAACAGACGTTGCGGGCGCAGCGGAAAGGAGCGTGACCCCCCGCCCGCGAAGGTCGGCGACCAGCGCAGTGATGAGGGTATGCATCCCGCCTTCCAGTCCGGCGACGGCGGAGCCTGCCTTGGCAGGACCAGTGGGCACGGCGTTGTCCCCGCTGCGGACCGGCGGTCCGCCGGGCGCACGCCGCTGGTCTGAGACAGCGGCGGCCAGGGAGCCGTGGCGCCGCAGCCCGTCCCGCAGCCCGGGGGCCACCATGTCGACGTCGAGCAGTCCGGGATCTGCGGAGTGGACACCGCCCACCACGGGAGCCACCAGTCGCTCCAGGACCCGGCCGCCCATCCGGGCCCTGACCAGGGCGGAGACGCTGATGATGTCCGCAGCTGTGCCCACCGAAGCCGGCAGAAACCTGTCCAGGGACGCCCGGAGGGAACCCGCAAGGCCGAGGGTGCGGCGGACTTCGGGGTCCCAGGGATTCGCAGGAATGCCAAGGACGCCGGTCCTCGGCAGTTCGCGCGGGCCGTCCGGCAACTGCACCCAGGCTCCGCCGGGCCGCGGCGGCACGATCCTGGCGGCGAGGCCAAGTTCGGCGGCGAGCTTCTCCACTGCGTCAGACCGGGTGGCGAAGGATTCTGCGCCACTGTCGAGGGTCAGTCCGGCCACAATGTGGCTTCCCACGCAGCCGCCCCATTCCCGTCCGGCTTCAAGGACGGTGACCGTATGTCCGGCGGCAGCAAGTTCCCGTGCTGACAGCAGGCCGGATATCCCCCCGCCCAGCACCAGGGCGGTTCCTGCTTCTGCCGTCTGGCTGCCCACCGGCCTACTCCGGGGCGATGGAGTGGATGAGCTCCACCACGCGGGTCAGTACCGCGGGGTCGGTCTCCGGAGGAACACCGTGGCCGAGGTTCACCACGTGCCCGGGAGCCGCGGCACCTGCGGCAAGGACGTCGCACACGTGGGCTTCCAGGATTTCCCAGGGCGCGGGCAGCAGGGCGGGATCGATGTTGCCCTGCAGCGGCACCGTGCCGCCCAGGCGGCGGTTTGCCTCGTCAAGCGGAAGCCGGTAGTCGACGCCAACCACGTCCACCCCCACGTCGCGCATGGCCACAAGGAGCTCGGACGTGCCGGTGCCGAAGTGGATCAGGGGCGCGCCAAGATGCCGTACGTGGTCCAGGGCGCGCGTGGACGCCGGGGCCACGTATTTGGTGTAGTCCGCCAGGCCCAGCGAGCCGGCCCAGGAGTCGAAGAGCTGGGCAGCGGAGGCGCCGGCCTCGAGCTGCGCCTGCAGGAACATCCCGGAGGCATCCGCGGCCCAGTTGGCCAGGGCCGTCCAGGTTTCCGGGTCGGCGTGCATCAGGGTGCGCGGGCCAAGGTGGTCGCGGGAGGGCCTGCCCTCCACCATGTACGCCGCCAGGGTGAAGGGGGCTCCGGCAAATCCAATCAAAGGGGTTTTGCCGAGTTCCGCAACAGTGAGGCGTACTGCTTCGCGGATGGGTTCCAGCGCTTCCCAGGTCAGCTGCGGCAGTGCGGCTACGTCCGCGGCGGTGCGGACAGGCGTGTCCAGGACAGGTCCGACTCCCGGCACAATGTCCACGCCGACGCCGGCGAGCTTCAACGGAATGACGATGTCAGAGAAGAAGATGCCCGCGTCAACGTCGTGGCGGCGGACGGGCTGGAGCGTGATTTCCGAGGCCAGTTCCGGACGCAGGCAGGAGTCCAGCATGGCGACGCCTTCGCGCACCTTAAGGTACTCAGGCAGGGAGCGCCCCGCCTGCCGCATGAACCAGACAGGGCGGCGGGAAGGCTTGCCTCCGCGATAGGCCGTGATCAGCGGGGAATCTGCAGTGCGGCCATCCATCAGCGGGTGGTCTGCAGCGAGGGCACCGGCAGCGGACGTGGCAGGGCTGGAAGTCATGCTTTTGATTGTGCCGAAAAACAGCCCTAAAAGATAACGACAACGTGTCATCCCCGACCCCTGCGGTGGCGCCGTGGCAGGAATCACAGGCCGTGCCCGCGCCTGCAGGACCCGGGAGTTGTTCTACCGAGTAACGAAAAAGCTATGATTGTGCTGCTGTGGTTCTTTTTTCATTGGTGGCTACACACGCCGACATCGATCTTGAGACCGTTGCTCAGTTGAGCAACGGTTCCTCCGGGATCGCTACATCCGCCCTCTCCGGATCGCCGGCGGTCACGGGTGCAGTAGTCCTTGCCACCTGCAACCGCTACGAAATTTACGGCGAAGCTCCCAGCGCCGTCGATGTTGAGGCTGCGCGGGCAGCGCTTGTAGCAGAGATCAGCGAAGCCAGCGGGCTCAGTGAGCCCCTCGTCTCCCGTTCGTTCAGCACCCGCACCGGCCCGGACGTCAGCCAACACCTCTTTGCCGTCAGCGCCGGCCTCGACTCCGCCGTCGTTGGGGAACGCGAAATCGCCGGCCAAGTGCGCCGCGCACTTATAACCGCCCAGCACGAAGGTACGGCAAGCGCCGGCCTGGTCCGGCTGTTCCAGGCCGCGTCGAAGACCGCCAAAGATGTAGGCGCCCAAACCGCCCTCGGTTCACGCGGCCTTTCCATCGTTTCCGTCGCCCTGGACCTGGCTACGGACCTTTCCGAGAATCCGGACTGGTCCAGCAAGAAAGTGGTGGTCTTCGGGACCGGCGCCTACGCAGGAGCCACCATGGCGCTGCTGCGTGAGCGTGGCTGTACGGACATCTCCGTCTTCTCTTCCTCCGGCCGGGCCGAAGGATTCGTTGCCACCCGCGGAGGCACTGCCCTGGATGCGGAATCGCTCAGGCCGGCAGTGGCAGCGGCAGACGTCATGATCGGCTGCAGCGGTTCAGATACCAGGGTGGAGGCCGATGAACTGGCCGAAGTCCGCGCCAACTCCCCGCAGCCGCTGATCGCCATCGACCTTGCGCTGACCCATGACTTCGATCCCGGCGTCGGCGAACTCGACGGTGTTGAACTGCTGACCCTTGAGTCGGTCCGCCTCGCCGCGCCGCAGGAGCAGGCCGAGTCGCTGGCCCAGGCAAGCGGAATCGTCAGCGGCGCCGCCAAGGCCTTCGAGCAGGAGCGCGAGGCACGTTCCGTCGATTCAGCCATAGTCGCGCTGCGCCGGCACACCATGAACGTCCTGGACTCCGAAATGGAAAAAGTCAGGGCCCGCCACGGCTGCACCGCGGCCGCGGAGGAAGTCGAGTTCGCACTCCGCCGCATGGTGAAGCAGCTTCTCCACGTGCCCACCGTGCGTGCCCGGGAGCTTGCCGCCAACGGTCAGCAGGACGATTATGTGGCCGCCCTGGAAGCCCTGTACGGCATCACCGTGGAGCAACCTGCAGCCGCCTCCCCGCAGGCCGAGTGCCCGGTGGACCACCGCGGCCGCGAAACTGCCTGACCACGCAGTACCCGGGCAACCCTTTCTCACCCGATGTGCTCTATCCGGCAACCCTCTCTCACCCGATGTGCCCTGTCCGGCAACCCTCGCTCACCCGATGTGCCCTATCCGGCAACCCTCTCTCACCCTCCTTCGGCACAGTGAGGGAGCGTCCTTCAGCAACCAGCGTTAGCTGATAGAGGGTCTGGAAAAAGCCCGCATTAAGTGAGAGAGCGTCGCTTGGTGGGGGTCAGTAGACGGGCTTGTCGGGTTCCACCTCGCGCACCCACGCGAGGATACCGCCGTCGAGATGGCTGACCCGCTGATAGCCGGCCTTCCGCGCCGCCGCGAGCACGTTCGCCGAGCGGGTGCCGGCCTTGCAGTGAAACACGATGTCCCGGTCCTGGGGAAGTTCATTCCACGCCTCCCCGGCCAGGATCCGTCCCTGCGGGATAAGCTTTGCGCCGTCGATCCGGACGATGTCGAACTCGCCGGCTTCACGCACATCGACCAGCTCGAAATCCTTGAGGCCGGCCTTGCGGGACGCGAGCATGGTGGCCAACTGGGTTGCGGTCACGGTGTGCTCGGTGTCCGCCTGTTCCGCCGGTGCTGTGCCGCAAAAAGCGTCGTAGTCCGTCAGTTCGGTGATCGGCTCCGCGGCCGGGTCCTTGGAGACGCGGATTTCCCGCCAGCTGCCGCCCAGGGCGTCGAACAGCGCCACGCGGCCCAGCAGGGAACGTCCGACGCCGGTAATCAGCTTGACTGCCTCCGTCACCATCAGCGATCCTACGGCAGCGCACAGCATCCCGAAGACGCCTCCCTCGCCGCATGAAGGAACGGAGCCGGCAGGCGGTGCTTCCGGGTACAGGTCCCGGTACGTGGGTCCGTGCTTCTCCCAGAACACGCTGACCTGGCCGTCGAAACGGAAAATGGATCCCCAGACGTAGGGCTTCCCCAGGATGGCTGCAGCATCGTTGACCAGGTAGCGGGTGGCGAAATTATCCGCGCCGTCAAGGATGAGGTCGTATTCCGCAAACAGCTCCAGAGCGTTTGATGCCTCCAGCCGGAGGTTGTGCAGCCGGACATCAACCAGCGGATTCAGCTCCGCGATGGCGTCGCGTGCCGATTCGATCTTGGGACGGCCCACATCCGCCACACCGTGGATAACTTGGCGCTGCAGGTTGGTGAGGTCCACGGCGTCGTCGTCAACGATTCCCAGCGTTCCCACTCCCGCGGCGGCCAGGTACAGGAGCGCCGGCGACCCGAGACCACCCGCCCCGATGACGAGCACTTTCGCATTCTTGAGCCGCCGCTGTCCGAGTGCGCCGATCTCGGGAATGATGAGGTGCCGGGAGTAGCGCTCCACCTCTTCGGGAGTGAGGCCGGCTGCCGGTTCCACCAGTGGATCCAGGGAAACAGTTGAAACATTTGCGGTGAATGTCGAAGCCATACTTCAATGTATGCCCCGGGATACCGCCGGGTCATATTACCCCGCAGTAAAGTGGAGGTAACTGCAACGGAAAGAAGGACAACTGTGGTCCAAGAAGCACGGGCTGACCGCCCGTCCGCCACCGAACCGCAAACTCCCTCGCGTCCGGCAGGCCAACGGTCCGCCCGGCTTCCGCGTGATGAGCGGCGTGCCCAGCTCCTCACGGCGGCCCAGGAGGTCTTCGTGGCCAACGGCTACCACGGTGCAGCCATGGACGAGATCGCCGAGACGGCACACGTCAGCAAACCCGTCCTTTACCAGCATTTTCCGTCCAAGCGGGAGCTGTACCTGGCCCTGCTGGAAAGCCACCTCGCGTCCCTGACCGAGCTCATGCTGGGCGCCCTTAACTCCACTACAGACAACAAGCAGCGCGTCCAGGCCGTCATGCGTGCCTACTTCCAGTTCATCGCCAATGACGACCAGGCCCACCGCCTGGTTTTTGAATCGGACCTCATCAATGATCCAGATGTCAGTTCACGTTTGGAGACGTTTAACAGGACGTTCGCTGACGCCATCGCCAGGGTCATCGCGGAGGACACCAAGCTTCCCCACCTGGAGGCGCAGCTCCTGGGGCGCGGGCTGGCCGGGATGGCGCAGGTCAGCGCGAGGTACTGGCTTGAAACGGACGGCAACCTGGACCTGGATGTGGCCAGCGACCTGATCTACCGTTTAGCTTGGCGCGGAATCTCTCGCTTCCCCAAAGAGTCCTAGACTACAAATAAGACATCATCAACGAACTTTGACTGGCTGGGAGGCCCCTGTGGAAATTAAGATCGGCGTGCAGAATGTCGGCCGCGAGATTGTACTTGAGTCAGCCCAGGATGCTGAGTCGGTGGCCAAGGTTGTGGGAGAAGCCATCAACGAAGGCAGCGAGCTGCGCCTGAAGGATGACAAGGGACGCGTGATCATTGTTCCCGGCAATGCACTGGGCTACGTGGAGATCGGTGCCGAGGAAGTCCGACGCGTAGGGTTCGGCCAGTTCTAGTCCCCCTGCCGACGTACGTCCACGCATTCCGAGGAGACCCATGCTGTCGCTGACCATCGTTGTACTGGCCGCCGCAGCCGCAGGCTTCATTGTCTGGGCAAACGACAAGCGTCACGCCAAGTACGGGGCAGGCCTGCCCGCCGGAATTGCTGTAGCGACCGCGGTGTTGACCTGGATCATCCTGATGGCCGCCGGTTTCGGCTACCTGCCGGGGCTGACCTGGCTTCCCTGGGTCCTGCCCATCGTCACGGGAGCTGCGGCGGCAATAGCCGCTGCCGTTTATTGCGGCCGCACCCGTGCGCGCCGTGATACCGAGCGGCTTACGGCTATCCTCCGCGGATAGGATTCCGGCAAAGGGCCGGCGCCCATTGGGAGCGCGGGCAACATATGCATAAAGCAGTGGCCGCCGCCCCAGCCGGGGCGGCGGCCACTGCTTTATGAAATTCGGGAAACCCGGACGTCAGAGGAACTCCGCCCGGCCTTCCATGGCTGAGGACGCCAACGCGTGTTCGCGGCGGGGTATCCTGCCGGCGGCCCTGGCCAGCCTGCCGGCGATGACCGCATGCTTGAAGGCCTCCCCCATCAGGGCCGGGTTTTGCGCCCGGGTCACCGCGGTGGCCAGCAGCACGGCATCGCATCCCAGTTCCATGGCGAGGGCGGCGTCCGAGGCCGTGCCGATGCCCGCGTCCAGCACCACCGGGACGGATGCGCGGGACACGATCAGTTCGATGTTGTGCGGGTTGAGGATGCCCAGGCCGGTGCCGATGGGAGCTCCGAGCGGCATCACGGCGGTTGCTCCAAGGTTCTCGAGCCGGAGCGCCAGAACCGGGTCGTCGTTGGTGTACGCGAAGACTTTGAATCCCCGGTTGACCAGCTGCTCGGTGGCGTCCACGAGCTCAACAGCGTCCGGCAAGAGGGTGTGTTCGTCGGCGATGACCTCCAGCTTCACCCAGTCGGTTTCAAGGGCCTCACGGGCAAGTTCTGCGGTGAGGACAGCGTCCCGGGCCGTAAAGCATCCTGCGGTGTTGGGCAGCACCCGGATGCCGTGGTGCACGAGCAGCTGGAAGAGCGAGCCCGTCTCGCTGGGCGAATAGCGCCGCATGGCCACCGTGGTGAGCGAGGTGCCGGAGGCCAGGAGCGCGGCGCCCAGGCCGTCCAGGCTGGGGGCTCCGCCGGTGCCCATGATGAGCCGCGACGGCAGGTGGACGCCGTCGATCATCAGCGCATCCTGAAGGTCCGGCAGGTTGCCGGCGGTAATGGTGCGGGTTCCAGTCATGGTGGTCAGCCTCCCTGTACTGCAGTGACAAGTTCAACGTCATCGCCCTCGGCGAGCGCCGTGGTGGACCACTGGCTTCGGGGCACCACCTGGGCGTTATGTGCCACCGCCACGCCAAGCTTGCGGCCGTCTGTGGCCTGGCCGTCGGCAGCCAGGCTCCGCCCGGTCACCTCGCTGACCAGGGTGGTGATGGAGGCGCCCGAAGCCACGGTATGCCCGGTTCCATTCAAAGTGATGTTCATGCTGTCTCCTTGGTGTTGAGCCCGGTGCCTGCTTCCGTCCGGCGGACGGCGCCGCCGGAAAACCGGGCCGGGTTGAAGGGGGCCCAGCGCTGGTCCTCCGTGCCGTACAAAAGATCCCGGCAGATCGCGGCCGCGGCGGGGGCGAGCAGGACGCCGTGACGGAAGAATCCCGTGGCGATGATTAGCCCTGCCACGTAAGGGGGCTCTGCAGGGCCTTGCCGGGCCCGCCCAGGCTGTCGCCCTCCGGCACTCCCGCCGGCCGGTACCCGGCCCAAGAGCGGGGCATTGTCGGGTGTGCCCGGCCGTGCGCGGGCCGTGCATTCCATCAGTTCAAGCTCAGCGACGGCAGGCACCAGGACCTGCGCATCCCGGAGAAGCTGGTACACACCGCCTGCCGACACTGCGCCGGCCGAGGAACCGCTCTCCTGCCCCATCGCATCCTCCCGCTGGGTGGCCCCGATGACCACGGTGCCGTCCTGCCGCGGGACGATGTAGACCGGAACGCCTCGGACCAACCCCCGGACCGTGGCTGTCACCAGTGGCCGGAGGTGCGCGGGCACCGTCAGCCGCAGGATATCCCCGTGCACCGGCCGCAGCGGCAGGTGGAGGTTATCAGGAAGCCCGGCCAGTTCCGCTGCCTGCAGTCCGTTGGCCACCACAGTCTCGCTGGCCAGGACGGCCGCCCCGCCCTCCAGGTGCACCCCGGCAACGGCTCCGTCCTGCCACAGCAGGCCCGCCGCCCTGTCCAACACGGCATAACCGTCGACGGCGCCGGCCATGAAGGGTGCGCCTCGTCCGGTTCCGCCGGGGTCCGCGCTGAGAACACGGCGGAGGCACTGCAGCAGCAGCCGGGGATCCACCTGGTGGTCCGCGGGCGTATCCAGGGCACAGGCAATGGCCGGGCTCAGCAGGGCTTCGCGCCGCCGTGCTTCTCGGATGGTGAGGGGTTCAACCGCGAGCCCGTTGGCCTGCTGGACGGCGCGCAGGTCCAGCAGCGCCTGCCTGTCCGCGGCGTCGGCACCCACGGCGAGGGTCGGCGTCGCGAGGTATCCGGGGTCGGTGCCGGCAGCACGGGCGAGGTCGGCGGCGAAGCGGGGCCAGCGGGCGGAGGCGTCCAGCATGAGTTCCAGGAGGTCCTCCTCCTGGTAATGGAGCTCGCTGACGGGGGCAAGCATCCCTGCTGCAGCCCAGCTGGCGCCCGAGCCCGGGGCATCATCGATGACCACCACCGACCGGCCGGATCTCTTCGCCTCCCAGGCGATGCTGTGTCCTATGACTCCGCCGCCAATTACTGCCACATCGGCGGAGATCGTGCAGCCGGGTTGGTTAAGGTTGCGGCTCGGCATGACTGTTCCTTCCCTACGCCGGTATTAGCCGGATCAGGTCAAGCGGTCGGCTCTGACGCCCTCTCAGCCCGGCGCTTTATGACAGCCGCCGCGGCTCCCGCAGTACGAGGCAAGTCTAAAGGAACTAGGCTGGCTCCCATGAATGTGTCCCACTCCCCTGCCGCTTCCGCAGCCCCCGGCACCGACGCCTTTGTCAGCGCGGAAGGCAGCTCCAGCCTGCACGCGGCCCGCCTCTATCTCTGCACTGACGCACGACAGGACCAGGGCGATTTCGGGCAGTTCGTCAATGCTGCCTTCGAAGGCGGCGTCGACATCATCCAGCTCCGGGACAAATCCATTGAGGCAGCCGAAGAACTGGAGCTGCTGGCCGTACTAAAGGAAGCCGCCCTGCGCCACGGACGGCTGTGGGCCGTGAACGACCGGGCGGACATCGCAGTGCTGTCCGGGGCACCGGTGTTCCATATCGGCCAGAAGGACCTGCCCCTGCAGGCAGCCCGTACGCTGCTCAACGGCAATGCGGCCATCGGCCTCTCCAGCCACAGTCCGGAGCAGGTGGACGCTGCACTGGCCGCTGCCGCGGGACCGGCAGCACTGGACTACTTCTGCGTGGGACCGCTTTGGGCAACGCCTACCAAACCCGGCAGGGCCGCCGTCGGGCTTGACCTTGTGAAGTACGCCGCCGCAGCGGCTGCAGGGGTCGAAGCTGCCGGGACAGCTGCTGCGCGGGCAAAGGGCCGCGAAGGACAGCTCGACGGCGGTGTCCCCTGGTTCGCCATCGGAGGGATTGACCACGGCAACGTGGAACAGGTGGTGGAGGCCGGGGCCTCCCGCATAGTCGTGGTGCGGGCCATCACGGAAGCGGACGATCCCGCAGCCGCGGCCGGTTCCCTCTGCGCGGTGCTGGACGCCGCCCACGCCTAGTGTCCAGCTGGAAGCGAACACCCGGCCGGCCCGGGTCCATGCATTATCCGGACAATTCGGGCTAGTCTGATTTTCGTGTCACATCATCGGCTGGCTCCCAACGTCCATGAGCACACGAACGCCCTCGAGGAGGCGTTGGGTGCGCTGCGGACAGAGCTTGAGCTGCCGGGCGAATATCCTGCGGACGCCGTGCGGGACGCCGAGGCCGCTGTGTCGGCTCTGCAGCTGCCGGCCTACGACCTGACGGCGGTGGAGTTCATCACCATCGATCCTGCCTCCTCCACGGACCTGGACCAGGCGCTTTTCATCGAACGGGACGGCAGCGGCTACCGGGTGCTGTATGCCATCGCCGATGTTCCGGCATTCGTTTCACCCGGCGGGCCGCTGGACGCGGAAACCCGGCGCCGTGGCCAGACCTTCTACACCCCGGACGGCCGGATCCCCCTGCATCCGGAAGTCATCAGCGAAGGCGCCGGAAGCCTCCTGCCGGGGCAGGACTGTTCAGCGTTCGTGTGGGACTTCAGGCTGGACGATGGCGCCGAGGTCACCGTCGTCAATGTGAAGCGCGCCCGGATGCGCAGCCGCGCCAAAATGAGTTACAAGGGTGCGCAGGCGGAACTGGAGTCCGGCAACGCCTCCGCCGTGCTGCTCCTCCTTAAGGAGGTGGGGCTCAAGCGCGTGGAGCTGGAGCGCGCGCGGGACGGCGCAAGTCTGAACATGCCGGAGCAGGAGATCGTCCAGCTTCCCGACGGCGGCTACCGGATCGCCGCTGCCCCGCAGCTGCCGGTGGAGGACTGGAACGCACAGATCTCGCTGATGACCGGGATGGCCGCCGCCCAGCTCATGCTGGCCGGAAAGGTGGGGATCCTGCGCACGATGCCTGCGCCGGATGAACGTTCCCTGAACCACTTCCGGCTGCAGACGGAGGTGCTGGGCAGGCCATGGGACGGTGAGGTCAGCTATGGCGAGTACCTGCGCAGCCTTGACCCCACCGATCCCCGTCAGCTCGCGATCCTGCACTCGGCGGGGATGCTTTTCCGCGGGGCCGCCTACACCGCTTTTGACGGAACTGTCCCGGAAGATGCCGTGCAGTCGGCGATCGGCGCCGCTTATGCCCACACCACTGCGCCTCTGCGCCGCCTCGTGGACCGCTTCGTGCTGGTGGCCTGCGAGGCACTGAGCAACGGTGGAGAGGTACCGGGCTGGGTCCGCGACGCGCTTCCGTCGCTTCCCGAGATTATGGCGGGCTCGGACCAGCTGGCATCCCGTATGGAGCGGCTCGCCTTGGACACGGTGGAGGCGGCGCTGCTGGTTAACCACGTCGGGCAGGAGTTTGATGCCCTGGTGATCTCGGGGTCAAAGCCGCAAAAAGAGAACGGCAACGGTGGCAACGGCCGGAACGGCAACGGAAACAGCAACGGCAACGGTGGCTGGGGGATCATCCAGATTGCAGAACCTGCCGTCACCGCCCGTTGCGCGGGTGAACTCGAGGCCGGAACCAGGGTCCGCGTCCGCCTCATCTCCTCGGACATCGCAACCCGGAAAGTCCATTTCGAACTGGTTGCGCCCCCGGCGTGAGTCGCGGCGGCTGCTCCGCCTGCCGGCGGGCACCGGGGAAAAGCCGGGATTCCGGGCGGTTGCGGCTAGACTGAAGGGGTAGATATGGATGCCCGGTCGTTGATTTCCCTTATTTGAAACCAACAAGCCCGCCCCTACGCGATCTTGAGTACCACCCGCTGGTCACCAGTGCCAGCATTTAGATAGCCCGCGATCGGCTTCCACTGGAATTGCTTGCGCGCTCGAGCATGCTCCGGGACGGCTGCCCAGCCGCTCCGTTGAGCAGGCAGCGCCCTGGCCCAAATGAATAAGGAAACTCCCCAGTGAGTGAATTGCACACCCACCAACTTCTGACCGACGAGACCGGCACCGAGACCATTGAGCCGGAAGAAACCATTATCTCGGATGAGAAGCCCCACGAGATCGCGGAAAAATCCTTTGCGGACTATAACGTGCGCGCAGACATCGTGGAGTCCCTGGCTGACGCCGGAATCACGCACCCGTTCCCCATCCAGGCCATGACCCTGCCGGTGGCCCTGTCCGGGCACGACATCATCGGCCAGGCCAAGACGGGAACCGGCAAGACCCTGGGCTTCGGCATTCCCGCGCTCCAGCGCGTGGTGGGCCAGGACGACCCCGGCTACGAAAAACTCGCAGTCCCCGGCGCGCCGCAGGCCCTGGTAATCGTGCCCACCCGTGAACTCGCGGTGCAGGTGGCCAACGACCTGCAGACCGCCTCCCGCAAGCGCAATGCCCGAATCGCCACGATCTACGGTGGCCGGGCCTACGAGCCCCAGGTGGAGGCACTGAAGAAGGGCGTGGAGGTTGTGGTGGGCACCCCGGGCCGCCTGATCGACCTCTATAAGCAGAAGCACCTGAGCCTGAAGAACGTCAAGATCGTCATCCTCGACGAAGCGGACGAGATGCTGGACCTGGGCTTCCTGCCTGACGTTGAAACCCTGATTGCGGCGACCCCGGCAGTCCGCCAGACCCTGCTGTTCTCCGCCACAATGCCCGGCCCCGTCATCGCCATGGCACGCCGCTACATGACGCAGCCCACCCACGTCCGCGCGGCCGATCCGGAAGATGAAGGCCTGACCAAGCGCGACATCCGCCAGCTGATCTACCGCGCCCACAGCATGGACAAGATCGAGGTGGTGGCCCGCATCCTCCAGGCGAAGGGACGCGGACGCACCATCATCTTCACCAAGACCAAGCGCACCGCAGCCAAGGTTGCGGAGGAACTGGTGGACCGCGGCTTCGCTGCCGCCGCCATCCACGGCGACCTGGGCCAGGGCGCCCGCGAGCAGGCACTCCGGGCCTTCCGCAACAACAAGGTGGATGTCCTCGTTGCAACGGACGTCGCCGCGCGCGGCATTGACGTTGAGGACGTCACCCACGTCATCAACTACCAGTGCGTTGAGGACGAGAAGATTTACCTGCACCGCGTGGGCCGCACGGGCCGCGCCGGCAACAAGGGCACCGCCGTCACCTTCGTGGACTGGGACGATGTACCCCGCTGGGCGCTGATCAACAAGGCACTTGGCCTCAATGTCTCCGAGCCGGTGGAAACGTACTCCTCATCGCCTCACCTGTACGCGGACCTTGACATTCCCGAAGGCACGAAGGGCCGCCTGCCCCGTGACAAGCGCACCCTGGCGGGCGTTGACGCCGAAATGCTGGAGGACCTGGGCGAGACCGGCAAGAAGAACAGCCGCGGCGGACGTGACGCCGGCAGGTCCGCCGAGCGCGGCGGACGCGAGCGTGATGGACGCGAGCGCGCCGGACGGGACCGTAAGCGCGAAGGCAGCCGCAGCGGTGACTCCGATGCCCGCTCAGGTGAGCGCCGCCGTCGTACTTCCGAGTCCGCGGCGACCTCCACGGCAGCAGCCGGCGATGCCCCAGCCGCCGCGGACAGCGAGCAGCCCTCACGCACCCGCCGCACGCGCACCCGCACGCGCCGCCGGAACGGGGAAGTGGTTGCAGGTGCGGACGGGACCGCGCAGCCAGGCACCGAGGCTTAACCCGCTCAATGACTGACACCGTCTGGGCGCCGGACGGCAGCAGCCTGGTGGTACACGCGGACAACGCGGATTTCCTCCCTTCGCTGCCGGACGGCGCCTTCACACTGATCTACGTGGATCCTCCGTTCAACACCGGCCGGGCCCAGCGGCGCCAGCAAACCACCATGGTGGTGAACGCGGACGGCACCGGGGACCGCGTCGGGTTCAAGGGACGCTCCTACGACACCATCAAGGGCGCCCTCCACCGCTACGACGATGCCTTCAGCGATTATTGGTCCTTCCTTGAGCCGCGGCTGGTGGAGGCATGGCGGCTCCTGGCGGACAACGGCACCCTGTACCTGCACCTCGACTACCGTGAGGTGCACTATGCCAAGGTCATGCTGGATGCAATCTTTGGCCGTGAGTGCTTCCTGAACGAAATCATCTGGGCCTACGACTACGGTGCCCGGGCCAAAAACCGCTGGCCCACCAAGCACGACAACATACTGGTGTACGTCAAAAACCCCACCAAATACCACTTCGACAGTGCCGAGGTGGACCGCGAGCCGTACATGGCGCCGGGCCTGGTCACTCCGGCCAAGCGCGAGCTGGGCAAGCTGCCCACGGACGTCTGGTGGCACACCATCGTCTCCCCCACCGGCAAGGAGAAGACCGGCTACCCCACGCAGAAGCCTGAGGGCCTGGTGCGGCGGGTAGTGGCGGCCTCGAGCCGGCCCGGCGACTGGTGCCTGGATTTCTTTGCAGGTTCCGGAACCCTCGGTGCCGTGGCCGCCAAGATGGGCCGCAGGTTCGTATGCGTGGACCAGAACCAGCCCGCCATCGACATAATGGCCCAGCGGCTGGGTGCCCACGCCCGGTTCACGTCCTTCCCGCCGAACTAGCCCAGGGGCGGGGTCAGGGGCGGACGACGGCGGTCCCTGTCCCCATCTCCTCGATCCGCGCCAGCGCCTCGGGCGCGGTGAGGTTCTCCCCCAGCAGGTTGAGCTTGCCGGTCCCGTGGTAGTCCGAGGATCCGGTTACCAGCAGGTCGTGCTTAACCGCGAGCCGGCGCAGGAACGCCCTGCCCTCCTCGGGATTGTCCCGGTGGTCGATCTCCAACCCCGCCAGGCCGGCATCGATCATCTCCTGGTAGACGCGCTCCCCCACAATGCGTCCCCGCGCGGAGGCCACAGGATGGGCAAAGACCGGCACCCCGCCGGCAGCACGGACCAGTTCGACGGCGGTCGCGGGAGCGGGTGCGTAGTGCTGGATGAAGTAGCGCGAGCGTGAGGTGAGGATGGAGGCGAAGGCTTCGGAGCGGTCCTCCACCACGCCTGCGGCCACCAAGGCGTCCGCGATATGGGGCCTGCCCAGCGTTGCGCCGGGAGCCACGTGGTGGATGACGTCATCCCACGTCAGGGGGTAGTCCTCCGCCAGCAGGGTGACCATCCGCTCGGCACGGGTGTGGCGGGCGTCCTTGGCCTTAGTAATCTCCTCCAGGAGCCCCGGATGGTTTGGATCGTGGAGGTAGCTGAGCAGGTGGACGCTGATGCCCTCCTCCGTGCGGCAGGAAACCTCCATTCCCGGCACCAGGGCCACTCCTTGTTCGACAGCGGCGGCAGATGCTTCAGCCCAGCCCGCGGTGGAGTCGTGGTCGGTCAGGGCCACCACGTCCAGGCCGGCGCGGGCAGCAGAAGCCATGACGTCTGCGGGCTTCTCGGTGCCGTCCGAGACATTGGAGTGGGCATGCAGGTCGATCCTCACCTGTCCAGACTAGTTGACCTTCCGTTCACCCTGCGTATGCCCTGCCGCGCCCGGGGTACACACCCTGCGTCCGGGACAAGCGGCACCGCTGCCGGTCCACCTGTTCGCGCCGCCGCGGACCTGGTGAGACGATGGTGCCGTGAACGATGCCGAAAACACCCAAAACTCTGCTTCCCAGCCCCTGGACGAGCGCGTCAACAACCGCTCCCAGCGGCCCAGTTCCGACGCCTTCAAGGCCTTCATGGCCAGCAACTGGGCGCCCTCCCGCCAGGAACTCCCGGCCCGTGACGCCGTGGCCGATTTCGCCGCAAACCGGCGCAAGGCCATTTCCGACCAGTTCAAGGGCGAACGTTTGGTAATTCCCGCGGGGCCGCTGAAGGTCCGCTCCAACGACTGCGACTACCGCTTCCGCCCGCACTCAGGGTTCGCGCACCTTACCGGGCTCGGCCTTGACCACGAGCCGGACGCGGTGCTGGTCATGGAGCCGGTTGCGGAAGGAAAGGGCGACGACGGCGGGCACCACCGGGCCACGCTCTACTTCCGGCCCTTGGCCGGCAGGGACACAGAACAGTTCTATGCCGACGCACGCTCCGGTGAATTCTGGATCGGCGCACGCCCCACGCTTGCCGAGTTCGAGGCGCGCCTTGGCTTGGCCACGGCCCACATCGACCAGCTGGAGACGGCCATCACCAAGGATGTGGGTGCCCCGGAAATCGGTGGTATGTCCATCCGCCTGGTCCGCAAGGTGGACGAAAATATTGATGCACTGGTGGACACCGCACGCTACAACACCGCCAGGGACCCCGAGAACCTGGACCTGGGAGTCCTCGATGCCCTGGACGAGAAGCTGAGCGAAGCCCTCTCCGAGCTCCGGCTGCTCAAGGACGGCTGGGAGATCGAGCAGATGAAGCTTGCGGTGGCGGCCACTGTTGAAGGCTTCGAGGAGGTAGTGAAGGTCCTGCCCCGCGCCCTCACGCATGCACGGGGCGAGCGGGTGGTGGAAGGTGCCTTCTTCGCCAGGGCGCGCGAAGTGGGGAACGATCTCGGCTACGACACCATCGCCGCCTCGGGCAACAACGCCACGGTGCTGCACTGGACCCGCAACACCGGAAGGATCCATGCCGGCGAGCTCCTCCTGCTGGACGCCGGGGTGGAAGTCGATTCACTGTACACGGCCGACGTCACCCGCACCCTTCCCGCCAGTGGAGCGTTCAGCGACGTCCAACGCAAGGTTTATGAAGCGGTCCTGGACGCCGCCGATGCCGGATTCGCGGCCGCCCGGCCCGGTGCCAAGTTCCGCGACGTACACACCGCGGCCACTACAGTGCTGGCTGAACGGCTTGCCGCATGGGGCCTCCTGCCGGTGTCGGTCGAAGAAGCCATCAGTCCCGAGGGCCAGCAGCACCGCCGGTGGATGCCGCACGGCACCAGCCACCACCTGGGCCTGGACGTCCATGACTGCGCCCAGGCCAGGCGCGAACTCTACCTGGACGGCATCCTGACCGAAGGCATGGTGTTCACCATCGAACCCGGCCTTTACTTCAAGGACGAGGACCTTGCCATTCCGGAGGAATACCGCGGGATCGGAGTCAGGATTGAAGACGACGTCCTGATGACCGCCGACGGACCCGTCAACCTCAGCGCGGGCCTGCCCCGCACGCCCGGCGAGGTAGAGGACTGGATGGCCGGAATCTACCGGGAAGCCGAGGCAGCCAAAGACGCCTAGCCCGAAGTCCCCGCGCCGCTCTACGGCATTCGCGCGTACACAAAAGAGGCCTTCTGCAAGGGAATAAGAAGCGGGGCGGCCGGAGGAATCCTCCGGCCGCCCCGCTTTTTCTTTATTCGAGGGTGCCTGCTGCCGCTACTGCCGGCCCTCGCCGGGGCGCTGCTGGTCAGACCCGTGCTCGCCGTCCCCGCGCTGGCCTTCCGCATGCTCCTCATGCCCGCGGTACTGGTCCTGCGCCGGCTCCTGGTCCTGCGTCATGTGCTGGCCCTGCCCGCCCTGCAGCCCGCCGGCGCCGGCAGCAGGAGCCTGCGGAAGTCGGATGCCGTATTGGGGCCGGCCGTCCGGCAGGTCCGGGTAGCGGACGGAGCGAACCGGCGCAGCCGGTTGCTGCGGGACATCGTGATGGCCGGCGGGTGCGCCCTGGCCCGGGTTGTTTCCCTGGCCCGAGTTGTTTCCCTGGCCGAGGTTTTCCTGCACGGAAGAACCGGAGTGCTGGCCGTAGGGATCGTTCCACCCGGAGGGACGGGCCGGTCCTTGGCCCTGCTGGTATGGCTGGTTGTGATAGTCCCGCTGCGTGTAGGCACCGCCGCCGGCTGCTGCGTCGGACCGGGTCATCGGCAACTGCTGAAGAAGCCGCCGGGCTTCGTGGGCTGCTTCCGGCGACACCACGACGTCATAGCTGGTAGCCACCACCTGGCTCGTGGAGGTGAAGTCCCGCTTGCCCCGCTGCATCGCATAGGTGACGATGCCGAACAGCATGAAGAACGCTGCGCCCATCAGCACGGACGTAAGAATCGAGAAGTACCCCGGCGACGGCGCAAAGAAGGACAGCATGACGCCCACGAACAGGCCAAACCACATGCCGCTCAACGCTCCGGACAGCGCCACCCGCGGGTAGCTGAGGCGCCCCGTGACCCGCTCCACCATCTTCAGTTCGTTGCCCACAATGGAGACCATGTGGACCGGGAACTGCTGGTCCGCGAGATAGTCCACCGCTTTCTGGGCATCCAGGTAGGAGGTGTAGGAACCCACGGTATCGCCGGTGGGAACGGCACGGGCCTCGTCCATTCCACCGGGCCCGCCAGCCTTGGGAGCACCAAAAATGTTTGCCATACCCCCATTCTTGCCCATGAGTATGGATGCTGCCTGTAAATTCAGCTAAAAGAGAGCAGACTCGGTAGCCTGTAGGAGTGAGCACAACACCTACCCGCGTCTTCGTCGCCCGCCTCTTGGGCCTCGATGTCTTCGACCCGCTGGGCGACCGGCTGGGCCGCCTGCGCGATGTGGTTGTGCTCTCCCGGGGGACCCAGGGCCCGCCGCATGTGGTGGGCATCGTCGTCGAGGTTCCTGGGAAGAAGCGGGTGTTCGTGCCCATGACCCGGATCACCTCCATCGACCAGACCCAGATTATCTGCACCGGACTGGTCAACCTCCGCCGGTTCGAACAGCGAGGGGCCGAAACGCTGGTGGTCGCCGAAATGTTCGACCGCCGCGTCACGCTGCGGGACGGCAGCGGCGATGCCACCATCGAAGACATTGCCATGGACCAGACCCGTTCCGGTGACTGGTTCGTCAGCAAGCTCTTTGTCCGGCGCGGGCATTCCGTGTCCCCGCTGAGCCGGCTGCGCCGGAACAACGAAACCCTGATCATTGACTGGGCCGACGCCCTGCAGGGTCCGCGTACCGAACCGCAGGCAGCCACCCAGTTCGTGGCAAACCACGAGGACCTCAAGCCCGCGGACTTCGCCGAAGCGCTGCAGGAGATGAGCGACAAACGCCGCTTCGAAGTGGCGAGCGAGCTGCAGGATGAGCGCCTTGCCGACGTCCTCCAGGAGCTCCCGGAGGACGACCAGGTGGAGATCCTCTCTGCCCTGGACCTCCAGCGCGCCGCGGACGTCCTGGAGGAGATGGATCCCGATGACGCCGCTGACCTCTTGGGAGAGCTCCCCTCTGCCCAGGCCGAGGAGCTCCTGCAGCTGATGGAGCCGGAGGGCGCAGAGGACGTCCGGCGGCTGCTGGAGTATGACGAGGACACTGCGGGCGGGCTCATGACCCCTGTCCCGGTCATCCTGCCACCGGAAGCCACGGTGGCCGAAGCGCTGGCACATGTGCGCCGGGAGGAGCTCTCACCCGCCCTTGCTTCCTCAATTTTTATCGCCAGGCCGCCGCTGGAGACGCCCACCGGCAGGTTCCTGGGCGTGGTCCATATCCAGCAGCTGCTCCGGTTCCCACCGTTCGAGTCGCTGGGGAACCTGGTGGACAAGAACCTGGAGCCCCTGTCCGACCAGGCGCATATCAGCGAAGTGGCGAGGACCCTTGCCACCTATAACCTGAACTCCCTCCCCGTGGTCAATGACGCCGGCCGGCTTGTGGGGGCGGTGACTGTTGATGACGTCCTGGATCATCTGTTGCCGGATGATTGGCGCGCCCACGATGGCGAAGCCCCGATAAGAAGGCTTGGTGGCCGCATTGGCTGACAGCAGCGCCCCGAAGAACCCCCAGCAGCGCAAAGGCGGGAAGGCGGCGCAGAAAGGCAGCCTGGACACACCCCTGAGCGGACGCCAGCGGATCCTGCCGAAGCTGTCCCCCGATCCGGACGCATTCGGGCACGCCACCGAGGGTTTTGCCCGGTTCATGGGCACGCCGCAGTTCCTCCTCTACATGACGGTGTTCTGTATCTTCTGGCTGGCCTGGAACACCTGGGCCCCGCTGGAATGGCAGTTCGATTCCAAGGACCTGGGGTTTACCCTGCTGACCCTGATGCTGTCCCTGCAGGCCTCCTACGCGGCCCCGCTGCTGCTGCTCGCGCAGAACCGGCAGGACGACCGTGACCGCGTCTCGTTGCAGCAGGACCGCCAGCGCGCTGAACGCAACCTGTCCGATACCGAATACCTCACCCGCGAGCTCGCCTCGCTGAGGATCGCGTTGCGCGAGGTTGCCACGCGCGACTACGTCCGCGCCGAGCTGCGCTCGCTCCTGGAAGACATGCTGGAAGCCCAGGAGGAGCTCCGCGCCCACGAGCCTGACGGGCATGGGCAGCACGAGACCCCCAAGGACAAGGTGCGGGAAAAGCTTCGCGAGCAGCGTGACCGGCAGCGCAGTCCCCGTACGCAGCAAATTCCCCGGATCAAACCCGGCCATTCCAACCAGGACCGTTAATGAACGAACCCACCGCCGGCCCCGCGCTGGCCGATGCAGTGAATGCTGCCCTGGCCACCGTCATCGACCCCGAACTCCGCCGGCCCATCACGGAGCTGGGGATGGTGGACTCCGTCAGCATTTCCGACGACGGCTGTGTAAGCCTGGTGGTCCTGCTCACCATCGCCGGCTGCCCCCTCAGGGACACCATTACCTCCGACGCCACCAAGGCGCTGCTGGCAGTGCCGGGCGTCGCCGCCGTCGACGTTGAACTGAGGGTGATGACGCAGGAACAGCGGGACGCGCTCAAGGAGTTGCTCCGCGGCGCCGGGGGCCAGCGCGGCATCCCCTTCAACCAGCACGATTCCCTGACCAAGGTTTACGCGGTAGCCAGCGGCAAAGGCGGAGTGGGAAAGTCCTCGGTGACCGTCAACCTCGCCTGCGCGCTGGCGGCCCAGGGCCTTCGGGTGGGCATTGTGGATGCCGACGTATACGGCTTCTCAGTGCCTGCGCTGATGGGCATCACCCAGCCGCCCACCCGCGTGGACGACATGATTCTTCCCCCGGTTGCCTACGGCGTCAAAGTAATTTCCATCGGAATGTTCGTCAGCGGCAACCAGCCCGTGGCCTGGCGCGGCCCCATGCTGCACCGTGCCCTTGAACAGTTCCTCACGGACGTCTATTTCGGCGACCTGGACGCCCTCTTCCTGGACCTGCCGCCGGGCACCGGGGACATCGCGATATCCGTAGCCCAGCTGCTGCCCAAGGCCGAAATCCTCGTGGTCACCACACCGCAGGCAGCCGCCGCGGACGTCGCCGAGCGGGCCGGCGCGATCGCCACCCAGACAGGCCAGAAAGTGGCAGGCGTCATTGAGAACATGTCCTATCTTGAAATGCCCGACGGCGGCAGGATGGAACTGTTCGGAAGCGGCGGAGGGAAGGTGCTCGCCGAGCGGCTGACAGCGACAGTGGCGGCAGAAGTGCCCCTGCTGGGACAGATCCCGCTCGACATACAGCTTCGCGAAGGCGGCGACACCGGCGTCCCGATAGTCCTGGGCCAGGCCGGAACACCGGCGGCTCAGGCGCTGTCAGCCATTGCGGGGCGCCTGGCGGCGACACCTCGCGGACTTGCGGGGATGAAACTGGGGCTGCAGCCGCGCTGAGGCCGCAGTTTGTCAGCAGACGGCCGGGCAGCGGGTGTCCGGGCTATGTGGCTTCAGTGTCGAACGGCGCAGCCTCGCCCGGAGGCAATGACTGGACTGCCCGTGCCGGCCGCTGGGCGGCAGCGATCCCTGCGGCGCCGGCGGCGGCTCCTGAAACGGCGGCAACAGCAGCCGGAGCGCCTGCGCTGACAGGCTTCGACTCGTCGTCGAGCAGTGCCTCTTTGATGATGCGCCGCGGATCGTACTGGCGGGGATCGTACTTCTTCCAGTCGACATCGTCGATATCGATGCCCACTTCTTCCTTGATCTGCTCACGGGCACCGGAAGCCATGCGGCGTACTTCCTTGACCAGGTTTGCCAGCTTCTGGGTGTATTCGGGCAGCCTTTGGGGGCCGATCACCAGTACGCCAATGATCAGCAGAAGGAAGAACTCCGGGCCGTTGATTCCAAACACTTTAGGAAGATTACCCTCTCCGGGCTGCCAGTGACGATTCCCGCCCGGGGGCTGCGGAAACTGCTCGTCCTATGGGGTGAAAAAGGCCACGATGCGGTTGGCCCCGCGCTGCAGGCGGGCAGCGAGTGACTCTTCGGCTGCTTCCCTTTGGGCAGCCGGCACTCCGGCCGCCACGCCCTCCTCGGCCAGCGTCCCCAGCCGCTGGAGGATCGGAACGGCGTCGTCGGCCTGCTCGGCCGGCAGGTTCGATTCATAGGTGAAGGTGTGGCCCGGGGTCCGGTAGGTTGCCGACCAGGGCGAGGACCGCCACACGTGCAGGGGGTTGTCCTGGCTGGCTCCACCCTGCCCAGCGGCACGCTGTTCCACCACAGTTGCATAGTGGGTGCCGTCGGTGAGCCGTATCTCCACGGCGGGCCGGCCGTCACGCACCGTGGCTCTTGCTGATTCAAGGCGGAATCCCATTGCTTCCAGGTCCGGACAGGCCCAGCCCTCTGAGCGCAGCCGGTTGAGCTGTTCCCCGCTCAAGAGCCGGCCGTCGGCTGGGGTCTGGGACGAAACCTGCGACAGCGCGGCCGCATCTGCTGCGGCACCGGGCAGCGGATCTCCCGCGGCTGCGAAGGCACCCGCGGCCAGCACACCTGCTGCAGCCACGCTGCTTACCGCCGTAACTGCCAGGAAGCGGGCAGCCCTCCGGGGAGCAGCCTGACTCTGGGGGGCCGCCGGTGCCGTGGCTGCCAGCTCCTGTGTCCGGGCCAGCAGCCGGGCCGTCAGGTCAGCGCTGGCGGGCGGGATCGGGGCATCACGAAGCCGCTCCAGGTACTGGCGTTCCCGCCGCATGGCCGAAGAGCATTCGTGGCAGGACTGAAGATGGCTGCGGGTGCGCTCATGCCTGCGTCCGAACGGAAACCGGGACCTCATGCGCCGTTCAGAGGATGCCGGCGATGCGCGGCATGGACAGTTTCCGGCGGGCCTGCTGTGGACGCGGGTCACGGTGGGCAAGCTTCTCGCGCAGCATGGTGCGTCCGCGGTGGATCCTTGACCGGACGGTGCCGAGCTTTACCCCCAGCGCCTCCGCAACCTCGTCGTAGGAGAGGCCTTCAAGGTCGCACAGGACCACGGCAGCGCGGAAGTCGGGCGGGAGTTCCTCCAGAGCCGCCTGCACGTCAACATCGAGGTTGTTCAGCTCGAAGCTTTGCTCGGGCCCCGGCTCACGGCCCGGGAGACGGGACTCAGCGTCCTCGGCAAGGGCATCGAAGCGGATGCGGGTCTTGCGCCGCGCCTGGTCGAGAAAGAGGTTGGTGGTGATGCGGTGCAGCCAACCGTCGATGGTTCCAGGCTTAAAGTTTTCCAGCGAGCGGAAGACGCGGACGAACACCTCCTGGGTGAGGTCCTCGGCGTCGTACTTGTTTCCTGTCAGGCGGTAGGCAAGCCGGTAGACTTTCGCGGAGTGATTGGTGACCACTTCTTCCCAGGTGGGACGGACCCACTCGCTCTCAGGATGGTTTGCTGCAGGGACAGGTGCCACAACTGATGATGACATCGTCCACTCCCCTCGTGGAATGCTAACGCCCGGATACTGTTGACATCTCTTATTCGGCGCCGGTCACCTTGCGGATGAGCGGATAATTATCATTTCAAACTTGTCTGTGAATTTCCTGACTGCGCAAAAGTTCAGCCGTAGGCGCAACCGCCCGGCTCCGCCGCTGCTGCCGCCGGACACAGTAGGCTGTAGAGGACATCCCCTGCCGCCCAGAAAGCGAATCCCATGAGTGCCGACAAGTCCACCAGCTGGTCCTATGCAGAAGATCTGCCCGCTGAGGATGAGGTCATGCTGCGGGCCCGGGAGCGGTCCTTTGAGCTGGGAGTCACCCCGGTAGGGCCGGGGGTTGGAGCGGTCCTCACTGTGTTGGCCGCCTCGTCAAAGGCCCAGACCGCCGTCGAAGTCGGGACGGGAGCCGGAGTGTCAGGTGTGTGCCTGCTGCGGGGCCTGGGCCGCCAGTCCGTCCTTACCACCATCGACGTGGACGTCGAACACCTCAAGGCCGCCCGCGAGGCATTCGCGGAGGCAGGCAGCCCCGCCAACCGCACCCGCACCATTTCCGGCAGGGCGGGTGACGTTCTGCCGCGGCTTACAGACACCGCCTACGACCTCGTGTTCATCGACGCCGACAAGCCCGGCCTTCCCGGCTACGTGGAGCAGGCCATCCGGCTCCTCAAGCCGGCCGGGCTGCTGATCATCAACGACGCCCTGGACAAGGACAAGGTTTCCAACCCTGCGGGGCGGGAAGCCACTACCGTGGTACTGCGCCAGGTAGGCAAGGCGATCCGCGACGACGAGAGGCTGGCCTCTGCCATGCTTCCCACCGGTGACGGACTGCTGGTGGCAGTCAAGAAATAGCCGCAAAAAAGGGCAGGGTCTGCAGCATGGTGGCTGCGGACCCTGCCCGCACATTTATTCGGTGACGCCGACGAGGCATTCCTTGAGGTTGGCTGCCTCGGCCGCATTCAGCTCGACCACCAGGCGCCCGCCGCCTTCGAGCGGGACACGCATGATCAGGCTGCGGCCCTCCTTGGTGACTTCCATTGGGCCGTCGCCGGTGCGTGGTTTCATAGCCGCCATGAGGAATTCCCCTCCATTTTGTCCAGGACTGATCAGCCCGGGCGGGCTGTGTCCGCATGTCGATCAAGCCGCTATGGCTGGGTGGATGTACACCGCCAAGGCTGCGCGTATTCTGAATGCTTTTTGTCCTTGCTTACTTACCATTATCGCGGAATTACCCGTACGTAGCTAATCGATGGACATTTCCATCGTCTTGGTAATCCAGTCCTGACCTGCGCGGAAGTGCAGTAGGTCAAGGCGGATAATCGCCGCCGCCGGGCAATGGTGCCCACGCCCACAACCACACAATCCAGACGATCTGCAGCAGCAGGAACATCAGCACCACCGTCCCCCGGTAGGCCCTGGAACGCGACAGGAGGGCCGCTCCCAGCGCCAACGGAAACAGCGGCAGCAGCAGGCGGAACGTACTGGTCTGCGGATGCAGGAACACCACCAGGTAGCCCATGTAGCAGGCGCACCACAGGCGGAGTTCGACGCCGAGCTGCCGCACGGGCGGCAGGAACAGCATGGCGCCAAAAAGCGCCACGAAAACGAAGGGAGCCAGCACGCCCAGGACCGGGCCGAAGAGGTCCACGCCGGTGTCGAACCAGGGCTTGAACGGCACCAGGTCGTGGCCCCGCCACGCAGTTTCCGTCTTGGTGTAGGCACGGACATCACCTGTTGCCGCCCACGCCGCCGCCGGCCAGGCAAGTGCCATTGCGCCCCCGACGCCGGTCAGGGCAGCAAGTGCCACGAGGTCGCCGCCCGAGTGCGTCCCGTTGAGTGGGAGCCCGCCGGCTTTTCCAGCCCGGAACCGCTCCCAAAAATGGTGCAGGAAGATCAGCCCCAGCATGGCAGCGAAGGGCACCCCCACGGGGCGGGACAGGCACAAAAGCACCACCACCGGCATGGCCCACCAGTACTGCCTCCTCACCACCAACAGCAATGCTGTCGCCAGCAGCAGCAGCGACAGCGACTCTGCATAGGGCACCTGCAGGACCGCTGAGACCGGGAAGTTCGCGAAGAAAGCCACGCCCCAGAGTGCCGGACCGTGGGAGGCCTTGTGGCGGAACAGGACATAGGCCACCAGCGCCGCAGCCCAGCCGGCCATCATGGCGATCATTGTCAGGGATGCTGCAGGAGACAGGCCCGTCAGCCCGCTCAGTCCTTTGGCCAAAGCCGGATACAAGGGATAAAACGCCCACGTGTTTTCCTGCACGTTGCCGGCAGCGTCGGTAGGCAGGATTGAGGGATAGCCGCTGGCGATGATCCGGCCGTACCAGCCGGCGTCCCAGATGTTAATGAAGTTCCAGTAATCGGGCTTCGCCGGAAACCAGGGGTTG
Source organism: Pseudarthrobacter sp. NamE5 (assembly GCF_005796225.1). Taxonomy (GTDB): domain Bacteria; phylum Actinomycetota; class Actinomycetes; order Actinomycetales; family Micrococcaceae; genus Arthrobacter. The sequence goes on from NZ_VAHO01000004.1 coordinate 180,847, forward strand.
GGGCCCTGGTGGAGGGCTGCCGCCATGAAGATGCAGGCACTGACCAGCCGGGCGCCAAGGTAGATTGCCGTGACCTGGAGCCACCATGGCCAGCGGCGCACGGCGGCCGGCACCTGCACGGCCCAGTCCTGAAGGGACGGAACCAGCCCGGCTTTTCGGCGCGCCACCGTGCTCACGGCACGTCCTTTTCGTGCGCGGAGGTCCCGCCACGTTCGGCGCCGGGGTTTCCGGCTTCCGGCAGCGCTGCCCGCAGCGCGTCGATTTCCTTTTGCTTAGAGTCCAGTTCCTCCTGCTTGGCGGCCAGTTGGTCCCGCAACTCGTCCAGCACCTGGTCCACCTGGTCCATCCGGTAGCCGCGAAGTCCCAGGGAGAAGCGCACGCGGTCCACATCCTCCGGTGCGGCCCGGGCCGGCAGCAGGACAGGCGGCAGGTTGGCGGGCGGCTGTTCCAAACCGCCGTCCACCAAGCCGGGCAACTTACGGCTGCCTGCCGTGCCGGACCGCAGCCCGAGGCTGACCCAGATGACACCTCCGAGCAGCAGGACGGCCAGGAAAACCAGAAAAAAGCTCACGCTTCCATCGTGCCAGAACCGGCTGTGGGGGGCCCGTTCCCACGCCCGGCTACTCAGGCCGCTGCTCTCCGTTGAGGGAGGGAGCCGGGGGCACGTGCAGTACGCGGTCCACTGCCTCGGCGGGATCGTCAACAACCTGGATCAGGTCCAGGTCCTTCTCCGAGACCATGCCTTCGGCCACCAGGGTTCCCCTGATCCAGTCGATCATGGGACCCCAGAAACCGACGCCGAGAAGCACGATGGGGAACGATGTCACCTTCCGGGTCTGCACCAGCACCATTGCCTCAAACAGCTCGTCCAGGGTACCCAGACCGCCGGGCAGGACGATGAAGCCCTGTGCGTACTTGACGAACATGGTCTTGCGGGCGAAGAAGTACCGGAAGTTGATGCCCAGGTCCACCCATTGGTTCAGGCCCTGTTCAAAGGGCAGTTCGATGCCCAGGCCGACGGAGACGCCGTTGCCTTCAACGGTGCCGCGGTTGGCAGCTTCCATGGACCCGGGCCCGCCGCCAGTGATGACGGCGACACCGGCTTCGGCCAGTTTCCGCCCAACTTCGACGCCCATCTCGTAATAGGGACTGCCCGGCTTGGTGCGCGCTGAGCCAAAGACGCTGACGGCCTTGCCGATGTCAGCCAGGGCGCCGAAGCCTTCCACGAATTCACTTTGGATGCGCAGTACCCGCCAGGGATCGGTGTGGACAAACTGTCCCGGACCCTTGGTGTCGAGCAGATGCTGGTCAGACATCTCCACCGCAGCCTGTTTGCGGCGGAGTTCGAGGGGCCCCTTACGGCGTGGCTGGGTATTTCTGGCCGGATCTGCATTGATGCTCATTCACCAAGGCTATCCTCCCGCAGCAGGTATCTCTTGAATCACGATCCGCAGGAAGTTGGGGTGATTCGCATCATAATGAGCCGGTTGTTCGCTAGATTCTTTCTTATGACTACTCATGTGCCCGGCGATACCCTCGTCTCCCTGAACGGCGTAAACAAGCACTACGGCCAGCTGCATGTTTTGAAGGACATCAACCTGCAGGTCCGCAAGGGCGAGGTTGTCGTGGTCATCGGGCCCTCCGGCTCCGGTAAGTCCACCCTCTGCCGCGCCATCAACCGCCTGGAGACCATCGAGGGCGGAACCATCAGCATCGACGGGAAGGTGCTTCCGGAAGAAGGCAAGGAACTCGCCCAGCTGCGCGCCGACGTCGGAATGGTTTTCCAGTCCTTTAACCTCTTCGCGCACAAAACCATCCTGGAAAACGTCACCCTCGGCCCCATCAAGGTCAAGGGTGTTCCCAAGGCGACCGCGGATAAGGACGCCATGGCACTGCTCGAGCGGGTCGGCGTTGGCCACCAGGCCCCCAAACTGCCGGCGCAACTGTCCGGCGGGCAGCAGCAGCGCGTTGCAATTGCACGGGCCCTGGCAATGAAGCCAAAGGTCATGCTGTTCGACGAGCCCACCTCCGCGCTTGATCCGGAAATGATCAACGAGGTCCTGGACGTCATGGTCCAGCTGGCCAAGGAGGGCATGACCATGATCGTGGTCACGCACGAGATGGGCTTTGCCCGGAAAGCCGCCGACCGCGTCGTCTTCATGGCCGACGGCCAGATCGTCGAGGACGCCACCCCGGAAGAATTCTTCACCAACCCGAAGAGCGACCGGGCCAAGGACTTCCTCTCCAAGCTCCTCACCCACTGATTTACCCGAACGATCACACTCCAGTTCGCACCCAGGCCGTGATCCACGGCCACCAATGAAAGGAATGTCATGAAGGCATTTATGACCCGGCGGAAGTCATTCTTCGTGGCGGCTACCGCTGCCCTCGCCCTCTCCCTGAGCGCCTGCGGCGGAGGTGGCGCCGGAACCACCAGCGATCCCACCGTCGAGGAGAAGCCCACGTTCGCCGCCGGCACCACCATGGAGAAGCTGTCCTCGGCCGGCACCATCAAGATCGGCACCAAGTTTGACCAGCCGCTGTTCGGCCAGGTGGGCCTGGACGGCAAGCCTGTTGGTTTCGACGTCGAGATCGGCAAACTGATTGCCGCGAAGCTCGGCATTCCCGCGGACAAGATCGAATGGTCGGAAACAGTCTCCGCCAACCGCGAACCCTTCATCGAGCAGGGCAAGGTGGACCTGGTCATCGCCACCTACACCATCAATGACAAGCGCAAGCAGGTCGTCGACTTTGCCGGCCCGTACTACGAAGCCGGCCAGGCCCTGATGGTGAACAAGGACAACGACACCATCAAGACCCCCGAGGACGTCAAGGGCAAGAAGGTCTGCTCCGTCACCGGTTCCACCCCCGCCGCCACCATCGTGGACCAGTACGGCGCCGAACTCGTCCCTGCAGCCACTTACTCTGCCTGCCTGGAGCCGCTGCGCAACAAGCAGGTTGAAGCTGTCACCACGGACAACGTGATCCTCGCAGGCTTCGTGGACAAGGAGCCCGACGCCTTCAAGCTCGCCTCGGACGAGACCTTCACCAAGGAGCCGTACGGCATCGGCCTGAAGAAGGGCGACACCGAGTTCCGCAACTGGATCAATGACCAGCTGGAGGCATTCGAGGAGGACGGTTCCTACAAGGAGGCCTGGGAAGCAACCGCAGGCTCAGTCATCAAGACTGCGCCCGAGCTGCCCGAGATTGACCGTTACTAAGTAACTTCAGTGGTTGCCGGGGCTGCTCCGCTGCCCCGGCAACCGCCGTCTCTGCTCCCGTCCACGCCCACAGCCGAAGGATCCTATGGACGTCATTTTTGAAAACCTCCCCCTGTACTGGGAAGGTTTTCTCCGCACACTTTTCCTATCCGCCGTTTCGGGGGTCATAGCGCTCGTACTCGGCACCCTGCTCGCGGCAGCCAGGGTTTCCCCGGTGGCAGCACTCCGCGGCTTCAGCATGGTCTACGTGGAGGTCCTCCGTAACACTCCGCTCACCATCGCCTTCTTCTTCGCAGCCATCGTCCTTCCCCGGCTCGGCGTGAAATTCGAGCAGTTCGAAGTCGCCGCCATCATTGCACTCAGCACCTACACCGCAGCGTTCATCGCCGAAGCTGTCCGCTCGGGTGTCAACAGCGTCCCGGTGGGACAGGCTGAGGCGGCCCGCAGCATCGGCATGAACTTCGGGCAGGTCCTGAACCTCATCATCCTGCCGCAGGCACTGAGGACGGTGGTCCCGCCCTTGATCAACATCCTGATCGCCCTGGTGAAGAACTCCTCTGTTGCCGGCGCCTTCTTTGTCCTGGAACTGTTCGGCTACGGCCGGCAGCTGGCCAACGCCAACGGTGACGCCGTCATCGCCGTGCTGCTGGGCACAGCATTCTTCTATCTGCTCCTCACCGTTCCGCTGGGCATCCTGGCCAGCACGGTGGAACGAAAGGTGGCGATCGCCCGATGAGCTCAGTCCTTTATGACGTTCCGGGTCCCAAAGCCCGCCGGATTTACCTGATCGGCTCGATCGTGGGGTCCCTGCTGATCCTGGGCCTGCTGGCCTGGATCGTGATGACCCTCGCCCAGCAGGGCATTTTCGAAGGCCGCCGCTGGCAGATCTTTACCCGGGCAGATGTCTGGACCCTCCTGGGCAACGGCTTGGGTGCAACCCTGAGCGCCGCTGCCATCGCCGCTGTGATTGCCTTCCCACTGGGACTGGTGCTTTGCCTGCTGCGCATCTCGGACGCAGCGGCCATCCGCATTCCCGTCCGGGTGGTCCTGGAGTTCCTTCGCGGCATGCCTGTGGTCCTGATGATGCTGTTCATCCTGCTGGGTTTCGGCACCTCACCCTTCATTGCCGTTGTCACGGGCCTGGTGCTCTACAACTCGGCAGTGTTCGCGGAAATTATCCGGGCCGGTATCCAGTCGCTGCCACGGGGGCAGCGTGAAGCCGGGCTGGCCATCGGCCTGACAAGCTTCAAGTCCCGGATGCTCATCGAGCTGCCGCAGGCCATCCGCCGCATGATGCCCTCCCTGGTGGCCCAGATGGTGGTGCTCCTGAAGGACACCTCCCTCGGCTACATCGTGGCGTATGGCGAGTTGCTGCGTGCGGTCCAGGTGATGGCGGACTTCCTGGGCACCCAGTTCCTGTTCCCCATCTTCTTTGTTGCGGCGGCGATCTACATCGCCATCAATATCCTCGTTTCAAGGATCGCTGTCTGGATTGAGCGCCGCGGATCCAGGAAGGCTGCCGGTGGTGTGGCCAAGGCTGAACCGGAAAAGGCCAATGCCCCAGTTCCCTGACCCCCTGCAGGTTATTTCATGACGAGGATGGCCCGGACCTTCTGATGAACTGGTCCGGGCCGTCCTCTTTAACATCCGGGCTTCCTGAAGTTCAGGCAGCGAGCCATTCCTTGAGGGCCCGCAGGCACCTGCGGACCGCGTCGGCATGCACATGCTCGTTGTCCTTGTGGGCCAGCAGGGCATCGCCCGGCCCGAAGTTCACCGCCGGGATTCCCAGCTCACTGAAACGTGCGACGTCGGTCCAGCCGTACTTGGGCTTCGGCTCGGCCCCCACGGCGGCAACGAAGGAAGCCGCCGCAGGGTGCTGCAGCCCTGGCCGGGCCCCGGCAGCAGCATCCGTACGCACGACGTCGAAGCCGTCCAGAAGCTCCCGCACCACCGTTTCGGCCTGGTCCGGGGTCTTGTCCGGGGCAAAGCGGTAGTTGATCTCCACCACGCACCTGTCCGGAATCACGTTGCCGGCAGTTCCGCCATTGATCTTCACAGCATTCAGGCTCTCGCGGTATTCCAGCCCGTCTACGGTCACTGTGCGCGGCTCATAGGCCGCCAGCCTCGCCAGGACGGGAGCCGCCGCGTGGATGGCATTGCTGCCCATCCATGCACGGGCGGAGTGCGCCGCCTCCCCCACTGTTGTGACCTCGAACCGGCTGGTGCCGTTGCACCCGCCCTCCACGGTACCGTCGGTGGGCTCCAGCAGGATGGCGAAATCACCATGAAGCAGATGACCGTGGTTACGGACCAGGCGCCCCAGGCCGCTCTTCACCGCTTCCACTTCCTCATGGTCATAGAAGACAAAGGTGACGTCACGCTTCGGCGCAGCGCCGCCGTCGAACAGGGTAGCGGCAAGCGCCAGCTGCACGGCCACGCCGCCCTTCATGTCCGTGGCTCCGCGGCCATACAGGATCCCCTCCCCCGGCACACGGGATTCCCAGGTGGACGGCACTGTCCCCCGGGCACCTTCGGTCATGGGCAGGGGTACTGTGTCCAGGTGCCCGGCCAGGATGACGCGTTCGGGGAGGCCCAGCTCCGTTCGGGCAACGATCGAATCACCGTCCCGCACGACGTGCAGCTCCGGAATGTTCCGCAGGGCCGTCTCGACGGCGTCGGCAAGTTCCGTCTCATTGCCGGACACGCTGTTGATGTCCATGATGGCGGCGGTAAGGAGCGCAACATCCTGGCGGAGGTCAAGGGCAAGGAGGGAAGATCCCGGGGAGGTTTCGGCAGTCACGAAGCCAGTCTAGTTCGGAGGCTGTCGCTGCCCGTCGATAGACTGGGGAAATGACTGAAACTGCTTCTTCCGCCATGCCCGAAACCTCGAATACAACCAGTGGCGAACGTTCCGCCTACGGTTTCGGCGTAGCCACCATCACCACCGCTGACGCCACCGTCCTGGACGTCTGGTTCCCCACTCCAGCCCTCGGTGCGGCCGCCGACAACCTGCGTTCCGTGGAGGATGCTGACGAGTCCCTCACCAGGATCGCGGACAACGGAGCTGACGAGGACCGCGGCACGGAGCAGAAAGTGGTCTTTGTCCAGATCAACCTCGATGAAGCCCCGGCCGACACCGCCGATGCCTACCTGCGCCTGCACCTGCTCTCACACCGGCTGGTCCAGCCCAACACCATCAACCTGGACGGAATCTTCGCCAAGCTGCCCAACGTCGTCTGGACCAACTTCGGCCCGGCGGCGGTGGAAGGCTTCGAGCTGACCCGCGCACGGCTCCGCCGCCGCGGCGCCGTCACCGTCTACGGCATCGACAAATTCCCCCGCATGGTGGACTACGTAGTGCCGTCGGGTGTCAGGATCGCCGACGCCGACCGCGTGCGCCTGGGTGCGCACCTGGCCGAGGGCACCACGGTGATGCACGAGGGATTCGTCAACTTCAACGCCGGAACGCTGGGCACCTCCATGGTCGAAGGCCGTATTTCGGCAGGCGTGGTGACGGGCAACGGCAGCGACGTCGGCGGCGGTGCGTCCATCATGGGCACCCTTTCCGGCGGCGGCAAGGAAAAGATCACCATCGGCGAACGGGTCCTGTTGGGGGCGAACTCCGGCGTCGGCATCAGCATCGGCGATGACTCGGTGGTCGAGGCCGGCCTGTACGTGACGGCCGGAACCCGGGTACGTGTACCGGGCCCGAAGGACGAGGTGGGCGAGGACACCACCAAGATCGTTAAGGCAGCCGAGCTCTCCGGCGTTCCCAACCTGCTGTTCCGCCGCAACTCCACCACCGGCGCGGTGGAGGTGCTTCCCCGCCAGGGCCAGACAGTGGAACTGAACGACGCCCTGCACGCCAACTGACCCTTCTATGGCACAAAGACGCGGTCTGCGCCGCCTTGCAGTCCTGGTGCTCACCCTTGCACTGGTGGCGGGAGGCATCTACTCCGCCGTGTTTTTCCTGCAGCGTTCCGAAACCCTGGTTTCGGAGCGCTGCAGGGCAGTCATTGATGAGCGGACGGCGGAACTGGCTCCGGACCAGGCCGTGTACGCATCATTGATCGCCGCCGTTGCGGTCCAACGGGGCCTTCCCCCGCGTGCCGCAAGCATTGCAATCGCCACTGCCATGCAGGAGTCGAAGCTGCGGAACATAGACCACGGGGACCAGGCCGGCCCGGACTCGCGCGGACTGTTCCAGCAGCGTCCGTCGCAGGGGTGGGGAACCGAGGCACAGATCATGGATCCCTACTACGCCGCGAACGCCTTCTACGACGCTCTCGTGAAAATACCCGGCTATGAGGCCCTGGAAATAACGGACGCCGCCCAGCGGGTCCAGCGCTCCGCCTACCCCACCGCCTATGCCCAGCATGAGGACATGGGCCGTACCTTCGCCTCCGGCCTTTCCGGCCAGACGCCCGAAGCCGTTCAATGCACCCTTCGTGCCGCCGGCACGGGCGGGGACACCAGCGCGCTGTCCGCGGAACTGCACCAGGCCTACGGGGCGCTGGAGTCGATGGTGGACGGTGAAACGTTAGTAGTCCTGGCCACCGGCAGCGAGGCCTGGTCCGTGGCCCAGTGGGCGGTTGCCAATGCCAAGGGCTTCGACGTCACACACGTCGAGGTGGCAGGCCGAAGCTGGACCCGTAGTACATCACGTGACGGCTGGCAGGAATCCGCAGCCCCGGACGGCCAGGTCCGGATTACGGTCGCTACGGAAAACTCCGGCAGCTGAAGGACCTCCCGCTGGCTAGGGGATGACCGGGCCGCAGCTAGACGAGGATCTCCACCACAGGCTGCACGTAACTGCGGAAGAGCTCGGGCTCACCCATCAATTGGTTGCTCATGATGATCTTGTCAGGCTCCAGGTACCACGCCCGGAGTTCGTTCAGCGGCAGCTCAATAATGGTCAGCTTGAAATCACGCGAATCGCGACCCACTTCCATCAGCCTGTCATCCACCATGTCCTCGAGCAGCTGGTCCGCACCGCTCGCGGCACGCTCCGCTTCCAGCTCGGCATATTCGCTCCGGCGCTCCCGAGCCCAGGTGAGGGCAGCACCGAAGTGCGCCTGCAGCACCCTTTGCAGCGCCGGCGAATTGCCGAAAGCCCCAAAGTCGGGCGGGGACAGTTCCGGTGAAGTCTGGGGATGGGCCTTGAGGAGCTGGTCCCACCATGCCTCCCACTCAGTCTTCAGGGCGCTCAGGCCGCCAACATCCGCGGTCAGGTGTGAATGGTCAACGCGCCGGACCTTGGGTGCTGCGTGCGACAGGACCGGATGCCCGGCGCCGTCGAGCCCTGCAGTATCCCGGACGAACAGGGCGATCATCATGGGTCCGGAGGTGTCCGTAGTGATTTGCCACCTGGTACCGCTTGTTTGATGCATCCGACGTCCTTCCGTGGCGTGCTGTGCCGGTGCCCGGTGATCGGGCAGGCGCCCCGCCTATCAGTCTATGCCCCGGCCTTGCCCACGTTAACGGCACTCAGTGGATGCTGTCGAGGTGCCGCTCCAGGACATCGAGGCACATGCCGCGTGTCATCCACTGCGGCTGCAACATCGCGTGCATGCACAAGCCGTCCACGGTGGCCAGGAGCCGTTCCGCTTCCACCACCAGGCTTTCCCGTGGCGTGTCTTCAGGCGAGAGAGCGCTGATCACCTGTCCCATGACCGCGGCCACCTCCCGGTGGCTGCGGCCTGCCTCAACAGCAAGGAAGGGCCGTACCCTTGCGGCGTTCCTGAACGCCAGCCACGCACACGCCTCAACCGCCCGCGGTTCGTCCAGGGGCAGCAGCCCGCACAGCAGGGTTAACACCGCCGCACGCTGCCCGGGAGTACCGGCTGCCTCAGCCTGCACGACCGGCAGCGAGGCTGCGACGCGGCCGACGATGCGGTCCACCACGGCGCCAAATGCATACGAGAGCAACTCTTCGCTGCCCGAAAAGTAGTGCCGCACAGAGCCGACAGCCAGTCCCGCTTCATCCGCTACTTCCCGAAGGGATGCCCGCTCAAGCCCGTCAACCGCGATGATTCTGAGGACCGCATCAACTACGTCCTGCCGCCGGGTCCGGGCATCTACAATTTTGGGCACTCTTCTATTTAGCACGGATGTGTTCTTTCGAGGGCCCGGCATGCCGTGCTGCGCGGCCGCTGCCCGGGATCCGGAACGCGCGGGCGGCGTCAGGTGTTGGTGGGATAGCGTTGAGGCATGAAAATTCTGGTCACCGGGGGCACCGGCTACATTGGTTCCCACACTGTTCTTTCCCTGCAGGAAGCCGGCCATGACGTGGTGGTCATCGACAACCTGGTCAACTCCAGCGAGGAGTCGCTCCGGCGGGTTGCTGAACTCAGCGGCAAGACCGCCGAGTTCCACCACGTCGACCTGGTGGACGAGGCCGCCGTCGAGAAGGTCTTTGCCGGCGCGGCGATTGATGCAGTCATCCACTTTGCCGGCCTTAAGGCTGTCGGCGAATCCGTGCGCGAACCGCTCAAGTACTACTACAACAACCTGGTGGGGACCCTGAACCTCATCCGCGTCATGGACCGGCACGAGGTCCGCTCCATCGTCTTCAGCTCCTCTGCCACCGTTTATGGCGAGCACAACCCCATCCCCTATGTGGAGAAGATGGAGATCGGTGCAAACAACCCCTATGGCCGCACCAAGGAACAGATTGAAGACATCCTTGCTGACCTTGGGTCAGCCGACAGCCGGTGGCATATAGCCCTGTTGCGCTACTTCAACCCGGTAGGTGCACACCCGTCCGGCCGGATCGGCGAGGACCCGCAGGGCATCCCCAACAACCTCGTGCCCTTCATCGCCCAAGTGGCAGTGGGCCGCCGCGAAAAGCTGATGGTGTTCGGCGGCGACTACGACACCCCCGACGGCACCTGCCTGCGCGACTACATCCACGTCGTCGACCTCGCAGAAGGCCACGTGGCCGCGTTGAACCACGTGGCAGACCGGACCGGCGTCTTCCGCTGGAACCTCGGCTCGGGCAAGGGCTCTTCCGTCCTGGAGGTGCTGCGCTCCTTCGAGAAGGCAGTGGGCAACCCCATCCCCTACGAAATCACCGGGCGGCGCGCAGGGGATCTCCCCGCTTTCTGGGCCGACGCAACATCCGCCCTGGCCGACCTCAGCTGGGCCACCACCAAGACTGTCGACGAGATGTGCGAGGACCACTGGCGGTGGCAGAAGAACAACCCCAACGGCTACAACTCCTGATGTCTAGAGGCTGATTCGCCCAGCCAACGCAAAAACGGCCGCCCACCTGGAAAGGTGGGCGGCCGTCGTCGCCATGACTGCTGAGGAAACGGGTACCGGCGTCAGCGGACGGGGTAGTCGCGCTCCGGCTCACCGATGTAGAGCTGGCGGGGGCGGCCGATCTTGGTGTTGGGATCATTGATCATCTCGCGCCACTGGGCAATCCAGCCCGGCAGTCGCCCGATGGCAAAGAGCACCGTGAACATCTTCTCGGGGAAGCCCATGGCCTTGTAGATCAGGCCGGTGTAGAAGTCCACGTTGGGGTAGAGCTTGCGCTGGATGAAGTAGTCATCACTGAGCGCCTTCTCTTCCAGGCGAAGGGCGATATCCAGCAGCTCGTCATTGCCTCCGAGCTTGCTGAGGATCTCGTGCGCTGTCGCCTTGACGATCTTGGCGCGCGGATCGTAGTTCTTGTAGACGCGGTGCCCGAAGCCCATGAGCCGGACGCCGTCTTCCTTGTTCTTGACCTTCTCCATGTAATCCTCGGGCTTGAGGCCCTCGGCCTGGATCTGGCGGAGCATTTTGAGCACGGCTTCGTTGGCGCCGCCGTGGGCAGGGCCGAAGAGGGCGTTGATGCCGGCAGAGACGGAGGCAAACAGGTTGGCGTTGGAGGAGCCTACCAGGCGCACTGTGGAGGTGGAGCAGTTCTGCTCGTGGTCCGCGTGCAGGATGAGGAGCAGGTCAAGTGCCTTGGCCACGACCGGGTCAACCTCGTACTGCTCGGCCGGCAGGCCGAAGCTGAGGCGCAGGAAGTTCTCCACGAGGTTGTGGGAGTTGTCCGGGTACAGCATCGGCTGGCCGATGGACTTCTTGTGCGCGTACGCGGCGATGACGGGAAGCTTTGCCATCAGGCGGATGGTGGAAACCTCCACCTGCTCCGCGTTGAACGGGTCCAGGGAGTCCTGGTAGAAAGTGGACAGCGCCGAGACGGCCGAGGAGAGGACGGGCATGGGGTGTGCGTCGCGGGGGAAGCCGCCAAAGAAGCCTTTCAGCTCCTCGTGCAGCAGGGTGTGGCGCCGGATCTTCTGGTCGAACTCGTCCAGTTCAGTAGGCGTGGGCAGGTTGCCGTAGATCAGCAGGTAGGAGACCTCGAGGAAGCTGGAGTGCTGTGCCAGCTGCTCAATGGGGTATCCGCGGTAGCGCAGGATGCCCGCATCGCCATCGATGTAGGTGATGGCCGAGGTGGTGGCTGCGGTGTTCATGAAGCCGGGGTCAAAGGTGACTGCACCCGTCTGCTTCAGCAGCTTGGAAACGTCGTAGCCTTCGTTCCCTTCAATAACCTGGATGCGCGGGAGCTTGAGCTCGCCTCCTGCGTGGAGCAGGGTCGCCGCGTTGTTGGTCTCAGTCATGGAGTCCCCTTCATGAGGCTTCTGGGCCTCTGTCGAAAGCTTGATCCAGCATCAGGTGAGCCGCGCACTGACCCTGAGAACACAGGTTCCAACACCCGGGCTGCCTTCTTGTAGAAAGCCACCATTGATAGTCACTTAAAAAGTACCGCTCCTTGGCGGGTGCCACTAATCCAAGACGTCCGGGAAGGCCCTAAAACAGCGCCATTGTGGCGCGAGTCACGTGATTGTTACGGGGCGGTAGCCAGTCGGGACACGGCGGCGTCAATGCGCTCGTCGGTGCCGGTGAGGGCAACCCGGACGTAGCCATTGCCGGCCTCGCCGTAGAAAACCCCGGGACCGACGACGATGCCGCGCTCCGCGAGCCGGGCAACGGTATCCCACGTACTCTCCCCCGCCGTGGACCACAGGTACAGCCCGGCGTCGGAATCCTTGATTTCCAGGCCGAACGCTTGCAGGGCCGGAAGCAGCCGTTCCCGGCGGCCCCGGTACAGGTTCTTTTGAGCTTCCACGTGGCTGTCGTCGCCGAGCGCAATACGCATGGCTTCCTGCACCGGGTAAGGGACGATCATACCGGCGTGCTTGCGGCTGTTGACCAGGTTGGGCATCAGGTCCGGGTCACCGGCCACGAATGCTGCCCGGTAGCCCGCAAGGTTGGACTGCTTACTGAGCGAGTAGACGGCGAGGAGCCCTTGATGGGACCCGCCTGCCACCCTGGGGTCCAGGATGGAGGGAACAGCCTGGCCGCCGCGCTGGACGTCCCACGTTCCCCAGCCAAGTTCCGCGTAGCACTCATCCGAGGCAACCACGGCGCCCAGGCCGCGGGCTTGTTCCACCAGCACCTTCAGCGAGCCGGCGTCGCGGACGCTGCCGGTGGGGTTTCCAGGGGAATTGACCCAGATGAGCCGGACACGTGAGCGGATTTCGTCGTCGAGCTCGTCCAGGTTGTCCGCGGCCACCGAAGTGGCGCCGGCGAGGGTAGCCCCGATGTCGTACGTGGGGTAAGCCACTTTAGGACGTACGACGACGTCTCCCGGCTTCAGCCCCAGCAGGAGCGGCAGCCACGCCACCAGTTCCTTGGAGCCAACGGTAGGCATGATGTTGCGCGGATCGAGTCCGGCAACGCCGCGCCGCCGTTCAAACCAGCCCGCGATGACTTCCCGGAGGGCCGGGGTGCCATGGACGGTAGGGTATCCAGGGGCATCGGCTGCGGCCCTCAGCGCGTCCTGGATCAGGTCAGGGGTGGGGTCAACCGGGGTGCCGATGGACAGGTTGACGGCTCCGCCGGGATGCTCCGACGCCTTCGCCAGGTAGGGGGCCATGGCCTCCCAAGGATAGTCCGGCAGATCCAGGCCAAACGCTTTCGCTCCTGCGGTCACGGTGTCTGCCCGCGTCAGTGGTCTTGGTTCTGCGGCGGCAGCGCGGCGATCATCGGATGGTCCTTGCCGGTGTTGCCAACCTTGGCTGCCCCTCCGGGTGAGCCAAGATCATCGAAGAACTCCACGTTTGCCTTGTAGTAGTCCGCCCACTCTTCAGGAGTGTCGTCCTCGTAGTAAATGGCTTCAACAGGGCAAACGGGCTCACAGGCACCGCAGTCCACGCATTCGTCCGGATGGATGTACAGCGAACGCTCACCCTCATAGATGCAGTCGACGGGGCACTCCTCAATACATGCCTTGTCCTTGACATCTACACACGGCTGCGCGATTACGTACGTCACGTCCCTGGCCTCTCCACGTTGGGTCCGGCTGGCCGCCGGTTCTTGCATCCGGCAGCTGCGGCCGGACTCTTGACATCTGAGCCTATTATCTCCCGGCCCGTTCCCGCGAACCTAGCCGGGGCGCCTAGTATGAACTGGTGAGTCAGCCTGCCCCCTCCCCTGCCCGATTCCTGTTGGCCGCGGGGGCTGGAACGCGGGTGGTGGTGCGGTACCGGATCCCGGACGGCTTTACTGATGCCCTGGGCCACCTGGTCTCCTGCGACGCCGGTGCCTGCACCATCCGCACGAGGCAGGCCGACGTCGTCATCCGGCTTGCGGACGTCGTGGCCGCCAAAGCTGTGCCCCCTGCCCCCGAGCGCCGCCGCACGCGCGCTTAGGGCCCCTCCCGCTGCGCGGCTGGCTCAGCCTGGGGAAGAAAAAGCCGGAACGACGGCGGGAAGTTCCGCCAGCCGTTCCGGCTCTTCAATGAAGTTTTTGTCCAGCTACGCGGGGCTCACATGCCCTGAAGCCAGCCTATCCGGATAAAAACCCTAGGCCTTGGCGCGGGCGCGGTTGGCCTTGGCACGCTCATTGGTGTCCAGGATGACCTTGCGGATGCGGATGGCCTCCGGAGTCACCTCGACACACTCGTCCTCGCGGGCAAATTCCAGCGACTCTTCGAGGGTCAGGTCGCGCGGCGGCGTGAGGTTCTCGAAAGTATCGGAGGAAGCGGCACGCATGTTGGTGAGCTTCTTTTCCTTGGTGATGTTGACGTCCATGTCGTCGGCGCGGGAGTTCTCGCCAACGATCATGCCCTCGTATACCTCGGAGGTGGGCTTGACGAAGAAGGAGCCGCGTTCCTGCAGGTTGATCATGGCGAACGGGGTCACCACGCCGGCACGGTCCGCAACCATGGAGCCGTTGGTACGGTACTCGATGGGACCGGCCCACGGCTCGTAGCCCTCGGAGATGGAGGCCGCGATGCCGGCGCCGCGGGTGTCCGTGAGGAACTTGGTGCGGAAACCGATCAGGCCACGGGCCGGAACAATGAATTCCATCCGGCACCAGCCGGTGCCGTGGTTGGCCATGTTGGTCATGCGGCCCTTGCGGGCGGCCATCAGCTGGGTGACGGCGCCGAGGTACTCTTCGGGCACGTCAATGGTCATGTGTTCCATCGGCTCGTGGATCTTGCCGTCGATCGTCTTGGTGACAACCTGCGGCTTGCCCACGGTCAGCTCGAAGCCCTCGCGGCGCATCTGCTCTACCAGGATGGCCAGGGCGAGCTCGCCGCGGCCCTGGACCTCCCAGGCGTCGGGACGCTCGGTGGGGAGCACCTTGATGGAGACGTTACCGATCAGTTCCTTGTCCAGGCGGTCCTTCACCTGGCGGGCCGTGACCTTGGCACCCTTGACCTTGCCGGCCAGCGGGGAAGTGTTGATACCGATGGTCATGGAGATTGCAGGGTCATCCACGGTGATCAGCGGCAGCGGCTGGGGGTTTTCGACATCGGTGAGGGTTTCACCGATGGTGATGTCCTCAATGCCGGCGACGGCGACGATCTCACCGGGGCCTGCGGACTCGGCCGGAACCCGCTCCAGTGCCTTCGTGGCCAGGAGTTCGGTGATCTTCACAGTCTTGAGCTCACCGTTCTGGCGGGCCCAGGCAACCTGCTGGCCCTTGCGGAGGGTGCCATTGTAGATGCGGAGCAGCGCGAGGCGGCCCAGGAACGGGGAGGCGTCCAGGTTGGTGACATGCGCCTGCAGCACACCTTCCGGGTTGTACGTGGGCGCCGGGATGTGCTCGATGATGGCCTTGAACAGCGGCTCAAGGTCCTCGTTGTCAGGGGCGGAGCCGTTGGCCGGCTGCTCCAGGGAGGCACGGCCAACCTTTGCCGCGGCGTATACCACCGGCACTTCGAGGACCTTGTCCAGGTCCAGGTCCGGCACCTCGTCGGCGAGGTCGGAAGCCAGGCCCAGGAGCAGGTCCATGGACTCGTGGACGACTTCGTCGATGCGGGCGTCGGGGCGGTCGGTCTTGTTGACCAGGAGGATAACCGGGAGGTGCGCGGCCAGTGCCTTGCGAAGCACGAAGCGGGTCTGCGGGAGCGGGCCCTCGGACGAGTCCACGAGCAGCACAACACCGTCGACCATGGACAGGCCGCGCTCCACCTCCCCGCCGAAGTCGGCGTGGCCGGGGGTGTCGATCACGTTGATGGTGATGGTTTCGCCGTTGGAGGACGGACCGTTGTAGGCCACGGTGGTGTTCTTGGCCAGGATGGTGATGCCCTTTTCACGCTCAAGGTCACCGGAGTCCATCACGCGGTCTTCGAGGTGGTTGTGCTCGGCAAAGGAATTGGTCTGCTTGAGCATGGCATCGACCAGGGTGGTTTTGCCGTGGTCAACGTGGGCCACAATCGCGACGTTGCGCAGGTCACTGCGCGATGCAGTGGCTACCGCGGTGTTGGTGGTGGTTTCAGACATGCGTAATGGCTCGATTCAGTGGTGAAAGTCAGCTGTTGTATCGCGACATTTCCAACTGGAACGCACGACAGATTAGTCCCTTGCACAGGGCTCCTCACCCCAGTCTACCGGCAGTGGCATTTAATGACCTAAAAGAGGAAACCCAACCTGCGGTTGGCGGGGCGCCGAAGCTGGTACGCGGTTTCCCGGCTTGCCCTACAGTTACTGGATTAAATCCTTGCCGATGCCCCATGATTGCTCTTGATGAGCAGAGAGAATCCCGGAGACGGCAGATCCGCCCCGTCCAGGGCACTGGCGCGCATCCTGGTCCTGGGAATCACGGCCGGCGTTCTCCTTGCTGCCCCAGGCCAGCCCTTGCAGCATGTGCTGCCCGGTTCGCTCGCCCAATCTGCAGGCTCCGCTCCCGCCTTCAAAGACCGGCCGCCCAGCGTAGTGGTGACCCCGTCGGCTGCGGGCCGAGCGGCGGCCGCCCCATCCGGGTTTGATCTGGCGAACGTCCTTGAGCGTCCCGCCCTGCTCCCGGGCGACATCTACCGGAACCCCGTCTTCGGCCGGGACGAGGTGGTGATTGCAAACGTCAGCAAAACCGCCGTCCTGATCGGCGACTCGCAGTCCGCACCGGCTGACGGCTGGCCCAGGCTAGCACTAGGCGCCCTCGGCTACAACGTCCATTTTTGCGGCTACGGCGGCACCGGCTTCACTGCCGCCAACGGCAGGATGGGCAGCTATATCGATGCCTTGGAACGCGGGGACTGGCTGCTGCCCGTGGGGACGCCGGGACTGGTGGTGGTCCAGGGCGGCGGAAATGACGCATCCCGGGGAGCAACGGACGCCCACATCACCGCCAACGCCAACCGCCTGCTCAAAGCGTTGAAAGACCGTTATCCCGGCACGCAAATCGTGATGGTTGGCACTCTTGGCCGGGGAGCAAACAACGGCGGAGGCCGCCGCAGCCAGGTGGACAGCCTGCTGGCTGCCATCGCCGCGAAGCAGGGCATCCCCTTTGCCAGCGTCGGGGATTGGCTGACCAGGTACAAGTTGACCCACCGGCTGGCCGATACCGTCCACATGGACAGCGAGGGACGCAAGACCCTGGGCGTTCTTCTGGAGCGCCGGCTGCGGGAGCTCCAGATCCGGGATCTTAAGGCAGCCACGGGCACCTCAGCGGCGCGCACGGGGGACGACAAGACGATGGGCTGAAGCGGCTGCTCCCAAGGAGCAGCGGCTTCAAGCCCATCAATCGTTTTTTAAGCCACTTCCGGCGGCAGCATAAGCTTTGCACCGGGAATGGCGTTCAGCAGCGCCTTGGTGTAGTCCTGCTGCGGTGATTCAAAGACCTCGTCCGTAGTCCCTGTCTCGACCAGGCGGCCCTTCTCCATCACGCAGACGTGGTCCGCGATCTGACGCACCACCGCGAGGTCGTGCGTGATGAAGAGATAGGTCAGCCCAAGGTTGGACTGCAGGTCTGCGAGCAGGTTGAGCACCTGGGCCTGGACCAGGACATCCAGGGCGGAAACTGCCTCGTCGCAGATGATGACTTCGGGATCCAACGCGAGCGCACGGGCGATGGCTACTCGCTGCCGCTGCCCGCCGGACAGCTCATTCGGGTACCGCTGCATGGTGGATTGCGGCAACGCCACCTGGTCCAGCAGCTCGCGTACTTTCTTCTCCCGGCTGGCTTTGTTCCCCACCTTGTGCGTCCGCAGGGGTTCCTCGATGGTCCGGAAGATGTTGTACATCGGGTCCAGGGAGCCGTATGGGTCCTGGAAGATCGGCTGCACCCGGCGCCGGAACCTGAAAAGCTCAGCCGGCTTCAGGACTGAAGTATCCACGCCGTCGAACAGGATCCTGCCCTCCGTCGGCTTCTCAAGCTGGAGCACCATCTTCGCCACCGTGGACTTGCCGGAGCCCGACTCCCCCACGATCGCCGTCGTGGTCCCACGCTTGACGTCGAAACTCACGCCGTCAACTGCGGCAAAATCGGTTGACTTCCCAAAGCCCTGGCGGAGCCTGTACACCTTGCGGAGGTCCTGGATCTGCAGGACATGATCCGCCGCCACCTCCTCGGCAGCCGGAGCCAGGAGGTCCGCTGCTTCAACGCCCTGTTCCTTGGCTACCTGGATCCGCCGGCTCGCCAATGACGGCGCAGACTCAACGAGCCTTTTGGTGTACGGGTGCTGGGGGTTCTGCAGCAGTTCCAGTGAGGGCCCGGACTCCACCACCTGGCCGCGGTACATAACCACTACCTTGTCGGCGCGCTCGGCTGCCAGGCCAAGGTCGTGCGTGATCAGGAGGACTGCCGTGCCCAGCTCAGAGGTCATGCCTTCGAGGTGGTCCAGGATCTGCCGCTGCACGGTGACGTCAAGTGCCGACGTCGGCTCGTCCGCGATAAGGAGCCTCGGCTGGCAGGACAGTCCGATCGCGATGAGGGCGCGCTGGCGCATGCCGCCGGAGAACTCGTGCGGGTACTGCTTGGCCCGGCGGTGCGCATCAGGAAGCCCCGCCTCGGACAGTACCTTCGCGATGTCGTCGGGGCCGCTCGGCCGGCCATTGGCCTTCAGCGTCTCTTTCACCTGGTAGCCGATTTTCCACACGGGGTTGAGGTTGGACATAGGGTCCTGCGGCACCATGCCGATGGTGTTTCCCCGCAGCTCGATCATGCGCTTCTCCGGCGCATGCGAAATGTCCTCGCCGTCGAGCAGGATCTGCCCGCCCGAGACGCGGCCGTTCGAGGGAAGCAGGCCGATGGCGGCCAGGGCGGTGGTGGACTTGCCGGACCCGGACTCGCCCACGATCGCCACGGTTTCCCCAGGCATGATGGTCAAGTGGGCGTTCCGTACAGCGTTCACCTCACCGTTGCTGGTGTTGAACGTGATGGCCAAGTCCCGGATTTCCAGGAGGGGCCGGTTGCCCCCTGTTCCGGCTTCGTCGATTATGACGTCGGACGTTGTCATCTGTGCCTCCTTCATCGCTGGCGGCTCTTCGGATCCAGGGCATCGCGCAGGGCGTCGCCCAGCATGATGAAGCTCAGGACGGTGATGGACAGGGCGGCAGCCGGGTACAGCAGCACTGCGGGATTGGTGCGGATGGATGACTGCGCTGCGGAAATGTCGTTGCCCCAGGACATGATGCTGCCCGGCAGGCCGATGCCGAGGAAGGACAGCGTTGCCTCCAGCACAATGAACACGCCCAGTTCCATGGTGGCCAGCACGATGATGGGCGCGAGGGCGTTCGGCAGAACGTGGCGCAGCAGGGTTTGGATCCGTGAGACGCCGAGTGAACGGGCGGCCGTGATGAAGTCGGCATTGCGGACCTCAATCACCGCACCGCGGGTCAGCCTGGCCATCTGCGGCCACGCAAGCAGGACAATGATCATGATCACCGTCCACACGCTCTTGTTTTCCCTGAAGAACGGCAACTGGGTGACCACCAGCGCACCGAGCACCAGGGGCAGCGCGAAGAAGATATCGCCGAGCCGGGCAATGACGGCGTCGATCCATCCGCCGTAAAAACCGGCAAGCGCACCGAGGGTCACACCGACGAGGAGTACGCCGATGACGGCGAAGACGCCAACCATGACGGAGGCCTGCGTGCCGTAAATGACGCGCGCGTACACGTCGCAGCCCTGGAACGTGAAACCAAACGGGTGTCCGGGCGACGGGGCGCCGTCCGAATTCGCCAGCTGGCAGTTGTCATTGGGCGCGGTCTGCGTGAACAGTCCCGGGAAGAACGCCACAACCAGGATGACCAGGATCATCACCGCGGAGACGATGAACAGCGGACGACGGCGGAGCTTCTTCCAGGCGTCCGCCCACAGGCTCAGGGGCGCGTGGTCCGTCTTGACGGCATCCGTTGCCAGCAGAGGGGTCTCCTCGAGGGGGGCAACGAAGTGGGTGGTGTCTTGGTTACTTTTCATAGCGAATCCTCGGATCAAGCCAGGCGTACAGCAAATCCACCAGCAGGTTGGCGACAACAAAGACCAGCACCAGGACGCTGACGATGGCGACGACGGTGGGGCCCTCGCTGCGAAGAATCGCCTGGTAGAGCTTTTGCCCAACACCGGGGACATTGAAGATGCCCTCGGTCACAATGGCACCGCCCATCAAGCCGCCCAGGCTGGCGCCGAGATAGGTCACCACGGGAATCATGGAGTTGCGGAGGATGTGGGCCATGACCACGCGGGGCCGGGACAAGCCCTTGGCGGTGGCGGTCCGGACATAGTCCGCAGTGGAGTTTTCGATGACGGAGGCACGGGTAAGGCGCAGCACATAGGCGAAGGACACCAGGGCCAGCGCGAAGGCCGGCAGCAGCAGGGTGCCCCAGCTGACATCCGTGCCCACCGTGGGCTTGGCCCAACCGAGATACACCCCAAAGACAAGCTGCAGGACAAAGCCGAGCACAAAGATGGGGATTGCGATGACCACGAGCGAGGCCAGCAGCACCGTCGAGTCGAAGATCTTGCCTTTCCGCAGGCCGGCGATGAGGCCAAAGCCGATGCCGAAGACTGCCTGGATGACCAGGGCTTCGAGTGCCAGCATCACAGTGACGGGGAAGACCCTGCCGAGGGTGGCGGCGATGGGCTGGCCGGTGAAGTCGACGCCCAGGTTAAAGGTGAAAAGGTTTTTGAGAAACAATCCGTACTGGACCCAGAACGGCTGGTCCAGGTTGTACTGCCGGCGAAGGGCCGCGATGACGGCTTCGCTGGGCGGGCGGTCTCCGAAGAGCGCCCTGATGGGGTCTCCTGGGAGGGCAAACACCATGAAGTACACCAGCAGCGTGGTGCCCAGGAAAACGGGGATGACTTGGAGCAGGCGCCGAAGAATGAACCGGATCACAGCGCACCCTCCGGAGCTCGTGAGGAAAGTTGGGATTTCATGTGGGACAGCTTCCTGCCGGTATCAAGGCTATGGGGGCCCGGCTGGCGCCGGACCCCCACACTAGCCACTTAGTTGAACGGTCTCAGAACTACTTTGCGGTGATGTTGTAGTACTGGATGACACCGTTCCAGCCGCTGTCCACATTGGTGACGTTCTGGCTCCACACGACCTGCCGTGCGGAGTACCACAGCGGGAGGTTGGGCAGGTCCTGGAACAGGATTTCCTGGGCCTCGGTGAACTTTGCGTTGGCATCGTCCGTGGACTTGGAACCCAGGCCCTCGTCGAGGAGCTTATCGAACTCGGGGTTTGAGTAGCCCTCGTAGTTGGCGCTTGCACCGGTCCTCAGGAGCGGGCCCAGGAAGTTGTAGAGGGACGGGTAGTCGGCCTGCCAGCCTGCCCGGGCGAAGCCGGGGAGGGTCTTGGACTTGCGCAGGTCCAGGAGTTCAGCAAACTTGGCGAAGGGCTGGCCTTCAACCTGGATGCCGAGGTTGTTCTTCAGGTTGTTGGCAACCGCGTCGATCCATTCCTTATTGCCGCCATCGGTGTTGTAGCCGAGCTGCAGGGTCTTGTCCGCCGGCCACGGGCTGATCTCGTTGGCCTTCTCCCAGGTTTCCTTGGCCTTGGCTGCGTCGAACTTCAGGACCTCAGAGCCTTCAACGTTCTCGTTGTAGCCGTCCACTGCCGGGGAGGTGAAGTCCTTGGCAGGGATGCGGGTGCCGCTGAAGATGACCTTGGTGATCTCATCGCGGTTAATGGCCATGGAAATGGCCTGGCGGCGGAGCTTGCCGGCCTCGCCCTGGAACTCCGGCAGGTAGCCCGGGATGTTCAGGGTGGAGTTGCCCGCGTACGGCTTGTTCAGGTGGTTCTCCGGGAAGTCCGTGGTGTACGTCTTCAGGGCGTTGGTGGGAAGAACGTCGGTCACGTCCAGGTTGTTGGCCTGGATATCCGTGTAGGCGGGAGCCGGATCGGTGTAGAACTTGAAGGTCACCCCGCCGTTCTTGGCTTCGCGGGGACCGGAGTAGTCCTCGTTCTTGACGAGCTCGATCTGGCTGTCGTGCTGCCAGGCGCCTTCCTTGGCCATCTTGTACGGGCCGTTGCCTACCGGGTTCTCGCCGTAGGCCTTGGGATCAGCGATGGCCTGGGACGGAAGCGGCATGAAGGCGGTATAGGCAAGGCGCAGCGGCCAGTCAGCTTCCGGCTGGGCGAGCTTGACTTCGATGGTGGTGTCGTCCTTGAGCACCAGGCCGGACAGGGTCTGCGCGGTGGGGGCGGGAACTTCGTTCTCGCCTTCCTTTTTGGTGGCGCTTACGGCGTCGTAGCCCTCGATGGATTCGAAGAAGCTGCTGTTGGCCTGGGCGTTGGTGCTCAGCGCGGCGAAGTTCCAAGCGTCAACGAAGCTCTTGGCCGTGACCTCCTCGCCGTTGGTGAACTTGGTGCCGCTCTTGACCTTGATGGTGTAATTCTGTCCGTCCGGCGACTCAATGGACTCTGCCAGCGCGTTAACTGACTCCCCGCTGGGGCTGTAGCTGGTGAGGCCTTCGAACAGAAGCTCCACCACCCGGCCGCCATAGACTTCGTTGGTGTTCGCCGGCAGCAACGGGTTCTGTGGTTCGTTGCTGTAGGCAGTGATGATCTTGCTGGGATCGCCGGCGGCGTCGCTGGCTCCGTCAGTGCTGCCGCCTCCAGCGCCGCAGCCGGTCAGGGCAAGTGCGGCGATTGCCACGATGCCCAGTGCTTTGGAAGTGCGCGTAAAACGCATTCCGCCTCCTATGAGTTGTGGGAGATAACGAGGGAAATCTTGTGCTTCCCCGCAGGCGGCACGCAGCCGTTCCGCTGTGACGCAACCTACATATTTGAGTAGCCTAGCCGCACAAGGTCCAGATACTGGTACTCCGTTGCCAAACCGTGACCGGCCTGGTCTGAACGCTTAGTCGGTCAACAGAAGTTGTGCAAGTCACATGCTACTCGCCGGTAGCCGTGACTGCGAATCAGGACAACTGAAAGCTGCCTCTCCCATAAGGGCAGGACATGGCAGGTTATGCCAGGCGCCAATCCCAGACGTTCCACCACACGCCCAAGGGCCCCGAACTGGTTTTGACGCCCGTCACGCGGGCGTTGAAGGCGGTGGTCCCAATGGTCTGGTACAGCGGGAGCCCATAGGCGCTCTCCCAGATCTGTTTGTCAATCTCCGCGAGGAGCTCATCCTGCCTGGCCAGGTCCGCGGTGCCGGCCAGCTGTTCCATCGCTTTGTCCGCATCGCCGTCGGAGAAGCCGTTGAAGTTGCTGCCCGCCCCGGTACGGAAAATCTGTGGAATGCGGCTGACTCCCGCCGCCGTGCCGATCCAACCCAGCAGCGCGGCGTCGTATCCTTCGCCACCGAGGGCCCGGGCCCAGTCAGCGCTCCCCAACCCGGCATCGATCACCTGGAAACCAGCTAACGCGGCGGAATCCCGGATCATGGAAAATGCCCTGGCGCGGTTGGGGTTATCGCGGTTGTAAAGAATCCGGACAGTGGGGGTTGCGCCCTTCAACAGGGCCTTGGCCGCGTCGATGTCCACCTCTGCGTAATCCGAGGAGCCGTTGTTCTTGACGGTGTCGTTGTACTTGGGCTGGGCGGGGAGGAAAACGTGCGAATCGAGGGGCTTCGCATCGGGCAGGAGATCACCCACCACGGCGTCGACGATGGCCTGGCGGGGAACGGCTTTGAGGAACGCCTCGCGCACGTCTTCATCGGCAAAAGGCCCGGAAAACCTGAGGTCCAGATGGTCGTAGCCGGATTGGCTGTAGCGCTCAACGGTGGTGCCCTGGCCAGCCAAGCCGGCGAAGAGTTCTTCTGTCCCCGCCGAAGGCTGCGGTGAAATGATGTCGGCCTGGCCGTTCCGGAGCGCATCAACTGCCGCAGGCACAGCGCCGGTGAAGCGCACGTTGATCTCATCAAGCCAGGGTTCCTGTCCCCAGACGTAGTCGCGGTTGCGGACGAGCTTCATGGAGACTTCAGGAACGATGTCCCTGACGATGTATGGGCCACTGGAAAGGTACATCGCAGGATCATCGGGGAGGCCGGCGGAATCAAACCCGGAATTCCAGAAATCGCTGACCCGCTTGAGCGGCGCATTGACCGCCGGCTCTTCCGCATTGCCGCGCGGCGAATCCCGGAGCAGGTCAACCAGGTCCTCTTCGTCGTTCAGGCCGCTTTTCGCCGCAATGACGTGGGCAGGGAGTCCGACGTCGAAAGCGACTTCCCAGTCAGCGTAGGGGATGGCGTATTCCAGGGTGATGGAGCGGCCGTCTCCACCGATCTCAGGGAAGACGGTGCCCGCGAGGCCGCTGGTGTCAGAGGCAACCGAGAAGTACTTTGTTCCCGTTCCGGCTGTAAGGTCAGCGTCGTCGAAATAGCCTGAACCGGCCGCCCAGCCCAGGAGGAGGTCCCCGGCATCAATCGCTTCGCCGTCGGACCATTTGACGCCCTCGTTGACGGTGTACCTCACCTTGAGCGGCTGGTCCGAGACCTTCTCATACCGGCCGAACTTTTCGTTCCGCACCACCCTCGCGCCGTCATCCAGATAGTAGAAGCCCGAATGCGTGATGTAGCCGATCTTCGAATTGATGTCGGTATTGCCGCCGGCGCTGTACGGGTTGAAGGACGAAAAGGCGTTGACCTCCGCGACAGTTACACTGCCGCCGCGTTTGGCCTCACCCACCACCACCGGGGCGGCGCCGCCGCTGCCCGAGCAGCCTGCGAGGACCATGGCAGCCACCACGGCCGCGGTGATGTACTGCATCAGACGCCTGACCGGCATGCCGCCTCCTTGTTTTGCTATTGCGGGAGGGGCTCCTGGCATCGCAGGATCACGCCCTGTTATTCAGGATAAGGCGTCCGGCGGGTCAGCGGCTTGATCAGACGTTGAAGCGGAACTCCACGACGTCGCCGTCGGCCATGACGTACTCCTTGCCCTCGATCCTGACCTTGCCGCGGGACTTCGCCTCCGCCATGGATCCAGCCGCGATCAGGTCATCAAACGCCACCACCTCGGCCTTGATGAAGCCGCGCTGGAAGTCCGTGTGGATGACGCCGGCCGCCTGCGGTGCGGTGTCTCCCTGGCGAATGGTCCACGCGCGTGTTTCCTTGGGACCGGCCGTCAGGTATGTCTGCAGTCCAAGGGTGTGGAAGCCGACACGGGCCAGCTGGTCAAGCCCGGATTCGTCCTGGCCGTTCATCTCCAGCATCTCGCGGGCTTCTTCCTCATCGAGTTCAACGAGGTCGGCTTCGAGCTTTGCGTCCAGGAAGATGCAGTCGGCCGGCGCAACCATCGCGCGCAGTTCTTCCTGCTTTTCCGGGCTCCCCAGGATCCCTTCGTCCACGTTGAACACATAGATGAAGGGCTTGGCGGTCAGGAGGCTTAGTTCCTTGAGGTGTTCCATCTCCAGCTTGTCGCTCTTGATGGAGGAGTAGACGGTGTCCCCGCGCTCGAGCACTGCCTGTGCTGCCTTGATCGCAGCGAGCTCGGCAACCTCGCGCTTCTTGATCTTGACCTCTTTTTCGATCCGGGGAATGGCCTTTTCGATGGTCTGCAGATCGGCGAGGATCAGTTCGGTGTTGATGGTCTCCATGTCGGAGCGGGGGTCCACCTTGCCGTCGACGTGGATGACGTCCGGATCGTCAAACACGCGCACCACTTCGGCGATGGCTTCCGCCTCGCGGATGTTGGCCAGGAACTGGTTGCCCAGCCCCTCCCCTTCGGATGCTCCCTTGACGATGCCGGCAATGTCCACGAACGAGACGGCTGCGGGCAGTACCCGCTGGGAACCGAAGATCTCCGCGAGTTTCTGGAGCCGGGGGTCGGGCAGGTTCACGACGCCGACGTTCGGTTCGATGGTGGCGAACGGATAGTTCGCGGCCAGGACCTGGTTGCGGGTGAGTGCGTTGAAGAGGGTTGATTTGCCGACGTTGGGCAGTCCGACGATGCCAATAGTAAGAGCCACGAGCATTGATTCTACCCGCAGCGCGGGCTCCGGGGCTGCGGGACTTCCTGGCAGAAATGTCGCTTCGGGGAAATGTCGCAGCCCCATGCGACAGTGAGGGCATGGATGCTTTCGCGTTGGTTCTTGCTTTGTTCATGCTGCTGCTGGGTGCCTTTGCGGGCGCTGGAGCGGTGTTCTTCGTGCTGCGGAAAAACGCCCGGGGGCTGGAAGAGGATTTCGACGCCGTATCTTCGCGGCTTTCGGAGGTCAGCGCTCAGTTTGCCGCCGCCGACGCCGAGCGGCGGCTTTTGTCTGCACAGAACCGGGAACTGGGCGAGGCACGCACGCAGGACGGCAGTGTGCTGCGCGCACTGGCGCCAGTGGCGGAGAAACTCACTGCGGTACAGCAGCAGGTGGCGCTGCTGGAGCGCGACCGGGTGGAACAGTATGGCCAGCTGGCACAGCAGCTTCAGGAAGCCCGGCTCTCGGATGAACAGCTGATCCGTTCCACCCACGCCCTGGAGTCTGCCCTTCGCTCCAACAGCGCCCGTGGACAGTGGGGGGAAGTCCAGCTGCGGCGGGTCGTGGAAGCATCCGGGATGCTTCGGCACGTCGATTTCATCGAGCAGGTGCACAGCGTCGGGGGCGACTCAAGCGTGCGGCCCGACCTGGTGGTCCAGCTGCCCGGCGAAAAACAGCTGGTGGTGGACGCCAAAGTACCCCTCTCCTCCTACCTGCAGGCGCAGGAACTGGGTGCGGGACAGGAACGCCGCGACCAGCAGGCCCTGCTTACGGCCCATGCCAAGGCGCTGCGTGCCCACGTCGATTCGTTGAGCAACAAAAAGTACTGGGACATTCCCGGCAACTCCCCGGAACTGGTGATTTGCTTCATCCCCGCCGAATCCATTTTGGCTGCCGCGCTCACAGCCGACGCAGGGCTCCTGGATCACGCCCTCTCGAAGAACGTGGTGCTCGCCTCCCCCAGCACGCTGCTGGCCGTGCTGAAATCGGTGGCCTTTACCTGGCGGCAGGATGTCCTGACGGACAGCGCCCGGGAGCTGTTCGAGCTGGCCCGGCAGCTGTACGACCGGATGGGGACGCTCGGCGAGAACGTCAGCAAGCTGGGGTCCTCGCTGAAGTCATCGGTGGACCGCTACAACGCCATGGTGGGAACCCTCGAAGCCCGCGTCCTGCCCACTGCCCGGAAACTGAACTCCCTGGAGGAGTCCGGGCTTTCCGCGCCGCCGGTAGTCGAGGTCACCCCGCGGGCACTGGCCGCGCCGGAGCTGCAGAGCGACGACGAAGCCGCCTGAACAGGGGCGGGTGGAACGAAAGTGGGCCTGGCGGACTGCCAGGCCCACTTTCGTGGGAATCATCCGTGGACGCGAAGAGTAAGTTGCGTGCGAAGAATCAGTTGCGTGCCCGGCGGCCGCCCAGGGCCCGGCTGACGTCGCCTGCCTGCTTGAGGGTGGCGCGGAGTTCCTTGGGCAGCGAGAACAGAAGGTCCTCCTCCGCCGTGACGACTTCCTCGACGGTGCCGTAGCCGTAATCGGCCAGCAGGCGAAGCACGTCCTGCACCAAAACTTCCGGCACGGAGGCCCCGGACGTCACACCAACCGTGGCCACGCCCTCGAACCAGGCCTCGTCAACCTCGTTTGCGAAGTCCACCCGGTACGAGGCCTTTGCCCCGTATTCGAGGGCCACCTCGACGAGGCGGACGGAGTTCGAGGAGTTCGCCGAACCCACAACGATCACCAGGTCTGCCTGCGGCGAAATTTTCTTGATCGCTACCTGCCGGTTGGTGGTGGCGTAGCAAATGTCGTCGCTGGGCGGGTCCTGGAGCGTGGGGAACCGCTCCTTGAGCAACCGGACCGTCTCCATGGTTTCGTCCACGCTGAGGGTGGTCTGCGACAACCAGATGACCCTTTCCGGATCCCGAACCGTGACCTTGTCCACTTCGTGCGGGCCGTTGATGATCTGGATATGTTCCGGCGCTTCACCGGCGGTGCCCTCGACCTCCTCATGGCCGTCGTGTCCGATCAGGAGGATGTCGAAATCATCCTTGGCGAAGCGGACAGCCTCCTTGTGCACCTTGGTCACCAGAGGGCAGGTGGCGTCGATGGTGCGCAGGCCCCGGTCCTCCGCGGACTGGACCACGGCCGGGGATACGCCATGGGCGGAGAAGATGACGAGGGCCCCTTCCGGCACTTCATCTGTTTCCTCCACGAAAATGGCGCCCTTTTCCTCCAGGGAACTGACGACGTGAACGTTGTGCACGATCTGCTTCCGCACGTACACGGGAGGACCGTAATGTTCCAGCGCCTTCTCGACAGCGATAACGGCGCGGTCAACGCCGGCACAGTAACCGCGGGGAGCAGCGAGCAGCACCTTCTTGGTTCCGGTGACGGGGGCTGCGGCAGCTACTTCCTCAGGTGAGCGGCGCCTACGCGGGATGGTTGGCATCGAAAGGGCAACAGCTGAGGGGCTCATTACTCCATGCTACCGGGTTGCCCGTGCCCGCTTTCGCGTGGTGAGGCCGGCCACAAGGCCAAGCACGAGCAGCGCTCCACCGGTCACCGCCGCTGCCACTGTCCAAGCCTGGAAATCCGCCGCCGAGGCAGCCACGAACTCATCCCTGAACATGTTGGCAACCTCATTTCCGCTGTCCGCGGACCCCGCCGCAGCGGAGGCAATACCGGCCCCGAGCGTCCAGATGGCCGCGAGCAGCAGCGCCGCGACTCCCGCGCCGGCAAGGACTGCGGAGCGGCGCCGGGCCGCGACGAGGGCAAGAAGCATTGCGACGGCGGATCCCCCGGCCAGCAGGTAGCCGGCGGGAGCGTAGGTGGCGAGGCGTTCGGTCCATTCCTTGTGCTCAGGCTGGCCCACGTTGATCAGTGTCTGGTCCGGCGGGTCCAGCGGGAGCCCGGTGGCCCGGGAAATCTCTTCGGCGCCCAGCGCCACCAAGGGAGCAACGTCAAGGGTGACGGACGAAGCGGAGGCCGCTCCGCCGTCGTCCGTTCCCTGGGTGGCGAAGCTAAGGCGGTGGCTCCTCCGCAGCGCCTCCTCCCAGGCGGCCGGATATCCGGGCAGGCCGGTCAATGAGGCTGCTGCGTCCGCAAGCACCGGCTGGACCAGGCCGGCGAGGAACCCCGGAACGGCGCTGGTATCAATCGTTCCGATTGCTGCCGTGGCAAGTTGCTGCTGGAACTCCGAGTTGCTTCCCAGCGGTCCCGCCAGTTCCACGAATCCCTCCTCCTGGGCAATGTTGCGGTCCAGCCATATGGCTGGACCGGCCACGGCGGCCAGCAGGACTGCCAGCACAGTGGCGGTAGCGGAGACAAAAGTTCGCACAGCGGATCCTTCGTGGGTTAAGGGCGTCAAACCATCCTAGGCAGGGCAGCCGGGCGGGTTCTGTCAGTCCCCCGTGCTACTGCTTATGGATAAGGTTGAATGACCGTACAGCAGCAGACAGCCGTATGGCAGACACCCGCAGTGGACACCCTCGCAAGAACAGCCGAACAACGGATGAAGGACCCCATGCCCGCAGCCCCAGCCCCGCAAGGGCGTTTGCATGTCTGAACAGGCGTCCCTCCCGGTCCCCGCGCAGCAACTTGCCGCGCCCAGCACGCTTCCTGCCACCGCCGCCGAAACCAGTCCGGACAATCCGTGGCCGCTCCAACTGCTATCGCAAAAGCTGAAGGCGCATATCGACCGCACTCCGTCCGCATGGGTCGAAGGCCAGGTCATCGAGATGAACCGGCGCGGCAGCAACGCCTACCTGACGCTGCGTGACGTCGACGCAGAGGTGTCGCTGCCCGCGTCGGTCTGGACAAAGGTGCTGGAGCGCCAGAATCTTCCGCTGGAACGCGGATCCCGCGTGGTGGCGCTGCTGAAGCCCGAGTTCTGGATGAAGACGGGCCGGTTGAACATGCTGGTCAGGGACATCCGGCCGGTGGGCCTGGGCGACCTCCTTGCCAGAATCGAACGGCTGCGCCAGGCCCTTTCCGCCGAAGGCCTCTTCGCCGACTCCCGCAAAAAGCCCCTGCCGCTGCTGCCGCACCGCATCGGGCTCATCACCGGGCGGGACTCGGACGCCAAGAAGGACATCCTGCGCAATGCCGCCCTGCGCTGGCCTGCGGTTGAGTTTGAAATCCGGGAAGTGGCCGTCCAAGGGAACACGGCCGTCGCCCAGGTGGTGCGCGCGCTGCGGGACCTGGACGCCCGGCCCGAGGTTGATGTCATCGTCATCGCCCGCGGTGGAGGTGCACTCGAGGACCTCCTGCCGTTCAACAGTGAGGAACTGATCCGTGCCGTGGCGGCGGCCGCCACACCGGTGGTCAGCGCCATCGGCCATGAGGCGGACAGGCCACTGTTGGACGACGTTGCGGACCTGCGGGCTTCCACCCCCACTGACGCCGCTAAACGGATTGTCCCGGAGGTGTCCGAGGAACTTGCAGGTGTCCGGCAGGCCCGCGTCCAGCTGCGGCGGTGCATGGAGCGGCTGGTGGACCGGGAATCGGACCGCCTCGCCTCCCTGCATTCCCGGCCCGTGCTGGCAGCGCCCGAGGGACTGGTGACCATCCGTGCGGAGGAGATCGAGCGCCTGCTGAGAAGGTCCTCCGCTGCCGTAAGTTCCTCCGTGGTCCGCGCCGCCGACCAACTGGAGCACCTGAAGGCCCAGGTGCGGGCGCTGTCGCCGCAGAAAACCCTGGACAGGGGGTACGCCGTCGTCGAACTCGCCGCACAGCAGGCGCAACAGGCCGCCGCGCAGGGCCATGCCGTGGTGCGACGGCCTGCTGAGGCCCCGGCAGGCGCGCCTCTGTCCATCCGGGTTGCCGAGGGCCGCTTCGGCGCAACGTCCACCGGAACACTCGAACAGCACAGCACGGAAACCGGAGAACCCAGTGACTGACCAAAAGCCAGGGAACGACATTCAGGCCCTCAGCTATGAGGAGGCCCGCGAACAGCTCATTGCTGTGGTGGGGAAACTTGAGGCCGGCGGCGCCAGCCTCGAGGAATCCCTGGCGCTGTGGGAACGGGGCGAGGCCTTGGCCGCGCGGTGCGAGGAGTGGCTGGAAGGCGCCAGGAAGCGGCTGGCGGCTGCCCGCGACCAGCCGTTGTAAACCGCCTCAGGACCGCGCCACCAGCTCCCGCTCCAGTGCAACGTCGAACTCAGCTTTGGGCCATTGGAGGTCCAGGCCCTCCATGGCACTCAGCAGCAGCTGCTGAACGGCGATCCTGGCATACCATTTTTTGTTCGCCGGGATGACGTGCCACGGTGCATGCGCGGTGTTGGTTTCATCGATGGCCGCCTGGTAAGCGCTCATGTAGTCCTCCCAGAAAGCGCGTTCGTCCAGGTCTCCACGGCTGTACTTCCAGTGCTTGGCCGGGTTGTCCAGCCGGGCCAGCAGCCGCTCTTTCTGTTCCTTGCCGCTGATGTGGAGCATTACCTTTACTACCGTGGTTCCGGACCCGCTGAGCCGCGCCTCGAACTCATTGATGGCCACGTACCGCCGCTTGATTTCCTCGGGGCCGACCCAGCGGTGGACGCGGTGGATCAGGACGTCCTCGTAGTGGGAACGGTCGAACACCCCCACCATGCCGGCGGCAGGCACTTCCTTTTCGATCCGCCAGAGGAAATCGTAGGACTTCTCCTCATCTGTGGGCGCCTTGAAGGCTTTGAACTGGACGCCCTGGGGATTCATGGCTGCCATCACGTGGTGGACAATTCCGCCCTTGCCGGCGGTGTCCATGGCCTGCAGGATCAGCAGGATCCGCTTGCGCCCGCCAAACCGTGACTCGGCAAACAGCTTTTCCTGCAGCTCCGCGAGTTCGTCGTCCATTTCCGCCAGCAGGGCCTGGCCGTCCTCCTTGGTGCCGCTGTAGCCGGGCGTCGATTCAGGATCGACGCCGGCCAGGGAGAAACCCTTTCCCGCCCGCAGGGTCTCGGAAGGGTGCTGATCGAAGCCAACGGTGCCGGCCATGGGGAATCCTTTCCGCGAAGTTCCACGGACCCAAAGCGCCCGTGAGCACAGGCTAGTTCCCCTGGTACCTGCTGAGGAAGTCCCCCATCCGTCCCACGGCCTCTTCGATGTCCTTGACGTTGGGCAGGGTCACCATGCGGAAGTGGTCCGGGCGGACCCAGTTGAACGCCCTGCCGTGGGATACCAGGATCTTCTGTTCTCTGAGCAGGTCCAGGACGAACTTCTCGTCGTCCCGGATGTGGTAAACCTCGGGGTCGAGCTTCGGAAAGAGGTAGAGGGCACCCCGGGCCTGCTGGGTGCTCACACCCGGTATCGCGTTGAGCATGTCGTAGGCCTTGTTGCGCTGTTCCAGCAGCCGGCCGCCGGGCAGGATCAGGTCATTGATGCTCTGGTATCCGCCGAGTGCCGTCTGGATGGCGTGCTGGGCCGGGACATTGGCGCAGAGCCGCATGTTGGCCAGGAGGCTGATGCCTTCCAGGTAGTCCGCGGCATCCTTCTTGGGACCGGAAATGGCCATCCACCCGGCCCGGTAGCCGCACACGCGGTAGGCCTTGGACAGACCGCTGAAGGTAAGGCACAGGACGTCGTCGCCGGTCAGTTTCGCCATGTTCACATGCACGGCGTCTTCGTAAAGAATCTTTTCGTAGATCTCGTCGGCGAAGATCACCAGGCCGTGCTTTTCGGCAAGGGCCACGATCTTCCGCAGCGTCTCTTCCGGATACACAGCGCCGGTGGGGTTGTTGGGATTGATGACCACGATGCCCTTGGTGCGGGGCGTGATCTTGGCTTCCATGTCCTCAAGGTCCGGCTGCCAGCCGGTCTCCTCGTTGCTGAGGTAGTGCACCGGCCTGCCGCTGGCCAGGGCAACGGAGGCGGTCCACAGCGGGTAGTCCGGCGTGGGGATGAGGACCTCGTCACCGTCATCCAGCAGGGCCATGAGGGACATGGTGATGAGCTCGCTCACACCGTTGCCCAGGTAGATGTCGTCCACATGGATGTTCTGGATACCGCGGGTCTGGTAGTACTGCGACACCGCGGTGCGCGCGGAAAAGATGCCGCGCGAGTCGCTGTAGCCCTGGGCATGGGGCAGGTGGCGGATCATGTCCACCAGGATGGCGTCCGGCGCTTCGAAGCCGAACGGGGCGGGGTTGCCGATGTTCAGCTTAAGGATGCGGTGGCCTTCGGCTTCCATCTGCTGGGCGGCCTGAAGGATCGGTCCACGAATGTCATAAAGGACGTTGTTGAGTTTCGTGGACTGCCTGAATTCTGCCATCCATCAAATATGCCACAGGAAGGATGGGCGGCCGTTGAGACATGGGACACATGGCGTCCACCAGGGACGGACGACGGCGGCTGCCGGACTTCCGAAAGTCCGGCAGCCGCCGTCGTACTGCTGAAATGGGCTAAGTAACGGCTACTTAACGATGCCCTTTTCCTTGAGCCAGGTATCCGCCGCTTCCTTGGCACCCTGTTTCTGGCTGCCGCTGACTGCGCGGTTGAGGTTGATCAGGTCCTCCGTGGTCAGCGTGCGGGACACGGAGTTGAGCGCCTCTTTCGCCTTGTCCGTCATCTTGGCTTCGTTGTACAGCGGGACGACCTGCTGGGCAATGAAGTTGTTTTTCGGATCCTCAAGCACCACGAGGTCATTGTCCGCGATGGACGGCGTGGTGGTGTAGATGTCCGCCACCTGCACCTGGTCCTCCAGGAGCGCCTTGAGCGTCACCGGCCCGCCGCCGTCACTGAACGGCTCGAGTTTCTTCGGCTCGCAGTTGTAGTTCTCCTTCAGGCCGGGGAGCCCGTAGGCACGCTCGGCAAAGGTGGCCGGCGCACCCACCACGATCTCGCTGCACACCTTGGCCAGGTCTTCAATGGACTTAAGCTGGTACTTCTCGGCCGTAGCCTTGGTGACCACCATGGCGTCCTTGTTTTCAGCCTTGGATGCTTCCAGCACCGCGAGGCCGTCCGGCAGCTTGTCAGGAAGCGCCCTGGCGATGTCCTCAGCCGACTCCTCCGTGGCTTCCTTGTCCACGTGCAGCAGCAGATTACCGGTGTAGTCCGGAACCACATCCACTGACCCGTCCTGGACAGCCTTGAAGTACACCTCCCGGGAACCGATGTTCGGCTTGGTGGTTGCAGTGACGCCGGCAGCGTTCAAGGCGCCCGCGTACAGCTCAGCGACGATCTGGCTTTCCGGAAAGTCCGCCGACCCGACCACCAGCGACGTCGCTTCTCCGGGCGCCCCTCCCGTCGTTGCCGGAGCATTGCTCAGCGGATCGGATGACCCGCCGCAGGCTGAGAGGGCCACAGCCATGCCCAGGCCTGCGGCCAGTCCGCCGAAGGCCCGCCTGCCCAAACGATGGGGACGGTTTTCTTTCATGGTTTACCTCCTTGTACAACAGTCTCCGTAAGCACGGGGTCTGTGAGATTGACCGCAACCTCCTGGCTGCGGCGGGACTGGGACGAGGCCCCTGTTGCCAGGAACAGCCTCTGGAACAGGGACAGGAAGAGGTCGACGGCGATGGCCAGCGCCGCGATGAGCAGGGAACCTCCCAGCATCTGCGGGAAGTCACTGAGGACCAGCCCGTCGAAAAGGTACCGGCCGAGCCCGCCGAGGTTGATGTAGGCCACCACGGAAACCGTGGCAATGACCTGCAGCACCCCCGTCCGGAAGCCGCCGAACATCACGGTGAGCGCGTTGGGGAGTTCTGCCCGGAACAAAACCTGGAGTTCCGTCATGCCCATGGCGCGGGCGGCATCCACCACATTCCGGTCCACGCTGGAGATACCCGCGTAGGTGCCGGCCAGGAGCGGCGGGACCGTGAGGATGACCAGCGCCCAGATGGGGGGCATCAGCCCGATCCCTGCGAGCAGGACGAAGAGCGTGAGCAGGCCAAGCGTTGGCAGGGCGCGCAGTGCCCCCGCGAGCGCCACCACCGCCACTTTTCCCCGACCTGTGTGGCCAACATAAAGGCCAACGGGGACAGCGATGGCGGCGGCGATCAGCATGACCAGGCCGGTGTATTGGAGGTGCTCCGCCAGCCGGGCGGGTATGCCGGCGCTGCCGGACCACTGCTCCGGATCGGCCAGCCATGCGAAGGTGTCGGAAAAAACGCTCATGGGTTTCCGCCTCCGGTCTTCGCTGCTGACAGGCGCCGGGCGGCGGCATTAACTGCCTCTCCTGCGGTGCCCGCATCCTGTTGCCGGCTTCCCGGCCTGCCTGCCCGCTCCCAGGGGGTGAGAAGCCGCTCCAGCAGGACCAGCAGGGCATCCATGAGCAATGCCAGGACCAGGATGGCGATGATCCCCACCACCACTTCGGTGACAAAGTCCCGCTGCAGCCCCGACGTGAAAAGCATCCCGAGGTTTCCGATTCCCAGCAGGGCTGCCACGCTGACCAGCGAAATGTTGCTCACCGAAACCACCCGGAGCCCTGCGAACAGGACCGGCAGGGACAGCGGCAGGTCCACCCTCAGGAAGCGCGCCAGCGGTTTGAAGCCCATCGCGACGGCGGCCTGGCTCACGTCCTCGCTGACAGAGTCGAAGGCGTCGAGGGCGGCACGGACCAGCAGCGCCACCGCATAGATGGTCAGGGCAACCACCACGTTGAGCGGATCGAGGATCCTGGTGCCCAGAATGGTGGGCAAAATGATGAACAGCGCCAGCGAAGGGATGGTGTACAGGAGCGAGGAGGCTGTCAGCACCACGGAGCGGAGGGCCCTGTTTTGCCGTGCCAGCTGGGCCAGCGGGATGGAGATGACCAGCCCAAGGACCATGGGAATGATGGCCAGCAGCATGTGCTGGCCGGCACGTTCCAGGACCATGCTGCTGTTGGCGAGGAACCACTCCATCAGAGTGCAGCCTGCCGGACCTGGCGTGCCTCTTCGATGAGGGCCAGTACTTCACCGCCCCGGATGACACCCTGCACCCTGCCGTCGCCGTCCACCGCCACACCCAGGCCGGACGGCGAGGAGAGTGCAGCGTCCAGCGCCCGGCGCAGGCTCTCCCCCGTGCGGAAAAGCGATCCGCCCGGGATCAGGCCGGCACCGGCTCCGGGGGCAACCCAGCCCAGCGGGCGCATCTCCTCATCCACCACCAGCTGCCAGCCCCCGGAGGCGGAATCCGTGCCAGCGCCGTCGCGGCCCCGGACGATGGTCGGCACCTGATGGATGGTGACGCCGTTGGACGGGCTGAAGCCCAGGTGGCGGAAGCCCCGGTCCCGCCCCACAAAGGAGGCAACAAAATCACTGGCCGGGGCCCGAAGGATCTCCTCCGGCGTGGCGTACTGGGCCAGCTTGCCGCCCACGGCGAAGACTGCCACCTTGTCTCCCAGCACGGTGGCCTCATCAATGTCGTGGGTGACGAACACGATGGTTTTCGCCAGCTCCTTCTGGAGCCGCAGCAGTTCCTGCTGGAGTTCGTCGCGGACCACGGGGTCCACGGCGCTGAACGGTTCGTCCATGAGAAGGACCGGAGGGTCAGCGGCGAGCGCACGGGCAACACCAACCCGCTGCTGCTGGCCGCCGGAAAGCTGGGAGGGGTAGCGCCCGCCGAGTGACGTGGCCAGGCCCACCACGTCCAAAAGCTCCCCGGCCCGGCGGCGCGCGTCAGATTTCGATACTCCGTTCAGGCGGGGCACCGTGGCGATGTTGTCCAACACGGAACGGTGCGGCAGCAGCCCGGCGGACTGCATGACGTAACCCATGGAACGGCGGAGTTCGGCAGCAGGAACAGAAGTGACGTCCTTGCCGCCGACGGTGATGGTGCCGGTGGTTGGTTCCACCATCCTGTTGATCATGCGCAGGGAGGTTGTCTTGCCACAGCCGGACGGTCCGACGAGAACGGTGATCGTGCCCTTGCCGATGGACATGGAAAGGTTGTCCACGGCCGGCTGCCCGCCCTGGTACCGCTTGGAAACGCTCTGGAACTCGATCATCGCCTGGTCCATGGTGCGGACTTACCTGTTCTGCTCGTCGGCTTCTGTGAGCACCGCGACATTGTCATCAGCACGCTGATAGTTACGGTAACCCAATCCGGGCCTGGCAACACCTGCAATGCCGCCATTTAGGGGAAAAGGAATCCCATCTGTAACCATTCGGAGCCGGGAGCGGACCGGATGGGACATCCCCCTTTCCAACGCATGCGGCAAAGCTCGCGGGCGGTGCCGGCTGGCTCGGACCGGCCTAGAGTGTAGACGTGACCAACCTGGAAATTGCCCCCCAGCAGGAAATCTGCCCGCCTGCAGGAGCGGACGGCGGTTCCGGCCCCTGCCTGCAGTTGTGGCCGGAACGTGAAGTACCGCTCGGCGGTGTCCGTGCCATGAACGTCCAGCGGACGCTGCCGCAGCGAGGCCTTCCCACCATCGGCGCATGGTGTTTTCTGGACAGCTTCGGCCCTGACCGGACGGCGATGTCCGTGCTCCCGCACCCACACACCGGCCTCCAGACGGTGACCTGGCCCCTGGCGGGACACATCCGGCACCGCGACAGCGTTGGCAGTGACGTGGTGGTCCGGCCGGGCGAACTGAACATCATGACGGCGGGGCACGGCGTTTCCCACTCGGAGTTCGCGGTGCTGCCGGCCGCTGGAGAAGTGCTCCCGGTGCAGCGCGGGCTGCAGCTCTGGGTGGCCCTGCCGGACGGTGAACGGCACCGGGAGCCTGCCTTCGAGCAGCACCGTGAACTGCCGCAGGTCAGCGGCCAGTGCTTCACTGCCACGGTCATGGTGGGTGAACTTGCCGGCGCTGCCTCGCCGGCAACCATGTACTCGCCGATCGTGGGGGCTGACGTTTCCTGCAGCGGGCCCGCGGTGCTGCCGCTGAACCCGGCTTTCGAGCATGGCATGCTGGTGCTCGACGGCGGCCTGGCGGTGGACGGCCAGGATATTCCACCCGGCCCGCTGGGATACCTGGGTGCCGGACGGATGGAGCTGCAGCTGCAGGCACTTCCTGGCACCCGTTTCCTCCTGATCGGCGGTGAGCCTTTCCAGGAGGAGCTGCTGATGTGGTGGAACTTCGTTGGCCGTACCCACGAGGAGGTGGAACAGGCACGCAGTGACTGGGAAGCCCAGGCACTCCTGCCGGACACGGAGGAGGCAGGGGCACGCTACGGCCTGGTACCCGGTCACGGGCCCGACGCGGGACCGGAGGCGGGGCGCATCCCCGCGCCCCCGCTCCCGGCCGTTCGGCTCACCCCCCGGAAGCGGGCGTTGTAGGGACTCCGCCCGTCAGGCCTGCTCTGTAACCAGTTGCAGTACGCCAAACACCGGTTCCTGGTCCAGCACCCGGATATCCTCTGCTCCCCCGGCCACCAGGTGGTGGCGGAACGAATCCTGCAGCGGCGCCACGTTCATGCCCAGGCCGCCACCAAGGATCACCGGTCCGGTGAGGTTCAGCTGGCGGAGCACCTGCAGGGCCATGGCGGCAAGATCCTCTCCCGCCTGCTCCAGCAGTGCCTGGCTCTCGGGGTGGCCGGCAGCGGCCGCCTCCACCACGTGCCTGGCCTGCTGAGCCCAAAAGCGCCGGCCGGTGGCGGGCGAATGGAACAGCGCAATAAGCCGGTTGGGATCATCCACCCCGCAGGACCGCAGGAGTGCCGTGGTGAGCATGTCCGCCGGCTGGCCCTGGTTCATCCGGCGCAGGCTGTGCCGGACCGCCTCCCGGCCCAGCCAGTAGCCGCTTCCTTCGTCGCCGAGAAGGTAACCCCAACCGCCCGCCCTGGCCTCGCCGCCGTCGGCGTTCCTGCCCCAGGCCGCCGAACCCGTGCCGGCGATAACCGCAACACCTGTACTGGCATGTCCCGCTGCCAGGAGCAGGCGGGAGTCATGGACCACGGTGACCCGCGCGCCGGGGACGTGCGGCTGGATCAGGGACGCCAGGGCGGCGGCGTCGTCGTCGGTGTCAATGCCGCCGGAGCCGGCGTAGACCTGGGCAACCTGGCCGCCGCCGATGCGCGCGAAGAGGTCGGCGAGATTCCGGGCCGCCTCGTCAGGCGTCACGTTCTGGACATTTGAACTGCCTGCCGACTGATCCGCCACCGGAACGCCATCCTCGAAGCGGACCCCGCGCGTCTTGGTCCCGCCGATGTCCAGGCCAATGATCACGCCGGGGGGCGGGCTGGAGGCGGGAGCCGAAAGAGCAGACGGGCGTACAGAGGGATTCTCAGCGTAGGTCACGTCACAAGGGTAATGGTGCCGGCTGGCGCAAGGCGCCTTCCGCTTACAGGGACCGCTGCCTGACCAGCCCGGCGAGGAGCTCCGGTCCTTCCGTCACCACCATGTCCCGGAACAGCCGGACGGGCACCGGTTCCGAGCCAGGCTTGCGGCGGCGCCAGGACAGGCCCACCTCGCGGAAGGCCAAGGGTGAGTCAAGGGGAATTTCAACCAGGCCCAGGTCCCCGGTTTCGGGGCCGGCGCTCAGGTCCGGGGCGTTCCCGCCGGGCGGCAGGACACTGACGCCCAGTCCGGCGGAGACAAGGCCTCGGACGGTGTGCGAGTCCTGGCTTTCGAACGCAATCCGGGGCCGGCAGCCTGCTTCCCGGAACAGCGCATCGGTCAGGGACCTCAGCCCGTACCCAGGACCGAGCGCCACGAAGGGCTCGGTCCTGATATCGGTGAGGTGGGCAGCAGGCCTCTTGGCGAGCGGATGACGGTGGTGCACCACCAGGCGAAGCGGCTCCCGGTACAGCGGTGCCGAGGCCAGGTTCCTGCCCTGTCCAGCCACGGGGGCCGTCAATGCCAGGTCAGCTTCGCCGGACGCCACCTCGTCCAAGCAGGTGCTGCGGGCGCCTTGGCTCAGCGTAAAGGCGGCGCCTGGGTGCCGGCCACGGAAGGCACTGATCAGCAGCGGCAGGGTTGCCTCGCCAAAGGTGTGCTGGAAGGACAGCGATATCTTGCCCCGGACCACCTCGGAATCGTTCCGCACCAGATCCAGCCCGGCCTGGAACTCCGCCAGGGCCTGTTCGATATATGGCAGGAGGGTCCGGGCAGCCGGGGTGAGACGCACGCCCCTGCCGTCCCTGACCAGGAGCTCCGTACCGACGACGGCGCTGGCACGCGCCAGGGCGCGGCTCACCGTGGATTGGGGTACTCCGAGGAGCTCCGCGGTTTCCGTGACGTGCTCGGTCCGTCCCAGCTCGGCAAGCACCGGGAGGAGCGGCAGAAGCTGCACCAGCTGTTTCTGGTCCGAATCCATGGAAGCTGCCCCTTTCGTTTTTCCCGCATCCTGACCCGGATAGCACTGACGCGCCAGGGTAAGCATCCGTATTTGCTATCAGTGTGGCACGAAGCATGCATTGGAAGCATTTATAAGCCGGAAGCTACGCTTGCCGGATGCAGCACAACGCCCGCCCTTCCGATCTAGGACAGTCCCCGGGGTGGGACGGCCATGCCAGGGGTTCGACGGCGTATGCCAGGGTGCTCGCGGCACTTTCCTTTGCCGGCGTGGCAACCTTTGCCCAGCTGTACTCCACGCAGGCAGTACTGCCGATGCTGGCCGCGGATCTGCACGTCACCGCGGCCGAGGCGGCCCTCACGATTTCCCTTGCCACCGTGGGCCTGGCGGTGACCGTCATCCCTTGGTCCTTCCTCGCGGACCGGATAGGGAGGGTCAGGGCGATGGCCTGGGGCATCTCCGTTGCAACACTCCTGGGCCTGCTGGTTCCGCTGTCCACCAGCTTCGGCATGCTTCTTGTCCTTCGACTGCTCGAGGGCATGGCGCTGGGCGGCATTCCGGCCATCGCCATTGCCTACCTGAACGAGGAGGTCAGCAAGGCCCATGCTGCCCTGGCGGCGGGAAGCTACGTTGGAGGAACGACACTCGGAGGCCTTGCCGGGCGGTTGGTGGCCGGGCCGGCGGGCGAACTCTGGGGCTGGCGTGCGGCCGCACTGGCCGTCTCCCTCCTTGCCACAGTGGCCGCCGTCGCCTTCCTGCTCCTGGTGCCGCGGGCACGGGGCTTCGTTGCCGCCCCGGCGGCCGGCCTGCGCGGCGCCCTCCGGACCCTCGGCGGGCACCTCCAGAACGTCCGGCTGCTGGTCCTTTACGGCCAGGCCTTCCTGATGATGGGCGGATTTGTGGCGGTTTACAACTATTTGGGGTTCCGGCTGTCCGGCGACCCCTTCGGCCTTCCGGGGACGTTGATCAGCCTGATCTTCCTGGCGTACCTGTCCGGGACTGTCACCTCGCGCTGGTCTGCAGGGCTCACCCTGCGCTTCGGCCGGCGCAGCGTCCTGCTCGCCGGGCTTGCCATCTCGACGGCGGGCCTGGCCCTCACGCTGACGCAATCGCTCGCCCTCATACTGGCCGGGCTCGCCATATTCACTGGCGGCTTCTTCGCCGCGCACAGCATCGGAGCCGGCTGGACGGGTGCTTTGGCCAGCACGGCCCGCGCCCAGGCCGCCTCCCTTTACAACCTGGCCTACTATCTGGGCTCCAGCATCATCGGCTGGGCCGGAGGCCTGGCATTTCAGTCACTCGGCTGGAACGCGCTGGCCGCGGCAGTCATGGTCCTTGCCTGCCTCACCGCCGCAGCTGTCGCCGTCGTCCATCCCCGAAACGAACACGCCGGCACATAGGACTGCGGGCGTGCGGAAGGACTGATCGCGAATTAACTGTCCTTGCCGGGAAAGCAGCACGGCAAATATTCGACGGAACTGCATTTCCCGGCGCGGAAGCCCCGCCGGTCGGGACTAGGATGAAAACCCCAGGATTAGTTGAGGAGCTGCAGTGAGCACGAATGCCAGGAATGCCAAGCCGGGAGCGCACCTGGAACCACTCGATGCGATTGACGAGCGGCTGCTGGAAGCCCTGGTGGCTGATGCAAGGATCTCCAACAAGCAGCTCGCCGAACTGGTGGGAATTGCCCCGTCCACCGCCCTGATGCGGACCCGCGCGCTGTCCGAACGGGGCATCGTGAAGGGTTACGAGGCAAAGCTCAACCTTTCCGCGATCGGCCGGTCGGTTCAGGCGCTGGTAGCCGTACGCCTCCGCGCCCACGACCGCGACCAGATCGACCGTTTCACATCCCGGGTACCGCACCTGCCCGCAGTGCTGTCCACGTTCCACACCTCGGGCTCCGTGGACTATTTGCTGCATATCGCCGTCGCCACTACGGAGGACCTGCGGGACTGGGTGCTGGACAACCTGGCAACGGACCCAGTGGTGGGACACACCGAAACCACACTCGTGTTTGAGCACATCCAGGGCAACCACGGTCCGCTGCCGGACTAAAGCTGGCGGCAGGGGCTATGCCGCGCCGCGGCGCCCCCTGGTAGACTGCACCAGCGTCAGGGCAGCCAGGACCAGCGCCGCGCTGCCGCACAGCACCGCAAAGCCGGTAACCGAAGCGGCCAGGCCGAAGGTGCCTGCCGCCCAGCCGAGGCCGAGGACCGGCACAGCGCTGCCGAGGTACGTGATGACGTAGACGGTGCTGACAATCTGGGCGTGCCGGGCCGCTTCGACCCTCGCGGCCACCTCATTGAAGACAGTGCGGAAGGCAACGCCCTGCCCCAGGCCGGCGGCAACGGCGGCCGCCACCAGCAGCACCGGACTGTGCCACTGCCCCGCTGCCCCCAGGAGCAGGACGGA
Source organism: Pseudarthrobacter sp. NamE5 (assembly GCF_005796225.1). Classification (GTDB taxonomy): domain Bacteria; phylum Actinomycetota; class Actinomycetes; order Actinomycetales; family Micrococcaceae; genus Arthrobacter. Next base: position 223,258 of record NZ_VAHO01000004.1, read on the forward strand.
CGCTCCCAGCACCGCCAATCCCGCGGGAACCACGTAGCGGCTCCGGAGGGTCAGCAGCTGGCTCAAGGCGGACGAGCCCAGGGCAAGCCCGGCGAGCACCCCCACCAGCGGTCGGGACTCCGTTTCCAGGACCTGCGCAAAGTACCCGGGTGCCAGGGAAAGGCAGAAGCCAAAGACGGCAAAGCTGAGGAAGCCGACGGCGGCAGCGAGCCAGAATGCGCCCCTCGCCTCGCGTGAGACGGAAGGACGGCGGGGCGCCAGGGCCTGCAGCGGCCTGGAGGCTGCAGGTGCATTCATCGCCGGGCGCGCACGCAGCAGGTATAGCGGCACCAGGAGGGCGGCCAAGGCCAGTGAATGGATGTAGTACGGTGCCGTGGTGGCGCCGGGGAGAAGCGAGAGCAGTCCGCCGATCGCCGGCCCGGCTGCCACTCCCCCGGATGATGCCAGCAGTGTGAACCGGGACGCCCACTCCGGGCGGGACGGCAGGAGCTCGCGCAAGGCAGCGGCGCTGGCACCTGTTGCAAGGGCAACGGCCGCCCCCTGCAATGCCCGCCCCACGCACAATGCAACGAGCGTCTGAGCACCGGCAAAGAGCCATCCGCCTGCCAGCCCGGTCACCACAGCGAGGATAAGAGCCGCCCTGCGGCCGATATGGTCCGACCAGTGTCCGGCAAGAATGAGCGTAGCCACCAGTGACAGTACGTAACTGGCGAAGGCTGCGGTCACGCCAAGGGAGGACAGGCCAAGCTCCGCCTGCAGCAGGGGGTACAGCGGCGTTGCCAGGTTGGCCCCCACCAGCAGCACGAAAATGACCGTTCCCGCCAACACGAGCCGGGCAGTGGTGGATGCGTCCCAGCCTGCCGGACCTGCAGCAGGGGCAGGGCGCATCCGGAGTTCGCTGAAAACCGTCACTCTCGCCGCCTTTGGTTCTACCGCGCCGGGTGATCCTTGTGGGAGCCCGGCGCGGAGTGGAAATCCGATGGCACCAGAATGCTTGACTGCTGGCCGATTGCACGGAAATACGTGCAACAATTGCGCACGATCATCAAAAGATGCCTCTTGTTAAGACCGGGAGTGACCATATGGGCAGTTTGGATAGTACGGACCTCAAGATCCTGCTGGCGCTGATCAGGGATCCCCGTATCCAGGTCGGCGAACTCAGCGAATCACTCGGCGTCGCCCGGAATACCGCACAGGCCCGGATCCGGCGCCTCCTGCGCGCAGGAGTACTGCGGCCAGGCGGCCGTGAAGTTGATCTTGAAGCTGTGGGCTATGACGTGGTGGCCTTCGTGACCATCGAGGTCTCACACCGTGAGCTGGACGGCGTGGTGGCTGCACTGCGGCTCATCCCCCAGGTCCTGGAAGTCCATGAGATTTCCGGGCGCGGGGATGTTTGGTGCCGGGTGGTGGCGACGGACACCCACAACCTCCAGTCTTCATTGCGGCAGGTCCTGAGGATCAAAGGTGTGATCCGGACTGAGACTGTCCTCGCCCTGCACACTCACATCCCGTACCGCACCGAGCCCCTGATCAGCGGCCTCGCCAAGGCCTCCGACGCCTGACGTTCCTGCCTGGGCGGCTAGGATTTCTGGAATGGATTGGCTCTTATACGTTTCGCAAATCAACTGGCTCGCCGTGCTGCTGGCCTTCGTCGCAAGCTTGGCCATCGGCTTTGTCTGGTACATGCCGCCAGTGCTGGGAAACCGGTGGATGGCTGCCATCGGCAAGACGGAAGAAGACCTGAAGAACATCAGCGGCGGCGCGGGCCTCTGGCTGCCCATGATGGCGGCTGCGGCACTGACCGCCATCCTGCTTGCCGTCCTGATCGGCAAGCTCGGCCTGGACAGCGCAGTGGCAGGCGGTTCGTTCGCCCTGGTGCTGGGGCTGGTGTTCCGGGCGGGCGGCCACGTAATCCACAATGGCTTTGCCGGCCGTCCCCCTGCCGTGACGCTGATCGATTCCGGGCACGACCTGGTGGCCATGACGGTTTCCGGCGCAATCATCGGAGCGATGTCCTGATGCCGTTGATCCTGACCGCAGCTCCTGTGAAGGGACCGGCCTGCCCATGACCATCATCGACAACGCCGTCTACGTGAATGGTGTACGCCACGTTGAGCCGGAGAGCCTGGAGCAGACCTTCGAGACACTGGCCCACCATGGAGGGATGGCCTGGATCGGCCTGTACCGGCCCACTGCCGAGGAAATGGCCGCAGTGGCCAGCGAATTCGGCCTGCACGAACTCGCCGTGGAAGACGCAATCTCGGCCCATCAGCGCCCCAAACTGGAGCGCTACGAAGACAGCCTGTTCACCGTCCTTCGACCCGCCCGGTACCTGGACGACTCTGAGAGCGTGGAATTCGGCGAGCTCCACGTCTTCACCGGCAAGAACTATGTGGTCACGGTGCGCCACGCCGAAATGGCCGGAGTGGCACGGGTGCGGCGGCGTCTCGAAGCTCGGCCCGACCTCCTGCGCCATGGGCCGGAAGCTGTTCTGTACGCCCTGCTGGACCGGGTAGTGGACGACTATGCTCCGGTGGTTGCAGGGCTTGAAAACGATATCGACGAGATCGAGGACCAGCTTTTCAGCGGTGACACCACGGTGTCCCGGCGGATCTACGAACTGGCCCGTGAGGTTATCCAGTTCCAGCGTGCCATCCACCCCCTGCCGGACATGATGCACCAGCTGAAGCGGGGCTTCGAGAAGTACGGGGTGGAGGCCGACCTGCGGCACAGCCTCCGTGACGTTGAGGACCACGTGGAGCGGGTGATCTCCCGGGCGGATTCCTTCCGGGACCTCCTGCAGAACGCGCTCACCCTGGACGGCACCCTGACCGCCAACCGGCAAAACGAGGCCAGCGCCGAACAGAACGAGCAGGTAAAGAAGATTTCGTCATGGGCTGCCATTTTCTTCGCCCCGTCCTTCGTGGCGGGCGTGTACGGGATGAACTTTGACCATATGCCTGAGCTCCACTGGCAGCTGGGCTACCCCATGGCAATCGGACTGATGATCGCAACAGCGGCACTCATGTACGGAATCTTCAAAAAGAAGGGCTGGCTGTAGTCCATGGACAAGGAGCCGGAACCGCCGGTTCTCCGGGACGGCCGGATCATCGTCCCCGGCACGGCCCGTCAGTTGGCTGTCTACGGCCTGTTTCCGCCGTCGCCCGTCCAGCACCGGGAGGTGCCGGGGGCGGACCGCATTTTCGGCGCGAAGGCGAGAGAACCCGAACTGCTGTGGATCAGCTTTGACGAACTGTGCGCGACGGACGCGTCCCCCGGGGACTACAGAGGCCTGGCTGCCGGAGCGGACCTGTGGGTCATTGACGGCGTTCCGGCGCCGGAGCCCTCCGACGCCGGACGCCAGGCAGAAGCCTGGGAGCGGTTTGCGGAGGTGCTCAGGGAGCTGGCGGCTGCAAAGGTAGCACTCTTTGTGGTGGGCGCCAGCCCGATGGACTGGGCTGCGGCTTCTGCCACTGCCCCCGACGCCGGGCACCGGATTCTCTTCCGGGAGATCGACCGGCTCCTGGCACAGCTGAAGCGGGTCGAATCGGATGAAGCGGTTGCCGTGGAAGGGGTATCCGGGAGCTAACGTCTCTCCTGGCAGGCACCGGATCATCACCACAGCAAAGGAAAAGGCCCCTTAGTGGGGCCTTTTTGTCTTGTGGAGCTAAGGAGATTCGAACTCCTGACCTCTTCGATGCGAACGAAGCGCTCTACCAACTGAGCTATAGCCCCGGAACGATCCGCAACAGCTGGTGCGGCACCGGTGACCCTAGGCTACAAATTTTCCCGCACAAAGCCAAACCGGAGGCACGGCCAGTCCGGACGCCGGCCCCAAACACGTAGGGTCAAGCGCGGCGGCGCTGCAGGACGTCGTCGAGATTGCTCAGAGCGCTCTGTGCTTTGGAAAGCTGAGCGCTTTCCCCGGCAGCAGCAGGGGCCGTGGCTGGAGCAGCGGCAACGCCCTGCTTCAGCGAAGGCCTGCCAACAGCCTTCGGCGGCTCGGGCAGTTCCAGCGGCTCGGGTTCCGGCCGCTCGGCCTTGGCGGCCTCGACGTAAACGGGCTTGGGAACCTGCACAGGTTCCCAAGTGGCGGAAGCAGAGGCCTTGGCTGCTGCTGCACTGGGATCCCCCGCGGCAACGGCGACAGCAAGGGCGGCCTCGCGCAATTCCATTGCCGTCAGCGGCTTGATCCCGGGCTCATGAGCTTCCGCATCAAAAAGCGGGCTTTCCGGCTTTGCCGGTGCTGCTTCGGGTTGTGGCGGGATATTCACCGTGGGCTCGGGCAGCCGGGCCGGCGCCGCCATCGCGGACCGGAAAGCCGCGTTGACCTTGGCCTTCCTGTCCCGCACCGCGAGCCAGCGCAGGAGGACGACGGAGCCGATGGTGAGCGCCAGGGTTGTCAGTGGCAGGAAAGGAGCGCCCAGCCCGAATAGCAGGAGCACGCCGGAAATGAATGCCGTGATGAGGGACAGCAGCCCGACCAGGGCGATTCCCGTCCGGCCGTAATGGATACGAAGCTTGCCCGCAGTTGGGGAGCCGGCAGGGGCCATCCCGGGTCCGGCACTCTTCCTGGTGTCCATGACTTTCTCCTGCTGGGCTGCGACGTTCAGTACCAAAGCGGCTGGCGGTTCAGGTGTTTCATCTGCGGCGGTGCGCGCCGGAAAATCGCCGGCGGGCTGGAACTGGTGCCTGCGGTTCCGGAGGACGTAAGGGGCAACCCATACAATCCAGAGCACGACGGCAACCACGAGGATCACTGAGCTGCTAAGGGGGAAGTCCACACTCAAAACCGTATGAGCATCCGGTCCGCTGTTGCAGCATTAGCCACGGTGTGTCGTGCCACAGCCGGCAAATCAGTGGATTTATGACGGTCTGGAGGCGAGCCAGGGCTTGAGCAGTCCTTCCGGGACTTCTTCTGAGGTCAGGGCGAAGGACCGATGGTCGGCCCATTCGCCGTTGATGTGGAGGTAACGGGGCCGGTATCCCTCATCGCGAAATCCCAGCTTCTCCACCACCCGCAGGCTCGGTCCGTTCTCCGGCCGGATGTTGATTTCCATCCGGTGCAGTCCAAGGGTCTGGAAACAATGGTCCGTCACCATGGCAACAGCGGTGGGCGCAATTCCCCGGCCTGCCCGCGCCTGATCCACCCAGTAACCGAGGGTTGCCATCTGGGCAGAACCCCAGACGATCGAGGAAACGGTCAGCTGCCCAACAATGACAGGGGAAGCGGCGCCTGCCACCCGCTCGGTGATGACAAAGGGCAACGCGGTGGCCTGGGCTGCCTGCAACTTGAGCGAACGGACCATCTGGCGGTAGTCCGGCAGGCCGCCGGAAGGATCCGGGTTCGAGGCTTCCCAGGGCGCCAGCCACTGGCTGTTGCGCGACCGGACCTCGGTCCATTCCTTCTTGTCCCGGTAGCGGATGGGACGCAGGACCAGGTTGCCGCACTCCAGCGTCACGGGCCAGATCGGACCGGCGCGCATGTCTACTCGGACAAGCCGGCGGTGAATCCCGGCAGCCACTCCCGCAGCCCGGGTCCAAGGTCTTCGCTGTCAATCGCGAGCTGCACGCAGGCTTTCAGGTAGCTGAGCTTGTCCCCGGTGTCGTAGCGGCGCCCCCGGAAGACAACGCCGTACACGCCGTGCCCATCGGCGTCGCCCGTTGCCAGCTGCTGAAGAGCATCCGTCAGCTGGATCTCACCGCCCCGTCCCGGGCCTGTCTCCTCAAGGACACCGAACACGGCCGGGTGGAGCACGTAGCGGCCAATCAGGGCCAGGTTGGAGGGCGCTTCATCCGCACTTGGCTTTTCAACCAGCCTGTTGACCCGTACGTAGGCTTCGCCATCGACCTGCTCCACGTCGGCACAGCCGTAGGCGCTGATCTGCGACGGTTCCACCTCGATCAGGGCAATGACAGACCCGCCGGTCCTGGCCTGGACATCAATCATGGTGCTGAGCAGATCGTCCCGCGCGTCGATGAGGTCATCGCCCAGCAGCACGGCAAAGGCTTCGTTACCAACATGCTGTTTTGCCCGGAGGACTGCATGGCCCAGGCCGTGCGGGTCTCCCTGGCGAACGTAGTGGATGTCCCCCAGGTTGCTGGCAGCCTGGATGGACGCCAGCTTTTGCTCATCCCCCTTGCTTTCGAGGGTGGACTCAAGGGACGGCACCCGGTCGAAGTGGTCTTCCAGTGCCCGCTTGTTGCGTCCGGTGATCATGAGGACATCGTTCAGGCCCACGTTCACGGCTTCCTCAACCACGTACTGGATGGCAGGCTTATCAACGACGGGAAGCATTTCCTTGGGCATCGCCTTGGTTGCCGGCAGGAACCTGGTACCGAGTCCGGCGGCAGGAATGACGGCTTTGCGAACTTTCGGGTTACTGGTAGTCACCGGTCTAATCTAACGTCGGCGTCAAGCATTCAGTAATCAGCGGATGCGTTGAGATGCCGCGGCGGCAGGTGGCCTGCAGCCCGGCGGGCAGGACGACTTTATCGAGGAGAGACATGACAGTTGAGGAAACAAGGGAAGCCAAGGACAGAATCCGCGCCGCCCATCGCCGGCGGCGGGCCTCGCTGACGCCCGGGGAACTGGAGGATGCGGGCGCGGCGCTGGCGAAGCACGGGGCAGCCTGGGCGGATTCGGTAACGCAGGGGAACGCGTCCCTGGTGTGCGCCTACCTTGGCGTGGGCGGGGAACCACCGACGCTGGCGCTGATGAAGGTGCTTCACGACGGCGGCCACAGGGTTTTGCTTCCCGTCTGTGAGCCGGGGCGGGAAATGAAGTGGGTTTTCTGGGCCCCGGGGACTGACTTGGCGCCCAGCAGCTTTGCCCCTATTTTGGAGCCGGTGGGAACGCGCCATGAGATTGAGGTTGCGGGGGATGCCGCTGCCCTGTTCATCCCTGCCACTGCCGTTGACCTTGCGGGCAGCAGGGTGGGCCAGGGCGGAGGCTACTACGACAAGTTCCTGGGCCATCTAGCCTCCGCCGGGAAGCACATCCCGCTGGCCGCTGTTATCTACGACGAGGAACTGCTGCCCGCCGGGAGGATCCCGGTGGAGGAATTCGACCGCCCCGTGCCGGGAGTGGTACTTCCGTCCGGGTTCCGGGACCTTGCCCGCGGCTTCTGAGGGACCGGTGCGGGCACCATTACGGGGCGGTCCGGGCGCAGGAGGATGCTAGAATTAGCACTTAGGCCCTGCGACTGCTAAGGGCTGTCCAGTCGGACACCTGAGGCAGTGCGGGACCTCTCGTTTGCCCAAGAGGAGGAGCACCAGTGCCAACGTATGCGTACGCCTGCAAGGATTGCGGCCATGCCTTCGACATTGTCCAGTCGTTCTCGGACAGCTCTTTGACGTCCTGCCCCGAGTGCCAGGGTACCTTGCGCAAAAAGTTCAACAGCGTGGGCGTGGTCTTCAAGGGCTCGGGTTTCTACCGTACCGATTCGCGTGATTCCAAGGGAAGTGCCGTTTCCGCCACTCCCGCGGCTCCCGCGGCAGCACCTGCGCCTGCAGCCGCACCGGCTTCCGCGGCTCCGGCCGCAGCCGCTAGCTGATTCGGAGCCCTGCCGGCTGGCCCACCTGCTTCACGTGGCGTTGTCCACATAGCTGAGCCCGTCCCTGCCCAGACCTCACCCTGCCCTTTAGCGTGGGGGCATGCCTGCATACCGCCAGTCCCGCCGCGACGCATACAGCCGGGGCGCAACAAACAGACTGCCCAAAGCAGGGTCCCTGGGGGCTCCGCGGCGCCCGGGCGTCCAGGGAAGCAGCCGCGCGAACAAGCGCCCGCCCCTCCGTCCGTCGGCCTGGCTGAACCGCAACAGGAGGCTCGCCGCAGCGCTGCTGCTGTGCGCTGCGGCAGCCATCACCGTCCACCAGCTCACGCCGGCACCTGCTCATACGGTGACTGCGGTAGCGGCCGCCCGCGATCTGCCCGCCGGGGCCGCCATGACCCCAGCAGACCTTGCCGCCGTCCAGATACCACCCGGAATGATGGCCGAAGGCTTCCTTCAAGAGGCAGCCGAAGCGGCAGGCAGACAACTCGCGGCGCCCCTGCGCAAAGGGCAGCTGCTCACGGATGCCCAACTGCTCGGTCCGGGACTGCTTGCAGGGACTCCCCCGGGATCGGCAGCCGTCCCCCTCAGGCTGGCTGACCCGTCGTCCATCCAGCTGGTCTCGCCGGGACAACTGGTCAACGTAGTACTGACCGCTGCCAACGGCTTCGACCAACAACAGACCCCGGAGGTGCTGGCCTCGGCCGTGCCGGTGCTATGGACCGCCGGCCAGGGCGGGCAGGGCGGCCAGTGGCTGGGGACCGCGGAGACAGACGGGCTGATCGTCGTGGCAGCAAATCCCGAACAGGCCGCCCGGCTCGCCGGCGCCTCCACCCAAGGCAAGCTGTTCTTTGTCCTCGTCGGGCCCTAGTCCAACATCAGCCGCAATGGACCAGCGCCGAACGTCAGCCCCAGTGCGGGGGCCGCTGCTCCTTCAGCCAGGTCTCATGGTCGCTGTCATCGCGGTCACCCCAGCCCCGGGCTTCATCCTCAGACGCCTTGTTGGGAAGGGCGGCACTGCCATCCACGGCGGCAGTTCCCCGCCGGGTTGGCGCCGTACTTACGGCGCTGCTGCCTCGCCTGGTGCGGCTGCCGGACACTACTGCACCCTCAGGCTCTGCATCCTCTGCCCCAATTGCATCATGCGTTTCACCCTCCACCTTCTCCGGGGCAGGAGTGGGGTCATTTGACTGTCCAGTGGCGGATGTGCCGTCCTGTTCGCCGTCCGCGGCCATGGCCGTTGCCTCCTTGGCGGGCAGGCTTTCAGCCTGCGCTGGGTTATTTGTTGTTGCAGCGCGCCGCCCGGCGCGGGAGATTTCCGCATTATCACGGCTGGTGTTCCCTGAGGCCGAAACCGGGTCCGGCGAGGCCGGGAGGTGGGTCTCCGGAGTGAAAGAACACCCATGCCCGGATCCGTCGTGAGGGGCCGCGGACGCACCTTCCAGTACTTGACTGGCTGCGTCCACACCGTGAAGCGCCTGGTGCACGTCGTCATCGAGGAAGGCGATGGAGGTGCCCGCCCGTGCGGACAGCAAATTTTTCTCAAGGCCCAGATACCCGGCAATCCGGTCAGCGCAGGCGGACGGATCGGTAAAGACCTCGATGGTCCACAGCGGCATGTAGCGCCAGCCAAGGCGTTCCAGCTGCTGCGGCCGGAGGCGGCTCCGCTCGCGGACGCTCAAGGTGCGGTACTGCTCCGTGCCGTCCGATTCGATCGCCACCGGCCAAGGCAAATCGGCGTCGTCCTGTCCCATGGTGCTAAGCGGATCAGCGGCGGCAACCACATCGATAGCGCCGTCGTACTGGTGCCACACCCTTGCACCCCGGGCCCGGAGACGGTCCCCAAGGTCTGCCACCAGCGGATCCGCGCCCAGTGCCTGTTCGCTTGCTGCTGCGCGAGAGGCGGGAGTTCCGAGATCGGTATTCCCGGAGATTTCACGGTCCAGGAGCGCGTAGAGGTCCATGGCGCCATGGGTCAGCCTGGTGCGGTCCAGGTCCTCGGGCCGGAAGCAGGTGAGCACATGCATGGACCTGCGGGCCCGGGTCATGGCCAGGGCAAACTTTTCCCGGCCACCCTCGGCCGAAAGCGGCCCGAAATTGTGCAGGGCGCGTCCGTGCGGCGTGCGGCCAAACCCGGGCGAGAAAATGACGTGGTCGCGTACCAGGCCCTGCGCCCGTTCAAGGTCAACAACACGGAAGGACTCGGGTCCGGCTCCGAAGAAGCTTGCCAGGCCAGGGTGGTTCGGCAGCTGCAGCCTGATTGATTCACCAATCCGGGCAGCATGCCGGAGGCTGGCAGTGACCACGGCCAGCGACGTCCGCGGGCGCAGGCGTGCGTGCTCGAAGACCAGCTGTACCACACGGTTGACCTCCGCCACGACGGACTCCACGCCTTCATGGTCGGCGCTTGGCAAGCCTGTGCCGTCCGGGAGGTACTCCACCAGCAGGGCGCGGTCCAGTCCGGTTGCCGACTGGCCCTCCGGGAGCCGGCGGAGCCCGCCGTCGTAAAAGCTCTTGCTCAGCTGCAGGACCAGGTCCTCGTCCACCGCGCGATAGACGAAGTTCAGCCGCCATACCGGAAGCACCTCGGACAGGGCAGTAAAAGCACTCTCCACCCGATGGTGCGCTGATTCGCCCGGAGCCAGGCGTTCCACTCCAACCGTGAAGGTGCGGGAGGTTGCGATCCGGGCGTCACCGAAGGCGATGACCTGCTTGGCGCGGGCGATGGAAGGCAGCACGGCCTGGAGCGAGGTCGCCTCCGCGTCCAGGATGACCACCGCATCAAAGTGCTGCTGCGCCGGCAGCAGACCGGTCATCAGGTAGGGGCTGACGGACCAGACGGGGACCAGGGCGCCAATGAGTTCAGGAGCCTGTGCCGTCAGGGACGCCAAGGAAACCCGCCCGTCCTTGAGCAGGCTGCGAAGGAGGTCTGCCTGCCGCGGATGCTCGGCGATGGCGCTGCGCCACCGCTCCGCAAGGTCCCAGCGCAGGCGCGCGGCACCGCTGGCGATATGGGCGTTGTCGGCAAGGCGGTATTCCGCCTCCAGCTTCCGCAGGGCGTCACCGTCGGACATTGCGAGGTAGTCGTCACCGCTGATCATGGCCTCGAGGGCGGACTGCCACCATGCCAGCTCGAGCTCCGCAGCGACTGACCCTGCCGGAACCTCACGCTCTGCCAGGTCCGCCAGGAGTTCGCCCAGCCCGTGCTCGCGCATGTTCTCCACCAGCAAGGTCCGCTCGGGCAGCGTCTTAAGGGTGTCCGTGTCCGCCACCAGGCGCTCCAGGCGCTCCGTCAGCTCCTCGTACCGGACGGTGGCCAGGGATCCTCCGGCCTCGGTATGCCGGAGGGCCTCGCCCAGCTTGGCCAGGTCAGCGTCCAGCGACCGGTACATGACGTTCATCTCGGCCAGTCCCGACGGAACTGCCGGATGCCGCTGCGTCGTGGCGTAGCCCGCCCACAGCACCCGCTGCTCCTGGACCAGCAGCAGGGACGTGTGCAGGTCGGCGATGTGGACACCGGGCCGGACGTATTCCTTGGCAACCCTGCGCAGCCGTGAGCGCTGCATCGATGTCATCTCGATGCCGCGCTCCTTCCGCCAGGAGGAAGGAGCGGTGGCAGAAATGAGGTCCGTGACCGGGCGGTCGAAGATATCGGGCGTGAACTTGTCCAGGCTGCCCCGCACCGCGACGAGAAGCTGGAGCTGCTCGCCCCACTCCGCGAAGGAGGCACCCGGCCGGATCTCCGCGTGCTCCGCCACGGCCTTCATGCGGTCGCGCAGGACAGGCAGGTTCTTCGCCACGGAACGGACCAGGTCCTGGGCCTCCTCGGTCTCTTTCCGAGTCAGCAGCCTGGCACCATGCCAGGGGCTGGTGGTGGATGCCTTGCTGAAGCTGCCCAGTTCCGCGGCCCGGCGAAGCCTGCCCGCGAGCTCTTCACGGTCCCGGATGCTGTCCAGGACGCTTCGCTTCAGCCGGACCGTGGTGGCCGGTGCCGGATGGATGGAGGTCAGCTCCGCCAGCGACTGCATTGCCTGGTACGGTGAGCAGCCCCAGCGCTGGCGGACGTTATGGAGCGACGCCACGTGGTCCATCAGGGCGTGGCGGTGCTCGACCAAGGTGTTGTGGAGGTTTCCCAGCTGGGGTTCCAGCGACTTTTCATTGCGGACGATGGCCCGGACCAGCTGTGCCTTCAGCTGCTGTGCTGTGACGTTCCCGGACAGCTGGAACAGGATGGACTCCAGGCCGAGGCCCTCGAGCTGTCCGGATACCTCGTTGAGGCTGGCGCGGCGGTCCCCCACCACCAGGACGGTCTTCCCGGCATCCACCAGTGCACCGATGGTGTTGATGGCGGTCTGGGTCTGGCCGGTGCCGGGGGGGGTGCTGACCACCAGGGAATCGCCGGCCCGGGCAGCGTCAATGACGTACTGCTGGTCGGTGTCCGCATCCAGCAGGAGCAGTTCGTCCTTGGGGTGCCTGCTGTCCAGTGGCGGGAAGCGTGAGGGGTCCGGCTGATCGAAGTCCACCACTTCGCCGCCTGCCGCCGTGGCCAGCGCGGAGATCAGCGGGTTGGAATCGTTGATCCACGGGTCGTCAAGGTTCCCGGAGAGGTCTGCGAAGGTTGAGACCAGGAGGTTGTGCTGGGCTTCCGCGCCATGAATGGGCCGGATCAGCGTGCCCAGCCGGTCCAGGACGGGCTGCGGATCGAAGCGGGCGGTGCTGTAGGCGAGGCGGGTGACGGCATTGACGTCGAAGACGATGCCGTGAATGTTCTTCAGGTGGCGCACCAGGGCAGGGTTGATGTGTGCCTGCTCCGTCAACTGGAGCTCGTAATCGTCCTCCCCCGGGCGGACGGTAAGCGAAATGGCGGTGAGCATGACCGGCGCCGAGATGCGCTGCGGCTTGCCTCCGACGGCGGACGTCCACACCACCGTGCCCGCCGAGAGATATCCGGCATCGATGCCGCGGTCGTTGGCGAGTTCGAAGATCTTCGACCGGATGTTCCGCGAAGCCCTGGCAGCAACCACGTACTGCTGGCGGTCCCTGATCAAGGTGGAAAGCCTCGTTTTGCGGCCCGCCATCAGCTGTGCCAGGCCCGACGGGTGGGCATGGGTCAGGTCGATGGAGCCTTCCGGGGTCTTGGTGAAGCGCAGCATTGTGTCCGCACCAGTGACGGGTTTGAGCCCGGACAACCATTTGCGGAGCTCCTCCGAGCCCTCCGGGTGGTCTTGACCAACTGACACTACTGCCTTCTTTTCTGCGCTTGCACGTGACGCCCTGGACCATACCGGCATAGCTTCGAGCGTAGCCGCTCGGGCGCCGGACTTGAGAGACCGCAACACTGGAGGCGGCGAATTTAGGGAGGACTTTCGCCCGGCAACAGCAGTGGCCGGCCCCCGCGACGGAGGCCGGCCACTCAGGATGCTATTCCCACTCGATGGTTCCCGGCGGTTTGCTGGTGACGTCCAGCACCACGCGGTTTACGCCTTCCACCTCATTGGTGATGCGGTTCGAGATCCGGGCCAGCAGATCGTAGGGAAGGCGTGACCAGTCCGCCGTCATGGCGTCCTCGGAGGAGACCGGGCGGAGCACGATGGGGTGGCCGTAGGTGCGGCCGTCGCCCATGACGCCGACGCTGCGGACATCGGCCAGCAGGACCACCGGCATCTGCCAGACCTCGTTGTCCAGGCCGGCGGCGGTCAGCTCTGCACGCGCGATGGCGTCTGCCTTGCGCAGCAGGTCCAGGCGATCCTTGGTGACTTCACCGACGATCCGGATGCCGAGGCCAGGTCCGGGGAAGGGCTGACGGCCCACGATCTCCTGCGGCAGGCCAAGCTGGGCACCGACGGCACGGACTTCGTCCTTGAAGAGGGCGCGCAGCGGCTCGACGAGCTCGAACTGGAGGTCCTCGGGCAGGCCGCCCACGTTGTGGTGGCTCTTGATGTTGGCTGCGCCTTCGCCGCCACCGGATTCGACGACGTCAGGGTACAGGGTGCCCTGGACCAGGAACTTAATCTTCTCGCCGTGGGCTGCAGCCTCGGCGATGATTGCCAGCTCCGCTTCCTCGAAGGCGCGGATGAACTCGCGGCCGATGATTTTGCGCTTGGTTTCGGGATCACTGACGCCGGCGAGGGCTGAGAGGAAGCGCTCCTGCTCATTGGCAACGTAGAGCTTCACGCCCGTAGCGGTAACGAAGTCGCGCTCCACCTGCTCAGCTTCGCCTTCACGCAGCAGGCCGTGGTCCACGAACACGCAGGTGAGCTGGTCGCCCACGGCACGCTGGACCAGTGCAGCCGCAACGGCGGAATCCACACCGCCGGAGAGGCCGCAGATGACGCGCGCGTCCCCGACCTGCTGGCGGATGCGCTCCACCTGCTCCTCGACGATGTTGCCGGTGGTCCAGTTGGGCTCGATTTTTGCGCCCTTGAACAGGAAGTTCTCCAGAACCTGCTGGCCGTAGGCGGAGTGCTTGACTTCCGGGTGCCACTGGACCCCAAAAAGGCCCTTGTCCTCGTTGGCGAAGGCAGCCACTTCAGCGCCCGCCGTCGTCGCCAGGACCTCAAAGCCTTCGGGTGCCTGGTGAACGGAATCACCGTGGCTCATCCACGTTTTCTGGTGCTGGGGCATGCCCTCGAGGACGGAACGTCCCTCACCGAGGATGGTGGTCTCCGTGGAGCCGTACTCCCGCAGCCCGGTCTTGTCCACCTTGCCGCCCAGGGCGTTCGCCATCGCCTGGAAGCCGTAGCAGATGCCGAAAACCGGCACCCCTGCCTCGAAGAGGTCGGCACCAACGCTGGGGGCGCCGTCGGCATAGACGCTGGAGGGGCCGCCGGACAGGATGATGGCGGCTGGATTTCTGGCGAGGAGTTGCTCGGTGGAGTAGGTATGCGGAACCACTTCCGAATACACATTCGCTTCCCGGACGCGGCGGGCAATCAGCTGCGCGTACTGGGCACCGTAGTCAACTACCAGCACCGGCTTCTGGGAAGTCTGGGATGCAGTGGGAGTAGTCACCGTCATAGCCTACTTGCCGCCGTTGCACCCGCGCACCTTGAGGAGCAGCGCTGTGACGCAGCAGACGTTGGCTGGCTCAGTACCGCTGGGCTGCCTGCGGGTGGGCTGCAAGCTCGGCTTCCACCTCGGCGTGGACCTTCTTCTCCACGATGAAGGACAGGAACGGAACCACGCCGCCCAGCGCCAGCAGGATCAGCTTGAGGAACGGCCAGCGCATGAGCGCCCACAGCCGGAAGTTGGACATCAGGTACACCACGTACATCCAGCCGTGCACGATGAGGACCGTGACGGACAGGTTGACTCCGCCCAGCACAGCCGGCGGCTCGGCGCCTGCGAACCCGAAGCCAAAGGGCTGGCCGGTGGCGGCGTCGGTGCCGCCCGCGAACAGGTACTGGCCAAAACCGTACCGGGCAACCAGTTCGGCGCAGAGCAGCAGCAGCATGGCACCCGTCAGGTACGCCAGGACCTTGTAGAACTTCAGGGCTGACCGGATCTGCGCCTCGGTACCGCCGAAGCGGCGCTTTTTTCCGGAGGCTTTGCCACCGGCGGGCACGGCGGGGCTGGCGGGTTTCGGGTCAATCATGGCTGTACCTTTTGCTGGTTGTGGTCTGTGTGCTGGTGGTCTTCATCTTCAGCTTCAAGGCTGTCTTCGAGATCGCGGTGGTAGTCGTCCTTCACCAGGCGCCACCAGATGAAGAGGGCGAAGCCGGCGAAGACCACCCATTCCAGGGAGTAGAAGAGGTTGAGCCAGTTGATCTGCTGCGCCGGCGGCTGCGGACCAATGTCCAGCGGAAGGAGCTTGCCCGGCACCGCAGCCGGACTGACATCCACCCCGTCCGCAACTTCAGCGGTGGCGGCCACGAAACCAGGGTAGCTGCTGACCTCCCAGTAGTTGATCAGCTCAGCCACTGAAACGGCGGTGGCCTCCCCCGGCTGCCGCGCCGTTCCCGGCACGGGCGCTTCGGACGGCAGGAGCCGTCCCGTCAGTTCAATGGTTCCCGACGGCGGCGCGGCGGCATCTGCGCGGTCCGCCACCCAGCCGCGGGCCACCGGGATCCACGTCTGCGGCGAGGCAGCGGCCCCGGCAAGGGTGGGCGCCCCGTTGACGGCAAAGGCGGAAACCACCCAGTAGCCCGTCTTGCCGCCGTGCAGCCGGCCCGGGACCAGGAGCTGCCTGGCAGGGTCATACGAACCCCGCGCCGAAACCATTTGGTCGGCGTCGGAGCCGTGGAAGAACTCGCCCGGGCTAAGGGTTTCGGTCAGCGGCCGGACCTGCTCCGTGGCAGGGTTAACCGGCACCTCAGGCTGGGTGGACCGCCCGAACTGCCACTGGCTCAGCAGCACGAAGACCCCGGAAACGGCGATCGCGAAAACAAAACCGGCGATCCATCGGGGCTTGAGGGCTGTTTTCCACACGTCTTAACCGTACTTCGTACTTCTGTAGAACAACTAAACGCCGGAACGAAGAAATCTCTGCCTTCGCCTGTCCCTGGGGAGCGGCAGGGCTTGCTCAGCCGGGTCAGTGGTCGAAGAAGACCAGGCTGGAGTTGATGAGTTCGGCAATCACTTCGGCATCGTACGCCCGGCGCAGGGACTCACGGAACGACTCCTTGGACAGCGACCGGGCCAGGGTGGCCAGGACTTCAAGGTGGTCGGAGAAGGAGCTGGCCGGGGTTGCGATCAGCAGGATGACGGATGCAGGGCCGTCGGCGGCACCGAAGTCGAGGGCGTGTCCGTACTTGGCAATTCCCACGCCGATGGAGGTTTGGGAGACGAACTCGCTGCGCGCATGCGGCAGGCCGATCCCGCCCGGCAAGCCCGTGGCAAGTTGGTGCTCCCGGGCATTGACATGCTTTAGGAACCCTTCGAGATCCGAGATCCGCCCGGCGTCGTGCATTCGCTTTGCCAGCTGGGTGGCGGCGTCGGCCTTGTCCGCTGCCTCCAGCTCCAATATCACCATGTCCGGTGTGGTGAGTGCGGCATCGTACCGGTCAAGTGGTTCCGCCAAGGCGTATCCCTTCAGTCAGCAATGCTGGTGCCGTAACCCCTCAGCGCAAGGGCACGATGTCCTCCACGCCCAGGCGGGCGGCGTCTGCGGATTCGTCGTCCGGCTGTTGCTGGCTGAGGCGTTCGGCCTCCACCCGGGCAATATAGTGCCGGACCTCGTTTTCGCGCTGGGCGTCACTCCAGCCAAGAACGTCACCCATCAGTTTAGCGACAACGGGCACGGCGGACACGCCGCGGTCCCACGCTTCAATGGAAATCCGGGTCCTTCGCGTGAGCACATCGTGCACATGTCGGGCGCCTTCATGGGTAGCGGCATACACGGCCTCAGCCTGGAGGTAGTCGTCAGCACCCGGAAGCGGCTCCGCCAGCGCCGGATTCTCCTCGATGAGGGCCAACACCTCGGAGGTCATGGAGCCGTACCGGTTGAGCAGGTGCTCAACCCGGGCCACGTGCACCCCGCTTTCCTCCGCGGTACGGTTCCGGCGGTTCCAGGCAGCCCGGTACCCGTTTGCGCCGAGCAGCGGGATGGTCTCCGTGCAGCTGGGCGGGACACGCTCGTCCATGGTCCGGGTCGCCTCATCCACGGCGTCCTTGGCCATGACCCGGTACGTGGTCCATTTTCCGCCTGCCACCACCACGAGTCCGGGTACAGGGTGTGCCACCACGTGTTCGCGCGAAAGCTTGGCAGTGGAATCGTTCTCGCCTGCAAGCAGGGGACGGAGCCCGGCGTACACGCCCTCCACGTCTTCGCGGGTCAGCGGCCGCTTGAGGACCCTGTTGACGTGTTCCAGGATGTAGTCGATGTCCTTGCTGGAGGCAGCGGGGTGGGCCTTGTCCAGGTGCCAGTCAGTGTCCGTGGTCCCGATGATCCAGTGCCGGCCCCAGGGGATGACGAACAGCACGGACTTCTCAGTGCGCAGGATCAGCCCCACCGTTGACTGGAAGCGGTCGCGCGGAACCACCAGGTGGATGCCCTTGGAGGCACGGACCTTCAGCTGCCCGCGCTCTGTCACCATGGCCTGGGTTTCATCCGTCCAGACGCCGGTGGCATTGATGACCTGCTTGGCCCGGATGTTGAATTCGGTCCCGTCCTCGTGGTTGACGACCTTGGCGCCCACCACCCTTTCACCTTCGCGGAGGAAATCCACCACCTTCATCTGGTTGACGGCGTGGGCGCCGTAGTAGGCCGCAGTCCGGACCAGGTTGGCGCAGTATTTCGCGTCGTCCACCTGGCCGTCGTAATACCGGATGGACCCGACAAAGGCGTCGTTTTTCAGGCTGGGGGCGGCGCGCAGGGTGCCCCGCCTGGTGAGGTGTTTGTGGAACGGCACTCCCCTGCTGTGGCCGCTGGAAATCGACATCGCGTCATACAGGGCAATGCCGGCACCAACATAAGGGCGTTCGAGGAAGGGTTTGGTGAGCGGATACAGGAAAGGCACCGGCCGGGCTAGGTGCGGCGCTATTTCGGAGAGCAGCAGCCCGCGCTCCTGAAGCGCCTCCTTGACCAAGGCAAAGTCCAGCATTTCCAGGTAGCGCAGGCCGCCGTGGATCAACTTGGATGACCTGGACGACGTACCTGCCGCCCAGTCGCTGGCCTCGACTATTCCGACTTCCAGTCCCCGGGTGACGGCGTCGAGGGCGGCCCCGGTGCCCACTATACCGCCGCCGACAATCAGGATGTCCAGTTCCCGGCCGGGTTCCGCAGTGGCGCGCAACCGCTTGATGGCCGCTTCCCGTGCTGCGGGGCCCAGGGCCCCTCCGTTAGCAGGAACACTCTTCATTGAACGCCTCCAGTACCACTAGTGCCGGTCGTGAAACCACCCTACTTCGTTTGCGGCGTGGTTGGGCAGGGCGGCAGGGGGCGACTGGCTTGGCCCGGCGTCAGTTTCCTTCGTACGGGGATACGACGACGTCGACCCGCTGGAATTCCTTCAGGTCCGAGTAGCCTGTGGTCGCCATGGAGCGGCGGAGGGCACCGATGAGGTTGGACGTCCCGTTGGTGTGGTGCCCGGGGCCGAAAAGAACTTCCTCCAGGGGTCCGACGGTGCCGACGTTCACGCGGTCACCGCGGGGAAGCTCCAGGTGGTGGGCTTCCTGGCCCCAGTGCCAGCCTTTGCCGGGCGCCTCTTCGGCGCGCGCCAGCGCACTGCCCAGCATGACGGCGTCGGCGCCCATGGCGATGGCCTTGACGATATCGCCCGAGGCGCCCATGCCGCCGTCGGCGATCACGTGGACGTAGCGGCCGCCGGACTCGTCCATGTAGTCGCGGCGGGCGGCAGCGACGTCGGAAATGGCGGAGGCCATGGGCGAGTGGATGCCCAGCGCCCGGCGGGTGGTGGTGGTGGCTCCGCCGCCGAAGCCGACCAGGACGCCGGCCGCGCCGGTGCGCATGAGGTGCAGCGCGGGCGTGTAGCCCGCCGCACCGCCCACGATCACCGGTACGTCGAGTTCGTAAATGAACTGTTTGAGGTTCAGCGGCTCGTGGTCCTTGGAAACGTGCTCGGCGGAGACGGTGGTGCCGCGGATGACGAAGATGTCGACGCCGGCGGCAAGGACGGTCTTGTAGTGTTCCTGCGTGCGCTGCGGGGTCAGCGATCCGGCCACGGTCACGCCGGCCTCCCGGATCTCCGCCAGGCGGGACGTGATGAGCTCCGGCTGGATCGGAGCCTGGTACAGCTCCTGCATCCGTCCGGTGACTGCGGGACTGTTGGTCTCGTCCTGCAGGGCACCGATTTCGTCCAGAACGGGCTGCGGATCCTCGTACCGGGTCCAGAGGCCTTCGAGATCAAGGACTCCAAGACCGCCGAGCTTACCCAGCGCAATGGCCGTCTGCGGTGACATAGCGGAGTCCATGGGCGCCGCAATGACGGGCATGCTGAACTGGTAGGCATCGATCTGCCAGGAGACGGAGACGTCCTTTGGGTCGCGGGTACGACGGTTAGGGACGATTGCAATGTCATCCAGGGAGTAGGCACGACGCCCACGCTTGCCACGGCCGATCTCGATCTCGTAAGTCACTGCTCTAGGTTATCCCAGCCGCTGCGGTACCCCTGGCTAGAGTGGCCTGATGGGCAAGCGCTGGATTTTTGATGGCCATATTGCAGGGCTGGGCACCTCCTCCGGGCTGCGCGCCGTGGTGGGCGTCCTCGCGCCCAGTGAGAACGTCGCGGACTTCATTGCTGCCACGTACGCTTTCGACGACGTCGCGCTGGTGGACGTGTCCGCGCGGCTGGAGGAGGACTCCTTGAGGGTCGACGCCGGCCCGCTGGCCGTGAGCGCGCCGTCGTCGGCTGGAACGGCGCCGACGCCGGCGAACTGGCGCCTATTCGGCCTGCCGTGACATTCGGTTTCAGCAGCGTTCCGCCCCAGCCAGGCCTCGCCCGGGTGCGCACCACGATAACCGAAGTCACGCCCCGCCGGCCTCCGGGCCTACCCCGGCAGGATTCCCTGGGCGGGCGTGCGCGGTCATGGGGCCGGCGGGGACGCTGAGCTGCGATTCGAACATCCGGAAGTAGCGGCCCCGCAACGCCACCAGTTCCTGGTGCGTGCCCTGCTCCACGATCCTGCCTTCCTCGAGCATGAACACCATGTCCGCCTTTTCGATGGTGGCAAGGCGGTGGCTGATGGCGATGATAGTGCTGTTCCGGTCCGCGAACAGGCGGGTGAAGATCCGGTGTTCGGCCAGGGCGTCGATGGCTGATGTCGGTTCATCCATCACCATGAAGGAAGCGTCCCGGTAGAAGTTCCGGGCCATGGCGAGCCGCTGCCATTGGCCGCCGGACAGCCCGCTGCCCTTCCGGCCCCGCGGGTCCTCCATCCAGTTGCTGACGTGGTTGTCCAGGCCATTGGGCAACCTGTTGATGAAGTCCAGGGCCTCGGCATCTGCGGCGGCCTTGCGGATACGGCCGTCGTCCCGGGGCGAGTCAACGTCGCCGAACCAGATGTTCTCCGCGGCCGTGGCGAACTCGTACTTGAGGAACTCCTGGCTGAGCACGGCGAGGTGGCGGTGCCAGGAGGTGACGTCGACGGCGGCGAGGTCCACGCCGTCGAGCATCACTTGGCCAGAGTCGGGGCGGTAGAGGCCGGCGAGGATCCTGATCAGCGTGGACTTCCCGGCGCCGTTTTCCCCCACGATGGCGATGTGCTGGCCTTCGCGGATGGTCATGGTGATGCCCCTGATGACTTCGAGGTCACTGCCCGTGTAGGTAAACCGGATGTCCTTCAGCTCCACGGTCCTTGGTGGCTGCAGCAGCGGCGGCGCGTGCTCCGAGTGGACGGGCAGGCCCATGAACAGCTCATAGTCCTTCAGGTTTGCCAGGTCCTCGTCAATGGAGCTGAGGGAGGACACCAGGTTGTTCGCGGTGGACAGGGCGCGGCTGACGATTTGCTGCACGTAGAGGAACTGGCCCACGGGCTGGGCGCGTGCGATGATTTGCCCCACCACCCAGATCAGCGAGACCACCTCTGCGCCGTATTGGAGCGCGTCCGCGGCCAGCTGCTTGGGGATGTAACGGCGCTGGAAATCAAGACGGCGGCGCTCGTCTGCGTCGCGGAGGCGGGAGCGGAGGTCCATGAGGAAGCCGACGATGCCGTACAGCCGCATCTCGGCAATGTGCTGCGGACGCAAAAGGTTGGTTTCGATCATCCGGCGCTGGCGCCTGGAATCCACCTGGGTGTTCCAGTGGGCAATCTGTTCGCGCGACAGCTTGAACTGCAGGTAGACGCTGGGCACGATGGCCACCAGCACGATCACTGCGATCCACCAGCTGACCAGCAGCAGGGCGCCGACGGCCAGGACCACCGAGACGAGCTGCGTGAAGATCGCCGCGATGCGGTCAAGGACCCGGGCGTAGGAGTCGGAGAACCTTTTGGCGCGGTCGTACAGGTCAACGGTTTCTTTGTCGTCGTAGCGCCAGAATTCGAGTGCCAGGAAGCGTTCGTACATCTGGTCGCCCACGATGGCGCCCACTTTGAAGCTCATCAGTTGCTGGATGTAGCGGTCCACGCTGCTGAAGGCGCCCCAGAACAAACCCAGGGCAGCGGTGATGATGACGTAGACGACGGCGAGCTGGCCCGCCCCGCCGTCCCCGGCATAGGCAGCGGCAAGCGCGGTGGTGGTGAGGGCCGCAAAGTAGGTCGTGACCAGCGGAAGCACGGCCGAGATCAGCGAACCGAGCACTTTCATGACCACCGCGCCCGGCGAGGCGCGGAAGCTGACCTTCAATACCTGGGCCACGGCCCGGGCATAAGGCCGCAGCGCCAGCCGCCGCTGGGGATCTCGTGTCGGGGTCAGTTCCGCCGGATGGCGTGGTGGGGGCATGCAATCAGCCTAGTTCCGAACAGATACAGGTTGGGCCCCGTGCGAAACCTGGGTTTCGAACGGGGCCCAACCAAAGATGGCCCTTAGCGCGAACCGTAGTTCGGTGCCTCCACAGTCATCTGGATGTCGTGCGGGTGGGATTCCTTCAGCCCGGCCGGGGTGATCCGGACGAACTTGCCACGGGCCTTCAGTTCCGCAATGGTCGGTGCGCCGGTGTAGAACATGGTCTGGCGCAGGCCGCCCACCAGCTGGTAGGCCACGGAGGACAGCGGGCCGCGGTAGGCAACACGGCCTTCGATGCCCTCCGGAATGAGCTTGTCATCCCCGGAGACATCCGCCTGGAAATAGCGGTCCTTGGAGTAGGACGTGTTCTTGCCGCGGGACTGCATGGCGCCGAGCGAGCCCATGCCCCGGTAGGACTTGAACTGCTTGCCGTTGACGAAGATCAGCTCACCCGGGGACTCGTCGCAACCGGCCAGCAGGGAACCGAGCATTACGGTGTCGGCACCGGCCACCAGCGCTTTGCCGATGTCGCCCGAGTACTGCAGGCCGCCGTCGGCGATCAGCGGAACGCCGGCGGGGATGGCAGCTTTGGCCGATTCGTAGATGGCGGTGATCTGCGGGACTCCCACACCGGCCACCACGCGGGTGGTGCAGATCGATCCCGGTCCCACGCCAACCTTGATGCCGTCGGCGCCGGCGTCGATCAGTGCCTGTGCGCCTTCGCGGGTTGCGGCCTGGCCTCCGATGATGTCCACGTGGGCTGCCACGGGATCGGACTTGAGCCGGCGGATCATGTCCAGCACACCCTGGGAGTGGCCGTTGGCGGTGTCAACGAACAGCGCGTCGACGCCGGCGTCCACGAGTGCCATGGCACGCTCCCAGCCGTCCCCGAAGAAACCGATGGCGGCGCCCACGCGGAGCCGGCCTTCGTCGTCCTTGGTGGCCAGGGGGTACTGCTCAGCCTTGGTGAAGTCCTTGGTGGTGATCAGGCCCTTGAGCCGGCCCTGCTCGTCCACCAGGGGAAGCTTCTCGATTTTGTTGGTGGCCAGCTTGTGCGAGGCTTCCTCGCGGCTGATTCCCACGTGTCCGGTGACCAGCGGCATCTTGGTCATGACGTCGCTGACCAGCCGCAGCGGGAAATCGGACTCGGGTACAAAGCGGGTGTCGCGGTTGGTGACAATACCCAGGAGGCGATTGTCCTCATCCACCACAGGCAGGCCCGACACGCGGTACTGGGCGCACAGGTCATCCAGTTCACGCAGGGTGGCTTCCGGACGAATGGTCAGCGGGTTGGTGATCATGCCTGACTCACTGCGCTTGACCCGGTCCACCTGGTCAGCCTGGTCAGCGATGGACAGGTTACGGTGCACCACGCCCAAGCCGCCCTGGCGTGCCATCGCGATGGCCATCCGGGACTCGGTGACGGTGTCCATGGCAGCGGACAGGAGCGGCGTCTGCACCGTGATCCGCTTGGAAATCCGGGAGGAGGTGTCCGCCTCGGACGGGATGACCTCGGTGTGTCCCGGCAGGAGCAGGACGTCGTCGTACGTCAGGCCAATAAAGCCAAAGGGGTTGTGTTCGGGCTCGGTCATGAGTGCGCCTCTTACCTTGGTTGCTGGACGGGTAGGGGTTGCAGCCGATGACCAGCCCGTCATTACGGGACTGGCCTGTGCAGAAGTTGGTGCAGGACCACCGTGGAGGGCGGCGGCCCAAGAGCAGGAAAGTGTTGAGTAAATATTAGAACCTCTGCGCCGATCCCCCTATTCCACGCGTGCATTGTGAGGAACCGCACTCCCCACCCGCCCCATCCCTGTCGCGGGGACCTGTCTAGCTCCAGCCGGTGGCTGCCAGGAGGCGCTGCTCAAACATGGGCATCATGGTCTCCACGTAGGTGCGGGTGAGATGGTTGTCATCCTTGTACACGTAGACGTTTCCCACCACAGCAGGGCAGACACCGCGGGCGCAGATGAAGTCACTCAGATCCATCAGGTGCAGCCCGGGCAGCTTCCCCCGGTAGCTTTCCAGCGGTGAGGGGTCCGCCAGGGACTCGGCCAGGGACGGATTGCACTCGGGAGCGTGGGGGCCGTTCCGCTGGACGCACTCGGGCATGTTGAAGGTAAAGCGGGGGTTGTCCCGGATCCCGACAATCTCGATGCCCGCCTCCGCGAACGGCCGGACACCCTCCAGGTAGCCCGGGACCCCGGTCTCGAACGGCGCTTCCTCATGTGTCAGGGATGCCACCGTGAACACAGCGTCGGGGCGGTGTTCCAGAACGTAGGCGGCGCTTGCCTGGTTGTAGGCGTTGCACTCGGCGTTCCTTGTTTCGGACGCGGCACCGAAACGGCAGGCCGGCATCAGCAGCGTCACCAGTTCCCAGCCCCGCGCGGCGGCGATCGGCCCCAGCGCGCCCAGGTACTGCTGCGAGTGGGAATCCCCCAGCACCACGATCCGCTTGGTCGCTTCGCCTCCCGGGACCTCCTGCCGGCAACCCTCAAGAAGGGGATCCCTGGTGGCATTGGCACCGGTGCAGGGGGCGTGGATGCCGGCCCAGTCGTTGTCCAGCGCGGACGGCCCGGGGATGATTTTGGCACCGGCCGCAGGCACCGGTGCGTTCTCCGGGTGCAAGGCAGCGGCCCCGGGGGTAAGCTCCCGCGGCTGGGCCGCCGTCGCGCTTTCCTCCGCAGTGAGGGTGGTCTGCCAAACAGCCACGGGCCCGGCAAGGACGGCACCACAGGCAGCAATCACGACGGCGGTGCGCCAGGCCCGGCGCTGTGGCCAGTGCCAGTCGCGCAACGGCTTTTCCACGAAGCGCGTGGTGAGGACCGCGAGCACGATGGACGCGCCCACAATCCCCATGCCCTGGGCAAGGTTTGGCGCCTCCAGCCCGGTAGCGGCGAGTGCGAGCACCAGGACGGGCCAGTGCCACAGGTACAAGGCATAGGAATTATCCCCGAGCGCCACCAACGGCCTGCTGCTGAGGAACCTGTCCACGCCGAAGCGGCTGCCCGTTTGACCCGCGACGATGATGCCGGCGGCAGCCAGGGTCGGCCAGAGCGCCACGTAGCCAGGGAAGGACCGGTCCACCGTCAGCAGCAGGCCGCAGGACACCATGGCCGCCAGCCCGAGCCAGCCGAGCACCACCCGCAGCGCCCGGTTGGGTTTGAGGTGCGGAAGGGCCAGGGCAAGCAGCGACCCCAGCGCGAATTCCCAGAGCCTGGTCCGGGTGTCGAAGTAGGCGTAGGCCTGGTTGGTGGCCGTCTGCTCCACGGAGCACACGAGCGACACGGCGAACACTGCCCCGAACACCAGTGTGAGCAGCCCGCGGTAGTCCAGGCACGCGCCGCCGGGAAGGCGGTGCAGCAACGCCAGGAGGCCGGCGCTGCCCGCAAAGATGAGCGGCCACAGGATGAACACCTGCCCCTGGATGGACAGGGACCAAAAGTGCTGCAGTGGGCTGGCACCGGCATGATCCTGGGCGTAGTAGTCGACGGCTGTGTCTGCCAGCAGCCAGTTCTGGGTATAGAGCAGGGACGCCCAGGCCTGGTCCAGGATCTGGGGCCAGCGGTTTTGCGGCAGGATCAGCCAGGTGCCGGCAAGGATGCCGAGGATCACCACGACGGCGGCGGGCAGCAGCCGCTTGAAGAGGTGCAGCCAGTGGCGCAGGAGTCCAAAAGGCCGCCCCGCCTCGGCTTTCCGCACAAAGGAAAGCGTAAGCAGGAACGCGGAGACCAGCAGGAATATGTCCACCCCGCCGGAGACCCGGCCCAGCCACACGTGGTACGCCACCACCATCAGCACAGCAAGCGCACGGAGCCCCTGGACCTCGGGCCGGAAGTTTGCCTTGCGGCTCTTCGCGCCGGCTTTGGGCAGGTTCGCGGGCTTGCTGCTGTCCGTCATCCGGGACATCAGACCTGCCAACCCGTGGCGGCCAGAAACTCCTGCTCGAAGAATGGGGCAAGCGTCATCATGTAGGACCGCGTGACGTGGTTGCTGTCTTTGTAGACGATCACGTTGCCGATGGCGGCGGGGCAGAAATCATCCGTGCAGAAATACCGGGTGAGGTCCATGAAGCGGGTGTCCGGAAGCCGGTCGGCTGCCGCGTCTGTTGGGGAGACTGGGCTGAAGCTGACCACGCGGCTGCTGCCGCAGATCTCCTGCGCCTGGGGGTTCTCCGCCAGGCAGTCCGGCGTGTGGGCAGGCATGCGGGGGGTGTCCCGAATTCCGAGCACCGGAATACCGGCCTCGTTGAGCCGCTGAACCTCACGGATCCAGCCCTCGTCCAGCCACTCGGACACGGCGGAATCATGGAAGGTACGGGTGCTCGTCGTCAGCACGAGGTCGGGTTTCATCTCCAGGACTTTCTGCATTTCCTCCGCGTTGAAGTCGAGGCACTCCTGGCTTATCCCCGGACCCATCTCGTCAGTCAGCGGGCAAAAGCCTTTCGTTATGGAGGTGACGCTCCACCGGTTTTTCTCGGCTATGGGGAGGACTAACGTGTTCAATACGTGTGCGTGCGAGCTGCCCATGATGACGATGCTCTTCGTGCCGTCCTCCACAGCGTTCGTGCAGATGTTGACGTTCTCCCCCTCCCCCGTGCAGGGTTCAGGAAACTCGGGCCATTCGGTGGCCATCACTTCCGGTGTGGGGACCAGCTGCGTCCGCCCATCGGGCTGGAAGTTGAAGTTGTTGCTGGCTGCACGGGCCCCGGGATAGCGGGGGTCGTCCAGCCCGATGGCGGAGATGGAGCTGGACTGAAGGATGTGGTGCCGCCAAAGAGCCAGGGGTGCCGCTGCCACCGTTACCACCAGGGCGATGGCCAGGACTGACCGGCGCCGCCTGGTCTCCGGCCACTTCCATTCACGCCACGGTGTCTCAATGAAGCGCGTGGTGAGATGGGCGAGGAGCAGGGACGCCAGGATGATCACCGAACCCGACAGCCACCCTGCATGCTCCTTGCCGCTCCACGCCAGCCCGAGCACCAGGAGGGGCCAGTGCCACAGATACAGCGCGTATGACATCCCGCCCAGCTTCACCAGGGGCTTGAAGCTGAGGAACCTGTCCACCCCGGCCGCGCTTTGGGTCTGGCCGGCGGCGATGATCAGGGCAGCGGCGAGGGTGGGCCAGAGTGCGGCTATCCCGGGAAAGGCTGCCTGGACGTTCAGCAGGATCCCGCAGCTGAGCATTGCGATGAGGCCCACCCAGCCCATGATGATGCGGGTGGGACGGGAAAGGCGGAGACCGGGAAGAATAAGGGCCACCAGCGTGCCGAGTGCGAACTCCCAGAGCCGTGCTCCGGTGTCGAAATATGCCTGGACCTGGTTGGTGGCCGTGAAGTAGATCGAATAGGCAAGCGAGCCCAGGAAGAGTGCGAAGAAGACGTAGGCGAGCAGCGGCCGGTATGACAGCCTGTAACGCTGCGCCGCCCAGGCGGCGAGTGCGAAGATGAGCGGCCAGAGGATGAACACCTGCCCCTGGATGGAGAGGGACCAGAAGTGCTGCAGGGGGCTGGCGAGGCTGTGGTCGTTGGCGTAATAATCCACTGCCTGTTCCTGCAGCAGCCTGTTCTGGGAGTAGGACAGGGAAGCCCAGCCCTGCTGGATGAGGTCCAGCCAGCGGGTTCGCGGAAGGAACCGGTATGAAGCTGCCAGGGTCGCCACGATGACCGTGACGGCTGCCGGCAGCAGCCGCCGGAAAAGGTGCAGCCAATGCTTCAGCAGGCCCACGCGCTCCCGTCGCTCATGCCGCCCGGTGAACTGCAGGGTCATCAGGAACGCGGAGATCAGGAGGAATATGTCCACCCCTCCCGAGACGCGCCCGAACCAGACATGGTACGAGACAACCATCAGGACAGCCAGGGAACGAAGGCCTTGGATTTCGGGGCGGTAGGAGGATCTGTAGTGCGTTTGCCGGCCTCCGGCAGTCGGGGCTGGCGCTTCCGCGGTCCTTGTTACTGACACAAAATATCCTTCAGAGCCCTTGACAAACCATCAAGTTTAGCCGATACGGCTGGCCCTCCCGAATTTGGCGGTACCGGCCGGATCCCGCCGCCCCAAAAACTGCTGCGTTTCGGCTAGGCGCGCAGCAGGCCGCGCAAGGTCTGGATCGTGTCGGCGTCCGCCGCCGTCTTGTCGTCACGGTAGCGCTTCACGCGGGCGAAGCGAAGGGCGATTCCGCCGGGGTACCGCGGGGATTGCTGCACGCCGTCGATGGCAATTTCGACGACGGTGACGGGCTCCACCCACACGGTGCCCGCAGTGCGCCGCACCGCTATCTCTTGGAACCGCCGGGTCTGCCATTGCAGGAGCGCATCGGTGAGGCCTTTGAAGGTCTTGCCCACCATCACATAGCCGCCGGGTTCGCCGAACTCGCCGGTGGGGTCAAGTGCTCCGAGGTGAAGGTTCGACAGCAGCCCCGTCCGTCGTCCTGATCCCCACTCGCAGGCCAGCACCACCAGGTCGTAGGTGAGCACCGGCTTCACCTTCATCCAGTTGGAGCCCCGCCGGCCGGCGGCGTAGGAGGAGTCAGCTGCTTTGACCACCACGCCCTCGTGTCCGGCCGCGAGCGCATCGCGGGATACCCGCTCGGCGGTGGACGCATCCGCAGTGATCACCCCCGGAATCCTGTACTCGGGGGCGATGCGCTCGAGTATGGCGATGCGGGTCGACAGGGGCTCGTCCAGCAGGTCTTTCCCGTCAACGTGCAGCACGTCGAAAAACCATGGATGCAGCAAGGTGGCACGCGCCGCTTCCGCACCGAACCGGGCCATGGTTTCCTGAAACGGCCGCGGACTACCCTCCTCGTCGAGGGCGAGGGTCTCGCCGTCTAGGATCACTTCCCGCACCGGGAGTCCGCGCACCACCTCCACCACCTCGGGCAGGCGGTGTGTCACCTCAGCAAGGGTACGGGTGAAGACGCGCACGTCCTCTCCCCTGCGGTGCACCTGGATGCGCGCGCCGTCGAGCTTGTATTCCACGGACGCCTTCCCCGTAACCTCCAGCGCTTGAGTGGCGCTGGCGGCAGTTGAAGCGAGCATCGGCAGCACCGGACGGCCGACGACGAGCCCCACCGCGTCCAGTTCTTCCGGCGTGCCAGTAATCGCCAGCAGGGCGCTCTGACCGAGATCGCCGGAGAGCATTGCCGCCCTGCGGACTGCCTCGACAGGCCGGCCGGCGGCGCGGGCGATGGCGTCGGTCAGGACCCCCTCAAGCGCCCCCGTCCGCAGTTCGCCGAGCAGCACACCGGCGATGAAACGCTGCTCCCGTTCAGTGGCGGCGGACGTGAGCGTCCGGAGCGTCACGGCGCGTCCCGCAGCCGATCCCGAGCCCGTAGTGGCGAGCAGCCGGTCCAGGGCGGCGTCGAGGTCGGCGACAGTAAGAGTGGCATCAGCCGCCGGCTCCCCCATGGCCGCTGTCATGCCCCGCCAGCCGACCCCCACCCGTCCCTGCCGCGGCTTGGCGGTCAGCAGGCCGACCGTCGTCGCTATCGCGGCAGGCTCCAGCCGGCGCAGCAGGCCTGCCAGTGCCTCGACCTTCGCGAGCCGGGAGCGGGTGGACGCAACGGCGTCCGTGGTCCTCACGAGCTCGTCGAGCAGCATGGGACCAGTCTGCCACGCGCCCACCTCTGGACAGCGGCGGACACCGGTTCCAGAATGGGCGCGTGGGAATCATCGTCGCGAACCTGTTCCTTACGCTCGACGGCGTCTACCAGGCTCCCGGTGGCCGGGAGGAGGACCGCGAGGGCGGCTTTTCCTTTGGCGGCTGGCAGCTGCCGGTGTCCGATGAGGAGGCGGAAGCGGCCATCGAAGCGGAGATCGGCCGGATCGACGCCCTGCTCCTGGGCCGCAAGACCTACGACATCTTTGCGGCCTACTGGCCCCGGCAGTCCGGTGAGATCGCCGGCACCCTCAACCGTGTGCCGAAGTTCGTCGTCTCCGGCAGTCTTGCTGATCCGGCCTGGGCCAGCACGCGAGTGCTACCTGACGCAGCGGCCGCGGGCAGGCTCCGCGAGGAATACGGCCAGGTGCACCTGTTCGGCAGCGGCGTCCTCATCCGTTCACTGCTGGCCGCAGGTGTGCTCGACCGCCTCCACCTCTGGCTTTATCCGGTCACGCTCGGAGAGGGCAAGCGCCTCTTTGATACCGGGACCATCCCCGCTACTTTCCGGCTCGCCGAGCCTGCGCGGAGCTTCCCTAAGGGTGCAGTCTCCCTGGTTTACGAGCCGACCGGGGGCGTGGAAACGCAGGATATGCCGGGCGCTCAGGCCGCCGGGTAGTCCCCACCGTTCCCCCGGACACACAAAGAACCGGCCCAGCGCACGCTGGACCGGTTCTTTGCGCACGTTCGCTAAGCTTGGCCTGCAGCTCAGTGGCTGTGGCCTGCGTGCTCGTCTTCCTCGGCAGGCTTCTCGGCAACAAGGGTCTCGGTGGTGAGAACCAGGGCAGCGATGGAGGCTGCGTTGCGGAGGGCTGCGCGGGTGACCTTGACGGGGTCGATCACGCCGGCGGCGATCAGGTCCTCGTACTCGCCCGACTTGGCATTGAAACCGTTGTTGGTGTGGAGCTCGGCGACCTTGGAAGTGATGACGTAGCCGTCGAAGCCGGCATTCTGGGCGATCCAGCGCAGCGGCTGGACCAGCGCGCGGCGGACGATGCCCACAGCAGCCGCGGCGTCGCCTTCCAGTGCCTTGACGGCCGGGTCCTCATCCAGTGCCTTCAGGGCGTGGATCAGCGCAGAACCGCCACCGGCCACGATGCCTTCTTCGAGGGCAGCGCGGGTGGAGGACACAGCATCCTCGATGCGGTGCTTCTTTTCCTTGAGCTCAACCTCGGTGGCAGCACCGACCTTGATGACGCCGATGCCGCCGGCCAGCTTGGCCAGGCGCTCCTGGAGCTTTTCACGGTCCCAGTCGGAGTCGGTGCGGGTGAGCTCGGCGCGCAGCTGCGCAACGCGTGCTGCCACGTCCTCGGCCGAACCTGCGCCGTCAACGATGGTGGTGTTGTCCTTGGTGACCGTGATGCGGCGGGCGGTGCCCAGCACCTCGAGGCCGACGGTGTCCAGGCTCAAACCCAGTTCCGGAGACACAACCTGCGCACCGGTGAGGGTGGCGATGTCCTGCAGCATGGCCTTGCGGCGGTCGCCGAAGCCCGGAGCCTTGACGGCAACAACGTTCAGGGTGCCGCGGATGCGGTTCACGATCAGCGTGGACAGTGCCTCGCCGTCGATGTCCTCAGCGATGATGAACAGCGGCTTGGAAGCCTGCAGGGCCTTTTCCAGCAGCGGCAGGAATTCCTGCAGCGAGGAAATCTTGCCCTGGTTGATCAGGATGAGGGCGTCCTCCAGTACGGCTTCCTGGCGGTCGGCATCCGTGATGAAGTACGGGGACAGGTAGCCCTTGTCGAACTGCATGCCCTCGGTGAGCACCAGTTCGGTCTGCGTGGTGGAGGACTCTTCGATGGTGATGACGCCATCCTTGCCGACCTTGCCGAACGCCTCGGCGAGCAGTTCGCCCACTTCATCGCTCTGGGCGGAGATCGAAGCAACGCTGGCAACCTGGGTGCCTTCAACGGGACGGGCGTTCTCCAGCAGGCGGGCGGCCACGGCTTCAACGGAAACCTCAATGCCCCGCTTGATCTGGCCGGGAGCAGCGCCGGCTGCCACGTTCCGCAGGCCTTCCTTAACCAGTGCCTGGGCCAGGACCGTTGCGGTGGTGGTGCCGTCGCCGGCAACATCGTTGGTCTTGGTGGCAACCTCCTTGGCCAGCTGCGCGCCAAGGTTCTCGTACGGGTCGTCCAGCTCAACTTCGCGGGCGATGGTGACGCCGTCGTTCGTAATGGTGGGAGCGCCCCACTTCTTGTCCAGGACGACGTTGCGGCCGCGGGGGCCCAGCGTCACCTTGACGGTGTTGGCGAGCTTATCGATGCCGGCTTCAAGAGACCGGCGGGCAGCGTCGTTAAACGCAAGCTGCTTTGCCATGGTTTTGTCCTTTCAAGACAGAACCCCGCGCCGCTGAGCAGCAGAATGCATGACCAGCGGCGCGGGGACCCGGAGAGTTACTTTACGACGATCGCCAGGACGTCGCGGGCGGACAGCACGAGGTACTCGGTGCCGCCGGTTTTTACTTCGGTTCCGCCGTACTTGGAGTAGATGACGACGTCGCCGACAGCGACATCAACGGGAACGCGGTTGCCGTCCTCGAAGCGGCCGGGGCCTACTGCAACAACTTCGCCTTCCTGGGGCTTCTCCTGTGCGGAGTCCGGGATCACCAGGCCGGAAGCCGTGGTCTGCTCGGCTTCGAGCGGGCGGACAACAATACGATCCTCAAGAGGCTTAATAGAGACCGACACTCGGACCTCTCCTTCTTCGTCAGCAAATTCGTGGACTTGAAAGCTTTCCGCCCTGGCTGGCAAACCGTCGTCGCGGTGCCGGCCGCAGCCTGGTTGGCAGCTCTTCATGTATTAGCACCCTCCCAGGGAGAGTGCTAATGAAGACTCTATGTAAGGGTTAGCACTCGGTCAAGGTGAGTGCCAGCGTTTCGTCACGGGCGGACGCCGCCCGCGTGTAAATTTGACGGGTGCGAGCCGCCGTGTACCTCATTTTTGCCAATCTCTTCTGGGCCGGAAACTTCGTCGTGGGCCAGGCCGCCATGAAGACCATGGAGCCGCTCCAGCTGACGTTTTGGCGCTGGGCGCTGGCTGCGGTGCCATTGCTGGTGCTGGCCCGCGCGGTGGAAAAGCCGGACTGGCGCGCCGTCCTCGGCAGGTGGCCCGTCCTGCTCCTGCTGAGCCTGCTGGGCATGAGCGGCTACACCCTTTTGCTGTACAGCGCGCTGCAGCACACCTCGGCCCTGAACGCCGCGCTGGTGACGGCCGCGAACCCTGCCCTGATCATGGTCCTGGCCGTGGTGCTGCTCAGGGACCGGCCACGGCCGGTGAGCTGGGCCGGCATCGGGCTCGGCCTGGCGGGAGTCCTGCTGGTCCTGACCGGCGGCGACCTGCAGCGGCTCCTGACCTTTTCGATCAACACCGGGGAACTGCTGATCCTCGCCGCCATTACCGTCTGGGGCCTCTATACGATCATCGCGCGGAGGCTGGCCATCCCGGCAATCACGTCAACCGCAGTCCAGGTGGCCATGGCTGCCGTGGTCCTCGCTCCCGTTGCCGCAGCCACCGGTGCCGGCCTGCCGTCCACTTCCGCCGAAGGATGGTCGCTGGCCTTTATTGCCCTGTTCCCGTCACTGGGCTCCTACCTGCTGTGGAACCTGGCGCTGAAGCGCACCAGCGCAGCCAACGCCGGTAATTACCTCAACCTGATTGCGGTATTCACCGCTATCATCACGGTGCTGATGGGCCAGCCCATCACGCTGGCGCAGGTGCTGGGCGGGGCCCTGGTGATATCGGGCGTCCTGCTGACCAGCGCGGGCCAGCGGCCT
Organism: Pseudarthrobacter sp. NamE5; assembly: GCF_005796225.1. Taxonomy (GTDB): domain Bacteria; phylum Actinomycetota; class Actinomycetes; order Actinomycetales; family Micrococcaceae; genus Arthrobacter. The sequence continues at coordinate 256,579 of NZ_VAHO01000004.1, forward strand.
CAGCGTCCCAGGTCGTCAAAGTCAACGTCCTCGCCGTCGGAGTCCCGGCTGCCCTGATTCCGGCTGCGGAAGAGCAGCACCGCCGCAGCAGCTGCGGTCGCCAGCGACGCGACAAGGAAAACGATGCTTCCCGCCCGGGCCCCGCTGTAAAGGCCCCGGATATCCTGCGCCTCTTGGGTGTCGTCCTGGATGTCATTGCCGCCCACCGAATAGACAGTGGCGTTGAACGTGTCCAGGAAGAAAATGATCACCAGGAGCGCAAGGCACACCACGGCCACGACGGAACTGGCAATCAGGGCAGGCCTGGCGAACCTTGCCGCTCCCCGGTCCCTGCGTTGGTGCTCAGGAAACGGCTGCGGACCTGCACTGTGGTTCATGCCTTCAACACTATCGGCATCCCTGCCAGCCGCTGCTCCACTAGGCTGGAACCCATGGCTCAAGCTCCCCAGGACCAGATTGCCCCACTGCTCACCCCTGAAGGCTGGGAACTGCTGGCATCCCTGGAGCCGTACCAGGAGGAGAAGTCCTTCGAACTGAATTCTGCGCTGCGCAACGCCGGGCACTCCCCCGAACTGGTCTCCGCCGTCCTGACCCAGTCCAGGCTGCGAACGAGGGCCGCGGCGAAGTTCGGCGAATTCGCCCGCCAGATGCTGTTTACCCAGGCCGGGTTGGAACAGGCCACCCGGCTTACCGTCGCCGCCCGGCATGCCCAGCGGTTCGCTGAAGCCGGGATCCACCACGTGGCAGACCTGGGCTGCGGACTGGCAGCCGACTCGCTGGCGCTGGCGTCCATGGACATCACGGTCACGGCCGTGGAGATGGATGAGACCACCGCCGCGTGCGCCACGGTGAACCTGATCCCCTTCCCGAATGCCACTGTGGTGCACGCCGACGCCACATCCATCCCCTTGGACGGCATCGACGGCGTATGGCTGGATCCGGCCCGCCGCGTCACCTCCACCTCGGGCACCAAGCGCATCTGGGACCCCGAAGCGTTCTCACCGCCGTTGTCCTTCGTCGAGGCTCTTGCCGCCTCCGGCAAGGCGGTGGGCGTCAAAATGGGCCCGGGCATGCCCCACGACTCCGTGCCTGCGGACTGCGAAGCCCAATGGGTGTCCGTAGCCGGGGATGTCACCGAAGTGGCACTGTGGTTCAACGCCGTGCGCCGGCCCGGGATCCGGCGGGCAGCTCTGGTGCTTGGCCCCCAGGGCGCGGCGGAACTGACCAGCGGCGAAGACTTCGGGGCAGGCCCGGCAGCCCCGACAGGACCCGTGGAGGGCTACCTGTACGAGCCGGACGGCGCCGTCATCCGCGCCGGCCTGGTGGCCGACGTCGCGCTGCAGCTGCGCGGGCACCTGGTGGATGAACACATTGCCTACATCTGTGCACCCTCGCTGGTGGATACACCCTTCGCCCGGGCCTACAAAGTGCTGGACGTCATGCCCTATAACGTAAAAGCGCTCAAGACCTGGGTGAAGGAGAACGGCATCGGGGTACTGGACATCAAGAAACGCGGCACCGCGGTCACCCCCGAGGAACTCCGCAAGCAGCTCCTCGGCGGCAGGAACGCCGGCAAGGCCGCCGGCCGGAAGGCCGCGAAAACAGGCACCCTGGTCCTGACCCGCATCGGGGAGGACCGGGTGGCCATCGTGGTGGAGCCGGTGGCCTAGGCCGCGCTACTGTGCGCGCATGAACTCCTCAGCGGCGCGCACCTGCTCCGCGTCGGGCCGCACGCCGGTGTAGAGCACGAACTGCTCCAGAGCCTGGATAGTGGCCACCTCCGCTCCGGTAATCACCGGTTTCCCCGCGGCCCGCGCCGCCCGGATAAGCGGAGTCTCCGCCGGCAGGGCGACCACGTCGAACACCACCCGTGCCGCCTTGATGGCTTCCTCGGGGAACGAGAGGCTTTCGGCCTCAGCTCCCCCTGCCATGCCGATCGGTGTGACGTTGATGACCAGGTCCGCGGTCCCGCCGTCGAGCGCTTTCCGCCACTGGAACCCGTACTGGTCCGCGAGCGCCCGCCCGCCGGCTTCGTTCCTGGCAATGACGGTCACATCGGAGAAGCCGGCATCGCGAAGCGCGGCTACTGTGGCCTTGGCCATCCCGCCTGCCCCCTGGACCAGGACTGAATAGCTGGTGGGCACCTGGTTTGCGGCCAGGAGCTGCTCAATGGCCGTGTAGTCGGTGTTGTACGCCTTCAAGTGCCCGTCCGTGTTCACGATGGTGTTCACCGAGTCGATCGCCTTGGCCGAGGGGTCCATCTCGTCCACCAGCGCGATCACGTCCTCCTTGTACGGCATCGAGATGGCGCAGCCGCGTATTCCCAGCCCGCGCACGCCTGCGATGGCCCGTTCCAGGTTGGTGGGGGCGAAGGCCTTGTAGATCCAGTTGAGGTTCAGCTGCTCGTAGAGGTGGTTGTGGAACCTGGTCCCGTTGTTGCTGGGCCGGGCCGAGAGCGAGATGCAGAGGGTCATGTCTTTATTGAGAATGGGCACCAGACCATTAAACGCGTTCCCGGGCTCAGGGGCAGCCGGTTCCCGCGGGGAAGCTTCCGACGGCGGCGGGCAGTTTCCCCGGTGCCGCCGCCTTTCCGGCCAGGACGGCTGCCAGTGCGTCGAAGGCTCCGTCGCTCCGGCCATAAAGTGCCATCTTGACCGGCGCGGTTGATTCCTGCAGCGGCCAGGGAGCATCAAGCGCGACGGCGATGTCCCCGCCAGCGCCGCGCCCGCCGTAGCCGATCAGGCTGACCACCGGTCCCGAACCCAGGGACAGGCCGGCCCTGGCCGCCGCAGCCTCGAACCGTGCCCTGTCGGCCGGATTGCCCCCGGCCACCTGCACGGCTCCGGGAACCATGGGACCGCCGCACGGACCGGATAGCACGGTGACGGCCGACGCTGAAACGCGCGCTGAGAGGGGTGCGCTGCTGCCTGCCGGCGCACCGGTTTTCGAGGCTGTCCGGGCGTGCCAGACCATCATGGTGGCGACGCGCCGGGCTGCCTCGTCCAGCCGCTCAGGGGGCAGTCCGCCGGTAGCCACCGCATGCACTATCGCTGCGTGCGCCTGGTCAACGTCGGCCGGCATCAGGAGGAGGTCGGCCCCGGCGGCAAGGGCCATCACGGCCGCGGTTCCGCCGGGATACTGTTTGGTCACTGCACCCATGTTCAGGGCGTCGGTCACGGCCACGCCCTTGAAACCCAGAGCCCGCAGCGCGTCATATGTCGGGGCGGAGAGCGACGCCGGGACGCCGGGTTCCAGTGCGGGTACGGCAATGTGCCCGGTCATCACCATGGGCAACCCGGCAGTTGCTGCAGCCTGGAATGGTTTCCAGTCCCGCGCGCTGAGTTCGGCCACGGTAGCTGTTTGGGTGGGGAGGCTGAGGTGTGAATCGACTGTCATCGAGCCGTGCCCCGGGAAGTGCTTGACAGTGGGCAGCACGCCCGCGGTGAGCATTCCCTCCGAGAAGGAGACGCCGAGAGCAGCGGCAGCACCGGGATCGGAGGAGAGGGACCTGGCACCGATGGTGACGTCCTTCGGCCCGCTGGTGACGTCGGTATCCGGTGCGAAATCTACATTGAACCCGAGCGGTACAAGTTCGGCCGCCAGGCCCTGCCCGGCTTCCCTGGCCAGGGGTCCGCTTCCGGCGGCACCGTAGCTCATGGGCGTGGGCCACTCCGTCAGCGGCGGCCCGAGCCTGGCCACCTGGCCGCCTTCCTGGTCCACCGCGATGATCCCGGGCCAGGGCCTTCCGTTGGCGGCTGCTGCCTGTGCCAGCCGCTGGTTAAGGGCGGCCATGCCCTCAACGTCCATCCTGCCGTGTGCATCCAGTGGCACGTTGTCGCCCATGATGATGGACCCGGCCAGGTGCAGCCGCTCAATGGTGGCTGCCTGGGCCTCCACCGCCATGCCCTTGAAGAACGGAAGCAAGACCTGCCCGGCCTTCTCTTCGGAGGTCATGGCCGCCACTGCCGCAGCGGCCGCATCCTGGTCCTGCTGCTGCGGACCCCAGCCCAGGGGCCGGGTACCCGGATCAGGCAGGGGGGACGCGGTGGCGCGCGACGGCGTCGTAAGCGGTGTTGGCGCAGGCGACGCCGAAGCGGAAGGGGACGACGGCGACGGGGCCGGTCCGGGCGCAGCGGTGCAGGAGGCAAGGGCTACTGCGGAGGCTGCCGCAAGGAGGTGGAAGGGTCTGTGAAGACTGTCACGCAGATGTTGGAACAAGGCCATCAATACGATGCTACCCCTGCACTAGACTTGAACCACCCGTTCGCCTGCCGGCAGCAGCCTTGTCAGTGACGGCGTGAGCCAGCGGCAAACAGGACAGTTAGGAAATGCGTGAAGATCGACTTCGCTTCATCCAGGCAGTCAACCCTTGGTGTTGAATGGGAACTCGCACTGGTGGACGGCAGGACAGGCGAGCTCGCCTCCGTAGCCAACGAAGTGCTCCGCGGCGTGGCCTCCCGCCACCCGGAGCTAAACGAAAACGACGAGCATCCGCACATCAAGCAGGAACTGCTGCTGAACACAGTTGAACTGGTGACCGGCATCTGCGGGACAGCCGCCGAAGCCAAGGAGGACCTCAGCCGTTCCCTGGCCGCCGTCCGCGAAGTCACCGACCCCATGGGCGTGGAACTGTTCTGCGCCGGCAGCCACCCCTTCAGCCCGCCGCAGCTGCAGCCGGTCACGGACAAGGCACGCTACGCCAAGCTGATCGACCGCACCCAGTGGTGGGGCCGACAGATGGTCATCTACGGCGTGCACGTCCATGTGGGGCTCGACCGCCGGGACAAGGCGCTTCCCGTCCTGGACGGGCTGGTCAACTACTTCCCGCACTTCCAGGCGCTCTCCGCGTCAAGCCCGTTCTGGGGCGGCGAGGACACCGGCTACGCTTCCCAGCGCGCCCTGATGTTCCAGCAGCTCCCCACCGCAGGCCTGCCCTTCCAGTTCCGTTCCTGGGAGGAATACGAGTCCTACGTCCAGGACATGTTCACCACGGGAGTGATCGACACCCTCTCGGAAATCCGCTGGGACATCCGGCCGGTTCCCAACCTCGGCACCATCGAGATGCGCATCTGCGACGGCCTGGCCACCCTGGAGGAAGTGGGGGCGATTGCGGCCCTCACCCAGTGCCTGGTGGACGAGTTCTCCACCATCCTGGACAACGGCGGAAGCATCCCCACCATGCCGCCGTGGCATGTGCAGGAGAACAAGTGGCGCGCCGCCCGCTACGGCATGGACGCGATCATCATCCTCGACGCCTCCGGCAAGGAGCAGCTGGTCACCGAGCACCTGCTGGAGACCCTGAACCGGCTGGAGCCGGTGGCGAAGAAGCTTGGCTGCCCGGATGAGCTTGCCGACGTCGAGAAAATCATCCGCCGCGGTGCAGGCTACCAGCGCCAGCGCAGGGTGGCCGCCGAGCACGGCGGGGACCTCCAGGCAGTGGTGCTGGACCTGGTCAAGCAGATGCGGAACGGCCCCACCGCCTGATTCTTCTCTTCCCGCCCCGAAACGGGGGCACTTCGGCACTGACATGCCGCCCGCCGCCGTAATTTACGACGGCGGCGCCCCCAAAATGCCCCGAGACGGCTCGCCGGGACAACTGCCGTCAGGCCGGGAGCGACACCGACGTGACCGGCAGGGATGAATCCGGGGCGAAACGGATCCCGCTGGGTTCCACTCCTGCCATCACCAGCTGCGCCCCCAAAGCTGCCACCATGGCGCCGTTGTCCGTGCACAGGTTCAGCGGCGGCACATGCAGCCTGATCCCTGCCGATGCGCAGCGCTGGCTGGTGAGCTCCCGGAGCCGTGAGTTCGCCGCCACGCCCCCGCCCAGCAGCACGTCCTTGATGCCGTGCTCCCGGCACGCCAGCACAGCCTTGGACGAGATGACGTCCACAACCGCCTCCTGGAAGGCGGCAGCGATGTCAGCCACCGGAATGTCCTCGCTGCGGGCTTCGAACTGCTCCACGCACCGGGCCACCGCCGTCTTGAGGCCGCTGAAGGACCAGTCGTACCGGTGCCTGCCGGGCTCTTCGGCGGTGCCCATGTACTTGGGCTGGCTGAGCCCACGGGGGAAACGGATGGACTTCGGGTTGCCGGTCCGGGCCACCTTGTCGATGGCAGGCCCGCCCGGATAGCCGAGGCCCAGGATGCGGGCCACCTTGTCGTAGGCCTCCCCGGCGGCGTCATCGATGGTGGAACCCAGGAGCACCACGTCATCGGTGATGCTGTTGATTTTCAGGATTTCAGTGTGGCCGCCGGATACCAGCAGGGCGCCGAGGTTTTCGGGCAGCCGGGGAGCTGCGCCGTTTTGCCGGCTGCCGCCACCGTTGTCCTGCCCGTCCAGCAACCCCACGCCCACGTGGGCCACCAGGTGGTTGATGGCATACAGGGGCTTGCCGGTGGCCACGGCCAGCGCCTTTGCCGCGCACACCCCCACCATCAGGGCCCCCGCCAGGCCGGGACCGGAGGTGACGGCAATGGCGTCCACCTCGTCCAGGGTCACACTCGCGTCAGTGAGTGCCTGCTCCAGGGTGGGCACGAAGGCATCGAGGTGGGCCCGCGAGGCGATCTCAGGGATCACGCCGCCGAAACGGACGTGCTCGTCCATGGAGGAAGAGACGGTGTTGGTCAGCAGCGTGGTTCCCCGGACGATGCCAACGCCGGTCTCATCGCAGGACGACTCGATGCCCAGCACCAGTGGCTGCGAACGGTTCATGGCTGGCCTGCTTCCTTCGTTGTCCCGGCGTCCGATTGCCCACCCGGCGAGCCGTTTAGCTGCAGGCGCATGATCAGGGCGTCCACGCCGTCGCGGTAATAGCGGGGGCGGATGTGGATCTGCTCGAAGCCGAAGCGCCGGTACAGCTGCTGCGCCCGCGGGTTGTCGGCACGGACCTCCAGCAGGACGTCCGCCGCCCGCCGGCGCCGGGCTTCCTCAATAAGGCTGGTCAGCAGCCAGCTGCCGATGCCGCGGCCCTCATATTCAGGCACGACGGCGATCGTCTGGACGTCCGCGATGGGCTCGATGCACATCAGGCCCGCGTAGCCCACGATGCCGTCGCTGCCCTGGGCCACGAGGTAGCGCCGGGTTTCCGGCTGGGACAGCTCGTCGAAGAACATGTGCAGGGGCCAGGCGTCCACCGGAAAGAGCCGCTGCTCCAGTGCGCTCACGGCAGGCACATCATCAATTGTCATTTCCCGGACGGTGATCCCGGGTGCCTGACGGCCAGGAACGCCGTTCACAAAGCCCTCTTCCGCGGCCCGGGCACCTGCGCGTCGGATTCCCGAAGGTACAGGGGCGTTGAGTCGAGAAGCCCGTTGCCGGCAGCAAGCCGGGCCAGTGCGAACTGCCCCAGGTACAGGGCGTCCGGTTGTTCCTGCGCAAATTCCGGATGGCAGTCCAGGGAATCGGCATAGAGGCCGGCACCGGCACCAAAAGCGGGCAGGTCCGGCAGGTCCGCAGCGAAGCTGACGTGCGGACCGTCCTCCAGGTGCGGAAGCCGGCCGTCTTCAAGGGTGTACCGCGCCCAGTAAACCTCTTTGCGCCGCGCATCGGTGACCACCAGGAACTCCGGCACGGCGGCGGTGGATTCGGCCACTTCCAGGGCGACGGCGTCCAGGCTCACCATCCCATGCAGGGGTTTGCCCCAGACAAACGCAAGCGTCCGGGCGGTAGCGATGCCCGAGCGCAGTCCGGTGAAAGGTCCCGGCCCCACGCCCACCACCAACGCGTCGATATCCTCCCCGGTGATTTCGGCGGAGGCGAGCATCTCCTGGATTCCCGGGGCAAGCACCTCTGCATGGCTGCGGGTGTCCTCGGTGGAGAAGCTGGCCAACACTCCTTCGGGCACGTCATCGGACACCAGGGCTGCGCTGGCAACGGCGGAGGTGTCAACGGCAAGGATCAGCATCAGCGGACCCCTTCCACGGCGGCACCAAGTTCCGGTGCCTCGGGCCAGCGCGGACCATAGCCGCGCATGACGATCGTGCGGGGCTCGTCCGCGTCCTCGGTATCGAAGTCAAGCTCCGCAGAAAGCTTGTGGCCGCCGGGTCCAAAGGCACCCAGCCCAAGGGCACGGTGCAGGTCGATTTCCAACCTGCTCTCGCTGAGGTGTTCCACCCGGTCCTGGCCCCACTCCACGACCGTGACGGAGGAGTCCATGGTGTTTTCAAGGTCAATGTCGTCGATTTCGGCGGCGGATTCCAGCCGGTAAGCGTCCACGTGCACCAGGTCGGGGCCGCCGGGCCGGGGTCCCCCGGGCAGGTTGGGGTGGATGCGGACCAGGACGAACGTGGGGGAAATGATGCCCTCCCGGACTCCCAGCCCCTCTCCGAGCCCCTGGGTGAACGTGGTTTTGCCGGCACCCAGCTCGCCGCTGAGCACCAGCAGGTCCCCGGCCTCCAGCGCCGCCGCCAGGCGGACGGCGAGCGCGTGGGTCTGCTCCGCCGTCGTCGCCGTGAACGTCTTCTCCCAGTTAGGCAGTGCAATGCCGCCGTTGGTGCTCATGCCCCACCCTCCCGGCCGGCCGCGACGCCCCGGTCCTCTTCGTTGATGAAGGAGCGCGGCACCCGCGGGCTGATGCGGGTGACGATCTCGTAGTTGATGGTGCCGGCGGCGTGGGCCCAGTCATCGGCAGTGGGGCCGCCGTCGGCGCCGTCACCGAAAAGCTCCGCCTCGGCACCCAGCAGGCCGGCGCCGCCCGGACCAAGGTCGCCCAGGTCAACGACCATCTGGTCCATGGCAATCCGCCCCACTACCGGGTAGGTCCTGCCGGCAATGCGGACCGGGCCACCGGTGGCGACACGCGGGATCCCGTCTGCGTAGCCCACCGGGATCAGGCCCAGCGTGCTGCGTCCGCTGGTGTGGTACCGGAGGCCGTAGGAAACGCCCTGCCCCTCCGGTACTTCCTTGCACTGCGACACCACCGTCTTCAGCGTCATGGCCGGGCGGAGTCCCAGCTCGGCGGAACTCTGGCCCTGAAAAGGCGACAACCCATAGATTCCCAGGCCTACGCGGACCAGGTCGAAGTGGGTGTCGGGCCGGGACAGCGTGGCGGGAGTGTTGGCCAGGTGCCGGACCTCCGGGTCCACGCCGGCGTCCTCCGCGACGGCCAAGACTTCACGGAAGGTGGCCAGTTGCTGGTCCGTTTCCGGCCGTTCGGGTTCGTCCGCAACAGCAAGGTGGGAGAAGATTCCCACCACCCGCAGCAGGCCCTGGTCCTGGTACTCCATCGCCTCGCCCACCAGGCTGTCCCACCTGTCCAGGGCAGCGCCGTTCCGTCCCAGCCCGGTGTCCACCTTCAAGTGGATCCTGGCGGGACGCTCCTGTTCGCGGGCTGCGGCAACAATGCGGTCCAGCTCCCAGCCGGAGCAACCGATGTCGACGCCGGCGGCCACGGCAGCGCCGAAGTTGCTTTCCGTGGTGTGCAGCCAGGCGAGCAGCGGGGCGTCGATGCCGGCAGCGCGCAGCGCCAGGGCCTCGGAGATATGGGCAACCCCCAACCAGGAGGCCCCTGCCTCCAGTGCTGCCCGGGCCACCGGAACAGCCCCGTGCCCGTATGCATCGGCCTTTACTACCGCCATGACTTTCGCCGGGGAGGCGGCGGCGGCAAGGCGGCGGACGTTGTGCCGGATCGCGTCCAGGTCGATCACCGCCGAGCGTTCAGAACGGGGGCCGTGTCCCGGGACAGCACGTATTTCGCCGGTTGTTGCGGGGTAAGTCACCCTAGTGATTCTAGTGCTGGGGCTTCCGGCCGAATAATCAGGGCGGAACGGCGCAGCACGGCGGTGAGCCCGGTCAGGCGTCGGACAGGTGCGCAATGGTGGCGGAAGCCCTGCGCTGGGCTCCGAGCGGGACGTCCTGGATGATGTCCGCCAGGAAGCCGAAGCGCCGCAGCCACTGGCTCATCTGCCGCTCCGGCCGGGCATTGGCCCGCCGCCACCAGTCGGCAATGTCCCCCCAGCCCGGGGCAGCCAGCGATCCGCCCACCTCCTGGACGGCCAGTGAGGCGCAAAGGTTAGCGAAACGCAGCCTGTCCCCCAGCGGCCAGCCGGCCAGGCTGCCGACGATGAACGCGGCGTCGAAACAGTCCCCGGCCCCGGTGGGATCGAACGCCGTGACTGGAAGCGACGGGACCCACTCCTCCTCCCCCGTTTCGGAGTTCACCGCCATGGCCCCCTGCGCACCCAAGGTTACAACCGCCACCGGGACCCGGTCGGCGAGCGCGTACAGGGCGGTCCACGGATCATCCTTTCCGGTGAACGCCATGGCCTCGCGTTGGTTGGGCAGGAACGCGTGGAAGTACTGCAGGTTGTCCAGCCGCACACGCGCCCATTCACCGCTCGGGTCCCAGCCGACGTCGCCGAACAGTTTGACGCCGGCCTGGTGGGCGGCTTTGGCCCAGGGCTCGATTTCCGTGCCCACTTCCGCGATTCCGGCGAGCGCTGGCGGAGGATCGCCGATGAGCTCTGAGGAGGTGATCGGGGCGGCATGGCCGTGGGTCACCAGCGACCGGTCCTTCTCGACGCAGAGGGAAACAGTCACCGGTGAATGCCAGCCCGGAATCCGCCGGGACAGGGTGAGGTCCACGTGCTCCTGGCGGGACAGGATCTTCCAGTTGAAGTCCCCGTAGCCGTCGTCACCGAAGGCGGCGGCCAGTCCCGTCCGCAGCCCCAGCCGTGCCGCAGCGATGGCTTGGTTGGCAACCCCGCCGGGGCAGCTTCCCATGCCGTCGCTCCAGATTTCGGTGCCCGGTTCCGGTGCGTGGGGCAGGCCGGTAAAGATGATGTCCTGGAAAACGGTACCGGCCAGCAGCAGGTCAAACCCGGGCATTGACGGCGGGCGGACCGCAGCCAGGGGGTCGAACGGGCGGGCTGGGATCGCGTCCATGTCCGCACAATACGCCCTGCCGCCGACATCCGGTAGGGGCTCGAGCGTGCCCGGCCTACACTGCTCTTATGCGGCTTCTGATTGCCGGCGGCGGCGGGTTCCGGGTCCCGCTGATCTACCGGGCGCTGGCCTCCGGCCGCTTCGCCGGCCTGGTCACCGAGCTGGTACTGTACGACGTCGACCCTGCCCGCCTCGACGCCGTCACCGCCGTCCTGAGCAGCATGCCTGAAGGGACGGGCGCCCGCGTTCCCGTCCACGCCACCACTGACCTGACCCGTGCGCTGGCCGGCACGGACATGGTATTTGCAGCCATGCGCCCCGGCGGCACGGCAGGGCGGGTGGCGGATGAAAAAGTGGCGCAGGGCCTGGGCCTGCTGGGACAGGAAACCACCGGAGCCGGCGGCATCTCCTACGCACTGCGGACCATTCCGCACATGCTGCGCCTCGCACGGCTGATGAAGGAGCACTGCCCGGATGCGTGGCTGGTCAATTTCACCAATCCCGCCGGCATGGTCACCGAGGCGCTGCTCCCGGTGCTGGGCAGGAAGGTGACCGGGATCTGCGACTCGGCGGGCGGCCTGGTGCAGCGCGCAGCGCGGGCAGCGGGTATTGGGTTGCGGGAGGGGAGGCTCGACGGCGTGGGCTACTACGGCCTCAACCATCTGGGCTGGCTGTACCGGCTGGAGTCCGCCGGGCGGGACGTGCTGCCGGACCTGCTCGCAAACCCGAAGGCGCTGGACTCGTTCGAGGAGGGCAGGATGTTCCCCCAGCCAGCCCTGGCCCGCCTGGGCGCGCTGCCCAACGAGTACCTGTACTACTACTACGAGCAAGACAAGGCCCGGGAGGCAATGCAGGCCATGGCCCGGACCCGCGGCGAGACCATCCACGTCCAGCAGCAGGAGCTTTATCCGAGGCTGGCCGTTGCCGGCGCCGATGCTTTCCGGCTGTGGGAGGAGGCGCGCCGGTCCCGCGAGGAGGGCTACCTTGCCGAAGCGCGCGCCGGGGGCGGGCAGCGGGATGAGGACGATCTGGCCGGCGGCGGCTACGAACGGGTGGCCCTCGCCGCCATGCAAGCACTGTCCGGAGCCGGCGACACCCAGCTGATCCTGAACACCCGCAACTGCCTGCCGGGTTCAAGTCCGCCCCCGGTGGCTGAAGCAGCCCCTCCACAGGCCGCCATTCCCGGACTGCCTGCGGACGCCGTCGTCGAACTTCCTTGCACGGTGACTGCCCACGGCGCACATCCACTGCCCCAGGAGGTTCCCCCGGAACCCCAGCTGGAGCTGCTCCGCCGGGTAAAGGAAGTGGAGCGCTTGACGGTGCGGGCGGCAACAGAGGGAAACCGGGACGCGGCCCTGGCAGCCTTGGCCCGGCACCCGCTGGTGGGATCCGAAGGGCTGGCCGCCGTGCTGCTGGCGGGCTACGAACAGGAGTTCCCTGCGCTGCGGGACCTGTGGAGCAGGGGCAGGCGTTAAGGGAGGAGTAGTGTTTTATCGGACGCGCACTGAACCGGCGCTGCCAGTACGTGCCGGTGGCCGGAAGGAGGTCCCGTGGCTTTGATCCGCAGGGTCGCTTTGCTCTCCCTCCACACCTCTCCCATGGAGCAACCGGGCTCCGGTGACGCCGGGGGGATGAACGTGTACATTCGGGAACTCGCGTCCGCGCTGGCCGAAGCCGGTGTTGAGGTGGAGATCTTTACCCGGTCCACGTCTGCCAACCAGCCCGCCGTCGAGCATCCCGATCCCGGCGTCTGCGTCCACAATGTCCTGGCCGGGCCGCCGAAGAAGATCCCCAAGGAAGAACTTCCGGGCCTGCTGCACAGCATGGTTGCGGAGATTGAGCAGATCCGGCGCCGGCAGCCGCACGGGCGCTACGACGTGATCCACTCGCACTACTGGGTTTCCGGCATCGCCGGCCTGGAGCTGTCCGGGCTGTGGGGCGTGCCGCTGGTCCACACCATGCACACCATGGCGAAGGTGAAGAACCTGCTGCTCCAGTCAGGTGAACAGCCAGAGCCGCGGCGCCGTGAACTTGGCGAGCACCGCATCGTTGACGGTGCCGCGCGGCTCATCGCCAACACGAGCGCGGAGGCCGCCGAACTGGTGTCGCACTATGGCGCCAGCTATGACCGGATCGACATCGCCCCGCCCGGCGTGGACCTCAGCACCTTCACCCCGGCTTTCCGCGCCAGGTCCCGCAGCGAACGGGGCATCGGCGCCGGGACGTTCCACCTTGTCTTCGCCGGCCGGATTCAGCGGCTGAAGGGGCCCCAGGTACTGGTCAAGGCGGCCGCGCTGCTCCGGCAGCGCCGCCCGGACATCGACCTCCGGCTCACCATCCTGGGCTCGCTGAGCGGCAACAAGGAATTCAACCTCCGACGCCTGGTGACGGAGGCGGGAATGGACGACGTCGTCACGCAGCTTCCGCCGGTCAAGGCACCTGAGCTGGCTGCCTGGTTCCGTGCGGCGGACGTGGTGGTCATGCCTTCCTTCAGCGAATCCTTCGGCCTGGTGGCGCTTGAAGCCCAGGCCTGCGGCACGCCGGTGGTGGCCACGCGTGTGGGCGGGCTGTCCCGCGCAATCTTTCATGGCAGGACCGGGCTGCTGGTGGACGGGCACCATGCCTCCGATTGGGCCGATGCCCTCGAGGCCCTGTACGACGATCCCGTGACCCGCGAGGACATGGGGCGGGCGGCCGCCATCAGGGCACAAAACTCCGGCTGGGCCCGCACTGCGGCCATCACGCTGGAAAGTTACCACGCCGCCGTCGACAACTACGCGGGAAGCCGGCTGGTCCCGGCCGTTCCTGCCTCGTAAGGACCCGTTCGCCGGACTATCCACCGGAACCGCCAAGGAAAGGACAACGATGTCTTCCACCCCCAGTGACCTTGAAATTGCCAGGGCGGCACGAATCCGTCCCATTGGGGACATCGCGGCAGCGGCGGGCATCAACGCGGAAGCGGTGGAGCAGTACGGGCGGTACAAGGCCAAGATCGATCCGGCCCGGCTGCAGGCTCCTGCTCCCGCAGGGAAGGTGGTGCTGGTATCAGCCATGTCCCCCACTCCTGCCGGTGAAGGGAAGTCCACCACCACCGTTGGGCTGGCTGACTCGCTGGCCCGGGCAGGGCACAAGGTGATGATCGCCTTGCGCGAGCCCTCGCTTGGACCTGTCCTGGGCATGAAGGGCGGGGCAACCGGAGGTGGGTACTCCCAGGTGCTCCCGATGGATGAAATCAACCTGCACTTCACTGGCGACTTCCATGCCATCACCGCGGCGAACAACGCACTGATGGCGCTGGTGGACAACCACATCTACCAGGGCAATGAGCTCAACATCGACCCGCGGCGCATGACGTTCAAGCGCGTCCTGGACATGAATGACCGGGCGCTCCGGGAGGTGGTGATCGGCCTGGGCGGACCCACCCAGGGAGTTCCGCGCCAGGACGGTTTCGACATTACGGTGGCGTCCGAGATCATGGCGGTGTTCTGCCTGGCCACGAACCTGGTCGATCTCCGCGAGCGCCTGGGCCGGATCACGTTCGGCTATACCTTTGACCGTACCCCCGTCACCGTTGCTGATCTGGGCGTCCAGGGTGCCCTGACTCTGCTCCTGAAAGAGGCCATCAAACCCAATCTTGTACAGACCATCGCCGGAACCCCGGCCCTGGTGCATGGCGGCCCGTTCGCCAACATTGCGCACGGCTGCAACTCGCTGATCGCCACGCAGACTGCCCGGCGGTTGGTGGACATCGTTGTGACGGAGGCAGGCTTCGGCGCTGACCTTGGTGCCGAGAAGTTTATGGACATCAAGGCACGGACCGGCGGGGTGGCGCCCTCGGCAGTGGTGGTAGTGGCAACGGTACGGGCGCTGAAGATGCAGGGCGGCGTGGCCAAGGAGCAGCTGGCGATCCCGGATGTGGCAGCACTGGAAGCGGGGATCGCCAACCTTCGCCGTCACGTGCGGAATGTGGAAAAGTTCGGCGTTCCGCCCGTGGTGGCCATTAACCGGTTTGCCTCCGATACTCCTGAGGAACTCGATTGGCTGTTGGCGTGGTGCGCGGCGGAAGGGGTCCCGGCTGCGGTGGCCGATGTGTGGGGACGCGGCGGGGGCGGCGACGGCGGGGATGAGCTGGCAGCCCTGGTGGCGCAGGCGGTTTCCGGGCCCAGCAGCTTCCGGCATCTGTACCCGCTGGAGCTTCCGGTGGAGGACAAGATCCGGGTCATTGCCCAGGAGATCTACGGCGCGGACGGTGTTGATTTCTCCGTCCCGGCGCTGAAGCGGCTGGCTGACATTGAGCGGAACGGGTGGTCCCAGCTGCCGGTGTGCATGGCCAAAACCCAGTACTCCTTCAGCGATGACGCCTCCAGGCTTGGAGCCCCGAAGGGCTTCACCATCCATGTGCGGGACCTGCTGCCCAAGACTGGGGCCGGCTTCATAGTGGCGCTTACCGGAGCGGTGATGACAATGCCAGGTCTGCCCGCAGCCCCG
Source organism: Pseudarthrobacter sp. NamE5 (assembly GCF_005796225.1). Taxonomy (GTDB): domain Bacteria; phylum Actinomycetota; class Actinomycetes; order Actinomycetales; family Micrococcaceae; genus Arthrobacter. The sequence continues at coordinate 271,952 of NZ_VAHO01000004.1, forward strand.
GCGGCAATGCGGATGGACGTTGACGAATCCGGTAACCCCGTCGGCCTCACCTAACCGCCGACGCTCTCTCACTTAACGTGGGCTTTTTACAGACGCTTTCTCACCTAACGTGTACTTTCCGCAGACGCTCTTTCACGCCCGGCGAGTCGCAGACGTTGTGCGGCCGCCATGAGCGTTAAAGCCGCGGCGCTCCCCCACCGAAGTGAAAGAGCGCCGCGTGAGAACCCACGTTAAGTGAGAGAGGATCGGTCCAAAAACCCACGTTAAGTGAGAGAGGGTCGCAACGGGTGACCGGACTTAGCGCTTAGCGCTCGATGTCGCCGCGGATGAAGGCTTCCACCTTTTCGCGGGCGAGGTCGTCGTTGAACTGCTCCGGCGGGGACTTCATGAAGTAGCTCGAAGCTGAGAGCAGCGGGCCGCCGATGCCACGGTCCAGGCCGATCTTGGCGGCGCGGATGGCGTCGATGATCACGCCGGCGGAGTTCGGGGAGTCCCAGACCTCCAGCTTGTACTCGAGGGACACGGGGGCGTCGCCGAAGTTGCGGCCTTCGAGGCGGACGAAGGCCCACTTGCGGTCGTCGAGCCACTGAACGTAGTCGGACGGGCCAATGTGGACGTCCTTGGCGGCCAGTTCTGCTTCCACGTTGGAAGTGACGGCCTGGGTTTTGGAGATCTTCTTGGACTCCAGGCGGTCGCGCTCCAGCATGTTCTTGAAGTCCATGTTGCCGCCGACGTTCAGCTGGTAGGTGCGGTCCAGCGTGACGCCGCGGTCTTCGAACAGCTTGGCCATGACACGGTGCGTAATGGTGGCACCGATCTGGCTCTTGATGTCGTCACCAACGATCGGCACACCGGCAGCCGTGAACTTGTCTGCCCATTCCTTGGTGCCGGCGATAAACACGGGCAGGGCGTTGACGAAGGCCACGCCGGCATCGATGGCGCACTGCGCGTAGAATTCGGCAGCTTCCTGGGAACCAACCGGCAGGTAGCAGACCAGGACGTCAACCTTGGCGTCCTTGAGCGCCTGCACCACGTCCACCGGCTCTTCATTGGACTGCTCGATAGTCTCGAGGTAGTACTTGCCGAGCCCGTCAAGGGTGTGGCCGCGCTGGACGGTGACGCCGGTGGGCGGAACGTCGGCGATCTTGATGGTGTTGTTTTCGCTGGCCAAAATCGCGTCGGCCAGGTCAACGCCGACCTTTTTGCCGTCAACGTCAAACGCGGCGACGAACTCAACGTCACCCACGTGGTATTGGCCGAACTCAACGTGCATCAGGCCCGGGATCGTGGCCTTGGGGTCTGCATCCCTGTAGTAGTGGACCCCCTGGACCAGCGAAGCGGCGCAGTTTCCTACGCCGACGATTGCAACACGAATCGGATGTGAAGACACGGAACTCCTTTGAGGACAAACGTCAGCCGGCCGGTTCGGCTTCGAGGGTGGTACGACGACGGCCGGCAGGCTTTGGCGCCGCGCGGCGCCTTTTCATAGTACCCAACAGAGTGGGGGCGGGGCCTGTTCCCTCGTCCCACTCCTTGGAATAGCGGTAAAGAGGCTAGACGGGCTGCTTCCAGAGGTTGATGTCCGATTCCACGGCGAACTCGTCGATAGCGTCCAACTCGTCCTCCCTGAATTCGATGTTGTTGATGGCGGACAGTGAGTCCTCCAACTGGCTGACGCTGGACGCACCGATCAACGCCGAGGTAACAGCTGATCCCTTGTGCTGGTCCCGGAGAACCCAGGCAATGGCCATCTGCGCCAGTGACTGCCCTCGGCCCGACGCGATCGCGTGCAGGCCGCGGATCCGGTCCAGCTTCTCGTCGGTAATTGCGTCCTCGGACAGGAACCTGGCCTTGGCTGCGCGTGAGTCGGCCGGTATCCCGTTGAGGTAGCGGTCGGTGAGCATTCCCTGGGCAAGCGGAGAGAAGGCAATGGAACCGGCGCCCACCTGGTCAAGCGCCTCGTAAAGGTTCGGTGAACCGTTCTCAGTCCAGCGGTTGAGCATGGAGTAGCTGGGCTGGTGGATCAGCAGGGGCGTTCCGAGTTCCTTCAGGATCCGGGCCGCCTCCAGGGTCTGCTCAGGAGTGTAGGAGGAGATGCCGGCGTACAGGGCCTTGCCCGATCGCACCGCGTAGTCCAACGCGCCCATCGTTTCTTCAAGCGGGGTTTCCGGGTCAGGCCGGTGGCTGTAGAAGATGTCCACGTAGTCCAGGCCCATCCGCTGCAGCGACTGGTCCAGGCTGGAAATCAGGTGCTTCCGGGAGCCCCATTCCCCGTATGGGCCGGGCCACATGTAGTAGCCCGCCTTGGTGGAGATCACCAGTTCGTCCCGGTACGGCTTGAAGTCCTCCTTCAGGTGCCGGCCGAAGTTGCTTTCAGCTGACCCGTCCGGAGGTCCGTAGTTGTTGGCGAGGTCGAAGTGGTTAACGCCGAGATCGAAGGCGCGGCGGAGGATGGCCCGCTGTTCGTCAAAGCGTTTGTCATCGCCGAAGTTGTGCCAGAGGCCGAGGGAGATGGCCGGGAGTTTGAGACCGCTGCGGCCGACGCGGCGGTAGGGCATGGTTTCGTAGCGGTTATCCGCTGCGGAATAAGTCATACGTTCCATCCTGCCGGTTGTGACCGGCGCAACAGCACATCGTGGGAGAAGTTACGCCGCGGGCTGACAAGTCCACTCCGCGGCGCAACTTCAATGCCAGGTTCAGGACTTGAGGATCGCCGCGCTCCAAGGCGCCAAGGCAAGCGCTTCGCCGTCAAGGGAAGTACCTTCATCCGTCGACAGCAGGACGGAACCCCGGGCACCCTCCAACCGGACCTTCGCATCCGACAGGTTCAGGAACACCTCAACACTGCCGCGCCGGAAACGCAGCCAGCCGGCGTCGTCGTCGAACGTCACGTCCGTTTCCCCGAAGCCCAGCCCGGCAAGCTCACGGTGCTCCCGGCGCAGCGCCGTGAGGGAGCGGTACAGCTCAAGGAGCCTCGCGTGGTCGCCGCCGGCGGCCTCGTCCCAGTTGAGCTTGGAGCGGGTGAAGGTTTCCGGGTCCTGCGGATCTGGCACGACGGCGGGATCCCACCCCATCCGTTCGAACTCCTTGATGCGCCCTTCCGCGGTGGCCTTGCCCAGTTCCGGTTCCGGATGGGACGTGAAGAACTGCCAGGGCGTGCTGGCCGCGAACTCCTCACCCATGAACAGCATGGGGGTGAACGGCGAGGTAAGGGTGAGCACCGCCGCCATGGCCAGCTGCCCGTAGGACAGCGACTGCGAGAGCCTGTCCCCCGTGGCCCGGTTGCCGATCTGGTCGTGGTTCTGGTTGCACACCACCAGCGCCGCTGGGTGCACCAGCGAAGCGTTGATGGGCCTGCCGTGGTGCCGGCCACGGAAGCTGGAGTAGCTGCCGTCGTGCAGGAAACCGTCCTTCAGGACCTTGGCCAGAACCCGGAGAGACTGGAAATCCTCGTAGTAGCCGGTGGTCTCGCCGCTGACGCTGACGTGCACGGCGTGGTGGAAGTCGTCGCTCCACTGCCCGGCCAGGCCGTAACCGTTGGCGTCCCGCGGGTACAGCAGGCGCGGGTTGTTCAGGTCCGACTCGGCGATCAGGGTCTTGGGCAGGCCGGTTTCGGCCGAGACGGCGTCACCCAGTGCACCGAACTCTTCCAGGATGTGGATTGCCCGCTCGTCGCGCAGCGCGTGCACGGCATCAAGGCGCAGCCCGTCCACATGATAGTCCCGGAGCCAGAGTGCGAGGTTGTCCAGGATGTATTCGCGCACCACGTCCGAGCCCGGGCCGTCCAGGTTGACCGAATCGCCCCAGGTGTTGGCGTCGCCCTGCTTGAGGTACGGGCCGAACTTGGGCAGGTAGTTGCCGCTGGGGCCAAGGTGGTTGTACACCACGTCCTGGATGACGCCGAGGCCGGCGGCATGGGCGGCGTCCACGAACCGCTGGTAGGCGGCAGGTCCGCCGTAGCCTTCATGCACCGCGTACCACTGCACGCCGTCGTAGCCCCAGTTGTGGGTCCCGTTGAAGCCGTTGACCGGCAGCAGCTCAACAAAGTCGACGCCGAGCTCCGCCAGGTAATCCAGCTTTCCGGCCGCGGCATCCAGAGTCCCCTCCGGAGTGAAGGTGCCTACGTGGAGTTCGTAGATGACCGAGCCCTGCAGCTCCCTGCCCTTCCAGCCGCCGTCCTGCCAGGCGTAAACGGCGGGGTCGAAGGTTCTGGAGAGCTCATGGACGCCGGCGGGCAGCCGCCGTGAGCGGGGATCGGGAACGGGGTGGCCGTCGCCGTCGAGCAGGTAGCCGTAGTCCACTTCCCCGTCAGCCGGGGCATCCGGTGCAGTCCACCAGCCCTCCGAGCCGGGGGCGGTTTCCTTCTGCAGCATCGGATACTGCCTGCCATCGGCCAGCAGGATCACCGAACTGGCTTCGGGGGCCCAGACGTCGAAACGCTCGGGGCCATTGTTCACAAGGGTCATGCTTGTTCTCCATCCGCGGGTACGAGCAAAGCCACCGGGTAGGTACCCAGGACGTCGGCCACCGAAACGGTGCCCGCCCCGTAAGCGGCGCCGGTGAGCTCGTCCCGCATGTCAACGGGAAGGTCGACGGCGGTGTCCCGCCAGCCGCCGCCGGCTGCCAGGCCCGCGGGGAGCCTGGTGGCAAGCGTCAGGGCACCAGGAGCACTTTCGTCCCCTCGGTGGAAGGCGAGGAGGTGCCCGGCGGCCGCACCGGATGCAGTCACCGGCGTGTATCCCTGGAACAGTTCCGGCCGGTCACGGCGGAGCCGCAGCGCGCGGGAGGTGATCAGGAGCTTGCTGGTGTCCGTTCCCGACGCAGGCAAGGTGCCGGCGTCGAGCTTTGCCAGCTCCTCCTGAAGCCGCGCGAAGTCCACGGGCCGCCGGTTGTCCGGGTCCGTGAGGGACCGTTCCCAAAACTCGCTGCCCTGGTACACGTCCGGCACTCCGGGCATGGTGAGCTGGACGAGCTTGGCGGAAACCGAGTTGGACGCGGAGCAGGCGTCGATTCGAGCCACGAAGTCCTCCACCACCTTGGCAACCCGTGAATCGTCGAACACTGCATCCACGGCTGCCTTGACCTTCGACTCGAAGGCCTCGTCCGGGTCCGTCCACTTGGTGGAGTTGCCGGCTTCCCGGGCAGCCTTTTCCGCGTACCCCTGGAGCCGTTCCCTGCTGGCCGGCCAGGCGCCGATGATCGCCTGCCACAGCAGGTTCTCGTAGGGTCCGTCCGGAATCGGTGCCAGTTCCCGGAGGGTGTTCAGCGTTTCCGTCCACTCCTGCGGAAGTTCGGCAATGACTGAAATCCGTGCCCGGGCATCTTCGCTGCGCTTGGTGTCGTGCGTGGACATGGTGGTCATGGAGAGCGGCAGTTCCTGCTGCCGCCGGAGCATCCGGTGGTGGAACTCCTCAGGGCCCACGGCGAACTCGGTGGGTTCGGCCCCCACCTCGGTCAGCGTGCCCAACCGGGTGTAGCGGTAGAACGCGGTGTCCTCCACGCCCTTGGCCATCACCATGCCGGAGGTCTGCTGGAAGCGGACGGCGATGGGGTTGGCCGGGTCCAGGAGCAGCGGCAGCAGCGTGCCGACGGCAACTTCCAGGTCCGGCCGGTGCGCGGCGGCGGACTCGCAGGCTTCCTTCAGGATCTCGGCGCCGGTGGGCAGGTAGGTCCGGTATACCGGGAAGGCGGCGATGATCTCCGCGATGGCATCGGCTGCCTGCTCCACCGAAAGCCCGTAGGATTCTGGAACCAGCCGGGCCAGTCTCAGCACCTCGGACCGCAGGATGCCGTCAGCGATCATCCGCTTGGTGCCACGGATCATCTCGGCATAGTCGGCGGGGGCGTCAGAGTCACGGAGCTTGGCGTCCAGCGCGTCAAGGGGCGCCTCGCCTGCGGGGTCGATAAAGACCCTGTCGACGTCGGCCAGTGCGTCATAGCCGGTGGTTCCTTCGCAGGCGAACTCGCTGGGCAGGACTTCGCCGGGCTCAAGGATCTTTTCCACCAGGACGTACGCGCCGCCGCTCAGGTCCTTCAGCCACCGGAGGTAGCCGGCGGGATCGGCAAGGCCATCCGGGTGGTCCACACGGAGCCCGTCCACGAGGCCTTCCTTGAACCAGCGGCCCACCTCTGCATGGGCTTCCTCAAATACTTGGGGAACCTCCACACGGATCCCTGCGAGCGTGGTGACCGCAAAGAAGCGCCGGTAGTTCAGCTCAGCGTCAGCGCGGCGCCAGTCGATCAGCTCGTAGTGCTGGCGGCTGTGCACCTCCTGCGGGGAGTCCCCTTCGGAGTAGGTCCCTTCAGCAAGCGGGAAGCGGTGATCGTAGTAGCGGAGCTCGCCGTCCTTGATCTCAAGCTTGTCCAGGTCGTCCCCGGAGCCAAGCATGGGCAGCCTTATCTTTCCGCCGCCCAGGTCCCAGTCGACGTCGAACGCCTCGGCATAGGGCGAGCCCTTTCCCTCTTTGAGCAGGGACCACCACCACGGGTTCTGCGCGGGGGTGGCCACACCCACGTGGTTGGGAACGATGTCCACCAGGACGCCCATCCCGTGCTCGCGGGCTGCCTTCGACAGGGCCAGCAGGCCTTCGGGGCCGCCCCGTTCCGGATCCATGGAGGCGGGGTCGGTCACGTCATAGCCGTGGTCCGAGCCCTGTTCCGCGGTCAGGATCGGTGACAGGTACACCCAGTCCACGCCGAGGGATTTCAGGTACGTGACCTTTTCGGCAGCGTCAAAAAGGGTGAAGCTGCGGCGGATCTGCAGGCGGTAGGTTGATGCCGGCGCCCTCACTTGCCGGTCGCCTTCCGCTCACCGATTTGCGTGGTCTTCCCGGGCTCGGCCACCACCGGGGTGCTGATGGATTCCGCCTCGCTTGTGGTCGCCTGGGTCAGGGCTGCAAGGGATGCGGCAACCGAGTGATCAGGTTCAACTTCCTCCACGGTGTGGGCCCGCAGGACCACCAGGGACTTGGCCTCCACCGGAAGCGGCTCGCCTGCTGCCACCGGTTTGGTATCAGCGTTCTGTCCGGCGGTGTCGATGATGACGTCCCATGCCGGAGCGTACTCGTCAGACGGCAGCGTGAACTTGACCGTGTCATCGTGTGCGTTGAAGAACAGCAGGAAGTTGACGTCGGTGATCCTGCGGCCGCGGCTGTCCTTGCCCTGGATGCCGTTCCCGTTCAGGAAGACACCCACGGAGCGGCCGAAGCCGCTGTCCCAGGCTTCGGGCTTCATGGTTTCACCGGACGGGTCCAGCCATACGATGTCCGGCAGGCGTTCGCCTTCGCCCCTCAGGACCGGGCGGCCGTCAAAGAACCGGCTGCGGCGGAAGGTGGGGTGCTTGGCGCGGAGCGCGTTGACTGCCGCCGTGAACTCGATCAGCGGCTGGTCGATGCTGTCCCAGTTGATCCAGGTCAGTTCCGAGTCCTGGCAGTACCCGTTGTTGTTGCCCCGCTGGGTGCGGCCCAGCTCGTCACCGTGCAGGAGCATCGGCACGCCCTGGGACAGGAGCAGCGAGGCGATGAAGTTCCGCTGCTGCCGGGCCCGCAATGACAGGACCTCGGGATCGTCTGTGGGCCCCTCGGCGCCGCAGTTCCAGGACCGGTTGTGCGATTCGCCGTCGTTGTTGTCTTCGCCGTTGGCGTCGTTGTGCTTCTCGTTGTACGAGACCAGGTCGGCCAGGGTGAAGCCGTCGTGGGCGGTGACGAAGTTGATCGACGCCACGGGGCGGCGGCCTGAGTGCTCGTACAGGTCCGCCGAACCGGTGATGCGGGAGGCGAATTCACCGAGGGTGGCGGGTTCGCCGCGCCAGAAGTCGCGGACAGTGTCGCGGTACTTGCCGTTCCATTCCGTCCATTGCGGCGGGAAGTTGCCCACCTGGTAGCCGCCGGGTCCCACATCCCATGGTTCGGCGATGAGCTTGACCTGGGAGACCACCGGGTCCTGCTGGATCAGTTCGAAGAAGGTGGACAGCTTGTCCACGTCGTAAAACTCGCGGGCCAGGGTGGAGGCGAGGTCGAAACGGAAGCCGTCCACGTGCATCTCGGTGACCCAGTAGCGCAGCGAGTCCATAATCAGCTGCAGGGAGTGCGGGTGGCGGACGTTCAGGGAGTTGCCGGTGCCCGTGTAGTCCATGTAGTGCTTCTCATCGCCGTCCATGAGCCGGTAGTAGGCGGCGTTGTCGATGCCCTTGAAGGACAGCGTGGGGCCCAGGTGGTTACCTTCGGCGGTGTGGTTGTAGACCACGTCCAGGATGACTTCGATCCCGGCCTGGTGCAGGGAGCGGACCATGGCCTTGAAGTCCTGGACCTGCTGTCCTGTGTCACCGCTGGAGCTGTAGGTGTTCTGGGGTGCGAAGAAACCAATGGTGTTGTAGCCCCAGTAGTTGTTCAGCCCCTTGTCCTGCAGCGTGCCGTCGTTGACGAACTGGTGCACCGGCATCAGCTCGATGGCGGTGACGCCGAGCTTCTGCAGGTGAGCGATGACTGCCGGGTGCGCCACGCCGGCATAAGTCCCGCGCTGTTCCTCCGGGATCTCCGGGTGCAGCTCGGTCAGGCCCTTCACGTGGGCCTCGTAGATCACTGACTGGTGGTACGGAATCCGCAGGTTCTGGTCGCCTTCCCAGTCAAAGTACGGATTGATGACCACGCCCAGCATCATGTGCTTGGCGGAGTCCTCGTTGTTGATCGAGTCGGGCTCGCCCAGGTTGTAGGTGAACAGTGCGGGATCCCAGTCCACCTGGCCGTGGACAGCCTTGGCGTAGGGGTCCAGCAGTAGTTTGTTGGGATTGAAGCGGTTCCCGGTGGCAGGATCGTAGGGCCCGTGGACGCGGTAGCCGTACTTCTGCCCGGGCTGGACCTGCGGAATGTAGCAGTGCCAGACGTAGCCGTCCACTTCGTCCAGGGGGATGCGCGTTTCTTCGCCATCATCGTCGAACAGGCACAGCTCGACTTTTTCTGCTCGTTCGCTGAACAGGGCAAAGTTGGTGCCGGTTCCGTTGTAGGTGGCGCCAAGGGGATAAGCCGATCCAGGCCAGACTTCCATAATGCTCCTCTTTGTAATTGGCAGCAGAAGAGCAGCAGCGCTCCTGATGCCGGTGCGAACTAATGCCTACCGTAACGGCTGACCGTGACTATTACGTATGCGGGCCCCAGAGTTACTAAGCGTGCTTACTTTACCCCACGTTTCGGGTATTAAGGCAGCGATCGCGCCGGCAGCGATCGGTCCCCCCGATTCGGCTTCCGACGCCGCCCTCCCGGCTTTGCCGTGCAGAGCCGCTCCCAGCGCGGCCACCGCTGCCCATCGCTGGTTCCCGTCTGCGCTGGCCTTTTCGAAGGGTCCGACGTCGGAACCCGCCTGGGCGAGCAGTGCCCCGATGACCCCGGCGAGGACGTCGCCACTGCCGGCGGTTGCCAGCCACGGTGTCCCGTCCGCCTGGCTGAACACGGCCCCGGAGGGTGCTGCAACGAGGGTGGAAGCACCCTTGAGCAGCACCGTGGCGCCTGTTAACTCTGCCGCGCGGCGGACCGCGGCCAGGGTTGCGCCCTCCACCGCTCCCCTGTCCTCCGTCCCGCCCAGCCGCTGAAGGAGCGCGGCGAGTTCCCCGGCGTGCGGGGTCAGGACGATGTGCGGAGCCAGAACGTCGGGAAGGGCGGGCAGTGCCCCGGCATCGGCCACCACGGGCAGGCCGGATGTGACTGCATCGCGCGTCCGCTGAAGTTGTTCGTGCTCTTCCGGTCCCATTCCGGAGCCCACCAGCCACGCCTGGACCCGATTGTCCGCGACCGAGCCGGTACTGCACACCACTTCGGGGCATGACTGCCGGACCACGTCCGCCACCTCGGGCGGGCCGAGGTAGCGCACCATTCCCACACCGGCGGCAAGGGCACCGCGGCAGGCCAGGACGGCGGCGCCGGGATAGGCGGCAGACCCTGCCACCACTCCCAGCACCCCGCGCGAATACTTGTGCGACCGCCTGGCAGGTCGGGGCAGCAGCAGAGCAAGGTCCTGGACCTCGAGCCGGCGCAGGGACGGTTCCGGCAGGTGTTGCTCGATGCCGATGGGCACGACCTGCACACTGCCCGCGTAGTCGGCGCCGGGATCGGCCAGCAGGCCCGTTTTGGCGCCGCCGAAGGTGACGGTGAGGTGGGCAGGCAGGACGGGCCCGGAAACGTCCCCTGTATCGGCATCCACGCCACTGGGCAGGTCGCAGGCCACCACGGATGTCTGTCCTCCGGCAGCGGGCAGGAGTTCGGTCAAGGTGGCGACCAGGGTGGCGGCAGGGCCCCGGAGGCCGCCTTTCGCGCCCGTGCCCAGGATTGCATCAATGACGACGTCGGCACGCGCGGCTTCCGCGGCCAGCTCGCCGGGAGCTGCGTCAGCCAGTCGGTGGACCCTGCCGCCGGCAGCCTCAAAAGCAGCCAGTGCCTTGGGATGGGCGTCGTCCCCGGTGAGCACCGCCGTCGTACGCGTTCCCCTGGCGGCGAGGAAAGCGGCGGCGTAAAGCCCGTCTCCCCCGTTGTTGCCCTTTCCCGCGAGCACTGCGACTTTGGCGCCGTAGAGGCGGAGGCCGCGGGACTTGAGCTCATTGATCACGGCGTTGGCCAGCCCGTAGGCAGCACGCTGCATGAGGACGTCGCCCAGGCCCGTGGCAAGGAGCGGCTCCTCGGCTTGCCTGATCTGTGTCCCGGTGTAGGCGCTGATCATGGTGCGAAGCGGCAGACTGCCGGATCAGCCCTCGGCCAGGACCGTGGCGGTGGCGATTCCGCCGTCGTGGCTCATGGACAGGTGCCAGCGCTTGACGCCCTTGGCCTCGGCGACTGCGAGCACGGTGCCTTTGACCTGAATGGTGGGGCCGTTCTGGTCGAGACCGATCCAGCAGTCCTGCCAGTTCATGCCGGCCGGCGCACCGAGGACCTTGGCAACAGCTTCCTTGGCAGCGAAGCGGGCGGCGAGGGAACGGGTGTTCAGTTCCCGCTCCGCAGGGACGAAAAGCCGGTCCCGGAGCCCTGGTGTGCGCTCAAGCTGGCGGCCGAACCGCTCGATGTCCACTACGTCTACGCCAATGCCAACAATCATGGCACTACTCTACGGTGACGCCCTGACACTCCAGCGCATTGCCGTGCTGCACAGATGCGTCACTTTGACGCCTCAAAGCCGGGCGCGCCCGGGTTTTCAAGGCCTCGTTGAGCAGCCGGGGCGGCAAAAGTTACGCAAACAGCTCCCGGGCAAAGGAAAACCCCGGGCCAACAAGCCCGGGGTTTCACCTGATAAACATGATTCCCTTATTCGACC
>NZ_VAHO01000040.1 GCF_005796225.1 Pseudarthrobacter sp. NamE5
GCGGGCCTGCTGATACGACTGCTCCGACGGTGACGGGTACGTCTCCGACCGCTGGTGCGACTGGTGTGGCGGTGTCGGGGGATGTGACGGGGACGTTCTCGGAGGCGATGGATGCGACGACGATCACGCCGAGTACCTTCACTTTGGCCGGGGGGACGACGACGGTGTCGGCAGCTGTGACGTACAACGGCACGGATAAGGTGGCGACGTTGAACCCGGGCGCTGATTTGGTGGCGGGTACGACGTATACGGCGACGATTAAGGGCGGCGCCGGTGGGGTGAAGGATGCTGCCGGTAACCCGTTGGCGGCGGACAAGTCCTGGACCTTCACGACCGCCCCGGCTGCAGGCGGCAGCACATCCGAGACCGTGACGCTCACGGCCGTGGCTGACAGCTTTGTCTCGAGTGGGGCTGCCACAACGAATTATGGCGCGAGCACCGTTCTGGGCGTGGACAGCAGCCCGACGGAGGTCACGTACCTGAAGTTCGACCTGTCGGCGTATGCGGGCAGGACGATCGAGAGCGCGACGTTGCAGCTGCGCAGCGCCGGCAGCGGATCGGTGGGTACCCAGAACGTCAAACTGGTCGCTGATGACAGTTGGACCGAGGCTGGCCTCACCTACAACAACCGCCCCGCTCTGGGCAC
>NZ_VAHO01000041.1 GCF_005796225.1 Pseudarthrobacter sp. NamE5
AGCATTCGACGACGTTGACGGCGAGGCCGCCCATGGCCGTTTCCTTGTATTTGGAGCTCATGTCCTTGCCGGTCTCGCGCATGGTCACGATCACCTCATCGAGGGAGACCCGGTGGGAGCCGTCGCCCCAAAGCGCCATCTTCGCGGCGTTGATCGCCTTCGCCGCAGCGATCGCGTTCCGCTCAATGCACGGCACCTGCACCAGCCCGCCGATCGGATCACACGTCAGGCCCAGATTGTGCTCCATCGCGATCTCCGCCGCGTTCTCCACCTGCGCCGGAGACCCGCCCATCACCTCCGCCAAACCCGCAGCGGCCATCGACGACGCCGACCCGACCTCGCCCTGGCACCCAACCTCAGCCCCCGAAATGGACGCCTGCTCCTTATACAGCACCCCCACGGCGCCGGCCGCGAGCAGGAAACGCACCACCACATCATCACGGTCCGCCTGCGAGGCGTTCTCCATCCCCGGCGCGAAATGCAGCGCATAAAACAACACCGCCGGGATGATCCCGGCCGCCCCGTTCGTCGGAGCCGTCACCACCCGCCCGCCCGAGGCGTTCTCCTCATTCACCGCCAGGGCGATCAAGTTAACCCACTCCTGCCAATACTTCTGGTCATA
>NZ_VAHO01000042.1 GCF_005796225.1 Pseudarthrobacter sp. NamE5
GCTCCGGCCGGTCATCCACCACAATCTGTGCAGGCCGTTCAATGTCGGTGGCGAAACACGCCAACATGGTCTTGAGCTGGTGTGCCGCCGGAGACTGTCCGTCCACACTGATGGTGACGCGGCCGTGGATGTCGAACTGGAGTGCGTTGGTCTTGGTCTGCTTGTTGTGCATGGTTTGTCCCCTGTCTAACTGATTGTCAATTGCCTAAATGCTGTCGATCGGATCGTTTTGCTTATCGTGGACGAAGTCGGTTGTGTCGACGGTGTCCCCTACTTCACCGTTAGCACGAGCTTGGGTGCGCCGGTGCTGCCGGCCTCCTTGGAGTTGAGGTCCAGGCCGTCGCTGCTGTTGGCATCCAGGCCGAGTGAGAGGTGCTGGCCGGGCTCGCTTGCGAGGCTGCTGGCGGTCAGCGTGATGTTGTAGTTGGTGTTGGTGGTAGTCGCGCCAAGGGTGCCGAGACTT
>NZ_VAHO01000043.1 GCF_005796225.1 Pseudarthrobacter sp. NamE5
GTGACGCTCTTGGCGAGGTTGCGGGGCTGGTCCACGTCGTAGCCCTTGGCGGCGGCGAGTTCCGCGGCGAAGATCTGCAGCGGGACGGTGGTCAGCAGCGGCATCAGCAGGGTGGGGGTTTCGGGGACGTAGAAGACGTGCTCGGCGTAGGCCTTCACGGCTTCGTCGCCTTCCTCGGCGATGACCAGGGTGCGGGCGCCGCGGGCGCGGACTTCCTGGATGTTGCTGATGACCTTGGCGTGCAGTGATTCGCGCCCGCGCGGGGACGGGACCACCACGAACACCGGCTGGCCTTCATCGATCAGGGCGATGGGGCCGTGCTTGAGCTCGCCGGCGGCGAAGCCCTCGGCGTGGATGTAGGCGATTTCCTTCAGCTTCAACGCACCCTCAAGCGCCACCGGGTAGCCAACGTGCCGGCCCAGGAACAGCACCGACT
>NZ_VAHO01000044.1 GCF_005796225.1 Pseudarthrobacter sp. NamE5
GGCAAGGTGCCGATGCCCCGCGCTGATGTACTCGTCACAGTCCCGGTGTTCTCACTGCTCGGCCTCACCGACGAACCAGCAGTCCTTGACGGCTACGGCCCCATCCCCGCCTCGATGGCCAGGAACCTCGTCGCCGGCGGCGCCGACTCCTTCTACCGCGTACTGGTCGACCCGCGGGACGGGGCGCCACTGGACATCGGCCGCACCAGCTACCGGCTCACCAAAGCCATGAAACAAGCACTGCGCCTCAGGGACGGCAAATGCACCTTCCCCGGCTGCAGCAACCACTCCCTCGACAACGAAACCGACCACCTCACAGCCTGGGCCAAGGGCGGAACCACCGGGATCAGCAACCTCGCACAACTCTGCCCCAAACACCACCGCCTCAAACACCACACCCGCTGGAGACCAACACCAGCCACCA
>NZ_VAHO01000045.1 GCF_005796225.1 Pseudarthrobacter sp. NamE5
TGGACACCGCAACCTCTCCCAGCTGCGGGCAGACAACTTCTCCTCAGCACTCCTTGGCAGCAGTACCAGCACCGGCAACGGGGGCGGGGCGGAAGGCGCCACGGCCGGCAACGCGGCCGGCAACGCGGAAGGCAGCGGGGGAGGCACCATGGCCGGCAACGTTGCCGGCAGCAGGGGCGGGGCGGGAATGAATGCCCGACCAACTTTGCCGATCCGGCCCCAGGTGCTGGTCACCGTGCCCGTGTTCGCACTGCTCGGCCTCACCGAGGAACCGGCCATGCTCGATGGCCACGGCCCCATCCCGGCCTCAATGGCGCGCAGACTCGTCGCTGACGGGGCCGACTCGTTCCACCGCGTGCTGGTCGACCCCCGGGACGGGGCGCCGCTGGAAATCGGCCGA
>NZ_VAHO01000046.1 GCF_005796225.1 Pseudarthrobacter sp. NamE5
GATGTGTTCGGGTTTGCCGGAGAAGTCCGGGATCAGCAGCTCCACCCCGGTGCCCGGGTTCAGCTCATGGATCTTCCGGACCGTCTCGGCGTAGAGCCACACGCCCTCATCCGCCAGGTCGTCCCGAGCCACACCGGTGACCGTGGCGTAGCGCAGCTGCATCGACTGCACGGACCGGGCCACCTTGGTCGGCTCGAACATGTCCACCGGCGAGGGCTTGCCGGTATCGATCTGGCAGAAATCACACCGGCGCGTGCACTCGGACCCGCCGATCAGGAACGTGGCTTCCTTATCCTCCCAGCACTCGAAAATGTTGGGGCAACCGGCCTCCTCACACACCGTGTGCAGGCCTTCCTTCTTCACCAGGTTCTTCAGGCCCACAAACTCGGGACCCATCTG
>NZ_VAHO01000047.1 GCF_005796225.1 Pseudarthrobacter sp. NamE5
TTGGGCCCCTGCATGCCCCGGGAGACAGCGGTCAGCCGGTCCCAGGCCGCTGCGGCCTGGTCCGCTGGAAGGTAGGCCGAAAACCACGCCATCCCGTCCTGATCCGGTAAGCATTCCACCCGGCGGTCCAGGAAACTCTTCGCATGCCGCTTCTCAATCGACTCGGCATGATGGCGTTCCCGCCACGTCCGGGCCTTCTTCCGAAACCGGTAGGCCGGCATTTCCCCCGCCGGGCAGCCCTTGGCACGGTTGGGCGCTGCGGGGTCCAGGAAATGGGCCTCCAGGGCCGCTGCCCCGGCAGGGCCCAGGGTTACGGTCTCGTCCACCATCACCCTGGCGTGCTGCCAGGAGATGGTCCCGGCCTGCAGCGCAGCGAGGGTGCGGGGCAGCGATG
>NZ_VAHO01000048.1 GCF_005796225.1 Pseudarthrobacter sp. NamE5
TTTTTCGGTGGGTGGCGGGTTCATTGTCCGGGAGGGTGAGGAGGACGCCGCGCAGCTGGAGCTCGAGGAGTCGAAGAAGGAATTGCCGCTGCCGTTCCGGACCGCTGCGGAGTTGTTGGAGCACTGCCGGGAGACTGGGTTGGGGATCAGTGACGTGATGCGGATTAATGAGGAGGACAGCCGCGCCCCGGAGGAGATCCGGGCGGGGCTGCTGCACATCTGGTCGGTGATGGAGGACTGTGTCCGGACGTCCCTGAGGCGTGAAGGGGTTTTGCCGGGCGGGTTGAAGGTCCGGCGCCGTGCCCCTGACTGGTATGAGCGGTTGAAGAAGGAAAGCTCACGTCCGGATGCGGAGGGCCAGGACGGTGGGGGTGCGGACTTT
>NZ_VAHO01000049.1 GCF_005796225.1 Pseudarthrobacter sp. NamE5
CTTTTCGGTGGGTGGCGGGTTCATTGTCCGGGAGGGTGAGGAGGACGCCGCGCAGCAGGAACTCGAGGAGTCGAAGAAGGAACTGCCGCTGCCGTTCCGGACCGCTGCAGAGTTGTTGGAGCACTGCCGGGAGACCGGGTTGGGGATCAGTGACGTGATGCGGATTAATGAGGAGGACAGCCGCACCCCGGAGGAGATCCGGGCGGGGCTGCTGCACATCTGGTCGGTGATGGAGGACTGCGTCCAGACGTCCCTGAAGCGTGAAGGGGTTTTGCCGGGCGGGTTGAAGGTCCGCCGCCGTGCCCCTGACTGGTATGAGCGGTTGAAGAAGGAAAGCTCACGTCCGGACGCGGAGGGCCAGGACGGTGGGGGTGCGGACTTC
>NZ_VAHO01000005.1 GCF_005796225.1 Pseudarthrobacter sp. NamE5
CGGGGAGAGGCTGCAGGACGTGAGAGCGTCCGGGGGAGGTTGCGCGAGGTGAAGGGGGTGATCCCCCGGATTGTCGCAGCCTTGGTGAGGTGCAAGCGCAAGAAAGCGAGCGTCACCCAGGACAGCGAGAACCTGGGTCGTTAGCCTACGCTGTCCTCGAACGCCTCAACGGTGCCCTTCTCGGTCATACCGCCACCACCGCCGGCAACAGCGGCGGTGGTGGCGGTGGTGAAGCTGCGCGTCCTGGACGGTTGTCCCGCTCCCGTTGGACTTCTCACTCCCGTGCCGATGGACTTCGTGCCGATCGGGAAGCCTGATCCGCGTTCGGGTTTCGGGTGACGGCCCCGGCAGCGTTCTTCTTCGCCGCGGTGGTGTCGTCGGTCGTGGTCGCGTCCGTCGTCTCGGATAAGGTTTGGGTTACAGCCGTGTCCACCGCCATCCCGGCCGTTTGGTCGTCCGGCGACCCAGCTGTCACCGCCGGCGCCGTCGTATCACTTCCAGCGCCAGCCGTAATGGACTGGCCTCCAAGAGCTATGTGACCGTGCCAGTACCGGGCGTTTTTCCTCGCGGACGCCAACACCACCAGACCGGTCTGACCATTGACGTTTTGTTTCGTTGATGTGGGGTCATTGATGTCCGTGTCGGTACTGCTGTGGATGATGGGCGTGCCGGGGCCGGGAGGGAAGGCGATGTTGTCAAGCGGTGCCGTTTTGTAGAAGATGCTGCCGCCTTCCTCCGGCGCGACCGCGAACATCCAGACTTGGCGGTGCTCCTCGTCAATCATCACCATGGGCCGCGTGTGGGCGTCCTCGACAGCGCCGAACTGCGCGCTGGTCCATTGGCCCTGTTGATCGCGCACCAGCAGCGCCACAAACGTTTGGCCGACGTTCTGATGGGCGGTCTTGATCGCTGCGAAGAGGCGGCCGCTGCCGTCGCTTGTCAATTGCCTGAGGTTCAGATGGTCGTTCGCGCATCCCCCGTTGCAGTTGTTTCCCCCGCCGTAGGCAACCTCTGTCTGCCACGATTTCTCTGGCTGACCGTCCTGGTGCACGGCCAGGTAGAACTTTTTATCCCCCTTCCGCTGATTGCTCCACATGACTCCGATCTTGTCCCCCTGGAACGACGTAACTGCGGAGATATCGTCGTGGTGCACCTGCGCGTTGGTGGTCGGCAGGACGAACGGATCCCCCCAAGCGGTGTCGCTCGTCGTCGAGTGGTTGACGTAGACACGGTTGCTGTTGTCGGACGCCACTACGGTGTAGGTGACCCACAGCTTGCCGAGGGAGTCTTTCGCCACCGTGATCGATTCTGTACTCCCGCGGTGAAGGGTGATGGGGAGTCCTGCGTCTTCTGAGTAGGTCTTCGTCGAGGCGTTGTAGCTATAGCGGTGGAGCACTGCGGACCCGGAGGTCACCGCATCCCTGGCCGGCGGCGAGCTCCACTCCGAGACCACGGTGGTGCCTGACACGACGTAGAGCTTGCCGGTCTGCGCGTCCCAGAGCGCGTCACCGCGGGCAGTCGGCCGTGCGTCAACCACCGTTTCCGTCTCCTGCCACGTTTGCGTTGCGACGTCGAGCCGGTGGATCTTTGTCGCATGGGCGGACGTGCTCCACAGCAGCCCCCACCAGCTCCCATCCTGAAACCAGAGCTTGCTCTGGGCCTTGTCGGCAGTCGGGGTCTTAACGCCGTCGCCATCGTATGACGGCCCCGGGATTCCGACATCGGCCGCCAGGGCCGGGACGGGGAGTGCGACAGCGCCGGCGGCCGCAAGTAACAGAGCGATGAAAAGGCGTAGCAGGCGCATAGGGGTGCCCCTCCGTTATGGACGGCATCGACCGATGGTGGACCGCGAGCCGGAGTCCGAGCGGGCAATGCTCTATATGGCTAATTCCGGATACGGAGACGGTAGACCTGGAGCGAAAGAGCACACAACAACCCTTCGTACCTAACTTGGACGCATGGCCAAGAACCCCTATACGTAGATAACGGAATGGACAACAAACCCCCATACCCTCGCGTGTGGCGCAGCACACCCACTGGTCCGTTATGGAGTCGTGCATGTGAAACTCGTGGTTACCCATGGGGTTTTCCACCAGTTGCTTGTGGAGTCCCGCCTTGGATTGGGGAGGTCCGGCCACATCGGTTACGGGATCCGCCATCAGACCCTGGGTATGGGGCCGCCGCGAAGAATTGGGTGCCGCCGCAGGATTTGCACAGGACTGGGGAAGAACTTTCCAAGTTCCGCTCGAACGGGCATTCCTACGTGTTGACGGCGGCTAGGCTCGTCCGTGGCGTCAGCGGCTATGGGGGCTGACGCCCCTAAACTTCGTGCACACAATCTGGGGAGCTGCATGTCCGGCTACACATCCTTGCCCGAAACTACGCCTGCGTCCGGCACCCGGTGGACGGCCGCCGTCGTCCTTTCCGCTTTGCTGGCACTCTTCGGCGGAAACCTGCCGGCTGTTGCTGCCGATGCCACCACCACGGCCGAGCAAACCGGCACCGTTGAGGCGGACGACCTACTGGCCACCCTTCCCATCAAGGGCCGGGCGCCCAAGACAGGCTACGAGCGTTCACTGTTTGGTCCGACGTGGGCGGACGTTGACCAGAACGGCTGCGACACCCGCAACGACATCCTCCAGCGGGACCTGACAGACATCACGTACACCAACAGCGTTCCCTGCAAGGTGCAGTCGGGAACTTTGGCGGACCCCTACACGGCCACGGTCATCAGCTTCCTGCGCGGAACGACCACCAGCAGTGCCGTGCAGATCGACCACGTCGTGGCGCTCAGCGACGCGTGGCAGAAGGGCGCGCAGCAGTTGAGCACGGAGCAGCGGACGGCATTCGCCAACGATCCGCTGAACCTTCAGGCCACGGATGGCCCCACTAACCAGCAAAAGGGCGACGGCGACGCTGCCACCTGGCTGCCGCCGAACAAGGGGTTCCGGTGCGAGTACGTCGCGCGGCAGGTCTCGGTGAAGGCGCGGTACGGCCTGTGGGTGACCCAGGCCGAGCATGACGCGATCGCAGGCATCCTGGCCGGCTGCCCTGGGCAGCCGGCGCCGGCCGCCGTCGAGCCCGCCGCCCCTGCGCCCGTCTACTACGCCAACTGTGCAGAGCTGGTGGCTGCCGGAGCAGCGCCCCTGTATGCGGGCTCCGCCGGCTACCGCTCCGGGCTGGACGGCGACGGCGACGGCGTCGCCTGCGAGGGGTAGCGCGCACGGCGGCGGGATGCACCTGCCGGGAAGCGGGGGCCGTTGAGAGGGTCAGAGACCGGGCTTGTTGATGGGCTGGTCCAGCGCAAGACTGATGGTCTGCCCCGGTGCCAGTTCCCCGGTTGGCAGGTCAGCGAACGCGTACCAGGTTCCGCCTGTGCCGGTGAGCGGGCGGTTCGCTGCCCGGAGGTCCGTCACGCTGAACCGGAAAGAGACCTGTCGTTCCGTGTCACCCGGAGCCGTGGTGTAGGTGAGTGGAACGCCGTCGGCATCGGCTGTGAAACTTCCTTGCGCTCCCTCGATCTTCAGCTCACCTGGTATCAGTCGGACTTTCGATCCTGCGGGGATGGGCGTGCCTGCTGCCAGCGCAGGGTTGTAAAGCAGGATCTGTTCGGTGGTGGACCGGAATTTGTATCCGAGGCTGTCAAAGGAGTCGCCGTCGACCGTGGTGTAGGTGATGGCCTGGCCGAATGAGTTGTTGACCGTTCTTCCGGTGCCTGCCCTGCTGTCCACCGGGTTCTTCTGCAGCTGGATCAGGTGCCCGGAGCGGATAAAGTACGTGTTGCCCTTCTCGTACACGTACGGGACCTTGTTCGCTTCCGCCAACTGCTCCTCGGTTATCCCGAACCGGTATGTGATTCCACCCAGGGTGTCACCGCGTTCAATCACGTACGTGGTCGGGATCCCCTTTGCGTCAAAGGTGGCCGCGCCCTGGGCGCCGGCGACAGGACCTGCAGCGGGAAGCAAGCGAAGTTTTGTGCCGGTTGCCGGAGCTGCTTTCGGCTCGAGTCCGTTGAATCCGTTAAGCTTGGCCTCGGACAGGCCAAATGCGGCAGCCACTGCGGCGGGCGTGTCACCGGCGACGGTGGTGTAGAAGTCCGCGTTGCCGAACGAATCGACGATGGTATCGCCGGCCAGGGAAGAGTTTGCAGCGGCGGCGGAGGTACCTGAAGCAGCTGCGGGTTTTGCAGCAGCGGGAGTTGGCGGGGCCTCAGCGTAGGCGCATCCTGCCAGTCCCACAGACAGCACAACAGTCACTACTGCAGTTCTCCAGCCCAAGCGCAGACGCTCCGCCGTGCCCGAAACTCCGTTTTTCCACTATCAAGCCCCCCATAAAAGCCCCGGCGTCACCGGAGCGCAGTCCTCAATGGACCAAAGCGAGCCTAGTCCACGAGTGTCTTGCACCACACTCCGGCGCCGGGGAGGCCGCGGCGCACTCTGTATCAAGAAAAGCCCGGCAGAGTACCTCGAATAGTCTATTCCGTGACAGCCACCGGAGCCGTCTCGCCAGAGCGAACTGCAGGAGTGTTGCGGCGGCGCCAGTAGGCGGCCAGCACCGCACCGGAAACGTTATGCCAGACCGAGAAGATGGCGCCGGGCAGCGCCGCTTCCGGAGTCAGATACTGCCGCGCCAACCCAGCTGCAAGGCCGGAGTTCTGCATTCCAACCTCGATGGCGGTAGTTCGCCGGGAAGGAATAGGGAGCCGGCACAGCCGGGCTGCGGCATAACCGAGAGCGTAGCCCAGTCCGTTATGCAGGATGACGGCCGCGAGAACCAGCAGGCCGGCTGCGAAGATCGCCTTGGCGCTTCCGGCAACCACCGCGACCACGACGACGGTGATGGCGAGTACGGAAATCCAGGGCAGGGCGGGCAGTGCCTTATTGACCAGGCGGGGCAGGAAGAGCCGGATCACAAGTCCCAGCAGTACGGGGAACAGCACGATCTGGACGATGGACCACGCCATTGAGCCGGCGTCCACGGGCATGTACTGGCCGGCCAGCCACAGCGCCAGCACCGGGGTCAGCAGGGGAGCGAGCAGTGTCGAAACAGTGGTCATCGCCACGGACAAGGCGACGTCGCCCTTGGCGAGGTAGGACACCACGTTGGAGGCGGTTCCGCCCGGGCAGCAGCCCACCAGGATGACGCCCGCGGCCAGCGCAGGCGGCAGCCCGAGCGCGGCCGCTACCAGCCAGCCGAGGAACGGCATGATGGCGTACTGGGCCACCACGCCGATCACCACGGGGACAGGGCGTTTGGCAATCACAGCGAAGTCAGGTGGCGTCAGCGTCAGCCCCATGCCGAACATGATGACTCCCAGGAGCGGGTTGATCCAGGCGCCCAGCCCGGTGAAGGCGGTTGGTGCGGCAAGCGCAACGGCACCCCCAGCCAGGATAAGAATCGGGAAAAGCGTGACGGCGACACGCGCGCTGCGTTCTTCGGCGGCAGACGCGGTGGAAGGTGTGGATAAAGAAGACATAACTACCGGACTATCACAGTGAGTGTTGGCTCTCGGAATCAGCGCGCATTGATGACGTGGGCATCGTTCTGCCCGAGCGGCTCTTGAGCAGCAGCAACACCGTCCGGGGGAGTGACCACAGAAGCGCCAGCCCGAGCACCGGCACCAGCATCACCCCAACGTCGGGGAACTGGCGGATAATGACCGCCGAATTGGTGTCGAACCTCGCCGGAGCGTAAATGAAGCACAGCCAAAGCGCAAAGGCGTCCAGGGCAAGCGCTGCCAGCCCCACAACCAACAGTCGTTTTCTGCCCGCATTTGCGTGCGGTCCCGAAAGCAAAACCCGAAGTGCCAGCCACAGGCTGAGCAGCTCGGCGAGCAGCAGCGCCAGCGCCACCGCCCAGCTGTACTGCTGCAGCCAGTCCTCGTGCACCACCGCCGGGACGGGCTCCTGGCTGTGGAGGATCCGCAGGATGTTGGTGTCGATGGCCTTCAGCCGGGACGGGGCGGAGGTGTCGTTGGCGTTGATGACCAGGGCGAGGCCCAGACCGGAGGACGGGACCATCGCCAGGTAGGTGTGCGAGTTGCCCCACTCACCCTGATGCTCGGCCAGCAGCGGCAGGTCCCCGCCCGCCCCGCCAGCGCTTTCAGCGGGCGGAACTGACTCGACAAGCGGTCGGGTGAACCACCCCATCGCGTACATCTTGGACCCGTCCACCTGCACGCCGGGCTCCAGCATGGTCCGCACGCTCCCCGGCTCCAGGAGCCGGCGGTCCCGGTACTGGCCTTCGTCCAGCAGCATGATCAGTTCCTGGCCCAGGTCGTTCGCCGAGGCGTACATGGTGGCCGAGGGCATCCCGGTGGTGGGTGCGGGCACCTCCGTCTGCTGCCAGAAGCTGCCGAACCAGCGGGAGTGGCCTGCCGCGGCGCCGTCGGCGCGGGCAGCAGCGCGGGTGGGATGGCTGTTGGTCATGCCCAGCGGCTCGAAAACCTCCTGCCGTATGTAATCCCCGAACGGCTGGCCGCTCACCGTCTGCACCAGGAGGCCGAGGATGTTGAAGTTGGCGTTGGCGTAGCCAAAGGCCTCGCCCGGCGCACCAGCCAAAGGAGAGCCCGCCAGCGCCCGGACTCCTTCTTCCAAGGCTTCCGGGCCCTGTGCGAAGGAGCCTTCGAAGGCAGTGTCCCTGGCAGCCATGCCGCTGGCCTGGTGCAGCAGGTGACGGACGGTGATTTGGGACGCGCGGCTGTCCCGCAGGGTGAACCAGGGCAAGTAGGTCTGCACGGGCTCGTCCAGGCGGAGCCTCCCGGCCTCCACCTGCTGCAGCACGGCGACTGTGGTGAGGGACTTCGTGGCTGATGCAAGCAGTACAGGCGTGTCCGCGGTCATCGGCCGCCCCGAGTCATCGGCCCTGCCGAAGGCTGCGGAGTGCACCGGGACACCGTCCTTAACGACGACGACGGCGGCGCCTGGGAGCCCCATCTCCGCCAGCTGCTCCCGCACGAAGTCGTCCACGGCCTCGTACGCCTGGTCAGGGCCGACAGAAGGTGCGGCCTCCCGCGCTCCCATTGCGGCCGCCGTCGGCACCTGAAGGCAGGCGAGAACCTCAAGGCACAACAGGAAGCAGCGCGTTAACCACGAAATCCTCCGCATGCCCGCACCTGCACTTAGCCGCCCGTCCCTTCACGGTATGGCCAGTGCAGGCGGAAAACAATGCGGAGGATCCCGGTTAGGTAGCCAGTCAATTACATATGCCTTGGGCAGCTTCAGGCCGCGTTCTTCCATGAGGGCGCGCAGGCGGGTGGGGTAGTCGGTAATGATGCCGTCCACGCCCAGGTCGATGAGGCGTTCCATGTCGGCGGTGGTGTTCACCGTCCAGGGGATGACGGGCAGGCCGAGTTCGTGGGCTTCGGCGATCATCGCCGGGGTGACGGAGCGGAACGTGGGGGAGACGACGTCGTACCCCAACGCGGCTGCCGCCTTGGGGAGGGAGCCGTCGTAGTCGTCGATGTCGATGCCTCCGAGGTTGGGGCTGGCGCCGGGCTGGCCCACGCCCATCCAGGCGTCGCCGCTGGAGAGCGCCACGAGCGGCAGTTCGGGGGCGAGTTCCTTGGTGAGGTTCAGGGAGGACCAGTCGAAGGACTGGAGGGTGGTGCGGTCCGCCATGCCGGAGGCCTGGATCTCGGCGATCACGGCGCGGGTGAGGGACTCCATCCCGGCGCCGCCGATCTGGCTGGCCTCCACCTTGGTCTCGACGTTGAAGCGGACCTTGGCTGCACCGGCGTCGCGGACCAGCTGGTAGACGTCCTTGAGCTCGGCGATCCGGTTGCCCTCGATGACGTCCTGCTCGGGGTAGCCGGCCAGTTGGGCGTAACCGCAGTTGAGGGTCTTGATCTGGGCCAGGGACAGCTCGGCCACGCGGTCGCCCACATAGGGGAATTCGGGGTCGCCGGCGGTGGCAGGTGCGGTGTCGATGCACTTTGCGGCCTGGATGGTGTCGTCGTGCCAGACGATCACCTTGGCGTCCTCGGTCAGGTGGGTGTCCAGTTCCAGGGTGGTTACGCCCAGGGCCAGTGAGTTTTTGAACGCGGCCAGGGATTCCTCGGTCCATTCGCCGCGGCCGCCGCGGTGGGACTGCAGGTCGAAGGAGCCGTTGCGCTCGTTCACCTTCAGGGCGGAGGCGGCGGCGCCGGCAGCGTTCGACGACGGCGTGCCGGTCTCGCGAGCAGGGCTTGCGACGGCGGGGCTCGCCACGGCGATGAGGGCGGCGGCTGCCGCGGCGGTCAGGACTGTGCGCATGGGTGGTTTCCTCCAGCAAGAAACGGGGGCGGCCTGTCGGTTGGTGACCCGTTCACGCTAGGGAAGGGAGGTTGCGGGCTTGGTGTGCGCAGTTGGAGGGGAGGTTAACTGGAGGGGGCCGTATTAGGTAGCCAGGCGTATTGACTGCCTGTTACCGGGGGAATACGGTC
Organism: Pseudarthrobacter sp. NamE5; assembly: GCF_005796225.1. Taxonomy (GTDB): domain Bacteria; phylum Actinomycetota; class Actinomycetes; order Actinomycetales; family Micrococcaceae; genus Arthrobacter. The sequence goes on from NZ_VAHO01000005.1 coordinate 8,423, forward strand.
TGCCCTGACGGGGCCGTAGCCCCGTTTCTCACAGGATGAGGTGCAAGGGGAGGGACCATGCCAAAGTATCTCTTTGAGGCAAATTACGTGGGCGACGGCATTAAGGGGCTCATGCAGGAAGGCGGCACCAAGCGGCGCGAAGCTTTGGAAAAGGCCCTCGGATCTGTAGGAGGATCGCTGGAAAGCTTTTACTACGCCTTTGGTTACTACGACGTCCTCGGCGTTTTCGAAGTGCCCGATGACGCAAGTGCTGCAGCATTGTCGCTGCTGATCAATTCCACGGGAAACGTCAACGTCCGGCTGAAGCCGCTGCTGACCGTGGAGGACATCGACGAGGCGGTCAAGAAGACGCCGTCCTACCGGGCACCCGGACAGTAGGGAGCAGGAACAAAAGGATACTTTTGGCAGCTGGGCAGCGGGCCGGCGTCGTACATTACGACGGCGGCCTGCTGGCACCGGCGGCAGGAATGCCGCCGCAGTTTATGGCCGGTCGTGACAACCGGCCGTAACACGTTTAGGCCATCCAGCGACGCCGGTTGTTAGCATGGTCGGGAGAGACGCTGGGGGCTGTCACACATATCGGATCCAGGGCGATGCAGCCCGCCCTGGATGACGTGGACAATATTGGGGTGTTTTCTCATGTGGCGTGAGCCAATCAGGCGGCGAACCCGGGAACTCCTGCGGGAGTTCGTAGACCGGGCAGATGAACTTGTACGAACCCAGGAACATGTGGAGGGGCTGCTCGGCGCGGTCGTTTCCCTGACGGAGGACCTGAGCCTCGAGGCGGTGCTGGACCGGGTGGTGCAGTCAGCCTGCGAACTTGTTGGCGCGCGGTACGGAGCGTTGGGCGTCATCGGCGACGACCAGCAGCTCAGCCATTTCATCACCGTGGGCATCGACGACGACGGGGTCCGGCTCATCGGCGACCTTCCCACCGGCCATGGCGTGCTGGGGCAACTGATCCGCGAGCCCAAACCGTTGCGGCTCCATGACCTGGGGGAGCACCCCATAGCGTCAGGCTTCCCGGGCAACCACCCGCCGATGAAGACGTTCCTGGGCGTGCCGGTCCGGGTACGCGATGAAGTTTTTGGGAACCTGTACCTGACTGAAAAGATGGACGGCGTCGATTTCACGGCCGAGGACGAGGACCTGGCAGTTGCCCTTGCCTCTGCCGCCGGCGTGGCGATCCAGAACGCACGCTTGTTTGAGGACAGCACCAGCCGCCAGCGGTGGCTGGAAGCGGGGATGGAAGTCAGCGACAGCCTCAAGGCCCAACCACGCTCCGATACCGAGAACCTGGACATGATCGCGGAGCGGGCACTTCACGCTTCGGCCTCATCGTTGGCCCTCATTGCCTCGGTGGCCGGGGACGGAAGCATCAGATGCCGGACCTCCGTGGGGGTTCAGTCTGTGCCGGGCGGGCAGGAGCTCCCTGGCGGCCCGGTGCTCGCCGAAGTGCTCGCGACGGGGGAAACCAGGACGCTGAACGATCCGCTTCAGGTGTTTGACTCGGCGTCGGCTGAAAAGCTTGGGCCGGTCCTGGTAGCCGCCCTGGGCAACAACAGTGACGGCCACCGCGACACGGTATTGATCCTGGCCAGGGCCGCCGGCGGCACCCGGTATACGGAGGTGGACGTTGAATCGAGCACCGTATTCGCCTCCCGGATAGGCCTGACGCTGGACCTGCTGAAGGCGAACCAGCTGCGGGAAGAACATGCGTTGTTCATCGACAGGGAACGGATCGCAAGGGACCTGCACGACCTGGTGATTCAACGGCTGTTCGCGGCAGGATTGAATATCCAGGGCCTGCGCCGGTACACCTCGGACCCTCTCTGCCTAGAGCGCATCGCCGGTGTTACCGACGAACTGGACGGCTGCATCCGCCAGCTTCGCGACACCATCTACTCACTCCAGACCAGGGGGGCCGACCAGGAGCTGTTCAGCGGCCGCGTCCTCCGCGCCGTCCAGGAAGCTGCCAGCGCTGCCGGTTTCCTCCCGCGGATCCAGCTCTCCGGCCCTGTTGATGATGCTGTGGGACCGGAGATCGCCGAACAGCTGCTGCCGGTGCTGCACGAGAGCGTCAGTAACGCGGTCCGGCACTCAGGATCGGAAGACATCTACGTCCTGCTTTCGGCACACGATCACGAGGTGGTGCTCACTGTCCGGGACAACGGGCGAGGCTTTAAGGATCCGCAGCGGGTCAGCGGCCTGGACAACATGAGGAGCCGGGCCTCCCATCTGGGCGGTACCTGCGTCATCGAAAGCGCGCCGGGTGAGGGCACGAGTGTGACCTGGTCGGTGCCCACAGCGTAGGCCGGTGCCCACAGCGTAGTAAGGGCCGCGCGGTCAGTGCACCGATTCCCGCAGGATCCTCCTGCGTGCAGCGGGGGTGAGCTGGCTGAGGCGCCGGAAGCCCAGTTTCTCCAGCACTGAGGACACGCAGGTGGCCACCGCGGTGTCAGGCAGCACCATCTCCTGCCCGATCTGCCGGTTGCTCAAGCCCCGGGCCATGTATGCCAGCACGTTCCGCTCCTGCATGGTCATGGCGGTCAGCCAGGAAGCTGAAGCAGTTGCGTGCAGGCTTTCGGCAACTCTTTCCCGGACACCTGTGCCTATCAGTGATCGTCCCGACGCGGCACTGCGGATGCCATTGAACAGTTCGTTGTTGTTCCCGATCTGTTTGAGGACGTACCCGGACGCGCTGGCCAGGACCGCTGCCCGCACGGCGTGCTGTTCATCCCAGCCGGTCAGGATCAGGCACTTTACCTGGGGCGCAGTGGAGCGCAGATCGCGGCAAACCTCAATCCCTGTGCCGTCCGGCAACTGGTCATTCAGCAGGGCAATGTCCGGTTTCAGGGCGGGGATTAGGCGCAGTGCTTCTGCGGCTGATCCGCTTTCGCCGGCAATATCGAATCCTTCCTGCTCAAGCAGGTCCCGCAGCCCCTGCCGGACCAGGCCGTGGTCGTTGACGATGAAGACCCGGACTGGCTGGACTGGGGACCGCACCGTGTCCGGGGTTGTTGCTGGTGTTTCCATGAAGACGCTTCCATCGGCTCGATGCCCTCCCCGGCCGCTTCTCTTCCAGCTGCCGCCCCTACGAAAGGAACCTCACTACATCATCCAGCACGTCGCCGTCTGCCAGCAGGGTCGAAAGTCCGGACCTGCCTGTTACTCCTGTGAGGTCGAGCACACGCGGCGGACTGCGCCCGTTTAGGCCGCTTTCGGCTGGGACCGGGCGAGGAAAGCCTCCAGCGCCTCGAGGGTGGCGTCTGCATCGTTGAAGGCCGGGTTGCTGTGCGGGTGGAGGCGGTGCAGCAGCCCGCCGTTGTACTGGAGGCGACGGCGGGCCGTGCCCACTGCTCGGCTTGCGTAGTTCACGTCGCCGGCGTGCCGGACCAGCGGGAGGGCCAGGCCCTGGATCGAGCTCAGGGCGACAGCCAGGACGCTGGCGTCCATCTGGTTGCCCGCGGCGCGGTGGTGGCGGAGCTGGGCGGCGAACCCGTCCCATACTTCCCGGGCTGCAATCCGCGCCACTTCGGTCCGTGCTTCCCCTTCCGGAAGTCCCTGGCTGGTGAGCTGCTCATAAAGGCACTCGAAGCGGGTGGCGAGTTGTTCCGCCCGGGCCGCCGCTTCGCTGCCGCCCGATTGGGTGCGGTTGAAATTGGATGGGTGCAGGAGCATCGCCCTTCGGCGCGCTGCTTCTGCCTTTGCGGTCAGGTCGGTGTGGAGCGTGATTATGTCAGCGGGCATGCCGATCCTTTCACAGGACTGCCAAGCCGGTGTCCACGTTGACGCCGGCCGGTGTGCTTTTTCGATTCGTCCACGACGGAACCCGGGAGTTTCGCATGGAAAGCCGTTCCGGCCTCGCAACCTGAGGACCCGGACGGCGCCTTTACAAGAATCGCAAAAGTCATGGACCCGTCTATAGGGCTGAAAGTCCCGTACTTCGTGATTGCGGTCTCCATACCGTCGGGGCGACCGCGTTCGACCCAAGCCAAGGCCTACTCCTGGCCGTTGTCAGCACCGTCGCCGTTGTCCTCCCAGATGACATCCAGGTTGTGGAAGATCACGGGCCCGTCGCACAGCTCCGCCATGTTGGCGGCGAACTCCGAGGTCTCAGGCCGGCCCGAGTTCTCCATCGGGGAGTCGAAGGAATCAAAGTGGACGATGGTGAAGTAGGTCCCGGGGTGGTCCCGGTCCGCGGTGGCAACGATGCGGCGGAACGTGGCCGGAGTGCTGCCCCCGGTTCTTGATGGACGGCCCAGCTCTTCGATCTCCTTGATCCGGGAGGTCCTGAATTCGATGATCTGCACAAACCCGGCCATGACGGCTCCTCATTTGCGGTGGACGCTGGTGCGGATCAGGCCAGTCCCGGCGTCGGACGCGGCAGAAGGGGAGAAATGCCCTGCTTTGGCGGTTAGGTAAGTAGCCCCGGCGGGGCGTGCCCCACGGCGGGGCTTTCGCGCGCCACGTGACCTTTCCGCCGGTTGGCCACCTCCTGATTCCACTGTTGCCATTCCGCTGTTGCCACCGTGCGGCAGTGGCAGGATGATCGAAAGTGTTGGGCTCCTGCCGGTCAGGCGGGCTGGAAGAACGACGACGTGTGCCCAGCTAAGCGAGCGAGGCGGCGGTGAACGGGCCATGACACAGCACAGCGGGCAGAAGCGGCGGTTGCAGGTATCCGACGTCAACGTCGTCAACCGCCGCACCCTGCGGAAGGCGCTCGGCGGGACCATCGTGGGCAACACGATGGAGTGGTACGACGTGGGCGTGTTCGGCTACCTCATCACCACCATGGGGCCGGTGTTCCTGCCGGAGGCGGACAGGGCCGTGCAGAACCTGTTCCTGCTGGGAACCTTCGGCGCCACGTTCATTGCCAGGCCGCTGGGCGGGATTTTCTTCGGCTGGCTGGGTGACAGGATCGGCCGCCAAAAGGTGCTGGCCATGACGCTGATGCTGATGGCCGTGGCGACGTTCGCCGTCGGCCTTCTCCCGGGCTACTCGGTGCTGGGCATCTGGGCGGCGGTGCTGCTGGTGTTCCTCAAGCTGGTGCAGGGCTTCTCCACCGGCGGCGAATACTCGGGCGCCACGACGTTTGTTTGTGAGCATTCGCCGGACCGCCGCCGGGGCTTTTACGTCAGTTTCCTGGATATGGGCAGCTACCTGGGCTTCGCGGCGGGCGGACTGGTGGTGTCCGTCCTGCAGCTGACGCTGGGCCAGGAGCAGATGGAGGCGTGGGGCTGGCGGATCCCGTTCCTGGTGGCCGGGCCGCTGGGCGCCGTGGCCGTCTACTTCCGGATGAAGATCGAGGAGTCGGCCGCCTTCAAGGCCACGCTGGAAGCCGAAGCAGTGGCCGCAAAGCACCCCGAGACCGGGGAGGAGCTCCGCCCCGTAGGACCGATCGGGATCCTGAAAGCACACTGGCGGCCGATTGTGCTGGCCATGATCCTGGCGGCGGCCGCCAACACGGTGGCCTACGCCCTCACGTCCTACATGCCCACGTACCTGACCACCAACAAGGGGTACAGCGAGGTGGAAGGTACGCTGCTGACCATCCCGGTGCTCGTGGCGATGGCATTGTGCATCCCCTTTACTGGGCTGCTTTCGGACAGGATTGGCCGCCGCCGGGTGCTGTGGATCGGGGCCTTAAGCACCGTGGTGTTCGCAATTCCGGCGTTCCTGGCGATAGCGGTGGGCAGCCTCCCGGCAACGCTCCTGGGCCTGGCCCTGCTCGCCTTCCCGGTGGCGTTCTCGGTGCCGAACCTCGCCTCGGCCCTGCCGGCGCTGTTCCCCACCGAGCACCGTTACTCGGCGATGGGCATCGCCTACAACCTGGCGGTGGCCATCTTCGGCGGGACAGCCCCGTTTATCATCGCGGCTCTGATCGAGCTGACCGGCGACGACATGGCGATTGCGTACTACCTCATGGCTGTGGCCGCCGTTGCCGCCGTGGCCATCCGGTTCCTGCCTGAGTCGGCCGGGCGCCACCTGCCCGGGTCCATGCCTAGCGTGGACTCGGAGGAAGCGGCCCGGAAGCTGGTGGCGACGCAGGACAACAATCCGTTGCTGGACGTGGAAACCCTGCCGTTTGAGGAAAGCTTCGAGATCGCGCGGGCGTCGCACAAGGGGCAGCCGGGGAAGCCGACGGTGATGTAAGGCCCGGACGTCCGACGGCGGCACTTGGCAGGGTTCAGGTCTTCAGCGGCTGGGATTCAGCGCCATACAGTGACTGCCTACGACACTTCAGGAGAGATGACATGTCCCTTGTCCGCGTCCATAACTTCTCGGTCTCCCTCGACGGCTTCGGCACGGGTGAGGGCCAGCAACTGGAGGCTCCGTTCGGCCACGCAGGAAAGCGGCTGCTGGAGTGGGCCTTCGAAACGCGGACGTTCCGTGCGATGGGCCTCCACGGGGAATCGGAAGGATCCTTCGGCGTCGACGAGGCGTTCGCCGGCCAGTGGGGGACCGGGGTCGGCGTCGAAATCATGGGCCGCAACAAGTTCGGCCCCCAACGCGGTCCCTGGGAGAACGAGGACTGGAAGGGGTGGTGGAGCGATAACCCGGTGTTCCACACCCCCGTGGTCGTCCTGACGCACCATCCCCGGCCGGTCCTCGAGCTGGAAGGCGGAACAACCTTCCATTTTATTGACGCGGACCCCGTCTCCGCACTTGAACAGGCCCGCGCCCTGGCACCCGGCATGGACGTCAGGATCGGCGGCGGCGCCAGCACGGTGCGGCAGTTCCTCGAGGCCGGCCTCATCGACCACATGCACATCGTCCTCGTGCCGATCCTCCTGGGCCGGGGCGAACGGCTCTGGGACAGGCTAGAGGGACTTGAGGAACGCTTCGACATCGAGGCGACCCCTTCGCCGCAAGGGGTGGTGCATCTGGTCTTCACCCGCCGGCGGACCGGAGGTGCATGATGCTCAATGAGCCAGACCTGTTGCAGGCCCTGCGGCGCCACTGGGAGTACTCCGGCAAGGATGAGGACATCGCCCACGAGATTTACCATGACGATGCGGTGCTTGAGTTCCCCCAGTCCGGCGAACGTTTCGAGGGCGTCGAGAACTTCCGCGAATGGCGGCGGCAGTACCCGGCGGAACTCAAGTTCCACACCCGGCGGATCACCCACCGTGAGGACCTGGTGGTGGTGGAGAACCTCATCAGCTACGACGGCGCGCCCTGGATGTACACGGTCAACCTCCTGGAATTCCGGGATGACCGCGTTGCACACGAGCGGATCTACATCATGGACGGCTGGGATGCGGCGGAGTGGCGGAAGCCATGGCGCGCGGAGCGGGCAGCGGACCCGCCACCGCCAGCTCCTTAGCAAAGCGGGTTTCCAGATCTCAGAGAAACGCGAGGCCGGTCCGTCGTCGGTGCACCTCACCCGCCCGGATGATAATGCGGCGGAAGGAGTGCCGTCGCCTACGTAGGGAAACCCCAGGTGTCCGCGGCATTGCTGTTTAGAGCTCTATGCCGTGTTCTCTCCGCAGTACCTTCGCAAAGTCCGAGGCGTGGGTCGCCGGCCACCAATGCCCAGCCTGCACTCTTGTCACCGTGAGCCTGGGAACCCAATCATTCAAACCGTCGGTCAGGCTCGGGGAGACGAATGGGTCGCTGGCCGGGACAATCACATGGACGGGAATGGATACCCGAACCGGAGGCTGGCGCCTGACGTGGAAGTTTGCCCGGTAGAGGGCAAGCCCGCGGATGGGATTGTTGCCTACGGTGCGCCCGGTGGCGCGCTCGTAGGAGCCGGTGAGGAATAAGCGCCAGAGCACCTCGGGCAGCAGGGGAATCTGGAACACGGCCACGTAGGAGCTGCGCAGGAGTTGTCCCAACAGCTGGGACCAGCCCCGCGGGTGCCGCAGCCGTTCGCGTAGCCACCGGGAAAAGTGCTGCAGGTCCGGCCCGGACACGCTTGTGAAGCGGCTGATCCTTCCGGCGGCACGTGAGTCCTGGACTGCTGCCCAGGCCTGAATGGACCCCCAGTCGTGGCCCACAAGGTGAACGGGCCCGGTAGTCGTGGCCGCCAGCACCGCATACAGGTCGTCCACCAGGGCCTGCAGCACAAAGCTCGCCGGTTTGTCGGTTACAGACGATAATCCGGCGTTGCGGGTGTCATAAGCGATGATGTGGAATGTCTCCGTCAGTTCGCGGATGAGCGGAAGGTATAAGCGGTGGTCGTCCGGGTAGCCATGGACCAGAAGCAGGACAGGAGTATCGGCTGCCGGGTCCGGCCCGTACTCAAACACCGCCAGGTCCGCCCCGTTGGAACGGATTGTCCGCTGCCTTTCGCTTAAACTTCCCATTGGCAAAGGCTATAGCCTCGAGCGGGGCGCGTTCCTCGTCGCCCAGGGTTCCCTCGATATGGCAATTCCGGCCGTCGCCGTCGGCTGTTAGCGTGCGGTAATCAAAGCGATGGGCTGGAACGACGTCAAGGGGAGCATTGTGCGTGGAAGATCTCAGCCGAATAACTCGGCCCAGCCGCGCTCGGCCCAGATTGCTGTGGTCGCCTATTTGTTGGTGACGTTTGCTGTAGTTGTTACGTCGCTTCTGGCCGAAACCGCCGGCATGGGCTGGGATGCGGGGTTCAAGGAGGGCGTGCTGCTCGCCATGGTGGTTCTGACGCTGCCAGTTTCGGCTGCGAATTTTGTCATCGGCACTTTTGGCTCCGGGGGAGGACCGATGCCGACGACGGTCCTCTACTATTCCGGATACCTCCTCCTTGCGGTGGTCAACGCGGGTGTCTTCCGGTTAATTGTCGGCAGTGTGCGGAAGCGTGCACCGGCACCGGCACGCCTGCCGGACGCCTCGGCCAGGTATCCGGGGCTGAGGCTACGCGGGGTGACGCCGGACGCCAGGAAGCTCTGGTGGACCGTGCCGCTGGCGGTGCTGCTGAGTCTTCCGCAATGGATGGTGGCGAGTTTTGCATGGTGCGGGATCAGCGGCTGCAGCGGCGGAGGTTTCGGGGTGGCCACCGGAACCGAATGGATAGCCGTCATCCTGAGCATCGTCAACGGCGTCATCATGGCAGTGGCCGTGTTCGCGGTGCGCTGGCTGTATCCCACTCGCAAGCGTGCCCTCATTGCCGTGGCGGCCGGGACTGTCTTCGGTTTAGTGGGAGCTGCGGTCACCCACGGATAGCGGAGTTCCATGTCAGTCGGCAGTATTCACCGTCAAGGGATGACGGGCCGATGGCCGGACGCTGCAGCTGGGGGTGTGGATCCACCTCTACACAGCTAAGGCTCCGTTCCATGGGAACGGAGCCTTAGTCAGTTAGCTGACTGGGTCAGGAATCCTGGTCTACGGCAACCACGATCTTGCCGCGGGTGTGCCCTTCCATGTTGGAGCGGAAGGCGTCGGCGGCTTTTTCCAGCGGAAAGACCTCGGCAACCTCCACCCGCATTTTCCGGCTGTCCGCCAGGTCGGCCAGTTCCTGCAGGTCGGCTCCCACCGGCTTGACCCACATCCAGTCGCCGCCGTGCTCTTCGACTGAACTGTCGGCGATTGAGGCATGCCGGCCTCCTTCGGCCAGCACGGCCAGCGTCGCTTCGAGGTTTCCGCCCACGAAATCGGCGACGACGTCCACGCCGTCATGACGTAGCGCACGGATGCGCTCGGCGAGCCCGTCCCCGTAGGCGACCGGCTCGGCTCCCAGGGAGCGAAGGAACTCGTGGTTCTTCTCCGAGGCAGTGGCGATGACACTGGCACCCAAGGCAACGGCGATTTGGATGCCCAGGGAGCCCACCCCTCCGGCACCCCCGTGGATCAGAACGGTCTCGCCGGACTTCAGGCCCAGCCGGTTGAGGACCTGGTAGGCGGTCAGGCCGGCCAGCGGCAGGCCCGCCGATTCGTTCCACCCGAGCGAGGCAGGCTTCCGGGCCAGGAGCCGCTCCGGCAGCGCGATGTACTCGGCAAAGCTTCCACCGTGGACGTAGTCCTTGCGGCCGTAGGCAATGACCTCGTCGCCGGACTGGAACTGCCGCGCGTCAATTCCCGCCGACTCCACAACCCCTGCCACATCCCAGCCGGGGATGGCGGGGAACTGCAGATCCATCACGGCATCCAGGTACCCGGCCATGATTTTCCAGTCCACCGGGTTCACCGCGGCTGCCTTGACCCTGACCAGGACCATTCCCGGCCCGACTTTCGGCATCGGCTGATCGCCGAATTCGAGGACATCGGGGTTTCCGTATGAGCTGTAAGTGATTGCCTTCATGCCTTGCACAATGGCACAGTCATGCTTTGCTATTCCGAATCAGGGCGCAAAGTGGTGTATCGCACGGCCGGGTTAGGCCCGGGGGCCTTCGACGGCGGCGCCCGCCTCGGTTCCTGAGCAGGCCACAGCCCGTGTCACGGAAGCCAGCCAAGCGGTGGCGCCCTTAGGGTCGGTTTATGGGCACCAAGCGGAACGGCGAGCTGGAAGGGCAAAGCTCCATCAACGAGCTGCTCGACCGGCCCATCGGCGACAAGCCGATCCAGCTGCCGCTGCCGTTCCATCTCCAGGTCCGGCCGGGAGAATTCCGCCGCGCGTCCTGATGCCCTATCAGTTAGTTACGGCGGCGGTACGCGGCTGCCCGCCAACCGTCCCTCTTGTTAGCACTCGTGACCGAACGACGTAAGAGCGATGAATCAGGAGCGCTGTGCCAAGAACTGGACTCTGAAGCAAATGGAGAACCTAAACGGATCAGCGTCTTAGTTGAGCAGTCCACCGCTGGCCCGCCGGCTTTTCGGATGCTAGTTGAGTTTTTCAAAGAGAAGCTGAGGGGCCTACACAAGAGACCTTCTGGAAAGGAAAATTATTTCATGGGAAGGAGCATAAAATGAGTCCAACTGCCACTCCACCGCCCCCGGCTGAGCCAAGGGAACCAGCTAAAAAACCTATCTGGAAGAAAAAGCGGTTCATAATTCCGGCGGTTATCGTGGCCTTCTTTATTATCGTGTCCTCTTGCACCGGCGGTAACCGCCAGGCCACCACCGTGGACCCGAATCCGACATCAACAGCTGCGCCAACACCGGCTGAAACACAAGCCCAACAGCCTGCCCCCGTTGAAACACAGGCCCAGCAGCCCACGAATGAGGCCACGGACACCGCCACGGCGGCGCAAAGGAACGCCCTTCGGAGGGCGGAGAGCTACCTGCAATCTCAGGCATTTTCACGGACCGGCCTGATCAAGCAGCTGGAATTTGAACAATTCGCTACCGAAGACGCCACTTGGGCAGCGGATCATGTGACCGTGGACTGGAAGGAACAGGCAGCCAAGAAAGCCGAGTCCTACCTGGAATCGCAGGGATTTTCGCGGCAACGCCTTATTGATCAGCTGATATTCGAAGGCTTCTCACCAGAGGAAGCCGAACATGGGGTGACAGCTGCCGGGTTATAGACACCGTAGGCCAGGTCTCCGGCGGCCGGGCAAACAAAGTTGAGGAACGGTAGAAGCGGGTGATGGCCGAGCCGGTCTTGGTCCAGGCCTTCGCTGTTGCTTCATGAGCTACCCCGCCACCGCCGCCTTCGCTGCCTGGGACGCCTTCATCCACTCACTAAGCCACGGTGCCCGGACGGAGGAGGTGATTCGGCAGTCGGCCACGAATGTTCCCTTGGCGCCGGCGTCGATCCAGTCCTGCAGCGCGGACAGGTCACCAAGGGATCGGATAACAGCGGACTCGGCACCCAAAGCCCGTGCAATCCCGCTGAAGTCCACCTCAGGGATCAGCATCGGCTTCTCGGTCAGGCCCTGCGATCCGTACTGGTGGATCTCGGCCCCGTACGCGGCGTCGTTGTAGATCACCACGACGGCGCTGCGGGCGGCAGCGATCAGCGATTCGAGGTCTGACAGGCCCATGAGGAAACCGCCGTCGCCGGAGGCCAGCACCAGCGTGCGGTCGTCCTCCACGGCGCGCGCAGCCCCGACGGCACTGGCCAGGCCCAGCCCGATGGACTGGAAGGCGGTCCCCACCATCACCAGGTCATGGGGCCGCGGGATGTTCCAGTACATAGGCGCCCAGCCGATGAAGTGCCCGCCGTCCTGGACCACCGTGCGGCGCTCGGGCAGGACGGAGTCCAGCGCGGTGGCCAAGGCACGCGGGTCCAGCCGGCCGTCCGCGGTCTCCGTCGAGCCGGCATCTTGGCCGGATCCCGACGCAAGTCGCCGGGAAGCTTCAGCGCGCCAGCCCTTCACCACACCCTCACCATCAAGCAGAGACAACAGCCGCGAAGCAGCGACTTTCGCATCCGCCTGAACGAACACGTCCACCCGCGGGTTCGTCGGCTCCACCGCGGTGTCGATCTGGATCAGGATGCTGTCCGGGCCGAGCAGGTGCCCGAACCGCATGGTGAAGGGACTCAGGCTCGCCCCGGCCACCAGGACCACGTCGGCCTCGCCCATGAGCCCGGCCGGGGTGTCGGTGCCGAAACCGCCGGCCACGCCCAGGTATCCCTCGCCTTTGAGGAGGTTGAGCGCGAGGGCGGTTCCGGCGGTGAGTGCGCCGAGGCGGTCGGCGAGTTCGCGGAGCTCCGGCCCGGCTCCGGCGAGGTGCGCGCCGCGGCCGGCCAGGATCAACGGCCGCTTCGCCCCGGCGAGCAGGCGGGCTACCTCCCCAAGGTCCGTGCCGCCATCGTGCGTCACCTGGGGTGCGGACGGCGCCGGAAGTTCCTCGTCCGCAGCTTCGAGAGCGGCGAGGTCGTAGGGGATGGCAAGCACGACGGCGGTGCGCCGGGTGAGTGCGTACTCCACCGCCTGCCGGGTGACGGCGCCCGCGGCGTCGCGGGTGACGGTGAAGGTGGCCGCGCCGAGGCCGGCGGCGATGGCCGCCTGGTCCACGTCCCAGGGGCGGGCGCCGCTGGTGGGCGCGTCCCCGGTGACCAGCACGACGGGGATCTGCGCCTGAACCGCCTCCGCGAGGGCGGTGAGCGCGTTGGTGTAGCCAGGGCCGTAGGTGGTGGTGCCTGCAGCGAGGCGTCCTGACGTCCGGTAGTAGGCGTCGGCCGCGGCGATGGCGGCGCCCTCATGCCGGACGGGGGAGAAGCGGAGGCCCAGCTTTTCGGCGGCGTCCAGGAAGTAGACGTTTCCGTTGCCCATAACGCCGAAGATGTCGCTGACGTAGCTGCTGAGAACCTGGGCCACACGGCCGGAGACGGTAAGTGAAGTCATGCAGGAATCCTGTGGCGCAGCTCTCACGGAGGCAAGAGCGGGGAATGCAGCTGGGATTTTTGGCAACAAAAACAAGAAGGAGTGACAAAACGCCCAGCTGTGGCGCTCGCCACCCGTGATCAGTCTGCCCTGCGGGACTCCTGCTCGGACAGCCGGCTGATGAGGCCGTCGTACCGGGGCGGCATGAGTTCCATGACCGAGATGGCGGTGCTGGTCCGCTGGATCCCGTCGATCTCCAGGATCTGGTTGGTGATGCGGTAGAGGTCGGCGGTGCTGCGGGCCACCACCTTGGCCATGAGGTCCGCGTCGCCGGTGGTGGCATGCACCTCGATGACTTCCGGGATCGCTGCGAGGCCGCTTTCCACGGAGCCGAACCGCGTCTGGCTGATTTCCAGGGAGAGGAAGGCCATGAGCTCGTAGCCGAGCGCGGCGGGGTCCAGCCGGCGGCTGAAGGAGCGGAGTGCGCCGCTGCGCTCCAGCCGGGCCAGCCGGGCATGGACGGTGTTGCGTGCGACGCCGAGTGTCCGGGAAAGTGCCAAGGCGCTGGCTTCGGGGTCCTTGTCGAGGGCCAGGATGATCCGACCGTCGAGCGAATCGAGGGTGCGAGCATTCGTGATGGTCATATTTTCACCAGAGCTACTAGAAGTTGAGCAGAAGTCCCAAGCACAAAAGAGTATCTTGCTATGTGGGCCGGGTCACAACCATGATCGGTGCCCATGACCCCTGAACAACTCCTGACACGGCCGGACACCGCGCTGCCCACCCTTCGCGGCGCCGTGGCCGGGCTTCCGTCCTACGTCCCGGGCCGCCGGGGTGCCGGCGCGGACATCGCGGCCCTCGCCAGCAACGAAAGCCACTACGAGCCCCTGCCCGCTGCCGCGGCCGCGGTGGCTGAGGCGGCAGGCAGGATGAACCGCTACCCGGACATGGCCGCCGTCGAACTCCGCGAACGGATCGCCCGGCACCTCGGCGTCACGGCAGGGGAGGTGGCGGTGGGACCCGGCAGCGTGGGCGTCCTGCAGCAGATCATCATCGGACTGTGCGACGCCGGGGACGAGATGGTGTTCGCGTGGCGCTCCTTCGAGGCCTACCCCATCCTGGTGGAGCTGGCAGGCGCCCGGCCGGTCCGCGTCCCGCTGGACGACGCCGAGGGCCACGACCTCGACGCCATGGCCGCCGCCCTCACCGACCGCACCAAGGTCATCCTGCTCTGCACGCCCAACAACCCCACCGGCATCCCGATCGACCACTGCCGCCTCGAGGCCTTCCTGCAGGCCGTCCGCTCCGACGTCCTGGTGGTGATCGACGAGGCCTACGTGGAATACGCCGACGCCGGCAGCGGCCCCGATTCCCTGGCGCTCTACCGCCGGTACCCGAACGTCTGCATCCTGCGCACCTTCTCCAAGGCCTACGGGCTCGCCGGCCTGCGCGTCGGGTACGCCATTACGACGGCGGCAATCGCCGAAGGTTTGCGCCGCACCGCCCTGCCGTTCGCAGTGAGCGCGCTGGCGCAGAAGGCGGCGATCGCGTCGCTGGACGCGGGGGAGGAGATGGCAGCGCGGGTTTCCGCCGTGAAGCGGGAGCGCGCCCGGATGGCAGCGGAACTGGAGGCGCAGGGCTGGAAACTGCAGCCGAGCCAGGGCAACTTCCTCTGGATCCGCGCCGATGACCGGCTCCTGGCGACGCTCGTGGACGCGTTCAACGGCGCCGGCATCATGGTCCGCGCGTACCCGGGTGACGGCTTGCGGATTACCGTGGCCGACCCCGTCTCCAACAACCGCGTGCTCCGGCTCCTTGCAGCTCACGCGGCATGACACCTTTTTGACCTTCCCCAATCCGTTCCACCTACAACCAGAGGACTCCCCATGGAACACCAGACAACGACGTCTGACCGCGCCCTCGGCGCGGCCCTGAAACCCCGCCAGCTCACCATGATGGGGCTGGGCAGCGCCATCGGTGCCGGCCTGTTCATCGGCTCCGGGGCCGGCATCCAGGCCGCCGGCCCGGCGGTGCTGATCTCCTACCTCGTAGCTGGCACACTCATCATCCTGGTGATGTGGGCCCTCGGCGAGATGGCCGCCGCCAACCCGAACAGCGGTGCCTTCTCCGTCTACACCGCCAAGGCCTACGGGCCGGTGGCCGGCGCCACCGTTGGCTGGCTTTGGTGGATCCAGCTGGTGGTGGTCATCGCGGCCGAAGCGCTGGGTGCGGCAGGCCTGCTGGCCACCATCTTCCCGGCGCTGCCGGTATGGCTGATGGCTCTCGTGTTCATCGTGGTGCTCACCGCCGTGAACCTGACCAGCGTGAAGAACTTCGGCGAGTTTGAGTTTTGGTTCGCGTTGCTCAAGGTGGCCGCGATCGTCGGGTTCCTCCTCGTGGGTGCTGCCCTGCTCTTCGGCCTGGTGCCGGGTGTGCAGTCGCCGGGCCTGGCTAATTTCATGGGGGAGGGCTTCGCGCCCGGCGGTTTCGGCGGGATTGCGACGGCCCTGTTCGTGGTGGCGTTCGCGTTCGGCGGCACCGAGATCGTGTCCGTGGCCGCAGCCGAAACCGCAGAACCGGCCAGGAGCGTGAAGAAGGCCGTCCGGACGGTGCTGTGGCGCATCCTGGTGTTCTACATCGGCGCCATCTTCGTGATCGCCGCTGTGGTTCCCGTGGGTTCTGAGGGGCTGAAGAGCCCGTTCGCCGCCGTGCTGGAGGCCGCCGGCATGCCGGGGGCTGCCACCGCCATCACCCTGGTGGCCGTCGCGGCACTGCTCTCCGCGCTCAACGCCAACCTCTACGGTGCTTCACGGATGGCGTTCTCCCTGGCGGAGCGGGGTGAGGCGCCGCGGCTGCTTGCTGCTGTCTCCAAGGCGCGGGTTCCGGTGGTCGCGGTCCTAGCGAGCGTCGCCTTCGGCGTTGTCACAGTTGTCCTGGAGCTGGCCTTCCCCGAGATGGTCCTTGGCGTCCTGCTGAACATCGTTGGTTCGACGTGCCTGCTGGTGTGGACGTCCGCGCTCCTCGCCCAGCTCGCGCTGCGGCTCCGGGCTGACCGCGAGGGAACGGAGCTTCCACTTCGGATGCCAGGCTTCCCGTGGCTCACTGTGCTTGGGTTGGTCATCCTCGCGGCCATCTTCACGGTGGGCTTCATCGGCGAGGATTCGCGTCCCCAGCTCCTGAGCACTTTCGGACTCGTGGCGCTGCTGGCTGTGGCGAACTGGCTGAAGCAGCGGAAACGCAAGGTCGACTCCAGCGCTGAATCTTCCGAGCGCACCCAGGCCCCGGTGCTCATCGACTGACTGTTTGGATGAAGCCTCAAATAAGTTGGCTTGAGGAAGGGCGCGTCTCGTGTATCCGGGCGCGCCCTTCACGGTTCATTCCAATGCAATGAGACCGGCAGTGATTATTCGCTCGTTGCTGCCGCTCGTCAAACCGGTCCTTCTCAGAGTCAATGCATAGAGTTGCGTTTCCGGTGGCCACGTCCTTCGACCGGGTGCCGGCACGCTCATGTCCGATCAGAACGCGTACTCAAGCCCTTGCCGTTATTTCCAAGCATCACCAGGGTTCCATGAGCTGCTGGCAGATCAAGGATGAGCTTGGCGGTAACTTTCTCATTGGGCCCCATGCCCGCCGACGGGAAGATGAGTGAGTCATCGATGCAACCGTAGGTGGCGGCGGAACTCAGACTGCCGTTGAAGGTGGTCCCATTCTCGCCAATGTACTTGAAGTCATAGCCGCTAAGCCGAAATGTAGGGTTACGGTCATTAACCAGCTCTGGCGTTGTTTCCACTACTAGATCAAGGGCAATCAGGTTGCCGTTCTCAGGCTTGTAGTAGCTGGCCATGTCGCTAGTGCACTCGATGGGCGCAATGGAGTTAACAGCGAACTTAGCTTGCAGTGTGCCGGAGTACGCTTCACTGATCGTGCCGAAAGTTCCAGGACTCATCAGCAGGTTTCCGCGAGAACTCAGCTTCTCGTCCTTGGTTTTGGTCGGCGTCGGAGTCGTCTTGACCACCGGCTCTGCGGAGGGCGCGGAGATAGGAGTGCTTGTGGTCTTGGGGCTGGCGGAGTCATTTCCGGTGCCGCAAGCGGACAGCGCCAGCGTTGCCGCTGCGGCAAGAGCGATTACAAACTTCCTCATTTTTTGCTTCCTTGTTCGTGGTTGTGGAGCAACCGTTGCCCGGTGCCGCTCCTTGGTCTTGAACCAGCACCGTCCCGAGCGGTGGCAGGGCTATAGCCAGCGCAGCCAATTCGCTAGACAAGTTTTAGGATCGATGTTCGACGAGCTCGTTCTTGGCAGCTGCTGCTGCGGCCCTCGCCACCACTTTTGTCATACCATCCGCTTGTAGGCCTGTAATGCTTGCGGAGAGCATGCATTGCCAGCTGGAGGCGCGGAACATAGAAGCCCTGGCTGTCGATATTTTCGTGCTCTTCAAAGTGATCCCCCTGTCGACCGCGATAGTGGACGCCGTCGTCAGGCGCAAAAAGCGCTTCAGCGGCTCCCTCTGATGCGGATCAATCAATTCTTCACTTAGTAGTCGCACCTATAATCAGTTTTTCTCAATTCTCGGCGAAACCTTCGTCTATCTTGACCAAGTCTTGACGCAATAATGGCCGAGAGGACTAGTTGCCCGCCTGGTATTGGCCAAGACCTGAGAAACGGGGCACCGCTCCTCCATGTTTCCTGGCTAAGCCGTGTAGGGGATTTAGCTGGGCACGCCCTTGTCTGTACGCCGGGCTGGCCGGTGTTTAGGCTCACGTCGGTCGAAAATGAGTTATGCCGGTGAAGTGAGCATCGCTCGATGGGCATCGGGCGGTAGGCCTAAGCTGTCAGCTCCGGGTGCCCGCATGATATTGCCGGTGCCATTCAAAGTATTTTCTTGAACCGTCCCTGTGGGCTCTGCATGGGCGGCCGACTATGTCAGCTACCCGGTCCTCGACTCCGTCAGTACTGCGATGACCTCGCTCAATACTTCCTTGCCCATCAACGGCGACGTAGCCGAGCTCGAACAGGGCATCGCAGCCGAAGAGGCACGCGAGCATGGACACATTCAGCGTGTCCATGCGTTCGTCCTCTGAGCAGGCCCAGCGGGGCTTGATGTGAGCCGCGACCAAGAGTTCCTCTGGAAGGCGTCGGTCGCAGAGCGAGCACCTGCTGCCCCATCGCCGAAGTTGTTGGTTTCGAAGGAATCGCTGCTCGGCACGTACCGCCACGGTAGCCAACCTATCGGTCGGTGTGCCCGGATAGCGCTCGGAAAACTTGGATTCAACCCCTTGGTGTTCCAGGGTTTCAATCGTTACCTCCAGACCTCCCTGCCGAAGCAGCTTGAGGGCACTATCAGCCTCGATGGGAAAGACGTATCCGTTCCTCAAAGTCCCACTCGCGGTGACGGGGCCCACGCCATTGTTGAGCGCTGCTAAAGCAACGTCTCGTGCAACCCGAATTGGGTGGAGGGGGTCGGTTAGTACCAACTTGCCCCTAGTGTCGGGAGTTACGTCGTTGTAACCCCGGGGCGGGTAGGCCGGCCGCGGTCGAGTAGCCACGCGGCTGATGCCACGAACTTCTGGGCTCGCATAGTGAAGAACAAGGTCACCTGGTAAGGCACTGTCCAAGGTGCGCCAATGATCGACTTGCTGGCCGCGGCGGTCCCTCAGAGGCGCCCAGAGCGTCCCGTCTTCGTAAACAGGATCAAAATTTACAGACTGGTTTGCCCACCAAAACCGGGTGTTAGGACCAACATTGATCGCAGGAAGTCCGGGGGCGTCAAGAGGTGTCTCCCCCTGGATATCTACCAGCTCATAGCCCAAACGTTCCAAAATGGCTCGTGTCTGCTCACCTCTCGAGAGCCTGGGAGGCCCATCTTTGCCGCAGCCGAGCTGAAGCTGAAAAGCCATGGCAACCAAGGGTTTGCTGGCAATAGCCTGCCCTCGGTCAATGACAACGTAGCGGTGAGATTCCTTGAACCTGGTCCGCGATATAAATTCCTCGCTACCGAGCGCGTGCCATAGCTCGATCGCTTGCCGGATGCTTTGCGACTCCAAATCGGCCCAAGAATTCTTCATGCGTTCATTCATAGCTGATGGTGGAGCGACATTTAGCCATAGCTGCACGCGCTGCGCGAATGCAGTATTAATACGCAATCTGCACCGCTGACTATGAAGAGTGTTCTGCATCTCCTTGGCAGCCAGCCCAGTAGAGTCGGCTCATGATTAACGAAAATGCGGACCTGCCCGACGACGTTTTCGCGAAGTTGCCAGGTTCCGGCGCCGTGATGAACCACGCGGTGGCCGTGGATAGTGCCCGCTGGAAACGCGAGCTTAGTGCTCGTGGACTGCCACTCGTTCAGGGGAAACTAGCAGGAACGGAGCGTATAGCGGTCACTCGCAAGGAAGTTTTTGATCTTGGTGACCGGACCCCTACAGTCGCCAATGCCTTCCAATTGTTCTATTACTCTCTTGCTTGGGGCCTGGGCAGTCGAGCCCCGCGACTTCGTCAGCGGCTTGACGGACTGGCCGCTCACCAGGAAGAAGCGGGACAGCGTCTCGTAGCAGCCTGGGCTTTGGTTCAGGATGGGGCACCTCTCCGCGATGGCTACCGGGTTTTGACCACGGATCGAGGCGCTGGACGAATACCTTGGTTTGGGCCTGCCTTTTCCACCAAATTCCTGTACTTCGCCCAAGGCAGTGAGATCGCCCCGAAGCACATCATTCTGGATCAGGTGGTGTCAAAGAATCTCGGCATGGATGCGTGGCCACAGGCACCCACAGCGGGTTGGTGGCCAGAAACATACGAACGGTACTGCAGGCTCCTCTGCCGTTGGGCCGACCAGGCAAGCGTACGGCTGAATGGGGCGAGGCGTGTTCGAGCCGACGAGATAGAAATAACCCTCTTCAGACGGCACCGCTCGAACAGATAGGGGAGATGACCGGCAACATGCGGGGATAAGAATTCCTGCGCGAAGCATTTCCTACAAGGGCAACGGCGGCTTTGAGGTAGAAAACAACAGACGAATCACTCCGACATCGTGCCAGTTCCGCCCTGCGCCAGCCCCATAAACATGGTCCGGTGCAGGATGTCCACGTGCTTCCGGGAGACCTCCACCGCTTCCTCAACGTTGCGGGCCCGGAGGGCGGCCACCAGCGCGATGTGATCATGGTTGGACTTGTGCAGCTTCTCTATGGGGTAGGGGATGAAGTAGTCGTACAGCTCGGCGAGGGTCTCGTGGTAGACCTCGACGGCGTTGTCCAGGCATGACGCCGTGCCCACCAGCTGGTGGAACTGATCGTCCATCCGGTGGTAGTAGGACCAGTCGCTTGACTCTGCCATTTCACGCGTCAGCCGCCCCAGCTCATCCACCTGTTCAGGAGTGGCATTGACTGCCGCATAGTGCGTTACCGCGCACTCAAACAGCAAACGCCGGTCCACCAGCCGGTTCACTGCCTGGGACTCCGCCGGCGACGCCGAGAGCTCCGCCAAAACATCAGAAGGCGGCGCATCCGCCACAAAGGTCCCGCCGGCCCGGCCGCGGCGGCGCACCACAACACCCTGCTCAGCCAGGCTCACCAGCGCACGCCGGGCGGTAATCGGGCTGACCGAGAGACCCAGTGCCACGTCCTCCTGGTCCGGCAGCCGCTCGCCGGGCTTCACAAGCCAAGAGAAATCGCCATCCCGATCCGCATGCGCACGGCATCCATGGCGCTGCGGCGCTCCATCCCGGGCATCCTGCCGGCACCGAGGCGCGGGGAGTCGACGGTGTCCTCCAGCTGACGGGTCATATCCGCTACTTTACGGCCCATCACCGCCCCTTCCCTTTATTGGATCATTCTGATCTAATATAACCCGGGTCACACCCCAACGCGGAGAAAAACCCATGCAACGCATCCTTCCCCTCGTCGCTGCCCAGGCTCGGCCGCGGCTCATCGGCGAACCTGTCTCGGCCTTCGCCGACGAGGTCGAGGCAGCCCTCGAAGCCCCACCGCACAGCAAGCTGGTGGTCTTCCCCGAGCTCCACCTCTTCGGCGACGAGGAACTGACCTGCAAAGAACCGAAAGCCTCCAGGCAAGCGCCGAACCGCTGAACGGCCCACGCGTCAAAGAGCTCAGACAGCTCGCCAAAGACCTGAACATCTGGCTCGTCCCCGGCAGCGTCTGCGAACGCGGCCCTGAAGGCCAGCTGTTCAACACCCAGCTGGTCCTGTCCCCGGAAGGGGAACTTGGGAGAGCTCGAGTAAATGAGATAATGGCTCCGGTACTTGCTCGTCGCGGGGTAACTGCTCCTGCCAATAGGCTGTGTAACGAGGAATCCGGGTTCTTCCTTCTCCGGCGTTGGATTCCAAAGCGGCCGCGTGAACGAATTTTCGTGTTCGAGGACTCGGCGTCCGCAGCCGGCGCCATCGCCTGCAGATTGGCGGGCAATTGTTCGGCGCCGTATTTTTGGCAGGCCTTGGTTCAAGGTCACCTGAATCTCGGCAGGGTAACTTGTTGTGCCCACTTTGACTGCATACGCGTAAAATCCTGGCAATGAAAGATGTCGCACTTTATTACCCTAAAATGACCTTTCCTCCGACCGGTTGGCTCAGCAGAACGCTTCTCTACTGGGACGAAGTGGCGACAATAGTGCCGGAGGCAGTTCAGGCGGCTGTCAGTGATGACCCCTACATGGCGGAACTGATTGATCTTGGCTTGCTTCGGATGGTAGACCCTGCGCCAACCCTATTAGACGACCAAGTTCAAAGTCAGGTGCAGAAAGCCTTCTCTGCGCTTCAAAGCGCCCCTATTGAAGAAGACAGTGCCGGCTACCAAGGTATGCGCAGCATGCGCGCTGAGAAGTTACTTTACTCAGTTCGTAGGCAACTCGAAGAGCAAGGCCAAGCTTGGAGTCATGATAATGAGTCGGGTTGGCTTCGAGTACCTAGCAGCCTTGTTAGATGGTACATGCCACTGATGGCCGGCCTGATGGCGTCAAGTCTTAGTGTCGATGGTTCGATAAGCTACAAACCAATCACCGATGATCGGCGTTTTATCCAGGCCTCCAATACTGAAAGTGTATCTATCGAACGGAAACACTTCATATATCGATCAATACATGAAGTTTTACCTGGCCCTAGCATCTCTATCCCGCCTCGCGAAATTATAGAATTCAAAAACCAATATAGCTCTGAATTGCGCAGGCTAAGAGGCTGGATCGATGATCAGTTTCTATTATCTGTGAATATTCCCTCGACAGAAAATGATCTTTGGGAAAGGCGCATGCGCGAACGAGTTGCAGAGCAGGTCGAATTTCTCCGTGAGGGCATGAACCGACGACGATGGCCAAAAGTTGTAGTCGGCACTGTTGGTGCACTCTTCGGCCACGGAATGGGCATTGCTAATAGTAGTGTCTCAAGCGACAGCATGCTCGAGCTTGGTTTGGGATTGGGCTCCGCTACAATAGCTGCCGCCACTAGCATGCCCGCAGTCGTTGAGTCCGCCCGTCGTCCCCGCTATGATCCCCGCGCCCCACTTGCGTATGCTGCGCTGACAACTACCTTGCGTCGATAGAGACACAAATAAAGGCCCATTGACATGAATTAATTGCGGTCGAGATACTGCAATTGCATGCAGATCACTACGATAGTTTTTGCTGGAGGTATAGACCCGTTTAGTTCGCACCTCGGCCGCTGAGCCTCACGAGGCGGCCAGTACGACCCCCAGGGGGAGTTTCTGCCTATCAAAAGGGATGCCAGGGTTTCTGTAGGTAGCCAAGGTCTGTAGCTGGAGACGCGTTGTAGCGCAAGCGTCCAGCCAGTCGCGGTTCATTGTGTGCTTTAATTCGAATTGAATGATTCGTGCGGCCTTGTTGTCATCATGGCCGCTAGTGCGAGTCCTGTTTATGAAGGCATATGACACTCGAACAGATTAGCGCCCTATTGACCTCCGTAGGCGCCTTGCTAGGTGCCATACTTTGGCCGGTGCTTGTGTTTGTTCTTGTCATCACGTTCAAGTCAGAGTTCCGCAAGCTCTTAAAGTCTGATGATGTAACCTTCAAAGCGGCTGGGTTAGAGGCTTCTTTTCAGCGCAAACAGGTGGAAGCCGCGGTAGCCCTTGGTGCCGCAACAGCCAAGTCGGCCGCAGGTCAAACGCCTGAGGCGGCAACAAGCCCAGCCCGGCTTGCCGATGCTCTTGCTCAAGCGCTTCCTGATGAGCGAACACAGAGGCGTCTTCAAGGTTCCGTTGTCCTTTGGGTGGATGATCGGCCTGAAAATAACGTCTATGAGCGACAAGCGCTTGAAGCCTTGGAGGTAACGATTGATTTGGCACAATCCACGGAGCAAGCACTTGCACTAGTACGGCGGCAATCATACAACCTGATAATCTCCGACATGGGCCGCCCCCCAGACAATCGGGCTGGTTACACCTTGCTCGACAAATTACGGGCGTCTGGTGATCACACTCCATTCCTCATTTACGCGGGATCTCGCCGCCCAGAGCATATTCAAGAGGCTCGTGATCATGGCGCCTTGGGGGCTACAAATCGTCCACAAGAGTTGATTCTTATGGCCGTAGCGGCTTTGAGCTCTCATCCAACTAAAGGATATGGCTGGGGGAGCCCGGACGGGAGAAATTGATCACGCTTTGCAATTGCTGGGTAGCCAGGTTGTCAACACCTAGCAACACCGCACTTGGCTGTAGGAGGCTCTGGTCCTCTTTAGGCCCCGTTGCCGAAATGAAGGTGGATCACTGCTCGGCAGAGGGTGAGCCGCGGTCAGGCGTCCTAAGGATTAGGCAAAGCAAAGCGATAGGGTGTCGAGGAAAGATTAGCGACGGCTACCATCTCCGCCGGCGCCGCCAACTCCGCGTACTCGTGCCTGGGGTCGGACGCCGTCACTTCCCTCACATGCCTACGGCGGTGTCCTACATGGTGGTCCCGGTGATCAGCGCCGTCATCTGCGCCTACCTGCTCTCTCGGCTGGCTTTCTACCGGATCCACCTTTTCGACGCGCAGGGCTTCGGCGAGTCGACGTTCATCAAGCCGGGACCGTCCACTGACCCGGTGGTGTTCGAACACGGGGGAGCGCTGTTCGGGCTGATGACCTGCTACGACCTGCGTTTCCCGGAGCTGGCCAGGTCACTGGCAGACGCCGGCGCGCAGGTCCTGCTGGTCTGCTCGTCCTGGGTGCCGGGGGAGTACAAGACAGAGCAGTGGCTGGCTTTGAACGCCGCGCGGGCGAGCTCTATCCAGTGTTTATCATATCAGTTCTAGTATTTGGTACATTTTTGGGTGTGAAGTGAACAGCCCAAGCAAAAGATGCGAAATGTAAACCACCAGCCAAGCCATTGTCCCGAGCGTGGCCTTTGTTTACTTTTGCTCAAATTCGGCACCTTCCTAGTAAGGAGGACGTACCCTGGATGTCTGTAGTTTTTACCAGAAGCCGAGAGTGCTTCAGGGCATGTGGCGCCCGTTACCTAAGCCTCATTGTTCTTAAAAGCGCCGTCGCTAGTTGAAGGTGGTTCATAAGGAAGACCATTCAACCGACAAGCTTCATAGGATACCCATTTGCCTTTGGTTGGTTCAACGGCAAAAGAAGCCCGCTTGAAATTATAGTTTCTGTCCGCTAGGGCTGAAACGTGCATTGTGCCCATGAATGAGTTGTAAATGAACGCGGGACGTTCATCATAGAAGATGTCAAAGCGCACATAATCATGGAAAGCGGCACCGCTAAAATCAGACTTTCCGAATACTGTACGTGCAAAGGATGTGCGCCCAAGGAAAACGGCGCTTTGGAACGAAACATTGTTACTGCTTCCTCCCTGAAACATGGTGGGCCCACGGAATACAGTCCTCTTAAAGGAGGCCCTTCGAATTACTGCATCTTCCAGTATGAAGTCATTGAGTTCAGCACGATCAAGATCAAGGTCAGTGTCGGGCCAAGAAGGTTTCCCCTCTGCATCTTTCTTAAATCCCTCCGCGATCAGACGCTGTACCGTCCGACGCACTTCCCCATCTGCCGGATCATCAATATCAGCATCGGCCGGGTTGCTGCTTGTCATCTTCAAGTGAGGGAGGCGAAGATAGGCGCATAGTACATCGACACATGACTGCCGCTGCTCTGTCCAGTCTGTAGCAAGGTGTGCCATGGCGTTAACACCGGCAAGGCGGACTGCAGCTGAATCATGTCCAATCTGCTCAGCAGCGGACACATACCGCGCACGAAATTCTCGCTCTTGGTCATATTGCCGACGGCTGTGCTCAGTGTCGAAGGCCAGAGCATAGGTGCGGTACGCGTCTACAACTCGCTGCTGGTCCGCGTGCAGTTGCTGTTCCTTCAAGCGAAGGCTTCGGAGCGCCACAAAGACTGCACCGGCGGCAGTGGGAACCCCAATCAGAGTAACGGCGGTGCGTGCCGCTTCGGCTGGGGGTAGCTCTAGATGTTCCTTGACAACGATGAAGACCACCACACCAAGCCCGCCAGCAAGAAGCACAGCCAAGATCACACCGACAACTAGAGTCCACAGCTTCCCGGGCTTTGGGTCGGGGCGGTCCTGGGGTCCAGGCCGCTGCATGTTAAGACGTGGCGTAACCGGGTGCGAGGTCATAGCTTCCTTCTGCTCAATCGCAGCAGGGCAACGACTGCGAACTTCTCAAAGCCATTCTCCCCGGCCGAAAGCACGCACCGGCCGTGCCAGGTGCGTGCTTTCCGGATGAGTTTCCTGTTCGGTGCCGTGTTCCTGGCCGGCCTGGTGGTGGCGCAGTTCGTCTCCAGCCTCGCCACGCAGGCCAGCGCCTCCCGCCTGCTGTACGCCTTGGGCCGCGACTCCGTCGTGCCCAAGGCGGTCTTCGGCCGGCTCAGCGAGAAGCATGACACCTCGGTGGCGAACCTGGTGGTCACGGGCCTCGTGGGCTGGTCGCGGTCTTTTTGGACGTCGCGACGTCGACGTGGCAGAGGTGTGCCAGGCCCCTGGTGTCTGCGGGGCGGAGCGTGCTGGTGGACCCGGTGGGCGTCGTTGAGGCCGGCCTTGGGTTCGGTCCCTATGTACCGGCAGCGGCGGATAGGAACTTTCATCGACCTAACCTGACGGGTCACACCCTCTCAACTCCTGCAAGCTCCAGGCGCGCACGCATTTCGGCGCCGAAGTCAGGGTCGACATAGACGCAGTAAGCATAGTGTCCCCATATGAAGCTCATGAATTCCTGATCAGAGGAAAACCCTCTATGAATCCCGTGGTCGGCGAGTCCATTTTTCTCGAGGCCGTATAAATGGGCCCGTATCGAATTCTTGTAGTTTCGGTTAAGCCATACAGAATCCTGACCGACGCAGAGGCCAAGAACCCTATGCTCTTGGCCGGAACGAGTAACCCGGGTCTTGCGCTCATTCATAGTAAAACCAGAAACGTGTATGGCACTCTTAAGATCTCGTAGGATGGAATTGCATTCGCTCCGACTGACCGCGTGGCCCGTTGAAAACGTAATATCGTCCGCATATCGGGTGATGATTCCGCCCCACGCCGTGGCCACCTCTCCCAACAACTGATCTAAACCAATGCAGACAAGGTTGGAAAGCTTGCCGCTTGTCGAAGCCCCCTGTGGAAGCCGCCCCGACTTCAGAAGCTCGTAGACCACCCCTTTCTCGTCGGGTCCGCGGAGAGTCACCTCGTGGCCGACCGACGAAATCAAGGACATCTCGAACGCTAGCAATTTGGGATAGCCGAAACCGACAAAAGTTTTGTATAGTGCAGTCGAGCTTATGGAGCCGAAGAAATCAGCGAGGTCGAGTTGAATCATGGTTTTGGCGCCTATATGGCGGCGAGCCGCTTCCAGCGTGTTCCGACGGGGTTCATAGGCATATGACAAATCAGAGGTTGGCCTTTTGGGGAGACAATTTTCCAGAATAGCCAGTTGCAGAGATTTGAGGTGGGGGGAGGGCGCATGAATAGTTCTAAACCCCTTCCCGGAGTGCTTCTTAAGTTTCCTAGCTGAATAGTGCGCACGGTGGTTGAAGATAACATCGCGAGCAGCCTCATACGGTACCTTGGCCACCGTGCAAAGGTGCGTAAGAGTGTACAGCGGTATAACGTGTGAGGATCGAGTTAGGCGATCAATTTCTCGAATTTCTCGCAATAACTGTGGCGAGCCTCCTCGAGCGGAAAGCGCAGCGCTGTAGGCGTGAGGCGAGGCGATTCCTACCATTGATTTCCCTCATGCCGGAGAAATTCAGATTGAATTTCGTAGGCCTTGATCAGTTTATCCGGTTATATGTATTCTTGGCAGAAGCGACGGCATGAAGCAACTATCCACCTACACAAACCAAATTGGCATTGTGCATAAAGGTCTGGCTGAAGCCAAA
Source organism: Pseudarthrobacter sp. NamE5 (assembly GCF_005796225.1). Taxonomy (GTDB): domain Bacteria; phylum Actinomycetota; class Actinomycetes; order Actinomycetales; family Micrococcaceae; genus Arthrobacter. Next base: position 35,883 of record NZ_VAHO01000005.1, read on the forward strand.
TCTCCGGGTTGAAGCCGATGTCGCGCTTGCTTGCGGATACGTGCCGACTAAATTAGACGACTAACTAGGTTTACCTCACCCCACGCAAAGACTGAGGATAGTATGTGACGTTGCGCGCGTCAACTTTCCGCTTCATGTATCTCCGAGCGGAGGCATAATCGGCTTGATTACTCTTGCGCCCGTATGTCCGCACGGAATTCTCGCCTTCTTTTGTGGCAGTGAAGTCAGCAGTGAGCCATCCTAGTGCTATCAGTTGCCGTTCCGCCTGACGAAAACGGTGGTACGAGATGTTGCTCGAAAGGATCGCCTCCTCGCGAGCAGTCCCGGCCACCGCAAGCACTAGAATCCCCCATTTCGCATCTCCACGTTTGACCGGTCGGTTGGCGGCTACCAATAGGTGCTGCTTTCGTATCCGTTGCTCGTGGCGTTCTTTCGCCTCTGTGTGCTGAGGGTTATAGCGAGTATCGTGGACCATAACTTCGTTTATATCCGGTGGGATACGTTTGCCGGGGAATAGTGGCACATATCCTTCGCTCCCGGAAGATGAGTACAAAAAGTCGGGAACAGTGTTGGGGCACGACGACCCGAGCAAGACCGTTCGTGAAGCTATTTTTCTGAAGCCGAGACCCCGAGTATGTTTTTTCTTATTTTTGGGATCGCCATACTTTCTGAATAGGTCGAAGAGTTGTTCACGCGATTCAAGATCGCCTAAGTCGTGATAAGTCTGCGTCAAATTCAGGGAGAAAATGTTCAAATGATCAATTAATGATTGCGCAACTAACTTATAGATATTTCCATACGTCGGTGGCATCGTGCTTGCCCAGGTTGTAATTGCTTCAGTGCCGGCTTTTGTGGCGGTCCAGGCTATTACTGAGATTCTAACATCGCAATTCGAAAAGGGTCCGGTAGTGCAGAACGCAGCAAGCCTATCAAGAGCATCGATTACTTGTTTTCCTGACCCTATGTTGTCAGTTATTAAGATGAAGTCAACTTTCTGTGAGGACTCCTTGAGTGCGTTGATTTCATGTCGGGTGCGAACTATAGGGTGAGGTTTCCTTGCTGCTGCATACCTGTCTTGGACTCGCCGGTACTCGCTTCTAATGATCACATCCAGGAGCTTTTCGGACCCCGAGTCGTAGTCGCGGACTTCGGATGGGTAGTAATCCTGATAAAGTTCTGGCTCGCGTTCTGGTTCTTGGTCCTTACCTATTTGGTCGCGCCAATAACGCTTGATATCCTCGAACGGGATAATCGATTCAATAATTATCTGCGATTGCCGTCGAGTAGTTATGTCCACTTTCTCCATCAACGCTTCTGATAGATCGTGAGCAATTTCATCATTGGTAACGAAGCGCAATTTTGAAAGAATGAGTTCCGCAAGGGGACGTTCGGCGGCATTGAATTGGCGCAGCCAGGACGAAATGGATGGACAGTTGAGCATGTCGTAAGATTAGAGGCAACCCGGCCGGGACCCAACTTTGAAAGCTCTGGCTTCGAGCCCAGCTCTGCGCCAACGATGGCAGCCAATTCTCGAGTGTCACGATTACAGGCGTAGGACTCAGACTTGAGGTTACACATACTGGTTGGTTGGTTTTGTCCCAACTACCAATTAGCCTGGCGCAGTGGAAGAAAATGATGGGGGACGCGCTGGAGTACACCTGAGTGAGGGGCTGTACGAACTCCTGCACACACAAAGTCTTGAAAATCGGTTAGCGCTGGTGCCTACCCTGCAGGCAGGGCTCTTTGATGTGAATGACGAGGATGTGCCTGGTATTCTTTCCCGCCAGATCGGGGACGCCGTTCATCAAGCGTTATCCAAGGCGCCACCGGAGCAGCGGGTGGGGCTCGCCAACCGCCTTCTCGCGGAGATCAACTATCCCGACCGCATAACGGGGGGCCCCACGGAGCTTCGTTACCTTCAACGTCCTGACGTCGTTAGACACCGTCAATTGCGCCGTCCCGCGACGAGGCTTAGCGATTCGACTCTGCTTACTAACAGCAAGGACGAGCCCAACCTCGCCGCCGAACTCCGAGCAGAAATAGAGTCCGCGAACACCGTTGACCTTCTCTGCGCCTTCGTCCGATGGACCGGCTTGCGGCTCCTGGAACCTGCCTTACAGCAGCTCAAAGAGCGCGGAGCAAAGCTCCGCGTCATCACCACCACTTACATGGGCGCGACGGAACGCCGCGCTATAGACGAGATGGTCAACCGGTACGGGGCTGAGGTGAAAATCAGCTACGAGACCCAGGCCACCAGGCTGCACGCTAAGGCCTGGCTGTTCCGTCGTAACACCGGATTCGACACCGCCTACGTAGGCAGCTCAAACCTGAGCCAGGCTGCTCTCCTCGACGGGCTTGAATGGAACGTCCGGCTTAGTTCCGTCGCAACACCCGCCCTCCTGCAGAAGTTCGAGGTCACCTTCGACAGCTACTGGGAGCAGCGGGCTTTCCAGAGCTATGACCCGGAGCGCGACGGCGAAAAGCTGGACGATGCGTTGGAACGTAACGGCGGTCGGCGAACAGCGGCACCGGATGCAGCCACCGGGCTTGAGGTTCAGCCATTCCTCCATCAGGAGGAGATGCTGGAGGACTTGGAAGCTGAGCGCCTCAAGGGCTACAACCACAACCTTCTGGTCGCCGCCACGGGCACCGGCAAAACAGTGATCGCGGCTCTGGACTACAAACGGCTAAGCGAAACCGCCGGCAGAGATCTAAAACTGCTCTTCGTCGCCCACCGGCAGGAAATCCTGAAGCAAGCAATGCGCACCTACCGCGACGTCATGCAGGACGGCGCCTTCGGTGAGCTCTACGTGGGGGAGCACAAGCCGCAGGAGTGGAAGCACATCTTTGCGTCCGTTCAGTCGCTCTCTTCCCTCGGCATCGAGCAGCTGGAGCCAGACTTCTTCGACGTCGTCATCATCGACGAGTTCCACCACGCCATGGCGCCCACGTACCGCCGCCTGCTCGACCATCTGAAACCGCAGCAGCTCCTCGGACTCACGGCGACCCCGGAACGTGGCGACGGCGTCGACGTCGCCAAGCAGTTCTTCGATGGCCGCACAGCCAGCGAACTTCGCCTCTGGGACGCACTCGACGCGGACCTGCTGGTGCCGTTCCACTACTTCGGCGTCTCGGACGACGTCGACCTGAGCCAGTTGGAGTGGAAGCGCGGCAACTACGACACCACCCAGCTGAGCGCCCTTTACACGGGCAATGACGCCCGCGCCGCCAAGGTGATCCGCGAACTTAGGGACAAAGTCACCAGCACCGACCAGATGCGGGCCATCGGCTTCTGCGTCTCCGTCCAGCACGCCCGCTACATGGCCGAAGTATTCAACCGGGCCGGCATTGCCTCCGTCGCCGTCGACGGCACCACTGACAATGCTGACCGCGAGGAAGCCCTCAGGCGCCTGGGCAACCGGGAGATCAACTGCATCTTCGCCGTCGACCTTTTCAATGAAGGCCTGGACCTGCCGCAGGTGGATACAATCCTGCTGCTCCGGCCCACCCAGAGCGCCACGGTCTTCCTACAACAGCTGGGACGTGGGCTCCGGCGGGCCGAGGGCAAAGCGGTGCTGACGGTCCTGGACTTCATCGGCCAGCAGCGCCGTGAGTTCCGCTTTGATCTGCGCTACCGGGCGCTGACCGGCTACGGGCGCAAGGAGCTGGAAAAGGCTGTCGAGGACGAGTTCCCCTACCTACCCTCCGGCTCGCAGATCGTGCTGGACCGGGTGGCGCAGAAGGTGGTCCTGGACAACATCAAGGCACAGCTGCGGTTCAACCGGGCGCAGCTGGTCCGGGACATTGCCTCCTACGCCGAGACCGAGCTGGAGGCCTATCTGGAGCAGTCGGGGAACGACGTGAAGACGATCTACCGGTCCACCAGGGACTCGTGGACCGGTTACCTCCGCCAGGCAGGACTGATCGAGGGGCTCTCACCACTGGAGACCGCATTGCGCGGGAAGCTTGAGGAGCTGTCGGACGCGGAGGAAAAGAAGCTACTGGGCCGTATGGCCGCGCTGATCCATGTGGACGATCCGGAACGGGCCGCTGCCTATTCGATGCTGGTTGCTCCTGATGCGCCCCGCTACGCGGACCTTGGCATGCGCGAGCAGACTTTTGCACGCATGCTGTTCTACACGCTGTGGGATGACGGCGGCGGATTCACAACGTACGACCACGGCCTGGACCACCTGCGCGGCTATCAGTTTGTGTGCCGCGAGATCCGCCAGGTGGTGAAGCTGGGGGTGTCCGCATCCAAGCACGCTGCCAAGGGCCTAGGCGCTGGGCTGCAGCACATCCCGCTGCTGTCGCACGCCACGTACCGGCGCGAGGAGGTTTTGGCGGCCTTGCAGTACGGCTCGCTGGAACAGGGCAAGAACGTCCAGCACCGGGAAGGCGTCGCATGGTGTTCGGCTACGTCCACTGACGCCTTCTTCGTCACCCTGAACAAGGACGACAAGAAGCACTCTGCGACGACGATGTATAAGGACTACGCCATCAGTCCCGAGCTGTTCCACTGGGAATCTCAAAACGCGACGTCGCCAACCAGCAAAACGGGACGGCGGTACCTTGACCGGGCCTCCCACGGCTCGAGGATTCTGATCTTCACGAGGGACACGGCGGACGACGAGACCGGGCTGACTGTTCCTTACACTTGCCTTGGTCAGGTGGACTACGTGCAGCACTCAGGCGAGAAGCCGATCGCGATCACGTGGAAGCTTCATCGGCCAATGCCTGCGGATGTGTATGCGACAGCGGCGGCTGTGGGGCATTAGTCCTACACAGAGTAGGTACTTCCCCGCGGGTCGCATGTCTGAAGAGGTCTTTATGGGCTGGAATCTCAAGATTGGCTCAAGAACAACTGAAGGTTTCCGAACGATCTCTTGATTTTTGTTTTTCAAGCAATGAAGGCAAGTAGTCTCAACGATGGGACCAGCCCTTGGAATGGGATGGCGTTGGGGGTTGTGAGAGGTGCAAGGACGTGGAGTACTTCCGACTTGTTTTTATCAGGGCACGAAGCGGTGCGCGACTACTAGCTGGTAAGGCTGCCAGCTGTGCCATATTTGTACTTAAACGGGTTTCCAGGCCTCATGTCGCCCGTGTTGTGAGTCGCAAACGTAAGGCAGAGCAAAGCCCAAGTTTTGCCTTCGCTCCTGTGCAGCTCTTCGTAGTCTAGGTGCCGGAGTAAAATGGGTTTTTGGCAAACCGGCTATATGGAATTTCGGGAAGTCACTGGCGACGGTCCTAATAACCAAGTTGAACCCAAGCCTGCAGCCTTCGTGTGTTCTAAGTGTCGAATTGAATTTTCCTCTGAGCGCGATCTGCGCGTACATAGCTTTGAGGGCCACGCGGTCAGACGTCCGGTTCTTGTGTTCAGAGGCAGGGAATGTGGTAGAAGTCGGCTTACCATTACTACGGCAACTTCCGCGCATGATTGGGAAATCCGGAGCTCCAACATCGTCGAAGTTAATGATGTGCAGATGTCGGCTGACAGTGCTATCGAACTCTTGACAGCCCAGCGTAGCGGGATAGTGGATGTGACATTAGTTAACTCGGAAGTGGTCAAGAAGTCCCAGTTTGAATTCGCCCTCGCGGAGGAAGATGACCTTGACGGTGTTGACGCTGCGTTGGCACGTCTTATTGATGCTCGGGAGCTGAGCGCCCAAGCCGTCGATGACTTCATCATGCGTGCAATGGGGTATCGGAGCGCGGAGCGTTATGCCTCAGGTCTTGCTTTCTATCTTTACGGTGTTCTCGCACGCGAGGAACTTGCCGAGTCTGGAGTTAGCGGTAGGCACGGCAAAAGTGAGGAATACGAAAGTAAATATGACAAAGCGGTGGGTATACTCGGAACGTTCGACCGTGTTCCTGCCGAGGCTATTTGTGGAATAGTCGCATTCCATTACAATCAATTTCAAAGGGCAATGGCACGAACAAAGAGTCAGCGCGTGTCTGAGGTTTCATTGCGCTTTCAGGCTTTGCTTCATGGATTACCTTGGCGGAGTGCGGCGATCGGCGACGCGGCGCATCCGGGCCTAGATTCAGCGCTCAGCGATTCAGCTATCGAGCAGGTCCTTATATGGAGTGCCTTGCCTCTTGACGGTTCGGCTGCAGCAGATGTTACTGAAGCCCTTTCACAAATTAGCGGCCAGCTACCTCGTGACATGTTCAAGTTGCACTTAGTTGCGGCCGAGCACTCGTACGCTGCCGGTGACCTCACTGCTGCAAGCCGGCACGCCGAGTACCTTCGCCACAGCCGCAAGGCGGAGACTTGGTATGCAGATTTACAGCGTCGCCTTCAAGCCCAAGGAGCTTCAAAAACGTGACCAAAAATCAGCGCCCAATTGATGGGCATGCAGTAAGCAAATACTTCTCGGAGCCTGAAGAATCTACTGTCGACATGCCAGGTCCGGTTGGAGTGAAAAATTCGCCCTTCGAATCGGTGCGCGAGCTGTTCCAATACGCATATGAGAACCCGGGCCGTAAACTGGTCTTTCCTCGTACCAGCTTATTCGCGCTCTCGTCGGATGAACAATCTAAGCAAGATGAAGTTCTGATCGTCAAGAATTTGGCTAAGGGCGATCCTTATCTTGCAGTGCCGCCCACGCTGTTGGCAGCTGTCGCGCAGCAGGATGTTGATCATCGCGCAGTGCAGCGAATACTTGAGCTCGTAGTTGTCGCATTGGCAGAGAACAGGGTTTTTGAGCAGGTGGTCCGACGACTGGCTAGTAATTCACCCGAGACTGCTCTCACGGCGCAAGACATAAGCGCACTGGCGGAGGAGCGAGCACATGAGGCTTTGGGCCTGAAGAAATCCTCGGAAGTTATGAGTGCTCAGAGGCAACGCCTGCGAGTAAACGCGGTCATCACGTTCGAGCTATTTCAAATACTCCGTGAGCAATGGACGGAGGATCAGTTTGTTAAAGATATGGCAACGCTGATTTGGCGAACGTCTCCGTCTACTAGGATCTCGAAGGGAACTGCCGCGCTTCTGGCTACAGCCAAGAATACTGAAGCTTTAGGCCGCCTGTCACGGCATTTTGAACAGCACAATGGGCGCGCAAAAAGGGCTACGGCTGACGCACTGGCGCAAAGGGCATTTCAGGAGCGACGAGCGGAACACGCTGAATCAGCACGCAAGACGCTGGCAACGGAGCTTGATGCTTCGAGGGCGCAAATAGCTGACCTTGAGCAGACCCTTGACTCTTTAGGCCGCGAGCTTCGTCGGGAACGCAGCAATCGTGCAGTGGATAAGAGCCATCATGTAGATGACTATGAAGCGCTTCGCACGTTGATCATTCGTCGGCTAACCGCTCAGGTTGAGTTGCTGAGCGATGGACTACATGCACTACGCCACGGAAGCACGCAGGTCGCTGAGGAGTTCGTGGATCGCGCACTTAATGCCATAGACACGGAAGTTACAAGACTCAAAGACACTAGCGGGGGAACGCAATGATAGCGGGGTTTGACTTTGGCACAACCAATAGTTTGGTATCGGTCGTTGTTGGCGATCGTGTAATTGACGTTGTCGATGAGGAAGGGCGTCCGCACCCTTCCGTTGTGCGGTATGAGGGCGAGGAAGTAATCGTTGGCCGTGAGGCACGTAACGCGCTAGAGGAGGTGGGGCTGGGAGTCCACGGCAGCACCGTGCGCTCGCCCAAGTTTCTACTGGGTCAAGAGGTTGTAAGTGTTGGTGGTGTTGATCGTAGCCCCGTGGACATTGTCGCCGACGTCATCCGGCACGTGCGTACAGAATCACTGCAAAGCCGACAACGAGAAGTGCTTGGCGACCTTGCCCGCGCTGTCGTCACCATTCCGGTGAGTATGAACGGACCAAGGCGGCGGGCTCTGCGAGATGCCTGTTCGCAGGCGAGAATTTCGGTAGCTCAATTTGTTCACGAACCTTTGGCAGCGTTATACGGATATCTTCGGGGAGGGACTGACGCCGAAAGCACGATCAGAGGTCTTATGCGGCAAAATGTGCTCGTCGTTGACTGGGGTGGAGGGACCCTAGACCTCACTTTGTGTCGGATTGAGCCCGGCAGAATCCTCCAACTCCGAAACGGTGGAACGGATCAGGTAGGCGGGGATAGATTTGATCAAGTTATTCGCGACGAAGTCGTAGGCAGGTTTTCGAACAGTCATTGCATTGCTGACAACGATCGACCTAGCCGCGAGGCCCGGCTCCGGTTACTGCAGTCGACGGAGCGGAATAAGATCGCCCTTTCAGATCGTGCAGAAGTTACGTTTTACACTCCGAACTACTTCCCTGTTTCAGGTACGACACTCCAGTACACACTAAGTCGCCAGGAATTTGATGCGATAGCCCGTCCTCTCGTTGATCAGGGAATACGGGAAATTGAAGCTTTGCTCGACAGTGTGGGCATGGCCCCGGCCCAAGTCTCCCTTTGTCTAGTCGCTGGAGGCATGGCTGCGATGCCAAGTATCCGTAGGCGCATGCACGAGTTGTTTGGGCCTGGACGTGTAATTGTGCCGGCAAACAGCTCAACACTCGTTTCTCAAGGAGCAGCTTGGATTGCACACGATGCCCAGCGGCTGGTCCTGGCCAAACAGATTGAGCTGGAGATGGCGCGCGGTTACAGACTCCCCCTGCTGAGAGCTGGGACGCGGATGCCAATTGACGGGGACTCATGCGAGGACTCGTTTCACCTTTTCTGCACCGATCCAACGGATGGTGTTGCTAAGTTCTCGATAGTTACTCCGACGCAATTGACGGAGCAGCCGCAGGCCAGCGATCCTAGGACCTCTCTTGGCGTCATAGCGATCGACGTGGACGAAACGGCGCCCCCATTGGTTGAACGACTGGAACTGGACATCAAGATCGACGAGGATTTGATTCTGTCCCTCAGCGCCACATCAAGTCAGCGCCAAGACAAAGCTACGGCCTCATATTTCGACCTGGAGTTCGGCATTGCACTTCCGGGGAGTGAGCTTAAGGAAGATCTCGATGCCGGTGGTGCAGGAATATCATCCCCGGGGGGAGGCCTAACTATCCGCGCAAATGTGGCCGACAAGGCGGATCCCGCAATGGTGCCGGGAGACGTGCTATACAAACACAAGCGCACGGCATTCGCCCGTTTTGGAGGTCCTGATCAAGCAACGCAAGAGCAGCTGACGGAACATCTGTACTTTCAACCGTGCGCGGTATGCAAGCGCAAATGGGGGGACCCTGCCTGCCGATGTGCGTCGGTGGCCTAGCGGATGGCCGCGTTGCAAATAGTCGTTCGGGTTGTCAACGGTTCATCCTTTATGTATGGGGAAGTGAAACGGCCCGTTCGGATCACTCCAAATGGCTACGGCGGCATTGTTTATGAAGGCGCGGTGTATCCCGTGCAAAAGGGTGACTTAATCGACCTTGCCGGTCCATCATGGGAGATCGGGGACTGTAAGCGGTTCTTGCTGGCTGGTGCTGATGTCCCTTATGCGCCGGCAGCGATGGAGACCCATAACCGGCCCGCCTTCGAGGGGCTCAAAGGTGAGTGGACCCTTGACACCAACGACTTTGGTCACTATTTGGTGTTCAACGGATCCGAGCGGCTTGCCAGTGACGTCGTTAATTCCCTTGAGAGTGCTGGTCTGGCCGTTCAGCGCTGGGATGTTAGTTATAGGCCTGCAAGTGATGGCAAGTTCTATGACTGGTTTGCTCGCCTCCGTACCAAGAGTGAACGTGCCGAAGTTGCAGCCCAGGTTGCCGCGGTCCTCTCGCCTGCACCGAAAAGCCTAGGGCTGCCAGCAGCGCCAACAGTATCCCCACTTGAGGATCTTGCAACCAGAGTTGAGCAGTTGCTGGATCTGACAGCTGAATTGTCGGAGCGCCTGAGCCATTCGGAGAAAGAGGTCGATTCTCTCCGGCAGCGCTTGGTAGGGGCTACAGATAACGAAACCAAGCTTATGCAGGCCTTGGATAGGTCTCTTGCGTACCAGAAGTCGTTGCACGATCAAATCGCTATAGTTACTAAGTCAAACGAAGAAAATGCGGATGCTGAGGCTTATTCGGTAAGGCAGACGGATACCGAAGAACTTTTAGAGCTGGCGCTCAGCGAGAACTCTGATCTTCGTCATGCAGTTGTTAACTATCGTCATCAAGCTGAGGTTGCCGACGCGAGAATTGGCGGTTTCGAAACAACAATCGAGATGCTAGAGCAGCGACTTGACGAACTCGGGCAAGAAGCCTTTGTGCGTCGCCGGCGGGCGGAAATGCATGCAGCTCCCCGTCGAGGCGTTGTTGGATTCCTGGATAATGCCTTCGCCCGCCTCGCCTTTGTGCTGGATAGCGTAGAAATAATCGCGAATCTTGACGCGCCGGCGTCCATCCTCCGCGCGTTAACGCAAATTGATATGGGTCAGCTCTCGGGGCGGGACCTCGAAGGTCTTCGCGGTTGGCGTGAAGTGTCGAAACTGGCCACTGGAATCGCAGGAAGCGAGAACATGGGGCGCATCTACTACAAGCCAGAGGGCGGGAAAGTTTTGGTGAGTGTCCATATTAAGCAAGACGAGAAGGAACAGCGACGTCACATCGAGCGCCTTCGATCGGTGTGACGAGGATCGATGGGCCCGCGTCGTTCCTACTGTCCGGGGAGTTGAGGCCGAATCTGGCAAAGAAGAAATACTTCTACTATTCTCGTCATCAGGAATATTAGGAGCAGCTGGGCGAGGCATTACTGTAATCGAGCCGTTGCCGCCTTCGTTTCTGGCATAACTAGGTAACGGAAGGCCGTCCTGCACTCGTTGCAGCCAAAACGAATTCCGCGCCGCGCAAGCGATTTGGCGAAGGCTAAAGTCGGCACAAACACAGTGATTACCCTCCAGCTCAACGCGGGCGTGATCGCCGATTTTAGTCGTTTCTAAGTCGCGGTACCGCGTCATTCGAACGCAGTTACGGCGCGAATGACTAGACGAAGTATAGGTGGCCCCAGAATCCGCAAGAGACGGAGGCATTTTGGGACGCTCACTGTCAGCTCGTTGAAGGGATCGGTCAACTAAGTCTTTTCATCGACGCATTTTTGACACTGCTAGCGAAGTGCGTTTTGGCGATGCCGATAGGGTAGCTGTAGTTTTACGAGAAATGATTTGGGGAGGAAAGTGGCGAAGGCGGTTAGTTCGAAGGGATCCGGATGGCGATGCCAGGCATGCGGCAAGCCCCTCACGGCAAAGCCGGAATTGGGAAAGGTCATCGCGCATTCGGCCCGCAATGGTGGTTTGTGTCCTGGTTCCGGAAAAGCTGCCTCTAATTCCGCTGTAAAGCGCAAGCCTAAAAAGCCGCAGGCACCTCGTAATGGAGTTGTGGAGGGAACTACGCCTTTGAAGTCGAGACACCGATTGCAGACGCAGAAGGTAGTAACTGAAAAGCGAGAGCGTCCCCAGGTGCTGCCCAGCAAGAAAGCAACTGGAGGCCGGCCTGCTCCGAATGGCCGCGTGTCGGGCGAACCGCACTGGTCGTTCTTCCAGGACAACCCACGACAGGACCTTGAAACCGATGCAGGTTGGCGTCGGGTCAGACTGGGAACCTCGCAAGGGACAGGGCGACGACGATGATTCCGGCACTCTACTATGGTGCCTTGGCCGCAGACGGCACGAGAGCGAAGGGATTTAGCTAGAGGAAGGGCCTAAGGGCCCGCCCAAAACGAAGTTGGGCCCGATAATGTTCGTCTTAATAGTGTTCGGCATCAAGAAAGTCCCGACCACCGCGTGAGCAACGACGCCTACGGCAACAGGCCTCCAACTCCGTCCTGACATCCCCAATAGTCGATCAACAGAAAACCCGCGACCGAGTTATAGGGTCGCGGGTTTTTCAACCGCGTTTGGTCATTTCCAGCTTTAGTCCATCGACCAGTCAGCATCGTCAAACCCGAGTGTCCGTAAGTTCTCTCGGATCGCTGTTCTCTGATCGGCAGTTAGCTTGTTTAGCTGCTCAGACTCAATATCGATCGAAACGCGAACAGCCGCAGCGCTTGTAACGAAGTGGGAAAGAATTTCTTCATAGATCTGCCCCACGTCGCGGACTACTCGGTTGATCGTTAGATCTTTGGTCGCATGGAACCTTGAGGGTGTCTTCCCCGTCGTTCCGCCGTCGTCAGCCCTGCCGCCGTCTTGACCCGTTTTTTGAGGTGTGCTGTCAGGATTGCTAGGTGTTTGACCAGGCGTACCTGGTTCTGCTTCCTCTTCCGGCTGGGAGTCCTTCGAGATTTGTTCGAGTGCGACTGCTGGGTCGACGATGAGCCCGCCCTGGCGTACTGCAGTTGGAGCAGAAACCGTCAGGCCTAGGAAGCGGCCTTCTTCGTATGCGTCCGCGTAGGCGAATCCATCCATCGCAATTGCCAGGACTTCGTCAAGTCGCCAAACTGCATCAATCACCACTTTGGGCTGGGTGACCTTCGGCATATATACGTACTGGCTGAAATAGCCGGCAAGAACGTCAAGGGGAACATACGGCTTTTCCTTCCACAGGTTCAGCCGGTTGATTTGGATCCTCAACAATGACGGGGAGAACGATCTGACAACGAACTCACCCGCGTCGGCTTTCCGTGTCACACGCTCGGCCAATGTGCCTGTTCCATTCATCAGGATGGGCTCGAGATAGATATCTGCAGAACCCGGCTCCTGGGTTGGAACCAGAATCCATCGATATGCCTCTCGGATTGCGTCCGAGACCGTCTGCTTGGCCTGCGCTACCCGTGATTCCGCGACCTTAATGTTGTGCTGGTCTAGGTTCAGTGAGTCGCGATTCCCGAGAATGTACTCCCACGCCATACGGTGTCGAACAGCATTGAGTAGCACGTCGATTCGGTCAACTTCCGGAGCCAGGAAGACAAGGCTGTTCTTGTGGATTCGAGCATTCGTGCCCCGCTTGTTGAGGAAGTCAAGTGATGCGTCCTCGGCCATTGACTTCGCCCGCTTAGAAAATGGCCGGTCAGGCCCAAAAATCACAAGTGCAATGCCAGCATCGTCCTCGACATCGATGCTTCCGGGGGGAAAGCGGTGGACTCGTTCGAAAAGCCCTTTGTCCGTTTCCTGCCTTACAACGCTTGCCAGCTCATCGAAGACCTGGTCGTCGTGATAGGAATCGGCACGTTCCTGAACGATCTGGGCAACCGTCTGCTGGAGGGAGAGCCAGTAACGGTCCTGATCCCGGTTCATATACTTGCCCAGGTCGCCTAAGCGGCGCAGCCCATCCGTTACATGGGCGGGATTGTCACCAGGGTAGGTCGAGCCCAGAACAACACGCTTCTGCTCAATTCCACGTATTGTCCCGGCGCTGCCGTCCCGCTGTCGAAGATTCGCGAGCGGAGCAGTGCCCAGAAAGACGCAGCGGGCCGCACGCTTCGTAGCCATTGACTTGCCTAGGATCTTAATTTCGCTGTCAACAACGTTAGCCGTTGAGGTTTCACCAGCCACATCGGCGTCCACAATCGGCTTCCAAGAGTCGTCAAGATGATTCGCCAATTCATCGAACACCTTGGCGTTGTCGAGAGGAATGGATGCAGGAAGGACCATCGGAGAGCGGTCACCGCTTATCCACAATGCATAAACGACTGTGGCCATAAGACGCAGTACACCTCGTGTTCGCTGGAAGCGCTCAAGTGTGGACCAGTCCTTGTAGAGCCGATCAAACAACTCCGGGTGAATTGGATATGCGGTACGCATCGACGAGCGGTAACCAGGCTGCATAACCTCACTGGGCACCTCGGAGGCATAACGAAGATAATGCTCGGTGAACTTTTGCACCACGAGGTCGCGTGCTGCATCTTGTTCGCTGCCAAAGGACTTGAAAATTCGGCGTCGGACGATCTCAAAGGATTCTTCGATCGTGGCCGGTTGCCAGGGCGTTTCAACCCGATGGATGACCGAACGCAAGTGGCGCAGGGCTTCCAAACCTGCAGTCCCGCCAATCTCATGCTCGTTTTCGACCGGCATCTCAACGCCAGCCATATCCCGTACAACATCAGACGCTGGCAGTGAGACGACAAGCAGCGCGTTCGGGACTGCCTTTACGGCCTCGGTCAATGACTGCACGAAGGTCATATGGGCGTCAAAGGTTCCAGCAGGCGTCGCCTTTTCCAATGACCAGAGCTGCCGGAGGTACGCCACCCATTCGTCAATGAGGACGATGCAAGGACCATATTTGGTAAGGAGCGTAGCCAAGTCGGTCGTAGTAGGAGGCACCGAGGCTTGATCGTACCTGGCCAACAGGTCGTACCCCTCGCGCCCACCAAGCTGGTACGCGAGTTCACCCCACATGGTGTTAACAACGGTTCCATCGGACTTCTGCGATCCCAGCACTGAAAGGTCGTTCCCAACGAGGACAGCGCGGCTTACTTTCGCAGGCAGTTCGGCGATGCCAACGCTGTCGAGCAAATCTCGCATACCTGGAAGCTGTTCCGCCCGCATACCGGCAGCGGCATGATAAACCGCCAGGAGTGAGTGGGTCTTGCCACCGCCGAACGTGGTCATTAGGTCGATCACGGGCTCGCCTCCGGTCCCCGCGAAGCGCCTAATGGCCTGCTCCAACAAGTAACGAAGACCGCGAGTGATGTAGGTACGGCCAAAAAATTCAGCCGGATCTCCATATTCAGGGCCAGCGACGCCCTGATGGACTTGCCGCAGGTCAGCCGCAAACTGTGCGAGCTCGAAAGTCCCTCTAGCAACGTCGTCGTGAGGTTCAACAACGTCACGCCACGCCGGCAGCCCCGTGGAGTCGACTTGGACCGAGAGCGCTTTCTCCTGGGCACGTTGAATCCGCTTTTGGTCCTCTTCAAACATGATCCGACGGAACTCTCGGCGCATCTCATCAGCCTTGTCCGCTTGCCGCACAGCACCAATTGAGCGCAGGATATGCTCGCCGTCCATGAGCACTCGCTCCGTGCGCTCTGACGAGATGCGCTCGCCGTGAGCCCATTCCTTTCGAGCATCCCACAACGCTGAAGTCGCTCGCTTATCCTCGAACGACAAGTGGTCTTTGAACACTGCATGCCACTGCTTATCAAAAACCCAAAACAAATACGCCGGGTCGGATTGGTTGGGGGTTGCGTCCCTGCCAGTCAACCCGGGTGTCCCGCCCACCTTGGCTGCCCAATCCGCGCCATACTTGCTGTGCAATAGCGTGGTCATCCAGGGACCAAGTCCATCAGCCACCAAATCGAGTACGCGGCCGACCCGTTCCTTGTTCGTTAGCGACGCCATCTCAGAACAACTCCTCTATAGAAGCGACGCCATCGCCGCTTAACCTCACCAGCTCTGCCCACGAATTGATTAGTGCGTTGTATCGCTCCTGGTCCGATGTCCGGCCCTTTTTAGCAGCGATATCGTGGAGCCGATATGTCAACGCCATTGCGGGATCCTGTATCGCCGCGAGACGACCCATAAGTCTGGCCGCGTCCAATTCACCGCCCCCATCAATCAACCGATCTGCCAGATGATGAACCGCCTCCCACGCAGTAAGGGCGACATCAGACGAAGGCGTCCAGTCTCGACTGAGGCCACTTCGTCCAAGCAGTTGGACTCGGTTTGCCTGCCCCGTAGCGACTTGGGCCCGGACTACGTCATCGACGCTGATCCCCAATGGACGGGCTGCCTTATCCGCCTCTCCGAAGGGCGCTGGTTCCCAGCCATGCGTCTCCCACCAGCGAACGGCAAAGCGCGACTCACGATCTAGTTCGCCTTCCTGCTCATCCAGCACCTCGAACAGGGCCGCATTGATGAGTCGCAAAGCATGCTCAACGGGAACGGGCCGGCCAGCTTGATCCAAGACAGCTCTATACCGTGAATAGATTTGCATGCCAGGGCCCATAGCTGCCTGGGCGAGGTCTACCGGAAGGATCGACGAGGCTTGTAGGTCTCGGACTGCGGGACCCAGCTCACGCCTAAGTGCCCTGGTGAAGTCTGACAGGCTGGTTGTTATGGCACTGCTTGCACGTGGCCGACAGCTCATAACGATGTAGGAAGCAACGGCATTGGTACCAATTCCAATCATGCGTGACGATCCAGTGCCATGGATCGGCCATGTACCGGTTACTTCCAGTTCGGCGTTCACCATGGCGGTAAGGATGGCCGACCAGCGCGTCTCCTCCTCGCCTGCTTTCTGCTCCTTGGATGCGTAGACAACAAGCATAGGAAGGTCAGGGACCGACGAACGGGCGAGATTCTTGAATGTCTCCGTGAACCCCTCAATGAAGTAGGCACGAGCTGCCTCTTTGTCATAGCCATGCCGACTGAGGCTGGATATCAGTTCGCTCGCTTTCGGCGTTGCGACTGTGGCGTAGAGGTCTGGATGAACTGATCGAAGCGCTCGCCGATGCCACATGTAGAAATAGTCAGAGAGATCGGCGTAGTCGATCGCATCGAAGTATGGGGGATCTGTTGCGATAAGGGCCAACGAACCAGGGGCGGTGACTCTCGCGTCGGCCTTGCGGATCTTTCCCGATCCGTGCGGCGCATAGGGCAGAGCGTCAAGCAGGGTGTCAAGCGACTGGAGCCAGCTCATTGCACCATCAGATAAAGGATTGACCTCAGCGAAGTCCCACGTCAACCGCAGATCGTTCCGTGCGAATGCTGAGATTGCCTTTGCGGTTCCACTACGGGAATCGAACTTCCACCTGCTCTGCGTAGAACTTCCGTGAGCAAGCTTGCCTACGCCTAGGCCAAGCAAACTGACGATCGCCTTCGCCCGGTCTTCTGCGACGCCAGACTCGATAAGTTCTGAGTGGAGTTCTGCCACTCGATCTGCGAAAGCTGCCAACGCAAGGAGTTGGCGGGGCATAAATAAGTCAGCAAAATTTGGGAACCCAAAACGTGGGCCAGAGAAGGATCTAGTGTCTGTTGATTGAGGAATATCGGCAATGTCCTCCGGGACCGGTACCTCCAATGCAACAGCTTCCTCGGCTGGCGTAGCTGCCCGATAGACGCGTCGGCCTCGCACGGTTGAGGTTACAGCGAGCAACCGATACCCAATCTCGCCTCGTTGGCCCGCCTCCACCAAAGTGGCGTCTCCTAGAACACTGCTGCACGCGAGGCAAGCAAAGCTCGTGCCACGCCCCACCTTCGGCGGGTTTGGCGGTGCACCAGTGCGCTGCCCGAAAATGACACGCATCCGAACTTTGCCCTCGAAGACTTCAGGTTCCATCCAAGCTAAATCCCCTGGCTTCTTTGAAACCCATAGAGAGGTGACCAATACAGTTTCGATTCCGCAGGCCGGATTGACGCACTTTGCAGTCCTGCCCCAGAGCCAGGCCACCGGAATCTCTGCGGTATCAGCTGGGTAGGCATCAGCTATTGCACTAGAAACGCGGTTCAACACGACTTGGCCGTAGAAGCGCACATCCTCAGCTAGACCTTCGTACCCCTTATAGACTCGCCCGAGAGCGAGCTCTCCTTCAGGGAATGTTGTAGGTCGCAACGGCTGAGTGCCATAGACATGGGGCAGGACTTCAGTGAGGGTACGGCTGATCAGTGCCGGAACCGGGTTTAGGTCTGACCCAAATGTAGGGAGCCCAAGACGTTGAGCCTCGATAAGGGTTGATCCGCCTCCACAGAAGGGATCCATCACAGTCGGAAGTCCGTCCGGGAATTGTTTAGCCAGGATCGCAGTCGCTTCTGCGATATCGGACTGGTCCGGCAGGTCTGCGCCATTTTGGACAAGGCGCTTGATTAGATCAAGCAAATACACGCGATGGTTATCGTCTTCGGGATCATCGACTAACGCGGCAAATAGAAGTGCACGCCATGCAGGCAGCGGCATAGGCGCGAACCATTTATGGAGATTGCGCACGGTTCCGGTCTTGCGTTCCTTGTCAGCCTTCGACGCGGCATTTATTTCGTCCAAAGGCAGGGCGACCTCGATCAACTTCTTCCTGCGGGCCGTCTCGCTCACTGTTGGCTCATCTCTGTTGCTTGATTCCAGAAGGGTTCCCAGTCATACTCAACGCGAGCTGCGCGAGGGTCGAGGGGTTGTGTTATTGGGCGGCGTAGATATCTGACACTGGTCGAATCGTCGGCGGCCACCTGAACAAGCGCCAAAACAGAATGGCTGCCCTTGTTAAGTGCCGTGACCGCCTCTTGACGGGTCAGAACAAAGGTTCTTCCGCCAAGGACCCGTCCCTTCACTTCAATGAAGTCGAGGCCGTTACCTGTATCAGATTCAATGTCATATCCGGGGTTGTTGTGATGCATTTCTGTAGGACGATGGCCCAACGCTCGTTCAACTCGGAGTGCTGCATCAACCGCTAGTCGTTCGACTCGCGTAGTTTCCTTTGCCCGTGCGTCTGCACCCTGGGGATCGATTTGGGCGTCCAACCAACCCTGAGTTATGACCAAGCAGGCGCCGGTTACCCGGGGAGGCCGGACTGAAATATCGCCTTCCTTCCGCAGGTCATCTAGACGGCGGTCTAGGCGACGGGCGAGGCTTTCTGCCCGATCACGCATCTGTGATGCGGGCAGTCTCGTTCTCTTACCGGCGCGTTCCTGCTCGTTGAGCTCGAAGGCACGTTGGTCCCAGTAGTTGATTTCGCGCGTAAGCCGCTCCCGGACTAGACGCTTGGTTTTTTCAACTCGGGCAAGCGTGCGCTGAGTGACATCTTCTGCATGCTTGCGGGCGATGGTGACGGATGCTTGACGGATGACCCTTGCGTCTAGATCCGATGATTGTGCCCACGGCTCTGCCAATACCTTTTTAGCCAGTTGGCGCTCCCCACCATCCGCCGGCTCGAAGTTCGGGATTGGAGAGCCGTCCAACGGCGTAATTGTCCCGTCTGGGTCTGATCGAACGTATTGGGCGCGTCTAGAAACGACTAGCGGCTGACCATCTCGTCCCGTCCTGCCGTCTGTGACGTCATGCTCTAACAAGCTGATGACATAAGGCTGGACAGCAAGATCCGATCGATCAACAAGGATGGCACCACGCTGCAGAGCCTCATGGTGCCGGTCTGAAACAACACTCATCGTTGCAGACATCAGTGGATGCCCTGGGTGAAGCAGCGTGGCAACGTGGTTATTGCCCTCGACCTTGACGTATTGCGGATCAAAAGCCACCCGGTGATACGCATCCACGACCGGCTGACCGTAACCTGTGACTCGATCGCGTTCCTTGATTTCCCCGGGGACACGTTTTATCTCAAAGCGGTGATTCTCACGCATTCGGAGCGAGCCACCCGCATCAGCGAATGCCTTGTGGAAGAAGGCCTCCACATGGTGTGGCTGGAGACGAGCTGCTTCTGCCCGCTCCATTTGTCGCCTCACCTCGTTCACTTCGGATTGTTCCATCTGCGACGGAACGAGTTGGCTGGCACTCAGCAGTTCTGGTATGCCTTCGGAAATTTTCGGATCGACTACCTCCGTGAGATACCGCTGCCGTTCGGGCGCGTTTGCCTCTTTAATGGCGGCAATCATCAGATCACGAAGGGCATTCCCTTGGAAGAGCTGACCGAGTACGTCATAGACACGTCCACCTAAAGTAGCCCGTTGCTCATCGAGCTTCTCCAAGAGACGTCCGTAAACGTCACCCTCCCGTGTATCTTCCGCTACTAGTGACCACATGAAGCAGGTGTTGGGTTGGCCGATTCGGTGAACTCGTCCGAATCGCTGCTCTATCCGGTTGGGGTTCCATGGAAGGTCGTAGTTGATCAACAAGTGTGCGTTTTTGTGGAGGTTTACGCCTTCACCGGCAGCGTCCGTGGCGATCAGGAATATGCAACGTTCATTCTGTTCGAACGTCTCCTTTGCCTTTTTGCGGTCTTCACGCTTCGTTCCGCCATGTATGGTGATGACAGCGTCGTCTCGGCCGAGGTGTTGAGTAAGACGGGAGACCAGATCATTCAGCGTGTCTTTATGTTCGGTGAAAATGATGACCTTACGGCGTGCGCCCGTGTCATCACGCATTTCTTCGTTGTCGTCGAGCGTCTCCCGTAGGGCGTTCCACTTGGCATAGGTGGGGGAGGACTTCACTGCCAGAGACTGGCTAAGCAGGCGGTCTAGGACGGCAATCTCAGTTTTGAGCTCCTCGGGAGTACGGGCGGCGGTGGCACCAGCCACTGCCCGATCTTCCAATGCTTCGCGTTCTTCGTCTGTCAGCTCTTCGAAGTCGTCCACATCGACCACATCAACATCGTCACTGATCCTCTTGGAGAGCAGTTGTGCATCTTCAAGCTCTGACTCCAGCCTCCGGCGACGTCTTTCTAGGGAACGGTGGATAGCGGCGGGCGACGAAGCAAGCCGGCGTTGAAGCGTGGTCAGAGCGAAGCCGACCGCAGTGCGGCGCCGATTGTCACCTTCGATTGCGTCAGCACGGTTCATTTCCTCACGGACATAGCTGGTGACAGCAGCGTAAAGATTCTTCTCCGCGGCCGTCAGCTCATACTGAACCGTGAATGCAAAGCGTTCTGGAAATAGGCGCTTGCCCTCGAATGTCAGAAGTTCCTCTTTGACCAGGCGTCGCATTAGGTCTGACACGTCGACTCTGCGAGTACCCTCCCGTGCCACCCCCTCAAAGCGGTCAGAATCGAGAAGGGCCATGAAGAGTTGGAACTGCTCTTCCTTCCCGGAGTGCGGGGTCGCTGTCATGAGAAGGAGATTTCGGGTGTGCTGCCCAATCTCTTCGGCCATTTGATAGCGCTTAGTTTTCCTCACTTCGCTGCCCCAGACGGAGGCAGACATCTTGTGCGCCTCGTCGAAAATGACTAGATCCCAGTCGATTTGGCAGGCCTTTTCGAGGATGCCTTCGCTGTTGCGGGCAAGCATGTCCAGGCGTGCGAGCCAGAGGCCCCCACGGGCGAATGGGTTGCTTTCATTAAGTACTTTGTCCCGCGTCAGCATTTCGAACTCTAGGCCGAATTTCTCCCGCATTTCCTCGTCCCACTGATCGACGAGTACACCTGGGGATACCACCAACACGTTCGCGGCGTCGCCCCTCAGAAGAAGTTCCTTCATTAGTAGGCCGGCCATAACGGTCTTGCCGGCTCCAGGGTCGTCAGCAAGCACGTACCGGAGGGGCTGTTTCTCCAGCATGATTCCATAGACCGCCCGGAGCTGATGGGGCAGGGGCTGAACATCGCTCGTCCCGAGGGCCGCCAAGGGATCGAACAGATAGGCCAAACGCATGCGCCTTGCTTCGGCCGCAAGTAGAAAGGCATTCGGCTCCGCGTCGAAGCTGAAGGCAATCCCGGGTTTGACGCTGCGCAGATGATCCATTGCGTTTGCAAAGACGATCTTCTCTACGAGTCCAGCCGCCGTTCTGAACGCCACGTTGGCTGAATCATCAGTAAGATGCTCTACCGCGACAATCTTCGCTGGCTCCTGCCCAGCCAGTCCTATTACGGTGGCGCCCACCTGGAGAACATCGAAGATCGAATTCCGAGGGTCAGTCATGAGGGCTCCGTACTTCCATCGTCAATTGCTGCACCGCCGCTATGGACCCATTCATCAATCTCGCTGACCTGAAACTTCCACAGTCGGCCAATCTTGTGGGCCGGTATGCCTTTCTCGGCTATCCATACATAGACGGTGTCCTTGGCGACGCCGAGGTGAGTCGCCACGTCGTCCGCCGATAGCCAGGGCTCAGTCAAAGCGAAACCTTCCAATATAGTCGTCCTATCAACTCCCACCCTAAATGCTCACAGGGTTAGGCCGGGTATCGTCCGCTCTTCCTGTCTGTACGGGTTAGTTTTACCGCTTGGCCGGGGACAAGACGAAAGAAACCCGTGCAAGGAAGCGGGCAGCTCAGACCGGGGTTTAATGACGCGGGTGCAGCGTTACTGGCGTGGCCAGAGTCCCTACCAGCGCTCCAACCCGGCCAGGACGGAGTCCAGTTCATCTAACTTTGTGGCAAATAAATCTGGCTCCCCGTCAGGTGATGGTGACCAGTTCCAGGCCTGGTGGTCGCCGTGCAGCTCAAAGTCTTTTCGCCAGGCGTTCTTATCTCTTGAAATCCTCGTACGGGCTGCATGGAGATACTTCCCGGCTGAGGGCCTACTGCGTTCGTTGGTAAGGAACGCGTGGGCCAGGGCCATACGGTATTCGGCCTGGCAGAAAGCCCGCTTAAAGTCGTCGCCAGACCCGATCAGGTGGCCGATCAGCTCTTGCATGTCGTTCGCGATCAATTCGCTTTGAGGGTAGATCCACGAACTTCCGTTCCAACGTGGTGCTGCTTTCGCCAGGTTGTAGTCAACAACGATCTCGTCTTGCAGTGCCATGAAGGCGGGTTCAGGATCGCGCTGAGAGTACGCGTCCTTCCACTTCGGCTCAGTTGCCGCACGGATGAACACATCCTCCCTTTCTTCGGTGACAGCAATCATGGCGACGGCCCGAAGGGCAAGGAGGGCTGGGTAGTGCGCGAGGTTGTACCACGCCTCTGAATACGAAGAAACCGGCAGCCTGACCTTCAACAGCTGTTGAATTGCCCACACCCAAAGATCGGCGTGGATGCGGTCCCGATCAAGCGCTACGCCGGAAGCAATGAGACGCACCAGTGTCTGAGAGCTACTACGGAGAGATATACATTCGTTGTCGAAAACGGCTGCATAGTCCCCGGAAGGACCCGTCACTCCGCGCTCGCGGATGTATGCGGCGATGGGGCTGATTTCGGCTGCGAGGAGCTCTCGGATTTCAATGTAGGACTCTCTATAGGGCAGGAGTCTTTTTAGGCGGGCGATGGCCATGTCTTCGGTCAGTTCTGGCGTCGCCAGGGCATCCAGCGAATCGAGGCGCTGTTGCAGGTCTGGAAAGAATTCATCTGCTGTGACATTACTGATGACGGCGCCCGCATGTTGTTCGATCAGGGCGCCGGCGGCAGACCCTAGCCCGTACAAGGTGGACCAGTACAAGGGATAGCGCCGGCTCTGCCGGCCTTCGAGAGCTTCCACCAGAGCTGTGTCCCAGTCCGCCGACCATCCGTTGATGATCAGACCAAAGTTCTCGATAACCTCTTGCAGGATTTGGTGGGTGGAGGGCCCGTAATCGGTAAGCTCGGCAAGCGTGTTCTTTTGGTCAAGAGACTTGTAATCGCCGTGGAGCTTGATAATGGTGCACCCGGCATGATGGAGAGGCTTGCGTGCTTTTATCGCGTTTTCGGTTGACAGCACCTGATAAGGAACAGATGCCTGGTCTAGCGCCTGCTCAATAAGGCTATCGAAATTGGTCGTAAGGATGACTCGGATGGCTCCTCGGCGGACGAGTTCCGCGATCCCGTGGTGCGCCCGGCTTGGCACCTTGCGATTATCAGCCCGGTCTTCATCCGTGGGCTCGAAGTATCCGTGCAGGAGCGCACTACGCGCGGCAGCCGTTGGGCCTAGGGATTCAAGGAGCCCAGAGTAGCCAAGTTCATTGCCATCGCCGTGCTTTGCCCACCATGCATCTATTTCTGCATCACCGGCGTCTGTGCTAATTGGGGCGCCAGCCGCCGCCGCCGCTTGCCGCACAAGATCCTTGATGACGCCCCACCCCGTGGGGATGCCGGCACCCGTAGATGTTCCGGAGCCGATAAGAAGGGCATAAACGCCCGGCTGAGCATGCAGGGAGAGCGCAAGGCTAATACGGGGGTCGATGGTGCGATGAGTCATAGTGCCACAATAGCCAAGCTACCGACATGGCCTCTGGTGGCCTCGTGGTGCCGTCGGCTGCTGTCGGGGTTTTCTGCCTGGTCTACTACTGTTCGTTGGCTTGTCCAGCGATATTTGCGGTTGTTCCGTCGTGCAGCTGGGCCTCCTGGCGCCGGAGCCTGTCCATACTGGTCAGCTCGCGGCCACGGCCCGGCTGCAAAGCCGCCGGCATGAATGCAAGCAGTGTTTGGGTTGTTAGTTTTCGATGGGCTGGCGGCGGCTGCGAATGTTCCTGGGGGAGTGGGCCCGCTTTCGCGGGTGCCCTTTGGTTTTCGTGGAGCTTGTTTCGGCTGGTGGCGTTCCCTGGCTATCGTTCTGCCTCAGGCTGCTGGCAGCTGGGCTGTCCGGCGGCTATCACCAAAGCGGAACTACCCGCCAGGGCGTGCCACGGACACAAGAGAATCGCGAACTGAGGGGCATTGTGAAGCCGGTCATCCTGCTCGACATTGACGAATCCATAATCCTTCGGTGTGCCCGAACAGCGGCGGTGACCGGCCACTGTTGTGGCCCTCAAATGAGAAGTGCGCCCTGTCCACCTGGCCTACGGATGTAGCGGCCGGCCTGGAGGCGCAGTTGGAGCTCGTCACGGATCAGCTCACTGATCACCATGGTGTTCGGCATGCTGACGCCGGCGCCCCGATACCGAAACCGCGGACCTGCAGCGCTGGCTGGGCAGGAGAGATGTCACCGTCGCCGGGGACGCCGACTGGGACTCCGTGGTGCGGGTCGATGACATGACAGGACGCGATGCCAAGGCATGGGGCGAGGAGCATGCCCAGCCCGTCCACCTGAAGCAGCGCGATCCGGACCTTGGCTTTACCGGGACGCACGTGGAGCGAGCCGAGAAGTTTCTCACACACATAGGATGGCCGAGTGACTGATGAATCCATGCGCCGCTTCCTGACTCCCACCCAGGTAGCCGAAGAGCTGAACGTGAAGCCAAACCAGATCCACGCACTGATCAAGATCGGTGAGCTGCGGGCTTTTCAGGTTGGTGGCCGCGGCATGTGGCGCATTGGGCGGCAAGACGTCGAGGACTACATCGCCGAAGCCTACCGGCGCACCGCTGAACGGATCGCCCGTGGAGAGATCGAGGACGCAGGGCCGGACGGCGAGGAGGCGTAGCGGTACCGTGGGGGGTCACCCCAAGACTTTCACAAACAAGCCGGTACACTGCTTCGGCGTTCCCGACCGTCGATTTCCATGGCGCCGGATCCGGGCGCTCACGATCCGGTTTAGGAAGTAGAGAATCCAGCAGAGGGCCCTCGCAGTCGGCTAGTTCTTGGAAAGTGTTGATGTCCGGCGTCGTGACTGACAGCTTCTGGAAGCCGCGCAGCTCGTGCGCCAACAAATTCGCGGCGGAGCCGGCGTCGAGGAGGATGTTCTCCCCGGGCCGGATCACTGACGACGCCCAGCGCGCGATCGCGTGTTTTTGCTCGAACGCCTCCCTGGTGAGGCTGCCGCAGTGACGCCTCCGAGCCTGCGGCCAGCGCCACCGCACCTCCGTGCCAGCCTCCCCTGGGATTCAGCAGCGAAGGTGATGGCGGATGGTGGACGCCGTCACCTCGAATCGGGCCGACAGTTCCTTCACGCAGGCCAGGCCGGTGGTCAGGGCAAGGTGGTAAATCTCCTCGCGCCGCGCATTTGCGGACAGCAAACCCGGTCTCCTAGCGGTGGCGGTCGTAGCCTGCAAGTTCGGGCAGGGGTTTCAACACGTTCAGCCTCGGAGCTCCAGCCGGAACACCCACAACAGCACGTTCTCGCCGGGCACGTACCAGTCCCGCTCCGGCGCCCGGCGGAAGCCCAAGGACTCGTAGAGGGCGTGGGCCCGCTCCATGAACGTGGCGCTGGTGATGCTGATCGCCTCGATGCCGGGCACTTGCCGGGCGTGCTCCACGATCTTGCGCACTACGGCCCGTCCCACTCCGCCGCCCTGCTGAGCCGGGTCCACCGCCAGCATCCGGAACTCCAGCTCCCCGTCCTGCGCGATCTCGCTGTACGGCTGGCCGGCGAATGTCAGCGTCACCGCCGCAACCACCTTCCCGGCGGTCTGCGCCACCCACACCTCGGCATGTTCGACGCGGTGCTCCACATCCTCCAGCACACTCATGTACGGATGATTGTCGGTGAAGTGCCCGGCCCGGAGGTAGGCGTCGCGGGTGATGCGCCGGACCTCCGGAAAGTCCCCCGGCACCGCCCGCCGGAAGGTGACAGTCAACGGCAAAGTGACAGTCACGAGGAAGCGCCCGAAGCAGCAGCAGCCCGCTCCACGTAGTGGCCCAGGTGTGCCAAATCAGGCTGCGACGACGGATCACCCACGGCATCGGCACCCACGGCATTAGCCACGGCCAGGGCACGTGTGTAGTCCAGCCCGCTCCGCAGTGCCAGGACCAGGGCGGCGCAGAAGGCGTCGCCGGCACCGACGGTGTTCGCCACCGTCACCGCCTCGGATGGAGCCTCTGCTACCTTGCGGCCATGCTCGAACATGGCCGAGCCGTCCTTGCCGTAGGTCACCGCCACGAGCTTCGCCTCGGCGAGGGCCGGGATGAGGGCGTACTCGCTCTCGTTGACGATCACCAGGTCGCACCTCTCCAGCAGCTTCGCCGGCAGGTCCATGGCCGGCGCGGCGTTCAGCACAAAGAAGCCCTGCGCCTTCCGCGAAGCCTGGAGCACCACGTCCAGGCCGACCTCCAGCTGGCACAGCACCGTCTCCTCGGGGCCGAACTCCACCCCGTCCAGCGACAGGTGCGAGTTGGCCCCCGGACACACCACGATCTGGTTCTCGCCGTCGCGGTCCACCACGATCAGCGCCGTCCCGGTCGGCTGGGGAAGGACGGCCACGTCGGACGTATCCACACCGGCAGCAGCCAGAGCATCGAGCATCCGCTGCCCGGACGCGTCGTTCCCGACGGCCCCGACCATCCGGGCGCTGCCCCCCAGGCGTGCCGCGGCCGCGGCCTGGTTGGCGCCCTTGCCGCCGGGCTGTTCGGACAGGACGGCGCCGCCGATGGTTTCGCCCGCCGTCGGAAGCCGTTCGGCGGTGGCGATCAGGTCCAGGTTGATGCTGCCGACCACAGTGACAGCAGGACGTGTTGTGTTCATGGGAAAACTCTCTCAGGGGGGAGGGCCGGAAGCGGCCGGGCTTTCGAAAAAGTGTAGCGCAAGGTTGTACTTGTGAGTCATACATGGTTGTATAACAACTCGACGCCACGAAAGATGATCCCCTTCTGCTCGAACAAAGGAGTTTGATGTGAACACCCCGACCCCCGCCGCAGCCGCGCCTCCCGCGCAAGGAGGCGCCGCCGTCGTACTTCCCGACGGCGACGCGGCCAAGCTCTCCGGCCGCCGCGCCGCCCTGCTGATCTCCACCCTGCTGCTGGGCGTGCTGTCCTTCCAGCTGAACGCCAGCATGGTCACCCCCGCGCTGCCGCAGATCGCCGCCAGTTTCGGCGAAAGCGCGGACAGCGCCGCCCCCGTCCAGTCCATGTTCTTCCTGGCCGGCGCCATCGCCGGGCCCGTGATCGGCCGGTGGAGCGACTTCATCGGCCGCCGCGCCGCGCTGCTGCTGGTCCTGGGCATCATGGGCGCCGGCACCATCCTCTGCATCGCCGCGCCCACCCTGCCGCTGCTGGTCACCGGCCGGTTCCTGCAGGGCGTCTCCAGCGCCGTGTTCGCGCTCGCCTACATCGTGCTCAGCGAGAACCTGCAGGCCAAGGTCTTCGGCACCTCCGTGGGCATCATCGCCGCCATCAACGGGGGAGTGGGCGGCGTGGACGGCTACGTGGGCGGGCTCATGGCCGAGACCCTCGGCTTCCGGTCCATCTTCGTCGTCGTGCTCGTCCTCACCGCCATCGCCGCTGTGTGCATTTTCCGCCTGGTACCCGCCGGACGGCCTGTAGGGGTGCGGGGCGCCATGGACTGGTGGGGCGCCGGCTCCCTGTCGTTGTTCCTGGTGTTCCTGACGTACTTCGTGACCGACGGGTCGGCCGCCGGCTGGACGTCGCCCACCGCCCTGGCCCTGCTGGCCGGCACCGTTTTGTCCTTTGCGGGATTCTGGTTCATCGAGAAGCGCCGCAGCCACCCGCTCATCGCCGTGCACCACCTGCGCTCCCGCCAGGTGTGGCCGGTCATCGCCACCACCGTCCTCACCCTCGCCGGCATCTTCGCGGTCATCAACTTCACCGTGGTGCTGCTGAGCCAGGATAACGACGGCGGCTTCGGGCTTTCCGCCTCCATCTCCGCTTTGCTGTTCCTCACCCCCGCCGCGCTGATTGGCGTCTTCGCCGCACCGTTGGCGGGGTGGCTGGCGGATAGGCGGGGCTGGGTGCGCACGTTGCGTTTGGGGACTTCGCTGAGCCTGGTGTGTGCCGTGGTCGCGGCGCTGTTTTCTTCCAGCCCTGCGGCGGTGTTTGTTGCCGTTGCCTGCCTGGGGATCTTCTACAACGGCTTCTTCCTGACCGCCATCAACGGGCTCTCGGTGCTGTTGTCGCCGAAGGAGGCCCCGGCTTCCTTGCCTGGCATCAACGGTGCGTCGTTCGGGATCGGGGCGAGCCTCGGCGTCGTGCTCGTGGCCCCGTTCGCCGCCTTCAGTACTTCGGCAGGCTACGCCACCGCCCTCTGGATCTCGGTGGGCATCACCGCCGCCGCGTTCATCGTCAGCCTCTTCGTCGCCGCCCCCAAGGGCGAGACGGTCTAACCCCGCTATTTGTTTCAAAGGAATTTATTGTGACTGCCCCCGTCTACCTGGACTGCGACACCGGCATCGACGACGCCCTCGCCCTGGCCTACCTGCTCGCCTCACCTCTTGCTTCCGTGGTGGGGATCGGGACGGTGAGCGGGAACGTGAGTGCTGCCGTTGGTGCCCGGAATACCCTTGACCTGCTGTCGTTGGCCGGGGCTGCTTCCGTGCCCGTGGCTGTTGGTGCGCACGATCCGCTTGTTGGTTCTTTTGGCGGAGGGTCGCCATGGGTGCACGGGGAGAACGGTGTTGGGGAGGTTTCGCTGGAGCCTTCTGCTGCTTCTGTTGTTGCCGAGTCAGCGGCGGAGATGCTGGTGCGGCTGGCACGTTTGTACCCTGGTTCCTTGCGGGTGGTGGCGATCGGTCCTTTGACGAATGTTGCTGAGGCGGTGCGGCTGGAGCCTGCGCTGCCGTCCCTGGTGGAGTCGGTGACCGTGATGGGCGGGGCCGCGCTGGCGCCCGGGAACATCACGCCCGTGGCTGAGGCGAACATCTGGCACGACCCTGAGGCCGCCGCTCTGGTGCTGGCCGCCGACTGGGACGTGACGCTGGTGCCGCTTGACGTGACCATGGCGTCTGTTCTGGAGGAGTCGCACCGGCAGGTGCTGCTGGCTTCTGCCGGGGCGGTGCCGAGGGCGCTGGGGGAGATGCTCGGTTACTACTTCCGGTTCTACGAGGGGATCTACGGCCGGCCCTGCTCCGCCATGCACGATCCGCTGGCGGCGGCGCTCGCTGTCGGTGCTGTTAAGCCTGCGCTGGCACCCGTGGTGCGCGCCGCCGTCGACACCTCTGACGGGCCAAGCCGTGGGCAAACCGTGTGCGACATGCGCGGGCTGTACGCGGGGTACCCGGAGGTGAAGGGCGCGCGGTGCCGCGTGGTGCTCTCGCTGGAGGAGGACTTCGCTCCGCACCTGGTGGAGACGCTCCTGGGTCACTTCAAAACCACGACGGCGGCGCTCGCCTCTGCAGGGTCAGCCGCCTGACAGCAGCCCCACCACTCGGAGTTTTTGTCCAGGTATGCAGGCTTTGGCACGATTCAAGCCTGCATATCTGGAGGAGCATTTCTGTCGCGTCAACAGAAAGACCCTATGCCCGGACTTTTCCGGGCATAGGGTCCTCTTGTGGTGTGGTCAGCCTTGGTAGGCGGCAGCCGTGGCGAACATGATGATGATCAGGATGACGGCCAGTGCCATCGACACGTAGCCGATGACCAGCGCGGCAATGGCCAAGCCACGGCCACCCTCGCCGGTGGTCTTGATCTGGTTCAACGCGATGTGCCCCAGGATGACGCCGAGCAGGCTGATGAAAAAGGAGGAGACCAGCGCGATGATCGCCAGGGTGTTGGTCTTGGCCGGCGTGTTGGGCTGCTGGTAGCCCTGGTACTGCGGCTGGTACTGAGGTGTGCTCATAAGTGATGCCTTTCAAATCCGAATGATGGGTCCCCCGGCCCGCACATTGCGGAACGGCAATCACAAAGTACCAACATTCGACAGAAAAACGGCGACCTGTTGCGTCACTAATGGGTGGCCCGGACGGGCCTGGCGCACGCGGAGAGGAAAATCAGGGCGGGCACAGGGCCAAAAGTGTCGCATTTTGGTCCAACCGCACCGCCCATCATCCCGGTGGCAGCCTGCTGGGTGACGCTGTTGGCGTAGTCGTTGCTCCTGTCGCGGTGCGGCACAACATTTCTTCCGCTTCCCCCGGCGGAGTAGAGTCTTCCGTTAGTGACACGGGGTGCCCCGCTCAAGGGGCTGAGATAACACCCGTTGAACCTGATCTAGTTAGTACTAGCGAAGGGATGTCGCGGATGACTATTCGCCTGACGCCTCACCATGCCTTGGGCTGCCTGTGCCCGGGCCGTGCTGGAACCCGCTAGTGCTCTCTTCCTCCCACGAATAGAAAGCGGGAAACCGTGCACATTTCAGAACAGCTCGTCCTCGTCACCGGCGGCGGACGCGGCCTCGGCCACAGCATCGTCCAGGCCTTTGCCGAACAGGGTGCCCGGGTTGTCATCAACTACCGGAACAGTGCCGAGGAGAGTGAAGCCCTGGCAGCAAAGTACGGCCCCGGCCAGGCTGTGGCCCTGCAGGCGGACGTGACCGACGCCGACCAGGTGGCCGCCATGCTCACCCAAGCCCAGAAGCATTTCGGCAGCCCCGTGACCACCGTGGTCAACAACGCCTTGGCGGACTTTTCCTTCAACGGTGACGCCCGCTCTAGCGCGGCCGGCATCACCTGGCCGGAATTCGAAGCCCAGTTTTCCGGCAGCGTCCGCGGCGCGCTCAACACCACCCAGCAGGCACTGCCGGGCATGCTGGAGACCGGGTTCGGCCGGATCATCAACATCGGCACCAACCTGTTCCAGAACCCGGTGGTTCCCTACCACGACTACACAGCAGCGAAGGCAGCGCTGCTGGCCCTGACCCGGACCATGGCCGCGGACCTGGGCCAGCACAACGTCTCGGTGAACATGGTCTCAGGCGGGCTGCTCCGCACCACCGACGCCAGCGCCGCCACGCCGGAGGAGGTTTTTGACTACATCGCCGCCGCCACGCCCCTGCGCCGGGTAACAACTCCGTCCAGCTTTGCTGACGCCATCCTCTTCTTCGCCTCCCCGTGGGCCCGTTCCGTCACCGGCCAGAATCTTGTGGTCGACGGCGGCCTGGTCATGAACTGACGGAAGGGTAGGCCATGCAGGACACGGACGGGACCCAGCGCCAACTCCATTTCAACGCCTTCCTCTTTGGCTGCGGCCACCACGGAGCCGCCTGGCGCCGGCCGGACTCGCAGGTGGAGCAGCTTGGCGATATTGCCTACTATGAGCAACTGGCGCAAAGCGCCGAACGCGGGCTCTTCGATGCGGTGTTTTTTGCCGACGGCCACAGCGTGGGCAGTCCGGAGCAGGGACCGAGGTGGTTCCTGGAACCCCTGACCGCCCTGGCCGCGATGGCGCGTGCCACCAGCAGGATCGGGCTGGTCAGCACCGTATCCACCACCTTCTACACGCCCTTCCACGCCGCCAGGATGCTGGCATCCCTTGACCACATCAGCGGCGGCCGGGTGGGCTGGAACGTGGTGACGTCCATGTTCGACGCCGAAGCCCGCAACCACGGCATGGAAGCGATGCCCGGCCACGGGGAACGGTATGCGCGGGCTACCGAGTTCATCGAGGTAGCCGGGCGGCTCTGGGACTCCTGGACTGACGATGCGCTGGTGATGGACCGCGCCGGCCTTTACGCGGATCCGGACACGTTGCAGCCGTTGCACCACGCCGGTGATCATTTCCGGGTGGAGGGCCCGCTGACCGTACCCCGGCCGCCCCAGGGCCGGCCGGTGTTGTTCCAGGCAGGCGCCTCCGAACAGGGACGCGATCTGGCGGCCCGGTACGCCGAGGGGATTTATGCTGTGGCCTATGACCTGCCCTCCGCCCAGGACTACTACGCCGACATGAAAAGGCGGATCACATCGGCCGGGCGGAACCCGGGCAAGGTCGCCATCATGCCGGGCCTGGTCACCTACGTTGGTACTACCGAGGCGGAGGCCCGCCGCAGGCAGGCCGAGGTGGACGCGCTGCTCCCGGCCGCGCACTCGCTGGCGCAGCTTGGCACCTTTATTGGCCAGGACTGCAGCGGGTGGGAGCTGGATGCCCCTGTTCCGGCCCTGCCGCCGGCGATCGAGTTCACCGGCCCGCAGGGACGCTACACCACGATCCTGCGGATCATCGAAGCGGAAAAGCCCACGGTGCGGCAACTGCTGGGCCGGCTGGCCGCGGGCGGAGGCCACTGCACCATGGTGGGAACTCCGGAGCAGATCGCCGACCAGATTGAGCTGTGGTTTTCTTCAAATGCCGCCGACGGCTTCAACCTGATGCCGCCGCTGCTGCCGGACTCCCTGGAGGAGTTCGTTGACCGCGTGATCCCTGTACTGCAGCGCCGAGGTCTCTTCCGCAGCCGCTACACCGCGGAAACCCTGCGCGGACATCTGGGACTCGAACGCCCGGCTGCACACCGGCAGCAGCGGGAATCGAGCTGAGCCACTCTTCCCGCGGTTCGAAAAATGCTCACAGTCTGCGAACAGCGCCGCGAAAGCCACCCCGCAGTGTCCGGGCTGCAGTCTGAAACCGATTCGACCCAAGTCACTAGCCGGTGTAAAGGTGGACGGGTGAATGCCGACATCAACTTCTATTTTGATCCGGTCTGCCCCTTTGCCTGGATGACCAGCAAGTGGGTGCGCATGGTGCAGGCGCAGCGCGGATACAGCGTCGACTGGCGGTTCATCTCGTTGCGGCTCATCAACGCCAACGTTGACTATGACGCCCATTTCCCGCCTGAGTACGAGGCCGGGCACACGGCCGGCCTCCGGCTCCTGCGGGTGGCGGCCCAGGCACGGGCGGAGCATGGCCGCGAGTCGATCGCCCGTTTGTATGAGGCGTTCGGGACGCACATCTTCGAAGTTGCCCCCGACACGGTAAACCAGCTCACCGAAGGTGAGGTGCGTGAGCAGCGCGGGACGCGCGAGTTCGTTGAGCCGATCCTCGCCGAGGCCGGCTTGCCTCTGTCGCTGGCGGGAGCCTTAAACGACGAGTCCTGGGACCAGGAGATCCGGCAGGAGACAGATGAGGCGCTGGCGCTGACGGGTAAGGATGTCGGCACGCCCATCATCCATTTTGAGCCGCCAACTGGCGTGGCCTTCTTCGGGCCGGTGATCAGCCGGCTGCCGGACGAAGAGTCGGCCGCCGAGCTGTGGGACCATGTCGTCGGGCTGGCACGCTTCCCCGGTTTCGCCGAACTCAAGCGAAGCGTGCGTGAGCAGCCGCAGCTACCCGCCTTCGGAGTCTCCGCCGGTACGGTCGGCACGCAGGAGGACTGGCACGGCGGCAGCCGGCGGCAGAAGAAGTGACTTTCAGTGAGGATGGACCCATGAACCAGAGCAGCACTCGCCAGTACCAGGAGTCCGTTACGGTCCAGGCACCGGTTGAGACGGTCTACGACTTGGTTTCCGACATCACCCGGACCGGCGAGTGGAGCCCGGTCTGTACATCATGCTGGTGGGACGATGAGAACAGCGCCGGCCACATCGGAGCCTGGTTCACGGGGCGCAACGAACTGCCCCACAGGACCTGGGAGACGCGGTCGCAGGTGGTGGCAGCGGAGCGCGGCCGCGAGTTCGCCTGGGTGGTGGGCGGCAAGTTCGTCCGCTGGAGCTTCAGCATGGCTCCGGCTGATGCAGGGACGACGCTGACCGAGTCGTGGGAATTCCTACCGGACGGGATAGCCATGTTCGAGGAAAAGTTCGGTGACAAGGCCCCCGAGCAGATCGCTGACCGCACCCGGCAGGCGCTCCACGGCATCCCGGTAACGCTCGCCGCGATCAAGCAGATCGCCGAGTCTATCGCTGCAGATCAGGAGGTCCGGTCCTAGGACTGGAATCTGCACGAGGTCGAGGGGCAGTTAAGCACCCCGAGGCTTGGCTGCTGCCGCAGCCGGGCCT
Source organism: Pseudarthrobacter sp. NamE5 (assembly GCF_005796225.1). Classification (GTDB taxonomy): domain Bacteria; phylum Actinomycetota; class Actinomycetes; order Actinomycetales; family Micrococcaceae; genus Arthrobacter. Next base: position 69,717 of record NZ_VAHO01000005.1, read on the forward strand.
TCAGTCACGTGTTCCGGCGAACGCAGCGGAAGCGCGCTTCGGGTCGAGACCGTGCTGATACATTCGGTCCATGGAGACTGCGCTTCGTGACGCCATGGCGGTCGCCTCCGCAGTTCGCGCCGGTCAGGCCTCCGCGGAGAGCGTCCTGGCGGAGTCGCGGTCACGGGCCGATGCAGCTCCCGACATGTGCGCGTTCATCGAGGAAGACTGGGACGGCGCTGCCAGTGCCGCCAAGGAGGTGGACCGCCGTCGGGCCCGCGGGGAGGATCCGGGGCCGCTCGCCGGTGTTCCCCTGACCGTCAAAGATGTCATCGCTGTGGCAGGGTTGAGGCTGACCGGCGGCAGTGCCGCCTACGCCGGAAATGTTGCCACCTTCACTGCCACTGCGGTGCGGCGTCTGCAGGAGGCGGGCGCGGTAGTGATTGGGAAAACCAATTGCCCCGAGTTTGCGTTCGGTGCCATCACCGAGAGCGCCGTCGGGGGCCGGACGCTCAATTCCCGGTTTCCCGGTGCGACGGCGGGTGGCTCGAGCGGGGGAGAGGCTGCAGCCGTCGCTGCCGGCATATCGGCACTGGGGTTGGGCACCGACTACGGCGGATCCCTGCGGTGGCCGGCGCAATGCGTGGGTATCACTGCCCTGCGGCCCACCCCGGATACAGTTCCGGACCTTGGCATCGTCCCGGGAGCCGGCGGCTGGTACGGAGGCGGCGACCCGTTCCCGCCCGCTGCCCGCCTTCAAGCCGCCACGCAAGTCATTGGGCCGCTCGCACGGTCAGTGCGGGACCTGCGGACCGCGCTCGGAGTGCTTTCGGATGTTCGTCCCGGCGTTCGGACCTTGCCTGGCGCGGCGGTCCCCGGCAACGTTGCGGTGGCATGGAGTGACGGGTCCGCTTTGGGGCCGGTACGGCGTGAAGTGTCAGCGATGATCGCTGCAGTGGCGGAACAGGTCGCGCCGGAGGTCCGGACACTGACCCAGGTACCGGATCTGTTTGCGGGATCGCTGGCAGCCTATAACCGGCTCCGCCCTCTTGATCCGATGATTGATCACGCCGCGGCTGTCGCAGGCCGTGAGCACCTGGTCCTTCCCGCGAACCTCGACGTCATCGAGCGCTCCCTGCAGACTCCCGCAGGGCAACTCGAAGCGGCTGTCGCCGAATCCGAACAGGCAAGACAACGGGACCTGGCAATTTTCGATACCGCAGACATCGTCCTCCTGCCCGTGGCCGGCGGCCCGGCGTGCGACGTGTCCGGAAAACTGGACATTGACGGACAGTCCATCTTTGGCTGGGACATCATGGGCCAATGCAGGGCTGTGACCATGGTCGGCGCCCCTGTTGTTTCGCTGCCCGTCGCGTGGTCAACCGAGGGCCTGCCGCTGTCCGTCCAGGTGGTCGCAGCCCCTGGCTGGGATGCGCTGGCGCTGGACTTTGCCGAATGGCTGGAGGGCTTCAGAGGGTGAGGCTCATCCTCTTGGCAGAGCTCGAGTTCCCACCGGGCTACGGGTCTATCGGTCTCCGGGTCTAGGGGCGAACCGGCGTTGCCGCTTCTTTTCCCAGCACCGTTTTCCAGGGGCGGGCGGTCCACGAGGTCACGACCCCAGCGGTGACGTAGGGGTCGGCAGCTGCAAAGGCTCGTGCGGCCTCAAGCGCGTTCTCGCCGGTGAAGATCAGCAGCCCGGTGAACGGTCCTTCGCCAACGGCCCCACCCAGCAGGAGTTCGCCCCTTTCGACTGCTTCCCATCCCGCCCGAAGGTGGTCTGCGCGGTATATTTCGCGGGTCTCAAGGTAGTTGTCCTCGTACGTGTACTCGAGCACTGCGTGCATGGGCGTCTCCGTTTCGTTCGGGCGTTTCTCTCGTTGTAGAAGTAGCCTACCCAGCGGGACCTAGCCAGAAACCAGCACTTGGCACAGGCACAAGTCGCGGGCCTTGGCCGATATGCCCGCGCGAGGTGGGGCTTGTTGCATCCTCGCGCGATAAGTGAACGGTACGGCGGCTTCAGGACTGGAACTGCTGCATCACCGAGAGGTGCCCGGCCCGTGTCGAGACGAGGCACTTGGCCAGGTAAAAGGGCTGGTTGCCGTTTCGGACGTACTGGGTCAGGACCAGCACGGGGTCGGACGGGCGCAGGTCCAGGAGCTTCGCCCGGCTGGGTCCCACCTGGCTGAGGCTGATCTGGCATTCGCCCGGCCCGGCCATCCTGCCCAGCTGGTTGTTGAGCGCGGCAAGCAAGGTGGTGCCGCCGTCGTTCTCTATCTCAAGGGGCGCGGCGGCGCCCTTGCCGAAGCTGACCGGCTGGGCCGTGACGTTCTCCTGCAAGTGGGCGATGGCCTCGCCGTCGCGAATCAGGACTGATTCCCACAGCCAGCAGTCGCTGCCGGGATCGACGCCGATGCCGGGGGCGACGAATTCGGAGGCGGCCTGCCGGACCACCTGGGTGCGCTTGACCTCCGCCTGCTGGCCCGGGCTGCCCAGGACGTCTTCGAAGGGCTGGATGCGTTCGATGCCGATGCGGGGGAGCGTGTCAGAAACGAAGCGCCCGACGCCGCGCCTTGCCCTGATCAGCCCGTCCTCCTCGAGCAGCATGAGGGCTTCGCGGACAACTGTGCGGCTGACTTTCATGTCCGTGCCGAGCTCCGTTTCGGTGGGGATCATGGAGCCGGGCGTGAGGAGGCCGTTGCGGATGGCTTCGGCGACCCGGGAGTACACCGCCACACGCAGGGGGGCGCCGGGCTGGGCGGCCACCGGCTGGGACAGGAACCGGGCGGCGTCCTGGTGCACGTTATGCCTCACTTGCTGGTGGTGGGTCCGGGGACTCCAGCCTAGTGCAACGTCTGATGCGTTTGTTGGACAGCCCGGCAGAGCGGTCCTGGCATGCGGTGAGGAGGAGATTGAGCTTTAGGGGCGAACGGGTGCGGCCGCTTCTTTTCCGACCACCGTTGTCCAAGGGCGGGCTGTCCACGATGTCACGACGCCGCCGGTGACATAGGGATCGGCGGCTGCAAAGGCTTTGCAGCGTCAAGTGCGTTCCCGCCTGTGAAGATGAGCAACCCGGTGAAGAGTCCGTCGGCAACGGCTCCACCCAGTAAAAGATCGCCCCGTTCGACTGCTTCCCACGCTGCCCTGAGGTGATCGGAGCGGTACTTCTCTCGGGTTTGAAGGTAGTTGTCCTCGTAGGTGTATTCGAGTACGGCGTGCATGTGGGTCCGTCCATCTCATCGACGAGTTTGGCTCTTTGTAGACGCATCCTCTCCAGCCTTCCTATCCCGGGACCCAACCTCTGAACCAAGCCCTAAGACGCCTTAAACAGCAGCCGACTTCTACTGACCGGTTCACGAAGAGCCCGACCCTGACTCTTCAGCCCGGTCCTCCGTACACTGGGGTCCATGGTCTCCCGTATCAGCGAACTGGTCCTCAACTGCGCCAATCCGGAACTCCTGGCGGAGTTCTGGTGCGGCGTCCTCGGGTATGTCGAACTCGACAGGGAGGACGGCGCCATCGAGATCGGCCCGCCGAACGCCGGGTTCGGCGGCCTCCAGCCGACCATCATCCTAAGCCCGAGCAGCAACCCGCGTACCGGGCGCCTTCCCCTGCACATCGACGTGAACCCGGTGGACCGGGACCAGGACGCCGAACTGGAACGCCTGCTTGCCCTGGGTGCCCGCCCAGCCGACGTCGGGCAGACGGGCGACGAGCAGTGGCACGTCCTAGCCGACCCCGAGGGCAACGAGTTCTGCCTTCTGCGCCGGCGGCTTGACCCCTAACGGGGCGCTGGAAGTTTCAGGCTTTGTATTGCCCGAGCACGACGTCAGCGGAGCGGCTGCCGTTCCCCGACGCTGACGGAAGACTCGAGCGGAAGGTAGTCCCGCCGTCGTCGTTCCAGCCTTGCCTGCTGGCCCGGTGACGGAATCCTGGCACCCTTGGCGCGGTTGCACCTGGCGCAGGCGGCCACAAAGTTTTGCAGGCGGGTGGACCCGCCCTTGGACCAGGGATAGAAATGGTCACCGTGTTCAGCGGGGCGCGAACAACGCCGCCGGAATCCTGCCTCCATCTCACACTGTCCGCCGGCCCGGGCCATACCCTCGCGACGCTGCTGACGCGTAAAGCGGCGGACCGGATCCCGGCGGCGAACATCGCGGGCAACAGTGATTGCGGCGATGATGATGACGAGGACGGTGAAAACGGCTGGCAGGGTAGCTGCCGCGACGACGTTATCCACCAGGCCGCGCAGGACCTCTGCCACAGAGGATGGACGCGCAGCGGCGCTCACGTCCGCCTTGGGCATGAGCGCGAGGAAGGCTGAGGCAAATAACCATACAACCATGGCCACGAAAGCAAGGCGTAGGCCTATCCGTGTCCAGTAGATGCGCTTCAGTTCCGGCATGATTCGTCCCCCAACTCGTCCTCATCTGTGAAGCTTGCGCTCCGTCAGAAACTAGGGAGATCGTACTATCAGTGCCCACAGGGCGTTTCTCTTGACCTAGGCAAGCTGTATACAGGCAGGACTTACTCGCGGGAGTTCAGGGCGTCGAACTGCTCCTGCCAGATGGCCAGTTCCCGATCCTTGTACAGCCGGTAGGCGGGGGTCCATTTGGGCCAAATGTCGGACGAGTCGTAGGGTCCGGGCTGGACAGGAGACGGGGGAGCTTTTGGCGGCGGCGGGGGGCGTCCCGGGACCGGGGCTTTGTGCGGCTGGGGCCGTAGCGACGGCGGCGGGGCTGTCCGCGGTCTGAAGGCCTTCGAATGTTGCTTGTCGAGTTTGTCCGGGAGATCCAGGAACCACCAGACCGTCTTGCCCAACGCCCAGCTGGCGCCGCAAATCAGCACGACACCAGCAAGACATACGATCCAGAGGAGGAGCCCGATGATGGGGAAGAGCACCATTTCCCATTTTATCCGGCCGACCGCCGGTTAGACGAGATCCCCGGAGACTCAGCCGCTGACGGCTGCCACCTCAACCTGTATCCCCGCGTCCCGGAACTTCTGCACCTGCGCGGGGTCGGCGCCGTCGTCCGTAACTAACGTCCAGGGCAGGGCCAGCCGCGCCCAGGCGTGGAACGGCCGCTGGCCGAGCTTGGACGAATCCGCCAGTACGTACACGTCCTGGCCCCGGCGGGCCATGAGCTCTTTGAGGCGGGTCTGGGCGTGGTCCGCCTCGCAGATGCCGTCCTCGGCGGTGACGGCGTCGGCGCCGAGGAACACCCGGTCGAAGCTCATCCGCTCCAGCGCCGCCTCGGCCAGCGGCCCCACAAAACTCTGCGAAACAGCGCGGAGCCGGCCGCCCAGGCAGTCCACCTCGATGCCCTCGGAGTCGGCGAGCTCCTGCAAAGTGTTGATGCCCGGCGTCGTCACGGACAAGCGATCGAACCCGCGCAGTTCGTGGGCCAGGGCACCTGCGGTGGAGCCGGCGTCGAGCAGGATGTTCTCCCCAGGCACGATCACGGACGCCGCCCAGCGGGCGATCGCGTGCTTCTGCTCGAACGCCTCGCCGGTGCGCTGCCTTAGCGACGCTTCGGGGTGCGCGCCGAGGGCCATGGCGCCGCCGTAGGTGCGGGCCAATCTGCCCTGCCCGTTCAGGAGAGCCAGGTCGCGGCGGATGGTGGACGCGGTGACCTCGAACCGGGCAGAGAGTTCCTCCACGGACGCCAGCCCGGTGGTCACGGCAAGGTGGTAGATCTCCTCGCGCCGCGCGTTTGCGCTCAGCATTCCCGGTCTCCTTCCCGTGGCAGTGGTTACCATGCTAGTTCCGGCCCCCGCCCAGTCCCCGCAGCAACGCCTACACGGCGACGGCAGGCCGCGTGGCCATTTCCGCGGCCTGGTGCAGCGCCTCCACCATCGACCGGGAATCAGCGATCGCCTTGCCGGCGATGTCGAACGCGGTGCCGTGGTCCACGGACGTGCGGATCACCGGCAGGCCCACCGTGATGTTCACGCCGGCCTCGATGCCCAGCACCTTCACCGGCCCGTGCCCCTGGTCGTGGTACATGGCCACCACCAGGTCGTAATCGCCCCGGCCGGCCAGGAAGAACAGCGTGTCCGCCGGCAGCGGGCCCACCGCGTTGATCCCGTCCGCCTGCGCCGCCTTCACGCCCGGTTCAATTTTTTCCGCTTCCTCGCCCTGGCCGAACAGTCCGTTCTCGCCGGCGTGCGGGTTGATGGCGCACACGCCGATCTTCGGGTTCGGGATGCCCGCCCGCACCAGCGCCTCGTGGCCGCGGCGGATGGTGCGCTCCACCAGGTCCGGGTTGATCTTGCGGATGGCGTCCATCAACCCGATGTGCGTGGTCACGTGGATCACCCGGATCTTGGGCGTGGAGAGCATCATGGACACTTCCTCCGTGCCCGTCAGGTGCGCCAGCAGTTCGGTGTGCCCGGGGAAGATGTGACCGGCCGCGTGCAGCGCCTCCTTGTTCAGCGGCGCGGTGCAAATGGCCTGCACCTTCCCGGCCATCGCCAGCTCGCTGGCCACCCGGATGTACTCGTATGCGGCGTGCCCGGCCACGGGGGAGAGCTGGCCCCATGGCAGGTCCTCCGGCAGCAGCGCCAGATCGATCACGTTCACCCGGCCCGGCGTGAACACCGCGTCCTCCACGTTTTCAATGCTCTGGATGTCCGCCTCGATCCCCAGAACGTTAGCGGCCTGGCGCAGGCGGAGCGCGTCGCCGATCACCACGGGCCGGCACTCGGCGTTGCTCTGCGGATCCAGTACGGCGGCCACCACCACCTCCGGCCCCACCCCGGCCCCGTCGCCCATGGTCACGGCCACGTAGGGGAGTTCGTTCTGCTCGGTCTTGCTTGCTTCGGTTGTCATGTCTGCTCCAGAGGGTTGGTCCAGCGGGGGAAGGTTGGTGGTGGGAGCCTGCGCGGGCTGTCCGCGGCGCTCCCGGATTTCGTCGTAAAGCTGCAGGAGGGCCAGGTCGTCACCGAAGCTGCCGGGCTTGGTGCCCACCAGCGTCCCGTCATCGGCACGGCTGAGCACGGCCCCGTGCTGCACGGCCGCGAGCGGCAGCAGGCTGTGGCGGCCGACGGCGTCCAGGACTTCCCGGGCCGTCTCACCGCCGGTGAGGATCAGGTCAGTGGGGGTTGCCTTCGCTGCCTCGGCGGCGAACTTCGACAGGGCCTGCACGATGCGGGCTGATGCAGACGGGTCCACTTTTTGGGCCGCCAGCGTGATGATCACGGGGTTGCCTGCCCTTAAAGCGTCTATAACATGGGCCAGTTGGGGAGCATAAGCATCCTTGGCGCCGGCGTAGAGCGGGTGCAGCCTTACCACGGTGAAGCCCTGGGTCTCGAGCCGGGCCAGCTGCGCCTGGGCAGTCTTGGAGGCAGAGCCGACGACGGCGAGCACCGGCCTTGGGGCTTCCTGCGGTTCTGCGGTGGTTGCGTCGGCCTGTGTCGCAGTTTGCGCATTTCGCGCAAGCTGTGCAGCGAGTCGCTGTGCGAGGACATCGGCCGCCCCGCCCGTTCCCACCAGCACAATGGGTCGGCCACCGGCGTGGAACTCCAGTTCCAGCACCGCGTCCACCACGTGCTCCAAGTCCTGGACCGTCTCGGAGTCTGTCACCAGCAGTTGCGACTGGTTGGGTTCCAGTAGCGCGGACAGTTCCCCAGGCAGCGAACCGGACCGGACCGCGGCCAGGCCCAGTGTCCGCACCGAGGCGGGATTCTCCGGCCGGAGCAGGGATGGAATGTCGGCCGGTGGTGCCGAAAGTTCTGCCTGCCACAGGTCCGTCTCCGCCAGGGGAGTGCCGGTCACCAGCGGCCGGCCGTCCACGACGGAACGCTGCAGCTGGGGGAGTGCCCCCGCAACAACAGCATGGAAACCGAGGCTTGTCAGCGCTGCCACTTCGCCATGGATGTTGCCGCGCCACAGGGAGTCCACCTTCTTGAACATCACCTGCGCACTCGAAGCTGCGGGACCGGAGAAAGCTTCCTTCACGAGCGCTTCGGCGGCCGACTCGGCAAGCCCGCGGGAGTGCGTATCGGCTACCACCACGTCGGTGGCGGAGCCTCTGAAGGAGGGGCCGCCGTCGTGCGTTTCCGAAGCTTTGCCCGCGCCCAGCAGGACCTGCGCGGAGAGCCCGTGCTGGACAAAGCAGTAGCCAACCTCGGCGGCGCCGGAGAAATCGTCGGCCTGCACAAATACGGAAGCCACGTTGCTCCTCTCGTCCGTAGTCGGCTGGATCCCGCCATGTAGCGGGAAGCTCCCCATCATCATGACACGGTTGCGCGGATCGCGCTAGAGGGGTTGCGCAATTTGCGCAGGAGTGGCAAAGTGATGGACACAACATTCGGCGCAGCCAGTCCGGCCGGCAGCCGTCCCCCGATCTACCGAGAGGTCAACGATGACCGTTCTTCCTCAAGGAAGTGAGATTTCCCGCCGCCGCCTGCTGCAGTTCGGCGCGGCCGCAGGGTTTCTGCTGGGCACCGGCAGCCTCACAGGCTGTGCCGGCCCCACCGGCCTTCCCGGACCCAGCACCCTGACCCTGGCCCTCAACCGGTCGCTGGTCAGCCTGGACAACAAGCTCAACCAGTTCGACGCCGCCGTTACCGTGCAGCGCGCCGTCCGCCAGGGCCTCACGGCCATCGGCCCCGAAACCAAGCCCGTCCTGGTCCTGGCCGAACGCTTCGAAATGACCGGACCCACCGAATGGACCGTGCGGTTCCGCGAAGGCATCCGCTACTCGGACGGCAGCCCCGTGCAGGTGGAGGACGTTGCCACCGCACTGAAGATGTACCAGCAGGTGCAGGGCTCCTTCGTGGCCGGTTTCTTCCCCGAATTCCCCGAGGTGGTGCCGGTGGATGACCGCACCTTCAAGATGGTCTCCAAGAAGCCGATTCCTATCCTGGACTCGCTCATGAGCATGATCCTGATTACCCCCGCCGCGCAGAACAAGCCGGAGGAACTGCAGGAAGGCCTGGGCACCGGCCCGTACGTGGTCACCAAGTTCAACCGCGGCGCCGGCACCTACAGCCTGGCCCGGAACGAGAACTACTGGGGCCCCGCCCCGCAGGTGGACAACGTGGAAGTCCGGTTCCTCCCCGAGGAATCCAGCCGCGTCATTGCCCTGCGCAGCGGCGAGGTGGACGTCATCGACTCCATAACCCCCGACTCCCGCGAACAGCTCGCCGGACTTCCCGGCGTCGAACTCCAGGAAGCGTCCAGCCTCCGCCTGAACCAGATTTTCTTCAACTTCCGCAAGCCCGCCGGCCACCCGCTGGCCGATCCCCGTGTCCGCCAGGCACTGAGCATGGCGATCGACGGCGAGTCCCTGGTCCGCGACGTGCTGGTGGACTCCGTCACCCAGGCCGAGGGCGTCACCCCCTCCAGCCTCACCGGCTACTACAAGACCGGCGAGTACGTCTACGATCCCGAAAAGGCCAAGGCCACCCTGGCCGAGCTAGGCGTCAAGGACCTCACCCTGAAGATCATCTGGGAAACCGGCGAGTTCGCCTCCGACACCTCCGTGATGGAGGCCCTGGTGGAGATGTTCGGCAAGATCGGCGTCAAGGCCGAACTGCAGCAGTTCGAACCCGGCGGCAACATCCTGGCCTGGCGCCAGGGCAAACAGGGCGACTGGGACCTCCTCGGCAACGGCTACCCCAGCCCCACAGGCCTGGCCATCACCATGCTGCAGGGCATGTACGCCGGCACCCCCGAAAAGGAAGCCACCCGCGATACCTACCAGGGCTACGTGATCCCCGAGGTCACCGCCAAGATCCAGGCCGCCTCCGCCGAAGCGGACCCGGCCCGCAGGACCGAACTGCTCAACGAAGCTCAGCAGGCAGTGTGGGACACCTGGCCCTGCGCCTGGGCGTTCGTCCCAAAGTCCGTCCTCGCCCACCGGGAGCGGGTGTCCAACATCAACCTGGCACCCACTAACTCCTACCCCCTCGTTGATGTCCGGCTGGAGGCCTAAGCCATGACGAACTACATCCTCAAGCGCCTGGGACAGGGCCTGCTCACCGTGTTCCTCACGGTGTCCACCGTGTTCATCCTGATCCGCATGGCCCCCGGCGATCCGGCCGTGTCCTACGCCGGCCCGCTGGCCAGCAACGAACAGCTCGCCGCGGTCCGGGAGCAGTTCGGCCTGGACCGGCCCGTGCTGGAGCAGTACTGGATCTTCCTCCAGCAGCTGTTCACCGGCAACCTGGGCCAGTCCTACTCCTTCCAGGCCCCCGCCATGCAGGTGGTCTTCGAACGGATGCCGTACACCCTGACCCTGGCGACGTCGGCCATCCTGCTGACCGCCGTCGTCGCCATCCCGCTGGGTGTGTGGATGTCCCGCCGCCCGGACACCGGCAAGGAATTCGGCGTCAACGTGCTCACCATCGCCGGGCAGTCCATGCCCGACTTCTGGACCGGCATCATGCTGCTCACCGGCTTTGCCGTGCTGATCCCGCTGTTCCCGGCCTCCGGCTTCGCCACCTGGGGCGGACTGGTCCTCCCCACGGTGACCATCGCCATCCTCCAGATCGCCCTGATCTCCCGCATGGTCCGGCGCGAAATGACCAACAACCTCGCCGCCCCGTACCTCACCGTGGCCCGCTCCCGCGGGGTCAAGAACTCGGTGCTGACCTGGCGCTACGCCATGGGCAACTCGGCCATTCCCGTCTTCACCGCCCTGGGCACCCGGTTCGCCGCGATGCTCAACGGCGTGGTGGTGGTGGAAGTGGTGTTCGCCTGGCCCGGCGTCGGCTCTCTCATTGTCCGGGCCCTCGAAACCCGCGATTACCCTCTCATCCAGGCGACCGTCCTGGTCACAGCGCTCCTGGCCGTGGCCGTGCAGCTGCTGATCGACCTCGCCTACCCGCTCCTTGATCCCCGTGTTCGTCTTGGAAAGGCGGCAACAGCATGAGCCTCGACACAGCAACACCTGCTGCAGCGCAACCGGCCCGGCAGCCCAGCCCCTCCGCCGTCACCAAGGCGGACATCGCCAGGGCAGGCGCCACCCGCCGTCGTAAATCCGCCCAGTGGAAGCTCATCATCGGCACCGTCTGCACCCTGCTGGTGATCATCCCGATCATCCTGGCCCAGGTGCTGCCGCTGCCGGACGCCAACTTCCAGGACCTCTCCGCCCGGCGCCTGCCGCCGCTGACGGACGGGCACCTGTTCGGCACCGACCAGCTGGGCCGCGACCTGCTCTCCCGGGTGCTGCACGGCGGCCAGGTCTCCCTGACCATCGGCCTGCTGGCCGTCCTGGTCTCCGGCGCCATCGGCGTGATCCTCGGCGCGGCCGCCGGCTACTACGGCGGCTGGGTGGACACCATCGTCTCCCGCCTCCTCGAAGCCCAGATGTCCCTGCCGCTGCTCATGATGCTGCTGCTGGTGGTGGCCCTGTTCGGCCCCTCCATCCCGGTGATCACGTTCGTGATCGCCATCGCCCAGTGGCCCGAAGTTGCCCGCCTCACCCGCTCCATGGTGCTGGTGGAACGCGAAAAGCCCTACGTCTCCGCCGCCCGGATTCTGGGCCTGCACAAGATCCAGATCCTGATCCAGCACATCATCCCCAACGTAATCAAGCAGGCAACCCTGGTGGTGCTGCTCCTGCTGGCCCAGGCCGTGCTGCTCGAATCCGCGCTGTCCTTCCTGGGCGCCGGCCCGCAGCGGCCCTTCGCCACCTGGGGCCGCATCATTTCCGACGGCCAGGACTACATCACCACCTCCTGGTGGATGGTCACCCTGCCCGGCCTGGTGATCGTGCTCATGGTGGTGGGCGTCAACCTGCTGGGCGACGGCCTGCGCGACCGTCCCCGCCGCAAGAAGAAGGGTGCCTGACATGAACGCTGCCACTGAGACTCCGTTCAGGGAGCAGCCGCTGCTGGAGGTCCGCGACTTCCAGGTGGAGCTGATCACCGACGCCGGCATCATCCGCGCCGTTGACTCCGTCAGCTTCAGCATCCACCGCGGCGAGACGGTCACCATCATCGGCGAGTCCGGCTCCGGAAAATCCACGACGGCGATGGGCATCCTCCGCCTGCTGCCCGAGGATTTGGCGGTACTGTCCGGCACCGTGCTGATTGACGGCGTCGACATCAGCGCCGATCCCAAGGCCATCGACAAGGTGCGCGGCAAGACCCTCGCCCTGATCCCGCAGGATCCCATGACGGCGCTGAGCCCGGTGCATTCGATCGGCAGCCAGCTGTTTGAGGCCATCCGGATCGCCGGCGCCGCCTCCGCCAAGGACAAGGACGCGCTGCAGGCCCGGGCCGTCCGGCTGCTGGAGCAGGTGCATATTCCCACCCCGGAGAAGCAGCTGAAGAAGTACCCGCACCAGCTCTCCGGCGGCATGCTGCAGCGCGTGCTGATCGCCATCGCGCTGGCCTCCGAGCCGCAGCTGCTGGTGGCGGACGAGCCGACGTCGGCCCTGGACGTCACGGTGCAGGGCGGCATCCTGGATCTGCTGCTGGAGCTGCAGGAACAGCGCGGCATCGGCATCCTGATGATCACGCACGACCTTGGTGTGGCCCGGCTCATCTCGGACCGCATCCACGTGATGAAGGACGGCTCGTTTGTGGAGTCCGGGGAGGTCCAGCAGATCGTTGACCATCCCGCCACCGAGTACACCCGCACCCTGCTGGCCGCAGTGCCGGTGCTGGGGCCGTGGGACGAAACGCCCGCTGATGCGCGCGGTGCGCACGCCGCTTCCGGCGGTTCTTCCGCCACCACCACTGACCCCGCCCTGACCCAGACCGGAGCAAAGCCATGACGAAGCCGTTCCTCGCCGTCGACAACCTGGTGGTGGACTACCACGTGCCGGGCGGCACCTTCCGGGCCGTGGATGACGTCTCGTTCTCCGTGGACAAAGGCAAGACGATCGCCGTCGTGGGTGAATCCGGCTGCGGCAAGTCCACCGTGGCCAAGGCACTGATGCGGCTGGTGACCCCCACCAGCGGCAGCATCACCCTGGACGGCACGGACATCGCGGCCATGAGCGAGTCCAAGCTGCGGCCGCTGCGCTCGAAGTTCCAGATGGTGTTCCAGGACCCGTACGGCTCACTGGACCCGCACATGACCGCGCAGGAGATCGTGGCCGAGCCGCTCAAGCTGCAGGGCGTCCGGTCCAAGGCAGAACGGCACAAGGCGGCCGCGAAGCTGATCGACCAGGTGGGCCTGCCCGTCCGGTCCCTGGACAAGCACCCGGGGGAGTTCTCCGGCGGCCAGCGCCAGCGCATCGGCATCGCCCGCGCGCTCGCCTCCAAGCCCGAGCTGCTGGTCTGCGACGAGGCCACCAGCGCCCTGGACGTTTCCGTGCAGGCCCAGGTGCTGCGGCTGCTGAAGTCCATCCAGGACGAAACCGGCATCACCTACGTGTTCATCTCGCACAACCTTGGCGTGGTGCAGGAAATCAGCGATACCGTCATGGTGATGCAGAAGGGCAAGCTGGTGGAACACGGCTCCACCGCCTCCGTCCTGACCAGCCCGAAGGAGGACTACACCCGCAAGCTCCGCCGCGCGGCGCTGGACCCCTCCACCATGACTGGCCTGAAGCCGCGGCACATTGTCCGCTCGCTGGCCCTAACGAACCAGTAGAACCAGCTCAGCTCCTAACTCTCCAACGAACGCAACCACGAGGAATCAACGCATGAGCACTCAGCCCGAAGGCGCCCAGGTGGACGGCCTGAAACTTCCCATCTCCCGGCTGGTCCTGGGAACCATGACCTTCGGTGACACCGTCGACGAAGCCACCGCAGGCCGGATGGTGGAGGAGGCGCTCGCCGCCGGCATCACCACCATCGACACCGCCAACGCCTACGTGGGCGGGGTCACCGAGGAGATGCTCGCGCGGCTCCTGAAGGGAAAGCGCGACGGCGTCATCCTGGCTTCCAAGGCCGGCATGCCCCACGCAGACACCGGCTCCAATTCGCCGCTTTCGCCCGCCGGGCTGCGTGCCAGCGTTGAGGGGAGCCTGCGCCGGCTCGGCGTGGACAGCATCGACCTGTTCTACCTGCACCAGCCGGACCGGGCGACGCCCCTGGCCTCGACGCTTTCGACCGTGGCCGAACTGGTTGCGGAGGGAAAGATCGGCGCGCTGGGTGTGTCCAACTTCGCCGCCTGGCAGATCGCCGACGTGATCCACACGGCGCGGGAAGTCGGGGCGCCGCAGCCCGTCGTCGCGCAGCAGCTCTACAACCTGGTGGCCCGCCGGCTGGAGGAGGAATACCTCGAGTTCGCCGCCACCCATAACGTGCACACAATGGTCTACAACCCGCTGGGCGGCGGCCTGCTCACCGGCAAGCACAGTTTCGACGCCAAGCCCACCGAGGGCCGCTACGGCGATTCCAAGCTCGCCGCCATGTACACGCAGCGGTACTGGGACAAGCAGCTGTTCGACGCGATCGGCGAGCTCTCCCGCATCGCTTCGGACGCCGGGATTTCCCTGGCCGAGTTGTCCCTGCGCTGGCTCGCCTACCGGCAGGGCGTGGGGTCCATGCTGCTGGGCGGGTCCAAGGTGGAACAGCTCCGCGCCAACATCGCCGCCGTCGCCAACGGACCGCTGCCAACCGACGTCGGGGACACCTGCGACGCCGTGGGCACCTCGCTGCGCGGCCCAATGCCCGCCTACAACCGCTGACACTTGCCTTACTGAACCCTTGCTGAACCGACTGACTGAAGGACTCTGATGACCTCCGAACTGGCCACCGAATTCGCCCGCAAGATCCGCGCCCGTGAGCAGGCGGTGGGCTACTGGGCAGTGCTGGACGCGCCCGTGGCCACCGAGCGCATCGGCCGGCTCGGCTATGACTACGTGACCCTGGACGCGCAGCACGGCCTGCTCGGCTACTCGGGCGTGCTCAACGGGCTGATGGCCATCGACGCCGGGCACACCGCCGTCGGCCTGGTCCGGGTGGAAGCAAACGACTTCACCGCCATCGGCAAGGCACTCGACGCCGGCGCAGTGGGCGTCATCGTCCCGCTCATCAACAATGCCGAGGACGCCGCCGCAGCCGTGGCCGCCGCCAAGTACCCGCCGATGGGCGGTCGCTCCTACGGTCCGATGCGCTCGGCGCTGCGGATCGGGCCGAAGCCCGCCGACGCCAACGGCACCACGCTGGTGCTGGCTATGATCGAGACGCCGGAGGGGCTGGCCAACGTCAAGGAAATCTGCGCCACCCCGGGCCTGGACGCGATCTACGTGGGACCCTCGGACCTCACCATCGCCGTGGGCGGGGCGTTCCCTGGTGACCCGCAGGTTGAGGCCGAGTTCAACGCCGCGCTGGAGGCCATCGCCGAGGCCGCAGCCTCCGCGGGCATCGCCGCCGGCATCCACACCGCCGCCGGTTCCGTTGCAGCGCAGCGGCTCGCCCAGGGCTACACCTTCGCCACCATCGCTTCCGATCTGACGCACCTGGAACAGATCGCCAAGTCACACCTCGACGCTGCCACCAAGAAGGACTAATTCTTATGCAGAACACCACCACCGACGCCTACAGCACCATCACCCCGGACGGACAGGTGAAGCGGGCCGACGGCGCCGACTATGCCTACCTGCCGGCCCCCACGGTGCAGAGCCACGCCGCTAACCTGCTCACCCTGCCCGACGGCCGCCTCGGCTGCGTCTGGTTCGGCGGCACCCAGGAAGGCGTGCCGGACATCTCCATCTGGTTCTCCGCCCTTGAACCCGGCAGCAGCCAGTGGTCCGAACCGCAGCAGCTCTCTGATGATTCGACGAGGTCAGAGCAGAACCCGATCCTGTTCACCGCCCCCGACGGCCTGCTCTGGCTGCTGTACACCGCGCAGAAGGCGGGCAACCAGGACACCGCCGAGGTCCGCCGTCGTATTTCCACGGACAGCGGCCGCACCTGGGGCGAGGTGGAGACGCTGTTCCCCGCCAACGAGACCGGCGGTGTGTTCGTCCGCCAGCTGCCGGTGGTGCTGCCGTCCGGCCGCCTGATCGTGCCGATCTTCCGCTGCATCACCGTGCCGGGGGAGAAGTGGGTGGGCAACAGCGACGACAGCGCCGTGATGATCTCCGACGACGCCGGCGCCACCTGGAGCGAGCACGTCCTGCCCGGAAGCGTGGGCTGCGTCCACATGAACATCCAGCCCGTGGCCCACGGCTCTCTGCTGGCCCTGTTCCGCAGCCGCTGGGCCGACTCAATCTACGAATCCCGCTCCACCGACGACGGCTCCACCTGGAGCGAGCCCGTCCCCACCGAGCTGCCCAACAACAACTCATCCATCCAGTTCACCGCGCTCGCGGACGGCCGCCTGGCCCTGGTGTACAACCACAGCCGGGCACAGGAGAACACCGAGCGGCGGCTGTCCCTCTACGACGAAATTGACGACGACGGCCTGGCCGAGGAGCAGGGCCAGCTGGCCGAGCCGGATGCTGCCGCCGTTGCCGATGACGGCTCCCGGAAGGCGTTCTGGGGCACACCGCGCTCGCCGATGACGCTGGCCATCTCCGAGGACTCCGGCCGCTCGTGGCCCATCCGCCGGAACCTGGATGTGGGGGACGGGTACTGCCTGTCCAACAACTCCCGCGACGGGCTCAACCGCGAATACTCCTACCCGTCCATCCACCAGGGCCCGGACGGTTCCCTAAACATCGCTTACACGTACTTCCGCCAGGCCATCAAGTTCGTCCGGGTTGACCCGCAGTGGGCGTACGAGGGCACCGAGACGCCGGGCGGCCTGGAAGACGGCTCCATCAATGACTGATACGGCTGACGGCGCACAGAAGCACGCGGTTGTTACCGGCACGAGCTCGGGAATCGGCAAGGCGATAGCCCAGCACCTGCTCGCCGACGGGTGGGCCGTGACCGGGCTTAGCCGCACCGAATCAGCGCTGGACGGGAAGTTCGAGTGGCTGCAGGCTGACCTGTCCGAGCCCGAGTCTTTGGCTGACGCTGTGGCCGGGCTGCAGCCGGCCGATGCCCTGGTGCACGCCGCAGGCTTCCAGCGGACCGCGCACCTGGGGGATCTGGAGCCCGCCGCCCTGGCGGGTATGTTTGCGGTGCACGTGGCGGCGGCGTCCGTGCTGGCCAATGCTTTGGTGCCGTCCATGCCCGACGGCGGCCGGATCGTCCTGGTGGGCAGCCGCACCTCCACGGGGTCGCCGGGCAAGAGCCACTATGCCGCGACCAAGGCGGCGCTGATGGGGCTCGGTCGGACCTGGGCGCAGGAACTGGCGCCGCGCGGGATCACAGTGAACGTGCTCTCCCCGGGTCCCACGGACACCCCGATGCTGAACGACCCCGGTCGCGCCGCCACCCCAGTACGCATGCCGGCCCTGGGAGCCCTTGTGGACCCGGAGGACGTGGCAGCCCTCGCCGCATTCCTCCTGGGCCCGCACGGCAAGTCGATCACAGGCCAGAACTACGTGATCTGCGGCGGCGCCTCCCTCTAGCCCCTAACTCCCCAAACACAAACCCCGGGACGCTCTCTCACTTAACGTCGGTTTTCCGGTGACGCTCTCTCACCTAACGCGGGTTTTTTGGCGACGCTCTATCACTTAACGCCGGTTTTGGCGTGACGCTCTCTCACGGACGGTGCGGCCAGCAGACATGCCGGCCGCACCGCCGTCGTACTTTTGCGGAGGGATCGGATCGCCGCGGAAGCCGGGCGATCCCGAAACCGCTTTAGGAAACCTGCAGTCCGCCGTTGATGTCGTACGTTGCGGCGGTGATGAAGCCGGCGTCCTCACCCATGAGGAAAGTCATAAGAGCTGCCATTTCTTTCACTGTTCCAACCCGGCCGACCATGATGTCCTTGGACATCTCCTTCTTCCGCTCTTCCGTCAGGGTGCCGCCCATGATGTCCGTGTCAACGGGCCCCGGCGCGATGCAGTTGACAGTGATCCCGTGTTCGCCCATTTCCCGTGCCAGCGCCCGGGTGAACCCGATGATGCCGGCCTTGGCCGAGCTGTACGCGACCTTGGAGTAGGTGCCGCCGCCACGCTGGGCGGAGATGGACGAAATGCTGACAACCCGGCCAAGTTTCCGGTCAATCATGCCCCCAAGTACGCGCTGGGTCACCAGGAATGTCCCGGTCATGTTGATCGCGAAGACCCGCTCCCAGCCTTCCTTGGTTTCTTCCATGAAGGGCCGCGGTGAACTGATGCCGGCGATGTTTGCCAGGGCAACGATGGGAGGCAGTTCGGCTTCCACCCTGCCGATGGCAGCATCAATGGACTCCTCATCCGATACATCCGTCTGAAGGCCCAGAGCCTGCACCCCGTGCTTGTCCCCGATCTCCTTGGCAGCCACAGCCGCGGCTTCACCGTCGATGTCCAAAATGGCGATGTTCCATCCTTCACGGGCCAGCCGGTCTGCTGTTGCGCGTCCGATGCCGCGTTCTGAAGCTGCGCCGGTCAGAACGGCGGTGCGTGCTGCGGGGAAAGTGGTCTCGGTCATGCTGTTTCAACTCCTGTGTTGGATTTCCGTGCTTTGATAAACCGCGCGTAGTCGTCGTAGGTCTGGTTGATGTGCTCGTCCATGGCTTTGCGGGCCTCTTCCGGATTACCCGTGGCGATCGCCGCCAGGACCAGCCGGTGGTGCTCCAGGGCATGGCGCTGGACCTCCGGGAACGCTGATGTTTCCCGGCGCGTGGTGTAGAGCAGGTGGCCCAGCTGGCCCAGCAGCGCCGGGAGGAACGGATTCGCCGAGGCCCTGAACACCACGTTGTGGAAGGCCAGGTCCGCCAGGGTCACGGCGTCCAGGTCGCCGGCCTCGTGGGCCGCCTCCAAGTCCGAAATCGCCTTTTCCATGGCCGCAAAATGCTGAGGCGTGGCATGGCGGGCCGCCAATTCGGCAGCCCCCGTTTCCATGATGCGGCGGACCTCGAGAAGCTTCAGCGCTGCCTCGTCATTCCCGGTGCCGCGGGCTGCTGCACGGAGGATGGCTTCCAGCCCTGTCCACTCGTCGGGGGGATTCACAAAGGTACCCAGGCCACGCCGCACCGTCACGATGTTCTGGGCCTGCAGTGTCTTCAGTGCCTCGCGCACCGTCAGCCGGCTTACATCGGCAGTCTTTGCCAGCTCTGCCTCCGCGGGCAGTGACGCCTGCGGCGGGATGTCTCCGGAGAGAATGCGCTCCAGCAAATCCACGAACACAGAATCCGCAAGTGTCTGGCGGCCCACCGGCATTTCTCCTCCCTTGGCTTGTCAGATGTCTTATGTCCCGCTAGTGTGGCACTCGTCACTCGATGGAGTCAATTCCAAAAAAGCACTGACACCCTTCGAGGAGCAGCCGGGCAACGCGCCCGGGCTCTTGTCCCCAAGGAGTACATCAACGTGGATATACAACTACTGCTTGCGCTGGTATTGGGCATCGCGACCATTGTCGTGCTCGTCCTTCGCACCCGGCTCGACGCATTCGTCGCTTTGCTCATTGCCGCCCTGGTGACAGGCCTCGTGGCTGGCCAAAGCCCCCTCGACATCGTCAAAGCAATCACCACAGGCTTCGGCAACACCCTTGCCTCGATCGGCATCGTTATCGGCCTGGGCGTGGCCATCGGCAAGATCCTGGAAGTGTCCGGCGCCGCCAACGCGCTGGCCCTCGCCTTCCTCCGGCTCTTTGGCAAGGGCAGGGAACCCTGGGCGATGGGTACCGTCGGTGCCCTGGTGTCCATCCCGGTCTTCTGCGACTCCGGCTACGTGATCATGAACCCGCTGGCCCGGTCCATCGCACGGGTTAAGCGCGCCGGCTACGTGACGCTGGCCCTGGCGCTCGGGGTTGGCATGACCCTGACGCACCACCTGGTGCCGCCGACGCCCGGTCCGCTGGCCGTGACCGGTTTGCTTGGCACGGACCTGGGCGCGGTCATCCTCACGGGCCTGGTGTTCACCGTGCTCCTCCTCCCCATTGCCGTGGGCTACGCCAAGTGGATGGGACCCAAGCTCGAAAACTCCATCACTGAGGAGGTCCGCGAAGCGGTTTACGGCCGTGCTGCCTTGGTGGGCGCCGGTGAAGGACCCCACCACGGGGGCACGGGAACCGCCGCCGACGACGACGCCGACGACCCCGCGCAGAGGGACCTTCCCGCCGATCCCCAGCTGGACCTGGGCACCCCGCCCGAGGGAGCCAAGCCGCACCGGGTCGGGGCGTTCCTCGCCTCCCTGCCCCTCGTGGTCCCGCTGCTGCTGATCGTGCTGAACACCGTGACGGGCGCCATCGACCAGAACGCGCAGGGAGTCGTCGGCGGCGAATACGTGCCGTCCGCCTGGGTTGTTCCTTTCGCCTTCATCGGCAACCCGGTGATCGCCCTGATCATCGGCGTACTGCTTGCCGTCTACGTGCTGCTGCCGCGGTGGACTCCCCGGGGCAGGGTTCAGCACTGGTTTGCCGAAGCAGCTGCTTCCGCAGGCCTCATCCTGCTGATCACCGGCGCAGGCGGCGCCTTGGGACAGGTGCTCCGGAGCTCGGGAGTCGGCGACGCACTGGCTGAAGCCATTGCTGCCACCGCCCTGCCGGCCTTCCTGGTGCCCTTCCTCGTGGCAACCCTGGTACGGCTGGCCCAGGGCTCCGGCACCGTGGCCATGATCACCGCCGCCTCCGTCACAGCTCCGCTGGTGGGCACCTTAGGCATCGACCCGCTGGTGGCCGCCATGGCCTGCACCGCCGGGTCCATGATCCTGAGCTACTTCAATGACTCCTACTTCTGGGTGGTTACCCGGTTCACCGGGCTGGAAGGCACCGCAGCGCTTCGCGGCTGGTCGGGCATCACCACGGCTGTGTGGGCGGGGTCCATCCCGCTGTTGTTTATCCTCAACCTTGTCATGGGGTAGATCCCTTCATGCCAAAAGTGCCCCGGAGTCCAGCATTCCGGGGCACGTTGCCGTCACCAGGGCCTTTGGACTCTGGCCGGGCTCCGGACTGGCATGCAGAGTGGAGCCGACCGCATCAGGACAGGGAAAGAAGGCACAATGCCCCGTAGCTCTGTTAGCACTGGCGCCGCCTCAGGCATCGGCAAGGCGACCAAAGAGCTGCTCGAGCAGCGGGGTGAACGTGCGATTGGGGTGGGTCTCCGGCATGTCGACGGCGGCAGCGACGTTGTCCTCCAGCGGGGACTCCGTCTGGTGAACGGTAATGAGTAAGCGTCCTCTGACAGCCTTCCGGAGCGTGGCCACAATTGCCGCAGTCCTTTCAACCGTCTCTGTGGCGGGCTGCACCGGCGATCCCGAGCCGCCCGAGTCCGCATCCCCTGCGCGTGATGTCCGGATCGCCGCCGTTGGCGACATGAACGGCGTCAAGACCTCTTCAACTGACAGCCCGTCGGGCCGGAACGCTGAAGCCATCACCGAGCTCGTGGAGAACGACGAGATTGACGCGTTCCTGGGGCTCGGGGACTTCCAGTACGACACCGCGTACTGCGAGGACTACGTGGAGTACTGGACGCCGCTGTGGGGCGGCACGATGCCCAAGTTGTACTGGGTGACCGGCCGCAACCACGACTGGGAACCCGGCCGCAACGAAGACTTGGACAACTTCATGAATGGCCAATGCCGGGGGTCGCGAAAGAAGGCCGCGATCAACCAGGAGCGCGGGTTCATCAGGAACGGGGAACCGTACTCGAAGGACTTTGGGAACTGGCACTTCGCGTTCCTGTCCTCCGCGCACTGGGAGTACAACCCCGGGCGGGCACAGGAGCTGACGACGTGGCTGGACGAGGACCTCGCCGCTGCCAAGGCCGCTGGCAAGCACCTGGCAGTGGTACATCACGAGCCATACTTCACGTCGAACACCGATGAACATGAGCGCGCGGCCGACCACAAGCCATGGATCGATGTGATGTGGAAGCACCGGGTCCGTCTGACCCTGTCCGGGTCGCAGCACAACTATGAACGGTCATGTCCGGTGAGCAACGACGACGAGTGCGTACCTGACGGGATCACCGCTTTCCAGGTTTCCACCGGAGGCATAGGCCTCCGCCCCTTCACCAGCAGTCCGCCGTACATCGTGAAGCGGTTCAGCGATACTCACGGGTTCCTCAAGCTGACACTGCGGCCCGACGGGTCCTTCGACTGGAACTTCGTTCCGACCACCGGCTCGAGCACAGACTCAGGCACACGGCCTGCCCCGGAGTAGCCGCCGGAGGTGCAGACTCAGCACTCGGACATTCAACCCGCCGCGTACACCCGGACCCAATCCACCCGCATCTCGCCGGCGCCGTCGGCAGTGCTGTCAGGGAACCAGTCCAGTTGTAAGGTCTGGTGCATCGGACCGGGAGGCTGATGCGTGGGGTCGAGGTCCTCAAACCACTTCACGCCATCGACGTAGCCCACAATACCGCGGGATGACCAGTCGACCGCGTAGTTGTGAAACTGAGTGACGTCCAGAGGCCTGGACGCCCACGTCTGCAGGTTCGAGCATCCATAGTGGTGGAAAAACTTGATGACGTTCCAGTCGCCGGTCGTCTCGGCGTAGTCCACCTCGCCGTCACAGGGCCAATTTTCACTATCGGGCCACAGGATGGACACCATGTGGTATTCGTTATCGCCGGACCCGGCGGCCCGGACTTCCCACCGGCCGTATTTCTGGTTTGCAAACTTGGCGCCCATTCCGGCAGTAGTGCCATCCGCCGTTCCGGTTATGACCATGCTGGAACCGTTCACGGTGACCTGCTGGGGACTCCGGATACCGTTGCCGGCGTGGCCGGGGCTGTTGTAAACATTCCACTTCGTGGCATCGGGCGCGCCGGAATAATTGAACTCGTCGCCGGCTACGCGCGCGCCCCACCCATGGACTACGGCTGCCTCGCTGGAAGTTACCGTATCTGGCGCGGTCGTAACCACCAGTCTTGGGCGCAGGGCGGAGTTCGACGATTCCTTTGACCTGAACCCGATCCACTTCTGCGCGTTGCTTTCCAGCTTGAAATTCTGCTCGCCGCCCTTTGCGTTGACGCCCTTGGTGACATCCCATTCAACCCAGGAGCCGGTGGCGAATCCGCCGGCCTTCCCGAGCCACGTCCCGCGTGCCGGTGCGTTATTCCAAGTGACGCCCCGCTCAGTCCAGCCGCCAGACGTAGTGTAGACATCCACGAACTCAGTGGAAGTTGCAGATGCCTCGGCATATGCCCGAAGTTTGGCTGAAACAATATGTTCGCCAGCGGGAACTTGCACGGAGAACCGCAGGAGCGAATTCCGCCAGATAAAGGCACGGCCCTCTGTGGATAAACGGATGCTGGTCCCAAAGTTCGACGTCGCCCTGTCCGCCTGCACGTAGCTGTCCATAACTAAAGAGGTTGTCGCTGCGGCGCTTGCGGTTGTCGGGGTGATGATCGCAAACATCAACAGAATGGACGATGCAACCGCTAAGCATTTACGCCGAAATATCGTGCCGCGTCGGTTTTGCTGGGTTGGCAACGCCTGAATGCTCGTGGCCTTCATGTTCATCGCTGTTTCTACTAGGAATTTCATGTATCCGGCTGCTCGAGCCGGCGTCGACCCAGAAACAACGACGGCCACATGCGAGCTATCTCAAAGCGTAGACCTGGACGAAAAGCGTGAGCAATTGATCCCATATACCCAAGTTTTTTGGGACTAGTGAAACACCTATACCTAATCCGTGGCATGGGTGATAGCCCCTTTACGGATTGCCGGCACCCAAGCTGGCCGCCCGCCGTCGTACGTTCCCCCAATCCTTGCGGGATAAGAGGGGAGACCTACATGATGCCCGTGGGAACCAGCAGTGCCCAGGCCAGAATCGGGGCGGCCAGGACAATGGCCCCGGCGTAGATCATCAGCTGCCGGTAGACGCGCTGCCGGTCGTCTTCCGGCGCGTTGGCCACCACCAGGGCGCCGTCGGTGGAGAACGGGGAAACGTCGACGACGGTCGCGGCGATGGCGAGGGCGGCTACGGTTCCGGAGGCGCTGAGGCTGCTGGTGGCAAGGAGGGGTCCGGCCAGGGGAATGAAAGCGGTGAGAAGCGCCGTGGAGGACGCGAACGCCGAGCCGATGCCGATGACGTAGCAGAGGACGAGCGCGATGAGCAGCGGAGCCCCGAGGGCAAGGGCCTGCTCGGCGAGTGTGTCGATGACGCCCACATGCTGGAGCAGCGAAACGTAGGTGATCATGCCCGCCACCAGCAGGACCGTGGACCAGGAAATGCCGCCGATGAAGGTCTGGTGCTCTTTGATGTTGATCAGCGCCAGCAGCAGGCCGGCGGACAGTGCAACGAAGCCGATTGGCATGCGGAAGCCCAGGGTGCAGACGAGCATCACCAGAATCAGCACCAGGGTGAGGATCTGCTGGCCGCGGGGGCGGGTGGTCTTCGAGGTATCCAGGTCAATGGCCTGCCCGGTACCACCCTCGTGCAGCCGCCCCACCAGGGCGAACACGGCGATGGTGAGGACGGACAGGATGAGGTTGACGGCGAAGCTGGCGACGAAGAGCCCGCCCTGGGAAATGGGAAAACCGTTCTCCTCGGCGATGTCGTGCACCAGCACCCCGGCCACGGACAACGGGGAGAAACCACCGGCGTGGGCGCCGTTGATGATGAAGGCGCCCATCACCACGGGGTGGATGCGGGATTCGTAGGCGAAGCCGATGGCAGCCGGGGCGAGGAGCGCGACGGCGGCGGGCGAGAAGGTGCCCAGCGACGTCAGTGCGGCGGCCAGCAGGAAGAACACCCAGGGCAGCACCATGGTCTTGCCCCTGACCAGGCGGACACAGGTCTGGACGATGACGTCGATGGTGCCGTTCCGCTGGGCCATGCTGAAGAAGTAGGTAACCCCGATGATGGTCAGCACGATGCTGGCGGGGAAGTCTGCGAGGATCTCGCGGTCGGTCATTCCGAGCATGAAGTAGCCGACGCCGAAGGATGCCACCAGGCCCATGACGCCGATGTTCAGCGGCCACTTCGTGGCGATAATGAACATCAGGACGAGGATCACGAGCGGGATGATCTGGGTGGCAGTCAAGGTCGGCTCCGAGGTTGTGGCGGCCGCCGGGTTGAAGAGGCTCCCTCCCAGCACGAGGGCGGCCAGACTCAGAATCACAAAAGCAGCCGCAACAATGAGTAGGATACGGCGGCGCGGATTGCGCAGGGGAGATTGCTGCGTGGACCCGGCCTCGGGGGCCGCGGTGCGTTGCGCTGTTTTAGTCATGGTTCTCCTCAGGGGTTCAGGTGGTGGCGCCGGTTTTCGGGCGCCGGTAAACCGTGACGCCGTCGCTGCGCAGGAAGAGGGCACGGCCGTTACCGGTGTCCCGGTGGATCCAGAGCATGCTGCCGTCAAGTGCGAGGATGTCGACGCGACCGGTGGCAATCGTTTTGCCCTGCTGCTGGATTTCGATCTGGTCCGCTTTGGACAACGTGCACCAGTTCGGAACCGGTTCGGGGCGGGCAGGCTTCCTGGCTGAACCCGGATGGATCTGGCGGGTAAACATGTTTGTTCCTTTGACTGCTTAAACGGATGTTGGGAAGGAGGCAGGGGACGTTGGGTTCCCCTGCCTCCTTCTTCTGCGTGGCCCTTTCCCGCGCCCGTCCTTCGGGGTTCCTGTTGCGATGGAATGCGGGGTTTCGGACACGCCTGCCGGCGATGGCCGGCAGCCACAGCGGGGACCAGGGCAGATCCAATCCCGCTGGGTGGCTGGTGGGCCGGAGGGCTAGTTGAGCCGGTCCGGGCGGACTGCGAGGACCGGGCAGGTGGCGTCCAGCAGGATGCGCTGCACGGTGCTGCCCAGGATGAGTTTTCCCACCATGGAGCGGTGTCGCAGGCCGACGACGATCATGTCCACGTTCCGGTCCTGCGCTATTTGAGTCACCGCGTCTCCGGGGTCCGCAAGGATGGAGGACTCGATGGCCAGTTCGCGCCCGGCGGCCCGAAGCTGGTCTTCAATGTCCTGCATTTCGGCTGGCTCCAGGCCGTGGTGGCCGCGGCCGACGTTCACGATCAGGAGGTCCGAGGTCCGAAGGACTGCCTCGGTGATGCCCTGGGCCAGGGCTTCGCGGCCCTCGGGAGAGGGGACGTAGGCGACGAGAACCGTCATGGCGTTGCTTCTTTCCTTTAAATCCGGTGGGTGCGGTGGTTCCGGTGTTTTCGGTGGTTTTCGGGGCAGGCCGCGGATCGCCTAGACAAGGGTGTTCAGCCAGCCCTGCGGCAAATCGATGGGCAGCAGCGACGGGAGCGCCAGGAGCACGATGTACAGCGCGGCGGTGTAGATGATGGCCACCTTGAGCCGGGCCCTGGCGACGATGAGCAGGAACGCCGGGATAAAGACCGTCACGGCGATCAGGTAGCCGAATGCCGCGGTAAGGGCGAGGAAGGCTGTCATCCACAGGAACGTCTTCATCGCGAAGCCGGCATCGAGCGTCCATCCGGTGGAGGCTGTCCTGGCCCGGACACGTGTCCGGATCTCGGTGAAGAGCAGGATGCCGGAGAACACCAGTCCACCGATGCTTACGAGCTGGGGCACCAGGCGGGCCTCGGGGGAGAACGACGCGGAGGAGATCAGCGCCGCGGCAAAAGCGACGGCGAAGATTCCGGCGGCGGTGAGGGACCATACGGAGTTCTTCAGCGGGCTCTCGTCGTCTTCCGGGCGCTCGTTGCGGTGCCCGTCGTCGAGGTTGGTGTTCCGGCGGGCGCGAATGAATTTGATGAAGGCCCAGAGGATCGGCAGGACCAGGATCGCCAGGAAGACCAGTACGCCGGGGCGGGCCATCCAGTCCAGCCCGTTGTAAAGGCTGTCCGTGAGGAAGTAGTAGCGCTCCAGCGGGATGGCCAGGACGAAGCCGATCAGGAACGGGGCCCGGGGGAACCCTGTGGACTTCAGGAGCCAGCCGAAGACGCCCAGGATGATCATGACCCAGAGGTCCCCGAGCTGGCCGCCTTCCTGGAAGGAGCCGAGCAGCATCACGGCGACGAGGCCTGCGGCCAGGACGGCGAAGGGAACCTTGGTGAGCTTGGCGAGCTGCTTGACGCTGAGGAAGCAGAACAGGGCGCCCAGGATCGAAGCGATCGCGAAGGACCACACGATCAGGTACATCAGGTCCAGGTGTTCGGTGATGATCGAGGGGCCCGGCTGGATGCCGTAGGTGAGCAGCATGCCCAGGAGCATCGCCGAGGGGACACCGCCGGGGATGCCGAACAGGAGGGTGGGGATGAGGTCGCCGGCTTCCACGGAGTTGTTGGCGCTTTCGGGGCCCACGATGCCGCGGGGGTCGCCCTTGCCGAACTTGCGCTTGTCCTTGGCGGTGGCCACTGCCTGTCCATAGGCCAGCCAGGTTCCGGCGGTAGCGCCGACTCCGGGCAGGACGCCTGCCCAGATGCCGATGAGTGCGCCGCGGATCACCTGGGTCCAGTGGGACAGCCATTCGCGGATGCCCTGGCCCCAGCCGCCGCCGAGCGTGATGTTCTCCTTTTGGCCGCGCCGCTGGCTGGCGCGGGAGGCGATTTCGGCCAGGCCGAAGATGCCCAGCGCCACGGCAACGAGTGAGAGGCCGTCGCCGAGGAACAGGCTGCCGAAGGTGAATCGTTCTTCAGCAGTGGTGGGGGAGGTGCCTACCATGCCGAGGACCAGGCCGAGCAGGCCCGCAGAAACGCCCTTGATGATGTTGCCGCGGGAGAGGACGGCGGCAAGGGCGACGCCGAGGACTGTCAGCATGAACAGTTCGGGGCTTGCGAAGGACAGCACCAGGGGGCGGGCCAGCGGGATGGCGAGCGTCAGGCCGATGGCACCGATGATGCCGCCGGCCATGGAGGACAGGAAGGCAAGGGTCAGGGCCCTGGCGGCTTTTCCCTGTTTAGCCATGGCGTAGCCATCCAGCATTGTCACGCTCGCTGAGGCTGAACCGGGAGCGCCGAGCAGGACGGCCGAGACCGTGTCTGAGGTATGGACGACGGCGAGGGCCCCGATGAGGAGAGCCAGGGCCTGGGGCGGTTCCATGCCGAAGGTGATCGGCAGCAGGATGGCGACGGCGCCGGTGCCGCCGAGGCCGGGGATGAGGCCCATGACCAGTCCGGCAACGGTGCCGATCAGGAGCATGAGGAGCAGGGACGGGTCAGCGAGTGATGCCAGCGCTGCCATAGCGGAGTCAAGCATGATGGTCCTTATTCAACGTGGATGTTGTACTTGCTCTCGAGCAGTTCCTTCACGTAGGACCTGACGGAGCTGCTGACGGTGTAGGCGTCCCGGACACGGTCGGCCATGTCGGCGTCCGCTACAAGGGGGTAGCCGCCGAGGACTTTGGCGGCTTTGGTCTGGAATTCCTTGTCAGCGCCGAGCTTTTCGCTTGATTCACGCAGCAGCGTCACGGCTTTGTCGGCCGTCTCCTGCGGGACCCAGAGGCCTTTCTGGTAGGTGTAAGTGAGCCCGAGCAGCGTCTTGTAGGCCTCGAACTTCTCGCCGGACGGTTTCTTGCCGTGCAGTTGCTCGTAGGCCTCTGCAACAGTGGGGACCTCGGGGAAGTTCGGGTCCCGGACCACCTCCCCGGAGCCGTCAAGCTGCCCGAAGGACATCAGGACGGTGGCCTTGCCCTCCTTCGCAATGCCCTCGACGGCGGAGCCGTAGGCGGAGGTGGTCTGGTAGTCCAGGTCGATTTCGCCGCGCTGGAGTGCCAGGTTGACCGGGCCGCGCCCTTCGAAGCCGAAGGTGGACGTGACGTCGGCCTCGAGCAGGTCGAAAGCAACGAGTGTGGTGATGTCCAGGCCGGTGGCGCTGATCCCGCCGAATTCGAGCGGCTTGTCCCTGTTTACGAGGTCACCGATTCCGTTGACGCCGGCTTCGGTGCGGGCGTAGATGACCCCGCCGGTGCCGTTGACCACCACCGGTTTCAGGTCCTCGAACGAGTACTTCACCGCGGAGCGACCCAGGACCCACGGAACCACAGTGGAGGCGGTTCCCACGAGAATTTCCGTTCCGTCGGTTGTGGCGGAGCGGGCGAACTTGTTGGTGCCCGAGATGCCCTCGCCGCCGGGTTCGTTGACTGGAGCGAAACCGGGACGGCCGGGAATGTAGTTGGTCAGTTCGGTGCCGATGAAGCGCGCCCAAGTGTCGGTGCCGCCGCCTGAGGCCAGGGGAATCAGGAATTCAAGGGTTTCACCGCTGAAGTTCCCGTCTTCGGTGCTGGACGGCGGATTGAGGAGCCCTTCGCCCAATACGGTGGTTGCCAGGCCCAGGACGGCGAAGGAAGCGACTGCTCCCAGCACGGTCCGGCGGCTGTGTTGCGGCGGCTCAGGCAATTCGGAAGCCGCTGTGTCGTCCAAGCCCAGGGGAGGTTCCAGGGCAGATTTTTGACTCGTCATTGAGGTGTCCTTCGTTGGTGCCGTCCTGTGAACAGGCTCACGGAAGCGGCATGGTTTGGGGTGGCGCTACCAGACGTCCGGCAGCAGGAGTTCTGCGTCGGCCAGCCGCCGCGCGCTTCGCAGGGCGCCGACAACCGGGGTTCCGTCCCGGGTCTCGGACCAGGTCTGGACCAGGCCCGCCGGCGTCCGCAGGTTCACTCCGGAGGCAGCGTCGCCGGTGATCAGGTCCGCCACCACCGTTCCCTCGTGCTGGGCGGCCATGGTCAGGGCAACACTGCCGGTGATGGCCAGGGCGGGGTGCAGCCGGCCCATGGAGAGCATCCGGACCACCACATCGGCGTCGTCGTCGTCATCCGCTTTGGCCACCAGGGCCAGCTTGGGGATGGCACGTTCGGCGTCCGCCCGGCTTCTGGCCAGGCCCATCCGAACGGCGGCGTCCCTGCGGACATCATCAAGGTGCACCAGCAGGTCTGCCCGGCTGTCGATCTCCGCAGCCGTTTCGTGCCCGGTCAGGCCAACAGCTTCAGCCTCAAGGACGATTACCGGCGCGCCGGCGTCGATCAGGGTGGCGGGCACCTGGCGCCCGTCGAAGGCCACCTTGTCCATGGGGTCCCCCGTGGGGAAGAGCTTCCCCGTGGTCTTGCCGGCGGGGTCGAAAAAGCCCATACCGACCGCCAGTCCGGGGAAGGGAACGCCGGGGATCATCTGGTCCCCGGAGTCAGGCAGCGCGCCGCCGAGAGTGGCGACCTTCTGCAGGATGAGCTGGTCGGTGTTGGTGTTCAACGCCCGCACGGCCGTGCTTTCCTGGCCGGTGGCCACCCAGCCACGCTGGATGGCATAGGGCGCGACGACGGCTGAACAGTTACCGCAGTTGCTGCCCCAGTCCACGCGCTGTTCCTCGATGCCCACCTGGGCGAAGGTGTAATCCACGTCCGCTTCGTCCGTGATGGAGCGGGAAAGAATGACGGCCTTGCTGGTGGTGGAAGTACCACCGCCGACACCGTCGATCTGCCGGTTGTCCGGGCTGCCGAACAGCCGCAGGAGAACCTCATCGACGGTTTTTCCGGGGACCTGCAGGCTGTCCCATTCGAAGACCCAGCACTTGCTGGTTCCTCCACGCATCCACGTGGCGGGGATCTTTATCATGATTGCTTCAACACCTTTCCCGGGGGCCTCTTTGGGGGTGGTTGGCCGTCTCGGATAACCCAGTGTGATGCCGGTCCCAGATGAATTACAAACGCTAAAATATGCAGGTCTATGCACTATTACTTCAAACGTACAGGCGCGTATGGGGTAGGAACGGTGGTCCGAGGGGAGGAAGCGCAGAGTTTCGCTTACAAAACGTCGCGTGATCGCTCGATTGTTGAAGCGAATGCATAGAATTGGGAGGGGGGATTAAGGAAAGCTTCAAGGAGGCAAGGGCTGTGCTGAACGTCAGAAGGCTGGAACTGCTGCTGGATGTGGTGGAACTGGGTTCGATCACGGCCGCGGCGGACAAGCACGTCTATTCACCCTCGGGTGTTTCCCAGCAGCTACGAAGGCTCGAGGCTGAAGTGGGGCAGCCACTGCTGCAGCGAACGGCCCGCGGGATGGTACCCACCGATGCCGGGCATGTCCTCACGGCCCACACGCGCAGAATCCTCCGCCAGATGGCAGCGGCGGAAGCGGACCTGGCCGAGATTGCAGGGCTGAACCGGGGGAGCCTGACCATGGGGACTTTTCCGACCCTCGGCGGATCATTCCTCCCGCTGGTGATCAGCAGATTCAAGGCCCAGTACCCGGCCATAGACCTGCACGTGCGCAGCAGCCGCTTTAACGATCTGCTCGAAATGCTGGAAAGCGGGCAGGTGGGGATGTCCCTGCTCTGGGACTACGAGTGGAACCGGATCAGCCCCGACAATTTCGCCCTCACCACGGTCTTCGAGGATGCCACAGCCCTGATCGTAGGCAAGGACCACAGGCTTGCCCGCCGCAAGCAGGTGGATATGGCTGATTTGGCCAACGAGGAGTGGATAGTCCGGGAAGAGGAACACCCGGTCGTCGAGGTGCTGCACCGCAGCGCCCGGGCTGCAGGATTTTCGCCCCGTATCTCATTCCACGCCAATGACTACCAGGAAGCCCAGGCCATGGTCAGTGTTGGTTTGGGTGTCGCCCTGGCCCCGCGGACCGCTGTGGTGAACAAGCATCCGGGCGTCAGCATCGTATCCCTGGGTTCCAGTGCACCCTCCCGCCGGGTGTTGCTGGCGCACCGGCATGACAGGGTCAGGGCTGCCGCTGAAATCGCGTTCCAAACTACGCTGCTGGAGGTCGCGAAAGAGAGCAGCGCCGACTTCCGGTGACACGCGCCAGCGGCGCGGTGGGCACCCAAGCCGGCCGCCCGCCGTCGTTGTTTGGCTACCCGCGGGAGTCCAGGGCGTCGAACTGCTCCTGCCAAAGGGACAGCTCGCGGGCCTTGTAGAGCCTGTGCGAGGGGGTCCATTTGGGCCAGATATCGGGTCCGGCCTGGGTTGGCGGGGCAACAGGGGCGGGGACTCGGGGAACGCTTCGCGCGGCGGGTGCCGGAGGTACGTTCCGTCGGGGGCCCACCGCAGGCGCGACCGGCGGCTTCTGCCGGCCCGACCGCTGGTTGGGCAGGGGTTTCAGGTCCAACACCCAAAGAATCAGGTTGCCCGCCGCCCAGATGATGCCGCTCAAAACCAAGACGGCGATAAGGAAGGCAATCCACAGCAGAATTCCGATTGCGGAGAAAAACACCACCATGATCCATTTTAGGGACCTGACCCTCGTTTAGAGGAGGCCTGAAAACTCTGCCTGCACCCCCTGATGGGGCCCATTTAAAGCTATTTGTACCTCCAGCGTGACGACCCACAGCAGCACGTCCTCGCCCGGCGCGTACCAGTCCCGCTCCGGCGCCCGGCGGAAACCCAGCGACTCGTAAAGGCTGTGGGCGCGTTCCATGAACGTTGCACTGGTGATGCTGATTGCTTTTAGGCCGGCCAGCTGCCGGGCGTGCTCCGATCTCCCGCACCACGGCGCGGCCCACGCCGCCGCCCTGCTAAGCCGGGACAGGCGCGTATTTACCCCGGTTTCTTGCGGGTGCTGGGCATCAGGCCGCTGACCAACATGCCGAGGTGCTCCGGCTGGGGCCTTCCCTGCCATCTTTGGCGGAGTCGGTGACGGGGATGGGTGGGGCGGCCCTGGCTCCAGGGAACATCACGCCCGTGGCCGAGGCGAACATCTGGCACGACCCCGAGGCCGCCGCCCGGGTGCTGACCGCAGACTGGGACGTGACCCTGGTGCCGCTGCTGTTATTCCGGCGCTAGCACCCGTGGTGCGCGCCGCCGTCGAACGTCCTCCGAACCCGGCCGCGGGCAGACCGTGTGCGACCTGCGCGGGCTGTACGCGGAGTACCCGGAGGTGAAGGGCGCGTGGTGCTCTCGCTCGAAGTTCACCTGGTCGACACTGCTCGGCTACTCCGAAGGCACGACGGCAGCGCTCGCCTCGGCGGTTCGGTCACCCGCGTAACAGCAGGGGGATTTGCGGTCGGGGCTATCCACCCGGCGCGGGTTGGAGCAAGATGACGCCATGAAGAAGACGTTTATGGTTGGTTGTGCAGCCGCATTAATGGCGTTTGGCTCGATTAACCCAGCAGTGGCAGGCCATGCCGCGCCGGATCCGTCGCACGTCGCGGGGCAGATCATGGTCAAGTTCCGGGATGCTGGCGCAGCGCCAAACGTGCTGCGCCAGCATGGACTCAGCGAAGGCCGAAGTATCGGCAGCACCGGCGCGCACCTCGTTAAGGTCCCGGCAGGCAAGGAAGTGCAACTCATGGATGCGTTAGGCCGAAACCCGGCAGTCGAATACGCCGAGCCGGACCATTTGGTGACAGCCTCGTCCGATGACGAATACTTCCCCCGGCAGTACGCGCTGCAAAATACCGGTCAATCCTTCACCAATACCGAGGGCACGCTGACGGTAGCCGGCGGCAAGGCGGACGCTGACGTGGACGCGGTGGAAGCGTGGAACGCCACCACCGGGGCAGGCGTCAAGGTTGCCGTACTCGATTCCGGTGTCGCCAACGACAACCCCGACATTCACCCAAAGGTGGCCGCCCATGCGAATTTCACCAACGGGGAAACCGGGGACGACAATTACGGCCACGGCACCCACGTATCCGGCCTCGTTGCCGCCACAGCCAACAACACCCGCGGTGTGGCGGGGACGTGCCCAGGGTGCACGATACTGGACGGCAAAGTCCTGAACGACAGTGGGATCGGATCCAGCTCAGGCGTTGCGGACGCCATCAACTGGGCCATCAACAACGGTGCCAAGGTGATCAACATGAGCCTCGGAGTCCGGGCGTCACGCACCCTGGAAACGGCTGTGAACAACGCATGGAACAAGGGCGCTGTGCTGGTTGCCGCAGCTGGTAACGGCGGCAACCAGACCAAGATTTACCCTGGCGCCTACCCGAACGTCATCGCTGTCGGCGCCACCGACAACAACGACGCCAAAGCCTCATTTTCAACCTATGGAGCCAGTTGGGTGGACGTCGCTGCACCCGGAGCCGATGTCTACTCCACCTTCCCGAACCACACGTTCGTCCTGGGGACACAAAACAAGCGCTCGCAGGGGTATGACGTCGGCAACGGAACCTCAATGTCCTCAGCAATAGTCGCCGCGACTGCCGCGCTTGTCTGGAGTACCAACCCCGCAGCTACACCGACTTCAGTGCGTGCCAAGGTGGAATCAACGGCCGAGAAGATTACCGGCCAGCAGACCTACTGGGCATACGGGCGCGTGAATGCCTGCGACGCTGTCGGTTGTGTGCGCCAGTAAAAACAGCCCGCACCACGACTGGAACTGCTGCATAACCGAGAGGTGCCCGGCCCGGGCCGAGACCAGGCACTTGGCGGGGTAGAAGGGCCGGTTGCCGTTTCCGCACGTACTGGGTGAGGACCAGCACCGGGTCCGACCCCGAGGGCAACGAGTTCTGCCTCCAGGGCAGGCGGCTTGACCCCTGATACAGGAGAGCGCATATCTGAGGTGCGCCGCCCACGCTTGACAGCCGGTCCAGCCCTTTAGGAGTATCAAGGTGCCGGCAGGCATGGCTGTCTCTGGCCAGCCGACCTGCGGTCCTGCTTCTCGAAGGGGGTAATCGGATGCAGTCAGCACTCCTTCGTCTCAGACCTTTCCGCGTGATGTCCGCAGCCGCCGCTGCCCTTCTGGCGGTCTCTGTCGCGGGCTGCACCGGCGATCCCGAGCCACCCGAGACCCCTGCGCCTGATGTCCGGATCGCTGCCGTCGGTGACATGAACCCAGAAGAGAACCTTGACCCTGACAGCCCGGCCGGCCGGAACGCCGCGGCGATCACCGAGCTCGTGGAGAACAACGAGATTGACGCGTTCCTGGGGCTGGGGGACTTCCAGTACGACACTGCGTACTGCGAGGATTACGTGGACTACTGGGCGCCGCTGTGGGGCGGCACGATGCCCAAGTTGTACTGGGTGTCAGCTCCCAACCACGACTGGGAACCCGGCCGCAATGAAGACCTGGACAACTTTATGGACGGCCAGTGTCCGGGGTTTACTGAGAAGGCTGCGATCAACCAGGAACGCGGGTACATCTCGAACGGGGAACCGTACTCGAAGGACTTTGGGAACTGGCACTTCGCATTCCTGTCGTCCGCGCACTGGGAGTACAACAGCAAGCGGGCCCGGGAACTGACGAGGTGGCTGGACAAGGACCTCGCCGCTGCCAAAGCGGCGGGCAAGCACCTGGCGGTGGTGCACCACGAGCCGTACTTCACCTCGAACACGGAGTCCCATGATCGGGCCAGCGACCACAGGCCATGGATCAACGTGATGTGGAAGCACGGGGTCCGTCTGACCCTGTCGGGGTCACAGCACAACTACGAACGGTCATGCCCGGTGAACAACGCCGACCGGTGCGTCCGCGATGGGATGACCGCATTCCAGGTTTCCACGGGAGGCATCGATCTCCGCCCCTTCACCAGCAAACCCCGATATATCGAGGAACGGTTCAGTGACACCCACGGGTTCCTCCGGCTGACGCTGCGCCATGACGGGTCCTTCGACTGGAACTTCGTGGCAACGACCGGTGACGGCACGGACTCGGGGACGCGCTCGGCGTCTGAGTAGCAGCCACGGCCGCAGGTCCACTTCAGGACGCGCAGGCTCTTTTCTTCGCGCCGGGACTGCCACCCTCCATCAACGGGCTCCACTGTTCACTCCCCATAAGCGGAAAACGGCAGTGCGCCGCGCCGGATGAACGGGGCGGCGCACTGGTACAAAGTGATGGTGCTCTGCGTGCTAAACGCGACTAGATTCCTTCTCGAGGTTTGCCTTCTTGTAGGACTCCCAGAAGGTGGCACCTACTATCCCGAGAGGCTGCGGGTCGAAGACGGGGTCAAGGCCGAGCTTCTGCTGCCGCTCAAAGTCCTTCAGCGCCTTGAACGCGGGCTTCTGCAGGATCAGGATGCCCACGATGTTCAGCCAGGCCATCAGCCCAACACCGATGTCGCCCATCACCCATGCATCGGCGGCAGTATTCACGCAACCGTAAGCAGCGGCGACCAGGATGGCCACCTGCAGGGCGATGGTGGTGGCGCGGCCGAGGCTGGTGCGGAGGCCGGGAATCATCTTGGCCGACGAGGTGCCCAGGAGGAAGCGCAGGTTGGTCTCGGCCATGTAGTAGTAGGCGATGACCGTGGTCAGGCAGAAGAAGACGAGTGTGACAGCGATGAAGGCGGCACCGACGCCGGGGAAGACGGAGTCGAATCCGGCCTGCACAAACTGCGGTCCGACGACGGCCGAGGCCGACAGCAGACCGCCTTCGGCGAGGATCTCACCGTCTTCGCTGCCGCCGGAGAAGACGCGGTAGGCGCCGGTGGAGAGGATTAGGAAGCCGGTGGCCGAGCACACGAAGAGCGTGTCGATGTAGACCGCGAATGCCTGGACTAGGCCTTGCTTGGCCGGGTGCGAAACTTCGGCGGCGGCCGCGGCATGCGGGCCGGTTCCCTGGCCGGCCTCGTTCGAGTAGACGCCGCGCTTGACACCCCACATGACGGCCAGGCCGATGATGGCGCCGAGGGCGGAATCCATGCCGAAGGCACTGCGGAAGACGAGCGAGAGAATCTCCGGCAGCTGGGCGGCGTTGATGACGACCACGATCAGGGCGAGGATGATGTAGCCGGCGGCCATGAAGGGCACCACGAAGGCGGCAACACTGGCGATGCGCTTCACACCACCCATCACGACGAGGGCAAGGAGGATAACCGAGCCGACGGCAACAATCCAAGGCTCGATGGTCCATGCGCCGCCGATCGCGGTGGCCATGGAATTGGTTTGGACACCCGGCATGAGAACGCCGCAGGCAAGGACCGTTACGGCCGCGAAGACGTAGCCGTAGACCTTGAAGAAGCCTGCGCCCTTGGTGTGGGCGAAGGCCCGGGAGAAGTAGTAGGCCGGGCCGCCGCGGTACTCGCCCGTCAGCGGGTCGCGGGCCTTATAAATCTGGCCGAGAGTGGACTCGATGAACGACGTGGACGCGCCTAGGAAGGCGACGGCCCACATCCAGAAGAGGGCGCCAGGTCCGCCGAAGGCGATGGCGGTGGCGACGCCGGCGACGTTGCCGGTGCCGACGCGGCCGGACAGGGACATGGCCAGGGCCTGGAACGACGAGACGCCGGAGGCGGACTTCTCACCGTGGACTATCTGTTCGAGCATTCCCTTGACGTGCCGGACCTGCAGGAAGCGGGTACGGACGGAGAAGTAGACACCGGTTGCGAGGCAGAGATAGACGAGCCAGTCGCTCCAAATTACGTCATTGATGGCTGACAAGACATCGCTCATAAGTGTGGGTTCCCTCCATGAAGAGCGTGTGGGTGGTGCGATCCGTGCTGCCCGGAGTGGGTGGACACTGTGGCGCGCGGCACACAAAACTTGTGAAGCTTCTCACACTCGACCAGTAGCAGTCCATTTGAAGCCTGTTTCCTGGCATGCTGTAGGCACTTCGTTTTGCCTGGGGAAGCGGACAGCTCCGGAACGCCCCCCTAACACTCTGAAAAAGTATGTGCCCATTGCCCCTATCCAGCCGGCACCCGCCTGGCGCAAGATGACCCCCATGAAAAAGATCCTTATGGCTGGTTTCGCAGCGGCAACAATGGTGTTGGGCGCTGTCCATTCGGCAGACGTGAGTACTGCAGCACCTGATCCATCTCGCCTCCCGGGGAGCATCCTGGTTAAGTTCCGGGACAATGCTGCGGCGTCCCAGGTCCTGCCGCAGCATGGGCTCAGCCAGGGAGCAAGCATGGGCAGCACAGGCACACAACAGATCAAAGTCCCGGCCGGTAAAGAGCATCAGTACATCGAGGCGTTGAGCCGGAACCCCGCAGTTGAATACGCTGAGCCGGACCAGGTGGTCACGGCCGCCACGCATGACACGTTTTTCCCCCGGCAGTACGCGCTGCATAACGAGGGACAGTCCTTCACCAATACGGCCAACACCCTGACTGTTCCCGGAGGCACCAAGGATGCTGACGTGGACGCCGTCGAAGCATGGGGAGTCACCACCGGCAACGGCATCAAGGTTGCGATCATCGATTCCGGCGTGGCGATCAACCACGAGGACATTTCGGCCAAGGTGGTGGCACGGGAGAACTTCAGTGACACGCCCATCCGTCCCGATCATCCCGAGGATTACGACAAGTACGGCCACGGCACCCATGTGGCCGGCATCGTTGCCGCAGACCACGATGCCGAGGGTGTCGCCGGCGTCTGCCCGGGCTGCACCATCCTTGATGCCAAGGTGCTCAACGACATGGGAACTGCCACCAGTTCCGCCATTGTCAAGGCCATCGAGTGGGCAGTGGACAACGACGCCAAGGTCATCAACATGAGCCTGGGGCAACGCCTTCCCTCCCGGACTCTCGAAGCAGCCGTCCAAAACGCGTGGAAGGAAGGCGTGGTGATTGTGGCCGCAGCCGGAAACTCCGGCACGGAGGACCGGATTTACCCTGCCGCCTATTCGAACGTCATTGCCGTCGCAGCAACCAACAACAAGGACACCAAGGCGCATTTCTCCACCTACGGCGATTGGGTGGATGTTGCCGCTCCCGGTGAGGACGTTTACTCGACCTTCCCCAATCACGAATTCGTCATTGGCACCCAGAACGACCGGTCCATGGGCTATGACATAGCCAGCGGCACCTCGATGGCCTCACCGGTGGTCGCTGCTGTTGCCGCGCTCACCTGGAGCACACCCGCCGGCACCTCCAACAGGTCCGTCCGGGCAAAAGTCGAATCATCAGCGGACGAGATAGAAGGCACCGGCATGTTCTGGGACGAGGGCCGGGTGAACGCCTGCAAAGCGGTCGGCTGCCACCAGCACTAGTAGAGGCCGCAGCCTCAGCCAGGCACCCGCCTGGCTGAGGCTGATGCTTGCAATGGCCCGCCCTCCTGGCGTGGATGTGAGTGGCAACATGACTGGCATTTTCGTCACGGCCGGGAAGCCCTCGGAACCAGTGGTGCTGATGGGGCAGGGACTGGGCTCTCGGCCGGCTCTCGGCCGTAGTGCGTGACCCAAGAACGGGCGTCCTGAAGGCGGCCGCCAACCCGAGGGGCGGCCAGGGCTACGCGGCAGGACGGTAACCGGCGGGACTGGATTATTCGTTAACGGGCGATGGGCCCGGCAGCAGCAGAAGCTGTTGCCAGGCCCATCGACGTCTGCGGATGGAGTCCCGCGCCGGGGCAACCCTTATGCGCGTGCCTTGTGCCCGCGGGTGAGGACCAGCGCCAGAGCGACCATTCCGACGCCGAGCAGCAGGTGCAGGATGTTGTCGTAGCCGTTCAGCGGCACGAAGTTGCCGGCGGAATCCTGGGGGATGACCAGGCCGTAAACGAACAGGACCAGGTAGATAATCCCGCCATAGAGGAGGAACGAGCGGGCGCCCCCTGCTGTCTTGGCAAGGACGATGCCGGCCACCCCGAAGAGCAGGTGAACGATGTTGTGCAGCGCCGAGACCTGGAACAGGCCCAGCAGCATTGCCTCGGAATGGTGGCCGGCGAAGTGCAGCTGGTCAAAGTTGCCGGTGATCCCCGGAATGAAGCCCAGGACGCCTACCAGCAGGAACACTGCGCCGACCGCCATGGACGCCTTCTGGACGTTGGTGCGGGTGGCCATTCCGTTACTTGTGTGTGTTGCCATGGTGATCTCCTGAATGCGATATGTGTTTTATGAATCAGCGCTTTACCTGCCAACCCAAAGGGTTATGACAGCGATTCGGCCCTTATTGCATTCCGGATGGGTGTATTTGTAAAAGTTTTTTATCAGGAGCCTCCACGGCCCCGCCCGCGGTGCCCTCAGGCGTCTTCGCGTTCCGGGTTTTCCAGCCGGAAGAAGTTGGACTGGCTGCCGTCGGTGCGCTGTTCCTGATAGATGAAATTGAGGCGGCGGAGATCAAAGGTGTTGAACCACTCCTCCCAGCTGACATGCCGAAGGTTGCTGTCGTCGCCGCCGAAATCAAAGCGCAGGACGCCCAGGTGGTCGTCATGTTCAGTGCCCTCGACCGTGGCCGGAACACCGCCGCGCTCTTCAGCCCACTGCCTGATGACCTCGTGATGGGTTGTTGCCAGGCTCCGGCCTTCCCGCTCTGGCTCGTCCTCCGTGGAGGTGACCTCCTGGGAGTACTTCAACGATTTGGATGAGGCATCGCCGTACCGGATTTTGCCGCCCTCGGGGCCGGCGCCCAAGTCGCCCTCTTCGGAGCCATCGCCTTCGTCCTGGCCGCCCCCGTCGTCGCCGTGGGACCGGGCATTCGCAACCTCCTTCACCAACTCCTCCTTGCGCATGCCGGAGGCCCCGGGGATCTTTTCGTCCTTGGCCTCCTGCCGGAGCTCGTCCACCTTCATCCGGCGCAGCTCGGTTTCACTCACGTCGGGGGTGTTCGGTGTCTGGTTGCCGGGCCTGTCGTTGGGTTTGTTCTTGCCGCCGTCACGGGTGGTACCCGTTTCCTCCCGGCCAGAGGCGGCCTCTTCATCC
Organism: Pseudarthrobacter sp. NamE5; assembly: GCF_005796225.1. GTDB lineage: Bacteria > Actinomycetota > Actinomycetes > Actinomycetales > Micrococcaceae > Arthrobacter. The sequence continues at coordinate 109,963 of NZ_VAHO01000005.1, forward strand.
TTGCTGCGCCCATCGACGTGGGACCGGGCATTCGCAACCTCCTTCACCAACTCCTCCTTGCGCATGCCGGAGGTTCCCTCAATGTTCTCGTTCCGGGCCTCCTGGCGGAGCTCGTCCACCTTCATCCTGCGCAGTTCGGTTTCACTGACATCGGGGGTGTTCGGTGTCTGGTTGCCGGGCTTGTCACTCATGGCCATTCCTCTTTTCGCGGGTTCGGGAAAATAATAAGGCTGCTTACTTTTCTAGCCCGTGCCAATCGTGCCGTCAAGCGTTCCCGCCGGCCCGCCCCGCTTCTGAGTTGCGAAGTGCCCGGCAGGTTTCGGCGTTCCGCCGCGGCACCAGCGCGAATCAGCGCCACGATTCAGCCGTGGTAAACGGTGCCTCGAATCTCCTGTAGTGTGGACCCTGTTGTTGTGTTTATGCAGTTGGTAGTTCAGGCAGTACTCGCGGTCGAAAGTCCGCGTTCTTCTGAAGTAGCGGTTTGAACATCTCACGCCGGAGGGCCCGAGAGTCGGAACTTTCCCTCCACCTTCACGAAGGACAAAAATAATGGCTACTGGTACCGTCAAATGGTTTAACGCTGAAAAGGGCTTCGGCTTCATTTCCCCCGATGACTCTTCACAGGATGTTTTCGCGCACTACTCCGCGATCAACTCCAACGGCTTCCGCTCACTGGAAGAGAACCAGAAGGTTTCCTTCGACACCGAGCAGGGCCCCAAGGGTCCCCAGGCCACCAACATCCAGGCTCTCTAATTCCTTAGAGAATCCGGGGCCTATGGGTTTCGAATTTTGAGCAGGGCCGGTCAGTTAAGCTGACCGGCCCTGCTTTTGTTAACCCGCGCGTGCTGCCCCGCTGCGTCAGGGCGGTTGCTGTCGGAAGACGCCGGTCAGTGCAGCCCCATTGCCTCCCGAACTTCATCCAGAATGTGGTGCATCGCCCGCTCGGCCACCGCTGTGTCGCCGCGCGCCACCGCAGCTGCGACGTCCTCGTGCGCCTGAAGCGCCTCGCTCCGCGGCTTGAACGGCATCAGCCCCTGCCTGGTCCGGCTGGTCAGCACCTCGGCCACCATCTCCTCCAAGGCGCGGAACATTTCATTGCCGCAGCTCCTAAGCAGCAGCTGGTGGAACTCGATATCGGCCGCAAGAAACGCCTGGAGATCCCCGGCCTCGCCCAAACGGCGCAACTCCGCCCCAAGGGCAACCAGCTGCGAGCGTTCGGAGGCACTTGCGCGCCGGGCGGCGCCGGCTGCGGCAATGGGTTCGACGGCGATGCGCAGCTCGGTCAGGCTGCTGTACTGCTCGGCGCGGCGCTCGGAGGCCAGCCTCCAGCGGACAAGCTTGGGGTCGTAGACGTTCCAAAGGGACGGTTCCTGCACCACGATGCCAACCCGGCGCCGTGAATAAACCAGGTTCATGGACTCCAGGACCTTCATGGTGTCCCGCGCCACCGTCCGTGAAATCTTGTACTCCTGCTGCAGCCCCTCGAGGGTGAGCCGGCTGCCCGGGGCAAGGCTCCCGGAAGCAATGGCTACGCCCACCGCCTCGAGAACGCGCTCATGCATGGCGGGGGAGGCCCCGCCGTCGTGCGTGTCATCCGCACCTTCTGCTGTCCCCGTCGACATCCTGCCCGCCTTTCTCTGCGCCGCAGCGCCCCTCCAGAATACCGGGGAAACAGCGAAAGGTATGACTTACGATTCGAATAGGTAGTATCAAATCTGACAAAAGGTGGTACCTTATGGCGTAGCCCACTTCATGACGGGCCACGCAGCGCGCTTCTTCGAAAGCCAAAGACGTCTTCTCCGGAGGTATGAACATGCAGTATCCACCCACGCATCTTGTGGTGATGGGCGTTGCCGGATCCGGCAAATCCACCTTGGCCGCCGCGCTGGCGGAGAGGACGGGCTGGGCCTGCGCCGAAGCCGACGAGTTCCACCCGGCAGCGAACATCGCCAAAATGAGCCAGGGCATCCCGCTGCAGGACGAGGACCGCTGGCCGTGGCTCCGTCAAATCCGCGACTGGATGACCGCCCAGGCCAAAGCCGGCTGCAGCACGGTCCTGACCTGCTCGGCCCTGAAGAGGAGTTACCGCCGGTTGCTGTCCGAAGCCGAAGGCCGCGTCCTCTTCCTTCACCTCGACGGCGGCGCGGACCTGATCAGCCAGCGCATGCAGGGCCGCGAAGGCCATTTCATGCCGCCCACTTTGCTGCCCAGCCAGCTGGCCGCCCTTGAGCCCCTCAGCCAGGAAGAACTCGACGCCGGCAGCCTCCGTCTCGACATCTCGCGCTCACCGGAGGAACTCGTCGCCGCCGTCGTGCAGGCTCTGAACCTTCCCACCGGACAGGCGCCCTGCGCCTCCTGAGTCCCCAAACCCCAACAAAAAGTTCTGTTTCAAAGGAGAACCATGACCATCGAAGGATGGACCCAAACGCTGGGAGCAGGTCCCCTGCTGCTCATAGCAGCGGCCGCGATCGTCGTCCTGCTGTTCCTCATCATCAAGCTGCGCGTGCATGCCCTGGTTGCACTGATCATTGTCAGCCTTGCCACGGCCTTCGCCACCGGTATCCCCGCCAACCAGGTGGTCCCGGTGCTGATCAACGGCTTCGGCACCACCCTCGGAACTGTTGCCCTGCTGGTGGGTCTTGGCGCCATGCTCGGCCGCATCGTGGAAACCAGCGGCGGCGCCAAGGTGCTGGCCGACTACCTCATCGGCGTCTTCGGTGAAAAGCGCGCCCCCTTCGCGCTGGGCCTCGCCTCGCTGATCTTCGGCTTCCCCATCTTCTTCGACGCCGGCCTGGTGGTCATGCTGCCCGTCGTCTTCGCCGTCGCCCACCGCCTGGGCGGGGGAGTGCTCCGCTACGGCCTGCCTGCCGCCGGCGCGTTCTCCGTGATGCACATCTTCCTGCCGCCGCACCCTGGCCCGGTGTCCGCCTCCGCGTTCTTTGACGCCAACATCGGCCTGGTCACCATCGCTGGCCTCCTCGTGGCCATCCCCACCTGGTACGTCACCGCCTACCTCTACGGCCTCTACACGGGCAAGAAGCTGGTCCTGCCCGTGCCGGAGCTCCTGGGCCACGCCACCGCCGAAGCAGAAGCACACCCGCCGCGCTTCCGCACCATCGTGTGGCTGCTGCTCCTGCCGCTGGTCCTGATCTTCATGAACACCGGCCTGAACACCCTGGCCACGTCCGGCGTCCTGCCGGAAGGCGTCAAGGACGAGCAGTGGTACCAGGTCCTGCGCACCATCGGTGAGACCCCGGTTGCCCTGCTGATTGCCGTGCTCGTGGCAATGTTCGTGCTGGGCGCCAAGCGCGGCAAGGATGCCGGGGCGCTGGAGAAGCTGCTCGAATCCTCCCTCGGCCCGGTCTGCTCGGTCATCCTGATTACCGGCGCCGGCGGCATGTTCGGCGGCGTGCTCCGCACCTCCGGCATCGGCCAGGCCCTGGCCGACGTCCTGGGCAACCTGGGCATCCCGCTGATCCTGGCCGGCTTCCTGATCTCCTCCATCCTGCGCGTTGCGCAGGGCTCCGCCACGGTGGCACTGACCACCACCGCCGGACTCATTGCGCCGGCTGTGGCCACCGCGGGACTGAACGGCATGCAGGTGGCGGCCATGGTCCTGGCCGTCGCGGCCGGCTCCGTCGTGGTCTCCCACGTCAACGACTCAGGCTTCTGGCTGGTGGGCCGCTTCTTCGGCATGGACGTGAAGACCACGCTGAAGACCTGGACCGTGATGGAAACCCTTATCGGCGTCATGGGCTTCGCCATCGCCGCGGTGATCTTCCTGCTGGCCGGACTGGCAGGCTAGTACAGCCAGCTACCCGCGCAAGCAGCGCCAGGTGCCGTTTAACCACGGCACCTGGCGCTGTTCCCTTTAAGGGCCCGCCTTACGCCTGCAGGCCAGGAACTCCGTCCTGGATCGTGAAGGACGCCTTCGTGCTCACGGGGGCGCCCGGCGTCGTGACGTAGTCCAGCGTCCGGAAGTCCGCCGTCATCGCGTCCCTGGTGATCTTGGTGTTCACGTAGCCGCGGTTATCGTTGTAGAACTTCAGGTGCGGGTTCCAGGCCATGACCGGGTCAGTGGTGGAGCCGGTGCCGTTGCCGGTGGAGGTGATGGACGTGCACACCAGCTCCGAGCCCACCACCGGCGAGGCCGGGTCCTTGTAGTCAACCTTCAGGTCATTGGCCCAGTTGCGGTGCACGTCGCCGGTGAGGACGACGGCGTTGCGCACCTTCGCGTCCATCCAGCCCTGCGTGATGCGGCGGCGGGAGGCGGCATACCCGTCCCAGCCGTCCATGGAAACGTCGTCGATCTCCGGGGCGACACTGCGGTCCCGCTCGGCGAAGAACACCTGCTGGCCCAGGATGTCCCAGCGCTGGGTGGAGTTCCGGAAGCCGTCCAGCAGCCACTTTTCCTGCTCGGCGCCGGTGATGGTCCGGTTCTCCGCCAGGCGCTCGGCCACGTTCTTCTTCCAGCCGTCCCCGGCGAGCTGGTCGTCGCGGTACTGCCGGGTGTCCATCATATGGAAATTGGCCAGCTGGCCCCACTGTATGGTGCGGTAAATCTTCATATCGAACCCGGCAGGCACCGACGACCTGCGCAGCGGCATGTTCTCGTAGTAGGCCTGGAAGGCGGCGGCGCGGCGCTGCCGGAACCGCTCCGTGGTGTCATTGAGCTGGTTCGCGTCCCGGTTCTCCGGAATCTCGTCGGCCCAGTTGTTGTCCACCTCGTGGTCGTCCCACACCACCAGCCACGGCGCCACCGCGTGCGCTGCCTGCAGGTCGGCGTCGGACTTGTACTGGGCGTGCCGCTGCCGGTACCCCTCAAGCGTGACGGTCTCGGGGCCCTGGTGGTCGCGCGGGTTGCCGCCGCCGATCACGTAGCTGTCCTTCTTGTACTCGTACAGGTAGTCGCCCAGGTGCAGCACGAGGTCCGGGTGGTCCTCCGCCAGGCGGGTGTAGGCGGTGAAGTAGCCGTGCTCGTACTGGGAGCAGCTGGCGAACGCCATGGCCAGCGCAGCCGGGGTCTCATGCGGCGCCGGCGCGGTAAGCGTGCGGCCCACAGCGCTCAGGTGCTTGCCCGTGCGGAACCGGTAGAAGTATTCGCGGCCCGGCTTGAGGCCCTTAAGCTCGACGTGCACGGAGTGCGCGGTGTCAATCCGGGCGTGCTCGACGCCGCGGGCTACTACCGTGCGCATGCTGGCGTCCTCGGCTACTTCCCACGCGACGGCAACGTTGCGGGAGGGCATGCCGCCCAGGCCGTCCCCGGCCAGCGGATCCAGCGCCAGGCGCGTCCAGATCACGAAGCCGTCCGGCCACGGCTCACCGGAGGCGATGCCGAGCATGAAGGGATCAGTGCGGAGGCCGGCGTCGTCAGCTGTTGAAACAGCGGCGGCGGCACTGGGCAGGGCGGCGACGAGGCCGGCTCCGAGGCCGGCGGAAATAAGGGATCTGCGTGAGATGTTGTCCATGCCCCCGACGGTAGGGAGGCCGGTTGGACAGGTGCTGAGGGCGATATGAATACGTGGTTAACTACGTGACAAGAGCTGTGTTGACGGGCTACTGCTTGGCCTTACGTGCTGGAGCGGTCTTCGGCTCCTTGGGCGGCAGGCCCGCCACATAATCGAAGGCCTTGCGGATCCACGCCTTCGCCCGGGCATCGTCGCCGTCGCCTTCCTCGTTCCAGATGTCCGGCAACCCGGTGTAGTCGCCCATCGGCCGATCGGCCGGGCCGAAGGGCACCGTCCGCTCGCTTTCCTCGAGCTGCTGCTTGTCCGCGGGTGAAAGCTTGACGCCGATGACGGACCCAAACAGCCCGGCGAACATGTTGCCGTTCACGAAAGCCCCGAGGTTCCCGAACATCGGCTTGACCACGGCACCCGGACCGCCGGGCACCAGGGACCGGAAACGCTCCTTGTCCTCGTCTGACGCTTTGGGCATGTCCATCGGTTGTTCCTCATTTCCGGCGGGGGCAGGTGTGTGCAGGATATGCCCTGCCAGGTGCGCTGGGGAACACCGTCCAGGCCGCCGTCGTTGTGCCGTTAGGCAGTGCGCCCAGCCGGGCACCGAAATCCCCAACCAAAGGACACTCCTTGACGCCTCGCACGATCGTGATCACCGGAGCCAGCGACGGCATTGGCGCAGCAGCCGCCCGGGCGCTGGCCAGGGCGGGGGAGCAGGTGGTCGTGGTCGGCCGGTCCGCGGAGAAGAGCCGGGCCATCGCCAAGGAACTGGACGCGGACTACTTTGTCAGCGACTTCTCCGAGCTTGCACAGGTCCGCACCCTCGCTGCCCACCTGAAGTCCGACTACCCGCGCATCGATGTCCTCGCCAACAATGCGGGCGGCATCATGGGCAGGCGCACCGTTACCGCCGACGGCAACGAGTCAACGTTCCAGATCAACCACCTGGCGCCGTTCCTGCTCACCACGCTGCTGATGGACACCCTGGTCTCCAGCAGTGCCAAGGTCATCAACACCTCCAGCGGCGCCAACAGCTTCGGCAAACTGAACCTCTGGGACCTCAACTCCGAACACGGCTACTCCACCAACCGTGCGTACGGCACCGGCAAGCTGGCCAACATCCTCTTCACCTCTGAGCTGCATCGCCGCTTCGGCGAAAAGGGCATCACGACGGCGGCGTTCCACCCTGGCGTGGTCCGGACCAACTTCGCCGCGGAGTCCACCAGTCCGTTCCGGCACGCCTACACAACACTGCTGAACCGCTTCATGCTCACCCCGGACCACGGCGCCGACACCCTGCTGTGGCTGGTCAACGGCACGGCGGGCAAGGACTGGATCTCGGGCGCCTACTACTACAAGCGCGCCCTGGCCAAGGCCAACGCCCAGGCCTACGACGCCGGGCTGGCCCGCGGCCTGTGGGAGAAGAGCGAAGAGCTGGTCCGCGTATCCGCCTAGTGCTGGGCCGGCTCATCCGAGCTCTCCTCCACAACGGGAATGCGCGACTAATAAAGGCGTCAGCCCTGCTTAACCAGCGACTCGCCGATGACCCGGGCTCCTTCCGGGTAGGCGGCGGGGTTGGGACCGGAGTAGTTGAGGCGGACGTAGGGGCCGGCGGGTTCGGCGGGGAACCATTCGGTGCCGGCGGCGATGATCACCCCGTTCTCCTCACAGTCCCGCATCAGCCGCGGCAGATCCGTCCCGTCCGGCATGCGCAGCCACAGGTTCAACCCGCCTTTGGGCAGCAGGTCGATGTGTGCCTGGGGGACATGTTCGCGGATGCTGGTGACCAGCAGGTCCCGCCGCGACTGCAGCTGCTGGCGCAGGCCGCGCAGGTGCGTCTGCCATCCCGGCTGGGTCACCACATCCAGCGCCGCTGCCTGCAGCAGCCCGCTCACGTACATGGACTCCGCCGCGCGCTGGGCCAGGATGCGTTCCCGCGCCGGACCGCGGGAAATGACAGCGGCAATCCGGATGGCCGTGGAAACGCTCTTGGTCAGCGACCGGATGTAGACCACGTGTCCGGAATCATCACGCGTCGCCACCGGCAAAGGATCAGAGGTGATGCCGAAATCGTGGGCCCAGTCATCCTCGACCACAAAGGCCCCGTACCGGCGGACAACGTCCAGCACCTCCCCGCCCCGTCCGGTAGGCCATTGCGCACCGGTGGGGTTGGCGTAGTTGGGTTGCGCATAGAACGCCCGGGCTCCGGTTTCCTCAAAGGCACGGGCCAAATCAGCGAGGTCCGGGCCGTCCGGGCCGCTCGGCACCGGCACCACCCGGACACCGGTCTGCGCGGCGGCAAGGATGGCGCCCCAGTAGGTGGGCGATTCCATCAGCAGCGGCTGGCCTGCGCCAACCAGTGCACGAAAAATCGAACTGAGTCCGCTCTGGCTTCCGGGCAGCACGATCACGTCGCTGGGCGCCGGCGGAATGACGCCGGCAGGGGTGGCTGAACCAAGTTCGTGGGCAAACCACTGCTGCAGCTCGGGCATCCCGGCGGCGGGCGGACGGGACAATGCAGCATCACCCCGGGCGGCGCGGGTAAGTGCTCCCCGGACCAGACGCTCCGGCAGCAGTTCCCGGTCCGGGTACCCGGAATGGAACGGGATGACCTGGTTGGGGACATTGCGCATGGTCCCGGAGGCGGAGGGAAGGGCCGACGGCGGTGTCCCCAGCGCCGCGGTCTGCCAGCCGTAGTCAGCGGGCCGCGCCGTCCGGACACCCCGGACGAAGGTTCCCACGCCGGGGCGGCTCTCGATGAGCCCCTGTGCGGTCAGGGTCTGCAATGCCTTCTGCACCGTCACGGGGCTGGCCTGGTACTCCGAAACCAGCGACCGTGTGGAGGGTAGCCTGGCACCCGGAGCAGCTCCGGAAATCCACTGCTTCAGTGCCAGAACGATCCGCGAACTGCTATCGTTATTCATGAGAGAACATAGTAGCGCTACTGTTGCCATTCGCCCAGTGGTACTGCCCCGGACCTCCACCGGGATTTGGTGGGGACTGCTCGGGGTGGCGGCCTTCTCGTTCACGGTCCCGTTCACACGGGTGGCCGTCGCCGGACTGTCGCCCTTGTTCATCGGTTCCGGCCGCGCTGTGGTGGCAGGGGTCCTCGCGGCGGCCGCGCTCGCACTAACCCGGCAGCGGCTTCCCCAGCCCCGCGTCTGGGTGAGACTGGCGCTGGTGGCCGGAGGCGTCGTCGTCGGCTTCCCGCTGCTCACCTCCTACGCCCTAACCGCCGTTCCCGCCGGGCACGGTGCCGTGGTCATCGCGCTGCTGCCGGCAGCCACTGCGACGGCGGCGGTGCTGCGCAGCCGTGAGCGGCCCCCTGCAGTTTTCTGGGTTGTCATGGTGCTCGGTTCGCTGGCCGCCGTCACCTTCGCCTTCCTGCAGTCCGGCGGATTCGGCCACCTGCACTGGGCGGATCTGCTGCTGCTCGGTGCCGTGGTGTGCGCCGCCGTCGGATACGCCGAAGGCGGCCTGCTGGCAAGGGAGCTCGGTTCCTGGCAAACCATCGCCTGGGCGCTGGTCCTTGCCCTGCCGCTGATGTTGGTTCTGGCGTGTTTTTCGGCGGCCAGTCACCCGCCGTCAGCTACGCCGGTCCAGTGGGGCGCCTTCGCCTACCTCGCCGTCGTCAGCATGTTTCTCGGTTTTTTCGCCTGGTACCGGGGCCTGGCCATCGGACCGATACCGCAGGTCAGCCAGATCCAGCTGCTCCAGCCCGTCATGAGCATCTGCTGGGCGGCGCTGCTGCTGGGCGAGGTGCTCAGCTGGGCCACCATGATCGGCGCGCTTGCCGTCATCCTATGCGCCGGTGCCGCTATCCGTGTCCGGCTCAAGCCCGCCCCCGCAAGTTCCTGACAAGCCCCTGGAAAGGACCCTCATGTACATCCCCGCGCACTTCGCCGCCGGCCCGGCCGCCGTCCGGCACCTCCTGGCCAGCCCCGGTGCCGCCAATCTCGTCACCATGACGGACGGCGGCCTTCTTGCCACTTTGCTGCCCTTTGTCTACGAGCCGTCGGTGGGGGAGCACGGCGCGCTGCACGCCCACCTGGCACGGAACAACCCGCAGGCCGGCACCGCAACGATTGGCGAGGCGCTGGCCATCCTCCAGGGTCCGGACGCCTACATCTCGCCGTCCTGGTACCCGTCAAAGGCGCAGCATGGCCGCGTGGTGCCCACCTGGAACTACTCCACCGCGCATGTGTACGGAGAGTTGAGGATCCATGACGACGCCGGCTGGCTGGCCCGGCACGTCCGGCGCCTGACGGACCAGCATGAGGGGGAACGGGAACATCCCTGGTCGGTGGATGACGCACCGGACAAGTTCATCGCGGGCCAGCTGCGGGCCATTGTGGGGGTAGAGCTGGTGATCACCCGGATTGAGGCCAAGGAGAAGCTGAGCCAGAACCGCTCTGCCGATGATGCGGAAGGCGTGGTGAAAGGACTGCGGGCGGAGGGGCAGGAAGCCAGCGCGGCTGCCGTCGAACGCGTCCGCCGTCAGTGAGCGGTCCGGGCACGAATACGAGGTCGCTCAGCCGGCGCGCTCCAGCAGAACCATCACCTCGTAGTGGGTGGTCTGCGGAAACATGTCCAACACCCGGGCCCGCCGGGCGGTGAACGAGGGGAGTGCCGCCAGGTCGCGGGCCAGTGACTGTGCGTTGCAGCTGGAGTAGACCACGTGCTGCACGTCGGACGATTCAAGCCAGCCGCACAGCTCCTTGCCGATGCCACGCCGGGGCGGATTGACGATCACCAGTTCGGGGGACTGTTCCGCGGTGAGCGCGAAGGCTGTGGCGTCGCCGGCCCGGAAATCCATCCGCTGCAGGCCGGCCTCCCCGCTGCTGAGTTTGGCCGAGACGATGGCCTCACTGCTGGTTTCGATGCCGGTTACCGTCCGGGAGGGATCAGCAACGTGCAGAGCAAACCCGCCCACGCCGCAGTAGAGGTCCCAGACCGAGGCCGGCGCCAGTTCGTTGACCCACTCGCGTCCCTGCCGGTACAGGGCAGCAGCCATCTCGGTGTTCGTCTGGAAAAAGCTCTGCGGCCGCAGGTGCAGATCGAGGTTGTTGACCCGCATCCGCAGGGTGGACCGTTCAGTCAGCAGGATCTCCCGGTCACCTTCCAGCACTGCCTTGTGTTCCGGGAGCAGGTTGACGGAGACCACCTTCACCTGCGGCAGGTCAGCCAGGAGCGCGGGGAGGTTTTTTCGGATGCGCGGCACCAGCTGTTCCGACCGCAGGACCAGGCGCAGCATGACCTCACCGTCCGGGGACTCGGTGATGATGACGTGCTTGAGCTCGCCGGTCCGCCGCGGAACATCGTACGGCGTCAGGCGGTGCTGGCGGATGAAGCGGGCCAGCACCGGAAAGCAGGCCAGCAGTCCGGGGGAGCAGACGCCGCACTTGCGCAGGTCCACCCCGCGGCCTTCGGCGTCCAGGATCCCGATCGTCGGGTGCTGCGCGGTTCCGCCGATCACCATCTTGGCCTTGTTGCGGAAGCCGGACTCCCGGCTGGCAGCGGGCGGCAGCCACTCCATCGAGGTGTGGCCGGCGAGGAGTGTCTGGCAATGCAGCTGCTTACCGGCCAGCTGTTCGTCGTAGGGCCTGCCCATGTGGGTGCAGGAACGGCAGCGGCCGGCATCGAAGTAGGAACAGTGCATGACCGCTCAATTCTACCGGGTGCAGGAAACAGGAAACCACGACGACGGCACCTGGCGAGCGCCGCCGTGGTCCGTCCGCCAGCGCAGTGGCCTCAAAAGGCAAGCTGCCGCGGAAAGTAACAAGCGTGCAATATAAGCATCAATAGATGCCTTTGATGATCGGTAGTTCGGGCCGCGTGCTACTTTCAGCTCTGGAGTGCGCACTTCTTCGACTCAGCGAGTCGCGCGCATCGCATTAACTGACCCAGACTGACCCTCATTGGAGACGCCCGTGGAACCAACAACACCGCTCACGCTGGATGAGCAGTCGGACTTGCAGCCGAGGACGCCGCAACCGGCGGAATCCGGGCTTCGCCGCTCCATGGGGCCGCGCCATCTGGTGATGATCGCCATGGGCGGCGTTATCGGTTCGGGCCTGTTCCTCAGCTCGGGCTACACCATCTCCCAGGCAGGGCCCCTGGGCGCGGTGCTCGCGTACCTCGTGGGCGCGTTCGTGGTCTATCTGGTGATGGCCTGCCTTGGCGAACTCGCCGTCGCCTACCCGGTATCCGGCGCGTTCCACATCTACGCCGCCCGCTCCATTGGCCCGGCCACCGGATTCGCCACAGCCTGGCTGTACTGGCTCTGCTGGGCGGTGGCCATCGGCTCGGAGTTCACCGCGTCCGGGCTGCTGATGCAGCGCTGGTTCCCCGACGTTGAGGTGTGGGTCTGGTGCCTGGTCTTTGCCGCTGTCCTGTTCGGCTTCAACGCGGTCTCCTCGAAATTCTTCGGTGAGTCCGAGTTCTGGTTCGCCATTGTGAAGGTGGCGGCGATAATCGGCCTCATCGTCCTCGGCGGGGCCGCCCTGTTCGGCTTCCACCCGCTCAGCAGCGGCGGGAGCCACCCGTTCCTGTTCGAGAACTTCGCCACTGAATCAGGCCTTTTCCCCAACGGCTTCACCGGCGTCCTGGTCACCGTGCTGGCGGTTTTTTACGCCTTCTCCGGCTCCGAACTGATCGGCGTGGCAGCCGGCGAAACCAAGGACCCCGCAACCAGCATCCCCAAGGCCCTGCGCACCACCGTCCTCCGCCTGCTCATCTTCTTCGTCGGCGCTATCGCGGTGATCGCCGCCACCATTCCCTACAGCGAGGTGGGCCTGGACGAGAGCCCGTTCGTCACGGTGTTCTCCGCCATCGGCATTCCCTTCGCCGCCGACATCATGAACTTCGTCATCATCACCGCCCTCCTCTCCGCCGGGAACAGCGGCCTCTTCTCCTGCGCCCGCATGCTCTACTCCCTGGCAGAGGAGGGCCACGCGCCCCGCGCCTTCAAGAAGCTGACGCGCCGGGGAATCCCCCTGGTCGCTCTCTCCGTCAGCATGGTGGGCGGCCTTGCATCCCTGATCAGCAGCGTGGTTGCCCCCGAAACGGTCTACCTGGTCCTGGTGTCCGTGGCCGGCTTCGCCGTGGTGGGCGTGTGGATGTCCATCACCGCCTCGCACTTTTTCCACCGCCGCACCTTTATCCGGAACGGCGGCGACCTGTCAGCCCTCGCCTACAAGGCCCCGCTGTTCCCGCTGGTCCCCATCCTTGCATTCTCGCTGTGCGTCGTGTCCCTGGTCGGCATCGCCCTCGACTCCACCCAGGCCGCCGCGCTCTACTTCGGCATCCCTTTCGTGGCCGCCTGCTACATCTGGTTCCACTTCCGGCACGGACGCAAGGCAGTGCCGGCCAAGTAACGCGGACGACGGCGGCCGTGGCAGGTGCGGGGGGCACCTTCCCGGACGGTCGCCGTCGTTCTTTCCAGAAACTCTTCCTGCCCTTCCGAGGGGGAGGGGGCGTGGAAGAATGGGGCGTGGTTTCCGGCCGGGAGGGGCAAGTGAGCGTGGAGTCGTCTGCAGAGGCGTCGTCGATGGCGCAAGGGCTGCGGATCGTGCGGCTGGTGGCCGACCGGGAAAAACGGGGCGGCCAGCTGCTGGGAGTCTCCCAGATCGCCGCCGAGCTGCACCTGGAGCAGAGCCGCGTTTCCCGGCTGACGCAGGAACTGTGCGGCCTGGGACTGCTTGAGCGTGTGGACCGGGGACCGTTCCGGACCGGCCAGCGCTTTTTCACCCTGGCGGCTGCACTCAACACCGGCTGGGTCCGGGAAGCCAGGACCGAGCTTGAGTCCCTCGTGGCTTCGCTCGGGCTGCGGGCAAGGCTTTCCGTCCGGGACGGCTTCCGCGTGACACTCCTTCGGGCCTCCAGCAACGACGCCGTTCCCGGCAGCTTCGTGAAGCCCGGAATGGTGACGCCGGTATGGTGCACCGGGGCCGGGCGGGCCCTGCTGTGGGACTTTGACCGCCCGGCCCTGGACCGCCTGCTGGCCGGCGTCAACTACATCGGCATCGGCGGCCCGGGCGCTGCACATTCAACAGCCCAGGTCTGGGATCTGATGGTGCGTGACAGGGCAGCGGGGTTCATTGCCGCCGATGAGGAATACGAGCATGGGGTGGTGGAGCTCGCGGTGCCCGTGCGGGACGGCGGGGGAGGCGTCCTTGCCTCGCTGAGTATCCTCGGGAGCGGGGCGGACATCGGCGCCGACGCCGGGGCTTTCGCCGACGTGCTGCGCCGATCCGCCGATCGTCTTGGACTCCTTCAGGAAGCTGCTGGTCCTGCCGGCGGCCAGTTCCCCTGACGTTCAGTCCTTCGGAATGTAGCCGAGCCTGGACTCAAGCCACCTGCCCTGCGCCACCAGGGCTGCGGCGCACGCCTCCCGGCGGGGCTCCAACCGGGCCTTGATGCCCACGATCTGCAGCGCCGCCGCCACCTCGCCCTTAAAGTCCCGGATGGGAACTGCCAGGGAGTAGAGCCCCGGCTCGGCTTCCTCGTCAACAATGGAGTAGCCGCGCTTCCGGGCTGCCTCGCGCCGGGCCAGGAAGTCTTCAACGCCTGCTGGCGTGTTAGGGCCATGGCGGACAAACTCGGTGGCTGCGAAGACAGTGCGCACCTCCGCCTCTGATGCTTCCCAGAGCACTGCCTGCCCTGCGTCACTGCAGTAGGCAGGGTAGGGCCGGCCCAGCCAGGAGCCCACAAGGTTGCTGCTGGGCGGAACGCTCTCGCCGATGGTCACCGTGCTGTCGGCATGCAGCACGCCAAGGAAACAGGCCTCATCTGTTTCCCTGGCAAGGGTTTCAAGGGCCGTGGCCCCATCGGACTGCAGCCGGCGCTCGGTCAGCAACTGGGCATCAGTCAGGAGGGACCAGCCCAGGCTGTACTTCCGCTGGGAGGTCCGGGCCAGGAATCCTTCCTGCTCAGCGCTGCGCAGGTTGCGCGACACCTGGCTGCGGTCCTTGCCCAGCTCTGTGGCGATGTCCGCCACCGTACCGCCGGAAAATCCGGCCTCGTGGCGCCAACCTACAGCGAGTAGGGCCATGATTCCGCGGCCCATGCTGGAGGTCTTCGACATGGGGTTGAGTCTAGTGGAGCCGTTTCCCTGCTCGGGCAGCGCCCCGCATTCGCCGGAACAGTGCCGGGACGCTGGTTTCTTCCGGCTACTGAGCGCTCTTGCCGCGACTGCGCTGCAGACGGCTGCGGGGCAAAGCTGGCGCCCGGGGAAGCTTTCGCTCAGCAGATGGCAAAGACCCGCGCCGGGAAACCGCTCCCGCCCTCGGGCTTCGGCCAGGTTGCCACGAGGGCCGCCCCGGCTTCGGGAAGACTGTCCAGGTTTGCCAGCAGTTCAATCTGCCAGCGGTCCTGCCCCAGGACGTAGGTTTCGAGGCTGAAGTCCTGGCGGGAGGTGGCACGTCCAGGGTCGGTGTCCGTCTGTTCATGGCCCACCGCCGCAACCTGCCGCTCCTTGATAAGGAACTGCAGCACGTCCAAGGACCAGCCGGGGGTGCGGCTTACGCCGTCGGCGTCCCTGTTTGCCATGGCTGCCGGATCCGGCCATCTGCTGCTCCAGCCAGTGCGCAAGGCCACGAAGGCGCTTTCGGGGATAACGCCGTTCCGGTGCTCCCAGTCCTGCACGTCCCGGAGGGTGGGCGTGGCGTCATGGTCCTCTGCTACCCGCGCAGTGATGTCCAGGACCACCAGGGGGAGGATCATCTCGCTGACATGGATCTGGTCCAGTGTCCTGCCGCCCTTGATGAAGTGGGAGGGCGGGTCAACATGCGTTCCCCATTGGCCCACGATCGAATACCGGTGGGCAGTGAAACCGTCACCTTGTTCCAAAGAGAACAATGCTTCCCGCACCTCATTGGGAAAGGCCGGAAAGTGCGGCTGTCCGGGGTGGAAGGCATGCGTCAGATCAATGAATTGCCTGCCCGCAAGGGCTGTGCGCAGGTGCTCCCACAGGGACAAGGTGCCGATGGTGATTTCGGTCATGCTGCTGCTCCCTCTGGGGCTGATGACGGTGGGCTTGTTAAAACACTGATGGGGCCGCCAAGTTCAATGACCGGCACTTCCCAGGGATGGATGTCCACGAGCCGCCGCACGAGATACTCAACGGCAGCTTCTTCCAGCGACGCATCAAAGTAGGTAGTGAAAATAAAGGTGGGGGACACCGTCTGTTCGCCCACGCGGCCCAGGGTGGGGTTGGCACCCGGGGCTGTGGTGAATCCTTCGAACCCCAGCCCCGACTCGAACACGTGCTTATAGCTGCCAAAGTCGCCCAGTTCCCCGAACTGGGACAGGGCCTGCAGCAGGGACGCTATTCCAGGGTCAGCACTGACCGCCGCAGCATCACCGGTGGAAAGCCGGGTAAAAGTGGCTCCGCTGATGGGCCAGTGCACGCGCAGCTTGCGTACCCGGTGCAATTGAACGTCCAAGACCTGTCCTCTTTCCTGCCGAACGCGCGGCGGTCGGCAGCCATCGTGACAGAAAGAAACAATCATTACAAGCATATGGAAATGCGTATAGTGACTACATGCCACGCACTGCTTCCCTGTCCCGTCTGTTCGACGCCGACGATCTCGTGATTTCCGACGGCGCCCTGGCCACCGAACTCGAAGCCCGCGGCTGCAACCTGGACGACCCCCTGTGGTCAGCCAAAGTGCTGCTCGAACAGCCCCAGCTGATCCGGGATGTCCACCGTGATTACTTTGGAGCGGGGGCAAAGGTGGCCACCACCGCCAGCTACCAGGCCACTCCTCAAGGGTTCGCGCGGCGGGGGCTGGCGGAAAAGGAGGCGCTGGAACTCGTGGCCATGTCCGTCCGGCTCGCGGACGAGGCCCGGCGCGAACACCTGGCCCGAAACCCGGGCGCCGGTCCCTTGCTCATTGCCGGATCTGTTGGCCCCTACGGCGCCTACCTGGCGGACGGCTCGGAGTACCGGGGCGACTACGATCTGGCTGCCGCAGAATTCGCGGCCTTCCACCGTCCACGCATCGAGGCGCTCGCGGCCGCAGGGGTGGATTTTCTTGCCTTCGAAACACTGCCGTCGTTCGCCGAGGCGGAGGCGCTGCTGGCACTGACCGCGGAGCTGGGCATCGAATCCTGGTTCTCCTTCTCGCTGAAGGACGGCACGCGCATCAGTGACGGCACCCCGCTGGCGGCAGTAGGCGCACTGCTCGGCAGGCAGCCCCGTGTGGCGGCCATCGGCGTTAACTGCGTGCCGCTGCAGCTTGTCACCCCGGCCCTGGAGGCACTGGGTAAAGCAACGGACAAACCCCTGGTGGCCTACCCCAACTCCGGAGAAACCTACGATCCCGTGACCAAAACCTGGGGCGCGGCAAGAACGTCCGCAGCATCCGAAGGACAGGAACGCCCGCAAAACCTTGCGGAGGAATCCACAATTTGGCGGGAACTCGGCGCCCGCATCATCGGCGGCTGCTGCCGGACCACCCCTGGCGACATCGCCGCCGTCGGACGCGTTCTTTCCGCAGCCCCTTAGGCCGGGAACAACAGGAAACAACCGCACAACCGGCACTGCCTTGGGCGGCAGCTAATCCTCGTGTCCCCCGTGCTGTTCGCCTGCCTTCTCCCTGGCTTCCTGCTGGTGCTGTTCCAGCTTCGCCTCCGCATCCCGCCGGCGGTAGCCGATGGCGCGTGCCTGCTCGGGCGTAGGGTGCCGGTGCTCCCGTTCCCACGCGTGGTCATTGACGCCGGTGCTGGGGGCGGCCTCGTCGTCTCCGTGCTCGTGAATGTTGTCATTCATAACCGGATCGTTTCACAGGCCGGCCGAGGAAAGAAGCGCCGTCCGCTGTTTGGCGGAAGCGCGGAGGGGTACGGATGGGCTGTCACCGCCCCCGCAGCAACTGGAGGAAACCGTGCCCCAATCCCGAGGACGAACACTGCTGGCGGCAGCCGCAAGGGGGGCGCTCTGTGGCCTGGCCGGAGTGGCTGTGATGACGGCAGGGGAGAAGGTTGAGCAGGCCCTGACCAAGAGACCCAACTCGTACATTCCGGCGCGGACACTGCTGACGCTGCTGGGGCAACAGCCGGGCGATTCGCAAAAGCCCGTGGTATGGAACCACGTGATGCACTGGGGTACCGGCGCCATCCTAGGCTCCTTGCGGGGAATCTGGGCGGTAACCGGCATCCGTGGTCCTTTGGCCCATGCCAAACATGCGGTGGTCCGCCTCGCGTTCGACCAGACCCTCGAGAACGCCACCGGCGCCGGAGCCCCGCCCACCAGCTGGCCCAGGCAGGAGCAGCTGGTGGACGTGGCCCACAAGGCGCTGTATGCCATGGCCACGGGCCTGGCGGCGGACCGCTGGATCAAGCCTGTGCTGGAGTCCCGGCGCGGGACCGTCAGCCACTAAGGCGTGCACGGCCCAGGACCTCCCGCAGTTACTCCGCGAGCCGGCCGTAGGTGCTGATCACGTTCCCCTTGCTGGTCCGTGACTGGTCTTGGAGTACCAGGCGGGTGGTGGGGTCGCCGTCCTGGAAGAGCCGACGCCCCGTTCCTGCCACCACCGGATGCGTCATCAGCGTCAGCGAATCCAACAGTCCTGTGAACAGCAACTGCCGGGTCACCGAAATGCTGCCGCACACGGCGATCTCGCCGCCGTCACGCTCCTTCAGCTTGGCCACAAATTCCTGCAGTGGCGCGTCCATCAGGCGCGAATTCTGCCATTCCAGTGGTTCGGTGAGCGTCCGGGACGCCACGTGCTTCTCCACAGGGTTGATGAAGGCCGCAAAGTCCTCATCCACCGAGGCATTGGGCCAGTACGCCGACCACTCCTGGTAGCTCACCCGGCCCAGAACCACGGTATCGACGGTGTCCATCATCCGGGTGAGCCCCTCGCCGAGTTCATCGTCGAAGCTGTCGAACTGGAATTTGTAGGGATCTGACACCACACCGTCAACGGAATGGAACAGGCCGGCGGTCACTTTACGCATTAGGAGCCTCCTGGGAATCGAGCGGACAAGCACCAAGGTATGCGGTGGATTCGCCGTGCGGAAGGTCCTGAGCCGTAGAACCACCTGTGCCAAGAGGGGGCAAAAGCGCCCGACGCCGGAGGCCACGTTACGTTCATCACTCGCCGTGGCGTCTTGCAGGGTTTCGCTGAAACTGAGCCCCATACTTGTGGTGAGCGGCTGTTGCCGTCCCCCGGCCAGGCAGGAGGAAGTGCATGGAAACCCTGAAAAAAATCGTGAGCAGCCAGTATTTCCCGGCCGGTGCCGTGCTCACCGCCGTGGTGCTTTTCTGGGCCGTGGGGCTCCTGGGCGGCCTGTCCCTGCTGAACAACAACCAGCCTCCGCTCACCACCCTTACCTGGATGCTGTTCGTCTACGCGGCTGCAGTCCTCACCCCGCTGGCAGGGGCCGTCGCCGCTGCCGACCTGGTCCGGCGCTGGCGCCGCACCCGGGCGGAGGAAGCGGTGCAGGCCATGGACGCAGGCCAAGAGGAACCACAACCGGTGGAAGAACCCCGTGAGGTCGAAGAAGAAACACTGCAGGCACCGCCGGCAGCTGCGGCTGAACCGGAGGTCCCGGCGCAGCCAACGGAGGACGTTCGCACAGGCCAGCCGGCGCCCGCCCCGGAGCCATCACAGCCGAAGAAGCACCCCAAACAGGCAGGACGCAAGCAGGCGGCCTAGCCCCGCACCGCCGTCGGACATTCGTCCTTACCGCCCTTTGAGCCGGCTGAGCGCACGTCCGGTGGTCCCGCCCCAGCAGATCCTCCATCGAGTACCCCGAACAACTTTGCCGCGGCGGCATTGGCCACAGTGATACTGCCGCCCGCTGCAATACCCAGGAGTGCATCGGGGCTGGCGTCCAGGATTGTGCCAAAAGTTTGCAGCACCGGACGTTGCTGCTGCTGCGGCCCCAGGAATCAGTCATTTCCCCAACCCCTGCACATCATAAAGCGCCGATGCGGGAATTGGGCGGGTGATCAGGGCCGGTTTCCTTGAGGGCTGCAAATCCCGGCGTCGGCTGATTTCCACGCCCGCGGGGGAAACGCAGAAAGCGCCGCCCCTGGGGGCGGCGCTTTCTGCGTTTGCGTAAGTGAGCGGTGTTGCTATACCCGGCGATGGCTGCGGTTGGTGATCGCGCCATAAACCAGCAGCACGATGACTGAACCGAGAATTGCCAGCAGCCAAGTGCGGATGTCGAAGAATTCGGCCAGCCCGCCGCCGAATACCAGCGATCCGATCCAGCCGCCCAAGATAGCCCCGACAACGCCGAGGACCAGGGTTACCACCCAGCCTCCGCCTTGGCGGCCCGGCAGGATTGCCTTGGCGATGGCGCCGGCGATCAGGCCCAAAATGAGAAATCCGAGAATGCCCATGTTGTCACTCCTTAATCAGTAAGTTGTGCCGGGCCCCCATTTCCGGTTCCATAATTCAATCAGCGTGCTTACTGCTCTGCAAGAGTTTGAATATCACGGGATGACTGTCAGTTTCCGGTACTAATGTGCCATTTTTAGGTGTCTGCGCGGCACGGCGTTTCGGCAGGCGGAGGCAGCTGTTTGGATAAAATTGGTGTCCCGCAACCAGCAAGGAGCTCCGGCATGTCCAGCCACCAGACCGCCCGGCCGCGTGCCGTCTTCCTCGACATCGACGGTACCTATGCCGACC
Organism: Pseudarthrobacter sp. NamE5; assembly: GCF_005796225.1. Taxonomy (GTDB): domain Bacteria; phylum Actinomycetota; class Actinomycetes; order Actinomycetales; family Micrococcaceae; genus Arthrobacter. The sequence continues at coordinate 130,064 of NZ_VAHO01000005.1, forward strand.
ACGGCCTGGCCCCGGAGGCGCATGTTGAGGCTGTCCGCACGGCGCGCGGCCGCGGGCATCTTGTCTTCGTGTGCACCGGACGCCCGCTGTCCATGGTGCCCGGGCATATCCTTGACGCCGGCTTCGACGGCGTCATCACCGGTGCCGGAGCCCGCGTGGAGCTGGACGGGCAGGTACTCAAGGACACCCGCTTCAGCCCGGACCTGGCTGCCCTGATCGTCGATACCCTGGACAAGCACCACGCGGCCTACATCCTGGAAGCCCCCGAGGCCCTGCACGGCCGCACCGGCGTGGATCAGCGCCTCCGGCAGGTGCTCGGACCTGTTTTTGCCGGCCGCCCGCAGCATGATGGCGTGCTCAGCACGGACGTGGACCCGCTTGAGGACATCCTGGGGCCAATGCAGTACAGCGACGACCTGAGCGGAACCTCCTTTGCCAAGGTCTCCTGCTTCGACTCACCGGTGCCGCTGACGCAGCTCATGGACACCTTCGGCCCGGAGGTGGGGCTCATCCCCAGCTCGCTTTCGGCACTGGGTGACCGTGCCGGCGAGATCTTCATGGCAGGGACGCACAAGGGGGTGGGCATCCAGGTGGTGGAGGCGCATCTTGGGCTGGACCGGAAGGACATTGTGGCCATCGGCGACAGTGCCAATGACATTGAGATGCTCGAGTATGCGGGGATAGGCATCGCCGTGGAAGGCGGGCATCCCGCAGTGCTGGCCGTGGCGGACCGGTTGACACCGGGCCCGGCGGGCAACGGCGTGGCGCTCGCGTTTGCCGAGCTGGGCCTCCTGGGCTGAGCTTGTGGACCGTGGTCAGCGGGCGGCTGGCTCAGCAGTGGCGGCGCCGGTAACCGCCTGAGGCATGGCCTGTCCCGTTCCCAGACCGCGCACCAGCCAGCCGTGGCTGCGCCAGGCGGCAGCGTCCAGCACGTTGCGCGCGTCCAGCACCACCCGCCGTCGTACCATCCCGGCCGCAGCGGCGGGGGAGAGGCAGCGGTATTCGTCCCACTCCGTCAGCAGCAGCACCAGTTCGGCGCCCTCCAGCGCCCGCTCCGTGCCGGACTCGAACCGCAGGCCGGGGTAGCGGCGCCAGGCGTGGTTCACGGCCTTGGGATCCGTCACCGTGACGTGGGCGCCCGCTGCGGCAAGCCGGTCGGCGACGTCCAGGGCAGGAGAGTCGCGGATGTCGTCGGTATCCGGTTTGAAAGACGCTCCCAGCACTGTGATGGAGCGGCCTGAGACGGTGCCGCCGCAAAGCTCCGCGGCCAGGTTCACAGTCCGCTCGCGCTGGCCAAGGTTGACCGAATCCACCAGGCGCATCCAGTCATCCACTGCCGTGGCGCCCACGCGCGCGGCCTGGGTGCGGAAGCTGCGGATGTCCTTGGGCAGGCAGCCGCCGCCGAAGCCCAGCCCGGCGTGCAGGTACCGTCCGCCGATCCTCGGGTCCAGTCCCATGGCTTCACTCAACTCCGAGACATCGGCGCCGGAGGCGTCACAGAGTTCCGCCACCGCGTTGATGAAGCTGAGCTTGGTGGCAAGGTACGCGTTGGCCGCGGACTTAATCAGTTCCGCCGTGCTGAAGTTGCACACCAGGCGGGGGATGCCGGCCTGGAGCAACGGCTCATAGACGGCATCCAGCGCTGCCGTCACCCCGAGCGGGGCGCCGGTGCCGGGACTGAAAGCAGCTGCCCGTCCGCCCTCCACTCCATACACCAGCCTGTCCGGCACCAGCGAGTCCTTCACTGCGGTCCCCTGGCGGAGGAACTCGGGATTCCAGCCGAGCAGCACGTCAGGACGTCCGGCGAGCAGGTGCCGGAGCATGTCCACAGTGCCTACGGGCACGGTGGATTTACCCACGACGACGGCGCCCGCCACCAGGTGCGGCAGCAGCGTTTCCAGCGCGGAGACCAGGAAGGTGAGGTCGGCGGCGTCGGACGCTTTATCCTGCGGGGTGCCCACGCACAGGAAGTGCACCTGTGCAGCCTTGGCATCTGCCGCGCTGGTGGAGAAGGTGAGCCGGCCGTTGGTTCGGCCGTCCTGAAGCAGTTCGTCCAGTCCCGGCTCGTGGAACGGGGCCGTACCGCGGGAGAGCTGCTGCACCTTGCCCGGATCGACGTCGATCCCCACCACTGTATGCCCCATGGAGGCGAGGGTGGCCGCATGGACGGCGCCAAGGTACCCGCAGCCAATCGCCGAGATTTTCAGGGCCGGAACGTTCACTGCGCCGCCTCCGCCCGGATCCCGGCTCCTGACGTTGCAGGATTGGCTGCCATGACCTGTTCGTAGTGGCCCACCAGCTCCCCGCACAGCGCAGGCCAGGTCCTCTCCTGGACGGAGGCATGCGCCGCAGCAGCGAACGCACGGCGCTTGGCGTCGTCGCCCATCAGGTCCAGGACGCGGGCGCGCAGGGCGGACAGGTCCCCGGGTTCATAGAGCCAGCCCGTCCGGGAGTTCTCCACCAGGTCCAGCGGTCCGCCCCGGCCTGTGGCCACCACCGGCACACCCGATGCCATGGCCTCCTGGATGGTCTGGCAGAACGTTTCGAACTCGCCCGGATGGACAAAAAGGTCAAAGGACGCCATGGCGCGGGCAAGCTCATCGCCGGCCAGGAAGCCGGTGAACACCGCGTCCGGCAGGGCCTCCTCGAGCGCGGCCCGCTGTGGCCCGTCCCCGACAATGACGAGCGTCGCATGAGGAACCCCTGCCAGGGCGGCCAGGTCCTCCACCTGCTTCTCCATGGCCAGCCGTCCCACATAGCCGATGATCCGGTCGCCGCCGGGAGCCACCGAGGCCCGCCACCCGTCGTCGCGCTTCTCCGGAGTGAACCTGCCGGTGTCCACGCCACGGCGCCACATCTGCACCCTGGGGATGCCCCGGCCGCGCAACTGGTTCAGCGCGAAGGTGGAGGGCGCCAGGGTGCGGGAGGCGAGCAGGTGGATGTTTTCCACCCGGTTCCAGGCCCAGCTCTCCAGGAACGGAACGCCGTACCGCGCCGCGTAACTGGGAACTTCGGTCTGGTAGATGGCCACCGTGGGGATGCCCAGCTGGTGTGCAGCCTGGGCCGCCCGCCAGCCCAGGACGAACGGCGAGGCCAGGTGGACGACGTCGGGTGCGTAGTCGGCAAGGATTCGCTTGACCCGGTACACACCGCCCATCGCCACCCGCACGTTGGTGTACCCGGCAAGCGGCACGGCCGGCAGCCGGTGCACCTCGGCGCCCTTGACCGTGCCGGCCGCTTCGCCGTCCTGCGCGGAAGGAGCGATGACCAGGACGTCGTCGCCCCGGCCTTCAAGATGCTCCAACACCCGCAGGATGGAATGCGTGACACCGTTCATCAACGGAAGAAATGATTCAGCAACAATTGCGATCCTCACTCCTCCACGGTGGGCGCCTGCCTTGAAAAGGCGGGGGAGAAAGCGTTACCCCGAGGAAAAGGCTGGGTGAACAGCAGCCTCCGGGGCGCAAAAAAATTACTAAGCAGGCTTTGCATTTGATGCTAAGCATGCTTACGGTAGGAGGGCAGCTAACGCGAAGCCTCAAGCAGCCGGGGCGGAGGCCGACTGCCGGGAATCCGGTGGCGGGACATCCATTCTGTTAGCTAAGCCCAGCGCAACGACACATCCAAGGAGACGTCATGCTCAACAGGGAAAACATTGAAAGCCTGCTCAACAAGGGCGGCAACGTCATCGGATCCGACGGCGAGAAGATCGGTTCGATCGGGCAGCTTTACGCGGACGACGACACGGGCGAGCCCACATGGGTCACCGTCAAGACGGGCCTCTTCGGCACCTCCCAGTCTTTCGTTCCCGTTGAAGGCGCACACAGCCAGGGCGATGACCTGGTGGTTCCGTACACCAAGGAACACGTCAAAGACGCACCGCGGGTGGACGTGGACGGCCACCTCACCCCTGAGGAAGAGGACCGCCTCTACACCTACTACGACCGCGGGGCACGGACGTATTCAGACACCCAGTCGGACACCCGGAACGACGTTGATTTCCAGGGCGACGCCGACCTCAACGCGGGAACCCCGACGGCGGGACTTGCATCCGACCGCGGTACCGCTGACCGCGACTATGACACGGACCGCGGTACTGTCGGCCACGACACTTCCGGACCCAACACTGACGACGCCATGACCCGCTCCGAGGAGCAGCTCCGCGTCGGCACCGAGCGTGAGGCCACCAGCCGCGCCCGGCTCCGCAAGTACGTCACCACGGAAAACGTCACCACGACTGTCCCCGTGCAGCGTGAGGAAGTCCGCCTGGAGCGTGAGCCCATCACGGACGCCAACCGCGGCGCTGCCATGTCCGGGCCGGACATCAGCGAAGACGAGCACGAGGTCATCCTCCACGAGGAGCGCCCCGTGGTGGAAAAGGAAACAGTTCCGGTGGAGCGCGTCCGCCTGGACAAGGACGTCGTCCAGGACGAGGTCACGGTCAATGAGGAAGTCCGCAAGGAGCAGATTGACGCAGACGGCGTGGACCGCGACACCCGCCGCTAATTCACCAGCGCGACGAACGACGCCGGGAGCCAACTTGGGGGCTCCCGGCGTCGCCGTGCGTGCGGTTCTTTCTTGAACGCTGGTGCAGCCCCCGCCATGCGGTGACTGCACCAGCCAGTAGGACGAATACCTTCAGAACTTAGGTTCTTCTTCCATTCGCGGCTCCTGTTTCCCGGCTTACGGATTCCGGGCTATGTCCTGTCCTCCGCCATGTCCCTGGAGAACAGCCAGCCAGCAACAACCATTGCAACGCCCAGTGCCAGGTGGGTCCAGTTGTCAACCATGTTCAGCGCCAGGAAGTTGGCTGCTGAGTCCACTCCGACAATCAGCCCGTAGAGGGCCAGGACGATATACAGTACGCCTGCCCCCAGGAGGAAGTTCCGCGCTCCATGCTCGGTGCGGGACATGGCCCAGCCGGTGGCACCGACGGCCAGCTGCACGATGTTGAGCAGCATGGACACCTGGAACACGCCAAAGAGCATGGCTTGCGAAGCCGGTCCAAGGAACATCAGTTCGCTGTATTGGGTGGTGACGCCCGGGATGAAGCCCAGGACACCCACCAGCATCAAAACAATTCCCACTCCCATGCCCACGTTTTGGACGTCTGCCCGGCCAAAGTGAACGCCGTGTGCATGTGGGGATGCGGTAGTCATTCTTTGCCTCCTATCCACTCTTGTGGACAGTTAAATTTTACGGCGGAGACTTGCGAAAAGCGCCGCTGCAGGCCTCTTTGAGGTTCGCCCGGATTGCGGGATTCAGCCTGTCGCTTGCAGGCCGCCGGGGGTGGCCGTGACACTATGGAGCACGATGAAACTGCGTGCTGATCAGACCGGAGACCGCGGCCTTCCCATGCCTTTGTGGCTGCAGGGGGCCCTCGAAACGGCGCAGGCAGCTGTCATCTCCGCGCTGGTTGTTATCGCCCCGATCATCGCGGTATGGGCAACCGCCGGCTTCAACAACAGCGCCTTCGATGTCCTTGCACGGCTCGCCGGGCAGTCCTGGCTGCTGGTCCACGGTGTACCGCTGGAACTGAGGGCCGCCGGTTCCGATGCAGCGGCGAACGGGGAAGCCGGCGGGCTCTCGCTCATCCCGCTGGGCCTGACCCTGCTGCCGTTCCTCTTGGCCTGGCGGGCGGGCCGCCGTCTTGCCCGGGCATCCTACACCGACCAGCTCTGGCAAGCACTGCTCGGCTCATGGGCTGTCTATGCCGCCTTCGGGGCCGCCACCGGCTTCGTCTGCCGAACAGCGGACGTCGGCATCAACCCCCTGCACGCCATGTTCATCCCGCTCATTCCCTACGCGCTGGGCATGGTGATCGGGGCACGGCGCGAGGCCGGTTCATGGAGCCGGCTGATCGGCGTCGACGCCGTGGACTGGATTTCCCGCACCAGCCAGCATTCGCGCTGGGCCGGTTCCTACCTGGCGTCGGCTGCCAAGGCAGGCTTTGTGGCGGCAATTGCCGCGCTCGCCCTGGCGGCGGTGCTGCTGGCCGCTGACCTCTTCATCCACTGGAACCTGGTAGTCGCGGTGTACGAAGCGCTCGACGCCGGCGCCATCGGAGGTGCGGCGCTCACCATCGCGCAGCTTGGGTTCCTGCCCAACCTCGTGGTCTTTGCCTTGGCCTGGACTTCGGGGGCGGGTTTCGCCATGGGTGCCGGCTCCCAGGTGGGCCCGCTGGGCACGGCAGTCGGCCCGCTGCCGTCCATTCCGGTGTTGGCAGCCATTCCCTCTGGACCGCTCGACTATGCGTTTGTTGCGCTGATCGTCCCGGTGCTGGCCGGTGTGCTGGCTGGCTGGTGGTTCCTGCGCGAAGGTGAAAACCACTTTGACGAATGGCTTTCCATCAAAGTCCGTGCCCGCTGGTTCACGGCCACGGTTTCCACCCTGGTCCTCGGAGTGCTCGTCGGGTTGGCTGCGGGGCTGCTGGCTTTTGGTCTCGCATGGGTGGCCCGCGGTTCAGCCGGCATTGGGCGGCTCACCGAGATCGGCCCGGACCCGTTGTGGACGTCAGTCTGGCTGGCTGTTGAGGTGGGGGCCGGCGTCGTGATTGGTAACGCGGCTGGGCCGTGGCTGGAACGCGAGCACGCCGCGCAGGAAGCGGACGCGAAACTGGTGTCCTAGGCCGTTGGCACCTTGCTGCTTGCCGTCCGGCTAAGGGAGTTGGCGGGGCAGGGAATTTTCCAACTGGATCCGGCAGGCCGACTGCGCCTTGTCGGTCAGTGCACGGCCCACACACGCCTGGTATTCGCGCACTTCGTCGAAGAACAGGGACGTGACCAGGATCAGCAGCACCATGATCGCTGCCACCACCAGTCCGGAAATGGTGCCGATCAGCACCAGCCTGGACTCCTTCAACCTGGCAGCCCGGACCAGCAGGACAACGCCCAGGGCCACGCTGGCCGCCGTCAGGATTCCCGCCAGCCACAGGTAGTTGACGTCCAGCTGGTAGACGAAGAAGGCGCCGAGCACCGAGACGACGAACATCCGGAACAGGGTATGGGTCCTGGCAAGCGAGGCCTTGGCTGCCTCGCTGAGCGGCGGTTTCGTCCGCTGCTGCCCAGCCGGTTCCGGAGTGCTGTTCATGTTTTCCAGCCTACGCGAGCCTGCCCATAAGCTTGGACCATGCGCATCGTAGTCCTCGTTTCCGGTACCGGGTCCAACCTCCAGGCTGTCATTGACGCGGTTAAGGCAGGGGAACTGGACGTTCAGATCGCTGCTGTTGGTGCCGATCGTCCGGGGACCTATGGGGTGGAACGGTCCGCTGCGGCAGGCATTCCCACCTTCGTGGTGGACTTCAAGGCATATCCGGACCGGGCCGAATGGAACGCGGCGCTGACGAAGGCCGTTGCCGCGTTCGAGCCGGACGTGGTGGTCTCCTCGGGCTTCATGCGGATTGTGAGCCCCGAGTTTATCGACGCTTTCAACGGCAGGTACCTCAACACCCACCCGGCCTTGCTGCCCGCTTTCCCGGGGGCGCACGGTGTCCGGGATGCGATGGCATACGGCGTGAAAGTCACGGGCTGCACCGTCCACTGGGCCGACGCCGGGGTGGACACAGGACCTATCATCGCCCAGGAAGCCGTCAACATTGAGGACTCGGACACCGAGGAAACCCTGCACGAACGCATCAAGGTGGTGGAACGCCGGCTCCTGGTGTCCACCCTGGCATCCCTCGCCGCAGCCCGCCACTAACCCTCCACCCCTCCTCCCCACCCAACTAGGTAGCAGCAGATGTCCGAATAAGGGCCCATACCGACATCTACTGCTACCTAGTTGGGGACGGAGGACGTTCCTGTGGATAACTTCTGCAGCTCCCCGGGACACTTTGTCATCATGAGCCATGAGAACTCCGCGGCCAATGCCGGACGTGCTGCCTTCCGGCGCCTTCACCTTCCAGGAAGCGGCCGACGTCGGGGTAACAGCAGGGCGGCTCCGGCACCATTCTCTCGCTACGCCGAGCAGGGGGATAAGGCAGCCGCTTCACCCTCCGCTTCCTGAACTGGAGTCGGTTGTCCGGCCGTTGACAATGGTCACCGAGTTCTGCGCTGCCTCTCATGCCACAGCCTTCACGTTGTGGTCCTTTCCCGGGTTCCTGCCGGGGAAGGATGATCCCGTTACCCACATCTCCAGGCCGGACACTCTCGCGATTCCGCGCCGCAGCGGAGTCCAGGGACACCGTGGCCAGTTCTTTGCGGATGAGATCGTGACTCATAACGGACTCCTGATCACCTCGCGGGTAAGGACCTGGTTGGATTGCTCTCGCAAGATGTGCATCGAAGAACTGACCGTTGTGGCCGACCACTTGCTGCGGATCCCGCGGGCGGAGTTTGAGGGCAGGACCGCGCCGTATGCGACGAGGGATGATCTCGAGGAAATTCTGGACCGGCACAAGGGGACACCCGGTATCAGGAAGGCGCGGGTTGCCCTGGAGCGTGCACGGGTAGGCTCGGATTCCGCGCGGGAAACCAAACTGCGGCTTGCGCTGGAGGATGCCGGCCTGCCCGAACCCCTCCTGAACATGCGCATGGACCTGGGAGCCGGCGTCGTACGCCAGCCCGACATCAGCTATCCGGAACAGGAAGTGGCGGTGGAATACGACGGCGAGGGACACTCCGAGGCGGGTCAGATCGTCCGGGATATCGCCCGTGAGGAGGACTTTGCCCGTGCCGGCTGGCTGCTTGTGAGGATTTCGAAGCGGCACATGGAGCATGGTGCACGGGCTGCCGTCGGCAAAGTCCGCTCGGCCCTGCTCAGCCGCGGCTGGTCGCCCAACTAGGTAGCAGCAGATGTCGGAATACGGGCCCAATACGACATCTGCTGCTACCTAGTTGGGAGGGGAGAGGGGCTACTCGAGGCGGCGCTGCCTGGTTTCCGGGGAGAAGAAGGCCATCCACAGCACGGCCAGCAGCACCAGTCCGCCGGCCAGCGCAAAGGAAGTGGCCAGGCCCAGCTCCGGCCAGAAGTAGTTCGCGAAGATGAGCGGGCCGAAGCCAGCCCCAAGCCGTGAGAACGTTGACGCCCAGCCGAAGCCGGTGCCGCGGAGTTCGGTGGGGTAGAGCTCGGACACGTAGGCGTAGAGCACCGGAATGGCCACCTGCACCACGAACCCGAACACCAGCAGCCAGAACACTGCTGCGGTGGGGATGTCCACCACGAAGGCAACGATCACCAGGGTCAGCGCGGACAGCGGCCCGGTGATTGCCAGGATCCATTTACGCCCCACGCGTTCCACCAGGAGGGCCGCCACGATCACGCCCAGGAGTCCGACGGCGGCCATGGACGCTGTGGTGACGAACGCCTTGTACTCGGCGAACCCGGCGCCGATCAGGATCCGGGGCATCCACGTCAGGGACAGGTAGTAGACCAGCAGGATGCTGAAGAACAGTGCCCAGGCCGCAGCCGTGATCTTCCAATTGAACTGCCACACCGAGCGCAGCTGGGTCCAGGCGCTGCCGGCGGAGAGCCGCGGCACGTCCTTCGCATCGGGGAGGCTGTAGGCCCGGGCTTCCGCTCCCGTGGCTGCCACCAGGCCGTCAATCACCTTGGCCGCTTCCTCGCGCCGGCCCTTGCGGATCAGGAACAGCGGGGACTCCGGCACGCTCCGCCGAACCCAGAAGACCAGCAGGGCGGGCAGGACCATCACCAGCATGGTCAGCCGCCAGTCTCCGTACAAAGCCACCAGCGCGGCGGAGACGAAGCCTGCGAGCGCTGCACCGATGGGCCACCAGCCGTCCATGGCAGTAAGTACCTTGCCGCGCTGCTTGCGCGGGGTGAACTCGCCCACCAGGGCATAGTCCACCGGGATGCAGCCGCCCAGCCCGAAGCCCGCCATGAAGCGGAACATGCAGAACCAGATGAAGTCGGGGGAGAAGGCACCCAGCACCGTGAAGAGGGAGAAGATCAGCAGCGTCGCAGTGAACGCCTTCTTGCGCCCGATGGTGTCCGCGATGGTGCCCCAGATGAAGGCACCCAGCGCCATGCCGATCAGGTTGGACGTGCCCACCCACGCGACTTCCCCCGGGGTCAAAGCCCAGTGCGCGGAGAGCAGCGGAATGAGGATGCCGTTGAGCGTCACATCCCAGGCATCGAACATGAAGCCGAGGCCGCCGATCAGAAAGATCCTGCCCTGGACTTTCCATCGCCATGGCAGTTCCTGGACCACCTGTTCGCCGCTCGGCACAGTGGTGTAAGTATTCATCGCAGCCTCCTGGGGAAAACTCTAGCCGGGCCCACTGGCGTTCACACTCACGCTGGCACGCCGGGCAATGTCGCCTTCGCGCTAAACTGGCCGTATCCCCACCAACCGCGGCGTTGTTCCGCGAGATAAGACGGAGACATTTGTGAGCTTCACGCAGCATGAGCGCGTATCCATTGACCGTGTTCCCATCCGCCGGGCGCTGATCTCGGTTTACGACAAGACCGGTCTGGAGGAGCTCGCGCAGGGCCTGCACGCAGCGGGAGTGAAGCTCGTGTCCACCGGCTCCACGGCCAAGAAGATCGCCGCCGCCGGCATTCCGGTCCAGGAAGTCGAGGAAGTCACCGGCTCCCCGGAAATGCTGGACGGCCGCGTCAAGACGCTCCACCCGCGAGTCCACGGCGGCATCCTGGCCGACCGCCGCGTGCCGGCGCACATGGAAACGCTCACTACAATGGAAATCGAGCCGTTCGACCTGGTGGTGGTGAACCTCTACCCGTTCGTTGAAACCGTCAAGTCCGGCGCTGCCCAGGACGACGTCGTTGAACAAATCGACATCGGCGGTCCCGCCATGGTGCGGTCGGCAGCGAAGAACCACGCCGCCGTCGCCATTGTTGTTGACCCTTCCTTCTACGGTGAAGTGGTCACCGCAGCGGCTGAAGGCGGGTTCGACCTGAAGACCCGACGCCGGCTGGCCGCCAAGGCGTTCGCCCACACCGCTTCCTACGACAACGCGGTGGCCTCCTGGACGGCGAGCCAGTTCCTGGACGAAGACGGCGACGGCGTCATTGACTGGCCCGCATACGCCGGCCTCTCCCTGGAGCGCTCCGAGGTCCTGCGCTACGGCGAGAACCCGCACCAGCAGGCAGCCCTGTACGTGGACAAGGCGGCGCCGGTGGGCATCGCCCAGGCCGACCAGCTCCACGGCAAGGCCATGAGCTACAACAACTTCGTGGATGCCGACGCGGCCCTGCGGGCAGCCTACGACTTCACGGAACCGGCCGTAGCGATCATCAAGCACGCCAACCCCTGCGGCGTGGCCGTCGCCTCCAAGGACGCGGCCGACCCCATCGCCGACGCCCACGCCAAGGCACACGCCTGCGACCCCGTCTCGGCCTTCGGCGGTGTCATCGCCGCGAACCGCACCGTGACCGCCGGCATGGCCAACACGGTCAAGGACATCTTCACTGAGGTGGTCATCGCGCCAGGCTTCGAGCCGGAGGCCGTGGAGATCCTGTCCAAGAAGAAGAACATCCGCCTGCTCGCCCTGCCCGAGGGCTACGGCCGCTACCCCACGGAATTCCGCCAAGTATCCGGCGGCATGCTGGTACAGGTCACCGACAAGGTAGATGCCGACGGCGACAACCCCGCCAACTGGACCCTTGCCGCCGGTGATGCCGCTGACGAGAAAACCCTCGCCGACCTCGCCTTCGCCTGGCGGGCTTGCCGCGCCGCAAAGTCCAACGCCATCCTCCTTGCCGCTGACGGTGCCGCCGTTGGCATCGGCATGGGCCAGGTCAACCGCCTGGACTCCTGCCGGCTGGCCGTGGAGCGGGCCAACACCCTGGGCGTGAAGGTGGAGTCGGACATCGAAGGCGCCGGCGGTGCCTCGAATACCAGCACCGAGGGCGCACCCCAACGGGCTCGCGGGGCAGTGGCAGCCTCCGACGCCTTCTTCCCGTTCGCCGACGGCCTGCAGATCCTGATCGACGCCGGCGTCCGCGCCGTGGTCCAGCCCGGCGGTTCCGTCAGGGATGAGGAAGTCATTGCGGCAGCCAACGCGGCAGGCGTCACCATGTACTTCACCGGCGCCCGCCACTTTTTCCACTAATCCCCACCGGCTCCTTAACCTCGCTGCGCTCGGCCAGGAAACCCTGCCGGCGTGCGCTCAAGTAAGAGGAACGACGGCGCCTGTCCCCGCAGTGGGGACAGGCGCCGTTGTTGTTGCCTGCTGTTCTAGAGGTTCCTAGGGAGCGGAGGCTTCCGGGCCGGATTCCGATGCACCGGTGTCCGCGCCCCTCTGCTTGAGACGCGGACCCTCCTCCGGAAGCAGCAGCTCCCGGGGCCTGGCTTCCGCCATCCGCTGCTCTGTCCAGTACTCGAGGATCTCGTCGTGCGTCTGGTTTACATCGCAGCGGCTGACCGAATCGTTGCCGGACGGCTCGCTGCTAGGAGACTGACGCACTTTGGTACGTTGCCTGGATGACCGTGCCCCAGTACGGGCCGTACATCACTGCGGAGCCGTTGTTGTAGCCGTAACTGTTGACCGAGTTCTGGGGGCCCGAGGAGTCGGTACCGATGAACCATGGACCGCCAGAGGAACCACCGGTCATATCGCAGGGTATGCCCTGGGAGTTGAACTGTGGGTTGCGCTTGTCGTTTGCAGCTGTTCCGGTGCAGCTCTTCAGTGTCTTCCCGTCGAACGGTGCAGCGGCCGGGTAGCCGAAGGACTTGTATGTCAGGCCGCGGGGCTGGTTGAAGGCCACGCCGGAACCGCCGACGACGTCCGTCAGGTTCTTCTGATCAAGCCTGTCCATCACGGCGAAGCCGGTGTCGTAGGCCATGTCACCGGCGGCGCTCCACTGGACAGGGACGTGCAGGGATTTTGCCGTCCACCGGCCGTACGGGGCGACGCCGTTCTCGTAGCCGGGAACAAATACGAAGTTGGCGGATGCTTCAGGTCCCTCACTAAGGCAGTGGGCTGCGGTAGAAACGGTGCTCTTATTGGCTGAGGTCACTGCATTGCCCGAGCAGACATAGTTCGATCCGCCCAGGCTGAAGAACACCTTGCCGATATGGCTGACGGGAGCCTCGTTCTGGGCGATGGTTGGCTTGCCCTTGGTGGCCTTGACTTCGCTGCCCTTGCCCTTCTCCACGGTGGAGTCCTTCGAGCGGTTGCCACGTTCCAGCGCTTTCCCGGCCAGGACATCCCCGGGAATGGCGTTCTTCATCTTCTCGGCCGTCCAGTATTCAGCTACTCCGGTGCTGTCAACGGTGATGCTGACAACGGAAGGATCCTTTTTCCTGTCCTCGAGGGCCGGCGCGGCGGCGGTTGCGCCGGCAGTGCTGAGTGCCAGAACGGCAGCGGCTGAAAGGCTAAGGAAGCCGGAGGCCAGAGACCGGGTGCGTGTCATTGTTGTCCTGTCTTGAACGGGGATAGGCCCCGGGGAGGGCCGAAAGTGACTTAGCGAATTTACCGCCATGTGACACCTGTTGTAAATAGTAGTGACGTATCATGTAGGCTTTGCCGGTCCTCCGCCTCGGGCCGTGGGTGCGGTTCGGATGGGGGAAGCACGACGGCGGCGTGCCCGCCAGGGTGCGTGCCGTCGTCGTCCGTTCTCCATCGCTGTAATCCTGCTCACGGCGGGGTAACGCTCGGACTCCCGTACGATTCAAAGCCGCGTCCTCGGGTAAGTTGTACATGGTGGAATAGACAGAATTTTCACAACCAAGCCGACCCACAGGGAGACGCCCGCGCATGTCCAAGATCATCTACACCCACACCGACGAAGCGCCGATGCTGGCTACCTATTCGTTCCTGCCGATCATTGAGGCGTTCGCCTCGACAGCAGGTGTGGAGGTGGAGACCCGCGACATCTCGCTCGCCGGCCGCATCATCGCCCAGTTTGGTGACTACCTCACCCCGGAGCAGCAGATCGGTGACGCCCTTGCTGAGCTCGGTGAGCTGGCAAAGACGCCGGAAGCCAACATCATTAAGCTCCCTAACATCAGCGCTTCCATCCCCCAGCTGAAGGCCGCCATTGCGGAGCTGCAGGGCCAGGGCTACGCGCTGCCGGATTACCCGGACAACCCCTCCTCGGACGAGGAGACGGCCATCCGCTCGCGCTACGACAAGATCAAGGGCTCCGCCGTGAACCCGGTCCTGCGTGAAGGCAACTCCGACCGCCGTGCACCCCTGTCCGTCAAGAACTACGCCCGCCAGAACCCGCACTCCATGGGCGCCTGGACCGCGGAGTCCAAGACCAACGTGGCCACCATGGGCAAAGACGACTTCCGCTCCAACGAGAAGTCCGTGGTCATGGATTCCGAGGGCACGATCGCCATCCAGCTGGTCCGTGAGGACGGCTCTGTTAAGGTCCTCAAGAAGGCCTTCCCGGTCCAGGCCGGCGAGGTCATCGACGGCACTGTCATGCGCGCCGCAGCGCTGGATGAATTCCTGAAGGCCCAGGTTGCCCGCGCCAAGGAAGAGGGCGTGCTGTTCTCCGCCCACCTCAAGGCCACCATGATGAAGGTCTCGGACCCCATCATCTTCGGCCACGTGGTCAGGGCCTACTTCTCCGAGCTCTTCGAGACCTACGGCAAGCAGCTCGCCGCCGCCGGCATCAGCCCCAACAACGGTCTTGCCGCAATCCTGAGCAGCCTTGAGGACCTCCCGGAGGACGTCCGCGAAGGCGTCCAGTCCCTGATCAAGAAGGGCCTCGAAGAGGGTCCCGCGCTGGCCATGGTGGACTCGGACAAGGGCATCACCACCCTGAACGTCCCCAGCGACGTCATCGTGGACGCCTCCATGCCCGCCATGATCCGCAGCTCCGGCCACATGTGGGGACCGGACGGCAAGGAAGCGGACACCTTGGCAGTCCTGCCGGACAGCTCCTACGCCGGCATCTACCAGGTAGTCATCGATGACTGCCGCGCCAACGGCGCCTACGATCCCACCACGATGGGAACGGTGCCGAACGTCGGCCTCATGGCACAGGCCGCCGAGGAATACGGCAGCCACGACAAGACCTTCGAAATCCAGGAACCGGGCACCGTCCAGATCGTCGACGGCTCCGGCAACGTCCTGATCGAGCACCAGGTCAGCGAGGGCGACATTTGGCGCGCCTGTCAGACCAAGGACTTGCCCATCCGCGACTGGGTCAAGCTGGCCGTCACCCGTGCCCGCGCGTCCCAGACGCCGGCCGTGTTCTGGCTGGACGAGGAGCGCGCCCACGACGCCAACCTCATTGCCAAGGTCAACGAGTACCTCAAGGACCACGACACCGAGGGGCTGGACATCCACATCATGTCTCCGGTCAAGGCCATCGCGTTCACCCTCGAGCGCATCCGCAAGGGCGAGGACACCATCTCCGTTTCCGGCAACGTTCTCCGCGACTACCTGACGGACCTGTTCCCGATCCTCGAGCTGGGCACCAGCGCCAAGATGCTCTCGATTGTTCCGCTGATGAACGGCGGCGGGCTCTTCGAGACCGGCGCCGGCGGATCTGCCCCGAAGCACGTCCAGCAGCTGCTCAAGGAAAACCACCTGCGCTGGGACAGCCTGGGGGAGTTCCTCGCCCTGGCCGTCAGCTTCGAGCACCTGGCCACCACCAAGGGCAACGCCCGGGCACAGGTCCTGGCCGACACCCTGGACCGCGCCACCGGCACCTTCCTGCTGGAAAACAAGTCCCCGAGCCGCCGCGCCGGCGAATTGGACAACCGCGGCAGCCACTACTTCCTGGCCCGCTACTGGGCTGAGGAACTGGCCAAGCAGACGGATGACGCCGACCTTGCCGCCGCGTTCAGCTCCGTCGCCAGCGAGCTTTCCTCCAAGGAGGAGACGATCGTCGGCGAGCTGGCCGAGGTGCAGGGCTCCCCGGTGGACATCGGAGGCTACTACCACCCGGACGACGCCAAGGCTTCCGCCGTGATGCGTCCGTCGGCCACGCTGAACAAGGTCCTCGCCACCCTGGGCTAGGACCTTCACCAGCAACGGGAAAGAGGCGGCGCCCCGGAGTCTGAACTCCGGGGCGCCGCCTCTTTCGCACCCACCTCTAACGTACTGCTGCCCTCTCCACTGTCTCCGGACCGCCGTCGTTCACTGCGCTGCTGTCTGCCGGCTTTTCCCTTTCAGCCTGCAGGGTCACCCCGATGCCTGCGGCTACCACCAGCACAATGCCCAGGACGGCACTCAGGCCCGGCAGCTGCCCCAGGACCAGGAATCCAATCGCAACCGCGATGGCCGGCTCCAGGCTCATCAGCGTTCCAAAGGCCGAAGCCTTCAGCCGGCGCAGGGCCAGAAGTTCGAGGCTGAAGGGGACCACGGGCATCAGCAGCGCCAGGCCCGCGCCCACCAGCAGCAGCTGCCAGTCGAGGTGCGCCGCCACCGCCGGCCCCACAAACACGGTGGTTGCCAGTGCGGCCACGGGCATGGAGACTGCCAGTGCCTGCAGGCCGTTCACTTCATCGCCGGCGCGCTGGGTCAGGAGGATGTAGCCGGCCCAGCAGGCGGCAGCACCCAAGGCAAGCACGACGCCGGTCACATCAGTGCCGCCGTGCCACGGTTCCGTCAGAGCCGCAACGCCGGCGGCGGCGAGCAGGGCCCACCAGCGGCCTGCCTTCCCTCCGCGGATGACCGCGACTGACAGGGGGCCGAGGAACTCAAGGGCACTGGCTGTGCCAAGCGGTATCCGGACGGCAGCAGCCATGAACATCAGTGTCATCCCCGCTGTAACCAACCCGAGCAGGATGGACGTCACCAGCCCGCGCCTGCTGAACCGGGAACGCCAGGGGCGGGTGAACGCGACCAGGATCAGCGCTGCCCAGGCCAGGCGCAGCCAGGCCACGCCGTCGGAACCGAGACGGTCGGCCAGTCCGACGGAGGCGGCCAGACCCAATTGCACGCAGCACATCGCCGCTCCGGCCATGGCTGTACCGGAGCGCGCTCCGCTGAAGTGGTGTGTGGAAGAAGATGGCATGGATTCAGTACACCGTGAAGGGAATGTGTACGTCCACGTGACATTGCTTCACACATCGTCCAGAATTTGTGGACAATAGCTTTATGGAAACACGGCGGCTCGAAGTCCTGCTCGAACTCGCCCGGCAGGGCTCCATGCGCAACGTTGCCGAAACACTGGGCACCACCACATCCACCGTTTCCCAGCAGATAGCGGCGCTGGCACGCGAAACTGGTACCGCGCTGCTCGAACCCGCCGGCCGGGGCGTGCGGCTCACTCCTGCGGGCCGCCGCCTTGCCCATCACGCCGTCGCCATCCTTGCAGCTGTGGAGGCTGCCACTGCAGAACTGGATCCGGGCGCCGAGCCGGCTGGAACGGTGCGGGTAGCTGGATTCGTGACGGCAGTCCGCAAGATCCTCATGCCCATCGTTTCGGACCTGGCCGTCACTCATCCCGAGGTGAAACTCGAAGTAAGGGAACACGAACCGGCAGAGGCCCTTGCCCTCCTGGCAGAAGACACTGTGGACCTCGCCTTGACCTATGACTACAACCTCGCCCCGGACAGCAGCGGAACCTCCTTCGATTCCCTCCACCTCTGGAACACTCCATGGAGCCTTGGCGTTCCTGCAAATGCTGGCGCTGGGGCCGCGGGCAGCGCGCCGGAGGTTCTGAGGGCGTACCGGGACCTCGACTGGATCGGCAACTCGCGGAACAGGGCAGACGAGGACGTCCTCAGGCTGCTTGCGTCAATGGCAGACTTCGAGCCGCGGGTGAGGCACCAGGCCGACAGCCTTGAGCTGGTGGAAGACCTCATCCTGGCCGGTATGGGGGTCGGCCTCCTGCCCTCCGACAGGGAGCCGCGCCCGGGCGTCACGCTGGTTCCACTGCTCAATCCGGACGTCCGGGTGCGCGCCTACGCAAGGACCCGGAGCGGCAACAGCACCTGGCCGGCACTCGCGGCGGTCCTGGAGCACATCACCCGCAGGGCCGCTGGATTGCCTGGCGCTGCTGGTCCCTAAGCGTCAGCCGTTCCCTTTGCCTTTGCCCTCATGGCCCTTTTTGTCATCGTCCTTGTCTGCCTCCGGACCGGGGGCTGGGGGAGCGACGGGAACAGGTGCAGGTGCAGGTGCAGGTGCAGGAATTTCAACTGCCGGCGGCGGAGCTTCGGCAGCGGCCTTTTCCGCGGCAATCCTCTCCTCCTCGGCTGCCTTCTCAGCCGCAGCTTTTTCGGCCGCCGCAACAGCCTCATTAAGGTCTGCCCGCACAGCGATTGCGATCGTGGTGATGCTCCTGCGCCGTTCCTCGGAAATCCGGCCCTCCGACTGGGCGGCCTCCAGCTCAGCTTCGAGACCTTCAAGTGCCCTCAGCGCTGCGGCGGGATCGTCCTGCGATGACGCCTGGGTCACCTCCAGCACACGGGCCTGCAGCTGCCGTGCGGCGTCGCGTTGCAGGCCGGTTTCCGCTGTGCCGCAGCCACCCAGCAAAGCAGCCGCCAGCACGGCGGCCGACCATCCCAGCGCCAGCCGGCCGCTGCCGGCAGGCGTCAACCTCACGGTTCCACGCTCTTTTGGAGTTCCTCAAGGTGTTCGCCGAGGACGCCGGTCACCTCAGGGTAGGGTACGACGTCGGGAGTTGCCTGGGTGGACAGGGTCATCATCAGTGCCGCGACAGCCGCCGCAACTACCACGAGTCCCAAAAGGGCGGTGAGCCAGAAGCGCTTGGTCCGGCGCTTCGAGTCTTTCGCCCGTACCTGCGCCACGACAGCCGCAGGGCTCGCCGTGGCCAGCGCGCCAGTAAAGGGAGCATTAGGTCCTGCAGCTTCCCGCATCTCTTCCACCGACTCCTCCGCAGTGATGGACGGAGGGTGGAAGGGCATGGCCGGCAGGACCCTGGTGGTTTCCGGCGCAAGCTCACCCGGAGTGGACGCGGGCGAGACCAGTGCCTGGCGCAGAACTGTTTCGATGTCCGCCGCTGCCGGCCGCTCGAGCGGATTGATCGCTGTCATGGAGCGGATCAGGTCAGCCCACTCGGAGGGGACGCCGTCAGGAACCTCGGGTGCGCGGTGCAGCCTGGCCACGGCAGATTCCACTGCGCTGCCTGGGTACTCCACAGTCCCTTTGATGCATTCCAGCAGTACCAGTCCAAAGGAGTAGATGTCCGTGGCGGGGGAGAGGGGCTGCCCCATGGCCTGCTCGGGGCTGAGGTAGGCGGCGGTGCCCACCATCGTTCCCGTGGCTGTCAGCCGGGTCGAGTCCACGATTCTGGCAATGCCGAAGTCGGTGAGCTTCGGGCGCAGGGGCTCACCGGGGCGGATCTGGACCAGCAGGATGTTGCCGGGTTTGATGTCGCGGTGAATGACACCCAGACCGTGAACGTAGGCGAGTGCGTCAGCAATTCCGGCGCCAATGACGGCCAACTCCTCCAAGGGAACCGTACTGTGGCGGATCCGGCTCCTGAGGTCCTGGCCCTCAACGAGTTCCATGGTAAGGAACGGCCTCGGCTCGTCAGGTATTCGCGTATCGATGCCGGCGTCGAAGAGCGTCACCAGTCCTGGGTGGTTCAGCGTGGCAAGGAGCTGGATTTCCGCTTCCTGGCGCTTTAGTTCTTCCGCGTCCGGAGCCTGCGGTGCAAAGAGCTTGAGTGCTACGTCGCGGCCCAGTTTCTCGTCCCGGGCGCAGTACACGGACGACATACCGCCGCGGCCAATGACTTCGCCCAACCGATAACGTCCGCCGACCACTTCATTCTTGATGGAGCTAGGCGATTCCGCCACCATGACCCGTTCCTCCCGGTGCGCTGCGGCACTGTCGTACCCCAAATTATACGGGCGAGTAGGGTAATCGGGCGATCGGGCCCGTGGCGACGGGAGGCATGCCGGTGGTCCGGCGGCGAAGATACATGGCTTTCGCCGCCGGACCACCGGTTACAAGGACATGTGTGCTGAGGACATGTTCTAAATAGTTTTGATGGTTGGTTTGAAATGCCTCCTTTCCCTCAGCCTGCCGGGTGCTGCCGTTTCAGGCGCGTGGGCAGGCGCTTCTGGATGTCTTTGGAGTTAGGAGACTTTCCGCTTACGTAGGATCAGGAGTCCTGCCGCCAGAAGCAGCAGGGCGAGGGGCGCCAACGAGGCGTCCACGCCCGTCTTGGCCAGGCCGGTGCTGCCCTGGGACGGGGTGCTGCGGAGGCTGGCGCTGCCGGCGGAAGTGTCGACGGCGATGGCACCGCCCACCGAAGTGGAACCAGCGGGGGCTACCGTGAAGGTGCCGTTGCCGTTGCCGTTGCCGGTGTCAACGGTGCCAAAGCCGCTGCCATCGTTCTGGCCGGTGTTTCCGTCGCCGGAACCGGCTCCGACATCGGTGCCGGTTCCGGGGGTGTTCGTTCCGGGATTCACCGTGCCAACACCGCCGGTAGCACCGTCACCGGGGGTATCAGTTCCCGGGTTCTCAGTAGCGGGCGTCTCGTTACCGGGATTGTCCGTCCCGTTTCCGTTGCCGTCCAGACCGAGGCCAAGGTCAAGGTCTACGCCCAGTCCTGCGTCAGCCTCACCGTTGCTGCCGGTGCCCAGGTCGAGCCCCAGGCCCGCCCCCGCATTTACGCCGCCGTTGCCGCCGTTGGTGTCGCCGAGGGTGATGTCGACGAGTGCGTCGGCGAGGGTGCCGTTGCCGCCGGTGGTGCCGTTGGTTTCGCCGAGGGTGATGTCGACGAGTGCGTCGGCGATAGTGCCGTTGCCGCCGGTGGTGCCGTCGGTGCCGTTGGAGCCGCCGAGTGAAATGTCAACGAGTGCGTCGGCGACGGTGGCGTTGTTGCTATCGGTGCCGTTGGTCCCGCCGAGGGTGATGTCGACGAGTGCGTCGGCGAGGGTGCCGTTGCCGCCGTTGCCGCCGGTGGTGCCGTTGGTGCCGCCCAGGGTGATGTCGGCAACTGCCGTTACGTCTGCCCCGGTAGGTTCTGTGGTGCCTGTCTCTGTTCCTAGTCCGATGGCTGCGTCTGCAGCTACGGCCAGGTCCGTGGTTGCGGTGTCGGCAGCACCAAGGGCCACGTTGACGTCGGCAACTGCCGATACGTCTGCCCCGGTAGGTTCTGGGGTGCCTGTCGCTGTTCCTAGTCCGATCGCTGCGTCTGCAGCTACGGCCAGGTCCGTGGTTGCAACGTCGGCAGCGCCCAGGGACAGGTTGCCGTCGGCCACTGCCACTACGTCTGCCCCGGCGGGTTCCGTCGTGCCTGTAGCGGTTCCCAGACCCAGAGTTGCGTCTGCAGCTACGGCCACATCTATTGTGAACGCGTCAGCCAAGCCAACGTTGCCAAGTCCCAGATCAACGGTAGCGGCGGCTGCCAGGGCACCCGTGACGCCGTCGATGCCGGTGACTGTATCACCAGCGAGTGCTACATCCGCTGCGGCGGCGACGCCAGTTGACCCGGACGGCGTTGAATCACCCAGCAGACCCAACGACGCCGAATCAGCGGACGTCGCCGCCGAGATGAGGGCGGAGGCGGAAAGATCCGATCCGCTGGTAGTGTCCGCGGCATTTGCCGCGGTGCAGCCGAGGGCTAAAAGCCCGCCGGCGAAGAGGGTGCCAAGCATCCCCCTGCGAAGGTTTGAACTCATGATGGTATCTCCTGAATAGTTGAGTTACGGCGCTGAGCAGCGCCTGTAGGATCCGTGTTCTGCCGGAAAGGGCAGAGGGGACTCAACTAGTCAGGAGAGGAGCCGGGGTCGTAGGACACCGGCGCAGGGATGTGCTCGAGGAGCTCACCAGCAGGAGCGGGGCCGGTGATAGGCAGGTCAAGATCGCAGGGACTCAACCAGGCTGCGGCACCGGAGGACACACCCGAAGATGCTCCGCTTCCCGTACCTGAAGCGGGCACGCCAGGTGCCGGGAAAGGAAAGGACGAAGGATCGTTGGTGTCGGGTTGCTCCCCGACCTGCGCCTCAGCGAAAACCCACTCCAGCCGGGACGAGTCCGCCGAGACTAAGTCGCTGGTGCCGGCAATAACGGAAGCTGCCGCGGCTGCAATGGCCGCAGTCGAAGCGACTGCGCCCGGAGCCACGGTCTCAGTGGTGTTGGTTGGCGCTTCCGCCTGCTGCTCAACATCCTCGTGCGCCAGCACACCATCAAGGTCAGGAAGCGGAACGGGAAGCGGAGCGTTGCCGGTGATCACGGCGGAAACAGGTTGCAGTACCGGTTCCAGCACAGGCGTCGCCTCGACTACAGGCGCGGCAACTACCATTATGGCTTCCGAAGCTGTTGTATCCGCCACTTGGGCGACCGGAACCGCAACCGCCGACACTGTTCCCGCGGGCACCACCTGGCTAACTACAGGGACGGAGGCTACAACGTTATCGGCCAGCCCCGAGACTCCGCCGACTATCGGCTTCAGCAGGCCAGATGGTGACGCCTGTGCTGCCGAGACAGTGGCGGCCGGAGCCGTGGAGTCCGGAACGGGCAGCCTGTCCGCCACCGAGGATACAGAAGCGGTGACGCCCCCCAACACGGATGCTGCATCCGGAAGCGCATCGGCGGAAGCTGCCGTTGCTGAGAACGTGAGCCAAGTGAACGTGGCTGCTCCAGCAAGCAGCACCGGCCTGAGCGCACGCCATGGCGAGACTTTTCTAGCCATGCGTACCACCCCCAGTACTGTTGCATCCGACGATGTCTACAGCCTAAAACCGATTGTTGCAGGAAGTCTAGGGTCTGTTAAAACAACTCGACAAAAAGGAAAACTTTAAGTCGCGGCGGTATGACAATCGGTCCGATACCCGTCAAGTATCAACGGGCTAGTAAGAACCCGCGTCCTCAGTGGTGGTCATTGGGGTAGGTGACACCGAGCTGGGCACGGACTCCATCGAAAAGGCGCATGGTGTTCAGTGAGTCCTCCAGCGGCATTACAGGGCTTTCCGTCAGGCCCTGCTGAATACAGCGCGTAACCTCGCGAAGCTCATAGGCGTAGCCACGGCCCACAGCTTCGAAGGTTTCAGTGCGGCGGTCATTCAGGCCTGTAGCCACTACCAGTTGACGGGGGTTGTTGATCGAGCCCACGCTTTGCAGGAAGCCCAAGTCTCCGGCGACTGTGGCAATCCGAGGCCCGTGGGCCAGCAGGGAGGACGTCAACTGCACCTGCGCCCCATGGTTATAGCCCAGCGTGAGGGCATTCTGCGCGTCCACTCCGTCGTCATTGATGAATCCGGTAGCACTCACCGTTTGGGGAAAACCAAGGGTTCCCAGCGCCCACAGCAGCGGGTAGACCGAAATATCGAGCAAAGCTCCACCGCCGTCCTGCCGCGCCCAAAGCCTGGCGGTAGGGGAATAAGGCGCTGGAAAGCCGAGGTCTGCTGTCACCCAACGAACGTTCCCGAGCTCACCGGACGCCGCGATTTCGAAGGCGCGCTGCATACTCGGCAAAAACCTGCTCCACACCGCCTCCATCAGGAACAGGTTGCGGCTTCGGGCTACCTCGATAAGCTCTGCTGCCTCACGGGCGTTTATGGTGAACGCCTTTTCGCAGAGGACGTGCTTGCCTGCATTGAGCGCCGCAAGGACGATCTCATGGTGTTGTGCGTGGGGAGTCGCCACGTAGACAACGTCCACCTGCTCGTCGGCAAGCAGCCGCTGGTAGCCGGGCACACCGCCGTCGTCCCCGTAAGCCCGGGTGAAGTCATACGCAGCCGCGAACGCGTCTGCCGTGTCCTGGGCCCTGGAGCTCACGGCGTAAAGCTCGGCGTCGGCCAACAAAGCCAGGTCCTGCGATACCGAACGGGCGATGCCGCCAGTCGCGATGACCCCCCAGCGCAGGGGAGAACCGGTAGCGTAGCGGGGGTCCTGATCGGACTGGCTGAACAGCCATGGCTTGGCAATGGGCGCACTCATGGTGACCATCCTCTCACTTCAGTTAGAGGGTTCCGGAACGACCCGGCGAAGCTGATGGAGCGTTCGGAAAATTCTGGCGAAAGGTGTGAGGGCGCGGGTGGAAGTATGGAGGCCAGACGCAGAAGTGCCCGGCCCTCAAGAGGGGACCGGGCACTTCCTGGTTCAGGATTGCTTACTTGGTGATCGGTTCGAGGACCGGGTCCCCCGCGTAGGCTTCCTTGACATTCTCATTGGTAACGATGACCGGCTCCAGCAGGTAGGCCGGAACGGTCTTGACACCATTGTTGTAGGAGTTCTCGTCGTTGATTTCCAGTTCGTTGCCGGCCTGGAGGTCCTTCACCATGGTGATCGCGTGCTCAACGAGCTTGCGGGTGTCCTTGTTGATGGTGGAGTACTGCTCGCCCGCCATGATGGACTTTACGGACTCCACCTCGGAGTCCTGTCCGGTGACGATGGGGAGCTCCTTGCCGGCGGCCTTGACGGACGTCAGGACTGCGCGGGCCAGGGTGTCGTTCGGGGACAGGACGCCGTGCAGGGTTTCGCTGGAGTAGCTGCCCGTGAGCAGAGTGTCGGCACGGCGCTGTGCGTTCTCAGCCTTCCAGCCCTGGGTGACAGCCTGCTCGAACTCGGTCTGTCCGGAGAGGACCTTGAGGGTGCCGTCGTCGATCTTCGGCTTCAGGACGCTCATGGCGCCGTCGAAGAAGACCTTGGCGTTGGCATCGTCGGGCGAACCGGCGAACAGCTCGATGTTGTACGGACCGGAACCCTTCTTCTCCTGGAGGCCTTCCAGCAGTGCCTGGCCCTGCAGTTCACCCACCTTGAAGTTGTCGTAGGCCACGTAGTAGTCCACGTTCTCGGTGTTCAGCAGCAGGCGGTCATAGGCGATGACGGTGGCGCCGGCGTCCTTGGCCTGCTTGAGCTGGGTGCCCAGCTGGGAGCCGTCGATGGCGCCCACGATGATGACCTTGGCGCCCTTGGTGACCATGGCGCTGATCTGGTTCTGCTGCTCCGACACGCCGCCGTTGGCAAACTGAACGTCAGGCTTGAACCCTGCTTCGTTGAGGCCGTCGTTGAACAGCTTCTCTGCAAGGACCCAGTTTTCACTGGTCTTCTGCGGAAGAGCGACGCCGATGGCGGAGTCCTGCTCGAAGCCGCCGGCGCCCTCGGTGCCGCCGCCTGTGGTGGTCTCTGACCGTCCGCAGCCCGTCAGCGCCAGTGCTGCGATGGCAGCGACTGCTGCTGCCTTTCCTGCTTTACCCATCATTCGCATTGTTGGTTCTCTTTCTTTGTGGTGGTGTAACTCTGTCCAGGCTGCGGAGCTCAGGCTTCCCTGGCGATCGCTTCCTTGGTGGAGGTGGTTTCGTCCGGCTGCAGGGGGTTGCTGGGTCCGCCGCCGGAAGGCCGGTTGAAGTTCCTGGTCATGAGGCCGATGATCGACTTCTTGCCCTGGGACTTGTTGTAGACGTCGAACGCGACGGCGATCAGGAGGACCAGGCCCTTGATGATCTGGGTGAGGTCGGCGCCCACGCCCAGCAGCTGGAGGCCGTTGTTCAGGACGGCCATGACCAGACCTCCGATGATGGAACCGACGACGGTGCCCACGCCGCCCGTCACGGCGGCGCCGCCGATGAAGACCGCCGCGATGGCGTCAAGTTCCCAGCCAACGCCGTCGAAGGGGCCCGATGCGGTGGAGCGGCCCACGAAGATCATGCCGGCGAGGCCGGCCAGGATGGACATGTTCATCATGACCAGGAAGTTGACCTTTTTGGACTGCACGCCGGACAGTTCGGCAGCGTGCCGGTTCCCGCCCACTGCGTAGACGTGGCGGCCCAGGATGGTGCGGGAAGAGATGAAGCCGTAAAGCAGGACCAGGACCGCCAGGATGAGGCCGGGGATCGGGAAGGAGGTTCCGGGGCGGCCGGTGGCGAACAGGTACGTGGCGTACAGGATGGCGCCGCTGATGAGGACCAGCTTCAGGGCGGTGACCCACATCTCCGGCACTTCGGCACCCAGGGCCTTGGCGCGGTTGCGGGAGCGGAGCTCCCCCCACACGACGAACGCTGCAGCTGCGATGCCCAGCAGCAGGGTCAGGTTGTTGAATCCGGTGTTTGGACCGACCTCAGGGAGGTAGCCGGCGCCCAGGTACTGGAAGTCGGAAGGGACGGGAATGGTGTTGGACTTGCCGACAAACTGGTTGAAGCCGCGGAACAGGAGCATGCCTGCCAGGGTGACGATGAACGCGGGTATGCCCACGTAGGCGGTCCACCAGCCTTGCCAGGCGCCGATCACCGCACCGAGCGCCAGGCCCAGCAGCACGCCGGCATACCAGGGGATGCCCCAGTCGCGGATTGCCAGGGCCACAGTAACCCCCACGAACGCCGCGACTGAGCCCACGGAGAGGTCGATGTGGCCCGCGATGATCACCAGGACCATGCCGATGGCCAGGATCAGGATGTAGGAGTTGCCGTTGAAGAGGTTGATGACGTTGCCGGGGGTGAGGGTCCGGCCGTCGGTCGCAATCTGGAAGAAGATGATCAGTGCCACCAGGGCGAAGATCATGCCGAATTGGCGGGTGTTGCCGCCAAACAGCTTTTTAAGGGCGTTCATGGTGTCTGTCCTTGTGTCCGGAAGGTTCGGGAGTGATCCAGGGGATCAGGCGGCTTTACGGGCGGAGGTCATCAGTTTCATCAGGCTTTCCTGGCTGGCCTCGTCTTTGTTCAGGACACCGGTGATGGCGCCTTCGAAAATTGTGTAAATGCGGTCCGACAGGCCCAGGAGTTCGGGGAGCTCCGAGGAGATCACGATGACTCCCTTGCCCTGGTTCGCGAGCTGCTGGATGATGCCGTAAATCTCGTACTTGGCGCCAACGTCGATGCCGCGGGTCGGTTCGTCCAGGATCAGCAGGTCAGGGTCGGTGAACATCCACTTTGAAAGGACCACCTTCTGCTGGTTTCCGCCGGAGAGCTTGGCCACCCCCTCCTCGACGGACGGGGTCTTGGTGCGCAGCGACTTGCGGTACTGCTCCGCCACGGTGAATTCCTGGTTGGGGTCCACCACGGAGTTGCGGCTGATCTTCCGCAGGTTGGCCGCCACCGTGGTGGTCTTGATGTCATCCAGCAGGTTCAGGCCCAGGGACTTGCGGTCCTCCGTGACGTAGCCCAGCCCGGCATCGATGGCCTGGCGGACGTTCTTGAGCGTGATCTCCTTGCCGTCCTTGAAAATCTGGCCGCTGATGAATCGACCGTAGGACCGGCCGAAAATGGACCGTGCCAGCTCCGTGCGGCCTGCGCCCATGAGGCCGGCGAAGCCCACAATCTCGCCTCGGCGGACGTAGAAGCTGGAGTTCTTGCAGACCAGCCGGTCCGGCACATTCGGGTGGGCCACGGTCCAGTTCTTGACCTCGAAGAATACCTCTCCGATTTTCGGGGTGTGGTCCGGGAACCGGGATTCGAGGGTACGGCCCACCATGCCCTTGATGATCCGGTCCTCGTCCACGCCGTCGGCTTTCACGTTCAGGGTCTCAATGGACTTGCCGTCACGGATGATGGTGATGGAATCAGCGATCTGCTCGATCTCGTTGAGCTTGTGCGAAATGATGATGCAGGTGATGCCCTTTGCCTTCAGGCCGAGCATCAGGTCCAGCAGGTGCTGGGAATCTGATTCGTTCAGGGCCGCCGTCGGTTCATCCAGGATGAGGATCTTCACGGACTTGTTCAGCGCCTTGGCGATCTCCACCAGCTGCTGCTTGCCGACGCCAATCTCCTTGATGGGCGTGTCCGGGTCCTCCCGCAGCCCAACCCTGGCCAGCAGGTCCAGGGAGCGCAGCCGCGCTTCGGCCCAGTCGATGACCCCCCGCTTGGTGGGTTCGTTGCCAAGGAAGATGTTTTCCATGATGGACAGCTCAGGGATGAGCGCCAGCTCCTGGTGGATGATCACGATGCCCGCATGCTCGCTGGCGCGGATATCACGGAACTGTTGGACCTGGCCCTGGTAGACGATGTCGCCGTCGTAGCTGCCGTATGGGTAGACGCCCGAGAGGACCTTCATCAGGGTGGACTTGCCGGCGCCGTTCTCGCCGCAAATGGCGTGGATTTCGCCGGCCTTCACCCGCAGGCTCACGTTGTCCAACGCTTTGACGCCGGGAAACTCCTTGGTGATGGACCGCATCTCGAGGATGATCGGTTCCGTTTGCGTGGTCTGGGACGTCATGAGCCCTAACCCTCCAATGCAAAATGACTTCTTTGTCCGGCCGGCAAAGCGCAGGGCCGTCTGATGCAAAAGTAAACTGGATCACTCCCTTTGTCGTCAAGTCTTGAACGCAAGAAGGGGGATAACGAAACGGTCTACGTCTTCCTGATACCCGCATGCTGGAAGACGAGGGCGGCTGCGCCGAGCGCTTCTGCCCGGTCACCCAGGGAGGACATGGCCAAGGTTGTGGTCTCTCCGATGACGGGGACCGCGTGCCTTACGAGTCCGCGCCTGATGGGATCGAGCAGGATGTTTCCGAGCCCCGCCAGCGGTCCGCCCACCACGATGACTTCAGGATTTATCAGGTTGGCCACGTTCCCCAGTGCCCGTCCCACGGAAAAGCCAGCGTCGTCAACCACCCGGAGCGTGGCGGGATCCCGGTTCAGCGCCTTCCTGACGATGTCCGCCGGGGTCAGCGGCCGGCCTTCGCCCCGGCTGAGGAGTTCGATCATGGTGGTGGTGGAGGCGATGGTCTCCAGGCAGCCCCGGTTCCCGCAGCGGCACACGAGCCCCTGTTCATGAATGGTGGCGTGCCCGATTTCGCCGGTGATTCCGACGTTCCCGTAGTAGGGCGCACCGTTGAGGATCAGGCCTGCGCCGATGCCCGACCCGATCTTGAGGAACATCAGGTTGCTGACTCCGGAATGCTGCCCCCAAGTGACCTCTGACCAGGCCCCGAGGTTGGCGTCGTTGTCAACGTAGACAGGGATTCTCAGGGTCTCCTCGAGGTGCTGCAGGATGTTGATGCCCACCCATTCCGGAAGGATGGCACCCTGCGCCACAGTGCCGGTGCGGCGGTCGATAGGGCCTGGGATTCCGACGCCGGCACCCACCACGGCGCTGCGTTCAACTCCGCTTTCCCGCAGCAGTTTCCCGAGCAGGGCGACGGCGGCCCGGATGCCTTCATCCGCCTGGTGGCCGAGCGGCAGCATGACGGATTCCTCGGCGATAACGTGATAGCTGAGGGAGGCGAGGACCACCCGGAGGTGCCGCCGGCCAAAGTCGATTCCCACCGCCACCGCGCCGTTGCTGTTCAGGCGCACGTTGAGGGCCCGCCTGCCGGAACTCGTGATCGGCTCGGCGGATGCAAGGCCGGAATCGAGCATGATTTTGACGATGTTCGAGACGGTCGCGGTGGAGAGGCCGGTCTGCCTGGCAAGCTCAGCCTGGGTGGCGGGCCCGCCCATCAGGGTCTCGATAATCCTTTGCTGGTTCAGCTGCCGCAGGGCTGACTGGGACCCGGGATTTTTCGGCTTGCTCCTCGTTGAGCGCGGGGTTGGGGACATGCTAAGAAGATTGCCCTATTGCCACTCTTGTAGTCAAGAAGTTAACGCATAGCTGCCGTTCGGGCAGTCGTATCCCCAAGTAGGACGATCTGACCCTGAAGGGCCCGCCGCAGGTGCAGATACACCCCGCCGGCCTGCACCAGGCTGGTTACGCTGGAACCACGGCCCCATCCCGCGGGCCCCTCCAATGACGGAAGGTGATGGCAGTGCTGCTGGCGCTTCTGCAGGCGAACTCTGCGGTCCTCGATGTTGACGCGAACTGCCAGGCGATCGAGGCCGCCGCCCGCACCGCCGCATCCCGTGGTGCCGCCGTGCTGCTGACGCCTGAGCTTTTTCCGGTGGGTTACGCTCCGCGCCGGGTGCGCTCCGAATTCGACCCCACGCGCCTGCCCGCCCTTCACGACCGGCTGGCCGGCATCGCAAGCAGCAACGGCATCGGACTGGTCTACAGCCTGCCCCGGCTCACGGAACAAGGTGAATGGCAGATCAGCGCCACCCTCCTGGATGCCGGCGGCAACACCCTGCTCACCTACGGCAAGGTGCACCTGTTCGGGTCCGAAGAACGGGACGCTTTCACCTCGGCCACCGATCCTCCCGCCGTCGTGGACTTCAACGGCATACCCACCTCCCTTGTGATCTGCTATGACGTGGAGTTCCCGGAGCCGGTCCGGGCAGCCGCCATCAGGGGTGCCGAACTGCTGCTGGTCCCTACCGCGCTGGCACACGGGTTTGACGACGTCCCCCAGGTCCTGCTGCGTGCGCGGGCGCTGGAGAGCCAGCTGACCGTCGCCTACGCCAACCATTGCGGGCTTGAGGAGGGCTGCAGGTTCCTGGGCGGCAGTGTCATCGCAGGGCCCGACGGCGGGCTGCTCGCGGAAGCGGGCGGGGAAGCAGACCTTCTTTTCGCCGAAGTGGACCCTGCCGCCGCACACCGTGAGCGCCGGACCGTCCCGTACCTGGCTGAACGCCGGCCTGACCTCTACCGTTCCTGGGGCTTCTGACCGCTGCCCGCCGGCAGATCGACGTACTGCAGGGCGATCCACAGCTCCGCCCTGGCCTGGGCCTGGCCCAGGTCCAGATCCAGCAGTTCCCCCACGGCGTTGATCTGCCGCCGCACGCTGTTCCGGTGCAGCCCCAGGTCCTTGGCGGTGGCATCCCAACTGCCGTGGGCAGCCAGCCAGGACCGGAGCACCCGAAGCTGGGAAGCCCGCCGTTCCGGATCCAGTTCCAGGATGGGCGCCAGGAGGCGTGCGGCCAGCAGGGCCCCTGCCTCGTTACCCAGCAGTCCCGTCACCGACCAGGTCAGTTCCTCCTCCCGGACGCTTTTACCGGAAGCAGCCACCCGCGGGCGCAGGGCAGTGGCCCGCCGGTATGCCTCGGCCAGGTTTTGCAGTCCTGCGGGTTCGCCCACCACGAGCCGCCAGCCCAGTTGCTCCACCTCGGCCAGCAGGGAGTCGTCCACCTTGAGGCGCGTCACTGCCGCGAAGCCATAGTCAGTAAGCTCCACCATTTTGGTGTCGAACAGCCGCCGCCATTGCAGCAGTTCCCGCACGGGTCCGTCAGCGGCAGCCGCAACAGTGGTTCCTGCCCGTACTCCCTGGACCACCCGCAGCGGCCCGGGCCTGGTTCCGGAGGCGCTTTGTGCCAGCAGGCCGTGCAGGTTTTCCAGCTCCCGGCTGCTGTTTCCGGACAGGCTTTCGGGGTGCAGAAGCAGGGCGGTGGCCAGCTGGCTCGGGGCAAGTGAGCCGCTGGTCCGCTGCCGGACAAGCAGCTCCAGCAGGCCCACCACCGAGGAGACCACGTTGTTCTGCGCCGGGGTGAGAGGCTTGTCGGTCCCCAGCACCAGCCCTCCGAGCGTCGCGTCCCGGGTACTCCGCAGCGGGTGGCCAAACACCAGCGCAGACCCGGCGCTGTCAAACCTTTCCGTCTCCACCCGCGGCCCGCTCCCGGCAAGGAGCCGCTTCAGCAGGGGCTGCAGCTGGGGAATCCCGACGGCGGCACCGGCCCTGGCGCGTACGCGCCCGTCAGCACCAAAAAGGACAGCCCACACGGGAACCCGCTGGACGAGCGCCGCCAGCAGCTCGTGCTCCGGCCGGGCGGACAGGACAGCCCGCATGAGGTGCCGGTTGGTGTCCGCCAGTTGCCGGAACACCTGGGCGTTGCCGGACTCGAGGAGCCTATAAAACTCCAGGCCAAGGGCGGCAAACGGAATGCTGGCCGGCACCTCCACCAATGTGAGCCCCTGCTCCCGGCACGCTGCCACCAGGAGGTCCGGAACGGCGTCGAAGTAGGGCTCCAGGCCGAAGCCCAGCGCAGCAACCCCCGCTGCCACAAGCCTGCCGACGTACTCTTCAAACCCGGCTCCGCTGCTGCCGTCCCCGCCGCGGAACGGCAGCCCGGCCGTGAGGATGAATTCCCCGTCCAGCAGGTAGGGAGTAGGGTCCTCCAGTTCGCTGGGTTCCACCCACCGCAGGGGTACAGGGCCGTTGCCGGCGTCGTTGACCACTGACACGCCGGCGGGCAGTGCGGCCAGGAACTGCCCCAGCGTCACGGCGTCCAGCTGGTCGTGGCCGTCACCGGCGGTTGGTGCATTGCGTCTCATCACTGAAGACTATAGGTCACTTTGCACATCTTGAGATCCCGCTCACAACCATAGGCTGTGGGAGGGGAAACCAGACCAACCACTCACCGACATGAACGGACGTCAACGATGACTGTGCCTACACTCTCCGGCCCGGCCCCGGGCGGTGCCACCGGGACTGCGGCCCGTCCCACCCTGGGGGCCCAGCTGCTGCGCCGCAAGCCCATCGCCCAGATGGTCAGCGAAGCGGAAACCAACAACGGCGGTCCGCGCCTGGTCCGGAGCTTCGGTGTCCTGCAGCTGACCATGATTTCGGTAGGGGCAACGCTGGGCACCGGCATCCTGGTAATCCTGGGCGAATCCGTCCCCCTGGCCGGCCCGGCCATCTGGATCTCCTTCGCGATCGCCGGCCTGGCCGCGCTGCTGTCCGCCGTCTCGTATGCGGAAATGGCAGGGCTGGTGCCCGTGGCGGGCTCCAGCTACTCCTACACCTACGCCACCATGGGCGAAGGAATGGCCTGGGTCTGCGGCTGGTGCCTGGTGCTGGAGTACGCCGTATCAGTTGCCGCCGTGGCCGTCGGCGCCGGGCAATACGTGAACGAAACCCTGGCCGTGTTCGGTACTGTCCTCCCGGACTCGGTGTCCCAGCCGCCGGGCGACGGGGGAATGGTCAACGTCCCGGCCATGGTCATCGTGGTCCTGGCCACCATCCTCCTGGTGCGCGGCGCCAAGGAGAGTGCCTGGATCAATACGTCCATTGTGGTGGTAAAGGTCGGCATCCTGGTCTTCTTCTGCGCCGTGGCCTTCACCGCCTTCAATGCCGGAAACTTCGAGCCGCTCCTGCCCATGGGTGCAGCCGGCGTCTCCGCCGCAGCCTCCCGCGTTTTCTTCTCGTACATCGGCTTCGATGCCGCCTCCACCGCGGGCGAGGAAGCCCGCGACCCGAAGCGCGACCTGCCGCGCGCCATCATGCTTTCCATGCTGATCGTCACCACCATCTATGTCCTGGTGGCTGTGGCCGCCATCGGCGCCCGCCCCTGGGGCTGGTTCGACGGTACCGAAGCCGCGCTGGTGAAAATCCTCGAGGAAACCACCGGCCAGCCGTGGATTGCCCTGGTGTTTGCGGTGGGTGCCGTGCTGGCCATCGCCAGCATCGTCCTCACCGTGCTGTACGGGCAGACCCGCATCCTGCTGTCCATGTCCCGCGACGGCCTCATTCCCAAAATCTTCGGCCGCGTCTCCCGCCGCACCGGCACGCCGGTGGCAGGCACGCTCCTGGTGGGCATCGCCGTCGCCCTCACGGCAGGCCTGGTGCCCCTGGGGGCACTGGCGGACGCCACCAGCACCGGCACTCTGTTCGCCTTCGCCCTGGTCAATGTCGCTGTCATCTACCTTCGGCGCACCCGGCCGGAGCTGGAGCGGACCTTCCGCGTGCCCCTTTTCCCGCTCACCCCCATCCTTGGCGCGGCCATGTGCGCCTACCTGATGGCCAACCTCGGCGCCGACACCTGGGTCACCTTCGCGGTGTGGATGCTGGTCGGTGTGGCCGCCTACTTCGGCTACGGCCGGCGGAACTCCCGGGTGGCGGCGCTCAGCACGGAGGAATACGGTGAGCTTGCCGGACCGCAACTTTCACCCCAGCACACCCCTGAAACGACGAAGGCAGAACTTCCATGACCATCGCCACCGAACTGCCGGCCTTCGACCCGTCCAGCACCACGGCAACCCGGGCTGCCGCCCCTGCCGCGGACGGCTCAGCCCCCGGCCCCATCACCATGCTCAACCCGGATTTCCCGTTCAGCTACGACCACTACCTGTCCCACCCGCACGGGCTGGGATCCGTGCCGGTTGAACTGCTGGGAACGGAGGTCGCCGTCATCGGGGCAGGACTTTCCGGCCTGGTCACCGCCTATGAGCTCATGAAGCTGGGGCTGCGGCCCGTGGTGTACGAGGCAGACCAGATCGGCGGGCGGCTGCGGACGGCGGCGTTCCCGGCGGCGCCCGGAGTGGTAGCTGACCTCGGCGGGATGCGGTTCCCGGAGTCCGGAAAGGCGTTTTACCACTACGTTGACCTGCTGGGCCTGGAAACCCAGGAATTCCCCAACCCGTTGTCGCCGGCAACCTCCAGTACGGTGATCGAACTGGCCGGCAAGAAGCATTACGCCGAGAAGCCCGGCGACCTGCCTCCGTTTTTCCGGGAGGTCGCTGACGCCTGGAAGGCAGCGGTCAACGATGGCGCAAAGTTCGTTGAAATGCAGGAAGCCATCCGCGCCCGTGACACTTCCCGGATCAAGGAGCTCTGGAACGAACTGCTTCCGCTGATGGACGAGCAAACCTTCTATGGGTTCATCGCCGCCAGCGACTCCTTTAAGAAGGCAGGCTTCGCGCACCGGGAAGCCTTCGGCCAGGTGGGCTTCGGCACCGGGGGCTGGGACACGGACTTCCCCAACTCCATCCTGGAAATCCTCCGGGTGGTCTACACCGATGCGGACGACCAGCACCGCCTCATCCGCGGGGGAGCGCAAAGGCTGCCCGAGGCACTCTGGCAGCACGCGCCGTCGGACCTGGTGCACTGGCCGCAGGGAACGTCACTGGCCTCGCTGCACGCCGGTTCGCCGCGCGGCGCCGTAGGGAAGATCAGCCGCGACCCGGACGGAAACCTGCGGGTCCGCGAACGCTGGGGCCGTGAAGCAAGCTACCCTGCCGTCGTGGCCACCTGCCAGTCCTGGCTGCTGTCCACCCGCATCCATACAGAGGAAGCTCTGTTCCCCGCCGAGCTGTGGACCGCCATGGAACGCTCGCACTACATGCAGTCCTCCAAGACGTTCGTCATGGTGGACCGGCCGTTCTGGAAGGACATCGATCCGGACACCGGCAACGAGGTCCTGTCCATGACGCTCACCGACCGGCTGAACCGCGCCACCTACCTGCTGGACAACGGCCCGGACCAGCCCGCCGTCATCCTGCTCTCCTACACCTGGAATGATGACGCGCTGAAGTGGCTGGCGCTGGACGCGGACGAACGCGTGGAACTGATGCTGCATTCGCTCGAGCAGATCTACCCGGGCGTGGACATCGCCGGGCACATCGTGGGCCAGCCGATCACGGTCTCCTGGGAGGCCGACCCCAACTTCATGGGCGCGTTCAAGGCCAACCTGCCCGGGCACTACCGGTACCAGCAGCGGCTGTTCACGCACTTCAAGCAGGACAAGCTGCCGGAGTCCCAGCGCGGCATCTTCCTGGCCGGCGACGATGTCTCCTTCACAGCCGGCTGGGCTGAAGGAGCCGTGACGACCGCCCTGAACGCGGCCTGGGGAGTGCTGAACCACCTGGGCGGCTCCTCAGCGCCCGGGAACCCAGGGCCGGGGGAGCTGCTGGACGAGCTCGGGCCGACCAGCCTGGACTGACCTGTTCTACCGCGCGTGCATCTCCCGGTGGGCGGCAGCCAGCTCACGGTAGCGCGCCGCATTGGCCCGCACGCCGTCGTACTCTTCCCCGGTGAGTTCGCGGCGGACCTTGCCCGGCACCCCCGCCACCAGTGAACGCGGCGGGATCACTGTGCCCTCCAGCACCACGGCGCCGGCCGCCACGAGCGAGCCGGCGCCGACCACTGCCCCGTTGAGGATGGTCGCGCCCATGCCAATCAGGCAGTCGTCCTCCACGGTGCAGCCATGCACGACGGCGGCGTGCCCCACGCTGACGCGTTCGCCCACCGTGCAAGGGAAGCCCGGGTCCGCGTGCAGCACCACGTTGTCCTGCAGGTTGCTGCCTTCCCCCACGGCGATGGGAGCGGTGTCAGCCCTGACCGAGACCCCGTAAAAGGCACTGGAATCCCGGGCGAGGGTGGCGTTGCCGATGATCGACGCCGTTGGGGCAACAAAAACGGAATCGTGCACGGCCGGGGAGCTGCCGGCGAAAGGGTAGAGAGGAGCCATGGGCCAAGCCTAGGACATCCACCCACCCAACTGGCTGGCCCGCACCTAACGTCGCGAAAACGCGATTTCGGAACGTTAGGTGCCAGCCAGATATGGGGAGCCGGGCCTAGTTGAAGACGACAGTCCGGTTGCCGTCCAGCAGCACCCGGTGCTCCGCGTGCCACTGAACCGCCTGGACCAGCGTGCGGCCTTCCACGTCACGGCCCATCTGGACGAACTGCTCAGGCGTCCGGGCATGGTCTACCCGGATGACTTCCTGCTCGATGATGGGGCCCTCATCCAAGGCAGCCGTTACGTAATGGGCAGTGGCGCCAATCAGCTTCACCCCGCGCGCGTGGGCCTGGTGGTAAGGCCTGGCACCCTTGAAGGACGGCAGGAAGGAGTGGTGGATGTTGATGGCCTTGCCGGTGAGCTCGCTGCAGAGTTCGTCGGAGAGGATCTGCATGTAACGGGCCAGGACAGTCAGTTCGATGTCGTGCTCCGCCAGGAGGGCCCGCAGCTTGTCCTCTGCCTGGGCCTTGGTCTCCTTGGTGACCGGGATGTAGTGGAACGGGACGCCGTAGAACTCGGCAAGTCCGGCCAGGTCCTGGTGGTTGGAGACGATGGCGGGGATTTCAATGGGCAGGGTCCCGCTGCGCTGCTGGAACAGGAGGTCGTTGAGGCAGTGGGCGGAGGTGCTGGCCATCACCAGGGTGCGCACCTTCTGGCCTACGGCGTTGAGGCTCCACTGCATGCCAAAGGCCTCGGCCACCGGGTCCAAAGCAGTGCGCAGCTCTTGCCGGGAAGCTGGGGTGGTTACCTCCACCCGCATAAAAAAGTTGCCCGTGGCGGGGCTGCCGTACTGCTGCGAATCAGTAATGTTGCACCCTGCCACCATCAGGGCGCCGGACACCGCATGGACGATTCCCCGGCGGTCCGGGCAAGAGAGGGTTACTACGTACGCTTGGTTCAGCTGCTCATTACTCACACGTACAAGCCTACCCGCGCAGGCGTCCCCGGATTTGGTAGGCTGGTGGGGTCGCAACTGGCGTTGGGTGGCTAACCACCAGGGAGCGGCAATCACGAAGACCACGGATCGTACGCCTGGGCCGAGGGTCATGTCTTGCCGGATTTGGGGCTGCACCTGCGCCAGCAGAGCAGTGCCTGCCGCTCTTTCACGTCCCGTCACAAGGCGGTGTGAAGTTGCGCTAGCCGGTAGCCTGACCTAAGCAGTGCCCGTATCCCTAGCCAGGAGTTCTTCGTGACTACTACAGCCACCTCAACCACCGCCGTCAGCAATCAGCCGCTGGCTGAGCTTGACCCCGAAATCGCCGCCGTCCTGGACCAGGAGCTCGGCCGCCAGCGGGGCACGCTGGAAATGATCGCCTCGGAAAACTTCGCCCCCCGGGCCGTGATGGAGGCCCAAGGCTCCGTCCTCACCAACAAGTACGCCGAGGGCTACCCGGGCCGCCGCTACTACGGCGGCTGTGAATACGTTGACGTGGCAGAGCAGCTGGCCATCGACAGGGTCAAAGCCCTTTTCGGCGCCGAGTACGCCAACGTTCAGCCGCACTCCGGTGCCCAGGCCAACGCCGCCGCACTGTCCGCCATGATCACCCCCGGCGACAAGATCCTCGGCCTGTCCCTGGCCCACGGCGGCCACCTGACGCACGGCATGAAGCTGAACTTCTCCGGCAAGCTCTACAACGTGGCTGCCTACCAGGTGGAGGAAGGCAACTTCCGGATCGACATGGACAAGCTCCGCGAGCAGGCCATCGCCGAGAAGCCGCAGGTCATCATTGCCGGCTGGTCCGCGTACCCCCGCCACCTGGACTTCGCGGCGTTCCGCTCCATCGCCGACGAGGTTGGCGCGCTGCTGTGGACAGACATGGCGCACTTCGCCGGACTGGTGGCCGCCGGACTGCACCCGAGCCCGGTGCCGCACTCCGACGTCGTGACCTCCACGGTGCACAAGACCCTGGCAGGTCCCCGTTCCGGTGTGATCCTGGCCAAGGAACAGTGGGCTAAGAAGCTGAACTCCAGCGTTTTCCCGGGCCAGCAGGGCGGGCCGCTGATGCACGTCATCGCAGCCAAGGCCGTGGCGTTCAAGATCGCGGGCACCGGGGAATTCAAGGAGCGCCAGGAGCGCGTCCTGGAAGGCGCCAGGATCATCGCCGACCGCCTCAACCAGGCCGACGTTGCCGAAGCCGGCGTCTCCGTCCTGACCGGCGGCACTGACGTCCACCTGGTCCTCGTTGACCTGCGCAACTCGCAGCTGGACGGCCAGCAGGCCGAGGACCTCCTGCACTCAGTGGGCATCACCGTCAACCGCAACGCGGTCCCGTTCGACCCCCGCCCCCCGATGGTCACCTCCGGCCTGCGCATCGGCACCCCCGCCCTGGCCACGCGCGGCTTCGGTGCGGCCGAGTTCACCGAGGTCGCCGAGATCATCGCCACCGCGCTGAAGGCCGGAAACAGCACCGACGTCGAGTCCCTGCAGGCACGCGTGGACAAGCTCGCCGCCGACTTCCCGCTGTACCCGCAGCACGAGCAGTGGTGATCCGATGACTGACACCAAGACCGCACAGATCCTTGACGGCAAGGCGACTGCCGCTGCCATCAAGGCTGAACTGACCGAACGCGTAGCCGCCCTCAAGGCAAAGGGTGTCACGCCCGGCATCGCCACCGTCCTGGTGGGCGCGGATCCCGCCTCACAGCTGTATGTGTCCATGAAGCACAAACAGTCCGAGCAAATCGGGATGAACTCGATCCAGCGTGAGCTTCCGGCGGACGCCACACAGGCCGACGTCGAGGCCCTCATCGACGAACTCAATGCGGACCCTGCCTGCCACGGCTACATTGTGCAGCTGCCGCTGCCCAAGCACCTGGACACCGACGCCATCCTTGAACGCATCGATCCCGCCAAGGATGCCGACGGCCTGCACCCGACCAACCTCGGCCGGCTGGTCCTGAACGTCAACAACGAGATCACCACGCCCCTGCCGTGCACGCCCCGAGGGGTCATAGAGCTGCTGGAGCGCAACGGTTACAGCCTGGCGGGAAAGCACGTAGTGGTGGTGGGCCGTGGCGTGACGATCGGCCGTTCCATCGGCCTGCTGCTCACCCGGCGTGAAATCAACGCCACGGTGACGCTGACTCACACCGGCACCACCAACATGTCCGAACTGCTGCGCCAGGCGGACGTCATCGTAGGCGCGGCGGGAGCCAAGCACATTGTCAAGGCTGAGGACGTCAAGCCCGGCGCTGCCGTGCTGGACGTCGGCGTCACCCGTGAGACGGATCCCGAGACCGGCAAGAGCCGCGTCCACGGGGACATCGATCCCGCCGCCGCCGAGGTGGCCGGCTGGATTTCGCCGAACCCCGGTGGCGTCGGCCCCATGACCGTCGCCCTGCTGATGACCAACGTGGTCGAAGCCGCGGAACGCCAGGCGGCAAAGGCGTAGGCACGCACACAGCGGGCACCCCGACGGCGGCAGGCACCTTCCAGCGAAGGTGCCTGCCGCCGTCGTACTTTAAGCCGTACCGCACTACCGTTTGCCAGGCAGCTGAACTAGTCTGCGGAGGGTGCACAACGAAGCCATCCTGCCCTCCACTGCAAACACGGCCGGTGCGCCGGCCCCGGGCACGGTCATCACGGCAGAGAACCTAACCAAGACCTACGGCAATGTTGCCGCGGTGGACGGGATCTCCTTCAGTGTTCGGGCGGGTGAATCCTTTGGCCTGCTGGGGCCCAACGGCGCCGGCAAGTCCACCACCATGAAGATGATCGGCGGTGTCACCCGCCGCACGGCGGGAAACCTCCGGATCATGGGCCTCGATCCGGACACCCACGGGCCGGAGGTCCGCGCCCATCTGGGCGTGGTGCCGCAGCAGGACAACCTGGACGAGGAACTGCGGGTCCGGGACAACCTCCTGGTCTACGGCCGCTACTTCGGCCTGCCGCTGAGCTACCTGAAACCGAAGGCGGACGAGCTGCTGGAGTTTGCGCAGCTGACGGACAAGGCGAAGTCCAAGGTAGACGCCCTGTCCGGCGGCATGAAGCGCCGCCTGACGATTGCCCGCTCGCTGATCAACGAGCCGCGCATCCTGCTCCTGGACGAGCCCACCACCGGGCTGGATCCGCAGGCCCGGCACATCCTGTGGGACCGGCTTTTCCGGCTGAAGGAGCAGGGCGTCACGCTGATCCTGACCACGCATTATATGGATGAGGCCGAACAGCTTTGCGACCGGCTGATCGTGGTGGACAAGGGCCGGATCATGGCCGAGGGGTCGCCGGCCCGGCTGATCCGTGAGCACTCCACGCGGGAGGTGCTGGAGCTGCGCTTCGGTTCCGAGCGGAACACCACCATCGCGGTTGAACTTGATGGGATCGGTGAGCGGCTGGAGGTCCTTCCGGACCGGGTGCTGATCTACGCGGCCGACGGCGAGTCCGCCCTTGAGCAGGTGGCCTCCCGTGGCCTGCGGCCGCTGACTTCGCTGGTCCGGAGGTCCTCGCTGGAAGACGTGTTCCTGCGGCTGACGGGCAGGAGCCTCGTTGACTGAGCGGTCTGCCGTGGGGACGCTTCGGGCCCATGGCCCCGAGGTGGCGGCGGCGAAGGCGCGGCGGTGGGGAGCGTTCTACTACGCGGAGCAGGTGCTCCGGGTCATGAAGAGCTACGGCTGGTCCATCCTGATGTACAGCGTGGGGCAGCCGGTGGCGTACCTGTTTGCCATGGGCGTTGGCCTGGCCTCCCTGGTGGACAGCCAGGGCGCGGCGGCTTTCGGCGGGGTCAGTTACCTGGCTTTCATAGCGCCTGCGCTGCTGGTGTCCGCCGCCGTGATGACCGCAGCCAATGAGTTCACCTTTCCGGTAATGGCCGGGTTCAAGTGGCGCAGGACGTACTACGGTCCTCATGCCTCGCCGCTGACACCGGAGCAGATCGCGGCCGGACACATCATGGCCGTGACGCTCCGGCTGCTGGTGCAATCGGCAATCTACTTCGCTGCCGTGGCACTGTTTGGGGCCTCCCCGCTGGGCTGGGGGTGGGCCGCGATCCTGGTGGCCACCCTGGCCGGGCTGTCCTTCGGACTGCCGCTGATGGCGTACTCCGCTTCGCTTACCGAGGACAAGGGCCAGTTCGCGCTGGTGATGCGTCTCGTCGTGATGCCGCTGTTCCTGTTCTCCGGAACCTTCTTCCCGCTCGACACGCTTCCGTTGGCCGTCCGGTGGATCGGCTGGATCTCGCCCATCTGGCACGGCACGGAACTGGGCCGGGTGCTCAGTTATGGCTACGAAGAGCCGCCGGTCCTCACCCTTGTCCACGTCGCCGTCCTGGCCGGGCTGGCGGTCCTGGGCTGGAACCTGACCCGTCGCCGGTTCGCTGCAAGGATGGGGCAGTGAGCCTGACCGCCCGGCGGGGCGCCGCTGACCAGGCACGGAACAGGACCTTCGGGCCGCTCTACTCACGCAACGCCCGGGCAGTAATCTCCCGCGGGATGAAAGCCACGATGGGCGGCCACTGGCTGGTCATGCTGTCGGGATTCTTCGAGCCCGTTCTGTTCCTGGTGTCCATGGGCGTGGGCATGGGGGCGATCGTGGGTGCGGTGGAGGGACCTGACGGCACTCCCGTCAGCTACGCGGCCTACATCGCGCCCGCCCTGCTTGCCGTCTCGGCAATGAACGGCGCGGTGTACGACTCAACCTGGAACGTCTTCTTCAAGATGAACTTCGCCAAGCTGTACCAGGGCATGCTGTACACGTCCCTTGGCCCGCTGGACATCGCCCTCGGGGAGATTTTCCTGGCTCTCCTGCGCGGCATGTTGTATGCCACGGGTTTCACCGCGGTCATGGCAATGATGGGGCTCATCACCACCCCGTGGGCGCTGTTGATGATCCCCGCCTCGGTGCTGATCGCCTTCGGGTTCGCCAGCCTGGGCATGGCGGTCACCAGCTTCATGAAGACGTTCCAGCAGATGGACTGGATCACCTTCATCATGCTTCCGATGTTCCTGTTCAGCGCCACGTTCTACCCCCTGACCGTGTATCCGCAGCCCATACAGTGGCTGATCCAAGCCATGCCGCTGTGGCACGGGGTGGAACTGCTCCGCCAGATCAGCGTGGGCACGTTTACTGCCGCCACCCCCCTCCACATCGGTTACTACCTGGTGATGACCGCGCTCGGCATGCTTTTCACCACTGTGCGGCTGCGGCAGCTCTTCCTGAAGTAGCCGGCGGTGTTCGCCCGGGGTGGAAGGCGGCGGAAGCATACTCCGGAATTTGAGAGAATAGCCTCATGCGAACCCTCGGCAGCTCCTCGTCATCCTCTAAACCCGCCAGGGGCGGATTCTCCATGTTCCGCATCAGCGGACCGGGACTCATGGTCCTGGTCACCGCCTTCGTTGTAGCCGTGATCTTCGCGGCCAACCAGAAC
The DNA here is from genome assembly GCF_005796225.1 of Pseudarthrobacter sp. NamE5. GTDB lineage: Bacteria > Actinomycetota > Actinomycetes > Actinomycetales > Micrococcaceae > Arthrobacter. The sequence continues at coordinate 172,268 of NZ_VAHO01000005.1, forward strand.
GACGTTGTGGGCTGGGTGGTTGCCATCATCGCCGCATTCTGGCTCGCCCTTGCGTGCTTTGTGGTGTTCAGCATCCAGAAGGCCGCCAAGAAGGCCGGCGCCAAGTTGACCGAAGCCCAGAACGCTTTCACCGGCCGGGGGCCCTATGCAAGGGAGGACGGCGGAACCCTGGTTGTTGCCGAGCGCACCCAGGCCGACGAGGTGCGCGACCTCAAGCTGGACCACTCCTTCAAAATCGTCCAGGTGCAGGTCCGTGTGGTGGAGGAGGAGCGCGTCAAGGGTGCAGCCGCCAACCAGGACACCATCAACCGGGCACTCGAAACCATCGAGATTACAGCCACCAATGCCCGGGACATGATCAAGTCCTCCGGGGGCAGCGGAGAGCCGGTCACTGGAACCATCATCGACTAGAGTGGAGCGGGTGAGCTTGGCATTGAAGAAGGACCACCTTCGCATCGCATCAGTCAACGTCAACGGCCTCCGGGCTGCCTTTAAGAACGGCATGGCGGCATGGCTTGAGCCCCGCGGAGTGGACATCCTTTGCCTGCAGGAGGTCCGAGCCCCCGATGCCGTCGTGCGGCAGCTGCTGGGCGAAGGCTGGCACATCCTGCACGCCGAGGCAGAGGCAAAAGGCCGCGCCGGCGTCGCAATCGCCTCCCGGGAAGAACCCCTGGCAACCCGTAACGGCATCGGTGACGATTACTTTTCGACGGCGGGACGCTGGGTGGAGGCGGATTTCCGCTTTATTGACGCCGCCGGAAAGCGGGTCCAGCTAACGGTGGCAAGCGCCTACGTCCACTCCGGTGAGGTGGGCACGCCCAAACAGGACGACAAGTTCCGGTTCCTCGATGCCATGAGCGTCCGGCTGCCGGAGCTGACCAAGCACAGCGACCACGCGCTGGTGGTGGGCGACCTCAACGTGGCCCACACACCCCTGGATATCCGGAACTGGAAGGGCAACGTCAAGAAGGCAGGCTTCCTGCCGGAGGAACGCGCGTACTTCGACCGGTTCTTCGGGGAAGACATTGGCTGGCAGGACGTCCACCGCAACCTGTCCGGGGAGATGGACGGCCCCTACACCTGGTGGTCCCAGCGCGGCAAGGCCTTTGACAATGACACAGGCTGGCGCATCGACTACCACCTGGCCACACCCGGGCTCGCCGCCTCCGCCGTCTCCGCGGTTGTTGACCGTGCAGCTTCATGGGACACCCGCTTTTCCGACCATGCCCCGCTGGTAGTCGACTACCAGCTCTAAGCCCCCGAAGGTTCCTCCGCACATGACTAGCTCCACGACGCCCGCCGCCAAGAAGCGCATCCTCTCCGGCGCCAAACCAACCGCTGATTCCCTGCACCTGGGGAACTACATCGGGGCCGTCCGTAACTGGGTGGATATGCAGGCCGAGTACGACGCCGTCTTCTTTATCCCTGACCTGCACGCCATCACCGTGGACTTTGACCCAACCGAGCTGGCCAAGCGCACCCGGATTGTGGCCGCGCAGTACATTGCAGCGGGCATCGACCCGGACAAGAGCATCTTCTTCGTCCAGTCCCACGTGCCCGAGCATGCGCAGCTGGCCTGGGCCCTGAACTGCATCACCGGCTTTGGCGAGGCTTCGCGGATGACCCAGTTCAAGGACAAGACCCAAAAATCCGGCGCCGACGCCGCCACCCTGGGCCTGTTCGCCTACCCGACGCTGATGGCCGCAGACATCCTGCTGTACCAGACGGACCTGGTGCCGGTGGGCGAGGACCAGCGCCAGCACCTGGAGCTCACCCGGAACCTTGCCCAGCGTTTCAACACCAGGTTCGGTGCCACGTTCACCGTTCCGGAGGCGACCATCGTCAAGGAACGCGCCAAGATCTACGACCTCCAGAACCCCAGCGCCAAGATGTCCAAGACGGGGGAATCACCCAACGGGACCATCCAGCTGCTGGAGGACCCCAAGATCGCGGCCAAGCGCATCAAATCCGCGGTGACGGATGCCGGCACGGAGATCAGGTTCGATCCGGAGGAAAAGCCCGGCGTCTCCAACCTGCTCACCATCTACTCGTCGCTGACGGGCAAGTCGGTGGTCGAGCTGGAGAGCGAGTACCAGGGCAAGATGTACGGCCACCTCAAGGTGGACCTTGCCGACGTGGTGGTGGACTTCGTGACGCCACTGCGGGACAGGACCCATGAGCTGATGGCAGATCCCGCCGAGCTGGACAGGCTGCTGGCGCACGGAGCCGAGCGCGCCCGTGAAATCGCCTCGGTCACGCTGGCCCAGGTGTACGAGCGCATGGGCTTCCTCCCGTCCTTCAGCCTCGCCGGAGTCCGCTAGCGCCATGTCCTACAGCAATGTCGCAGCGAGGGAAGGTTCCCGTTCCATCCACCAGGTGGCGGGGATGACAGGCAACTCCCACAGGTCCCCGGCGGACCACCGTGCTGCGGCAACCAACTCTGCCTCCCGCTCGGAAGATATCAGCGTGGGCGTCATCCTTGGCTTCCCGCCTGAAATTGCCGCGGAGCTCCAGCGTTGGCGTGCGTCCTTTGGCGACCCCCTTGCGGAGGTGGTGCCGGCGCACATCACCCTGGTGACCACCACCCCCACTCGGGACTGGGAAGCCACCCGGGAGCACGTCCGCGAGGTGGCCCGCCGGCAAAAACCCTTCAAGGTCACCATCGCGGGCACAGGAACGTTCCGGCCGGTTTCCCCCGTGGTGTTCATCAACGTGGAGGACGGCTTCGAGGACTGCGTTGACCTGCACGAAAAGCTCCAGCGGGGCCCGCTCCACCGCGAGCTGCCGTTTGCCTACCACCCGCACGTCACTATTGCCCATGATGTGGCCCCGGAAAGCCTGGACGAAGCCGAAACTGTGCTGAAGAACTACAGGGCTACCTTTCCCGTGGTTAGCATGGGACTTTACGAGCACGATGCCAACGGTATCTGGCAGCTAAGGGAAGAGCTGGACTTTGGGACCCAAACTGACGACGACGGCGGCACCTGCCCCGCGGCCCCTGCCACGGACGCACCCTAAGCAGGCGGAACAGCAGCCCCTTCCCACTGACCACGCCCACCTGAAGCTCGCAGTCATCCAGAAACGGATGGAGTGGAACAAGGTGCGCCGGGACGGCAAGGGACTCTTTGCCGGGTTGATGGCCATGGTCCAGTGGCTTGTGGCGCGCCTCAATGCCCTCCGCCCCATGCGCGCCTTCCGGCACTACACGCTCCAGCACGGCCCGCTGATGAGCGCCGGCATCGGCTTTAATATGTTCTTCTCCATCACCGGCCTCCTCACTACAGGCTTCTCCATCGCCGGTCTGGTGCTGCGTGGTCAGCCCGCGCTGCTGGACACGATCATCAGCAGCGTTGCCCAGAGTGCTCCGGGCCTGCTGAAGGTGAACGGCGGCGGAGGCCTCGTTGATCCCCAGGAACTGCTGAATCCTGACGGGCTCGGCTGGACGGCAACCATCGCTGCGGCAGTGACGGTCTTCACGTCGCTGCGCTGGATCGCCGGCCTGCGTGACGGGTTGCGCGGCGTGATGGAACTGCCGCCGCTGCTGATCAATCCCATCCTGCTCAAGCTGCGGGATGCCGGGATCCTGCTGCTGCTGGGAGTCGCGCTGGTGGTCAGCGCCGGCGCCTCTCTGCTGTTCGGCACCGCGGCTGGCTGGGTAGCCGACTTTCTGAAGCTGGAGGATGCCATAGCCGGCCCGCTGACCACATCGATCAAAATCGCCGTGCCGCTGGTACTCAGCTGGATCACGGCGCTCATCATGTTCCGGCTTGCGGCCGGCCTCAAGCTGTCCCGCCGGGCCCTGCTCGAAGGGACGGTCCTGGCGGCGGTGGGAAACACACTGCTTCAGGTGTTCAGCACCGAACTTCTCGCCGGTGCCGGACGCAACCCCATCCTGGCGTCGTTCGCCATCATCATCGGCCTGCTGATCTGGTTCTACCTGGTCAGCCAGGTGTACCTCGTGTCAGCGGGTTGGGCTGCCGTCCGGGAATCGGACCTGAAGGGCGGCGGGAGCCAGCGCAGGAAAATCCTCGGTGCGCGCAGGGCCACACCCCAGACCTGACACGATCCGTTATGGCGCGGCCACCAGCCCTTCCCAGGCGACATCCCAGTTGTCAGGGAATCCCGGGGCATGCCGGTCCGGCCCGTTGTCCCAGCCGGCGGCCATCAGTGCGACGGCGGCGAGCAGGCCCCCGTTGCCGGGAAGGTACAGCGGCAGGGACTCGGTCTGGCGGTTGTGGCCGTTAGGGAGCACAGTGTTCTTCCCGGCATCGAGCAGGAGTGCGTTGACCGCAGCCTCCGGGTCCTCCAGCCGTGTGGCCGTCATGGCCATAACGGGGTAGTCCCAGCCCCAGGTGCTGGCCCAGTCCCAGTTGGAGAGGACATCGGCGAGGGTTGCCCGCATGGTGTCTCTGTCGATCAGATCCGTCTGTGGCAGGACGCCGAGTGCACACAGCATTGAGGGGTGGTCGGTCCGGATGGTGAAGGGTTCCTCCTCAATGGCGGCGTACACGCCGTCGACCACGCGCGGCTTCACCAGCCCGTTAGCCACCTCAGTCCAGGCTGCAACGGGCTCGAGGCCCAAGCGCTCCTGCCATTGCGCTGCCACCCGCAGGGCCCATTGCCAGTACGCCAGCTCGAAGGTGGGATTGGTGACCCTTGCCCGGATGGAGCCGTAGCTCTCCTGCGCCGGAATCAACGGCGGCCCCAGCTCAAATCCGCGTGCTGTACGGTGCGCGAAGCTGGCCATGAAGTTTGCGGACTCGAAGACGATCTCTGCGAACTCTTCCAGCACTTCCCGGCCCGGGTTGGCACGGTACACGAGTTCGGCCAGGTGGATGGGATGCGGCTGCTGCCAGATGAGGAAGGTCCCGATGGGGCTCGGGCTCTCCCTCCCGTCCGGGCCCACCTGCTTGGGCCAGCGGACGCCGTCGAAACCCTGGGCCTTGGCGGTTTGCCGGGACGGCTCCAGCACTGTTGAATACCAGCGCAGGGAGGGCAGCAGGAGTTCCACGCGGTTCCACAGCGCAAAGTGCGCGGCGTGCCACCAGTGCATCTCCAGGTGGAAGCGGCCCCGCCAGGAATTGCAGATAAGGCCCGTTTCCTGCGGAGGCAATGACCCGGAGCAGTTGATGGCCGTCAGGTATTGGGAGAGGACAATCCGGCGTTCCAGCTCCTTCGCGCGGGGATCTTTTTCTGCAACCAGCTCCATGGCACCCCCTGAACGCCAGAAGGTAGGCCAGTAGTACCGGGATGCGGCGGCAACGGCGCTTCCGGCGGGAAGCTGCTCACCTTCAGGGCGGACGACGGCGGTGCGGCCTTCTGCGCCCTGGCCCGACGGTGCTGCCGCTGAGGGAATCCTGCTGCCGCCCCGCGGGATACAGTCACCTCCGGCGGGGGAAAAGGCGATGGCCAGGTCCATGACAGCTGCGGCGTCCTCAGCAGCGGCGGCATCGAGGCTGATAAGCAGCTGGTGCTTTCCCGGCTGTTCCACTCTTAGCCCCTGTCCGGTGATCGCCACTTCGTAGCGGGAGCCGTCCAACTCGCGGTGTATGGTCCAACAAGCGGCACCGGGGTCCACCGGAGCGGGAGCCGGTTCTCCCAACACGGTGGCGTGGGCGTCCGGGCTGTTCCAGTCGGCAGCGTCGTGCCAGGCCTCCGAGCCGTACGGAAAGTCCATGCTGATGACGAGGCCTTCCTTGAGGGCAGTTGACTCCACGCGGAGGCCCAGCTCGTCCCAGTGCGGGTGGCACGAGGTCCTGACTGCGACCGGGTGGCCGGCGAGGGTGAAGCGGCTGGTCACCTCTCCGGTCCACAGATCGAGGACTTGGACGGTGTCTGTTATGTCAGCCGCAGTGAGTCCGCGCACCGTTCCGGCGTCTGGCAGCCGGAAGCCGATTCGGCCCAGGTCCAGGCGGTGCGGATTCCCGCGCAGCCAGGTTTCAGCCTGGGAGGTGCCGGTCTCGCGGTCGTTGACGATGTCCCCCGCCATATCGACGTACGGCACGGGTCCCCGGGGCGAGTCGTATAGGACGGTGGAGTCTTCCAGGTCGTAGGGTTGGGCGGACGGCGTCGCGTGCCACCCCCATTGGGCCTGGGTGCCCAGGAGTGTTCCCGCCGGCAGCCCTTCCCTTGAACCGACCGGATAGGCCTCCGGCAGTGACTGGAGCCCGGTGAGGTCCATCGTGAAGGCGAACTCACCGTTGCCCACGGACACGGGGCTTCTGGGATCCAACGCCCTTTGGCGGATGTTATGCCTGTGGACGAGGGCTTTCCTGTCGATGCGGCCGCTGTCTGCCAGACCGGTGATTCGAGTGCCCGGACCGCCTGCGGTCGTCTGGCTCTCCACGGTGCATGCCCTCCCGAGTTCTTGTGGTGACACGGGAGCAAACATCATCAGAAACCGCTTTCCCCGCCGGGCTCAATAGTGGTTGCCGTGCCGGCCGCTTGTCAACCCTCACCGTTCCGCGGTGACCGTGCGAGGCGGACATCCCGGCACCGATGCCGGCCAGTCCGGTCTACTGCCCGGCGTCGAGGTACTGGTCTGCCCAGGCCGCGATGATCCGAGCGGCCCGCGCGGCCTGGCCCTTGCCGGTCAGGAGATGGTCGCTTCCCTCGAGGGACACGAAGTTCCGCGGGTGGCGTGCTGTCTGGAAGATGGTGCTGGCGTTCTCGATCCCCACCGTGTTGTCCGTGGGGGAGTGGAGCACCATGAGCGGCTTATGGAGCTGCCTGATGCAGTCGGTCAGGTCGGCGTTCTCCAGGTCCTCCACAAAGTGCCGGCGGATCTCCACGCGTTTCCCGCCAAGGTCCACTTCGGCGCTGCCCTCGCTGAGGATCTTGTCCAGTGCGGCGTCGAAGACATGGGCCACGTGCTTCGGCGAGAACGGAGCACCAACGGTAGCGACGGCGTCGAGCTCGGGGATCTCCCGGGCAGCAGCCAGCACCGCCGCACCGCCGAACGAATGGCCCACCAGCAGGGAAATCTGCTTCCCCTCGCTGCGCATGAACTCCGCGGCCTTGACGGTGTCCGCCACCTTGTGGCTGAACGAACCCGCCGACCATTCGCCCGCGGAGCCGCCCAGGCCCAGGTTGTCGAAGCGGAGCATCCCCACGCCGCTGTCCGCAAGTGCCTTGCACATCCGGGAAGCCGACGGGCTGTCCTTGCCCAGGGTGAAGCCATGGGAAAAGACTCCCCAACCCTTCACCGGACCTTCGGGAACATCGATGATGCCGGAGAGCATCTCGCCGGTGGAGCCTTCGAAACTGACCTTTTCGGAGTGGGACACTTCGTCCCCTTTCGTTCGTTGCCGGTGCGTGACTGACTGCTGAAACAACGACGGCGCCGCCCCCCTCGTGTGGGGGACGGCGCCGTCGTCCGCTTGGTCCTTTGTCAGATCTTGCGGGAAAGGATTGCCTGCTTGACTTCCTGGATGGCCTGGGTCACCTGGATGCCGCGGGGGCATGCTTCAGAGCAGTTGAAGGTGGTGCGGCAGCGCCACACGCCTTCCTTGTCGTTGAGGATTTCAAGGCGCATGTCGCCCGCGTCATCCCGGGAATCGAAAATGAAGCGGTGCGCGTTGACGATCGCCGCGGGGCCGAAGTACTGGCCGTCGGTCCAGAACACCGGGCAGGAGGACGTGCACGCGGCGCACAGGATGCACTTGGTGGTGTCATCGAAGCGCTCACGGTCTTCGGCGGACTGCAGGCGTTCCCGGGTGGGCTCGTGGCCCTTGTTGATGAGGAACGGCATGACCTCGCGGTAGGACTGGAAGAACGGTTCCATGTCCACAATGAGGTCCTTTTCCACCGGCAGGCCCTTGATGGGCTCAACCGTGATGGGCTTGGACGTGTCCAGGTCCTTCAGCAGGGTCTTGCAGGCGAGGCGGTTGCGGCCGTTGATGCGCATGGCATCCGATCCGCACACGCCGTGGCCGCAGGAGCGGCGGAAGGACAGGCTGCCGTCGGTCTCCCACTTGACCTTGTGCAGGGCATCCAGGACGCGGTCAGTGCCGTACATGGTGAGGTGGAAATCATCCCAGGTGGCATCTTCGGAGACCTCCGGGTTGTACCGGCGGACGCGCATGTGCACATCGAACGTGGGGATCTCGCCGCCCCCGCCGACGCCGGCAGGCAGTTCAACCTTTGAGGCTGGCTCAGCGATTTCAGCGGTCATCTTAGTACTTCCTCACCATCGGCTCGTAGCGGGTAAAGACCACAGGCTTGGTGTCCAGCCGGATGCCGGCAATTGATTCTGCCGATCCCGCGGGAGCCTCGTCGTCCTTGTACGCCATGGAGTGCTTCATGAATTTCTCGTCGTTGCGCTCGGGGAAGTCCTCGCGGAAGTGTCCGCCGCGGGATTCCTCGCGGTACAGGGCTGCCACGGTCATCACCTTGGCCAGCTCCAGCAGGAAGCCGAGTTCAACGGCCTCGAGCAGGTCCAGGTTGAAGCGCTTGCCCTTGTCCTGGACATTGATCCGCTTGTACCGCTCCTCAAAGGAGGCGATATCACTCAGGACCTGGTTCAGTGTCTCGGCCGTGCGGAACACCTGCATGTTGGCGTCCATGGTGTCCTGCAGCTCCTTGCGGATAACAGCCACCTTTTCGTCGCCGGTGCCGTTGCGGGCGATGTCCAGCAGCTCCGTGGTGTAGGCCACCGGATTTTCCGGCAACTCCACGAACTGGGCAGCCTTGGCATACTCCGCAGCAGCGATACCGGCGCGCTTGCCGAACACGTTGATGTCCAGCAGCGAGTTGGTGCCCAGGCGGTTGGAGCCGTGCACAGATACACACGCGACCTCGCCGGCTGCGTACAGCCCGGGGACCACGGTGTCGTTGTCCTGCAGGACCTCAGTGTTGATGTTGGTGGGAATGCCGCCCATGGCGTAGTGCGCCGTCGGGAACACGGGAACGGGTTCCGTGTAGGGCTCAACACCCAGGTAGGTGCGGGCGAACTCGGTGATGTCCGGCAGCTTGGCGTCAATGTGGGCCGGTTCAAGGTGGGTCAGGTCCAGGAGGACGTAGTCCTTGTTCGGGCCGCAGCCGCGGCCTTCGCGGACTTCGTTGGCCATGGAGCGGGCCACGATGTCTCGGGGAGCCAGGTCCTTGATGGTGGGGGCGTAGCGCTCCATGAAGCGCTCACCCTCTGAGTTGCGGAGGATGGCGCCCTCGCCACGGGCGGCCTCGGAAAGGAGGATGCCCAGGCCGGCAAGGCCGGTCGGGTGGAACTGGAAGAATTCCATGTCCTCCAGGGGGATGCCGCGGCGGAAGGCGATGCCCATGCCGTCGCCGGTCAGGGTGTGTGCGTTGGAGGTGGTCTTGAAGACCTTGCCGGCACCGCCCGAGGCGAACACCACGGACTTCGCCTGGAAGACGTGCAGTTCACCCGAGGCGAGGTCGTAGGAGACGACGCCGGCCACGCGCTTCTGCATGTACGGCGTGCCGTCCTCGCGGAGCGCTTCCTCTTCAACGGTCAGCAGGTCAAGGACGTAGTACTCGTTGTAGAACTCAACGTTGTGCTTGACGCAGTTTTGGTAGAGCGTCTGCAGGATCATGTGGCCGGTGCGGTCGGCTGCATAGCAGGCACGGCGGACCGGAGCCTTGCCGTGGTCGCGGGTGTGCCCGCCGAAGCGGCGCTGGTCGATGCGGCCTTCCGGCGTGCGGTTGAACGGCAGGCCCATCTTTTCGAGGTCCAGCACGGCATCAATGGCTTCCTTCGCCATCACTTCAGCCGCATCCTGGTCCACCAGGTAATCGCCGCCCTTGACGGTGTCGAAGGTGTGCCACTCCCAGTTGTCTTCCTCGACGTTGGCAAGTGCTGCACACATGCCACCCTGCGCAGCACCTGTGTGCGAGCGGGTGGGGTAGAGCTTGGTCAGTACTGCTGTGCGCGCGCGCTGACCGGATTCGATCGCGGCGCGCATGCCAGCGCCACCGGCACCGACGATGACGACGTCGTACTTATGGACCTGCATACCAGATGCTCTTTCTCTCAAAATTCGCTATAAAACAACGGGCCGGCGTTGCCTGCTCCGCAAAACAGGGCCCGCGGAGAACCCGCGGGCCCGGGATGGCTCTGCGGCTAGGCAGGGCAGAACCCGCCAGGCAGGGGGACGCCGTTAACCACGGGGCACGGGTCGAAGGTGAAGATCACCAGGGTGCCCAGGACAATGATGACGACGGTGGCCGAGTAGAGGACCGTCTTCAGCCAGCGGCGGGTCGAGTCCTTTTCGGCGTAATCGTTGATGATGGTCCGCACGCCATTGGTTCCGTGCAGCATGGCCAGCCACAGCATGGTGAGATCCCAGACCTGCCAGAACGGATCGGCCCACTTGCCGGCCACGAATCCGAAATCAATGGCGTGGATGCCTTCACCCACCATGAGGTTCACAAAGAGGTGCCCGAAGATGAGGACCACCAGGACCACGCCGGACAGCCGCATGAACAGCCAGGCAATCATCTCGAAATTTCCCCTGCTGCCGCCATGCCGGCGGTACTGGGGGGCGATCCGCCCGCTGCGGGGGCTCTCAATCGTTGCAGTCATGGCTTAGTGGCCTCCGAGGGCAAGGGACAGGTGGCGGATGGAGAATGCGACCATGGTGACAAGCCAGAGACCCATGACGGCCCACAGCATCTGCCGCTGGTACTTGGCGCCCTTCTTCCAGAAGTCGACCGCGATGATCCGCAGGCCGTTGAAGGCGTGGAAAACAATCGCGGCAACAAGGCCGGTCTCGCCCAGGGCCATCAGGGGATTCTTGTAGGCACCGATCACGGCGGTGTAGGCCTCAGGTGACACACGCACCAAGGAGGTGTCCAGGACGTGGACCAACAAGAAGAAAAAGATCACTACACCGGTAATGCGGTGTCCTACCCAGGACCACATGCCTTCACGGCCGCGGTACAAGGTGCCAGCTGGTTTTGTCGGCACTGATAAACCTCCCTGCAACACAGCGGCGCTGGCATGAGATCCACGCGGGGGGAACGCCTGCTGCGAGAGCACTCGTAGCTCAGGCCTAAATCTAGGCTCAGCTAACAGCTTATTCAATTTAGGAGCGCCTTGGTGGCCAGCAGTGGCGCGGATTTCGAGAAAATATGAGACAAAGGACACACTGCCGGCCGGTGCGTGTGAGATGGATACCGTGACGGGCCGAAGCAGGGCCGGCAGCGTCCGCCGGAAGGCGCCGTGCCTGTTCCGCTAAAGTAGGCGGTGATGAGTACAGACAAAGTGACAAGCCCCGCATCACCCCTTGAGCGCTTCATTGCGGTGATCCCGGCAGGCGGCGTGGGGACCCGCCTCTGGCCCCTGTCACGCGCCGCAGCTCCCAAATTCCTCCACGACCTCACCGGATCGGGCAGCACACTGCTGCGCGCCACGTACGACCGGCTGCACCCGCTGGCCGGCAGCAGGATGCTGGTGGTTACCGGGAAAGCCCACCGGGAAGCAGTGTGCCGGCAGTTGCCGGAGATCCACGACGCAGACCTGGTCCTGGAATCGGAACCGAAGGATTCTGCCGCTGCGATCGGCCTTGCTGCGGCAATCCTGCACGAACGCGATCCCGACACCATCATGGGTTCCTTTGCCGCCGACCAGGTGATCAGCCCGGACAGCCTTTTCCAACAGGCAGTCGGCGAGGCAATCCATACTGCAGCCGCCGGAAAGATCGTGACCATCGGCATCAAGCCGACCCATCCCTCCACCGGCTTCGGCTACATCCGCTCCGGACAGGACCTCCATATCGAGGGCGCCCCCAGCGCACAGGACGTGGTGGAGTTCGTGGAAAAGCCGGACGAGGAAGTGGCCCAGCAGTACGTGGACAGCGGCAACTACGTGTGGAACGCCGGCATGTTCGTCGCTCCTGTCTCCCTGCTGCTCAAGCACCTGGAAGCCAACCAGCCCGAGCTGTTCCTGGGCCTGCAGGAGATCGCGCGCGCCTGGGACACCCCTGACCGTGATGAAGTGACGGGCCGCGTCTGGCCCGGACTGCCGAAGATTGCCATCGATTACGCGGTGGCCGAGCCTGCCGCCGAAGCCGGGGACGTCGCCGTCGTGCCTGGTTCCTTCCGGTGGGACGACGTCGGGGACTTCGCCTCCGTGGGTCGCCTCAACAGCGCCAAGGAAGTTGATGATGTCACGGTGCTGGGCGAAGGCGCGCGTGTGTTCACGGAGAAATCCAGCGGCGTGGTGGTCAGCGACACCAAGCGCGTTATTGCCCTCATCGGCATCGAGGACGTTGTCATCGTGGACACCCCGGATGCGCTCCTGGTAACCACCATGGCGAACTCGCAGCGGGTCAAGGCAGCCGTGGATGCCCTCAAGGCGAGCGGGGATACCGACGTCCTCTGAAGTAACGCGATCGCCGCTAATCCCATCACCCTCGCTAGAGTGAAGCAGTGCGCAATTACACTACCGAAGCCGAGCCCACCGCCCTGGTGGCTCCATGGCTTGAGCCCCTCCTGCCGGAACTGATCGACTTCCGCCGGGACCTGCACGCGCATCCGGAGCTGTCGTTCAAGGAGTTCCGCACCACGGACAAGCTGGCCGAGCGGCTCGAAGCCGCAGGCCTCAGCCCCCGCAGGCTCGAGGGTACCGGGCTCACGGTGGACGTGGGGGAGGGGCCCATTGCCACTGCCCTGCGCGGCGACATTGATGCCCTGCCCATCATCGAGGAAACGGGCCTGCCCTTTGCCTCAAAAAACCATGGCGTCACCCACGCCTGCGGCCACGACGTCCACACCACCACCATGCTGGGCATCGCCCTGGTGCTGCACAGGATGCACCTGGAGGAACCGCTCGGTGCCACCATCCGCATCATTTTCCAGCCTGCCGAAGAGACCATGCCCGGTGGTGCCCACTCCTGCATCGAGCAGGGCGTCCTTGCGGGCGTGCCGCGGATCCTCGCACTCCACTGTGATCCGCGCATCGAAGTAGGCAAGATCGGCACGCGCATCGGCGCCATCACCTCTGCTTCGGACACCATCCGTATCGAGCTTTCGGGCCGCGGCGGACACACCTCCCGCCCGCACCTGACCGAAGAACTGGTCTTCGCCCTGGCGCAGATCGCAGTCAATGTGCCCGCAGTCCTCTCCCGCCGCGTGGATGTGCGCAGCGGGGTATCCGTGGTGTGGGGGCAGATCTCCGCCGGTTCAGCGCCCAACGCCATTCCCGGCACTGGCTACATGGCGGGCACGATGCGCTGCCTGGACCGGGATGCCTGGCACGAGGCCGGGGAACTCCTCGACGAAGTGGTCCACCAGGTGGCGGCCCCCTACGGCGTGGACGTGAAGCTGGAGCACACCAGGGGAGTCCCGCCGGTAGTGAACTCCGAGCATGAAACAGCGATCATCGAAGCCTCCGCCCGTGCTGAAATCGGCGAAAACGCCGTAGTCCTCACACCGCAGTCCATGGGCGGCGAGGATTTCGCCTGGTTCCTCGCTGAGCTCCCGGGAGCCATGATGCGCCTGGGCACCAAGACCCCCGGAGGCGAGGAATACGATCTGCACCGCGGGGACTACATCGTTGATGAACGTGCCCTGGGCCTGGGGATCCGGGTGCTCACTGCCGCGGCCCTGCGCACTATCCGCGACCTTTAGGCACCGTCCCTGGACCGCGCCGTCGGGCCCTGCCGCATTTTGCATCACACACCATGGCAGGCTGGCTTGCCGACGGCACCGTCCGCTATGACGAGACCATCGTGGACGGGCTGGAGAACGCGCCGCAGGCCTTCACCGACCTGCTGGACGGTGCCAACACCGGCAAGATGCTGGTTCGGCTCCAGGCCATGCCTGCCGTCCCTGGGCGGTAGGCGTGCCGCTGGCCCTGCCACACCTACTCCTTGGTAACAACTTGTAAACAATCTTCCGGATACCTTGCCAGCGTGCTATTGAGACGTGGCGCAGGCCACTAAAGTGGTGGCATCAGTGCGCTCCGGCGCAGTGCTGCGTGCCCTCAGTGACAACAGAATTTCAGTGCAGAAACGGACACTCATTGAATTCGAGCCGTAGCGCCACTCTCTTCATCCTGGAGGAAAATTGAAGAACTCACTGCGTGCAGGTTTCAAGCGCGGTTCAGTTGCGGGACTGGCCACGATGGGCGCCACAGCGCTCGTGCTGGCCGGTTGCGGTGCGCCCCCGGAAGCCGGAACCGGCTCGACGGCCGGGGCCAGCGACTACACAGGCTGCATCGTGTCCGACTCCGGCGGATTCGACGACCAGTCCTTCAACCAGTCCTCCTACGAGGGCCTGAAGAAGGCAGAGGCCGATCTCGGCATCAAGATCAACCAGGTCGAATCCAAGACCAACAACGACTTCGAACCCAACCTCCGCGCCATGGTCACCGCCGGCTGCGACCTCACCGTCACGGTGGGCTTCCTGCTGGGCGACGCCACCAAGAAACAGGCGGAAGACAACCCGGACAGCCACTTCGCCATTGTGGACTTCGCCTACGATCCCCCCATCGCCAACGTCAAGCCGATCATCTACGACACCGCGCAGGCAGCGTTCCTTGCCGGCTACCTTGCCGCAGGGACCACCAAGACCGGCACGGTGGCAACGTTCGGCGGTATGAACATCCCCACCGTGACCATCTTCATGGACGGCTACGCGGACGGCGTCAAGTACTACAACGAGCAGAAGGGCAAGGACGTCAAGCTCCTTGGCTGGAACAAGGATGCCCAGGACGGCACGTTTACCGGAGACTTCGAAAAGCAGGATGTGGGCAAGCAGGTCACCCAGAACTTCCTGGACCAGGGCGCCGACATCGTGATGCCCGTCGCCGGCCCCGTGGGCAAGGGTTCCGGTGCAGCACTGAAGGATGCCAAGGCCGCCGGCAAGGACGTCAAGCTCATCTGGGTGGACTCTGACGGCTACCTGACTGCTCCCGACTACAAGGACATCATGCTGTCCTCGGTCATGAAGCAGATGGGCGACGCCGTGGAAACGGTGGTCAAGGATGACAAGGAAGGCAACTTCGACAACACGCCGTACGTGGGCACGCTGGCCAACGACGGCGTCCAGCTGGCTCCCTTCCACGACCTCGATTCCCAGGTTCCGGCAGAGCTGAAGTCCGAACTGGAGCAGATCAAGAAAGACATTGTGGACGGCAAGCTGAAGGTTGAGTCCAAGGCAAGCCCGAAGGCCTGATCCCCGGCGTGAAGCGCCACCCCCGGCTGGTCACTGACTGGCCGGGCGGTGGCGCTTTTTGCTGGCTGCACCTCACCGGACCGCAGCCCGCCTGTCCCAGGGCTGCACCCACTAGGCTGGTGCTGCAGCCACATATCCCGTCCGGTGGCTCACTGGACGCTTCGAGATTGGTCAGAGTTTTGAAACTTGAACTCAGAGGGATCACTAAACGCTTTGGCAGCCTGCTCGCCAACGACCACATTGACCTGGTGGTTGAGCCCGGACAAATCCATTGTCTGCTGGGCGAAAACGGGGCCGGCAAGTCCACCCTCATGAATGTGCTGTACGGGCTGTACGAGCCCTCCGAAGGCGAAATCCTCATCGATGACAAGCCCGTGTCCTTCCGCGGACCTGGCGACGCCATGGCGGCCGGCATTGGCATGGTCCACCAGCACTTCATGCTGGTTCCCGTTTTCACCGTCGCCGAAAATGTGGCGCTTGGCGCCGAACCCACGAAGGCCGCAGGCTTCCTGGACCTGGATGCCACGCGCAGCCGGATCAAGGAGATTTCGGACCAGTACGGGTTCGACGTCGACCCGGACGCCCTGGTGGAAAACCTCCCGGTGGGCGTCCAGCAGCGCGTGGAGATCATCAAGGCCCTGGTCCGGAACGCGAACGTGCTGATCCTTGACGAACCCACAGCCGTGCTGACCCCCCAGGAGACTGATGAGCTCCTGGACATCATGCGCCAGCTGAAGGCAAGCGGAACGTCAATTGTCTTCATTTCGCACAAGCTGCGGGAAGTGAAGGAAGTATCGGACACCATCACGGTGATCAGGCGCGGAAAAGTGGTTGGCACGGCTGATCCCGCTGCGTCCACCACTGATTTGGCCTCCATGATGGTGGGCCGTGCCGTAAGCCTGGTCCTCGACAAAGAGCCGGCCCGCCCGCAGGAAAAAACCTTCGAAGTCCGCGACCTTACCGTCATTGCACCCAACGGCCAGCACGTGGTGGACGGGCTGAGCTTCGACATATCCCGGGGCGAGATCCTGGCCGTTGCGGGCGTCCAGGGCAACGGTCAGACTGAATTGACGGAAGCCATTTTGGGCCTCCAGGAACGGGTCAGCGGGTCCGTCAGGCTGGACGGCAAGGAGCTCCTGGGCCGGTCCGTCAAAGAGGTCCTGGACGCCGGCGTCGGATTCGTCCCGGAAGACCGCAAAGTGGACGGCCTGGTAGGCACCTTCTCCGTGGCCGAGAACCTGGTCCTCGACCTTTATGACAAGCCTCCCTTCGCGAAGGGCATCAGCATGAGCCCGGCGAAGATCATGGAGAACGCGAGGGCGCGGATCGGCGAGTTCGATGTCCGGACCCCGTCTGCAGCGGCAGCAGCAGGGACCCTGTCCGGCGGCAACCAGCAGAAACTGGTGATGGCGCGCGAACTGTCCCGCCCCCTGCGGCTCTTCATCGCCTCGCAGCCCACCCGCGGTGTGGACGTGGGTTCCATCGAATTCCTGCACCGGAGGATCGTGGCTGAACGCGACCAGGGCACGCCAGTCATGATCGTCTCCACAGAACTGGACGAGGTGATGGAACTGGCTGACCGCATTGCCGTGCTGTACAAGGGCAAGCTGGTGGGCGTGGTCCCCGCCGGCACCAGCCGCGATGCCCTGGGCCTCATGATGGCGGGAATCCCGCCTGAAGAGCACAGCCATGCCCCGCAGGCCGGATTGTCCGCGGGCAGAACCACGATCAATACCTCCGACGCCGAAGGAGGCGACCATGCCTGAAAAGCACCCACCCAAACACGCTGCAAACAGGCCCGGCAACACGCAGGAGGCAACCTCCGCTGACGAGTCAACTGCCGCCGTCGTATCCGTTGACACTGCCGGCGGAGCGATGGAACCATCCGCCGTTCCCGCCACTGCCCAAAGCGGGCAGCTTCCAGGCGGCCCGGACACACTGCTCCGCAGGATTTTCACCGGCAGCGGCATGGTCTCGGTCCTGGCGGTGCTGCTGGCCCTGATCATCGGCGGCCTGCTGATCGCGAGCACGGACGAGCGGGTGGCCACCACCGGCGGGTACTTCCTGGCCAGGCCCACCGACTTCCTCACAGCGGTCTGGGATGCCGCCACCCGCTCCTACATCGCACTGTTCCAGGGCTCGGTCTTCAACCCGCGCGGCAACAGCGTTGCGGCCCAGTTCGCGCCCTTCATGGAAACCCTCACCATCGCCACCCCGCTCATCACGGCCGGTCTGGGCGTGGCCCTGGCGTTCCGTGCGGGCCTGTTCAACATCGGCGCGCAGGGCCAGATCATCGTGGCCGGCATCCTGGCCGCGTGGGTGGGTTTCGCGCTGCACCTGCCGCTGGGCCTGCACCTGCTGCTGGTCCTCGTGGCCGGCATCATCGGCGGTGCCTTCTGGGGCGGGCTCGTGGGCCTGCTCAAGGCCCGTACCGGCGCGCATGAAGTGATCCTGACCATCATGTTCAATTACATCGCGCTGTATTTCCTCCGCTACCTCCTGAACACGCCGGCGTTCCAGCGGCCAGGGGAGTCAAACCCCATCTCGCCCGTCCTGGATCCCACCGCCGTCTACCCCCAGATCTTCGGCACGCAGTACCGGCTCCACCTCGGGTTCCTGCTGGCCATCGCCGCAACCGTCCTGGTCTGGTGGCTCCTGAACCGCTCCACGGTGGGCTTCGAATTCCGTGCCGTGGGCGCAAACCCCAAGGCTGCGCAGACGGCGGGCATCAACGTGTCCCGCTCCACCATCCTGGTGATGGCCCTGGCAGGCGGACTGGCGGGAATGTCAGGCGTCGCCCAGGTGGCAGGCACAGAGAAGGTCCTGACCGACGGCGTTGCCGCCACCTACGGTTTTGACGCCATCACCGTGGCGCTGCTGGGGCGCTCGACGCCGTGGGGCACCTTCGCTGCCGGCCTGCTGTTCGGCGCCTTCCGCGCCGGGGCGGTCCAGATGCAGATCCAGACCGGGACGCCCATCGACATCGTCCTGGTGGTCCAGTCCCTGATAGTCCTGTTCATCGCCGCTCCACCGCTGGTACGGGCCATCTTCGGCCTGAATCCCCGGCGCAGGAAGCCGGCCCGCGCAGCCAAGTCCCGCGAGGCAGCAACCACCGGAGGTGCAGCATGAGCACGACAGTATCGTCCTCCAGGCCCGGCAAACCGCAGCCTGGCGCCAACGGCACGGACACGCGTGCCGCCGCCGTTTCGGCCAAGCCGGTGACCTGGAAAACACCGCTGCTCCTCACGGCGTTCGGGCTGGTGGCCCTGGTGTTCTTCGGACTGCTGGCGCCCAGCCGGACCGCCAGTTTCGGGATTTCCACCGGCAGCGACTTCTTCCAGCTCCCCGCGCTTGAGGTCAACGCGTTCGCCGGGGGCCTGGTACTCTCCATCCTCCTGCTCGGCCTGGCCGCCTACGCTGTGTTCCTTAGGACCAGGGACAGGCAGGTGCCGGGTTGGCTTACCGTGGCGTTCATCGTGCTGTTCACCGCGGCGTTCCTGATCTGGGTGGTGGGCGGTGCCAGGACTCCCAGCATCTCGCTGGCAGGGCTCATCGCCGGGTCCGTCACCCTTGCCGTCCCGCTGGTCTTCGGATCCCTGTCCGGCGTCCTCTGTGAACGTGTCGGCGTGGTGAACATCGCCATTGAGGGCCAGCTGCTCGGTGGCGCGTTCACCGCAGCCATCGTGGCAAGCGTGACCCAGAATCCCCTGATCGGGCTTCTGGCCGCCGCCGTGGCGGGAGCTGTTGTGTCCATGGTGCTGGCGCTCTTCAGCATCAAGTATTTGGTGAACCAGATCATCGTCGGTGTGGTCCTGAACGTTCTGGTCTCGGGCGTGACGGGCTTCCTGTTCAGCACTGTCATGCAGGAAGACAGCGACAGGTTCAACTCGCCGCCCGGGCTGGACGCCATCGAGATTCCCGTCCTGTCCAGCATCCCGATAATCGGTCCCATCCTGTTCCGGCAGTCCCTGGTGGGTTACCTGATGTACATTGCGGTACTGGTGGTCTGGGTGGGCCTGTTCAAGACCCGGTGGGGCCTTCGCGTACGCGCCGTAGGCGAACACCCTCAGGCCGCGGACACCTTGGGCATCAACGTGAACGCCACCCGCTTCTGGAACGTCACCCTGGGCGGGGCGGTGGCCGGCATCGGCGGGTCGTTCTTCACCCTGGTGGCCATCGACAGCTTCACGAAGGAGATCTCCGGCGGCCGAGGCTTCATTGCCCTGGCAGCCCTGATCTTCGGCCGATGGAACCCCTTCGGAGCCTTCTTCGCCGCGCTCCTGTTCGGTTTTGCCGACAACCTGCAGAGCATTGTCACGATCATCGGCACTCCCGTTCCCAGCCAGTTCATGGCCATGCTGCCGTACCTCGTGACGGTCCTCGCGGTGGCCGGGCTGGTGGGCAAGTCCCGGGGGCCGGCAGCCAGCGGTATTCCGTATGTCAAGGGGTGACGGCGTGGACCAGGTGACAGGCGCGGCCAAGAACGCAGCGGAGCCGGTGGACTGGGACGCGCTCAAGGCGGCGGCTACGGCAGCGATGCACCGCGCCTACGTGCCCTATTCGAAGTTCCCGGTGGGGGCAGCGGCCCTTACCGGGGACGGCCGGATCGTGAGCGGCTGCAACGTAGAGAACGCCAGCTACGGCCTGACCCTTTGCGCCGAATGCGCGCTGGTGGGAAATCTGCACATGACCGGCGGTGGCCTGCTCCGCGCCTTCTACTGCGTGGACGGGGCCGGCAGCATCCTCATGCCGTGCGGCCGCTGCCGGCAGTTGCTGTACGAGTTCCGGGCTCCGGACATGGAGCTCATGACCACCCAAGGCATCAAGTCCATGGACCAGGTGTTGCCAGACGCCTTCGGTCCCGAACACCTGGAGGAAACACGTGGCTGAAAAGGTGACAGAAAGCGCCCCGGCGGAACCGTTCGACGCCGTGGACATCATCCGCGTGAAGCGGGACAAGGGCGTCCTTAGCCCCGAACAGATCGACTGGACCATCGACGCCTACACCCGCGGGGCCATTGCCGACGAGCAGATGGCGGCCCTTAACATGGCGATCCTGCTCAACGGCATGAACCGCACCGAGATTGCCCGCTGGACAGCCGCGATGATCGCCTCCGGCGAGCAGATGGACTTTTCCAGCCTGCGGCGGCCCGACGGCGGCCTGAAGTACACCTCGGACAAGCATTCCACCGGAGGGGTGGGGGATAAGATAACGCTGCCGCTCGCGCCCCTGGTGGCGGTCTTCGGGGTGGCCGTTCCGCAGCTGTCCGGCAGGGGACTGGGGCACACGGGCGGCACATTGGACAAGCTTGAGGCCATCCCCGGCTGGCGTGCCTCGCTCAGCAACGAGGAGATCCTGGCCCAGCTCCAGGACGTGGGCGCGGTGATCTGCGCCGCCGGCGCGAGCCTGGCCCCGGCGGACAAGAAGCTTTACGCGCTGCGCGACGTCACCGGCACGGTTGAGGCGATTCCCCTGATTGCCTCTTCGATCATGAGCAAGAAGATCGCCGAAGGGACCGGTTCCCTGGTCCTGGACGTCAAGGTGGGAACGGGCGCGTTCATGAAGGACGAGGCCAGGGCCCGGGAGCTGGCAGAGACGATGGTGGCGCTGGGCAAGGACGCGGGGGTGAACACCGTCGCGCTGCTCACCAACATGAATACTCCGCTCGGCCTGACCGCGGGCAATGCGATCGAGGTGGAGGAATCGGTGGAGGTGCTGGCGGGCGGCGGCCCCGCCGACGTGGTGGAGCTGACCGTCCGGCTGGCGGAGGAGATGCTGGCCTGCGCAGGAGTGCACGACGCCGATCCCGCCGCCGCGCTTGTGGACGGCCGCGCCATGGATGTCTGGAACCGGATGATTGCAGCCCAGGGCGGAGACCCCCACGCCAAGCTGCCGGTCGCACGCGAGTCCGAGGTGCTCTACGCCCCGGCAGACGGAGTCCTGGTGGAACTGGACGCGCTCGCTGTCGGTGTTGCAGCCTGGCGCCTGGGAGCCGGGCGCGCCCGCAAGGAGGATGCGGTCCAGGCGGGGGCCGGAGTCCGGATGCACGCCAGACCCGGTGCCGTGGTCCGGGCAGGGGAACCGCTGATGACCCTGCTGACGGACACCCCTGAACGGTTTGCCCGGGCCAAAGAGGCCCTGGAACATGCAGCCGTTATTGCACCCGAGGGCTCGCGGCCGGCGCAGCAGCTGATCATCGACCGCATAGCATAGGGAGTCATGCAGGCCATCAATGACTTCATCCTCGCCGCCGCCGGACAGCCCTGGGTGCTGTTCGTGGTGTTGGCCTGCTGCACCATTGATGGCTTCTTTCCGCCCATCCCCAGCGAATCAGTGGTGGTGGGACTGTCCGCAGTGGCCGCCACCGCGGAGGTCCCCAACCCATGGCTCCTGATGCTGGTGGCTGCCCTTGGCGCTTTTTTGGGGGACAACATCGCCTACCTGATCGGCCGCAGGGTGGGCACCAGGCGATGGTCGTGGATGCGCGGGCCGCGGATGCAGAGTGCCTTCCGCTGGGCAGGGCGGGAACTGCGGAAGCGGCCGGCCTCGCTCATCCTGGTCGCACGGTTCGTTCCGATCGGCCGGGTGGCGGTCAACCTCACTGCCGGCGTGACCCGCTACCCCCATCTGCGCTTCGTGGGCCTGACCATCCTGTCAGCAACGTTGTGGGCCGGATACTCAGTGGGCGTCGGGCTGTTCTTCGGCCAGTGGTTCGAGGACAACCACCTTTTGGGCGCCGTTATCGCCATCATCTGCGCCGTCACCCTGGGGATCATCATGGACCTGGTGATTAACCGCGTCCGGCGGCAGCCGCCGATGGTGGAGCGGATGAAGGAACCGGAAGCGTAGCCCGGCCGTTGTCCCAGCAGGTTGGGGCGTAGCAAATGGCACCTTGGCCGTGGGACACTTAGTAACGATTTCCGCTTTGGCTGCGTCACTTCCGGCTATGCCATTTTGCATAGGAGCAAGACCCGCGTGGAGTTTATTAATGATGCTGTGCTCCATGCAGCGGGCCAGTGGTGGATCTACCCGCTCCTGCTGGTGTTCTTCTTCGTTGACGGCTTCGCCATGGTGGTTCCCAGCGAGACCCTGATCGTGGCATTGGCGGCCTTCTCCCGGCACAGCGGAGATCCGAACCTGTGGATCCTCGGCCTCACAGCACTCATCGGAGCCATCGCCGGGGACAACATGGCATTCATGCTCGGCCGCCGGATTGGCCTGAACCGGTGGCGGTGGATGCGCCGCCCCAGGGTACAGAAAGCTTTCGGCTGGGCCCGTTACGAGTTGGACAAGCGCGGCGCTGTGCTGATCTTCACGGCCCGCTATATCCCCTGGGGGCGGGTGGCCGTCAACTACGTGGCGGGCAGTACCGGCTTCAGCCACCGGCGCTTCTTCCTGCTGGACGCTTTTGCCTGCATCACCTGGGTGGGTTATTCCATCGGCATCGGGCTGCTGGCGAGCTCCTTCCCGTGGCTGCACCACAACCCGCTGCTCAGCGCGGGGATCGCCGTTGTCTTCGCGATCATCCTGGGGATCCTCATCGACCACTTGCTCCGGTGGTGGCATAAGCACCTGGCCCGCAATGACGCCGAGGACGTTGACGAGTGGCTCGACGGCGGTCCTTCCGGGGCACGCGACGCAAAAAGCGGCAGCAGCGCCATCCTTGCTTCCGCGGCCGGGGACGGCGAACAGGCTGGAAACTAGCGGCTGGCTTTGAGCTCCAGCCCACCCTAAGGTGGGAACGTGACTGAGCCCATTGTTGACGCTGCCCCTGCCATCGATTTCGACCTGAAGAACCTGCCCAAGGTTTCCCTTCACGACCACCTGGATGGCGGACTCCGTCCGGCCACCATCATCGAGCTGGCAGAGGCCGTTGGCCACACGCTTCCTTCCACCGAGCCCGTGGCGCTGGGCCAGTGGTTCCGCGAATCCGCCGATTCAGGCTCGCTGGTCCGCTACCTGGAAACGTTCGACCACACCGTTGCCGTCATGCAGACCCACGAAGGCCTCTACAGGGTGGCCAAGGAGTTCGTTGAGGACCTGGCTGACGACGGCGTGGTGTACGGGGAAGTCCGCTGGGCGCCTGAGCAGCACCTCCAGAAGGGCCTCACCCTCGACGAGGCAGTGGAAGCGGTCCAGGAAGGCCTTGAAGCCGGGGTTGAAGCCGTGGGGGAAAGCGGCCGAGAGATCCAGGTGGGCCAGCTCATTACGGCCATGCGGCATGCGGACCGCGGCCAGGAGATCGCCGAGCTGGCCGTCCGCCACCGCAACAAGGGCGCGGTCGGCTTCGACATTGCCGGTGCCGAGGACGGCTTCCTGCCGGCCCGCTTCCGGGATGCCTTCACTTACCTGGCGCAGCACAACTTTCCCGCCACCGTCCACGCCGGCGAGGCGGCAGGACTGGAAAGCATCCAGTCGGCTTTGGTGGACGGACGCGCCCTGCGGCTGGGCCATGGCGTCCGGATCGCCGAGGACATCACGGTGGAGTTCGACGACGATCCCGAAAATGACGAGGGCACCATCGGCCTGGTCACCCTGGGGGACCTCTCCAGCTGGATCCGGGACCGGGGCATCGCACTGGAGATCTGCCCGTCGTCAAACCTGCAGACCGGTGCGATCGCGGGGTTTGGTGACGGCATCGAAAGCCACCCCCTGGACATGCTTTACCAGCTGGGCTTCAACGTCACCATCAACACCGACAACCGGCTGATGAGCGGGGTCACCCTGACCGACGAGTTCGAGCTCCTGGTGGAGACTTTCGATTATGACCTGGATGACCTGCTCGAGCTCACCCTGAACGCCGCCGAAGCTTCCTTCCTGCCCCTGGAGGAGAAGGAGGCGCTGGTGGAGTACATCAACGACGCCTACGCAAACCTTGGCTGACCTACCGGACAGCGACACCGCCGGCACCCCGGTAGGGGAGTTGCTGCACGTGATTGCTTCCCTGCGCGAGCACTGTCCATGGATGGGTGCGCTTACCCATGCCTCGCTGGTGGAGTACCTCCTGGAGGAGGCCTTCGAGGTTGCCGAAACCATCGAGGCCGGGCATCCCGACGGCGAGCTCCGGGGCGAGCTGGGCGACGTCCTGCTCCAGGTGGTGCTGCACGCGCGGATTGCCGAGGAACGCGGTTCCTTTACCTTCGACGACGTGGCACGCGGCCTGAGTGCCAAGATGATCCGCCGTAATCCCCATGTTTTCCGGCCCGACGGCTCCCTGCAGGACAGCTTCCCGGCAACGGTCGACGAAATCGTGCAGAAGTGGGACGCCGTCAAGCGGGCCGAACGGCCGGAACGGCAGGACCCGTTCGAGGGAATTCCGTTGGCGCTGCCAGCGTTGGCGCGTGCCCAGAAATCCATGGACCGGGCGGCGCGGGCGGGCCTTCCGCCGGCCCAGCCACCGGTGCAATCCAGGCCCATCGCTTCTGAGGATGAGCTCGGGGAGCTGCTGCTCGCCGTCGTGCATACCGCCCACGCCAGCGGATACGACGCCGAACGTGCCCTCCGCAGTGCCGTCCGCCGCTACCAGGAGCGCGTCAGCGGGCAGCGGCAGCAGGAATAACCCTGCGATCATGACGTCCGGGGGCTGGATAGGTTTCCGTAACCCGCGCCACTCTGGACTACGCTGGTCTTCGACGAGTACGTCGAGTCTTTCTGCAAGATCCCCCCGTTAATCGCCCATAAGGAGCAAATTCATGGCGCTTATCGATGCCATCCACGCCCGCGAGATCCTCGATTCCCGCGGCAACCCGACCGTAGAAGTTGAGGTTCTGCTCTCCGACGGCCAGATCGGCCGTGCCGCAGTTCCCTCCGGCGCTTCCACCGGCGAGCACGAGGCCGTTGAACTGCGCGACGGCGACAAGGGCCGCTACCTCGGCAAGGGCGTCCAGAAGGCCGTTGACGCGATCATCGACCAGATTGCACCGGCCCTGACCGGTTTCGACGCCACCGACCAGCGCAGCATCGACCAGGCCATGCTGGACCTGGACGGCACCCCGAACAAGGGCAAGCTGGGCGCCAACGCCATCCTGGGCGTTTCGCTGGCCGTCGCCAACGCAGCCGCCGCTTCCGCTGACCTGCCCCTGTACAAGTACCTCGGCGGCCCGAACGCCCACGTGCTGCCCGTGCCGCTGATGAACATCCTCAACGGCGGCTCCCACGCGGACTCCGACGTCGACATCCAGGAATTCATGATCGCCCCGATCGGCGCCGAGACCTTTTCCGAGGGCCTGCGCTGGGGCGTGGAGGTCTACCACAACCTCAAGTCCGTTCTGAAGGAGAAGGGCCTGTCCACCGGCCTCGGCGATGAGGGCGGCTTCGCCCCGAACCTGCCCTCCAACCGGGCAGCCCTGGACCTCATCCAGGAAGCCATCAAGAACGCCGGCTACACCCCGGGCAAGGACATCGCACTGGCACTGGACGTCGCCTCCTCCGAGTTCTTCAAGGACGGTGCCTACCAGTTCGAGGGCAAGTCGCTGAGCTCCGCCGAGATGAGCGCCTACTACACCGAACTCGTCTCCGACTACCCGCTGGTGTCCATCGAGGACCCGCTGGACGAGAATGACTGGGACGGCTGGAAGACCCTCACCGACGCGATCGGCGACAAGGTCCAGCTGGTGGGCGACGACCTGTTCGTCACCAACCCCGCCATCCTGCAGCGCGGCATCGACACCAGGACCGCCAACTCACTGCTGGTGAAAGTCAACCAGATCGGTTCCCTGACCGAGACCCTGGATGCCGTGAGCCTGGCGCAGCGGGCCGGGTACACCACCATCACCTCGCACCGCTCAGGCGAGACCGAGGACACCACCATCGCCGACATCTCGGTGGCCACCAACGCCGGCCAGATCAAGACTGGCGCACCGGCCCGCTCCGAACGGGTTGCCAAGTACAACCAGCTGCTGCGGATCGAAGAGGAACTCGACGACGCCGCACGCTACGCCGGCCGCGGCGCCTTCCCGCGTTTCAAGGGCTAGTAGCCGCATAAAACAAACAACGGTGGCTATGGTTGAAGGACCATAGCCACCGTTGCTGTTTCGGCGGCACTTGTTCCAGCCCAGACAGTGGCGGCCCAGGCAGGCTGCGCGTTTCAGGAGTGTCATGGCTACCCGCCGTCCCAAAGTTCCCAAGGTCGCCCCATCCCGCCCGGCAAAGGAAGCCTCGGACGGGGCGGACGTCATCCGCGCCGACTTTGGCTCGGGCAAGGAGAAGACGGCGGGAGAAGCCCCCGGCGCACAGCCGCCCAGGGCGCAACAGACCGCGGCAGGACCGGCCAGGGAGAACTCCGCCCGCAAAGCCCCTGATTTCCCGCGGGCCGGGAAGGGGAGCAGGGCCGCCGGAAGCACAGCCAAAAACGGCCAGCCGGAGGATGACGAGGAACAGCAGCCTGTACCTGCCAAGGCGTTTTCCGGACGGATGCTGGCACTTGCCGTGGTGATGATTGCGATCACCATCATGTTGGCCCCCACCGTGAAGATCTTCTTCGACAAGAAGGCCGAGATCGACGCCCTGAATGCTGATATCGCTGCGCGCGAGGCCGAAGGGGATGCCCTGCGGCAGCAGGTCTCGCGGTGGCAGGACCCCAACTACGTGAAACAGCAGGCCCGCGACCGCATTAACATGGTTATGCCGGGAGAGACCGGCTACTGGGTCTTCGGAAGCGATCTGCCGGCCGGAGAAAGCAGTAGCCAGACCGGCGCAGCAGCACAAGACCCCGCCGATCTGCCGTGGGTGGATGCCCTGTGGGAGTCCATCACGCGCGCGGCTACAGACTGAACCGCAACAGGAAGGACGGCCCGCCACAGTGGAATCCAACACGGCAGCCGCCCGGGACGAATCCCGCAAGCCATCAGCGCATGACCTGGAAGTACTGAGCCGACAGCTGGGACGGCCAGTCCGCGACGTGGTGGAAATTCCTGCCCGCTGCATTTGCGGCAACCCGCTGGTGGCAGCAACCTCTCCCCGCCTCAGCAATGGGACCCCGTTCCCCACCACCTTCTACCTGACCCATCCGGTCATCACGTCAGCCGTCTCCCGGCTCGAGGCCGCAGGCGTCATGAACGAGATGAACGAACAGCTGGCTGGGGACCAGGAACTGTCCGCTGCCTACCGGTCAGCCCACGAGGCCTACCTCGCTGCCCGCAACGACATCGGGCAGCGGTCCGGCATCGGGGCCGTCCCTGAGATCGACGGCGTCTCCGCCGGGGGCATGCCCACGCGCGTCAAATGCCTGCACGTCCTGGTGGGACACTCACTTGCTGCCGGCCCCGGCGTCAACCCGCTGGGCGATGAGGCCCTGGACCGCATCCGGGAGTGGTGGACTACGGACGCCTGCTACTGCGACGGCGCCTGGGACACCACCGGCGAAGCACCCTCCAAAGACCTGAGCCGCCACGGTCCGCAGGGCCTGCCGGAGATCGTGGGCCGCCCGGCTCCCGTCCGGAAAACGGCCAACCCGACGGGGGCGGGCGAATGACGCGCGTGGCCGCCATCGATTGCGGCACCAATTCCATCCGCCTCCTGGTCGCCGACATCGACCGCAGCAACGGCCGCATCGCCCTTCGCGACGTGGTGCGGGAAATGCGCGTGGTGCGGCTGGGGCAGGGAGTGGACGCCACTGGCGAGCTCGCGCCGGAGGCGCTGGAGCGGACGTTCGCGGCGACAGCCGACTACGGCCGGCTGATCCGGGAGCACGGCGCAACGGCAGTCCGTTTTGTGGCGACCTCAGCAAGCCGGGACGCCCGGAACCGCGACGTCTTCGTGGAGGGAATCCGCGACCTTCTGGGCGTGGAACCCGAGGTCATTTCCGGCGGTGAGGAAGCCGCACTGTCCTTCGCCGGCGCCAGCAGCGTTCTGCCCATCCTGGACGGCCACGAAGTGCTGGTGGTGGACCTGGGCGGCGGCAGCACCGAGTTCGTCCTGGGTACGGCCGACGGCGTCACAGCAGCGATGTCCGTGGACATCGGTTGCGTGCGCCTCACCGAACGGCACCTCCGGGACGATCCGCCCACCGCCGAACAGGTGGCAGCCGCCGAAGCGGACGTGGACGCAGCCATCGCCCGTGTCCGGCAGGGCGTACCGCTGGAACGGGCCACCGCCGTCGTTGGCGTTGCCGGTTCCATCACCACCATCACCGCACACGCGCTGGGACTGGCCGAGTACGCCCCCGACGCAATCCACGGCACGGAGCTGCCGGTTGAAACAATCCGTGCAGCCGCAACTGGACTTCTGGAGATGACCCGGCCGGAACGTGCAGTCCTGCCCTACATGCACCCCGGGCGGGTTGACGTGATTGGTGCCGGCGGACTGGTGTGGCGGCGGATCCTGGAACAGATGGAAGGGGTCTCCGGTGGGCGCATCACTACTGCAACCGCCAGCGAGCACGACATCCTTGACGGCATCGCCCTGAGTATCGGCTGAACGCATGCAAATCCCTACCGCCGCCACAGCACCTCCGCTGCGAAGGGCGGGTTCAGCCCTGCTGGCCCTGGTCCTTGCTGCCTGCTGCCTTTCCTCCGGTCTTTTCACTGCTCCCGCCGCGCAGGCGGATGAGTGGCGGGACAAACAGTACTGGCTTGCCGAATCCGGCATAACCAAAGCTTGGGAGGTCTCCAAGGGCGCTGGCGTCAAGGTGGCCGTCATCGACAGTGGCGTGGATGCCAGCCACCCTGACCTGAAGGGGGCAGTGGCCCGGGGCTATGACGCTTCGGGATCCGGACAGCCCGACGGGCAGAAGAGCGTGGGCGTCAAGCCGGAGCACGGCACCCTGGTGGCCACCATGCTCGCGGGACGCGGCCACCAGCCCGCCAGCGCCAGCCCAACGCCAACCCCGGGACCCTCCGGGCCAGCGCCGGACGGCATCATCGGGGTGGCGCCGGAGGCACAAATCCTCCCGGTGTCCACGTGGCTTGGCTCCACCAATCCCTCGGGCAAGAGTGACCAGGACCAAATTCCGGAGGCTGTCCGGTGGTCGGTGGACAACGGCGCCAAAGTCATCAACATCTCGCTTGGCAGCACCACCCCGGAGTGGCCCCAGAGCTGGGACGCGGCTTTCCTCTACGCGGAGCAAAAAGATGTGGTGATCGTTGCCGCCGCCGGCAACAGGGTGGGCGGCAATATCCAAGTAGGGGCTCCGGCCACCATTCCAGGTGTCCTCACAGTGGCCGGACTGGACCGCAAGGGCATGGCCAGCATTGACGCGTCCTCCCAGGGCATCAGCATTGGCGTTGCCGCCCCGGCCGAAAACCTGTTGGGCGGCCTCCCGGGCGGCGGCTACGCTGAGTGGGCCGGAACGTCAGGCAGCGCGCCCATCGTGGCCGGCGTTGCAGCACTGATCCGGTCCAAGTGGCCCGCCATGAGCGCCGAACAGGTGGTCAACCGGATCGTCACCACTGCCAAGGATGCCGGCGCGCCCGGCAAGGACCCGCTCTACGGTTTCGGCGTGCTCAATGCCGAGGCGGCGCTGAAAGACAACGTCCCGGAAGTCACCGCCAACCCGCTGGGCTCCATCGCTGAATGGATCCGTGTCCACCGGCGGGGCAACCTCGCTACTCCTGCCCCCCTGCCCACCACGGACGTGCCCAGTGCGGCACCCACTCTGCCGGAAGCAACAGTGCCCGCAGCAGAAGCACCTTCGCAGCGGGACACTGCTGTAGGCGCCGCCGTCGTCATTGGTTTTGGCGTCTTGTTCATCGCAATTATCGCGGCAGCTGCCGTCCAGTTGAGGCGGGCCGCGGGGAAGCCGGCTTTGGTCCCGGAGGAACCCGAAACGGGCGCGATGGACAGTGTGGACTCCGGGCGGAAAACGTAGGTTACGGGCTGGCCCAGCAGTTAGTGAAGATTTTCACAAACTGCTGTATCTTTAATGGCATGGCAACCACCCCACAGCTCCAGGACCGTCCCAGGGTACTCGTCGTCGGCGGCGGGTACGTCGGCCTGTACGTAGCACTCAAACTGCAGAAGAAGATCGCGAATGCCGGTGGCATCGTCACCCTCGTAGATCCACTGCCCTACATGACCTACCAGCCTTTCCTCCCCGAGGTAGCCGGCGGCAACATCGAAGCCCGCCACGCAGTGGTCTCCCACCGCAAGCACCTCCAGCAGACTGAGCTGATCCAGGGGCGCGTCACCTCGATCGACCACGCGAACCGCACCGCCGTCGTGGCTCCCGCCGATGGCGGCGAGCACTTCGAGGTTCCCTACTTCGACGTCGTCCTGGCCGCCGGCGCCATCACCCGCACCTTCCCCATCAAGGGCCTCGCGGACAAGGGCATCGGCCTGAAGACCATCGAGGAAGCCGTTGCGCTGCGCAACAAGGTCCTGGAGCGGATCGAAGTTGCCTCCACCATGACCGATCCGGCTGCCCGCGCCCGCGCCCTCACCTTCGTGGTGGTGGGCGGCGGCTTCGCCGGCATCGAGTGCATCACCGAGATGGAGGACCTGGCCCGTGCGGCCGTCCGCAACAACCCGCGCATCAGGCAGGAGGAAGTCCGCTTCGTCCTGGTCGAAGCCATGGGACGCATCATGCCCGAGGTCACGGCCAAGCAGGCCGAGTGGGTGGTGGAGCACCTCCGCAGCCGCGGCATCGAGGTCCTGCTGAACACCTCGCTGGACAGCGCCGAGGGCACCCTCAAGCTCATCAACCTCCCGGATAAGACCCCTGCCCAGGAGTTTGAAGCCGACACCCTTGTCTGGACGGCCGGCGTGCAGGCCAACCCCATGGTCCGTTCCACCGATTTCCCGCTTGAGCCCCGCGGCCGCGTCCGCGTCCTCCCGGACCTCCGTGTTGCCGGCGACGAAGGCATCATCGAGAACGCCTGGGCCGCCGGCGATATCGCCGCCGTTCCGGACCTCACCGGCAAGGGCCTGCCGGACGGCACCTGTGTCCCCAACGCCCAGCACGCGCTTCGCCAGGCCAAGCGCCTCGCCAAGAACCTGTGGGCTTCGCGCTGGGACAAGCCGCTGAAGGACTACAAGCACAAGAACCTGGGTGCTGTTGCCGGCTTCGGCCAGTGGAAGGGCGTTGCCAACATCAACCTGGTCGGCAGCATCGGGCTCAAGGGCGGTCTCGCCTGGCTTGCACACCGCGGCTACCACGGCCTGGCCATGCCCACGTTCGAGCGCAAGTTCCGCGTGATCTTCAACTGGATCCTGAGCTTCTTTGCCGGCCGCGACACCACGCAGCTGATGGACCTGGACAACCCGCGTGGCGCGTTCGTGGCGGCAGCCACCCCGGCCCCCAAGCCGGCAGCTGCTCCTGCTCCTGCTCCGGCAGCCGGCGCGGCCGGCGGCTCCGGTTCCAGCGCCACGGCACCTGCCGTTGCCAAGGAAGCTGTGGCTGCCAAGGCCAAGTAACTTACCTGCCGCTCCAGGCTGGAGCGTGTTCGACGGCGGCTGTCCCTTTCAGGGGCAGCCGCCGTCTGCGTTCCCAGGCACACTGGGTGCCCCGCCGGCCTGCTGCGCCACTTTACGTGCCCTTTTAGACTGGCACCATGACCGGCGAAAAGAACCTTAAGTCCCTGCTGGCCGCCATGCATCCAGCCCAGCGCCACGGCGAGTACGTCTATGTCCTGTGGCCCGAGGGCAGGCCGCTCCTGCCGGGTATTGAGGCGGCAGTCCGGGAAGCAGAAGGACTTACTGTAGTCCTGCCCCGGGCGGTAGCGGACCAGGAGGGCCTGGCCTATGACTTTGTGGGTGCCTGGATCACCCTGCAGGTCCACTCCGCCCTGGAAGCGGTGGGCCTGACCGCCGCGATCAGCAAGGCTCTCACCGAAGCCGGCATCAGCTGCAATGTGCTCGCCGGCTTCCACCATGACCACCTGCTGGTCCCGGTCGCCGACGCGCCGCTGGCGCTGGAGGTCCTCGCAGGCCTCTCAGCGCGCAGCAGGAACGGGCCGCTGCAGCCGCCCGTGCTGCGCAGGGAGACCCGGGAGGACCGTGATGCCATCCTCGCCCTCACCGCTGACGCCTTCGCCGTCTCGCCGGTCGCCGGCCTGCCCGTGCAGGGTGAGCCGGTGGAGGTGGCATTGCTCCGCCGACTCTTCGACTGCAAGGAGTACCTGCCCGAATTCAGCGTGGTGGCGGTGCTGGATGGCAAGGTGGTGGGGCATGTCATCAGTACCCGGGGCTGGGCGGGCGACCAGCCGCTGCTGGGGCTCGGTCCCCTGTCGGTGGCGCCAAGGCTGCAGCGGCAGGGCATCGGTTCTGCCCTGATGAAGGAAACCATCACCCGGGCGAATGCTGCGGGTGAGGCCGGCATCGCCCTGCTGGGAAGCACCAAATACTATGCGCGCTTCGGCTTTGTCCCGGCCGCTTCCTTGGGGGTGCTCCCGCCGGAAGAATCATGGGGCGGCCATTTCCAGCTGCTGCCGCTGGCACTCTGGCCGGGCGGCGTGCACGGGACCTTCCGGTATGCCGAACCTTTTGCACTGGTCTGACGCGATACCATTGACCGGGCGCCCCAGTAGCCCAATTGGCAGAGGCAGCGGACTTAAAATCCGCGTGTTGTGGGTTCGAGTCCCACCTGGGGTACGAAGTTCTTGCGCCCCGTGATTAGGGGCCTGAAAACGGAAGCCGTCCGCGCAGCGGGCGGCTTCCGCCGCTTAATTCCACATATGCAACGAGTGTTATAAGGATGTGACCTCTCTCACTTATGTTCGCCCCGCATATGCATTAGCTTGAAGCTAAATCAGGAACACCTGATTTTTCGTGTCAAAGGCCGTTCGCACCTTTAGATCGAGGAGCTCGTAAATGACTTTATTCCCCCAGGCGGGAACCCGTGCTGCCAAGCTGACAGCGCTTGGCATCGGTGTCGCCTTCATGGTGACGGCTTGCGGCGGTTCGTCCACACCCACGGCAACCGAGTCTGCCGCCACCGGAGAAGCGGCGGGAATTGCCTGCCCGGCACCTGAAGGCGGCGGGGGCGCAGCCGCAAGCCAACCTGCGGAAACCCCTTCAGTGCCGCCGTCAACCACCACTACTGATACCCCCTTGCGCATCGGTTCACTCCTTCCGACTACCGGTTCCCTGGCCTTCCTTGGCCCCCCGGAAATCGCCGGTGTCAACCTCGGCGTGAAGGAAGTCAATGATGCAGGCGGAGTCCTGGGCAAGCCGATGGAGGTGATCCACCGCGATTCGGGTGACACCAAGACGGACATCGCCACCCAGTCCACGTCCGCGCTGCTGGGCCAGGGAGTCAGCGCCATCATTGGTGCGGCCTCCTCCGGCGTTTCCAAGACGGTCATCAACCAGATCACCGGGGCGGGCGTCATCCAGTTCTCACCGGCCAACACCTCGCCGGACTTCACCACCTGGGATGACAAGGGCCTGTACTGGCGCACCGCGCCCTCGGATGTCCTCCAGGGCAAGGTGCTGGGCAACTACATGGCCACCTGCGGTGCGCAGACTGTGGGCATGATTGTCCTGAACGATGCCTATGGCACCGGCCTGGCAACCAACATCAAGTCAGCCTTCGAAGCAGCAGGCGGACAGGTTGTTGCGGAAGAGCTCTTCAACGAGGGCGATACCCAGTTCAGCAGCCAGGTGGACAAGGTCCTTGCCGCCAAGCCTGATGCTATTGCCCTGATCACCTTCGACCAGGCAAAGAGCATCGTTCCGCTGATGACCGGCAAGGGTGTCAAGCCCACGCAGATGTTCCTGGTGGACGGCAATACCTCCGACTACAGCAAGGACTTCCAGCCGGGCACGCTCAAGGGAGCGCGCGGCACAATCCCGGGCACCTTCGCCCAGGAGGAGTTCAAGAAGAAGCTGCTGGAAATCGATCCGGCTCTCAAGGACTACAGCTACGCCGGTGAGTCCTACGACGCCGTCAACCTGATCGCGTTGGCCGCAGAATCTGCAAAGAGCACCAAGGGCACGGACATCGCAGCCAAGCTGAAGGAAGTTTCCGAGGGCGGTGAAAAGTGCACGTCCTTCGCAGCCTGCGTGACGCTGATCCGCGAGGGCAAGGATGCTGACTATGACGGCCAGTCCGGTCCGGTGACGTTCTCGGATGCGGGCGACCCCACGGAGGCCTACATCGGCATCTACGAGTACCAGGATGACAACAAGTACACCGCAGTTAAGGAAGAGTTCGGCAAGCTCTAGTAAACCTTCCTGAACACGAAGGAACCCCCGTCCAACAGTGAACTGGTCCCCGAAAGTTGGACTGGCCAAATAAAATCCTAAGCCGCGAGGGCCTGGGCACGGTATTGCACCGGGCTCAGGCCCTCGAGCTTTGTTGAGATTCTTTCGTTGTTGTACCAGTGGACGTACTCGTGCAGGGCCGCTTCCAGTGCTTCAGCGTTGAGGAACCGGACCCGGTGGAACAGTTCTTCCTTGAGGTGGCCGAAAAAGTTCTCCATCACGGCGTTGTCGTAGCAGTTGCCCTTACGGGACATCGACTGGACCGCGCCGGCGTCCTGCAGCAGATTCCGCCAGGACACGTGCTGGTACTGGAATCCCTGGTCCGAGTGCACAAGCGGCTGCTGGCCTTGCTCAAGACGTGCAAGGGCCTGACGCAGCGAAGTGTTGACGAGCTCCAGATTCGGTGACATTCCAATGGAGTAGGAGATGACCTGCCGGTCGAAGAGATCCATGATTGGCGAGAGGTAGAGCTTTCGGTCGCCAAGGCTCAATTCGGTCACGTCCGTTACCCACTTTCGGTTCGGCGCATCCGCCTCGAACTCCCTGTTGAGCACGTTCGGGGTAACCCCGCCCTGACCGCCTTGGTAGGAGTTATAACGCTTCTTCCGCCGTACTTTGCAGACGAGCCCCAGGGAACGCATGAGCTTCAGCACGGTCTTCTTCGCGGCAGTCCACCCGTGCTTGACCTTCTCGGTGTGGATGCGCCGATGCCCGTAGCGGCCATGATTCTTGTTGAAAATTTCCGTGACCGCGGCCTTGATCGCCTCTTGGGGGTCGGGATTCCGGAGACGGGCCTGGTGATAGAAGAAAGTCGACCGGGCCAAGCCGGAGACCTGAAGCAGAACCGGCAGCGGAAAGTCAGCCTTGAGGGCGATGATGGCCTGGACCTTCACCGTCGTTCCTGCGCCCTCAAGGCCCGCAATTTTCCCAGGTAAGCCACTTCCGCCCGGAGCCGCTCGTTCTCCCGCCGCAACCGCTCCAGTTCGGATACTTCTGCGGGCTGCGCGGCCGGCGGAGCCTGGGGCCTGCCTTTAGGCTTCGGGCGCAACGCGTCCGCTCCCTCGCGACGGTACGCACGTGCCCACGTTTTCAGTAACCCAGGAGAGGACAAACCCGCCTCTGCCGCAAGATCAGGGGCGGTCTCACCCGCGATGAACCGTTCGACCAATGCAAGCTTGAATTCGAACGAGTACGCATGCCTTGTCGGTTTGGCCACCAACGCTCCTCGATTATGGATCTTCCACCGCCGATAGAGAAGCTTTACCGGCCCGCGAGAGACTCCCAGCAAACCGGCTGTCGCCGTATCTGCGATGCCCTTTTCAAACCACGCTACAGCGGCCTCGCGCTGATCCTCTGACAACGAACTACGTGCATGCAAAAAACTGCTCCCCGGAAGTCGGAACTGAATTTTCCAGTCCAACTTTCGGGGAGCAGTTCACAGGACGGGGGCTCCTTCGCTTTGCGGTCGGCCCTATTCGACGGTGTCCGCAAGGGTGCCAAGGTACAGCTGGATAACCTTGGGGTCCTTCATCAGCTCCCGGCCGGTGCCGGTGTAGGCGTCCCGGCCCTGGTCCAGGACGTAGGCGCGGTCGCAGATCTGCAGGCAGCGCCGGGCGTTCTGTTCCACCATGATGACCGAGACGCCTGCGCGGTTGATCTCATGGACGCGCAGGAAGGTTTCGTCCTGCTTGACGGGGGAGAGGCCGGCTGACGGCTCGTCCAGCAGCAGCACGGCAGGATCCATCATCAGTGCACGGCCCATGGCCACCATTTGGCGTTCGCCGCCGGAAAGTGAACCGGCCCGCTGGGCGCGGCGCTTGCCGAGTTCCGGGAACAGGCTGGTGACGAAGTCGAACCGCTGATCGAAGTCCTTGGGGCGCTGGAACATCCCCATCTGCAGGTTTTCCTCGATAGTCAGCGTCGCGAAGACGTTGTTGGTCTGCGGAACGAAGCCCACTCCGCGGCTCACGAGCTTGTTTGCCTTCAGGCCGGTTAGGTCCTGGCCGCGGACCACCACGGTTCCGGAGTGGACCTTTACCAGGCCGAACATTGCCTTCAGGAGGGTGGACTTGCCGGCGCCGTTGGGGCCGATGATGCCGATCAGCTCGCCCTTCCTGGCTTCGATGCTGCAGCCGTTGAGGATGTTCACCCCCGGCAGGTAGCCGGCCACAAGGTCGGTCACCTTGACGACCGACCCGCTGTCTCCTACGGGCTGTGCGGCCGGTGCCGCGCTGGTGCTGCTCATTGGCTGTCCTTCCCGGTGCTGCCTGTATCCGTGCTCCCGTGGCGTCCCTGAGGCTCATCGCTACGGAGCCGGTCCGCACGCTGACGGGCCTCCTCGGCCTCGTGGGACACAACGTCCAAGGAGATGATGCCGGCATTTTCGGTTCCGACAATCGACTCCTCGTCAGCTTCGAGTTCGGCGGCGAGCTCCTTGAGGCCCTCGGAGTCGCCGAGGTCGACATCGTGGTGTGCACCAAGATAGGCGTCGATGACCGCGGGGTTCTTCATCACTTCCCCGGGCGGGCCTTCCGCCACCACCTTTCCTTCGGCCATGACCACCACCCAGTCGGCGATGTGGCGGACCATGTGCATATCGTGTTCGACGAACAGGACCGTCATGCCTTCCGCTTTCAGGTTCTTGATGTGGTCCAGCAGTGACTGCGTCAGGGCGGGATTGACGCCTGCCATGGGTTCGTCAAGCATCACCAGCTTGGGCTGCACCATGAGGGACCGGGCCATTTCGAGGAGCTTCCGCTGCCCACCGGACAGGGACGCGGCGTAGTCGTCCTTCTTGGCGTCAAGCTTGAACTTTTCCAGGAGGATGTTGGCCTGCGCTGTGATCTCCTTCTCCCGGCCACCCCACATGCCCTTGAACAGGGCCTTCGCAAGGCGTTCGCCCGGCTGGTTGGATGCCCCCAGGCGCATGTTCTCCATCACGGTGAGCTTGCCCATGACCTTGGTCAGCTGGAAGGTTCGGACCATCCCCATCCGTGCCACCTTGTAGGGGGACACGCCGGCCAGGCTCTTGCCTTCGAACTGCCATTTCCCCGTATTCGGGGTGTCAAAACCGGTGAGCAGGTTGAAGAGGGTGGTCTTGCCTGCCCCGTTAGGGCCGATCAACGCCGTGATCTTGTGCCGGGGGATCTCGAGGTAGTCGACATCCACCGCGTTGATGCCGCCGAAGCTGCGGGTGACGTTCTCCGCCACCACTATGGGGTCACGCTTCTTGCAGCCGGGCCCTGCCTCACCGGCGGCAATGGGACGGCTGTCCGTCATGTAATCCACCTCGCCCGACCGGGCCGCTTTCGGCTCTTCGCTGTGCATGCTCATGCGAACGCCAGCTCCTTCTTGTTTCCAAAGACGCCCTGCGGCCGGAAGATCATCAGCAGCATCAGGGCGACACCAACCAGGATGTAACGCAGCTGACCGGCCTGGACCGTGTTCAGCCATGTGATGGCCCCCGACTCGATCAGGCCATACAGGACGCCCTGGGTCAAGGACAGCACAACCCAGAAGATCATGGCGCCGATGACGGGGCCGAGTACTGTACCGAGGCCGCCGAGCAGGAGGCAGGTGTAGAGAAAGAACGTCAGTTCCGTACCGTAGTTGGCCGGCTGCACCGCGCCCCGGGGGAGGGTGAAGACCATGCCGGCAAGCGCGCCAAGGACGCCGCCGATGATAAGGGCCTGCATCTTGTAGGCGTAGACGTTCTTGCCCAAGGAGCGCACCGCGTTCTCGTCCTCACGGATGCCCTTGAGGACACGTCCCCACGGGCTGCGCATCAGCAGCCACACCAGGGTGCAGCAGAGCGCCACGAGGGCCCAGCCCACCACCCGGATGAAAAAGTCGCGGTTGTTCATGCCGAAGTAGGAGCCCTCGGGGAACGGGTTCATGGCGTAAAACCCGCCTTCGAAGGCTGCCAGCCCGTTCGCGGACCCCGTCACTGAGGTCAGCTGGTTGGTGGTCACGATGTACCGGACGATTTCTGCGGCCGCGATGGTCACGATGGCCAGGTAATCGGCCCGGAGCCGCAGGGTGGGGATACCGAGCATCAGGGCGAAGATTGCGGAGGCAATGACGGCGATCAGCAGACCCACGAAGAAGGGGACGCCGAAGGTGAGGGTGGAGATGGCGAAGCCGTAGGCACCCACCGCCATAAAGCCTGCCTGCCCGAAGTTCAGCAGGCCGGAGTAGCCGAAGTGGACGGCGAGTCCGAGCGCGGCCAAGGCGTACGCGGCCGTCGTCGGGCTGAAAATTTCACTGGCAGCGCTGGCAAGAATGAATCCAAAGTCCATGGCTGTCTCCTAACCCACGCGCTCGCGCCGGCCCAGGATTCCCTGCGGCCGGAACAGAAGGACAACGATCATGATGAACAGGGCGCCCACGTACTTCAGGTCCGCGGCCAGGCCGAACACCGTGGTCAGCTCCACAAAGATGCCCACGATCACGGAACCGATCAGCGCTCCGAAGACGGTGCCAAGGCCACCCAGGGTGACGCCTGCGAAGATCAGGAGGAGGATGGCGGAGCCCATGTCGAAGGTGACGCCGGGACGGTAGTAGGCCCACAGGATGCCGCCTAGTGCGGCAAGCATGCCGCCGGTTATCCATACCAGCCGGATCACGCCGTCGACGTCGATGCCCGAGGCGGCAGCGAGGGCGGGGTTGTCCGCCACGGCCCGGGTCGCCTTGCCCAGCCGGGTCTTCAGCAGCACGATGCCGATCAGCGCGATCACCACCGCGCTGATGCCTAGCGACCAGAGGTTGTTGGGCGAAATGGAGACCGGGCCCAGTTGGATTTCGGGGCTTTGGGCGTATGGCAGCTGCTGGGTGGCGCCGCCGAAGTAGAACTGGATCACGTAGCGGACGGCAAGCGCGAGGCCGATGCTGACGATCATCATGGGCACCAGGCCGGTGCCGCGGCGCCGCAGCGGCCGCCACAGCCCCCTGTCCTGGGCGTACCCGAACAGGCCTCCGCCGAGCAGGGACAGGATGATGGCCAGCCAGAAGGGAAGGCCCATGGCGTTGAAGGCAAACACCAGCACCGCGCCCAGCGTGACCATCTCGCCGTGGGCAAAGTTGGTCAGGCCGGTGGTGCCGAAGATCAGGGAGAGACCCACTGAGGCAAGGGCAAGGAGCAGGCCGAAGCTCAATCCCGCCACCAGCCGGTTGAGCAGGTTTTGGCCGAAGTCCTGCTGCTGCACCACGATGCCCTTGCCAAAGGCGAAGATCACCGACAGGTTGGAGGTCTGGCTGAAGGTGACCTCGCGCGGGTTTTCCTGGCCCTCGGCCAGTGTGATGCCCTCGGGCAGGGTGGATTCGTCCAGTTCCACGGTGTAGGTGCCCTGCTCGGGCACACCGATGCTCCAGGATCCGTTCGCTGACGACTTGGTGGTTCCGGTGAAGTCGCCCTTCCTGGCAGTGATGGTCACGTCCGCCAGGGGTGCGCGGGTGTCATCACGGAGAAATCCACTGATGTTGTTTTGGAAGGTCTGGTTCGACGGGGATGGTGTCGGTGAGGGGGAAGCGGCCTGGGACGCCGGTGCTGCCACTAGCAGGACTGCCAGGATGGAAGCGCTGATGGCTCCCAGTACCCTAAGCAGCCCGCGGCGCCTTCCGGCCGGCCGGCCTTGGGGTGTACTTCTCAAATTGGAAAACCTCCACTTGGGGGCGGTCTCGGCTGCGCCATTGCAGCCGTTGCGAACGGATGCAGGGATAGGGTGGTGCCCAGGCGCCCGGCACCCGCACGTGTGTGAGTTCCGTCACCCTGCTTGGCTTATGCTACAGCGCGGATGTTGCCGGAAATGACGTGGTTCAGGCGCTGATGGTAGCGATCGGATAACAACTCAGCGGCCGTTTTGGCGCCCGGGAACTTTCAGGGGTGCAATTACGTGAGAATTGGTACCGTAAACCTT
Source organism: Pseudarthrobacter sp. NamE5 (assembly GCF_005796225.1). GTDB lineage: Bacteria > Actinomycetota > Actinomycetes > Actinomycetales > Micrococcaceae > Arthrobacter. The sequence goes on from NZ_VAHO01000005.1 coordinate 212,459, forward strand.
AAGGTTCACAACACATCCCCTACGGAGGACTCCAGCAATGGCACTTGGCGGCAACCCGATCTTCAACGGAAAGAACTTCCGTGGAGCCACCCAGGCACCGCCTGTCCCGCAGGCTCCCTACGGAAACGGGCCGTATGGCCAGGCTTACGGCCAGGCTCCTTATGGCCAGCAGCCGTACGGCCAGGCCCCCTACGGCCAGGGTCCCTACGGCCAGCAGGCATACGGCCAGCCCCAGAACATGAGTAACGAGCAGCTGCAGCAGATGTACAACCAGCCTGCTGCAGGTCCGGCGGACACCGGCCGGATGACCTTCGACGACGTCATCGTCAAGACGGCTGCCTGCCTCGGCTTTGTGCTGGTGGGTGCCGCCATCACCTTGACTGTCAGCTTGGGCCTGGCCTCCATGCTGATGATCGTCGGTGCGCTGGGCGGCTTCGTTCTTGCCCTGGTCAACACCTTCAAGAAGCAGCCGTCACCGGCGCTCATCCTTGCGTACGCGGGGCTTGAGGGCCTCTTCCTTGGCGGCCTCACCCGGGTCCTGGACACGATGTACCCGGGAGTGGGGCTTCAGGCTGTTATCGGCACACTGTCCGTCTTCACCGTGACGCTCCTGCTGTTCAAGAGCGGCAAGGTACGCGCCACGCCGAAGGCAATAAAGTTCTTCTTGATCGCCTTGGTTGGCTACGCGCTGTTCTCCGTGGTGAACCTGATCATGATGATGACGGGACTGACCACGGAACCCTTCGGGCTGCGGAGCGGGATCATCGGCGTCGTCGTTGGCATTCTGGCCATCGGTCTCGCAGCCTTCTCACTGGTCATGGACTTCACCAGCATCGAGGCCGGTGTCCGCAGCGGCGCTCCCCAGCGCTTCTCGTGGACGGCCGCTTTTGGCCTGACCGTCACGCTGGTATGGCTGTACGTGGAGATCATCCGGCTGCTGGCCATCCTGCGCGGGGACGAATAACGCCCAGGCGGGCGTCCGCCGTCGCGCTTCCCCTTAACAGCTGAGGGCCCCACCATACGGTGGGGCCCTCAGCTGTTAACCTTGCCTTGCAGGGCATCAGGCGATCCGCCTGGCTCCTGCCGCCGGAGACACCGTAAAGATGTCCGGCACCTTGTAGCGGGCGTCTGCAAATGCAGTGGCGACGGCGTCGCGCACCGATTGTTCCGCGCTGGCCGGAGTCAGTGCGATCGCTGCGCCGCCAAAGCCGCCGCCGGTCATCCTGGCGCCGATGGCGCCGCTGGCACGGGCGGTGTCAACCGCCAGGTCGAGTTCCGGGCAGGAGATCTCGAAGTCGTCGCGCATGGAGGCGTGGCTTGCGTCCAGCAAGGAGCCGATGGCGGCGGGACCTGCGCCTGCCAGCAGTTCCACGGTCTGGAGCACGCGGGCGTTTTCGGTGACCACGTGGCGGACACGGCGGAACGTGACCACATCCAGCAGACCGTTGGCTTCGGCCAGATCAGCCACCTGCACGTCACGAAGTGCTTTCACTCCCAGCACCTCGGCGCCAAGCTCGCACGAAGCCCGCCGCGAGGCGTAGCCGCCATCGGCATGCGAGTGCGAGACCTTGGTGTCGATGACCAGCATCACCAGGCCCGCCGGCTGCGTCTCGAACGGAACCAGGCGCACATTTTGATCCCGGCAATCCAGGAAAACGGCGTGGCCTTCAGACCCCCGGAGCGAGGCGGACTGGTCCATGATGCCCGTGGGCGCGCCCACGAAGTCGTTTTCCGCGCGCTGCGTGGCCAGCACCATCTCCTGCGGCTGGAGCCCGGCACCGGTCAGGTCGTTGATCGCCGAGATCACGGCACACTCAATGGCGTGGGATGAGGAAAGCCCGGCGCCCAGGGGGACGTTTGAGTCCAGCAGGAGGTCCACGCCCGGGACGTCGACGCCGCGCTGTTTCAGTGCCCACATGACACCGAGCGGGTACTTTGTCCATCCTTTGGCCGACCCGGGTTCCAGGTTATCCAGGCTGCTGCTGACAACGCCCTGGTCCCCATAGGTGGACAGCAGGCGTACGGAGGAATCGGGCCGGACCCGAACGGCAACGCGGGCGGTCCGGTCGATGGCGAAGGGCAGGACGAAGCCCTCGTTGTAGTCCGTGTGCTCACCGATGAGATTAACCCGGCCAGGCGCCTGCCAGATTCCATCAGGAGCATCATCAAACTCCTGCCTGAACCGTGTGGCCAGGGTGGCTCCTGCCGGGGCGTTGGCGGTCAGGGGGTCGGCTGGCGGGTTCAAGCGCGGGCTCCTTCGGGCGTTGCCGCCAGGACGGCGGGGGGAGTGGCGGAAGCCGGAACGGCGACGGAGCGCAACCGCTCAGCCACACTTTCCGGGGTGGTGTCGTTAATGAAAGCGCCCATGGCTGCCTCCGATCCCGCCAGATACTTCAGCTTATCGGCTGCCCGCCGCGGGGAGGTCAGCTGAAGGTGCAGGTAACCGGCAGGCCGCAGGAGATCATCCAATGGTGCCTGGTGCCAGGCCGAGATGTAGGGGGTGGGCGTCGGGTAGAGGGCGTCCATGCGCTTGAGCAGATCGAGGTAGACGGACGCGAGTTCATCCTTCTCCTCGCCGTTCAGGGCTGCCAGGTCCGGGACTTGGCGGTGGGGGACCAGGTGGATTTCCAGCGGCCATCGGGCTGCGAAGGGAACATAGGCGCTGAAGTTCTCACCTTCCAGGACCATTCTGTTGCCGTCTTCGCGTTCCGAGCGAAGCAGGGAACCGGTAAGGGTCTCCCGCCCGTCCCGGGCGTCGTAGAACCTGCGGGCGGCGGCACCGAGCACTCCTGCGCGGGGTGAGACGTAGGGGTAGGCGTAGATCTGGCCGTGCGGGTGATGAAGCGTCACACCGATGTCTGCGCCGCGGTTTTCGAACGGGAAAACCTGCTTGATCCCGGGGAGGGCGCTCAGTGCTTCCGTGCGTTGCGCCCATGCCTCAATGACGGTCCGGGACCGGGCTTCACTCAGTTCACTGAAGGATCCGGTGTGTGAGGGCGTGAAGGCCACCACCTCGCAGCGGCCGAACGCCGGCCACTTGGTTCCCCAGGCCGGGTTGGCGGCTACCGCGCCGAGGGCGGGTCCGAGAGAAGGGAAGCGGTTTTCAAACACCACCACGTCGTAGTCCGGGGCAGGAATTTCAGAAAAGTTGCCCGCCGTTGTGGGGCAAATGGGGCACTGGTCCGCGGGGGGAAGGTGGGTGCGGGTCTGACGGTGTGCAGCGACGGCAACCCACTCGTCGGTCAAGGCATCGTAGCGGACCTCACCCGGTTCGCCCCTCGGTGGCAGGCCCCGGCGATCGGTGGTAAGGCCCTTGGCCCGCGACTTCGGAAACCCGGCGTCGTCGAAGTAGATCAGCTCCCTGCCGTCGGAGAGCGTGGTGCTGCTGATACTGGTCATGCAAAAAGTCTGGCACATCCGACCAAAAATGAATAGTTAACAACAAAAACTCACAACGAGGCGGAAGGCTGGCTACGCGCCATATCGGTCAGGGACCGGTACGGTAATGCCCATGAGTTCCAGTTCATCCCAGGAAACCAGCGCCGCTCCGACCCGACGTGCTTATGCCACGGGCCGGCAGTACGAGATCCGCCGCGGCGATGCCCTGGCCGTCGTCACCGAGCTGGCGGCAGGCCTGCGTTCCTACAGCCGAGGCGGGACCCTCCTGACCGAGACCTACGCCGATGACCAGATTCCGCCGGGCGGCGCAGGAATCACGCTCGCCCCCTGGGCCAACCGGGTTGAGGACGGCGCCTGGCTGCTCGACGGCAAAAAGCAGCAGCTGGACATCACCGAGGTGGGGCGGAACAACGCCAGCCACGGCCTGCTCCGGAACTCCTCCTACGCCCTGGTGGACGAATCGCAGCACTCGGTCACGCTGGAAGCCACCATTTTTCCGCAGCACGGGTATCCCTTCCTGCTGCGTCACCGGGTGCAGTATCAGCTCGGGGAGGACCTCGGGCTTCTGGTCCGCCAGACCCTTGCCAGCGATGCCAGCCAGCCCGCCCCCTTCGTCCTGGGAGCCCATCCATACCTCCGGCTGGGTGATGCGCCCTTGGCGGACCTGGTGCTGACGGTAGCTGCGGATGCCCGTCTGGTGGCGGACGAACGCCTCATTCCGCGCAGCACTGCCCCGGTCCAGGGGGACACGGACTTCAGGGCAGGCCTGGAGATCGCGGCGCTGACGGTGGACGTTGCCCTGACAGACCTGCATTTTGCAGCAGGAAAAGCGCGCCACACGCTGGCAGCCCGGGACGGCAGCCAGGTGAGCCTGTGGCAGGACGAATCCTGCCAGTACGTCCACGTCTTCGTGAGCGACAGGTACCCCGGCCGCACGCGCGCGGTGGCCGTCGAACCCATGACCGGGCCCGCCAACGCCTTCAACTCGGGAGAGGGACTCCGCTGGCTGCCGCCGGGCGGATCCTTCAGCATCGAATGGGGCATCGACTACAGCCCTGGCACAGAAGGGTAGCGGTTTCCGAATAAGCCGCGGCTGCGGAAGTATTAGGCTATGACGCCAGCAAAGGATGCCGTTACCTCCACCAGCCCTACTTCGGGACCGCAGTTGCCTGCCGCGGGCCAACCGCTGCGGGTCCTAGCCGACCGTGAACTGGACCGGGACATTCCCTACGGCATCCGCATCGCCGCCTCCTGGGCGTGGCGCCTTGGCCTGATCCTCCTGGTGGGCGGCGCGCTGGTCTGGCTGTTGAGCAAGATCAGCTTCCTGATCATTCCGGTCATGGTGGCTGCCCTCCTCGCCGGGCTCCTGAGCCCGGTGGTGGGGTGGCTCAAGCGCCACAGGCTGCCGTCCGGGGTGGCGGTCGCCGTCACCGTGCTGGGCTTTATCGGCCTGATAGCCGGATCGCTGGCGCTGGTGGGCAGGCAGCTGATCTCCGGGTTTGGCGAACTCTGGTCCGAGGCGCTTGCAGGGGTCAAGCAGATCCAGGGCTGGCTGTCGGACGGTCCGCTCCATCTCACCGCGGACCAGATGGACCAGTACCTGCAGGATGCATCCACCGCCTTGCAGGAAAACACCAGCAGCATCGTCAGCGGAGCCTTGTCCTTCGGCAGCACTGCCGGGCACTTTGCCGCCGGCCTTATCCTGGCCCTCTTCATCCTGATCTTCTTCCTGCTGGAAGGGGACCGCATCTGGGCCTTCCTGGTCCGGATGCTTCCCAGGAAGGCAAGGGCGGCAACATTCGGCGCAGGGCGCAGGGGATGGGCGTCGATGGTCAGTTATGCGCGCATCCAAATGTTCGTGGCCTTTGTGGACGCAGTGGGCATCGGTGTCGGTGCCGCCATCATCGGAGTTCCCCTCGCGCTTCCCCTCAGCGTGCTGGTCTTCATTGGTTCCTTTATTCCGATCGTCGGTGCCCTGGTCACCGGCGCCATCGCGGTCCTGCTGGCCCTGGTGGCTAACGGCCCCATCAACGCCCTGATCATGCTTGGCATCGTGCTGCTCGTCCAGCAGCTGGAAAGCCACATCCTGCAGCCGCTGGTCATGGGCAAGGCGGTTGCCCTGCACCCGGTGGCGGTCATCCTTGCAGTGGCGGCCGGATCGTACCTTGCCGGCATCCCAGGCGCCCTGTTCTCGGTGCCCATCCTCGCCGTCGCAAACTCAGCCGTTCGCTACATCGCCGCCAGAACGTGGGAACATGAACAAGTGCCGGTATTCGCCGGAGAGCCACTGACGGCAGGCGCGGATAACACCATCCGCGACGTCCAGCCGCCGGCAGCGCTCAGCCGCGGCAAAGGCGCCGCCGCCGGCACAACAGCAGAACATCCCGATGCCCCTCCCGCTGCGGAGCCGGGCCCCGGGGCCGAATTTCCAGAGGAGAATAGTCCGTGAACGTCCTTGAAACCCTTCCCGTCACGCTGGACGATGTCCTGGAGGCGCAGAAGCTGCTCGACGGGATTATCACGCGCACGCCTGTGGAATCATCGCGGGCCCTGGGCGCGATGGTGGGCGGCGACGTCTATTTTAAGTGCGAGAACCTTCAGCGGGCGGGTTCGTTCAAGGTCCGGGGCGCCTACGTGCGGATGGCCCGGCTTACCCCCGAGGAGAAAAAGCGCGGGGTGGTGGCCGCCTCCGCAGGCAACCACGCGCAGGGCGTCGCCGTTGCCGCCAAGAGCCTCGGCATCAAGGCGCGCATCTACATGCCGCTGGGCGTTGCGCTGCCCAAGCTGTCGGCCACCCGCAGCCACGGTGCGGAGGTCATCCTGCACGGCCACAATGTTGACGAGGCGCTCGCTGAAGCCCAGCGCTACAGCAACGAAACAGGAACGGTCTTTGTCCATCCCTTCGACAACGTGGACGTCGTGGCGGGACAGGGCACACTGGGCCTGGAAATCCTGGAACAGGTCCCCACTGTGGACACCATCCTCATGGGGGTGGGAGGCGGCGGACTCCTGGCGGGGGTCGCCGTCGCCGTTAAAGCCCGGGCAAGGGAGCTCGGACGGGAAATCCGCATCATCGGCGTCCAGGCGGAGAACGCTGCGGCTTACCCGCCGTCCCTCGCAGCCGACGCGTTGGTACCCCTGAAAAAGGTGTCCACCATGGCGGACGGCATTGCGGTTGGCAGGCCCGGCCAGCTTCCCTTCAGCATCATCCGTGAACTGGTGGACGATGTGGTGACGGTCAGCGAAGATTCACTGGCCCGTGCGCTGATCTTCCTGCTGGAGCGGGCCAAGATGGTGGTGGAACCCGCCGGCGCGGTGGGGGTTGCAGCGCTGATGGACGGCAAGATCGAAAACCCCGGCACCACGGTGGCGGTCCTGTCCGGCGGCAACATCGACCCCATGCTCATGCTCAAGGTCATCCAGCGGGGCCTCTCAGCCGCAGGGCGCTACATGACGGTCCGCATGATGCTCGATGACCGTCCCGGTTCGCTGGCCACCATTGCCAGGATCATCGCCGAGAACGACGCCAACGTCACCGGCCTCGACCACACGCGGGTAGGCGGCTCGATCAGCATGGGGGACGTGTCCATTACCGTAAACCTGGAAACCAAAGGCCACCAGCATGGCGAGCAGGTACTCACCGCCCTGCGTGCCGAAGGCTTCCAGCCCATCGTGGTGCATTAGGACCGCCGGTGGCAGGGCTCATGGGAAACGGAAGCCCCGGCCAGCGGGGCACTGTTGCCGCCCGCGCGAAGGGCGGCCTGCTGGTTCTGGGCGGCTTTGTGGTTCTCCTCTTTGTCATCGAGATGGTGAACGCGCTAATGCTGCGCTCGCTGAACTGGACGTTCGGCCTGCGGCCCAGAAGCGCGGATGGCCTGGTGGACATCTTCACCTTCCCGCTGCTGCACGCAAACCTCAACCACCTGATGTCCAACAGTTTGCCGCTGATCATCTTCGGTTTCCTGGTGTTCCTCTCGGGACTCAGGGTATTCCTGACCGCCCTTGCCTTTAGCTGGCTTGGTTCGGGGATCGCCGTCTGGCTGATAGGCGACGGCGGCGTCACCGTGGGTGCCTCAGGCCTGGTCTTCGGGCTGTTTGCGTTCCTCCTGGTGCGCGGCTTCATCAACCGCAGCTGGCGCCAGATACTCCTGGCAGTTGTCCTGTTCATGGGCTACGGGAGCATCCTGCTCGGCGTTCTGCCCATTGCGGCGGGATACGTTTCCTGGCAGGCCCATTTGGGCGGGGCCGCCGGGGGAGTGGTGGCCGCCTTGCTGCTCCGGCGCCGCAGCCGGGCCCGCGGAACTGCGCTGTAGGGTCTCCCGCCGCATAAACACAGAGGCTGGCCGCCCCTTCGGAACGGCCAGCCTTGTGTTTGCCTCGGCAGGACTAAGCTGCGTACGGCTTGGCGGAGAGGATTTCCACCTTGATATCCTTGCCGTTGGGTGCCACGTAGCTCAGGGTTTCGCCTTCCTTGTGCCCCAGGATGGCGGCACCCAGCGGGGACTTCTCGCTGAAGACGTCCAGGTCCGAGTCGCCGGCAATTTCGCGGGAACCTAGCAGGAAGGTCTCTTCATCTCCGGCGATCCTTGCCACGACAATCATGCCGGGCTCCACAATTCCGTCGTCTGCCGGGGCCTGGCCCACGTGGGCGTCACGGAGCAGCACGGTCAGCTGGCGGATGCGGGCCTCAATCTTGCCCTGCTCTTCCTTGGCTGCGTGGTAGCCGCCGTTCTCCTTCAGGTCCCCCTCCTGCCGGGCCTGGTCAATCTTCTGGACGATCTCTGCCCGGCCAGGGCCGGAAAGGTGGTCCAGCTCTGCCTTCAGGCGGTCAAAAGCTTCCTGGGTGAGCCAGGCTGCAGCTGCGCTGTTGGTGGTAGACACGGACTTCTCCTCTAGTGGTCCTACATGCAAAAGACCCCGCCACGGTGGCCACTTGTGGAACAGTAACCAGCTCAGCGGGGTAAAGGTATTGCTCCATTGTAGTCAATCACTTGGACATACCCAACAAGGAAGCGGTGCGCGTCACACTTCCGCCGCTAGGCGTCAGCAGCCCAGCAGCTGTCTACCACGCCGGACACAGCGAGCGACTCGGTGCGCACGGCCACCCGCTGGGCAACCGTCCGTCCGCCGTCGGCCGTTCCATTGGCCTCTCCGGGAGGAATGTCTACCACCTTCCAGCCCACAATGGCGAACTTGGAATCCAGTGCCTTAACCGCGCACTTAACCGGAGTACCAGGCTCACGCGTCACTCGGAAGTCCACTTCTGCCAGTGTGGCATCCGTGGTGCTGTAGCCGACGTCCTTGAAGGAAACATCGGACAGGGACTGGGAGGTGGAAACCCAGGCCAGAAACCCGATTCCCACGGCTAGTGCAGCACCACCCAGAATGCGCTTGGTGCCGGGCTTGATGCTGCGCTTTTGGGTGCCATAGCGATTGGCTAGGCTAGTGTCTGCAGGCGCGGGTTGGGCCGGCTGGTCCGGTGAAGTCACCAGACCAGTTTAGTGCCCTTCCGGCAGAGGCTGGTTTTGCAGCAGCCCTGGCAACCAACCGCCCCGCTCAAGCGATCCGTCCAGCAGCCACTGGCAGCAAAAAGAAATTAAGGAGCCGTCCTTCGATGACAGCGTCCAGCAACTCCCCGGCGCCGCTACGGCTGCTTGCAGTCCACGCCCACCCGGATGATGAGTCCAGCAAAGGCGCTGCGACGATGGCCAAGTACGCAGCTTCCGGGGTTGACGTCCTGGTGGCCACGTGCACCGACGGCTCCCGGGGGGACATCCAGAACCCCGCGGTCGAGGACGAGCCGCATCCCAAGCGTGATATGGCCGGTGCCCGGCGCCTGGAGATGGAACGGGCAGCGGCAATCCTCGGCATCAGGCAGCGGTGGCTGGGCTTCGTTGACTCCGGCCTTCCGGAAGGCGATCCGCTTCCTCCGCTTCCCGCGGGATCTTTCGCCACACTGCCGCTCCACCAGGCGGCCGCCCCCCTGGTGCGGCTGGTCCGGTCGTTCAAGCCGCACGTCATCCTCAGCTATGACGAAAACGGAGGCTACCCCCATCCGGACCACATCATGGCGCACCGGGTGGCAGTGGAGGCCTTCGAATCGGCAGGGAACCCGTCACGCTATCCGGGAGCCGGAGAGCCTTGGGAGCCCAGCAAGCTCTATTACGACCGGGCCTTCAGCCCGGAACGCTTCCGCGCACTGCATTTTGCCTTGGAGGAAGCCGGCCTGCAGTCCCCGTACGCGGAGCGGCTCGCGGCCTGGCTCGAGTCGGACGCGGAAGGGCACACTCCGCCTCCTGCGACTCACCCCACCACCACGCAGGTGGATTGCGGGGATTTTTTTGAGGTGCGGGATGACGCCCTCCGGGCGCACCGCACCCAAGTGGATCCGCTGGGATTCTTTTTTGCCGTGTCTCCGGAGATGCAGCGCCGGGCCTGGCCATGGGAAGACTACTCCCTGATCAGGTCAAAGGTTCCTTCCGAGCTCCCTGAGCGGGACCTGTTCGCCGGGCTAAGATAGAAGCAGCCGGCATTTCTATGTCTCGTAGAAGATAGGGTCTGGCCCGCCGTCACATCCCCGGCCGCTGCCATCCGCTCCACAGAAGGTAATTCACCGTGCATCATCTGCTCCTCAGCCTGGCTACCACCCCGACGCCGCTGCCTACGCCCACGCTCCGCGAAGGCATTTCCGAGGACCAGGTGACGCCCGGCCTGTTGGGCTTCATCATGACGGCGTTCTTCGTGGTTGCGACGGCACTGCTGATCGTGGACATGGTGCGGCGCATCCGCCGCGTCCGCTACCGTGCCCAGGTGGAGGAAGAGCGCCTGGCTGCCGCTGCCGCGGCTGACGTTGAGGCGGCCGACGCCGCTGACAGTGCCGGCCGTGGGCATGCAGGGCAGGGCCCAGTTCAGGAAACAGGGTCCGCCCAGAAAACGGCCGACGGCGGCACGGACCTTGGGAAGGGTGAGCAGCGGCGCTGAGCCGCCTCAGTCCAGGACTGCCGTGGCTATGGCTGCGTAATGTGCAGCAAAGGCGACCACGGTCAGTGCGTGGAAGAGTTCGTGGAACCCGAAGTGGTGATAGCTGAAGTTAGGCTTCTTCAGGGCGTAAAAGACCGCTCCCGTGATGTACAGGATGCCGCCCACGCAGATAAGCGTGGCCGCGGGAATGCTGGCCTGGAAGAACTGCGGCAGGTAGAAGAGGGCCGCGCAGCCCAGTGCTATGTAGATCGGCACGTACAGCCAGCGGGGTGCGTCCGTCCACAACAGCCGGAACAGTACGCCCAGGATCGCCCCTGACCAGATGACCCAGAGCAGCAGCACGGCCTTGGGCCGCTCCAGGAGCGTCCAGGCCAGGGGCGTGTAGGTTCCGGCGATGACCAGCATGATGTTGGTGTGGTCCACCCGCTTGAGGATGATCTTGATCCGCGGGGACCAGTTTCCCCTGTGGTACACGGCGCTGACCCCGAACAGCAGGACCCCGGTGGCTGCGTAGATGGCCGAAGTGACTTTCCGGTCCACGGTGGGGGCCATTGCCACCAGGATGATTCCTGCCGCGAGTGCCAGCGGTGCGGTCACGGTGTGGATCCAGCCGCGCCATTTTGGCTTGATCATCAAAAGCTCGGCCAGCCGGACAGCAGCCTCATCCATGGCGTTCGTTGCGGGGCCGGTTCCCGTGCTGCTGTGCTTGTCGGGCTGCGGCGTCCGCGGGGTATCCGGGGTCTCGCTGTTCATGGTCCCAGAATAACTTACGCGCCGGTAAGTTACTGGCTAGTAGGTGTCTGAGCGGAGGTACCCGGTGTGGGCGGGCGGGCAGGGGCCGCCGCGGGCGGTAGCCTAGGATGTGCAAAGTACGTACCAAGGAAGTCAGGTGAGTGAACGCGTGGAGTTGCCCGGGTTCCTCTATGGCTTTTATGAGCGCAGGCTCCTCAAAGACCTGGCCCGAGACCGGATTCCCCGGCACATCGGCGTCATGGTGGACGGGAACCGCCGCTGGGCGAGGCAGTTCAATGCCCCTACCAGCCAGGGCCACCAGGCCGGTGCGGACAAGATCCACGAGTTCCTTGGCTGGTGCCAGGAGCTGGGCGTCAAGGTGGTCACCTTGTACATGCTGTCCACGGACAACATGAACAGGTCGAGCGAGGAACTGGACCTCCTCATGGGCATCATCGCCAACACCCTCGACCGGCTGGACGAGGATGCCAACATCTCCGTCCACGCCATGGGCGCGCCGGAGCTGCTGCCCGATTACCTGGCCGAGAGGCTCAATAAGTTGACCGCCAGGACCCCAGTGCACGAGAAGATCCACGTGAACGTGGCCGTGGGTTACGGCGGACGCCGGGAGATCGTTGATGCAGTGCGTGAACTCCTGCATGATGCCATAGCCAGGGGAGCGGACATCTCCAAGCTGGCTGACGATCTCTGCGTGGACGACATCTCCCGATTCCTCTACACCCGGGGCCAGCCGGACCCGGACCTCGTCATCAGAACCTCGGGTGAACAGCGTCTCTCCGGTTTCCTGATGTGGCAGAGCGCCTACAGCGAGTTCTACTTCTGTGAGGCCCTCTGGCCCGCGTTTCGCAAGGTGGATTTCCTGCGCGCCCTCCGCGACTACGCCGGAAGGCAGCGCCGCTTCGGTTCCTGACGGTCCCGGTTCATCAGGAGTTCACGTCAACGCAACAGGAATCGCCGCGTAATGGTTGCGGAAATTACCTGGGGTGGATTTACGTTATATCCATCAGCAGGCAAAACCGCCGGCTGATCGGGGAGGCCAGTACATGGAGCGAATCATCGCACCGGTTGTATGGGAGGCCGGACCCGGCCTCCTGGCCGAGCCGCCTCACCAATAACAATTCCGGGCTGGCGCCCGGGGCTGGAGTCGATGTGGCTACTTCTGAACAACTGCCCGAGGTCCTGTCCGACCAGGGAGGGAAAGCTACCTCTCGCGCCACGCGAGCCACCTTACAGACCGGTGCAGCAGCGGATGCTGCGGCCGGTTTTGCTGTCTCCGGAAGGGAAGCCACGATTAACACCTTCGTCATCGACACCTCCGTCCTGCTGTCCGACCCCCGCGCGCTGCTGCGCTTCGCTGAACACGAGGTTATTGTTCCGGTGGTGGTTATCACTGAACTGGAAGCCAAGCGGCACGATCCTGAGCTGGGCTACTTTGCCCGCAAGGCCCTGCGGCTCCTGGACGACCTCCGCATCAAGCACGGCGGACTCAACCAGCCTATTCCCATCGGGGACGACGGCGGCTCCCTCATGGTGGAGCTGAACCACATCTCCTCGGAGGTTCTGCCGCTGGGCTTCCGAAGCGGGGACAACGACAGCCGGATCCTGGCCGTCGCCAAGAACCTTGCCAACGAGGGCCGAAACGTCACCGTCGTGTCCAAGGACCTGCCCATGCGGGTTAAGGCGTCGGCCATGGGGCTTACCGCCGACGAGTACCGCAACGAACTGGTCAAGGATTCAGGCTGGACCGGCGTCGCCGAGGTGGAAGCCAGCGAGCAGGAGGTCTCCACCCTCTACGGCCACGAACCGGTTTTCATCCCCGCGGCCGGGGAATTGCCCGTCAACACGGGCCTTGTCCTGCTCTCCAACCGGGGGTCGGCATTGGGCCGGGTTGGGCCGGACAAGCAGGTCCGCCTGGTGAAGGGCGACCGTGACGTCTTCGGGCTCCACGGCAGGTCTGCCGAGCAGCGGCTTGCCATCGACCTGCTGATGGACCCCGCCGTCGGAATCGTATCCATCGGCGGCCGGGCCGGCACCGGCAAGTCCGCGCTGGCGCTGTGTGCCGGACTGGAAGCTGTGCTGGAACGGCGCGAGCACCGCAAAGTGATTGTCTTCCGTCCCCTCTACGCGGTGGGCGGGCAGGAACTGGGTTACCTGCCCGGTTCCGAGTCAGAGAAGATGAACCCGTGGGCGCAAGCAGTCTTCGACACCCTGGGCGCCCTGGTCAGCCAGGAAGTGGTGGAGGAGGTCATGGACCGCGGCATGCTGGAGGTCATGCCCCTCACCCACATCCGCGGGCGCTCACTCCACGACGCCTTCGTGATCGTTGACGAAGCACAGTCGCTGGAGAAGAATGTCCTGCTCACCGTCATGAGCCGCATCGGCCAGAACTCGAAGATCGTCCTGACCCACGACGTCGCCCAGCGCGACAACCTCCGCGTCGGGCGCCACGACGGCATCGCCGCCGTCGTCGAAACCCTGAAAGGACACCCGCTCTTCGGCCACATCACGCTTACCCGCTCTGAAAGGTCCCCGATCGCCGCACTGGTCACCGAACTGCTCGAGGGCTGAGCGGGGGTGCCCTGGAAGGTCCGTGGTCCCGTTCGGCGGGCCACGGCCCTTCGCCGTCGCTTAGCGCGGAGGTCCCTTCCCAAGGCTCGCAAGCTCGCCTCGGGTCCCTCGGGACGCCGCTTATACTCCGCCTGGCGCCGCTACGGTCGCTGGGCGACCTTCGCATAGCTCTGGTCGGCGATGCGCTCCTACGCGAAGGACCGTAACCCGCCTTGTGGTCAGGTCACCTTCAGGAAGTTCGCTGCTGCCTCGTGGCCGTCCACTTTCAGCTGCCAATCAGGGCGTTTGAAGATTTCTGGGGTGAGGCGGACGTGCTGAACCGTTTCGGCCTTGCTGCCCCAGGCCTTACGGGTGGTGCCGTTGAGTTCGTAGCCGAGGGAGCGGGACACTCCGAGGGACGCGCCGTTCCAGTCTGCTGCTTCGGATTCGGCGACTTCTGCACCGAGCCAGTCGAATGCGTAAAGGGCAACGGCGGCACGCATCTCCTTGCCGAGGCCACGGCCCTGCACGGACTGCTTGAGCCAGGAGCCGGTGGTGACGGTCTTAAGAGTGGCGAAGTCCTTGGCACCGATGTCCTGGCAGCCAATGAATTCGTCCTCGTACCAGATGCCCAGCAGGAGGGTCCATGACTCCGGTGTGCATTCGGCCCGGCAGCGCCAGTACCAGCGTGCCATGTTTGCCCCGAGTTCGGCTGCCGGAAGCTCTGTCCAGGGCGTGCTGAAAGGGTTGCGGCCGACAGCGTGGATTCCACTTTCAGCTGCCTTGACTGCTGCCGGGATGTTTTCGTCCTGAATGGGCCGGAGTTCCAGGCGTGGCGTGGCCAGCCGGAGGCCGAAGAGTGGCCAAACGTCGGTTAGGGAGGTCATCCGCGAAGCCTAGCCGATGAGTCAGGGTTGCGGCTGTCACAATCAGGCCGGGACGTCCCAGCTGATGTGGCGGCGGACGTCCGTTAGGTTCATCGATTCGGCCAGGAACAGGTCATCCAGCATGTATTCATCCACCGCGATGATCCGCAGCCAGTGGCCGTACTGATCTTTTTCGGGTTTCAATGCATGGCTGGAGACGCAAACCCCCGTTCCCAAATCCACGCGTATCCGGTTTCGGCCCGGCGGGCACAGCGGAGCTGAAGGGTCCGCAGGATGGTACGCGGGGGTGGGAGCCACTTCTGCCTCCAGCGCCGGCCGCCCTTCATGCTCCAACCTGATGACGTCCCGCACCTCTACCGGGTTGCTGCCCGGAAACTCCAGGGGCACAGGGGCATTCCCGGCTAGCTCCACGGGATCAAGCGCCGCCGAGAACCGGCCGTTACCGAAGCCCGGCTCCCCGTACGCTGCCTCCGGGCGCCGCCGGACCAGGCCCGAGTCATCGTACACCGGGGTCACCAAGTGGGGCGGCAGGAGCCACGATTTCCGGGTGGAGCTGACGTAGAAGCCGTCCTTGGAATCGTTGATTCCGGTGGTGCTGTGCAGGACCAGTCCGTCCGGGCTTTCGAGGCGCAGCGCGCCCGGGCGGCGCAGCCAGGCGCGGACCAAGGGAGCTGCAGGACTGGGAGCTTCCTCGAAGGGCTCATCCCAGTACTCAAAGCGCAACGACTGCCACTTCCAGGGGGAGGACCGGCACAGGTTCCGGAACATGGTCACGAGGTCCGTCCGGGCAGCGCCGCTGTCCGGGTCCGCCCAGTGCCGGGAGTCCCACGTCGACATATCCACAGTTTACGCGCGGGCAGTACGGCCGGGCACTGGAATCCAGTAGCATCCGAGGGTGATCCAACGACTGGGCGAACTGTGGCAGCAAACTCCGCTGGCCTTCTGGCTTGTGCTGGCCGCCTGTGCCTATTTCGCTGTCATGGCCATCAGGCTCACCGTCATCGATGTCCGGCATCACCTCCTGCCGAACCGGATCGTCTTCCCGTCCTACGCCGTGGCCGGTGCCCTGCTGCTTGCGGCGGCTTTTGCCGCAACTGGCGGTGGCACTGAGCAGGCAATCGCAGGGCCCCTTGGCGGCCTGGTGGCCCTGCCGGTGTTTCGTGTTGTGGCGGGTGCTGCCATCCTCTGGGTCTTTTACTTCATCCTGCGGATGGCCTATCCGCCGGGCATGGGCTTCGGGGATGTGAAGCTGGCAGGAGTCCTGGGGATGTACCTCGGCTACCTTGGCTGGGGGCACCTGTTCGCGGGCACTTTCCTGGCTTTCCTTTTGGGGGGACTGTGGTCCCTTGGGCTCCTGGTTGCGCGCAAAGGGACACTGAAATCGTCCATCCCCTTTGGCCCGTTCATGCTGGCCGGAGCAGCTGCGGCCATGCTCCTCCCGGCATAAGTGCCTCCGGGCAGGGGACGCAGGCAGGCAACACGGGCCGGCGCAGAGTCGGCGCGGGGACTGGTGAGGGAAATTTTTGAGGGAACGGCCGTGGTGGCCGAACCGAGCGTCTGGCCTCCGTGGGCTGGCAGTCGGCTGGTTCGGTGTGGATGAACTCCCCGAACTGATGGCGGGGTATCTCACCAGCATCCATCGCGCACTGGCTCCAGCCGAAGCCGCCCACTTCGAACCCTGACCTCACCCCGCCGTTCCGCCCATGAACGGCGGGGTGGGGACCCCCGTGGGCAGCGCTGCGGCGAGGCTCCGCCTCCTCACCGCCCACCGCTTCGCCGCGCGCAACCATCCCGGCAGTGTCCGAGAGCGGGATCTGCTTGAGCATGACAGCCAGGAGAAGCGCCACCGCGATAAACGGGATGAGGTACCAGAAGACCGGTGCCAGCGACTCCGCATAGGGAGGTCGCTGAACAGGGTGGGAGAGCCCGCCTTTGGGTGATGAGGCGCAGCCGGCAATGAACTCCGGAGGATGTCGGCAGGAATTCCCTCGTCCGCGTGGCCGATGACGGCGTCTTCCTTGGTGGGGAAGTAATTGAAGAAAGTCCGGCGGGATTTCTGCACTAAAGCTTCTTTAGTGCAACGACGGCGGCCGCCCACCTTCGTCTGGGAAGGTGGGCGGCCGCCGTCGTACTTCTTGCGGTATTCTCCTGGGGACTTATGCCTTGTGCGGAGGGCGCGTCATGGACATCACGTCCAGGGCGGTGTCCAGCTGCTCCTCGGTGAGTTCGCCGCGCTCCAGGAAGCCCATGGACACGACCGCTTCACGGATGGTGAGGCCCTCGGCCACGGCCTTCTTGGCGATCTTCGCGGCGTTCTCGTAGCCGATGTACTTGTTCAGCGGGGTAACGATAGAGGGCGAAGCCTCGGCCAGGAAGCGCGCACGCTCCACGTTGGCGGTGATGCCGTCGATCATCTTGTCCACCATGACGCGGCTGGTGTTGGCCAGCAGGCGGATGGATTCGAGCAGGTTGGCTGCCATGACGGGGATGCCCACGTTAAGCTCGAAGGCGCCGTTGGTGCCGGACCAGGCGATTGCGGTGTCGTTGCCGATAACCTGCGCTGCCACCATGATGGATGCCTCGCAGATCACCGGGTTGACCTTGCCTGGCATGATCGAGGAGCCGGGCTGGAGGTCCGGAATCGCGATCTCGCCGAGCCCGGTGTTGGGGCCGGAACCCATCCAGCGGAGATCGTTGTTGATCTTCATGAATGAAATGGCGATGTTGCGCAGCTGGCTGGACGCCTCGATCAGGCCGTCGCGGTTGGCCTGGGCCTCGAAGTGGTCGCGGGCCTCGGTCAGGGGGAGCCCGGTGTCGGTTGCCAGCAGTTCGATAACCCGCTCAGGGAAGCCGGCCGGAGTGTTGATGCCGGTGCCCACTGCCGTGCCGCCGAGCGGAACTTCGGCAACGCGGGGGAGTGAGGCATTGATCCGCTCGATGCCGTAGCGGATCTGTGCGGCGTATCCGCCGAACTCCTGGCCAAGGGTGACCGGTGTGGCGTCCATCAGGTGGGTGCGGCCGGACTTGACGACGTCCTTGAACTCCACGGCCTTGCGCTCCAGCGACTCGGCAAGGTAGCCCAGCGCGGGAATGAGGTCGTTGATCAGCGCGGACGTGGCGGCCACGTGCACGGAGGTGGGGAAGACGTCGTTGGAGGACTGCGAGGCGTTGACGTGGTCGTTCGGGTGGACCACCTTGTCGCTGCCTGCGGCCTTCAATGCGCGGGAGGCCAGCTCGGCGATGACCTCGTTGGTGTTCATGTTCGAGGACGTGCCGGAGCCGGTCTGGAAAACGTCGATGGGGAAGTCGCCGTCGTACTTGCCGGCAGCTACCTCGTCGGCCGCGTTTGCGATCGCCTTGGCCAGCTCGCCGTCGAGCACGCCCAGTTCTGCGTTGGCCTGGGCAGCGGCCTTCTTGACCCGGGCAAGCGCCTCGATGTGGGCACGTTCCAGGGTCTTGCCGGAGATTGGAAAGTTCTCCACTGCCCGCTGCGTCTGTGCGCGGTACAGTGCGTTCACGGGGACGCGGACTTCGCCCATCGTGTCATGTTCAATGCGGAACTCTTCAGTGGAAGTCATGGGGCTAGCTTAGGGCGATCCGGCGCCGCATCGAAAACCGTGAACGGCTTGCTACAGGCTGCCCGCAGGCCCCCTTCGGGCAGCTCCTACAGCTCGCCAATTCCGGAAACAAGGTTCGCGCGGCCCTCGGCCAGGCTGTACGAAAGGCCGATCACGGCAGTGCGTCCGGATTCAATTGCGTCCGAAATCACACGCGAGCTGTCCGCCAGCCGCTGCGACGTCTGCTTGACGTGCTCCACCACCATGCCGTTGACCTCGGTTTCGTCGTTGCGCAGGGCGGTGAGGACGGACGGCGTAATGCGCTCCACGAGGTCGCGGATGAACCCGGCAGGCATCTGGCCGGTTTCCACGGCGGACTTTGTGGCGGCCACGGCACCACAGCTGTCGTGCCCCAGGATTACGATCAGCGGAACCCCCAGCACGCCAATGCTGTATTCCAGCGAACCCAGCACGGCGTCGTCAATGACCTGGCCGGCGGTGCGCACCACGAAGACATCACCGAGCCCCACGTCAAAGATGATTTCCGCGGCGAGCCGCGAATCGGAGCAGCCAAAGATCACGGCGAAGGGATGCTGGTTCTCCACCAGGGAAGACCGGCGTGACGCATCCTGGTTGGGGTGGGAGGTCTCGCCGTTGACGAAGCGTTCATTGCCTTCGCGCAGACGGCGCCAGGCGAGTGCAGGAGTCAGATAGGTAGCCACGCGCCTACCTTACGGTGAAGGAGCCGCGGAGGGTGAAACTGTGACAGCCGGGTTGCTCTCGAGGGACTTCACGACGGCGTCCCCAAGGGCCGCGAATTCATTCAGTTCGGCCTCCCCGGACAAAACAACGGTGGTTCCGCGGTAGTCCAGCACCAGCGACTTCTCGCCCTTTCCGGTGTCGCGGAGCTCCCATTCCTGCCCGCCGACGTCCCGTGAGCCGGTGACGGGAGCATTTTTTGTCTGCTGCAGCAGCCACGTGGGGTTGGCGTTCCTGGTCTGGACCAAACCGATGAAAGACTCCTCCGGCGTCAGGTAGCCCACTTCCCAGGTGGGGACGCCGCTGGCGGTGCCGGCCTCCCACCTTGCGTAGTTGGCCCGGAATGTGTCACCGGTGTCCGGCGCCACGGGTGTGAATCCCGCCACATCCGCTGCATTGCGGGCAGTGGCCGGCACATCGATGTCAGGACGGTAGCCCTCGCTCTTGGGCAGCGGATTCATGAGGATGATGGGCAGGAAGGCCGCGATGCTCACCACCAGGGCGATGACCATCCCGATCACTGAGGCGTTGGCGCGCTTTGCGGCGGCGGCCGGAATGACGGGCTTGACCGGTCCGTTCCCGGCCGCGGCACTGGATCCGCTGCCGCTTGCGGATCCCGTGGGGTCGGGGCTGGGGCTGGTCTTCTCCTGCATATCGTTCACCCCTCTATAGTCGCCCATCCCGGCGAACAACTTCCATTTGGCCGCCGTCCGGGAATTCTGCCTCCTTGGGGCACATTGCGGACCCGCGTCATCCACCCTCCAGCGGACGGCACCGCGACTATGATCAGTGATAGAGGAATCACCGTTCAGCTGTTCCGGCGGGGCGGGTTCAATGATCGCCACTCGAAGAAGAGGTTCACGTGTCACCAGCGTCCATGACCCAGAAGTACTCCACCATCTCCCCGTCCCTGGCGGTGGGCAACGATGAGCCGGACCGCAACCTCGCCCTCGAGCTTGTCCGCGTTACCGAGGCGGCAGCAATCGCCGGCGGACACTGGGTCGGTTTCGGCGACAAGAACACCGCCGACGGCGCCGCCGTTGACGCTATGCGCTCCTTCCTGCAGACCGTCCACTTCAACGGCGTAGTGGTCATCGGCGAAGGTGAAAAGGACGAGGCCCCGATGCTGTTCAACGGCGAACGCGTCGGCGACGGCACCGGCCCCGAGGTGGACGTCGCAGTGGACCCCATCGATGGCACCCGGCTCACCGCCCTCGGCATCAACAACGCACTGGCCGTCCTGGCGGTTGCAGAGCGCGGCTCCATGTTCGACCCCTCCGCCGTGTTCTACATGGAAAAGCTCGTAACCGGCCCGGAAGCCGCGGACATGGTTGACCTTCGCCTGCCCGTGAAGCAGAACCTGCACCTGATTGCCAAGGCCAAGGGCGTCAAGGTCAACCAGCTCAACGTCATGATCCTGGACCGTGACCGCCACCGCCCGCTGGTGGAGGAGATCCGCGAGGCAGGTGCGCGCACGAAGTTCATCATGGACGGTGACGTTGCCGGCGCCATTGCCGCCGCACGCTCCGGGACCGGTGTTGATGCGCTGATGGGTATTGGCGGTACTCCGGAGGGCATTGTCGCGGCCTGCGCCATCAAGTCGCTGGGCGGCGTCATCCAGGGCCGCCTGTGGCCCACCAGCGATGAGGAAAAGCAGAAGGCGATCGACGCCGGCCACGACCTGGAGCGCGTCCTCTCCACCAACGACCTCGTCTCCAGCGACAACTGCTACTTCGCTGCCACCGGCATCACTGACGGCGACCTCCTCAAGGGCGTCCGCTACTCCAAGGACAAGGTCCTGACGCAGTCCATCGTGATGCGTTCCAAGTCCGGCACCATCCGTTTCGTGGACGGCGAGCACCGCGCCGACAAGTGGGAGGGCTACGCCCGCAGGAGCTAATGCCCTCGCCTGTCCGCCGTGGAGCCCCGGAGTGCCGAACGCACTCCGGGGCTCCGCCGTTAAGCCCGTCATTATGCCCTTGGTATAGGGTTGAAGCCATGATTCCTGCTGTTGTGCCCTGTACTGACCGCGCCCTCTGGGACGAACTCGTTGACCAATTCCAGGGACATCCGCAACAGCTCTGGGGCTGGGGCGAGACCAAGGCGATGCACGGCTGGTCAGTGGACCGGGTCCTGGTCAACGACGGCGACAACACCATCGGCTGCGCCCAGTTGCTGGTCCGCCGCCTTCCGCTTCCGTTCCGGGCCCTGGTCTACATCCCCAGGGGGCCCATGTGCTCGGCCCAGGACGCACAGGTGGTCCTCAACCGGCTGGCCGAGCATGCGGCCCTCCGGCACCGCGGAGTCGCCCTGAGCATCGAGCCGGACTGGGACCACGACTCCGTCTTCGCCGGTGCCGTGACTGCCGCCGGCTTCCGTTCCTCCACGAACACCGTGCTGATTCCGCGCACGCTGATCCTCGACCTCAGCAGGTCCGACGACGAGCTGATGGCGGACATGTCCAAGTCCACCCGCGCCAACATCCGCAAGGCCATGCGCAGCGACGTTGAGTTCCGCAAGGTGAAAAACGATGCGGAGCTGGAGCAGGTGCTGGGCATTTACCACGAGACGGCGGAACGGGCCGGGTTCGGGATCCACCAGGATGAGTACTACCGGGACATCTTCCGGAACATGGGTGACGGCTCACCAATCATCGGCGCTTTCGACGGCGAGCAGCTGCTGGCGTTCGCCTGGCTCGCCAGGAGCGGCTCCACCGCTTTCGAGCTGTACGGCGGTGTCTCTGCCGAGGGGCAGAAACAGCGCGTCAACTACGGCGTGAAGTGGGCAGCGATCCAGGCCATGCGTGAGGACGGCTGCACCCGGTACGACTTCAACGGCTTGCTCAATGACGGAATCTCGGACTTCAAGAAGCAGTTCGCAAAGCATGAGAACATGCTCCTGGGCACCTGGGAGAAGCCGCTCTCGCCGCTCTACCCTGCCTACGCACAGGCAATGCCCCTGGCCCGCCGCGGGCTGCAAACCGCGCGGCGCGTGGTGAAGGCTGCTGCCGGGCAGGTCCGTCCCGTAATGCAGCGCCTGCGCCCCGGCAGTTAGCCTTAGGGCCGGCCGGCGCTTCCAACAGCTTGGGCGGCCCGCAGCCAGCCGGCTATCGAAGGCCGGTGGTCACCGCAAACGCCAGGGCGGGCCCGGTACTGCCCGCCACCGGGTGTACGTTGACGGGGGCCTCGGCCGCGGCCAGGAAAGCGCTGCCGCCATGGGAAAGCTGGAGGTCACCCTTGGGCGAATCCAGATACACATCCCCGGCAACCACAATAACCATCGCCGCTCCGGACTGGGCCAGCGGGACGGGTCCCGCGTCCGGTGCAAGTTCGATGCGCTGAAGCTGGAACTCCTCGAACGGCGGGCGGAAGACTTCCTGGTCCAGTTCCGTCCTTTCAGCCGGGAGCATGGGCACTGCAACTGGGCGGAAGTCAATGGTCCGCAGGAGTTCGGGCACGTCCACGAACTTCGGAGTCAGGCCACCGCGCAGGACATTGTCCGAGGACGCCATCACTTCCACGCCCAGACCGTGCAAATAGGCGTGGACATTTCCAGCGGGGAGGTAGACAGCCTCACCTGGCGCCAGCGAGATGCGGTTCAGCAGCAGGGAGATCAGGACGCCGGAATCCCCGGGGTACTTCTCGTTAAGGCTGATGACCGTGTTGAGTTCGGCCTCGTACGGGGCCAGGGGAGCGCCGGAGACCAGCGCCGCCACTACCAGTGCTGTGTCATCAGAGACGGATCGGCCACCGGTGATCAGGCGTTCGAAAGCCGTGCGGAGGCCGCCCCCTTCGTCGGTGGCGTCGAGGTCATCCAACAGCGAACCGATCAGCGGCGGCACGTCGTCTTCAACTGAATCGAAAGCGGCTGCCACATGGGCCAGGATTTTCCGTGTTTCCGCGGCAGGACGGAAACCGCAGAGCGCCTCGAACGGTGTCAGGGCAAAAATCATCTCGGGCTTGTGGTTGTCGTCCCGGTAATTCCTGTTAGGCGCGTTTGCTGCCAGTCCCTCGGCATTTTCGCGTGCAAAGCCCGTCCGCGCCTGCTCAAGGCTGGGGTGGACCTGAAGGGAGAGCGGCTGGGCAGCCGCGAGGATCTTTGCCAGGAAGGGCAGGCGGGGGCCGAACCGGCCCACGGATTCGGCACCAAGGAAATGCTCGGGATCCCGTGCAATCAGCGCATCCAGGGGGGTGGCCGTCCCATCCTCCGGAACTTGCGCCACAGACGGCGAGTCGGGGTGCGCGCCAATCCACAGCTCTGCTTCCGGACCGCCTGACTCTGGCCTCCCGAGGAGCGCGGCGATGGCCGTCGTCGAACCCCATGCGTAGTCGCGAAGGACATTCTCAATCTCGTACAAATCCGTTCCGTTTCTTTCGTCGGGTTTGGAGCCTAGAGAGCCGCACATTGGCCGTTGGTGGCCACGAGCTGGCGGATGGCCTCTTCGTTGCCCTCGAGCTTGAGCTGCGTCAGCAGCTCTTCAGTAATCGGCTCGCCGTCCGGTGTTGTGGTCACGGGGATGAAGTCCGACGGCGTGGGCTGCTGGACCATGCTGCCGCTTGCCGGCAGGATCGCCAGTGATGCCCCTGCCGCCTGAACATGCCCCGCGCCGGCACCCGGGGCCACCATGGCGTCATCGGTGATTCCTGCAGACTGGGCGCCGCCGGCCGATGCCGATGCCAGCAACTGGTCAACGCGCTCGTGGATCTGGTCAAAGTCTGGAACAGTGGAGAAAGACGCATCGAAGTCAGGCGGGCCGATGGTCAGGCGCTTGGCCTCCTGGCCTTTGGCTTTGATGGCGAGGTCGACGAAGCTGCCCAGCTGCGTCGAGGAGATATTGGAGTCCACCACCTTGGTGCCCGCGTTGGCAATGTCCTCGAACTTTGCCAGCAACGTGGCGGGATCCAACTGCTTCAACATGGCCTGCTGCACGCACTGCTGGCGCTGGATGCGGGAGTAGTCGTCCACGTACTCGCGGGACCGGCCGTACCACAGCGCCTGGTTGCCATCGAGTGTTTGTTCGCCGGCGGGGATCCAGCCGAGCGGCATACCGTGGGTTTGGCTGAAGTCGTCGTAGTAGCCGCTCATCGGAACCCATCCGCCGGCCTTGATCCTGATGCCTCCCATGGCGTCGATCAGAGTGGCGAATCCCTCCATGTCCACCAGGACATAGGCCTGGATTTCCAGGCCAAGGGTTCCGGAGACGGCCTCCATGGTTGCCTGCGCCCCCGGATCGGCCACACCGGGGTAGAGGTCCGCGTATTCGTTTGTGACCTCTGTGTTGATGGCGTTGATCAGGCATTCGTCGCCGCAGTTGTAGCCGTCGGGATAGATCTCACGCATGGGTGAATCTTCGCTGAACTGGGCATTCTGGAAGTTACGCGGGACGGAAATGATGGCGGTCTGTCCAGTTTCGGCATCCACGCTCAGCACGGAGAGGCTGTCCGGGCGCCTTCCGGTGCGGTCGTCCCCGGCGTCACCGCCCATCATCAGGAAGTTGTAGCGCCCGTCCACGGGGTCTATTGCGGGACCGGAGGAAAAGATGCTGCCGATGGCGTTGCGGCTGACGTTGAGCAGGTACGCCAGGTAGCTGAGCGAGCCGCTGCCAAGGACCAGCGCGAGCACGAGCACAACCGCGACGGCAGGTCGTGCGGAGGGTGCCAGCAGCACAGGGCGGATGAGCCGCAGCGTGTTGATGAAGAGGACTGCCCAGCCCACAGCCAGCGCTACCAGCAGGATGACAAGCGCCAGTGAGGCAAAAGGATGGGTGATGATGCTGATCAGCAGGCTCCGGTTAAAGAGCAGCAGGAGCCCAGCCAGCACCACTGCGGTCCACACCCCGAGCGTCACGCGCAGCGCGGACCGGCCCAGTTTCCGGTCGCCGGCCACCAATTGCGCACTGCCCGGGATCAAGAGGGTCAGCAGCACCAGCACGAACGCACGTTTGGTGCGGACTGGAGGGGAAGCAGTGACCGGGTAACGGACGGGATCGGTCAGGCCGGTGTCCGAGGCTGACCGCTGCACTTTGCTGCTGGACATACGCGGCGCCTAGCGGCTGCCCCGGAGGGCGCCGTTGCCTTCGGCGAAGACTTCGCTGACTTTTTGCCGCAGGTTTGCGCCCTTGCGGGCGGCGACGGCGTTCAGGTCGGCTGCGAAATCAAGGAGGTCGGCGCGCAGCGACGCGGCCAGCTCGTCCGTGCCGGCAGCGAGCATCCGGACGGCAAGGAGCCCTGCGTTGCGGGCCCCGGCGATGGAAACGGTGGCCACCGGAACGCCGGCCGGCATTTGGACGATGGACAGCAGCGAGTCCATCCCGTCCAAGGTTTTCAGGGGGACGGGCACGCCGATGACCGGAAGCGGCGTGACGCTCGCCAGCATGCCCGGCAGGTGCGCTGCGCCTCCTGCACCGGCGATAATCACCCGCAAGCCCCGCTCGTGTGCCGTCTGTCCGTAGCGGATCATCTCCGTGGGCATCCGGTGCGCTGACACCACGTCCGCTTCGAAGGGAATCCCGAACTCCGCCAGCGCATCAGCCGCAGCCTCCATCACCGGCCAGTCAGAGTCGGAGCCCATGACCAGTCCCACCAGCGGGGCGGTCTGCGAAGCGGCGGACTCGGCTTGGGCGCTCATGCGGTCTCCTCGAAAGTCTGCGACGGCTCTTCTGCCGGAACCCGACCATCGCGGATGATGTTTGCCACCAGGGCGGCGCGGCGGCGGACAGCCTCGACGTCCGCTGTGGATTGGCCCACCAGGTTCACGTGTCCGATCTTGCGGCCGGGACGCACCGACTTGCCGTAACAGTGGACTTTGGCAGCAGGCTCGCTGGCGAGGGCCACTGGGTAGGCGGAAAACAGGTCCTGGTTTTCGCCCCCCAGGAAGTTCTTCATCACCGCGACCGGCGCAAGCGCATCGGTGGCTCCCAGGGGGAGGTTGAGCACTGCGCGCAGGTGCTGTTCGAACTGGCTGGTCACCGACCCGTCCTGTGTCCAGTGCCCGGTGTTATGCGGGCGCATGGCAAGTTCGTTGATGAGGAATCCTGCGCCGGTTCCGGGGGTCTCGAACAGTTCCACGGCCAGCACGCCCGTCACGTCCAGTTCGGCGGCAATCCGCAGTGCCGCATCCTCGGCGGCTGCCGCAACTTCCACCGGGATGTCCAGTGCAGGCGCTATCACTTCATCACACACACCATCCACCTGGATGGTATGAACTACCGGCCAGGCGCGGGCTTCGCCGTCGGGGGTCCTGGCAACCAGCGCGGAAAGCTCCCGCGTGAAGTCAACCTTGGCTTCTGCGAGAAGCGGGCTCATGGCATCGAACCAGTCCCTGCTCTCTGCCGCCTCCTCTGCGGAGGAAACGATGCGGACACCTTTGCCGTCGTACCCGCCACGCGGCATCTTCAGCACCACGGGCCAGCCCGTCTCTTCACCGAAGCTGACCAATGCTGCAACGTCGTGCACCTCTGCCCACGCGGGATTGGGCAGCTCCAGCCGGTCGATCGCCGAACGCATCACCAGTTTGTCCTGCGCATGGACGAGTGCGTCCGGCCCCGGCTGGACATTGACGCCGGCCTCCTGCAGGGCGCGGAGATGCCCGGTGGGCACGTGCTCATGGTCAAAGGTCATGACGTCCAGCCCCTGCGCAAAGTCCAGGAGCGTCTGCAGATCCTTGTAGTCGCCCACTGGAGAGGAGGACACTGCTGATACAGCGGAGACGTCGTCGCCTTCGGCAAGGACGCGGAGTTCAAAGCCGAGAGCAGTTGCGGCCGGGGCCATCATTCGGGCTAGCTGGCCGCCGCCAACCACACCTATCACTGGAAAAGTCACAGTAGCCAGCCTACCGAAGACCGCCCGTATCCCGCGTTTAAGTGCCGGCAGCCGTGGAGTGTTTCGGCGGCCGGCCGCTCCGCGGGCACAGGTTGGGGAGGCTGTGGCACAGGTTTAGGGGCTAAAATAGGCCTCTGGCCCGATGGCCCACAGTTCACAAAGCCATGGAGGGCCATGATCACCGCACTTGCAGACCGTATTCGGGGCCTCGCCTCGCTTTTTTGGCGCGAGGTGGCCAAGTTCGGAGCAGTAGGCGGCGTGGCGTTCGTCATTGACAACGGCCTGACCTACTACCTGATGCATGGCCCCATGACGGACAGCGAGGCCAAAGCGCGGTTTGTCGGCGCCTCAGTCGCCACTGTTTTCTCGTGGATCGCCAACCGGTTGTGGACCTTCAGGCACCGGCGGCAGGCCAACATACTCCGCGAATTCCTGATGTTTGTCCTTATCAACGGAATTGGCATCGGCATCTCCACGGGCTTTACGGCCCTTGCCAAGTACGGGCTGGGCGTTACGGACAAGAACCTGCTGTTCTCTGCCGGGGTGTTGGGCATCCTGGTGGCTACGGTGGTCCGGTTCTTCGCCTACCGCTTCCTGGTGTTCAACCAGGAACTGGACCAGGAACCAGAGTTTTCCCATGACCACGAGCTCATCGAGCTCCACCACCACAAGGAACACGAGGTTGCCGTAGAGCGGTCTGTGGAGCGCGAGCCTTCCCCTGAACCCAAGCAGTAGCTGAACCCGCCTGGTACGACCGGCCCGACGGAAGCTTCCGCTTTCCTAGCTGCCGTGTACCCGCTCCGCCGCCAGAAGCTTGTCCGTCAGTTCCACGTCCTGGTGCGTGAGCACCACAGAGCCGTCACGCCGCCAGGCGCCAAGGGCATTGGACAGCGCCGCCTCCAGTCCATCGCCGGCCGGTATGTGCAGGCGGACGCCTACTTCATGGGGAACAGCGAAACCCTCCAGCAGGTCCCGGTGAAGGTGCCGGCGCCCGTCGCTGCCCACGATGGCGCAGGCTGAAGGATCGGGAACCGCGTGCGGCATGAAAACGTCCCCGTGGGAGCGGACCTCGGCCGCATAGTCAAGGTATCCGGAGGCCAGCTCACCGGGCCAGCGCATGGCCAGCGCCGGAAGCGCAACGGCAACCACGGCGTCGTATTTTCCCGTTGCGGATGCGGGCTCGGCGGTGACCAGGAAATCCGCTGCCTCCCCGTCCAGCACGGCCTCCAGCCCGAGCTGCCAGGCGGCCAGCGCCCACACCATGGCTTTCCAGTGCGCCGGAAGGTCAAGCCGTAGCCGCATGCCTGGTACGGCGTCCAGTTCGTCCTGGAGCAGGTTGCTCGTCTTGGCCACCCAGTTGTCCAGCACCCGGCCGGACAACTCCACCCGCTCGGCGTCCGGGCCGTACCAGGTAAGCCGCGGGGCGGTGGAATTGCCGGAACGAAGGGCTGCCATGAGACCAGCTGCGGGGGTTTCCATGGCTACATCCTGCCACCGGCGGAGAAGATGGTCACTGCCCGTACCCCCGATGCCAGGCCGGGCTGCACAGCCAGGCGAGCCTGATGTGAGATATCTCACACGAAATCCTCAGTGTGCTTGCTATTTTTTCCGATGGCAGGTATTTTCCAGCATTTGACGGCGATTTTGCGCCGTTCGGAGACGTCTCCTGACGGCGCACCCCTCCCAGGCGCCCGAGTCTGAAAAATTCCCGGGCGTGGCGTGCGCCAACTTCCTCAACCGGAGTGATTATTATCCGGCAGCCGCTTGACTCGCCCTAGTTACACACGTGTAATTAGATATCTAAAAGCAACTGCGTAAATGCCGGCACATCACCGAGTGCCACCTATCGGGCAGGGGCTGCAACATCAGGAGGGTCGCCGTGGGGCAAGCAGAGCGTATCCAGGAAGATGCCGTCGTGGCTGGTCAGGCGACGGCGAAGTACCGGGCCCGGGGGGTGCCCAGCGATTGGTTCGTGGACCCGGCCGATCCTGATGCAGTGGAGCGGTACAACAGGGACGCCACGGGCCTCCTTGAGGACCAGGCAACTGCCTTCCTCGCCGCCCATGAAGCCCTGCTGGACGGCGGTGCGGACCCCGAGGATGAACTCGACCCGCCCATGGAACTGGCAGCCGCCGGCGCAAGCCAGCCGGTATGGATTGGACTGCCCCGCCAGCAGGATTTCGACGACGAAGGCGAGCTAGGCTGGCAAACGGACGCCCTGTGCGCCCAGACCGACCCGGAGGCCTTCTTCCCGGAGAAGGGCGGGTCGACGCGGGATGCGAAGAAGGTGTGCGGAGCCTGCAACGTTCGCTCCCAGTGCCTGGAATATGCGCTGGCCAATGACGAACGGTTCGGGATCTGGGGAGGCCTTTCCGAGCGCGAGCGCCGGCGGCTGAGGAAGCGGGCAGTCTAATTCACCGAGATGTCCATGTCACTGCCGTTGTGGTAGCCCATAACGGCAGCGACTATCTTCCCCGAACCCTCGCGGCCCTGGCGGATCAGACCCGGCCCGTGGACTACACCATCGGCGTCGACACCGGCTCCCGCGACGATTCCAAGGAACTGCTTCAACGGGCCCTGGGTGAAGCCAACGTGGTGAGCCAGCAGCGCGGTAAAGGCGGCATGGGAGCCGCTGTTTCCGCCGGGCTGGCCGAGCTCGCACCATGGAGCGGAGACGCTTCCGGCGGCAGTTCCGAGTGGATCTGGCTGATCCACGACGACGCGGCCCCTGAACCGAATGCCCTGGCCGAGTTGCTCAGCGCCGTTGAACGTGCCCCTTCCGTTACCGTTGCCGGCTGCAAGCAGTTGGACTGGCATGCGGGGCGGAATCTGATAGACGTCGGACTGTCCACGAGCCGTTGGGCAGAGCGGTTGACCCTGATCGACGCCGACGAGCTCGACCAGGGGCAATACGACGGCCGCAGCGACACCTTTGCGGTGAGTTCCGCCGGCATGCTGGTGCGCCGTGATGTTTGGGAGCACTTGGGTGGCTTCGATCCTGCCCTGCCGGGCAGCGGCGACGACGTCGACTTCTGCTGGCGCAACCGGCTGGCCGGGCACCGGGTGGTTGTTGTACCGGCAGCCAGGATGTTCCACGTAGCGCACCGGCCCCATGCCCTAGGCAACGCGGCAGCAGCCCGGAAAGCCCAGGTCCACCTGCGCCTGAAGCATGCCCCATTGTGGATGGTTCCGGTTCATTGGGCAGGGGCGCTCCTGGGCAGCCTGTTCAAACTCGTGCTGAGCATTCTGGTCAAGGACCCGGGGCACGGCGTGTCGCAGCTGTTTGCCACCTGCGCTGCCCTGAGCCGGCCGCGGGCCGTCGCGAGGGCCCGCCGGAGCGCACGGCAGACCCGCCGGATCCGTCGCTCAGTCATCCGTAAGCTGCAAACGCCCAGGCGCGAAGTCTGGAGCCACCGGCGGTCCCTGATGGAAGCCCTTGGATCGGATCCGTCCCCCGCGGACGATCTTGAGCAGGATCCGCTGGCCCACCAGCCGTCGGGTGACGCCTCCGACGACTTTGCAGCGCTGGCTACCACTAAGCGGGGCTGGGTGGGCAACGGTGCACTCGCTGCCGTCATCCTTGCGTCTGTTGCGTCACTCCTGGCCCTGGCGGGTCTTTTCCGTGCTGACGCCGTTGCCGGTGGCGCCCTTATTCCAGTCTCCGCCAGCCTGGGTGACATCTGGCACCACGCCTCGAGCTGGTGGATTACGCTGGGGGCAGGGCTGCCCGGCAGGGGGGATCCCTTCGACTACGTCCTCTGGATCCTGGGCGTCCTGGGAGGAGGCGACGCCAATCCGGCTGTGGTCTGGCTGCTGCTGCTTGCTGCGCCGGTGTCCGCTCTCACTGCATGGTTCGCCGCCGGAGGGCTGACGGTCCGGCGCCGGCTCCGGCTTGCGGCGGCAATCCTCTGGGCCGCGGCCCCTGCGCTCCAGGTAGCACTGAACCAGGGCAGGGCCGGCGCGCTGATTGCCCACATCATGCTCCCCCTGCTGGTCCTCGCACTGCTGAGGGCGACTGGATCAGCTACAGGGCACGGCCGCTTCAGGTCGCCGGCCCCTTCTGAACGCCGCCCCGGTGAAAAGCCACCTGCGAGGCCCGGCATCAACGGCACGCCGTCCTGGACGGCAGCGGCTGCAGCCGGTCTTGTACTGGCTGTTGTTATTGCCTCTGCTCCTTCCCTCCTGGCCCCGTCCGCCGTGGTCATCGTGCTCTGCGGCCTCCTGCTGGGCCGTCGCGGCCGCACAGTCTGGTGGGCACTGCTGCCCACCGCCGCCCTGTTCATTCCCTTCGGACTTTCCGTGCTTGACCGGCCGCGGGCGTTGTTGGCCGATCCTGGCCTGCCCCTGGCTTTCGACGCCGCTCCGGTGTGGCAGCAATTCCTGGGCCAGCCCCTGCGGTTTGACCCGCAGGGAGGGCTGCAAGGCCTTCCACTCTTCGCCGGCGGCACAGTGCCCTGGGCGCTGCTGCTGGCGCTCCTCGTGGCCGCGCCGGTGCTGGCACTGGCACTTGCCGGGCTTTTGATACCCGGGAACCGTGCCAGCCTGGCCGGGTCTTTCTGGGTGGCTGGAAGCATCGCCCTCGCCGGTGGCTGGTTGGCCAGCCACGTGGCCACTGCGATGAACGCGGACGTCCTGGTGACTCCCTTCACGGGTCCGGCTGTCTCAGCCGCCGCTTTCACCCTCCTGGCAGCAGGCATCCTGGGAGGAGAAAGACTCCTGGCGATGGCGGACAGTGCGGCGGCCGGCACCACAGCCAGGCACAAGGCAACTTTTCGCACAGCCGTTGCCCTCGGCATGGTGATCCTGCTTGCCGGCCCCTTGGCCGGCATGGCTGCCTGGTCAGCCCAAAACCTGCTCCGCCCTGCCACCGCTGCGTCCGCCGCCGCGACCGGTTCCCCATCTGCCGGCGCCGAAACCGGCTCCGCGGAAGACCGCCAAGCCGCCCCGCTCGGTGCTGGGCGGCTCGTGGAAGCCGTTAATCCCAGAACGCTTCCCGCCACTGCGATCGACCGGGGAACCGGACCGGAGCAGACCCGGACCTTGCTCATCAGCACGCGTGACGACGGAACTTTTGACGCATCCGTGGTGCGGGGCTCCGGCACCACCCTCGACAACCTGTCCACCATTGCCTCCGCACGGAACATCATCGGCAGTCCCGGAAGCGAAACCGTCCGCGAGGACGACGACGTCTCGGCCACAGTCCGGCGTGTGGTGGCCACCCTCGTTGCGGGCCAGGGGGTGGACCCGCGCAACGACTTGGAGCAGCTGGGCGTCGGATTCCTCGTCCTGCGCTCAACAGATACCGCGGCCCAGCTGACGGCAAGCAGAATGGACGCGGTACCAGGGCTCGTGGCGGTCGGCCAGACCGATGTGGGCTGGCTTTGGCGGATTACCCCGTTGAACCAGCCGGCGCTGGAGGCCGCTGATGTTGCACACCGGGTAAGGATCGTGGATGGGAGCGGCGCTGCCATCGCGCTGGTGCCCTCCGCCAATAACGACGTGGACGCCCCCGTGCCGGCCGGCCCGGAAGGGCGCCTGCTGGTGCTCGCTGAACGCGCCGATTCCGGTTGGAGCGCGTGGCTTGACGGCCGCAGGCTGACATCGACCACCTCCGGTTGGTCCCAGGCCTTCACCCTTCCAACAGCCGGAGGCCAACTGACAGTCCGCTACGAGAACCCGTGGGCGCCGTGGACGGCCATTGCCCAGGCCACAGTGATTGGGCTGACGGTCCTGCTCGCCATCCCGATGCCGGCCCCACGGCCCAGGACAGGCCTGTCCCGGGACGAAGGCTCCCTGCGTAAGGAACACCAAAATGCATGAGCACAAAGTCCCCGGCGGGCCGCCGGACGCCCGCCACGAGGGTGGCCTTGCCATCACTGCACGCCCGGAGTTATCAGTTCGGAAGCCCGCAGGCGGCGGCTCTTCAGCCACCGGCCAGCGGCCTGCCGGTAAAGGAAACAGGGCGGCATTGATCGGGGCCGCGTCGGCGGCACTCATCCTGGCCGGCGCCGGAGCGGTAGTTGCCGGCGGATCGCTCCTGCCGGTTCCCGGGTCGAGCCGGCCTCTGCCCGCCGCGGCAGCAGCCGTCCCGGCCGGAACAAGCGTGGGCGTTTGTCCTGGCCCTGCCCGGCTGCTCGAGGGCACAGAAGCGGGAACCGATCCGCAATTCAGTCCCGTTTCTGCAACTGCGGCCAGCGCCGTGACCGGTGCGGTGCTGGGTGCGGCAGGGGTACTGCCTGCGAGCCGGCTGTCCCAGCTGGACGGGACTGCCGCCGTCGAAATCACGAAAGAACCCGGCCAGTCACCTCCCGCCGGCCCGGCCCAGGAACCTCTTGCGGGCGTGCTCGCGTCCCGGCCTGTGGATCAGGTGACGGTACTCAGTGCCGATGCGTTGGCGAACCAACAGGCTTCATCAGCCGGGGCGATGAAATTCACCGCTACCGACGGTGACCTCCAGGGCACTGCGACGTCCAACTGCCAGCAGCCCTCCAACGACCAGTGGCTCGCGGGCGCAAGCACCACGGTGGGGCGGACATCCGTGCTGATCCTGACAAATGCCTCCAGCACACCGGCCACGGTGAGCCTTGAGCTTTTCGGCGGCGGGGGACAGATCCAGGCACCAGGCAGCCGCGGCCTGCTGGTAGCGCCGGGAACTACGCGCTCCATAGTCCTCGCGGGCCTGGCGGCAGGAGAGGAGCAGCTCAGCGTCCATGTCCGCAGTGCGGGCGGTCCTGTCGCGGCAGTGATCCAGCAAAGCGTCCTGCGCGGCCTTACGCCGGGAGGAGTGGACTTCATCACCCCCGGCACGGCACCTGCAGCGCGGCAGGTGATGGCGGGCGTGGACATCCAGGACCCCGCCGCACTGGCCCAGCTGACCGGCAAGCCAGGGTACAGGGACGCCGCACCAGCCCTGCAGCTCACAGTGCCCGGCCCGTCGGATGCAGTGGTGGAAGTCAAGCTTTACGGCCGTGACGGCGAGAAGGCACTCCCATCCGGCGGTGTCGTCACCGCCAAGTCAGGGGCTGTCACCGAGGTTTCCCTCGCGGGTGTCCCCGCCGGGCAATATACGGTGGCCGCATCGTCAGATGTTTCTTTTGTGGCCGCGGCGCGGGTGGCACGCGGGCTCCAGGAAGGCCAGGCCTCAGACGTGGCGTGGGCAGCGTCCGGAGTTCGGCTCGGGAGCCAGCACGTTGTTCCGGTGCCCCAGGGCGGGGTCCGCAGCCTGGTCTTCGGCGCGCTGGATGACAGGGCCACCATCACCTACTCGGCGATTACATCAGACGGCAAGGTCCGCGCGGCGTCCACTGCCGATATCGCCGGTGGCACCACGTCCTCCATCGCCGTTCCTGACAAGGTGGAGGATGCCGGCGTGGTGGGCTATGTGGTGTCCGCTTCAGGCGGGGCGGCCTACGGGGCTTTGCTGGTGCAGCAGGAGGGCAGGAACGACGTATCCACCCTGGCGTTCCTGCCGGAAGCCGCAGGCCAGGAAACAGTGCCGGTGACCCTTAGCTACTGAGGGACGCCCCAGCGGCTCAGTCCCCGGCGTCAGTACCGGCGCCGGTAGACCGGGTCCAGTGTCTCCGGAGCAACTCCCAGCATCTCAGCGGTGTGCTCCACCACGACGTCATGAACCAGGTCCTGGAGCTCTTCGGGGCCGGGGCAGGCCTGTTCAACCACGCGGCGGTATACCGTGATCATCGGTCCTTCGCCGTCCGTGGCCGGAGTGTAGGAGCCCATGGGGGCTGCAGCGGAGTTGGCCGCCAACTGTTCCAGATCGGGCGGAATCTCATCAACGCCGAACCGGACGCCGTCCAGGGTCTTTCCCCAGATGTCGTGGAGGCGTTGTGCCGAATCGAGCACCATGTCATCAAAGCGGTCCGAGCGCGTGCGGTAACCGGGATGTGTTGGGAGCATGACCTCCCCGCGGAGTCCCCGTCCGTGGCGGTTCCGGCGGCGCATGACGAAGCTCTTGCCCGGAGAGCCGGTGCCCGGAAGCTCCGGGGCATCCGGATCAGCCAACCGGACCGTGAAAGCTGATTTCTGGTTCGATGACTGCATACTTCGACTGTAAACCCGCTGCTTGATTTACGCGATAGATTCCCCCTGCAGCGAAGGCGCGTCCTGCCCGCGGCGCCAATACGCCGTTTTCGTGGTGACACGGAGTAGTCTGTGATGTCGTGGGAGCTATCCGTCAGTGTTCAAGATCGGCCTGCCGCCAGTCAGCGGTGGCAACCCTGACATACGTGTACGCAGACTCCACTGCGGTCCTGGGTCCGCTCGCGACCTACGCCGAGCCCCACTGTTACGATCTCTGCGAACAACACGCGGACTCCCTCACCGTTCCCCGCGGCTGGGAAGTCCTGCGGCTGGCCATGCCCTCAACGCCCCAGCAACCCGGCCCTGACGACCTTCTGGCCCTGGCCAACGCTGTCCGGGACGCAGCGGCGCTGCCCACCCAGGCACAGCAGCCTCCTGCCCAGCGGGGCCACCATACAGCCCTCGAAGCGCCGGCGGCGGCAGAAGGCGCCCGCAGGGGACACCTCCGTGTGCTGCGTGAACCCTCGTAAGCACCGTCTGGCGGTAGGCTGGTAGCTGAACACCAGTCCGCTACCGGCGCGAGCGCGCCCGCCAGGGAGCATCACTACATGCCAAAAATCAGTCCTGAGCTTTTGTCCGTCCTGCGGTGCCCCGTGACCGGCGCACCCCTGGTGCAGGAGGGCGAAGAACTGGTTGCCGCCCTTGCCGGCGAATCCGGGGCCGCACCGCGGTATGCCATCGAGGACGGGATTCCGCTGCTCCTGCCACCAGAGCTGTTGCAGGCAGCCACCGCCACGGGGACGGACCAGCACGATTCCGCCTCCGGAACATCCGAGGCCCCCTAGCGGAGCCGCCGGGCCAGCCAACGCAGGAGCACAAGCACGGCGCTGCCGCTCCGCATCGATACAGAAATACCGGGACAAGCATCCCGGACGGGACTA
Organism: Pseudarthrobacter sp. NamE5; assembly: GCF_005796225.1. Classification (GTDB taxonomy): domain Bacteria; phylum Actinomycetota; class Actinomycetes; order Actinomycetales; family Micrococcaceae; genus Arthrobacter. The sequence continues at coordinate 248,140 of NZ_VAHO01000005.1, forward strand.
AGGACCATTCATGACTTTTGACTACAAGGTTGCCGATATCACGCTGGCTGAAGCCGGCCGCCACCAGATCCGCCTTGCCGAACATGAAATGCCCGGCCTGATGGCGCTTCGGGAGGAATTCGGGCCCACGCAGCCGCTCAAGGGCGCCCGGATCGCAGGATCCCTTCACATGACAGTGCAGACTGCCGTACTGATCGAAACGCTTACCGCCCTGGGCGCTGACGTCCGCTGGGCCTCCTGCAATATCTTTTCAACCCAGGACGAGGCCGCCGCGGCCGTGGTTGTGGGCAACGGCACCGTGGAGGACCCGCAGGGCGTGCCCGTGTTCGCCTGGAAGGGCGAAACCCTCGAAGAGTACTGGTGGACTGCCGAGCAGATTCTCACGTGGCCGGGCGCTGAGTCCAACCCGGAGCTCGGACCGAACATGATCCTAGACGACGGCGGGGACGCCACCATGCTGGTGCACAAGGGTGTCGAGTTCGAGGCTGCAGGCAACGTACCGTCCGCGGACCCCACCGACTCCGAAGAGTACGGGATCTTCCTGGACGTGCTGCGCCGTTCCATCGCGGCGGACCCGCATAAGTGGACCAGGGCCGCAGCCACCATCAAGGGCGTCAGCGAGGAAACAACCACGGGCGTCCACCGTCTCTACCAGCTTGCCGAACAGGGCAAGCTGCTGTTCCCCGCCATCAACGTCAACGACTCTGTCACCAAGAGCAAGTTCGACAACAAGTACGGAATCCGGCACTCGCTGCCGGACGGCATCAACCGTGCCACGGACGTGCTCATGGGCGGCAAGGTCGCCGTCGTCTGCGGCTACGGCGACGTTGGCAAAGGAGCCGCGGAAGCGCTTCGCGGCCAGGGTTCGCGTGTCATCGTTACCGAAATCGACCCCATCTGCGCGCTGCAGGCAGCCATGGACGGCTACCAGGTGGCCAGGCTCGAATCCGTCCTTACCCAGGGCGATATCTTCATCACCACGACGGGCAACAAGGACGTCATCATGGCCGAGCACATGGCCGGCATGAAGAACAAAGCGATCGTGGGCAACATCGGCCACTTCGACAACGAGATTGACATGGCCGGGCTGGCCAAGGTCCCCGGCATCAAGAAGGTGGAAATAAAGCCGCAGGTCCACGAATGGGTCTTCGATGAGGGCAATGATGCCGAACGCTCCATCATCGTCCTCTCGGAAGGCCGGCTGCTGAACCTGGGCAACGCCACAGGACACCCGTCCTTCGTGATGAGCAACTCCTTCGCCAACCAGACCATCGCCCAAATAGAGCTGTGGACCAAGAAAGACCAGCCGGCAGGCGAACGCGAATACGAAAACCAGGTGTACGTCCTGCCCAAGGTCCTTGATGAAAAGGTGGCCCGCCTGCACCTCGACGCCCTGGGCGTAGAGCTGACCGAGCTGACCAAGGACCAGGGCGAGTACCTGGACATCGACGTTGCCGGTCCCTACAAGCCCGAGCACTACCGTTACTAGCCCGAGCACTACCGTTACTAAGAAGTGAGGCGCCCGGGTGCTGCGCGCACCCGGGCTGTTACTTTCTGCGCCTAGGATCAAAATATGGAGCCTGAAGTCCAGTCCCGCCGCCCCGGGACGCTCAAGAAAATCCTCGTGGTGGTGGCCGTCTGCGTTCTGGCCGCCGTCGGCGGCGTTTTCGCTGCCGTGGCTCCGGGCATCGCCCGGGGTGCCATTGAGTCCGAGGCCGGGTCCGCCGTCAGGACGTCCCCTGGCATAGCCTCGCCAGTTATCGCCCCAGTCAAGTCCGAGGCCACACCCGCAAACGGTGCCAAGCAGGTGAACCCGGCAGCACCGGTTTCACTGCAAGTGACCAACGGCACCATTGAGCGGGTCACACTCACGAGCACCTCAGGTGAAACGGTGGAGGGCCGCATCGACGCCGGAGGCACAGGCTGGTCCGCAGCCGCGCCCTTGAAGTTCAATACCGAGTACCGCTACACCTACGTCGTCAAGGACAGTGCGGGACGGGACACAAGCACCACCCAGTCCTTCAGCACCGTGTCCAGCTCCCATGAGGCGGACGCCGCCATCTACCCGCTGGACGGCATGAAAGTCGGCGTGGGTCAGCCTCTGCAGATCATCTTCAGCGAGCCCGTGCTTAACCGCGACGCCGTCGAGGAGGCCATCACCATCACCAGCAGCGCCGGCCAGGTGGGCGCCTTCCACTGGCACAGCGACACCATGGTCCGGTACCGGGCAGAGAACTTCTGGGCTGCAAACTCCACCGTCTCCATGGACATGAAGCTCTTCGGCGTGGACCTTGGCAATGGCCAGATCGCCAACTTCAATAAGAAAGTCAACGTCTCCATCGGTGACAAAAAGGTGGCAGTCGCTGACGCCGCCGCACACACGTTCACGTTGAGCGTCAACGACCAGGTGGTCAAGACTCTGCCGGTCAGCATGGGGGACAAACGCTTCCCGTCGGCCCGGGGCTACGGGGTGCTGATGGAAAAGAAGCGGTATGACCACTTCCGGGCCTCAAGCATCGGGCTGAAACCGGATGACCCCGCCTACTACGGCGACAAGGACGTGGAGTACACCATCCGTCTCACCCTTAGCGGTGCCTATATCCACCAGGCCCTGGAGTCCGCCTACCCATTCATCGGGAACACGAACGTCTCGCACGGCTGCATTGGGTTCGCCCCCGACGGCGCTGCCTGGGTTTTTGAGAACATGGGCACGGGGGACGTGGTCAACATCGTGAACACGGAAGGTGACTACGCCGCCCACGACGACGGGTTCGGGGACTGGAACATCCCCTGGAGTGAATACGACAACTAGCCCTCAGCTGCCGAAAGGCAGCCTGTGCAGCCTCTCGCCAACCTCACTGTTGCGCCGTCGTGACTGCAACAGCCGGTTGAGTTCCCGGTTCCGGCGCTCAGCGACGACGGCGGCGAGGTAGTCGTCCGGGGTGGTCCCCGGCGGCGGAGGCGGAGCCACGTGGGCGGAAAGCTCCGCAGCGATGGAGGTCGACATGTCCGCGCGCGAGCGGGGAGCCATCCGTCCCGCCTGCCGGATGAATTGGGAAGCCCTGCGCGCGGTCGCATCGGGAATCCTGCCGATGTCGGCGCTGGCGGCCCACGCCCGCAGCCGGGGCGGCACGAACACCGCAACGGGCTCCTCAACGGGCACCCTGGTGCGGATGGCGTAGGTTCCGGCCATGAGGTCTCCCAGCCGGCGGGACCTGTCATTGAGCAAGGCAACTGTCAGCGCAATCCCGCCGAACGTCAGGTAGATCTCCAGGAATCCGGTCAGCCCCCGGATCACGGCGTGCCGAAAGCGGATGGCGCCACCGTCCTCCCGGACTACCCGGAGGCCGGCGGCCAGCTTTCCCAGCGACAGGCCGCGGCTTAGCGTTTCGACTGCCACGGGCACGATGACCAGGCAAAAAACCACACTGGACAGGACCAGGGCGCGCGTGGCGGCCTCGTCCAGGTCCTCGCCGGCAGCTGTGAGGCCCAGCAGGATCACCACGAGCAGGATGGCATTGAAGGCAACATCCAGCAGCAGGCCGAGTGCGCGGGCGGCAAAAGATGCAGGGCGCAGCTCCAGCAGCACTGCTTCACCGGTGACTATTGAACTCACAGTTGCTCCCTGGTCCTCCGGCGTAAGGTGTGGTCGCTCAAAGTCTAGTGCCGTGCCGCTAGGCTGGTGCCGTGGATATCGACGCCTTCACCGCTGTCAACGCGGACAAGTGGGCACGCCTGCACGAGCTCGCATCCCGGAGCAGGCTGAGCGGGCGCGAGGCTGATGAACTGCTGGCGCTCTACCAGTCCACGTCTGCGCATCTGTCACTGATCCGCTCGGTTGCCCCCGAAAGCGGACTTTCCGCCTCGCTGTCCGCCACCCTCGCACAGGCAAGGACACGCTTCACGGGTGCGCGGTCCAACCCGATGGCGGATCTGGCACGGTATTTCGTCGTGGCACTGCCGGCCGCGTTTTACCGTCTGACCTGGCTGACGCTTGCCTGCGGCACAGCATTTACCCTCATCGGCGCGGCGTACGCGATCTGGATCGGCACGTCTCCCGAGGCCCTGCGGGCCGTGGCCTCTGAGGCGGCCGCTCGGCAATATGTCGAAGAAGACTTCATTGACTACTACTCTGAAAACCCGGCGGCCTCGTTCGCTGGTGCCGTGTGGACCAACAACGCCTGGATCAGCGCCCAGGCGGTAGCCCTGGGGATCACCGGCTTTTGGGTCCCGATGATCCTGTTCATGAATGCACAGGGCGTGGGCGTAGCAGCTGGAATCTTCGCCGCCGCCGGCAAGACCGACGTCTTTTTCAGCTATATCCTGCCGCACGGCCTCATGGAACTCACGGCCGTATTCATTGCCAGCGCCGCCGGCCTGCGGATTTTCTGGGCCATGGTGTCCCCGGGCCCGCGGACCAGGGGCAGGGCTGTGGCGGAGGAGGGGAGATCCCTGATAACCGTGGCGCTGGGCCTGGTGCTGGTGCTGTTCGTGTCCGGCCTGGTGGAGGGATTCGTTACGCCCAGTGCGCTGCCGGTCTGGGCCAAGATCACCATTGGGGCGATGGTGCTGGCAGCCTACTGGACGTATGTGTTGGTGTGGGGGCGGCGCGCGTACCTTTCAGGTGAACGGGGTGACCTCCGGCGGGAGGATGCCGGTTACACGGAAATGGCTGCCTGAATCGTTGTAAACCGGACGGGGTGGTTCCTCGCCCAGCCGACGGCCCTGACGGTAGGCTCGAAAACAGATCAAGCGCGCCGGCTGGCCCCGGTCCGGCGTGGAAGCACAACGGAAGTGACGCTGCTGTGAAAGACGAAACACCGGCCCGCGCCAAAAGCGCCGAGCCGCAGCCGGAACCTCTCCTGGACACGTCCGGGGACTCCGACGAGCCCGCGTTTTCCTGGCTTACGCCCGGCGGAAGCGGGTCCAGCACGGCAGGTGGCACTGCGGCCGCGACTGCTGCCGGTTCCGGTACGCCCGGTTCCGGGCGTACCGGCTCCAGGCCTGCCGGCGCCCACGCCACTGGACACGACGGGGACGATGCCGCGCAACCGGAGAGCCGGGCGGACCGAAAAGCTGCGGAGGCCGCTGTGGAACGGTCCGGAGATGGAAGTTCAGCTGTCTTCAAAGAGCCTCTTCCCACCTCGGCGCTGCACGTCCGGCCGCCTGAGGAAGAGGTGGAGCGCAGGAATGCGCAGCGGGAGAGTGCAGCCAACGCCAAGCCTGTCGCGCCGCGCGTGATGCAGGTGTTGCTGGCCGTATTCTTCCCCCTGGTGTTGGTGATCCTGGCTGTCCGGGCGGTGGCCTCTCCACTGTTTCTGTGGGTGGAATACAACCGGCCCGGCTTCCCCGGTGACGGATACGGCTTCAGCACTGAGGACCGGATGACCTACGGCTCCTACGCCGTGGATTACCTCAGCAACTGGGCCGGACCGCGCTACCTGGGCGACCTGGTCCACCGCGGCGGGGACAAGCTGTTCAAGGACGGCGAGGTCAGCCACATGGCGGACGTCAAGCTGGTGATCCTGTCAACGTTCGGTGCCGGCGTGCTTCTGGTCCTGCTGAGCATCATCGCCGTCCTCTACCTGCGCAGGCGAAGCGCCGGCGGAGTCCGGCGCGGCCTGTTCGCCGGTTCAATCATCACCCTGGTGCTCATCCTCGGACTGGGCACCCTGGCCGTCCTTGGCTGGCAGCAGTTCTTTACCGAGTTCCACCGGATCTTTTTCGCCGACGGGTCCTGGACCTTCAGCCTGGAGGATACCCTGATCCGGCTTTTCCCCGGCCAGTTCTGGATTGATGCCGGCATGGTGATCGCAGGACTGGTGCTGCTGGCGGCGCTGGTGACGCTGATCCTCACCTGGCCGACGCGCCGGCGCCGGGGCCTGGTCAAGGAGGCCCGTGGTGCGGTGCAGGAGGAGCGGGAAGCAGCCGCGGACCAGGCGTAGCCCCTGGCGGTCAGCCGTACAGCTTGACGATCTCCTCGGCGTAATCACGCACGACGGCGGCACGCTTCAGTTTGAGGGAGGGCGTCAGGTGTCCTGACTCCACGGTGAACTGGGCGTCCAGGAGCGAGAAGCTGCGGATGGACTCCGCCTTGGACACCAGCAGGTTCGCCTGGTCCACTGCCTCCTGTACCGCGGTGACAACTGCTGGATCGGTGATTGCTTCGCTGACCGCCAGGGCAGGCAGGCCCTGCTCCGAGCGCCAGTTGTCCACCCCCTCCGGGTCCAGCGTGACCAATGCGGAGACGAAGGGCTTCCCGTCGCCCACCACAACAGCGTTGGCCACCAGGTGGTGGGCCCGGATTGTCTCCTCGAGGGGACCGGGCGCCACATTCTTGCCGCCGGCGGTGACCAGGAGGTCTTTCTTCCTGCCGGTGACGGTGAGGAAACCCCGGGCATCCAGTTCGCCAAGGTCGCCGGTGCGGAAGAACCCGTCCACGAATGCTTCGGCATTCGCGGCCTGGTTGGCGTGGTAGCCCCTGAAGACTCCGATCCCTTTGACCAGAATCTCGCCGTCTTCAGCCACCCGGATGGTGGTGCCCGGAATGGGAATTCCAACTGATCCCACGCGGGTCCGCAATGGGGTGTTGACGGTGCAGGGGGCGGTGGTTTCGGTCAGGCCGTATCCCTCGAGGACGGGAATTCCGGCGCCCTGGAAAAAGTGGGCGTCTTCAAGTCCGAGGGGGCTGGCCCCGGACACCGTGTACCGCACCTGGCCGCCGAAGGCGTGGCGGAGGCGCGGGTACAGCAGCCGGTCGAAGATGCCGTGGCGGATCCGGCACAGCAGGCCCGGGCCGCTGCCCTCACCCCGGCTTCGTTTGTCTTCTTCCCGCGAGTATTCAATGGCGGTGGCTGAAGCTGCCCGGAAAAGCCGGGCTTTGCCTGCCGCGGCGGCCTTGTGCGCGGCGGTTGCCCGGACTTTTTCGAAGATCCGCGGCACCATCAGCAGGAACGTCGGCCGGAAGGTGCCCAGGTCTTCAAGCAGCTGCGCGGCCCCCGGGGTGTGGCCCAGGGTCGCCCCGGCGGCGAGGCAAACCACCTGGACGGCACGCGCAAGGACGTGCGCCAGCGGCAGGAACATCAGGGTGCGCGCCTGTTCCTGCTGCAGCAGCTCCGGCAGGAACGCCACGATGTTCTTTGCCACCAAGGCAAAATTGCCGTGGGTGATTTCGCATCCCTTGGGACGGCCGGTGATACCTGAGGTGTAGACCAGGCTGGCCACGTCGTCCAGCCCCGCGCTGCTCCGGTGCCGTTCAAGCTCCATGTCTGTGACCCCCGCCCCGGCAGCGGCGAGGCTGGCGAGGTCCGGCGCTTCGCCGTCGTAGTCCATTCGCACGACGTTGACCAGCCGGTCCCGAAGCAGCGCGGAGTTCGCCACGACGCCGCTGACGAGATCCACTGTGGCGCGGTCCGCGGCAAAGACGCGGCGGACCCCCGCGTCCTGGATGATCCATTCCACCTGTTGGGCGGAGGATGTCTCGTAGATGGGCACCGTCACCCCGCCGGCAAACCAGATGGCGAAATCAACCAGGGTCCACTCGTAGGAAGTGGGGGACATGACGGCAACGGTATCGCCTGGTTCGATTCCGCCGGCGATCAGGCCCTTGGCAAGGGCACTGACGTCCTGCAGGAACCTGTGGGCGGGTACGTCCGCCCAGCCGTTGGGCCCTTTCCGCCGGTACAGGGCATGGGCGGGATTCGCCGCATGCCGCTCCAGCAACAGGTCGGTTACGTTGCTGGCGGCGTCAAGCTCAACCAGCAGTTCGGTGCTCGCTTCTCTCACAGCAGGTCTCCGTTCCGCTACCATGCGGCGGCAGCGGCTGGTTTGGGGGGTCTGATGCCATCCTGCCCTAGATCCAGGACGGCATCCACATCCGGACTTTCCAGTCCTCGTAGGGAATGGTTTCGGCAGACCAGACAGGATAAAAGAAGGCCGACAGCAGGACGGCCGCCGACAGGAACAGGACCACCAGGTACAGCCCGGCGCGGTGGCGCCAGGGGGGATCCTCGGCCCTGCCCATGACGAGCCCCAGGCAGTACACCAGGGCAAGGACCAGGAAAGGCTCGAAGGACACGGCGTAGAAGTAGAACATGGTCCGTTCCGGATACAGGAACCACGGCAGGTATCCCGCCGCCACTCCGGCCAGTACAGCGCCTGCCCGCCAGTCACGCCTCCCGGCCCACCAGAAGAGGAGCACCACCAGGGAAATCACGGCGCCCCACCAAATGAGCGGATTTCCCACGGACAGGATGGCCGCGGTGCACTTTTCCACCGCGCAGCCTGGGCTGCCCTGTTGCGGGGATTCATAGAAGAACGACGTCGGCCTGCCGAGTACCAGCCAGCTCCACGCGCTTGCCTCGTACGGGTGCTCCGATCCCAGCCCCTGGTGGAAGGTATAGGCCTCCCGGTGGTAGTGGGCCAGGGAGCGGACCGGGTCCGGCAACCAGCCCCAGGCATCGGAGGGGTTGCTCTCGGCCCACCGGCGGAAGTACGCGTCCTCGGACCGGAACCATCCTGCCCAAGTGGCCGCATAGACAAGGCCCGCCACCGGAACCATGCTGAGGAACGCCGGAATTCCGTCCTTGATGATGCCGCCACTGATCCAGCCACGGATCCCGGCCACCCGCCGGGCGTTGAGGTCCCAAAAGACCGTGAGGAGCCCAAAGCCGGCCAGGAAAAACAGCCCGGACCATTTGGTCCCCGCCGCAAGGCCCAGGCAGACTCCGGCCGCAAGGCGCCACCAGCGTACTCCCAACCAGGGTCCGGAGAGCAACTGGCCCGCAGCCGGACGACCGCCGTTGGCGGCGGCAGCGCGGGCCAGCCGCAGTGCGAGCCGCCGCCGGCCGTCATCGCGGTCGAGGAGCAGGGCGCCAAAGGCGGCGAGGATCCAGAACATCAGGAAGATGTCCAGCAGCGAGGTGCGGGACATCACCAGGTGGTGGCCGTCCACCGCCAGCAGCAGGCCGGCGGCTCCCGCGAGGGGAAGCGACCGGAACAGCTTCAGGGCGATCAGGGAAACCAGCAGGATGGACAGCGTGCCGGTCAGGGCCGCCGCGAAGCGCCAGCCGAACGGGTTGTCCGGACCGAAAAGCCACATCCCGGCGGCAATCATCCATTTGCCCACGGGTGGGTGCACTACGTACTCCGGGGAGCCCAGCAGCACTCCCGGGTTTCCGGCATTGAAGGCATCATTGGCCTTGTCCGGCCAGCTGCGTTCGTAGCCGCTGACCAGGTAAGAGTATGCGTCCTTAACGTAATACGTTTCGTCGAACACCAGCTTGGGCGGAACCTCCAGCCGGACAAACCTCAGGATCCCGCCGGCAACGGCTGTCAGGACCGGAACCAGCAGGAACCACATTCTCAGGGAGGGCGGGTAGCCCCGCCACGCAGGCATGGACCCCAGGAGCCGCACCAGCAGGGAGTCCACGGTGAAGGCCTCGGCAGGGCGGCTGATCCAGGGCCGCGCCGGGGAACCGCGCCGGACGCCTGGTGACCCCCCGGTCTCACTGCCGGGTCCCGCGGGGATGGCCTGCCCGGTCCCGCCTGGCCGCGTCGAGGTCTGCGTCACGAGCCCCATGCTACCGTTTGCGGCAGGCAGACCGCCGCAGCAGTAGGCTGGAGGCGTGGACCCTAACCCCAGCACCCTTCCTGATTCCGGCCAGCCGACCGCAGGGCGCATCGTCCTTGCCGCCACTCCGATCGGGAACACCGGTGACGCCTCCGCACGCCTGGTGGAACTGCTGGGAACAGCGGACATTGTCGCTGCGGAAGACACGCGGCGGCTGCACCGGCTGGTCCAAAGCCTGGGTGTGACAGTCGCGGGGCGGGTAATCAGTTACCACGAGCACAACGAGGCGGCGAAGACGTCCGAGCTGCTGGAACAGGTACGCTCGGGGAGCACTCTGGTCATGGTCACGGATGCCGGTATGCCCTCGGTATCGGATCCGGGTTTCCGGCTGGTTGAGGGCGCGGTTGCGGCGGGCTTGACCGTTACTGCTGTTCCGGGCCCCTCAGCGGTGCTCACCGCCCTTGCCCTGTCCGGCCTGCCCACGGACCGGTTCTGCTTTGAAGGGTTCCTGCCCCGGAAAGCGGGCGAGCGGGCGTCGCGGCTGGCGGACCTTGCGGGGGAGCGGCGCACCATGGTGTTCTTCGAGGCACCGCACCGGCTGGAGGCCATGCTCCGGGCCCTGCGGGAACGGTTCGGGCCGGACCGCCCGGTCGCCGTGTGCCGGGAGTTGACCAAGACGTACGAAGAGGTGGTCCGCGGGACACTGGGTGATCTCCTGGCGTGGGCGGAGAGCACGGACATCAGGGGAGAGATCGCGATTGTCCTTGGTGGGGCGCCCGAGCAGGCTGCAGGGACAGCCGAGGACCATGTGGCAGCCGTGAATGGGCTGGTGGCCCAAGGCATCCGCCTGAAGGAAGCGGTGGCCGCCGTGGCGGACGATGCCCGGGTCAGCAAAAGGGAACTCTATTCGGCAGTGCTGGCGGCGCGGTAGGGCTGCCGAGCAGCTGCATCCTCTGCTGTGCAGGTGCACAGCACCCTGACGCTTTCGCAGTGCGTAAAGGCGTAGACCCTTGCAGCCGCCCGGCAGTAGTCTGGCAATTAATCAGCCCGCAACCCGGACGGCTATTTCCGGCCGTCCTCGGCGGGCTGCAATAACCCCTACTGACAAGGGAGTCATCGTGACTGTCACTGCACAGCCGGCCGTTTCCGCAGAACGCGAAAGCGCCCTTCTGGCCTCTGTTCCCACTGGCCTGCTTATCAACGGTGAGTGGCGGGACGCCGCTTCCGGCAAGACCTTCGACGTCGAAGACCCGGCT
>NZ_VAHO01000050.1 GCF_005796225.1 Pseudarthrobacter sp. NamE5
TCCGGACATGACGCCGAGGAAGCCGATCTCCTCGGCTTCGTGCTGCAGGTCCACGAATTCCTGCGGCTTGACCCACCGGTCCACCGGCAGGTGCCGCTCACTCGGGCGCAGGTACTGGGTGATGGTGATCAGGTCACACCCGGCCTCGTGCAGGTCGCGGAGGGCTTCGCTGATTTCTTCGCGGGTTTCGCCCATGCCCAGGATCAGGTTGGACTTGGTCACCATGCCCAGGTTCCTGCCCTGGGCGATGACATCCAGGGACCGCTCGTACCGGAACGCCGGCCGGATCCGCTTGAAGATCCGCGGCACAGTTTCGACGTTGTGCGCGAACACCTCGGGCCTGGAATCGCAGATCGCGGT
>NZ_VAHO01000051.1 GCF_005796225.1 Pseudarthrobacter sp. NamE5
CCCGGACATGACGCCGAGGAAGCCTATCTCCTCGGCTTCGTGCTGCAGGTCCACGAATTCCTGCGGCTTGACCCACCGGTCCACCGGCAGATGCCGCTCACTCGGGCGCAGGTACTGGGTGATGGTGATCAGGTCACACCCGGCCTCGTGCAGGTCCCGGAGGGCTTCGCTGATTTCTTCGCGGGTTTCACCCATGCCCAGGATCAGGTTGGACTTGGTCACCATGCCCAGGTTCCTGCCCTGGGTAATGACATCCAGGGACCGCTCGTACCGGAACGCCGGCCGGATCCGCTTGAAGATCCGCGGCACGGTTTCGACGTTGTGCGCGAACACCTCGGGCCTGGAATCGCAGATCGCCTG
>NZ_VAHO01000052.1 GCF_005796225.1 Pseudarthrobacter sp. NamE5
GTGATCAGCAGGCATGGGCCCACCGGCTTTTTGGTGACCAGCAGCCGGGACTTGCCGTCCGGGGAGACGGAGTAGCGCCCGAAGGCGCGGACGGCTTCCTCGGAGAACCAGCGCAGGAATTCAGCGCCGTAAGTGACCTCGCCGCGGGCTTCGGCCAGCGGTTTGCCCATCTCCATGGTCATCAGGAGCGCGAAGTCCTCCGCGCGCTCGGTGACCAGTTCGAAAGCCCTACGGAGAATCTCACCGCGTTCGCGCGGGGGCACCTTTGCCCAGGACTCCTGGGCAGCCACGGCGGCATCCAGGGCGGCCTTCCCGTCTTCGGCTCCGGCGTCGGCAATGCCCAGCAGCACCCTGCCCGT
>NZ_VAHO01000053.1 GCF_005796225.1 Pseudarthrobacter sp. NamE5
GCGCACGGCCATCAGCGTATCCATGGTCTCGCCGGACTGGCTGATGGATACCACCAGGGTGTTCTCATCCAGGATCGGGTCCCGGTACCGGAACTCGTGCGCGAGCTCAACCTCGGTGGGGATCCGGCACCAGTTCTCAATCGCGTACTTCGCCACCGTGCCCGCATACGCGGCAGTGCCGCAGGCCAGCACGATGATCTTGTCGACCTTCTTCAACAGCTCCGGATCGATCCGCAGCTCATCGAGGGTCAGCTTGCCCTTGATGTCCGAACGGCCCAGCAGGGTCTGCGCCACCGCGTCGGGCTGGTCATGGATTTCCTTCTCCATGAACGAGCTGAACCCGCCCTTCTCCGCC
>NZ_VAHO01000054.1 GCF_005796225.1 Pseudarthrobacter sp. NamE5
TCGGACGGCCATCAGGGTGTCCATGGTCTCGCCGGACTGGCTGATGGACACCACCAGGGTGTTCTCGTCCAGAATCGGGTCCCGGTACCGGAACTCGTGCGCGAGTTCGACCTCGGTGGGGATCCGGCACCAGTTCTCAATCGCGTACTTCGCCACCGTGCCCGCATACGCGGCCGTGCCGCAGGCCAGCACGATGATCTTGTCGACCTTCTTCAGCAGCTCCGGATCGATCCGCAGCTCATCGAGGGTCAGCTTGCCCTTGATGTCCGACCGGCCCAGCAGGGTCTGCGCCACCGCGTCGGGCTGGTCATGGATTTCCTTCTCCATGACCAGCTGAACCCGCCCTTCTCCGCA
>NZ_VAHO01000055.1 GCF_005796225.1 Pseudarthrobacter sp. NamE5
GACGCTCTCGCACTCGATGCGGGGTTTCCTGCAACGCTCTACCAGTTGATGCGGGTTTTCCTTCGGCTCTCGGTTGGGGGTGTTCGACGGCGGGTGGCCACAGTGGGCGCGTGGCCTTGGAGTGTTCAGGGAAAGGTGTTGGAGCGTCCCGGGAAAGCACGCGTTGAGTGAGAGAGGGTCCCGGGAAAGGGCGCGTTGAGTGAGAGAGGGTCCCCGGGATTGGGTGTGTTGGGTGTGGGAGGGTTCGGGGCAGGGCGTGTTGGGTTTGCAGGTGGTGGGTGGTTTTAAATGCGGGAGGCCCCAACCGTGTTGGTTGGGGCCTCGACCTAATGGT
>NZ_VAHO01000056.1 GCF_005796225.1 Pseudarthrobacter sp. NamE5
GGCGTCGGAGTTCTGGCTGGCCATGCCGGCGCTGGCGTAATGGGCAGCCTCAGGGCTGACAGTAGCGCCGGGCCTGTCGATGTCGGCGCTGGACCCGTTGCCACCAGCACGGCTCTCATCAAGGCCGGTGGCGTTGGCGGCGGTGGAAAGGAAGGCCAGCCCGATCACATCATGGGACTGGTCTGCATCGTTGCCCGCGCCGCTGTCCACGCCATTCTTGTCCACGCCATGGCTGTGCGGGCCGTCGTTGTGCGCGCCGTTCCTGGCCCCGCTGTCGGTTGCGGGGTGTCCGGCGGTGGCAAGGGTTCCGGCGATGATGT
>NZ_VAHO01000057.1 GCF_005796225.1 Pseudarthrobacter sp. NamE5
CGAACACCGCAACCTCTCCCAGCTGCGGGCAGACAACTTCTCCTCAGCACTCCTTGGCAGCAGTACCAGCACCGGCAGCGGAGGCGGGGGCGGGGCCGGGACGGAGGCCCGACCAACTTTACCGATCCGGCCCCAGGTGCTGGTCACCGTGCCCGTGTTCGCACTGCTCGGCCTCACCGAGGAACCGGCCATGCTCGATGGACACGGCCCCATCCCGGCCTCAATGGCGCGCAGACTCGTCGCGGACGGGGCCGACTCGTTCCACCGCGTGCTGGTCGACCCCCGGGACGGGGCGCCGCTGGAAATCGGCCGG
>NZ_VAHO01000058.1 GCF_005796225.1 Pseudarthrobacter sp. NamE5
CCCGTGGAACTTCCCGCTGGCCATGGCCACCCGCAAGATCGCCCCCGCAGTGGCCGCCGGCTGCACCATGATCCTTAAACCGGCAAAGCTCACACCGCTGACCTCACTGCTGTTCGCCGCCGTCATGCAGGATGCCGGCCTGCCCGCCGGTGTCCTAAATGTCATTCCCTCCTCCAGCGCCGGTGCGACCACCGGCCCGCTCATTAAGGACTCCCGGCTGCGGAAGCTGTCGTTCACGGGTTCCACCGAAGTGGGCCGGCGCCTGCTGGCGGACGCATCCGAAACA
>NZ_VAHO01000059.1 GCF_005796225.1 Pseudarthrobacter sp. NamE5
CGTTTCGGATGCGTCCGCCAGTAGGCGCCGGCCCACTTCGGTGGAACCCGTGAACGACAGCTTCCGCAGCCGGGAATCCTTAATGAGCGGGCCGGTGGTGGCACCCGCCGTTGAGGTGGGAATGACGTTAAGGACGCCGGCGGGCAGGCCTGCTTCCATCATCACGGCCGCGAAGAGCTGCGAGGTCAGCGGGGTGAGGTTGGCTGACTTCAGGACCATGGTGCAGCCGGCAGCGACAGCAGGGGCAATCTTGCGGGTGGCCATGGCCAGCGGGAAGTTCCAGGGC
>NZ_VAHO01000006.1 GCF_005796225.1 Pseudarthrobacter sp. NamE5
CGTCGAGTAATTACTGCACAGGCGGGCTATTTTTATATGCCTGTCTACGGCGCCACGCCCTCAACGCGTGCGCAGTCCGCGACGACCCGCTTCGCACTGCCCCAAAGGGTTGCCCGAGAGAGCGTCGCGTGCATGCAGGGGCTTGGTCACGTGCGCGTTGAAGGCAGATGCGGCACATTCGAGAAGACAGGGTGGTTATTTGATGTGACTTTAGTACTTCTCCAAACGGTAGTCACAGCAGGGTAACACCCAAGCGGACAGGTAGAATCGGCCGGTCACGTCTTTCAAGTGGGGGAAATTTTGTCTACAGCTACGCTTCTCAGGCCCCAGGTATCCCTAAAACCAAGCCGCTCCTATCGTGGGGATATACAGGGGCTCCGGAGTGTCGCGATTCTTGCGGTTTTCCTTTACCACTTGAAGTTACCGTTCATGCCTGGGGGGTTCGTGGGCGTGGATGTCTTCTTTGTCATCTCCGGTTACCTCATAACTGGGATTCTGGTTCGACAACTCACAACGGAGGGAAGTATTTCCCTTGTCGAGTTCTACTCGAGAAGGGCAAAACGGCTCCTTCCCGCGGCTACCGTTGTTTTGCTCGCTACTGCAGGGCTAACACTAGCTTTCGTGCCCGTGACCCGATGGGCTTCCATCGGTTGGGATGTCGTAGCCTCTACGCTTTATGTCCAAAACTGGCGTCTCGCAGCCGATTCAGTCGACTACCTACGGAGCGATGCCGCCCCGAGTCCGCTCCAACATTTCTGGTCCCTGGGTGTTGAGGAGCAGTACTACGTCGTCTGGCCCTTGCTGCTTATGATTTCCGCCGTGGTTCTTACTTGGCGGCGAGGTAAAAAAAGCAAGCTTGTCGATTCCCGACGCCTTTTCCGCGTGCTCGTATTCGTACTATGTCTTGTCATATCGGCATCACTGATCTGGTCCGTTTACTACACAGAAACGGCAGCCGGACCAGCATATTTTGCTTCCACAACAAGGTTCTGGCAGCTGGCGACTGGGGCGCTCCTAGCCATCAGCATCAACTACCTTGAACGGGTCCCGGCCCTTCCTGCAGCCGTGATGGGCTGGTTGGGTACCGCTGGAATAATTTTCGCTGTCATTACGATCGACGAGACGGTGCCATATCCAGGCATTGTTGCTATGGTCCCCACCTTCGCTGCCGCTCTTGTTATCGCTTCTGGTGTGCGGCGCCGCTTTGGAGGCCCTGAATTTATACTCGGATCTACTCCCATGCGATTTATCGGGGACATCTCATACTCGCTCTATTTATGGCATTGGCCTTTCATTGTCATTGCGGGTGATGTGTTCGGCGAACTAACAGTGCCAGTTGGGGCGGGCGTCCTGTGCCTATCGCTACTTCTCGCGTATCTCACATACAGGTTTGTAGAAGTGCCGTTCAGCAAGTCGTACGTCCTGAGTGTCAGCCCTTCGAGAGGCTTACAAGTTGGTCTTGCATGTATGGTGGCAGCCTGTTTAGTAGGCGGAGCATTGGTTCAATCAACGCGAAGCCAAGAAGCCACAGCTGCGGCTGCAGCCTATAACGCGACGCTACCCAAGTTCTCGCTGGACGGGCAGGTGCAGGAGCCGGCTGTTGCCTTCGGTGCCATGACCTTGCCAGCCGAACCACGTGCGGCAATACAAGACATCTTGAGCACAGCTGAAAATATACAACCTGCCCCGGTAGCAGCCGCGAATGACTTTCCTGATTGCATCTCCGCAAAGGTTGACGAGAGCGACGTCCGCACGTGCGAATACGGAATAGCAGATTCGACTTCGCACGTTGCGTTGGTGGGAGACTCCCATGCAAAGCAGTGGATTCCCGCACTGGAGTACATAGCTAGGTCGAAGGGGTGGCGCCTTACGGCGTACATACACGATGCGTGCCCTTTCGCTACAGGTCAACTCGTGCGCGAAGGAGTTGCCTACACAGCATGTATCGAGTGGAATTCCAAGATGCTGGACGCGTTGGTGAACGATGACAGAATCAAAATGGTTATCACCAGCAACTATACGAAGAGTGCCGGCATTGCCGGAGCTAGCGACGAGGTCTCGGCGATGGCCGAGGCATACAGGTCTTCGTGGGGGACCCTGATCCAGTCGGGCATTTCTGTTGCCGTTATCAGGGACACGCCAGCCCCGGCGAGAAATATTCCAGACTGCGTTGCAGCAAATCTCGGCGACCTCAAGAAGTGCGCCGTTCCCCGTAGCCAAGCTGCAGACGACAAGGGATTAGCCCAAGTGGCTGCTGCATCTGGGTTTGAAGGCGTCAAATTTATTGATCTCAACGACTTCATCTGCCCCGCCGATTTATGTGCACCGGTTATTGGCGAAGTACTCGTTTACCGAGACAGTGACCACTTGACGGCAACGTACGTGCGATCTCTTACCCCACGCCTGGAAGAGCCGTTAGTCACTGCTCATCCCCGGCTGTAGGGAGAAGGGTACGTTGTTGCGCTGCAGCATAGGGTCCTGCGATGGACAAAGGCGCAAAGCTTCTTGATGGTTCTTCCTTACGTACGTGGGTAATTCTTAGTAGCTTGCATTGCAGCCTCTGTCTCCACCTGCATACCTAACCCTGCCAACTGTCCATCGGAACGCCTACAGGTGGTAATCCGCCGTGCAGCAGTGCTGCCCCCGTCCGCCACGAACAAACCATGCGAGTACGAGCGGCGAGAAAGCACCCGCTCCGCTTGGACAGCAGGTATGGGTTGATTTTGCCGTCCCGCCCACAGCTTCAGGGTTGATGGAGAACCAAGACCTCTTTCTAGCTTTGGCCCAGCATTTGGCGCAGTGCCTCTTCCGGCTTGGCTACAGACCACGTAGTTACAGCGCGACTTGTACGCATTGTCAGCGATGGTCAAAAAGTGAGCCGTTTTGCGGGCTTGGCGTCTAGTGGTCGTTGCAACACCTGAGCTTGTAGGAGTTGCACTTGGCAGAGATGAAAAGAGCAAGAAAGCCCCGGGGCGCCCCTCCAAAGAACGGTGCACGAGCTCACTATGATCAGCTGATGAAACAGGATATGGGCAATTCTGAGGCCTGCCGGATTGTGGGAATCAGCCGTAGTTCGGGGACGCGATGGCGGCACGGCCACTCGGTTGTCCTGAAGTCCGGAGACATCAAAAAGGTTGCTCCCATCTCGCATCAGAGGCCGGTCGATATCCCCGCCCGGCTTCTCTCGGAGTTGGAACGGATCACGATCGCAGACCTATTGCATGCCGGGCGCAGCATTCGCGCTATCGCCACAGAGCTCGGGCGTAGTCCATCGACAGTGAGCCGGGAAACCCGCCGGAACGTGCACGAGCCCTCCGGTAACTACCGTCCTCGCACGGCTCAGCGTAGTGCCAAGCGTCGACGGAGTCGCCAGCGGAGCGGGAAGATCGCGTCCAGTCCTGAGCTGCTTGAATTCGTGCGCGAACACCTGAAACAGCGCTGGAGTCCCCGTCAGATCAGCAATCGCCTGCGCGCTGTTTTTACTGGGCAACCGGGAATGCACGTTGTTCCGGAGACTGTCTATCAGGCCCTCTATGGGCGCGGAAGCCTGGAATTGGCCGTCGATCTTGCAGTCTCTCTGCGCACCGGACGGACCGGTCGCCGGCCGCGTCGTCGGAAGGAACACCGAACCAGGCGCTTCCCGGACATGGTCATGATCCGGGATCGGCCAGCAGAAGCGATCGGCAGGTTAGTGCCAGGGCATTGGGAAGGGGATCTAATCATTGGCAAGGGGGGCCGCTTTGCCATCGGCACGCTGGTCGAACGGACCACGCGCTTCATCATCCTGATGCACCTGGCGGGTAACCGCGGGGCTGAGAATCTGCGCGATCGACTGACCGAAGCGATGATGCCGCTCCCAGCCCATCTACGCCGATCACTGACCTAGGATCAGGGCACTGAGATGGCCTGCCACCAAGATTTCACACGGCAAACACTCATCCCTGTGTACTTTTGCGACCCCGCCAGTCCCTGTGGCAACGCGGCTCGAACGAGAACACCAATGGCCTGCTTCGCCAATACTTTCCGCAAGGAACAGATCTCGGCATCCATTCTCGGGAACACCTGGCTGTGGTCGCCGCCGAACTCGATCAGCGACAACGTGAAATCCACGGGTGGCATAGCCTTTGGAGCGCCTGACTAGACTGGTCGCACCTTCGACCGAACCATAATTTGTTGCAACGACCGCTGAACTCCGCCGCCGTCACAATGGTTCACTTTTCAACCGTCACCGACACGCATTCAGGGCGTTTTTACGGACCGAAAGGGTCGACGTAGCATCCGGATGTGTGCGCGTACCGAGCCCACTTACTGCCGCCCTTCCGGTGGCCCCGAGATCTCATCAGCATAGGAGGCTGGTCCGTAATAAACGTCGTGACTTGATCAAATCTTGAGGGCGTGTTCATAGCATTCCACCATGGGGAGAAACGGCAATTGGTACGCGGAGCGCTATTCGCGACGTGAGCTAAAACAGCGGAAAATAAGGGTACTTGCCTATTTCTTGCTTATTACTTTGGCCGTTGTGACGGTGACTGTCGCGTTGGTGGCGTTGCGAAGATAGATACTTCAGGGTTGCTCCTGCAGTGGGCATGACTTGTCATGGCACTCGTCACGTGGTTAGGTCATGGTCGATGGGGATCACTATGACCGATGGAGGCTCTTGTGGCTGTTTCCGACTTCGCCCAAGCGCTCTTAGCGCTACTGGGCACAATGCTGGTTCCTTTTTTCGTGCTCTACCAGATGCTCAGGCTTAAGCGCCGGGCCGTCCGGGTCAGTGCTCCGTCGCGCCAGAAGGTGAGCACCGCTAGCCATGCCGTACGTTGATATCAATCCCCACAAAGGCCGCCCCAAGTGGCAGGGCTATATCGTTCTGGTCGTTCTCATCGCGCTTACTGCAGCCGTAGTGGGTGCTGCGCTTACCGGCATCTGAGCAAGCGATTTCGCGCGAACCCCTAGACTTACTGTTTGACCAGTGCCGCAGAACATTTTGCCGAAAGTCCTGGGGGACAGACATGCCCGATCCGGCGGATCAGAACGCACGCGCCAACGTAGAGGATAAAAGTCATCCTCGCCGACGTCGCGACCTTCGTCGTGCCGAGGGCGAGACGGCCGATGTCCGGACAGGAACCATGCCAGCAGCAACGCACTCCGAAACATCCAGCCAGGCAGAGGCCAATCAGCCGGCCACTAGAAGGACTTCCAGGGCCGAGGCTGCCGCGGCCGCAGACGTCGCAAAGCCTGCCACGCATGTACCTGCTCCCACCCGACGGCCAGCCTCCGCAACGGCAGAGGCAGCCGACCCTGCAACCGCCGCCACGCCAGCTGATGCCGGTGAAACGTTGCCGCCGAACACCGGCACTGCAACCACCGGCTTCCGACGGAGCAGGCCAACCGTGGCCGACGCCATTGCAGAAAGCCCCATGCCGGATTTCATCAGCTCCCCAGGGCTGTTTGTGAAGGAACAGAAGCCCCGTCCCGTCGGTGGTTTCCGTGGTGCACTGTACAAGCTGACAGCCGGAGCCTGGAATCTGGGGCCAGGACCGAGGCAGCGCCAGGAGGACGAGCTGGCCCGCCGCATCTCCCGGCAGCTCCAGGGGAGTTACAACACGGCCATCCTCAGCCTCAAGGGCGGTATCGGTAAGACATCCACCACCGTGGGGGTAGGCCTGACGCTGGCTGAGTACCGTGGGGACGCCCCGTGCGCTATCGATGCCAACCCGGATTCCGGTGACCTGGTGGAGCGCGCGCTGGGCGAGGGGATCTACCAGCAGTCCAGCCCGCGCAGCATTACGGACCTCCTCAAAAACATCGACTCCATCGACTCGCTTACTGCCCTTGCACGCTACATGCATCACGCTGGCCGGCTGCACCTCATCGCGGGAGAGCAGGACCCCGAGGTCTCCGACTCGTTGACGGCCGAGGAATACCTGCGGATCCGCAAGCTGATCGGTGCCTACTACTCTGTGGCGCTGACCGACTGCGGCACCGGCGTCACCCACAACGCCATGAGCGGGATTTTGCAGTCCGCGGACAACCTGGTCATCGCCGCCGGCTACGCAGTGAGCGGTGCAAAGCGTGCGCGCAGTACACTGCACTGGCTGGCAAGTCACGGCTACGAGGAACTGGCGCGGAACGCCATCGTTGTCATCACCGACAAGGACGAGGTGTCCAGCCGCGTGGACAAAGATGCCATCGAGGAGCACCTCTCCGGCATCTGCCGAGAACTGATCGCGGTCCCGCATGACCGCGGCGTCGCCGATGGCGACCTCGTCACGCTCGACGTGCTGAAGCCGGAAACACGGCGTGCCTACAAGGAAATTGCTGCGGCCATTGTGGACGGCTACCAGTAAAACGTGCTAGCGGCAGCAGCCGTTTGAGCTGGGCGGGCTCGTTATGAGCCCGCTAGCCACCTACCGCGTATCCAGATCCTCGAACACCAGGAACGTCTGGGTATCCAGCACGCCCGGCATGGACTGCAGCTGGTCAAAGATGACCCGGCGCAGGTCGATGTTGTCCACGGCGCGGACCAGCAGGATCACGTCGAAGTCCCCGCCCACCAGGGCCACGTGGTGGACCTCCGGGATGGCGCCCAGCTGGTCGCGCAGCTCCCGCCAGGCATCCTGCTTCAGCTTCAGCGTCACGTAGGCGGAGGAGCGGAGCCCGGCTTTGATCGGGTCCACCAGCGCCGTGAATCTGGACAGCACCCCCTCTGAGGTGAGCCGGCCGATCCGAGTGTACGCGTGTGCCCGGGAGATGTGGACGTTCTCCGCCACCTGGGTCACGGACATCCTGCCGTCCCTGGTCAGCTCCGAAATGATCCTCTGGTCGATCTCATCCAGCGGTACGGGCTCGGTCCCGGGATCCCTCGTTGCCAATTTGTCCACGCACCCTGTCAGTAAGCTGGCTCACATTTACAATTCGTCTCCCAGTGTAGGCAGAACCGGGCAGCTTCTCCACGATTGCCCAAGATGCTGGATACGAAACCGGCCATAGGCAGATACTGGGAAGGAATAGTGGCAACAGAAGGACGGAACAATGACGATCTCCGCAGACCACACCGCGCCGGGCACCGCCGGCGCGCGCCAGGGCAGCACCCAACCGCACGAGGACGCCCTCACCGAGGCAGTCAAGAAGTTCGGCATCACAGCCGAGGACTACATGCTCCCGGCCCGGCACCAGATCCAGATGGTGGGCCCGGACGGCCGGCTCATCCCGGAAGGTGAGCAGGGCACCGAACCCGGCCACGAATACCCTTTGCCCGGCGATGAGGAACTGCTGGCAGCCTACGAACAGCTCGTCGTCGGCCGCCGCGTCAACGACCAGAACTCGGCCCTCGTCCGGCAGGGCCGCATGGCCGTCTACCCGTCCAGCCACGGCCAGGAGGCCTGCCAGGTGGCCGCAGCCTTGTGCCTCTCCGACGGTGACTGGATGTTCCCCACCTACCGCGACGCCGTCGCCGTGATGACCCGCGGTGTGGACCCCGTGCAGGTGATGACCATCTTCCGCGGCGACTGGCACGGCGGGTTCGATCCGCTCAAGCACAAGGTGGGGATCCAGTGCACTCCGCTGACCACCCAGCTGCTGCACGCCGTGGGCGTTGCCCATGCCGCCAAGCTCCGCGGTGAGGACACCGTGGTGCTGGCCATGTGCGGCGACGGCGCCACCAGCGAAGGCGACTTCCACGAGGCCTTGAACTTCGCCGCCGTCTTCCACCTGCCCGTCATTTTCTTCGTCCAGAACAACAAATACGCCATCTCGGTGCCGCTGGCACACCAGTCCGTGGCGCCGTCGCTCGCGCACAAGGCCGTGGGCTACGGCATGGCCGGTGAACGCGTGGACGGCAACGACGTCGTCGCGCTCCTCGCCGTCCTGGACCGCGGCGTGAAACTGGCCCGGGAAGGCTCCGGCCCCCTGCTGGTGGAGGCCAACACCTACCGCATGCAGGCCCACACCAATGCCGACGACGACACGCGCTACCGCGAGAGCGCTGAGGTTGCCGAGTGGCGGGCCAAGGACCCGGTGAACCGGATGCGCACCTACCTGCGGGACCGCGGCCTGCTGGACGACGAGGGCGAGGCCCGGATCGCTGCCCACGCTGAGGCGGTTGCCGCGCAGCTGCGTGAAGGCCTCAGCGAGGATGTCCCCGTGGACCCGCAGGAACTCTTCCGTTACGTCTTCGCCCGGACCACGCCGCAGTTGAAGGAACAGTCTGCCATGCTCGCCGACGAACTCGCCCGCGACGCAGCATCCCAGAACGCAGCACAGGAGGCCGGCAAGTGAGCCCCACCATCACCACGTCGTCCGAGGCCAACGGCAACGTTTCCGCCGCCACCGCCCGGGCCGCCGCGTCAGCCGCAGCCTCAGCCGAAGCCGCCGGCCCGCAGCCGGTGACCCTGGCCAAGGCGCTGAACACCGCGCTCGCCGACGCCATGCACGCCGATTCCTCCGTCCTGGTGTTCGGCGAGGACGTGGGCACGCTGGGCGGCGTCTTCCGCATCACCGACGGGCTCACCAAGACCTTCGGCGAGCAGCGCTGCTTTGACACCCCGCTGGCCGAGTCCGGCATCGCGGGCATGGCCGTGGGCATGGCCATCAACGGCATGCGCCCGGTGATCGAGATGCAGTTCGACGCGTTCGCCTACCCGGCGTTCGAGCAGATCGTCAGCCACGTGGCCAAGATGCACAACCGCACCAAGGGCGCCGTGAAGCTGCCCATGGTGATCCGGATCCCCTACGGCGGCGGCATCGGGGGAGTGGAGCACCACTGCGACTCCTCCGAGTCCTACTACGCCCACACCGCCGGCCTGAAGGTCTACACCCCCGCCACCGTGGCCGACGGCTACCGGATGCTCCGCGAGGCCATCGACTCGGACGATCCCGTCGTCTTCATGGAGCCCAAGAAGCTCTACTGGTCAAAGGACCTGGTGGACCTTTCGGAGCTGCGGCGCCTTCACGAGGAAGGGCTTGGCGCGGGAGGTACGACGGCGGGACGTAGCACTGAGGGCCGCGCCGCCGTCGCGCGTCCCGGCGCGGACGCCACGCTTATTGCCTACGGTCCCTCCGTCCCCACCGCGCTCGCCGCCGCTGAGGCAGCGGCGCTGGAAGGACGGTCTTTGGAGGTCATCGACGTGCGGACTCTTGTTCCCTTTGACGATGCCACCGTTTGCGAGTCCGTGCGGAAGACCGGCCGGGCCGTGGTGATCGCCGAGGCCCACGGGTTTGCGTCCGTGTCCTCCGAAATCGTGGCCCGGGTGCAGGAGCGCTGCTTCCACTACCTGGCCGCCCCTATCCGACGCGTCACCGGGTTCGACATCCCGTATCCGGCGCCCAAGCTTGAGAAGTACTACCTGCCCGGCGTGGACCGGATCCTCGACGCCGTCGACGACCTTCAGTGGGAGAACTGACCATGAGTGAAACGCGTGTGTTTTTGTTGCCGGACCTGGGCGAGGGGCTCACCGAAGCCGAGCTCGTGTCCTGGCATGTTGCTGTTGGCGACGAGATTGCCGTTGACCAGCCCATTGCCGAGGTGGAGACCGCCAAGTCCGCCGTGGAGGTGCCGTCCCCGTACGCCGGGATTGTTGAGGAGCTGCATGGGCAGCCGGGGGAGACCCTGGACGTGGGGAAGCCGCTGATTTCGGTGCGGCCGGTTGGGGCTGGACCTGCTTCTGTGCCTGAGCCTGCGGAGGCTGGGGAAGTCCCGGAGCCTGCCGAACCTGAAACCACCCCTGCCGAGAACGAACTGGGCGAGCCGGCCGAACCTGAGGTGGAGCCTGTTGGAGCCCCGGCGGCTGCCCAGAGTTACCGCGAAGAGGAAAAGGCCGGGTCCGGCAACGTGCTGATCGGGTACGGCACGCCGGGCGGTCACGGGGTTGCCCGCCGGACCCGCGCGCGGAAAGTGCCGGCGGCCGGTTCTGTGGAGACCCTTCCCTTGGAGGACGGCGCGGCCGACGGCGGTCCCGCACCGGATGCCGACGTGGACCTTTCGCTCCTGCGAACCCGCGTCCCCGGCAAGCTCGGCGCGGTGATCTCCCCGCTGGTGCGGCGGATGGCCCGCGAGCACGGTGTTGATCTCGGCGAGCTGCACGGCTCCGGCGAAAGCGGACTGATCATGCGCCGGGACGTTGAAGCGGCCCTGCGGACAACTGCTCCCGCAGCACCGTCTGAACCCGAGACCGCAAAAGTCCAGGAACCTGCGGCACCCCGGCGAGCCCAGCCGGCGACGGATGTGGATGGCCGCACCGGCCTGGGCATCTCCGCCCGCACTCCGGTCCGGGGAGTGCGCAAGGCAGTGGCGGCCAACATGTCCCGCAGCCGCTCGGAAATTCCGGAGGCAACGGTATGGGTGGACGTCGACGCGACTGCACTGCTCGAGCTCCGCGAAGGACTCAAGAGCGGTGACGCCCAGGCGCCCGGCCTGCTCGCGTTCATCGCCCGCTTTGTCACGGCAGGGCTGAAGAAGTACCCGGAGCTGAACACCCGGATCGAAACCGCTCAGGACGGCTCGCAGGAGATCGTCTCCTTCGACGGGATCAACCTCGGGATCGCCGCCCAGACGGACCGGGGGCTGGTGGTGCCCTCGGTCCGGTCGGCGGAAAAGCTCAGTGCCCGGGAACTGGACGCGGAGATCCGCCGGCTTGCCGACGTCGCACGCCAGGGCAAGGCAACCCCGACGGAACTCGGCAGCGGCACCTTCACCCTAAACAACTACGGAGTGTTCGGCGTGGACGGGTCGGCGGCGATCATCAATTACCCCGAGGTAGCCATCCTGGGCGTGGGCCGGATCATCGACAAGCCGTGGGTGGTGAACGGCGAGCTGGCCGTCCGGAAGGTCACCGAGCTGACGCTCACTTTCGACCACCGCGTCTGCGACGGCGGCACGGCAGCCGGCTTCCTCCGCTTCGTAGCGGACGCCATCGAGAACCCCACCACCCTCCTCGCCGACCTATAACCAACCACCCACACCCAACCCTGGACATCCCACCACTCACCCCCGGACGCTCTCTCACTTAACGTCGGTTTAATTCAAGCCCTCTCTCACTTGATGCGGGTTTTACTTCAAACCCTCTTTCACACGATGCGGGTTTTACTCAAACCCTTTCGCTTCATGCCGGGATTGAAACCCCCGTGAAGGGGAAGTGTACGGCGGCGGCCGCGTGCCGTCGTCGTACCCTCCCGACCCTGACGGTCAGGGGCGGCACAAACAGAGGAGGAAGCATGGCCAGCTACTGGTTCATCACCACCTGGAAGTTTGTAGCGCCCATAGGCAAAGTATGGGAAGCAGTGGGAGATTCCGCGTCGTACCCGCAGTGGTTTTCCCTCGTCTCCTCCGTTTCCCTGGTCAGGGAGGGGGACAGGGAAACGGGCGTCGGTTCCGTGTACCGGACGCACGTCAACAGCAAGCTCCCCTACTCCCTGTCATTCGAGCTGGAAACGGTGCGCAGGATCCCGCCCCACTTGCTCGAAGTGACATCCGCGGGGGAGTTGGAAGGGTCCGGGAGGTGGGACCTGACGGAAGAAAATGGCGTCACGTCGGCAGTGTTCCACTGGTACGTGCGGACAACTAAGCCATGGATGAACGTGACTGCTCCGCTGCTCCGGGGCATTTTCGCCCTGAACCACAAGAAGGTGATGGACGAAGGAGGCGAACAACTGGCGCGCTACCTGGGCGCTCGCCTTGTCGGCAACTATTCCCACGAGGAGAAACAGGTCAACCTCTAGTGCATTCACAACACTCTTGCCGCCGTCTTGCGCGGCCGAAAACAAGTACCCGGGCAAGGGGTTGGAGCCGAAAGATGAGTACTCGCTACTCGTGACCCCCTTTGGTGCCGCTCCTACACTGAATGAAAGGGGACGCGTCCGGGGTGCACCGTTCTTGCCCGAGTCCCCTGCAGGACCAGGCTGGGAGGACACCTTGGCAAGCAGTCGCCGCAAGTACCTACTTGCATGGATTAGCGCGCGTCGGAGGGCGCGCCATCTTGTCCCTGGGGATGGAGTGTCTCCCCTCGAGGCCATCCAGCGCCGTCCGCGAATTCGGAGTTTCGTGGTGTTGATAGCCTTGTTGGCTCTAACTTCCGGCACGCTCAGCGTTGCTGCTGATTCAACGGGGTCCAAAGCTGCTGAAGCGGAAGGCCGGGACCCGGTGGCCCCGGTGTCCGGTTCTGCATCGCCCACTGCGGATGCCGGTTCTCCTGAGCCGACTGCAGCTAGCAGTTCGCCCGAGCCGACCGAGGGTGGCAATTCCCCGGAGCCGACGGCGGATGGCGGTTCTCCGGAGCCGACGGCGGATAGCGGTTCTCCGGAACCGATTGCGGACGCCGGTTCTGGTCAGCCAAATACGGACACCAGTCCTTCGTTCTCCCATGCGTTGCCACTGGGTGACCTGCCTGGCTGGCGGCAGGTCTTTGCAGAGGACTTCACCGACGGAGATGTTGGCATCGGCGAATTTCCCGGCCCCATCTACGGCCAGCGGTGGAGCGCGAACTATAAGGACGGCACGCCGGATACAGCCGCCCAGAAGCAGCCAAAGGGGCAGAGGACGTCCGGGTACTATCCATCGAAGGTCCTGAGTGTCCACGATGGCGTCCTGGACATGTACCTGCACTCGGAAAACGGCGTTTCCATGGGCGCGGCGCCCTCCCCAAGACTTAACGGAGCCACTCAGTCGCCATACAACAGCCAGCTCTACGGGCGCTACTCCGTTCGTTTCAAGGCCGATTCCCTGCCGGGTTACAAAGTGGCCTGGCTGCTCTGGCCCGTCAGTAAGCAGTGGCCGCAGGACGGGGAGATCGATTACCCGGAAGGTGATCTGTCCAAGGTCATCTACGCTGCCCTGCATGGCGTCGGTCCGGACGGGCACAAATTTGACCTCTTTCGTCCCGATCCCAGCGTTCCGTTCACGGACTGGCATGTAGCAACCACAGAGTGGAGTCCCGGGCGCATCGAATTCTTCCTTGACGGCAAATCCATCGGCGTTGCCACGTCAATGGTCCCGGACAAGCCGATGCGCTACCTCCTGCAGACCGAGTCCTGCCTGACGGGCTGTCCGGCGCCCGAAACCGAGGGTCATGTGTACGTGGACTGGGTAGCCATGTGGGCAAGGAACTAGTTCCGCAGCACCTCCCTGCGGGCGTGCCCACAGGCCCAAGCCAAGGCCTGCTGGATAGAATCGACGCCTGGACGAACGAACACTGCTTTGCCGGAGGTACGGAGAAACAATGTCGGAATGGCTCGAAGTCGGCGCGGACAATCATGTGCTGGTCACCGAAGGATCGCTGCTGAACACCGGACTGATCGTGGGTTCCGAGCGGGCCATGGTGATCGATACGGGCTGCGGGCCGCGGCAGGGACGCGAAATCCTGGACGCGGTGCGGGAGAAGACCCGGCTGCCGCTCGTCGTCGTCAACACCCACGCCCATTACGACCACTTCTTCGGCAACGCGGTGTTCGCGGAAGCCGGCGTGAGCGAGTTTTGGGCGCACCAGAACTGCGCCACCGAGATTGATGAACGCGGGGACCTCCAGCGCCGCTTCGTGGGGACGCTGGAACCGGAGATGTCCGCCGGTGAGGGTGAGAATGTGGAGCTCGTGGTCCCCAACGCCATCGTGAAGGACCAGCCGGTACTGGTGGACCTGGGCGGGCTGACCGCCACCCTGTTCTACCTGGGCCGCGGCCACACCGACGGCGACCTGCTGGTGGGAACCCCCACCACCCTTTACGTCGGCGACCTCGTGGAGCAGGGCGCCCATCCGTCCTTCGAGGACTCGTACCCGGAGGAGTGGGCGGACGCGCTCCGGCACATCTCGGCGCTGCGGCACCGCTACGAGTTCCTGATTCCGGGGCACGGGAAGCCGTGCAGCGACCAGTTCGTCAAGACCATGGCGCACACCATGACCACCGCTGTCCGCCAGGCGCGCCAGTCCATCCGGGACACCCCGAACGACGCCACCAAGGCCATCCCCGTCCTGCCCTACGGGCCGGAACAGTCGCGCTGGTTCATCAAGCGGCTGCAGGAGACGCGCCGGGAGCACTAAGCGCAGTGAAGCGTACGACGGCGGCCGCGCGCCGCCGTCGAGCGCCTTGCCTTTCCCGGGGCGGGCCTTCCGCCTGGTGACTCAGGGAATTCCCAGCCCGCTCAGCCTAGGATGTTCCCCATGAAGTCTGCCCGAGAGGCGAAGTCCGCCGCCGTGGTGATCAACGCCGGGGCACGCCTGGGAGCGGGGGCGCCGGCGCTTGCGGTGGACACCCTGCAAAGGGCTGGCCTGTCCGTATCCTCCGTGCACCAGGTGCTGTCCGGCACGGAACTGGCCGGCACCCTGGACCGGGTGGTGGCCGACGGGCACGACCTGGTGGTGGTCGGCGGCGGTGACGGGACCGTGTCCTTCGCGGCCGGGCGGCTTGCCGGGACAAGGATCGTGCTGGGCGTCCTTCCGCTGGGAACAGCCAACGACCTTGCCCGCACGCTGGAAATACCCAGCGATCTCGCCGGGGCGTGCGCTGCCCTCGCGGACGGCAAGGTGGTGGACATCGACCTGGGGCGGGCGAACGGCCAGCCGTTCCTCAACGTCGCGTCCGTTGGCTTGTCCGTCGGGGTGACCGAAACCCTCAGCCCGCGCCTGAAGCGGTACCTCGGGCCGCTGGCCTACGGCGTCGCCGCCGTGCGCGCCTATGCCCGGCACAAGCCGTTCCGGGCCCGCCTCGAGTTCCCCGACGGGGACCACGAGACACTGGAGCTCGAGGACATGCTGCAGGTGGCCGTGGGCAACGGCCGGCATTACGGCGGCGGCAACGCGGTCTCGCCGACTGCCGGGATCGATGACCACACCCTTGATGTCTACGCCATCCCCGGGGCGCCGCTCCGGGAGCACGTGAGGATCGCCCGGCTGCTCAAGGACGGCAGCTTTGTGGAGCGCCGCGGGGTGTACCACGTGACCTGCCAGCGTGTCCGGCTGGTCACCGAGCCGCCCATGCCGGTGAACCTTGACGGCGAGATCGCCACCGCCACGCCTGCCGAATTCACCATCGACCGCAACGCAGTGCACGTCGTGGTGCCGCACAGCAGCAACAGCGCGCGCTTTGACGGGTAGGGCGCTTGCAGCCCTGCGACGCCTTTTTGCCTGAAGTCAGCGGGGGATGCGGCGTCCCCTGAACCGGGTCAGGAGCAGCAGGAGCAGGGCCACGATCAGCAGCACCGGGGCCACTCCCAGGAAGTACCCCAGCGCTTCGACGGCCAGGCCCAGGATAAAGAGGACGACGGCGACAACGGCAATGGCGATTATCAGCGCTCTCATCAGCTTCCGCCTCACACTCGCAGTGATGTGCCCAAGCGTACGCCTGCTTACCGCGCCGCACCCAGTACTTTCCTGTGGAAGGCAGGACTTACGACGGCGGCCGCGTACCGCCGTCGGACTTAACCCACCCCTGCCATGTGCTGGCTACCTGCGGGCGGCCAGTGCCTGTTTGAAGGCGTCCGCTGAGGCCGTGCTGCTGTTGATCCGCCAGTCTGTTTCCTTGTTGAAGTGGAACCAGGTGACCGCGGTGATGTCCGGCTGGGAGCTGAGGTAACTGATGAGTGCCGTGTTCCAGTCCGCTTTGGAGCCGCCCTGCTCGGCCGAGGAGGTTTCGGCAATGAGGATCTGCTTGCCCGGGGCGAGGGCGCGGAGCTGGGAGAGGCCGTCCCCGAAGAGCTGGGACGGCGTTTGCCAGCTGCTCCAAAACGCGGAGGTGCCCCAGTTGTAGCCGTCGAGGGCAACGGTGTCCACGTAGGCGGCGCCCGGATACAGGCCGGTGAACGGGATGCTTTCCCAGTAGGGGACGTTCGGGTTCCACACCCAGTTGACGTTCGTGGCACCCGCTGCACTTACGACGCTGTGCACATGCCGCCAGGCCGCCACGTAGTCGCCGGCGCTGTTGCCGTTGACCTGCTCCGACCATGGGTACCAGTTCCCGTTCATCTCGTGCCCGAACCGCAGCATCACCGGGTGGCCCCAGCCTGCCAGCGCCTGGCCCCACTGCTGCAGGTAGGGATCGAAGTCCCCGGCGGTGATCCGGTCCAGCGCGTACGCGGGCTGGTCCGTACCGCCGCCCCAGGCCCAGGGTTCCCAGGTCAGCAGGGTGAGGGCGCCGCGGGCGCGGGCGGCGTCCAGCTCGGCCAGCGGGGGAGCCTGCCTGAAGTCCTTGTAGGACAGGATGATCGACGGCGCCTCGCCTGCGAGTGCCGCAACCTCGTCCAGTTCCGCAGCTGCAAGCGGCCCGCCGGGGGTCCCGACGCCGAAGCGCAGAGTGGCCGCGGGCGGCGCCGTTGGGGCGGGTTCAGTGGTGGGTGCGGGCGAGGGTGCCGGCGCGGGCGCCGGTTCCTCTTCGGTGGCGGAGGGGGAGCTGTAGGTGACGGTGAAAGGTGCTGATGCGCTCGCGGCCGCTGCCGTGGCCTTGATCGCGACGGTGGCTTCGGTGCTCTCGGGCATCACGAGCTCCGCGGTGAAGTAGCCGGAGGCGCTGGTCTTGAAGGGGGCGCTTGCGGTTGCTGCCGTGACGGTGCCGGAGGTCTTCTTCGGGAAGCCCGTTCCGGTGATCTTCACTGATGTTCCGGCCGGACCGCTGTCCGGACTGAGCGTGATGACGGGGGTAGCCGCCTGCGCCGGCACCGCGGTGAGGGGCAGCGCCCACGCCAGCAGCAGGACCGAACACAGCAGATATCTGAGCAGTCTCACAGGACCTCCGTTTGTTGTGCCGTGTCCTGGGAACAGGTGACGGCAGTCGAGCGCAGCAAAGGAGGAGACCGGCTGATAACCCCCACGTGTTAAGTGTGGAGGGTGGGTGGGGTCGTGGAGGGACGATTGGGGGCAGGATCTGCCCAGTTTTGTCCCACTGTTTGCACAGCATGGCGTCTGAGGGGTGCTGGGTGGCGGCGCGGGGAATGCGGGGTCCGCTTGCCGGTGCCGGCTTCTTGACACCGCCAAGCGCTGAGACCCTCGGTTTCCCGGGTCAAGGCCTGTTACTGCTGGCCCAGTTCCAGCCGCACCCCCATGCGCCAGGCCTTTCAAGCACTACTGTGGACTCCGGACCTCAAGAGCCGGGGTCCTTCGCCACAGGAAAACCTCAAGACTTCCTCAAAATTTTTTTACGGTGCTGGTCATCCCACGTGAATGGCTGGGCGGTGGTCCGGGTCCGGTTCGTTCTCCCGGATGATTTCCCGGACCACCGGTGCAGTGTCGCCGCGTCCGAGGAGCAGGTACCGCATCAGGTGAGCGAGGGGGTTGCCCTCAGACCATTCGAAGTAGGCGTGCGGGCGGACACCAGTGCAGTCGCGCAGGGTCAGCAGGATCGCGGCGATGGCGTTGGGCGCTGCGGGGCTCTGGGCCCGCAGGACCCGGTGACCGTCGACTTCCACGCCGTTGACTTCCAGGACCTCGCTGAATCCGGAAGGATCCGTGACGTCGATTTCGAGGAAGATCACGTCAGCGCTACCGGGAACGGGGTTGTTTTGCCGCTGCGTTGCTTCCTTGGCGGAGTATTCGGCCGCGTCGCGGGCTTGAGGACGGTTGGCGATCAGGTTGATGCGGCCGTCGTACTCGAGGGTGTCCCGGATGAAGCGCCTTGCGTTCTCGTCGAATTCGATTCGTTCCACGCGCAGCTCGGTGGTGCGGCTGATCCGGGAGACCAGGGAGATGGCGATGATGCCGAGGATAAAGAACGCGGAGATGGTTATGCCGTCCGGTTTTTCGATCACGTTGGCGGCCAGGGCGTAAAGCATCACGACCGTCAAGACCGTGAATCCGACGGATGCGGCCCGCTGCCTTTTGCGGACGGCCGAGATGGTGACGGCCACAGCGGCCGAAACCATCATCGCGAGGATGCCGGTGGCGTAGGCGCCGGCCTGGGCGTTGACGTCGGCGTTGAAACCGATGGTGATGCCAATGCTGATTGCCGTGTAGACGAGGACGACGGGGCGGACTGCCCGGGTCCAGTCCGGTGCCATCCCATACGAGGGAAGGTATCGGGGGACGATGTTGATCAGCCCGGCCATTGCGGAAGCGCCGGCGAACCAGAGGATCAGGATGCTGCTGATGTCGTAGACGGAGCCGAAGCCGTTGCCGAGGTGTTCGTGGGCCAGGTAGGCAAGGGCCCGGCCGTTGGCTTCGCCGCCAACCTGGAATTCCTTAGCCGGGATAAGGAGGGTAGTGACGAAGCTGCTGCCCAGAAGGTAGACGCTCATGATCAGCGCCGCAGCAGTGAGGAGCTTTCGGGTGTTCCTGACCCTGCTCGCCAATTTTTCCTTTGGTGTAGCACCTGTCGCGGCCACCAAGGGCATCATACTGACGCCGGTTTCGAAGCCGGACAGGCCCAGGACCAGCAGTGGGAAGGCCAGCAGCGCGGGGCCCATGATGCCGGAGAAGCCTCCGCCGGCAGAGGTGAGAGCGTCTGTCCAACTGGCGACGGCGCCCGGCACGGTCAGGATCTCGACTACGCCCGCGCCGATGATGATGGCGTTCATGCCCAGGAAGACGGCAACGAGCGGGATGGCGACGGCAACTGCTTCGGAAAAGCCCAGCAGGAACACCCCGCCAAGAATCAGCAGCAGCACCACGGTGATGGCCACGGCCTGCCCTTCCAGGACGGGCGGCAGGTAAGGGTTCTCCAGCAGGTGCACAGTGGCGTCCGCTGCAGACAGCGTGATGGTGATGATCCAGGACGTGGCAACAAAACCCAAGAGAACCAGGACAAAGATTTTTCCGCGCCAGAACGGCAGGAGCCGCTCGAGCATTGCCACGGAGCCCTGCCCGTGAGGGCTTTCCTTGGCTACCCGCCGGTACATCGGCAGCATTCCCAGCAGCGTCAGGGCGACGATCAGCAGTGTGGCCAGCGGGGACAGTGCGCCGGCAGCGAGGGCAGCGATACCTGGCAGGTAGGAGAGGGTGGAGAAGTAGTCCACCCCGGTCAGGCACATGACCTTCCACCAGCTTCGCTGCGCGGCGTTTTTGTCTGGCGTTTCCGGGCCCATGGGCTGGTGCACCCGGTGTTCCAAAAGCCAGCGCACCACAGCATTGGCAGGGTGGCCGCCGTTTCGCTCCGGATTGGGGACCGTTGCGGGGAGGGAATAGTGAGCGGGAGCCGTCAAGGGGAGTGTCTTCCTGTACTGCCCGAACTGGGCAGATAGGCCCTGTTTCAGGCGCGCCTTTGTGCTGATAACTCCCGGAGCGTAGCACCGGGCCGGTAGCTGCCTTCTGGCTTTTCCACGGATCTTAATGCTTTCTTAACGCCCTTTAGCGCCATCAAAACCTCGCCTTTTGGCCCCACGACTATGAGCTGGTCAATCCTTGAAGCGGTAGCCTAGCCCGGTGTCGGTCAACAGGTACCGGGGCTTGGCAGGGTCGGTTTCGAGTTTGCGCCGCAACTGAGCCAAATACACCCGCAGATAGGAGGTCTCGCCGGTATAGGCGGGCCCCCATACGGTGGTAAGCAACTCGTTGTGGGTAACCAGGGCGCCCCTGTTCCTTACAAGCAGTTCAAGAATGTTCCACTCAGTGGGGGTGAGGCTGACTGCCATCCCCTGTCGGGTGACCTGCTTGGTGGCCAGATTTATGGCGAAGTCATCGGTAGCCACTACAGGGACGTCCGTCCGTGTTCCCCTGCGCAGTGCGGCACGCAGCCTGGCGAGGAGTTCCTCCATACCGAACGGTTTGGTCACGTAGTCGTCCGCGCCGGCATCGAGGGCCGCAATCTTGTCATCAGAACCGTGCCGTGCAGAAAGGACCACAACCGGTACCTCGCTCCACCGACGCAGTCCGCGGATTACGTCCACCCCGTCTATATCCGGCAAGCCCAGATCCAGGATAACGACGTCCACAGGGTGTTGTGCGGCCGCTTCCAAAGCGGCCTGTCCGGTAACGGCCGCCAGGGTGCTATACCCTCTGGCGTTCAGATTGATCTGCAGGGCACGGAGGATCTGAACTTCGTCGTCAACGATCAGCACTGCTGCCATGGCCACCTCCCATCCCGGGGTAGGGCGGTACGCCGGTGGAGAGCGGTAACCTGACCACCATCGTCAGGCCCCCGCCCGGGGTGGGTTCGGCAAGCAGTACCCCGCCCATCGCTTCGGTGAATCCTTTGGCAACAGCGAGGCCCAGGCCAATGCCGGTTCCCGGTGTGGTGTCGTTGGCCCGCTGAAAGGGCTGGAACATTGTCAACACTTTATCTGTAGGAATCCCTGAACCATGATCGATCACCATGAGTTCGCTGGCGGGGGCGTTCCCAATGGTTGCGCTGCCGGTACCGCCCACCGCACCGGAGACAACCACATCCGAATCTGCGGCATACTTCAGGGCGTTCTCAACCAAGTTGGCGATTACCCGTTCCAGCATTCCAGGGTCAGCGTCAACGGGCGGCATGTTGTCCGGAAGCAACACATGGAGCCTCTCAGAGGTGATGCCCCGCAGCGCCTCGCTGATGACATCCGACCAATACACTGGCTGAGTCAGGGGAGAGACGGAATCAGCCGTAATCCGTGACATATCCAGCAGATTGCTGACCAGCCCGTCTAAACGGTCCGCGCCGGACTCAATGGTGGCCAGTAACTCCTCCTGTTCTTCCGGGTCGAAACTAATGGTCTTGTCACGAAGGCTGCTGGACGCGAGCTTGATCCCAGCAAGGGGAGTGCGCAGATCATGCGAAACCGCCCGTAGGATGGACGTGCGCATGGTGTTCCCCTCCGCCAAGCGAACGTTCTCGCGCTGGCTGGCAGTGAGTTGCTCCCGCTGAACCATAGCCAGCAAGTGAGCGCCGAAGGCCGAAAGCAACCGCCGTTCATTGCCGGACAACGCCCGGCCTTTCAGCGACAGCATCCGCTTGCCGTCCAACTGCTCGACAATGCCAGCCTCCCAAAAATCTTCCGGCCGTGGGCTACCCGAAAGCTCCTGAAGCAGCCACGACGGTCTTTTCCCAGGAGCGGACTCGTCCAGTACCCACAAGCCGGCCGACTCTGCACCGAAGTGCCCACGCACCTGATCCAGGAACTCGGGAATGCTGGTACCCTCCGCGACAGCCCTGCGGCTCAGCTCGCCGAGGATTGCAGCTTCAGCCCCGGCGATGCGCGCTTCCTGGCGCAGCCTCGCTGCCCGGTCTACAACCAGCGAAACGGCCACGGCCACCAGAACAAAGATCAGCAGCGCCAATAGATTCTCGGGGTCAATCACCGACAAAGACCCCACTGGCTGAACACTGAAGTAGTTCACGATCAGCCCGGCCAGGACCGCAGCGGCAACTGCCGGCCAGAGCCCGCCAACCAGCGACACCCCAACAATGCCCGTTAGATGGACCAGCATGTCCGTTGACAACTGGTCATGGGGCAGCCGCTCCAACACAAACTGCAGCGCCGGAGGCAACCCAATCGCAAGCACGAACGACAGCACTTGCCGCCTTCTCCCGCCCGGAAGGGACTCCACTGGGTGCATAGTATCCATAGCCTGAAAATCACATCACGTCCTGCCCCGCACCGAAAGTCGGACACCGCCCGGGTATCCGCCCATCGGCGTCGCACGCGGGCCCAGGTCCGGATTCGGGAGGTCCTGGTGATTGAGCGGAAGCACGGGCGCCGAAGAGGGCCAGGGCCGGCCAAAGGGGGCAGCAGGCAGCTCGCCGTCCTCGGTGTGGTCCTGGTGGTTGTCCTGGCGGTCGTTGCCTTCGCACTGACACGCTAGACCGGCGCCTGCCCGCCGTCGCTGCGTGCTGCCCAGGCTGCATCGAGATCGGCTGGCGGCAGCGGACGCGCGACGAGGTAGCCCTGGGCGATGTCACATCCCAGGTCCTCCAGGACTGCCAGCTGCGTTTCCCGTTCCACCCCTTCTGCTGTGGTTTTGAGGCCCAGGGCCCTGGCAGAGGCCAAGGCGGCGGCAAGCAGAACTGCTGAGGTGGGGTCGGTGTCAATGGTGTCGACCAATGACTTGTCCAGCTTCAGCCCGGTGAGGGGAAGCTCCCGCAGAAGGGACAGGGACGAGTAGGCCGTCCCATAATCGTCCAGGTCCACCCCGATGCCGGCATTGATGAGCGCGCGCAGCTGCGCCGCGGCGGACGCGGGATCGGTAATGGCGGCGCTTTCGGTGATCTCGATATTCAGCAAGGCTGGTGGCAGGTTGTGCCGCTGCAGGCAGGCATGGATATCCCTGACCAGACTCCCGGCGGCCAGCTGCAGGGGCGAGATATTGACGGAAACTGCGCGGGACCTGCCGGCGTCCGCCCAGCGGCGTGCCTGCGCGCAGGCCTCATTGATGACCCACAGGCCAAGCGCATGGATCATGCCGGTGTGTTCGGCAACGTGGATGAACTCGTCCGGGGAAACACGGCCCAGTTCCGGGTCTTCCCAGCGCAGCAGCGCCTCGACGGCGGGACACAACCCGGTGCCGATATCCATCAGCGGCTGGTAGTGGAGGGTGAAGCCGGCATTGTCGAGGGCCTGCGGCAGGCGGCGCCGGATGAGGGCCTGGCGGGCGAAACGGCTGGCAGGCAGGGATGGATCGATCCGCCCCAGCCTCCTTTTGCCTTCGTGTTTGGCCTGCAGCATCGCCGCGTCAGCTTGGCGGAGCAGGTCTTCAAGGTGCGACCCCGGGTCCTGCCCGTCCACACCGATATCGCTTGCCAGGGCCAGGCCCAGGGTGGCGGTTACCCTAAGAGCGTGCCCGTCATGGGTGAAGGGCTCAGCCAGGGCATCGAGGATTTGGTCCGCGAGGGTGAGGGCCCCGGCTTCGTCGACGTCGGCAAGCAGCACTGCGAATTCGTCGCCGCCCAGGCGGGCCACCCTGTCCGCCGGGCTGGTACACCGCTGCAGCCTGGCGGCAAAAGCGGTGAGCACACTGTCTCCAGCCCTATGCCCGAAGGTATTGTTGATGACCTTGAAATCATCCAGGTCCACATAGAGCGCCGCCGCCCGGGTTGACCCGTTGCCGGTCAGTAAGGCTGACCCCGACTCCTCCAACCCCAGCCTGTTCGCCAGGCCCGTCAACGGGTCATGGAGGGCGGCATGCCGGAACACAGCAGAAAGGCCCTCGAAAATCTCTGATACCGGAACCACCCTGGGGGCTCCCGATTCCGGTACCACGAGCACATCCTGGTACCTGCTCTCCTCAGGCCGCTCCAGCAGCGCGGAGGCGGCTGCCCGGAGATCCAGCGACGGCGGCAACCTGAAGGTGGTGGCCGGCACCAGCGCCTCCGCGGTCAAACGGGCGCTCAGTGCCCGCCCGTAGCCCAGCCGCCCCGTCATCCGGTGGTCAAGCTGGTCCCTGGTCAACAGGGAGAGTGTTCCCCTGATCTCGACCACGACGGCCCGAAGACCGCGGTCATTCCTGAACATCGCTTCGATATCTGCTGTGGACGTGTTGCCGGGCAGGACTATCGCCTCAACGCCGAGATCACCCAGTGCAGGCGTGGACGGCTTCACAGCACGGGCGGGACTTAAGGGGTGTGGGCACGGGTTCTGCTTATCAGGCAAAAGCGAACGGAACCTGAACAGCTTGCCAAAAACTGGCCTCTTTACTGGCCCGGGCAAGGGTATTAAAGTGTGGTCTTGTCATAGTCCGGATGGGCGCCGGGGGGCGTCCGGAAAGGGGGAGCGCATCACCACTGACCGTTACCGCATGACAATTGACCATTACGTTGAAAGCCCCTCCTAGGAGGGGCTTTCCCTTTGCCTCTCCCGCCCCTTACTTAAGCGTCAGGCCGCGTCCGCGGGCCGGAAGGTCATCCCGCCGTCCGTGGAAACCACCACCCCGTCCGCCGTGGCGGCCCACACCCACGGGCGGCCGTCTTCGCCCTTGATGGAGGCGATGGCCATGACCTCGCTGTCGATGCGCCCCTTTGTGGTCCACGTTTCCCCAGCATCCGCGGAGTAGTGGACCGTGCCGTCCGGTTCGACGCCCACGGCCTCTGCCGGGTGGGCGAAGGCAGCGAATTGAATCACCGGACCGTTGCTTAGCGGTTTCCAGGTGGCGCCGGCATCCGTGGAGCGCTGGATGCCATCTGGGGTGGTCGCAAGGACCGTGTTGCTGTCGGGGTGTCCGGCGAGGGCGGCCGGTGCGAAGCCCGCGGTGGCTGTCTGCCACGCCGTGCCGTCGGGGCTGGTTCTCAGGGTTCCGTCGAATGCCACGATTCCCGACTTGGTGGTGGCCATCGCGTGAAAGTCCGATTCGCCCTGCCGTGAGAGCTGTTCCCAGGTTTTGCCGCCGTCCGATGACTTGAGCAGGCCCATGGGGTTGGGCAGGTCCGAGCCGGGACCGGGGTGGCCGGAGGCGTAGAAGACACCGTCGGACGGGCCGGGGGTGAAACCCATCAGGTCCAGGGTTTCACCGATCTTTGTGGCTGGCGCGGTGGTAACGTCAAACAGGCCATCGTGGGTGGCCAGGAGTACCTGGCTGGTTTCGCCGCTGACGGTGATTCCGTGGACGTGCGAGCTGGGCATTATGCTGTCGGCCGTCGCTGTCGCTTCCGGGGCTGGGCCGGCCGGGGCTGTGCATCCTGCAAGAGCTAAAAGGGCAGCAGCCACGGCGGACAGCATTATGGAATTCTTGGTTTTGCTGGCGCATGGGAGGGGCATCTGCTTACGGGTACTTTGTCCGGTCAGGTGCGGGCGTCGATGTTGTTCTGGACGATTGTTGCGAGTGTGCGCAATACCTGCTGATCCGACGGGCTGAACTCGCGCGGTTGTTGGTCTATGACGCACAGTGTTCCGATGTTCCAGCCGCGCGGTCCGTGGAGGGGATAGCCGGCGTAGAAGCGGATAAAGGGCTCACCGACGACGAGCGGATTATTGGCGAACCGGTCATCAGTAAGGGTGTCGTTGATGATCAGCATCGAGTCCTCCCGCACGGTATGGGTGCAGAGTGCGATTTCCCGCGGCGTCTCCACATTCAGGGGGCCGACCACTGATTTGAGGAACTGGGCATTCTCGGCGATCAGTGACAGTGAGGCCGCACCAACCCCGAAATACTCCTTTGCCATGGACACCACCCGGTCAAAAATCTCCTCGCGCCCGGTATGGAGGAGGTCGGTTTCACCAAGAGACCGTAACCGCTCCTCCTCAGCCCTTCCCGGCGAAAGCAGAAACCTGCCTGCGGCGCCCAGGCCCGCGAGCGCGTCCTCCCTGGCGCTCGGGGGAGCCAGCGGGCGTGGTTGGCTGCGCGGGACCGCGGATCGACCGCCGTTGCCGCCGGCATGACCCTGTTCAAATTCGGGCAATGCCAGGGCCCCGTGCAGGTAGGCATGAAGCTCGAACTCGGAAAACTTCGTCTGGCCAAAGTAGGCAGGCCAGGCCTCGCGGGGGTCCATCCCCGCAACCACCAAGGCCGCAAGTTCAAGGCGCCGCTCTGACTCATTGCTCATGCTGACCACCCCGACCCAAAAACGCGCTTCTTGGAGGCAATACCATTGCGGAAGTACAAAGCCACTTGATCAGTTTACTTACTATTTGCGCCCATGGGTAATGGCTGAAGTATGTTCTGCCGAGCCGTTCATCTCAGCCCACGTCGCCGGCGTGTTTCTCTTCCACACGGCGACCGGACTGGTACCCGGCGGCTTCATCGGGGTGGATGTCTTCTTCACCCTCAGCGGGTTTGTGATCACGCTGCTGATCATGAAGGAACACATGGCCACAGGTCGGCTGTGCCTGGGCGTCTTTTACGCCAGGCGCCTGGCCAGGGTGTGGCCTGCACTGCTGGCCCTGTGCGGCGTGATCGTCATTGTCGGCTTGGCTCTTCCCGCATCAGCGTGGGGCGGCCAGGCGGCATTCGTCCTGCCGGCGGTCACGTACGTCATGAATCTCGCGCACGTCGGAGTGTTCGGCCACTCCATCACAGGCGAAACGTTGGGGCCCACCTGGACCCTGGCCGTCGAGGAGCAGTTTTACCTGGTATGGCCGCTGCTCCTCCTGGCGATGCTGAGGTTCTGGAAGGTCCGTACCGCCGCATAAGCTACAGCCGGCCTGGCCGCGGCTTTCCTGCTGGAGCGGTGGGTGCTGGTCTTACTCGGGGCACCGCTGGGGAGGCTCTATAACGGACCCGCGCCGACGAACTGCTGATCGGCTGCGCACTGGCCCTGATGGTCACCTGCGTCCGCCAGGGCTCGGTGCTCCACAGACTCTTGCAGGCAAGTGCGCGCTGGGGCGCCCCGCTTGCGGCGCTCGTCCTGGCCGCCGCAGTGTTCCTGCTGAAGGAACCGGAGACGCCCGGGCCCTGGTTCAGTGTCTTCTGATCCCGCTGACTGCGGCGCTGACCATGCTGCTGGCCGCTGTGTCCTTCCGCCTGGTGGAGCGCCCGCTCCGCCGCTGGGCCAACGAAAGGCTGGAGCCCGGCCTCGTGCGCGGTGAAGGCTACGCGCGCGTGAGGCGAAGCTTTGCTGCCCGCTCCACCAGGATCGGTATGTAGTCCCGGACGCGGCCCCCGTCCAGGAGGCTGTGCTCCTCAGCGACCACGTCCTCAATGATCGAGCGTTCATGATTGGGGAAGCGCTGGGCCAGCCGCTCCACCACACCTACGAGGGCCTGGACTTCCGTTTCTTTGATCATTACCGCACCTGTTCAGGGGAGAGTGAATAACCAGTTGGAGGTACTGCTGGCAGGGAATCGTGCCAGCCGGAACCAGACCCCTAGGCCGCAACGTCGGGAGATTTGGAACACTCGACACACTGGACGAACGCGATCAAAGCGCCAACGTCGTCCTTCTTGTAGTGCGTGACATGGTTGGTGGCCCTGCCGCAGGCGGGGCAAAAAGTCTGATGCTGCTTAGTCCACATGCATGAATAATACGGAGGCGATGCATGAACGTCAGGAGAACGCTGAAAGTCTGCGGTTTTCCGCAGTAGAACGGCGGCTCCCCGAGCCGTCGTTCGGCACGCCTCATCATGCGAATGGCGTGCCGGCGCCACTGCGCCAACGGCCGGGCAGATGCGCGTAGAGGAACCCAAACCCTCAACGTTTCAGGCCAGAGCAGAACCGAACCGGGGCGCCGGAGAGCGGCTGGGCAATGCTTTGAGGATGTTTTCTGCCATGCTGCGGACCTTGAGGTTCCGCTGCCGGGACATCCCCGCGAGCTTGCCGAAGGCGTCAGAGTAGGAGCAGCGGTTCTGCGCCATGATCACCCCGCACGCCACATCGATGGAGGTCCGGCTTTCCAGCACGGCCTTAAGGTTGTCCCCGGCGGAGCGGACGCTGTGCACCTCAAGCGCCAGCTTCAGGCTGTGCGACGCTACCCCGGCGAACCACATTGCCTCGG
This sequence comes from Pseudarthrobacter sp. NamE5, assembly GCF_005796225.1. Classification (GTDB taxonomy): domain Bacteria; phylum Actinomycetota; class Actinomycetes; order Actinomycetales; family Micrococcaceae; genus Arthrobacter. The sequence goes on from NZ_VAHO01000006.1 coordinate 27,246, forward strand.
GCACCACCTCATGCCCCAGATCCTTGCCGGTCCGTGCCAGGAACAGCAGGGCACCTGACACCGGGCCGTCCAGCCGCAAGGGAACAGCCAAAGCACGCTGGTAGCCCGCTGCCACCAGCCGCTGCAGGTAAGCCTGCCACTGGACGGAAGCGCCGCCGTCGACCGTTATTGCCGTTGCCCCCCGCACCGCCTGGGCCACGGGACCGTCACCATCCCGGCCCCCACAAACTGCCAGCCTTACGGCATTCTCATCGGTGCCGGCACCGAGTGGCGCTGATTCCCCGCGCATGACCAGAACGGCACACTCCACCCTGGCACCCGACAACCCACTCATCGCCTCAGCGGCAGCTTCGCTCAGCCTCTGCGCCGAGTCCAGGTCCGTCTCGGCGCCTGTGATGAGGTCCAGCAGGAGCCCCTGCCGGTCCAGCCGCCTGCTGCCAACCGCCGCATGCTGTGTCACGCTTCCCCCTAAACTCGAGCCGGCGAATCACCAATACGCAGGCTTTCCTCGAATTTAGGGGCGCCCGGCGGAAAGGGCACGAGTAGCGGGTACTCTACTACTCTTCCTTGCTGTCGCGGCCACTACTTGCTTCCAGCCATTCAGCGAACGTCTGGCGGCCGACGGCGGCTCCGGGCGCCGGAATCAGGGCACCGCTGCGCATGGCTTTCCCCATGGGACCGGGCAGCACTGCCTCGACTACCTTTTTGCGCCGGCCGTTCTTAGCGAGATACGCGCGGACGAGGTCTGCGAGGTTCTCAGTGCGCGGTCCGCCCAGGTCGTTCATCCTTTGAGCGGGTCCTGCCTCCGCCGCCTTCACCAACGCCTCGGCCACCTCCCGGGCAGCCACGGGCTGGGTAAACATCTTGGGAACCGCGACCAACGGGCCAACGGTTCCAAGCTTCACCGTCAGCGGCACGAACTCGTGGAACTGTGTGGAGCGCAGCAGGGTCCAAGGGATGCCGCCGTGGCGTACTTCGTCTTCCTGCACCAGCTTTCCGGCGTAGAGCCCCGACGTGGCGCCGTCGATGCCCACGATGGACAGTGCTACGTGGTGCTGCACGCCGGCGTCTTTTTCCGCTGCCAGCAGGTTCTGCGTGGCATTGGTAAAAAAGTCCACGGCTTTTTTGGTGGACGTGGTCTGGATGCCTGAAACGTCTATGACCGCCTTAACCTGGTCTAAGGCCTGGGCCAGGCCCCTGCCGTTGACCAGGTCCACACCCTCGGCACGGCTCAGGCTCACCACTTCATGGCCGCGCTCCTTGGCGAGCTCCACCACGTGGCGCCCGACAGTTCCGGTTCCCCCTGCTACGGCGATCCTCATGGGAAAAATCTTATGCCCGGGGTCGGTCAATGGCCTCGATGCCCTGCCGTTTCAGTTCTTCAAGGTTGCCCCGCCTGTGCTGGAGTATCCCGGGGGCCGCCCGCGCCGGTGCCGTACGGTTGCAAATGGGGAGGCCAAACCCTTGACTCCGGACGTATCGGGCTACCTATTCTGAGGTTAGTCATGCAGTTTGGCTATCTCGAACCACACATCGGGAGGTCGCTGTGGCTTCCGTTTCCCTTAGATGGCCGCACGTGCCGTCCCGCGAACTGGAACGCATCCGGAACGCACTTCTCCAAGGCCTGCAGAAAGGGCATCACGGCAGGGAGCACCACCTCTCTGAACCGGCCCGTTCCCTGTTGAAGCTTGTGACGGCGGAACTTGCGCGCAGGCGGGAAGGTGCCCACTGATGGCCGGCCAGAGCGGCACCGCTGGCAATCATGGCACCGCAAGGGGGGCAGCATGATGAAGGATAAAGCCGGCCGCGGTGACAATGCCGAGGCTGAAGTAAAGGACGAACCAGGGCCGGGGCAGAAGGACCAGTCTGAGCCGGAGCAGGACGAGGAGCCGGAAGTATCACGGGACCGGTGGGAGGATCCCCCAACCTATCCGCACGCGCCGGGCTTCAACCCGGATTACTGGCCCAAATTCTGAACTGAACTCGTGAAAAGGTTCCACCCGGCCGGGAGTGCAGCTACCCGTCTCTTCGGATACAGCTGCACTCCCAGCCAGTGGAAAATCAGGAAAGAATAATTGCGGCTGACACTCTGGCCCGACTATTGGGCGCTTCGCGTGCCTTTGCCTGGGTGGCCTATGCGGCGATCAGCGCCGGCCGCTGGGCCCGGAGCTCAGAGGTGACCCGCCGCGGTGCCAGGACGCTGATGGTGCACGGTGCCTGCTGCGGATCGATCTTCTGCGGCAGGTGATGGGATTCCGAGGCCGTATGGAGCATCTCCAGGGCTTCCCGGTCGACATGGGCGTGGGAGACGTCCAGCTCCACGTCCAGCCCTTCCTTCAAAGAATTGGCGCGCTTAACCACTACATAAAGAGCATTGACGCTGTGGACGGTGATATGCCCCTTTGCAATCACCTGTGCACGAGCGTGGTCGAGATCTACACGGACAACAACATTCAGTTTGGAATTCAAAAGTAAAGCCTTCCCCGGCATTGGCTGCGACGCTGCAGCTTCTTGCATGTGGCCGTTTGCATCAGCCTCATCCAGAGTAGGGGCCGAATGTGATGCACGCAACAGTTACGTATTTATTACATCGATTAGGATGCTGCCCGCGTGACGCTGGAGCAAAGCTGCTCCCAAGCTCTTCAGACCGATTCAGGCAGTCTTCCTGTTAATACCGTGACCGGCGCAGCTAATACCGTGACCGGCGCAGCGGACCACCGCTCGCGCTCCGGCTCGTAGGAAATCACCACGGCGACTCCACTTTGCCGTGCCTCGTCCATCGCAAGCAGGAGGGCGTCCTCCACATGCCGTGCATACTCGAGCCGCTCGGCCAGTGTGCCCTGCAGGCCGGCGTCGTCAATCAGCACGTGGCTCTTGCCGCCCACGATGACCTTCACGGAGTACCCCTGGTCCTCATGGAGCGAGCCGCGGGTGGATGAAATTTCGGTGACTCTGTCTGCCCGGACCAGCCCGTTGCCGAGCGTGCGGATCCACACTTCACCCATGGATTGACCTCCCCTTTGGCAGCGGGCACGGATCAGTGCCCTATAATGCGAACGCTACTCCTCTGCGGGGTATTTGTGACCCCCGAATTTCCCGTGATTTCGGCACCACGGAACGGACATGAGAAGGGCTGCCGGCAGCAGTCAGTTAAAGTGGGGCCGTTAGACAACAGGGGGTTTGCCTTGCCGAGGAGGAATCAGTGACGTGGTCAAAGCTGGATACTTATCTGTTTCCGCTGTCGCTTTCCACCGAAGCTGCATCAGGGACTTTCGAGATGGACGTAGCCTCCGGCCAGATGCAGTGGTCCCGGGGCCTGTTCGCTATTCACGGGTTGGGCCAGGGCGAGGTGGTTCCCACGTTCGAACTGCTGATGGCACACAAGCATCCACAGGACCGCGGGCCGGTGCGCGCGGCATGGCTGAACCTGATGGAAGCCGGAGGCCATGGGGCGTTGCTGCACCGCGTGATTGACACCCGCGGCAAGGAACGGCGCGTCTTCTCGGCGATCCACGCCCAGGCTGACCCATCAGGGCACGTCAACTGTATCCGCGGGTTCATGGTGGACGTCACCCAGAGCCTGCGCATCGAGTCCCAAGCCGCCGCCTCGGAAGCCATAGAGGGTGCCTACGCCCACAAAGCGGTCATTGAACAGGCCAAGGGCATTGTGATGGCCCTGCGCGGCGTCGATGCAGAATGCGCCTTCAAGATCCTGGCCGACCACAGCCAGCACACCAACACAAAGCTTCACGGTGTGGCAGGGGAACTTGCCAAAGCGGCAGCAGCAGGCAAAGCCAGGGAGGCACTGGAAAGCTTCCGGTAAAGCGCGCCCGCCAGTGAACCTTGCCGGCCCGGGGACAGGGGTATCAGGGGCGGCCCTAGGATAAATCTGATGACTTCCCCGGATGACCCCCAGCCGTTCAACCTGCGCGGCATTGCCGTGGCCGCCTTCGGCCCTACACTGCTGTACGGAATCGGCACGGGTGCCATCCTCCCGGTGGTGGCGCTGACGGCCCGCGATCTGGGCGCCTCGGTGGCCGTTGCGGCGCTGATCGTCACGCTGATCGGCCTGGGATCCTGGTTCTTCAACCTGCCGGCCTCCCTGGTCACCCTCAAGTTTGGTGAGCGCTGGTCCATAGTGGGCGCCGCCGTCGCCGCCGGCCTTGCGCTCGCGGCCGCCGGGCTGACCTCCCTGGTCCCCAACGGCCTGTGGCTGCTCGCCGTGGCGATGGCCGTCGTCGGAATGTCCGGGGCGGTCTTTGGCCTGGCACGGCAGAAGTACCTCACCGAAGCTGTGCCGGTGCAGTTCCGGGCGAGGGCGCTGTCCACGCTGGGTGGGGTGAACCGGATCGGCGTGTTCATCGGCCCGTTCCTGGGCGCGGCCGTGATGCAGTTCCTCGGCATCGGCGGAGCCTACTGGGTGGGCGTGGTGGCCATGGTGGCCGCCGCTTTGCTGTCCCTCACCATCCCGGACCTGGCCGATGGGCAGGTGCCCGACGGCGGACACCAGGGCCCCGAGCCCACGCTCCGGAGCGTCGCGGTGTCCCATTCCGGAGTGTTCCTATCCTTGGGCACTGGCATATTACTGCTCAGCGCCCTGCGGTCCTCCCGGCAGGTGGTGATCCCGCTGTGGGCGGACCACTTGGGCATGGACGCCACGTCCGCTTCCCTGATCTACGGGCTGTCCGGAGCGATCGACATGCTGGTGTTCTACCCCGCGGGGAAGCTCATGGACCGGAAGGGACGGCAATTCGTGGCGGTGCCTTCCACCCTGCTCATGGGTGCGGCCCTGCTGCTGATTCCGCTGACCGGGACGTTTGTTGGGCTGCTGTTGGCGGCGCTGCTGATCGGGTTCGGCAACGGGATCAGCTCCGGGCTGGTGATGACGCTGGGCGCCGACTTCTCGCCGGACCGCGGCCGCGGCCAGTTCTTGGGGCTGTGGCGTTTCATGGCCGATGCCGGGTCCACGGGAGGGCCGGTGCTGCTCTCGGCGGTGACGGCCGCTGCCACCCTGGGCGCGGGGATCTCAGCCACAGGAGTACTGGGGTTCGCGGCGGCGGCCGTGTTCGCCGTCGTGATTCCGCGGGTCAAGCACCGCCGGAACTACTGACACCGGGTAGGGGATATCCTCATCAGATGAGCGAAACGGGCATGGCCACCCGGATAAGTCCGCTGCAGAAGGCTCTGTGGTGGGCGCAGGACTACGTGTACGCCGCGGTGTGCCAGGTGGAAGGCATGCTGTCCCGGGTGCAGCCCGGGTCCTTCCACCAGGGCCACCGCGACCCCGTGGTGATCATCCCGGGCGTGTATGAGAACTGGCAGTTCATGCTGCCGCTCATTCAGACCATCCACGACGCCGGCCATCCCGTCCACGTGGTCACGGTGCTGCAGCGGAACAAGCTGGACGTACCCGTGGCCGCCCGGCTGGTGGCCCAGCACCTGGAGGAGGCCGGCCTGCAGGGTGCGGCGATCGTGGCCCACAGCAAGGGCGGGCTGATCGGGAAGTACACCATGCTGAACCTGGACCCGGAACAGCGGATCGACAGGATGATCACGGTGTGCACGCCGTTTTCCGGATCGCGCTATGCAAAGTACATGCTGCTGCCGAGCCTGCGGATCTTCTCCCCGCGGAACGCCCTGACACTCCAGTTGGCCCGCGAGGAGACGATCAACAGCAAAATCACCTCCATCTACGGCCCCTTCGACCCGCACATCCCCGAGGGCAGCGTCCTGCCGGGGGCCACGAACATTGAGCTGCCCGTGGCCGGGCATTTCCGGATCCTGGGGGAGCCGGAAACGGCGCGGATTATTGTTGAGCAGCTGACCCCCGGTAAGCCGTGAGCGCTGCTTACGATCCCGGAGCAAGGTACGACGGCGGGGCTCCGGTTCCAGAGGAGCCCGACCACTCGCGTGCCGCAGACGCGGTGGAACGGCGCCAGAGCCGCTGGGCCACGGTACTCGCGGTGCTGCAACGGCTGCTCTACATGCTGGTCACTGTGGCTGTGGGGTGGGCAGTGTGGTTTTTCCTGCTGTCCCGGCTGTCCCGCGGCCCGGACCAGGCATGGGTGTTCCTGCCCGTGTGGCTGATCCTGGCGTACGCACTCCTTCCGCGCATCCATAAGATCCTCAGCAGCCTCTACATTCCGGAGTACTTCATCGGCAGGGCCCGAACCGGGGACGGGGTGCTCGGCGATCCGGTGAACCTTGCGGTGGTGGGAACGCAGGAGGAGCTGCGGCGGGCGATGCTGTCCGCCGGCTGGGTGGAAGCCGATCCCATCACCCCGGCTACCGCGTGGCGGACCCTTACCTCTACCGTGCTGGGCAGGAGCTACCCGCAGGCGCCGGTCAGCTCGCTCTACGTCTTCGGCAACAAGCAGGACCTGGCGTTCCAGCGCGAGATTGACGGGAACCCGCGCAAACGGCACCACGTACGGTTCTGGAAATGCCCGGACGGGTGGATGCTGCCGGGCGGGCTCTCGGTGGACTGGGTGGGTGCGGGTACTTACGACAGAAGCGTGGGCCTGTCCCTGTTCACATTCCAGATCACCCACAAGATCGCCGACCGCACCGACGAGGAACGGGACTTCATCATCCAGACCCTGCAGGCGGCCAGCGCAGTACAGTCCGTCCACATCATCCTCAACTACTCCAGCGGCTACCATCACCGCAACGGCGGCGGCGACGCCATCCGCACCGACGGGCACCTGCCCATCATTGATCTGTTTGAGCCGGGCCGGCCCGGCGTTAACACGCGGGGGTAAATAGGTGAGCGTCGGTCCGGCGGACTAAGGAGCAGGCATGGCAGGCAGTGGGCAGGGCGGGGACTCCGCCGGCGGGCAGGGGCCCGCTGAACTGCAGCATCCCCGCTTCGCCCGCGCCTTCGCGGAAGCGGTTGAAGGCATCGACCGCCGCGGCGCAGCGGAGCACCGGCGCGAGCTGCTCGCCAAGCTCCATGGCTTCGTCATCGAGATCGGCGCAGGCGAGGGCTCGAGCTTTGCCTTCTATCCGCCGACGGTGACAAAGGTGCTGGCCATCGAGCCGGATGACTATCTGCGAAAGATCGCCACCGCCAAAGCCGCCTCGGCGACCGTGCCGGTCACCGTACGCGCCGGGGCGGCTGAGCACATACCCGCGGAGGACGCCAGCGCCGATGCCCTGGTGAGCAGCCTGGTCCTGTGCAGCGTCGGCGAGCAGGTGCCCGTGCTGGCCGAGGTCAGGCGCGTCCTGCGCCCGGGCGGAACCTTGGCCTTTTATGAACACGTCCGCTCGAACAGGCCGTTCTTCGCTGCTATTGAAGACATGATGACCCCGGCCTGGCAGCGGTTCGCCGGCGGCTGCCACCCTAACCGGGACACGGTGGCTGCCATTGAAGCAGCCAGCTTCGCCCCCGTGAACAGCAGGCGCTTCAACTTTGCTGTCCATCCGCTGTCCCCGCCGGTGGCGCACGTCCTGGGCACAGCGGTAAGTTCCGGCCCTCTGGCATCCAGCTAGCGCGGCAGGCTTCGGCGGGAGTGGAAGTCCCGACGCCGCCTTTGGGGGGAAAGGCGGCGCCGGGACGGTGTGAGGAACGCGTCATCCTGTAGCAGGGGGACAACCCGCCCCGCCGTCGTCGCGGCTGCAAGGAAGACAGTCGGCTGCAGGAGTACCTGGCGGAGCCCACTTCAAGACTCCGCCAGGAGGATGACGGGCCGCGGAAAGGTAGTCATGCCCACCGTCCCGCCGGCCCAGGATGCTCCGGTTGGACGGATCTCCTGCTACCGCAACTATGCCCCGCCCGCATCAAGTTACCCGCCGGTAATAGATCAAAGTTCCCTCAAGGTCTGGGCGGGAGTGACGAACAAGATACGTGATTTTGATCTGCGCGAAACATTCCACTCCCAGCTGTCTCATATCCTTGAATGCAGAGAAATCAGCTGGAGGAACCCTTGGAAACAACCGACGCCGCCGTGAAGCCCATCATTGGACTCGCAACCTATTTGGAGAATGCGGGCACCGATGGTTGTGGCACCGTAAGCGCGGCGTTCCTGCCTGAGACGTACCTTGCCCCCATCATCGCGGCAGGGGGCGTACCCACCCTTCTTCCGCCCCAGCCTGTTGTCCCGGGCGTCATCGAACACCTCGTAAGCCGGCTGGACGGGCTGGTCATTCCCGGCGGCTGGGACGTCAACCCGGCGCTCTACGGGCAGGAAGCCCACGCCGAGACGGACGCGCCGCGGCCCGAACGCGACGCCTGGGAGCAGGCCCTCATCCGCGAGGCCCTGCGGCAGGACATCCCGCTCCTGTGCATCTGCCGCGGCGAGCAGCTCCTGAACGTTACCCTCGGAGGCACCCTGCACCAGCACCTGCCGGACGTCGTCGGCAACGGCCACTATCAACTGGGCGGCTTCGAATTCAACAAAATCCAGGTGGAGATCCGGCAGGGTTCCCGCCTGGAGCAGCTGATCGGCGCCAACCCCGGCCCGGTCCCTGTGTCCCACCACCAGGCCGTGGACAAGCTGGGGGAGGGCCTGATTGCCGCTGCCTGGAGCGAGGATCAGGTGGTGGAAGCCATCGAGCACCCCGCCAGCACCTTCGCGATGGGCATCCAGTGGCACCCCGAGGAGCTCCCGGAGGACTTCGGGCTCTTCCGCGGGTTCATCGAAGCAGCCCGCGCGAAGCTCCTGTCCCGCCTGTGGCAGGCAACGCCGTCGTCCGCTGCCTCACAGTTGGCCGCTTCTGCAACTGCTGCAGCGCCGGTTCCCGCCGCCCAAACCCCGGCTGCCGAACTGGCTGCAGCAGCACTGCCCCTGGCGGATAACTCGGGCCAGCCAAGCGCCTTCTGAGTCCCGCCGCCAACCAGCAGCGGCCCCTTCAGTCGTATGTTCCGGGGCTGCAATTTGGCATTTTCGCTTGCGGTTGAGAAGTAAGCATGCTTACTATGCTGTGACTGACAACTGAAGTTGAGCAAACGCTTCACGGATACGAGCCGAGGAGCGATGTGGCTTACCTTAACTATGGCAATTTCACGTCCGACGGCGGCTGGGACCCGAGCGCGAAATCGCACCGATCTGCAGGTATACGATGACGCGCCGGGTAGGTGTTGAAGAAGAGTTCCTGATCGTGGACAGCGTCAGCGGCCTTCCCGTGGCGCTGGGCGGCGTGCTTGAGCGCCTCAGCGATTACCCTTGCCTGAGCAGCGAGATGAAGCAGGAGCAGATTGAGACCTGCACCCATCCCAGGATCAGTCTCCAGGAACTCGCCGGGGACATCACCGCAGGAAGGAAGAGCGCGGATGCTGCCGCGCGGCTGGCCGGAGCACGGTCCGCGGCACTCGCTGCCTCACCGCTCCCTGTTGATTCCACCGTGGCTCCCGGGGAACGCTGCGACCGCTTGATGCAAAGGTTCGGCCTCACCGCGGTGGAGCAACTGACCTGCGGCTGCCATGTGCACGTGGAGGTCGAATCGGACGAGGAGGGCGTGGCCGTCCTTGACCGTATCCGGAACTGGCTGCCCGTCCTGATGGCCATCAGCTCCAACTCGCCCTACTGGAACGGCGTGGACTCTGCCTACGCGAGCTACCGCTCACAGGCCTGGAACCGGTGGCCAACCACCGGGCCGGCGGGAATATACGGTTCGGCTGAGGCCTACCACCGCCAGATCCAGCAGATCCTCAACTCCGGGGTCCCGCTGGACAAAGCGAACCTGTACTTCGATTCCCGGCTCAGCCATCACCATCCCACTGTGGAGGTCCGGGTCGCTGACGTCTGCCTCTTTGCCGATGACACGGTACTCCTCGCAGCGTTGGTGCGGGGCCTGGTGGAAACCGCTGCGCGCCAGTGGCGCGCGGGTGTGCCCCCGGTTCCCCTGTCCGCGGTGCAACTGGGCCTTGCCTCCTGGCAGGCCAGCCGGTTCGGCCTGGAAGGCGATCTGCTGGATCCGGAAACGGGCACTCCGCGCGCCGCCGTCGAGGTAGTGACAGCACTGGTGGACCACATCCGGTCCGTGCTGGTAGACCAGGGCGAGCTGGCCACGGTGGAATTCCTGCTCTTCCAGGTCTTGTCCAGGGGGACCGGCGCGGCCCGGCAGCGGGAGGTCTACGTCCGCACCGGGAGCTTAGGCGAAACGGTGGCCGATGCCGTGCATGTGACCAACCTGCCGGTCACACCGCTGGCTGACTCCGCCGGTTCGCCGCTGGTGACCACCGGCCAGATCGCGACCGACCAGACGATCTGAAGAGCGGGACAGGGAGGGCACATGGACCAGAATGAAACGCCGGTGCTGGACGCACTGCCGCTCGGACTGGCCCGCGGCCTGCTGGGCAGCATCCCAGCATGCTCCGTCCGGCTTGCACGTCCTGGAGGCCGATGCAACCACCGGGTCCCGACGCGCAGCAGCCCACGTTGCAAAGACCCCAGCCGCAAAGGAACGAGGAAGTCACCATGTGCGGAATAGCAGGCGAAATCGCCTTCAACGGAAGAACAGCCTCCCGGGAGCCGGTGCTGAAAATGATGGGGGCCATGACGTCGCGCGGGCCGGACGGCCGGGGGACATGGGACGGCGGCTGGGTGGCGCTGGGGCACCAGCGGCTCAGCATCATCGACCTTTCCGAAGCCGGTACGCAGCCGATGCTGGATGACGGCAGCCTGGCCATCAGCTTCAACGGCTGCATCTACAACTACAAGGAACTGCGGCGCGAACTCGAGCCCGAGTTCAGCTTCCGGTCCACCAGCGACACCGAGGTGATCCTCAAGGCGTACCGGAAATGGGGAGACGACTTTGTCCACCACCTCGTGGGCATGTTCGCGATCGCCCTGTACGACGCCCGGCGGGGTGAAGTCCTGCTGGTCCGTGACCGGCTGGGCATCAAGCCGCTGTACATGGCTGAGCTCCAGGGAAGGCTGCGTTTTGCTTCGTCCCTGCCGGCTTTGGTGGCCTCGGGCGGCATCGACACCAGCCTCGACGAGGTGGCGCTGCACCATTACCTGAGCTGGCACTCGATCGTTCCGGCGCCCAGGACCATCCTTCGCGGGGTGCGGAAGCTCCCCGCCGCTACCATCCGCACCGTCCGCGCTGACGGGAGCTGGCACGACCGCGAATACTGGAAACCTACCTACACCCGCCGGGCCGAGCATGCCGGCTGGTCCGCCCGTGACTGGCAGGAAGCGGTGCGGGATTCGCTGCACACCGCAGTACGACGGCGGATGGTTGCCGATGTGCCGGTAGGCGTCCTTTTGTCCGGGGGACTGGATTCGAGCCTGCTGGTTGCCCTGCTCGCCGAGGAGGGCCAGCACGGGCTGTCCACCTTCAGCATCGGTTTCGACGGTGCCGGCGGCGATATCGGAAACGAGTTCGAGTACTCGGACCTGGTGGCCCGGGAGTTCGGCACGCGGCATGAGCGCCTGCACGTCAGTACGTCCGAGTTCGCGCCATCCATCGGGGACGCCGTGGACGCGATGTCCGAGCCGATGTCCAGCCATGACGTCACGGCATTCCACCTGCTCTCCAGGACCGTTACCCAGCATCTGAAGGTGGTCCAGTGCGGGCAGGGTGCGGACGAGGTCTTCGGCGGCTACGGCTACCACCAGCCGCTGGCATCGGTCGGCCGGCAGGACGCTTTGGCAGCTTTTTCCGCCTCCTTTGTTGACCATACCCATGAGGACCTGGTCGGTATTCTGGAGCCTGAATGGTTTACCGGGGCAGATGTCAGCCGCGAGGTCCTGGCCTCGAACCTGGCGGCCCCTGGTGCCGAAACGGCGCTGGATGCAGTGCTTCGGCTCGACACCCATCTGCTGATGGTGGACGACCCCGTGAAGCGGCTGGACAACATGTCCATGGCCTGGGGCATCGAGGCCCGTGTTCCCTTCCTGGACCACGAACTGGTGGAGCTTGCCGCAGCCTGCCCGCCGGAGTTCAAGGCCTCACAGGGCGGCAAGGCAATCCTGAAGGACCTGGGCCGCCAGATGTTGCCCGCCGCCGTCGTGGACCGGCCCAAGGGGTACTTCCCCGTCCCCACCCTCCGGCATCTTGAGGAACCGTTCACCTCCATGGTCCGTGACGCCCTCCACGCGCCCGAGGCCAAGCAGCGGGGACTCTTCCGGCCCGGGTACATCGACGGGCTGCTGTCAGACCCGAACACCCAGCGGACGCCCGTGAACAGCAATGTGCTGTGGCAGTTTGCCCTGCTGGAGATGTGGCTGCAGCGGCACGGGGTGGGCTGACCACCGGCGACAAAGCCACCGAGGTGGCCGGCCTGCTCCGGCAATAGACGTAACTGTCAGCGCCCTAGTGGGTGGCGCCGTCGTGCTGCGAAGGCGAACAGCGAGGTGGTGGCCACCGTGGCCAGGTACCCGGAGATAACGATCAGCGAGATCCCGGCCCAGAAATAGTGGGTGGTGCTGGCCTCCTGCCAGGGGCTCGGCGCAATCCGGATCAGCGAATACGCGGCCACGGCTGCCGAGGCTAGGCCGATGACCACCGGCAGCGTCAGCCAGATCCGGGCCGAGCCAATATGCCCGCCGAACCCGTCCCACGCATTCCAGGAGCCGCGCTTGATGATGAGCCAGCCCGCGGGAACCATGAACGCGCCCACCAGCAGGAACGCCGCCACAACGTCTGCCGGCCGGTGCCACTGGTTGATCAGCGTTGACACGCCGGACGCAATGGCGAACGTCCCACCCACAAAGCCGGCCATCGGGCGCCAGCGCGGCGAGGCCATCAGGAACACCGCGGCTGCGGCCGACGCCGCCAGCGTGGTGTGGCCGGACGGCAGGGAATTCATCTCCAGGGTTATCACGCCCTTGTCCGGGCGGGCGGGCAGCAGATCCTTGAGCACCTGGGTGGCAATGTTCGCGCCGATGCAGGCGGCCACTGCTATCCCGGCCTCCGCCCAGTGTTTCCGGATCACCGTGACAAACAGAACCACGACGGCGGCCATCACCAGCGAGATGGTGGGCAGCAGGTCCAGGAACTTGGTGCTCGCCTTGCCTGCAGGACCATGCAGTTCCACGGCTTCCACCAGCGCCGACTCGTCGATGAACTGGCCCGTGGTGGTCTGCACGAAGTAGTAATAGGTGGCGATCAACCCCGCCACGCAGGCCAGGGTGGCAAGCACGAAGAGGAAGCCTGAGCCCGGTGCGGGTCGGGCTGCCGTCCTGCCTGGTGCCTGCCGTTGAAAAGTCATCGGTTAAAGGGTGGCACAGAAAGCTGGAAGGCTGCTTCAAGCCGGGCCGCGGCGGCGGGGCGTCCGGGCCGCCGGTACAGTGAACCCATGCCCCCGGAAACCGCGCCGCCGCTGCTCCCTCCGCTGGACGAGCTTCTGGCGAATGCGCACGTGGTCAGCCTGCCCATGCGCGTGAGGTTCCGGGGCATCATGGAGCGTGAATCGCTGCTGTTGCGCGGCCCTGCCGGCTGGGGCGAGTTCTGTCCGTTCCCCGAGTACGGGGATGAGGAGGCCTCCAGCTGGCTCGCCTCCGCCGTCGAGGCCGCCTGGGCTGGCTTTCCTCCGCCGCTGCGGTCAGTAATTCCTGTCAACGCCACCGTCCCGGCCGTTCCCGCTGGCCGCGTGCCGGAGATCCTGGCCCGCTTCGGCCGGGTGGACGCCGTCAAGGTCAAGGTGGCCGAGCCGGGCCAGACGCTCGACGACGACGCCGCCCGCCTGGCCGCCGTCCGCTCCGCCCTCCCCGACGCAGCCCTCCGCGTTGACGCCAACGGAGGCTGGGACGTCCCCGCCGCAGTGGCGGCACTCACCCGGCTTTCCGCCGTCGGGCTCGAATACGCGGAGCAACCTGCTCCCACCATCGATGGGCTTGCCGAGGTGCGCTCGCAGCTTCGCGCCGCCGGCAGTCCGGTGCTGATCGCGGCGGACGAGAGCGTGCGCAAGGAAACTGATCCACTCCGGGTTGCCCGGGCGGGCGCTGCCGACCTGATCGTGGTCAAGGTGGCGCCGCTCGGGGGAGTGCGGCGCGCCCTGGACATCGTGGCCCAGGCCGGGCTGCCCGCCGTCGTCAGTTCCGCGCTGGACACCTCGGTCGGCATCCGCGCCGGGCTCGCGCTGGCAGCATCCCTGCCGGAACTTCCGTACGCATGCGGGCTGGGGACGGTGTCCCTGTTCGAGCAGGACGTCACCTTGGATCCCCTGGTGGCAGACGACGGCGCCATCCGCATGCGCGATGTGGCCGCCGATGCAGGGCTGCTGGAGCAGTATGCCGCTTCCCTGGAACGGCGGGAGTGGTGGCTGGCCCGGCTGCGACGCGTCCACGCGCTGCTGCCCCGCTGACACCCTCTCTCACTTGATGCGGGGTTTCCTGGGACGCTCTCTCACTCGATGCGGGGTTTTCCGGCACGCTCTCTCACTCGATGTCGGTTTCCCCCAGACCCTCTCGCACATAACTGCACGTCACGAGCGGTTAACCCGAACTTCACTTCATGGATGACTGCCCGTAGGAAGTGCTTGACAGGGTGTGTGAACCGCATCGATTTTCCCTGGAAGGCCCCCATGTCTGAAACGACTGCCCGCAAGTTCACTCTTTTGCCGATGCTCGGCCATACCAAGGGCAAGCGCAGTGCCGTCACCTGCGCCCTTAAATGCGACAACGCGTGCGCCGGCGACGTCTGCAACACCAGCTCGAACAGCTACTTCCGCGATATCGCCTCGGCCACCATGTCCCGCCGTGCCGCCCTGGGCTTCGGCACCGCCGGTGCCCTCGCCGTCGTCCTCGGTTCTGCAGTGACCTCCGCCGAACCCGCCTCCGCCACCGGGCTCTCCAAGGCAGCGAAGGAAGGCTTCGGCAAGTCCAAGCTCCAGTTCACGGCCATACCGTCCATTGACGCCATGGTGGACGCCGTCACCGTCCCGGAGGGCTTCACCTGGCAGCCGGTCATCCGCTGGGGTGACCCCATCTTCAACGGTGCCCCGGAGTTCGACCTGAACAACCAGACCGCTGCCGCCCAGGAAAAGCAGTTCGGCTACAACAACGACTACACGGACATCCTGGAACTCCCGGGCAGCAAGGGCCGCCGCGCCGTGTTGTTCTCCAACCACGAGTACACGAACGAGAACATCATGTTCCCTCCCACCATGCCGGCTGAGCAGATGCGTGCCGTGGGGGCAGCCGCACATGGCCTGTCGGTTGTGGAACTGGAGCGCAAGAACAAGAACAAGCCGTGGACCTACGTTAAGGGTGCGCCGCTGAACCGCCGCTTCCTGAACTCCACCGTGTACGAGCTGACGGGACCGGCCGCCGGTTCTTCCCTGGTGAAGACGGTTGAGGACAAGGACGGCCGCTTCATCAAGGGAACCCTGGGCAACTGCGCCGGCGGCACCACCCCGTGGGGCACTATCCTCTCGGGCGAGGAGAACTTCCAGGGCTACTTCGTGGGCAACGGCACCTCTGCCGGCGACAAGCGCTACGGCATCACGTCCAAGCCCACCGCCCGCCAGTGGGAACTGGACGAGGATCGCTGGGACACCCGCAACGCCGGCTACGAGAACGAGTCGAACCGCTTCGGGTGGATTGTGGAAGTCGACCCGTTCGACCCCGCGTCCACTCCAAAGAAGCACTCCATGCTCGGCCGCTTCAAGCACGAGGGCGCCAACGTCATCATCGCCAAGTCCGGTCACGTGGTGGCCTACTCGGGCGACGACGAGCGTTTCGACTACCTGTACAAGTTCGTCTCCAAGGACAAGTACCGCGAGGGCGACCGCAAGCACAACATGACACTGCTGTCCGCCGGCAGCCTCTACGTGGCCCGGTTCACCGGCAACTCCCCGGCCGCCGAGATTACCGGCACCGGCGCTGTTCCCTCCGACGGCGCCTTCGACGGCATCGGCGAGTGGCTGCCCCTGGTTGTGGACGGCAAGTCTGCCGTGCCGGGGATGTCCGTTGAGGAAGTACTCGTGTACACCCGCCTTGCCGCCGACAAGGTGGGCCCCACCAAGATGGACCGCTGCGAGGACGTGGAGCCCAGCCTGCACACGGGCAAGGTTTACGTAGCCTGCACCAACAACTCCAACCGCGGCACGGGTTCCAACGAGGGCGCCACCGAGGTCAACCCCCGCAACCAGAACCGCGACGGCCACATCGTGGAAATCACCGAAATTGGCGACCAGACCTCCACCTCCTTCACCTGGAACCTGCTGATGGTCTGCGGTGATCCGGCCCAGGGCGACGTGACCTACTTCTCCGGCTTCCCGGTGGACAAGGTCTCGCCCATCTCCTGCCCGGACAACTTGGCTTTCGACTCCGTGGGCAACCTGTGGATCTCAACGGACGGCGCCCCCTCCGGCATCGGCCGTGCCGACGGCCTGTTCAAGGTCACCCTGGAAGGCGCAGAACGCGGCAAGGTTGAGCAGTTCCTCGCCGTTCCGCGCGACGGCGAAACGTGCGGTCCGATCATCCACGATGAAGAGCGCACAGTGTTCGTCGCCGTACAGCACCCGGGCGAGGACGGCACGTTCGAAAACCAGGTCTCATTTTTCCCGGACTACGTTGCGGCAGGCACGACGCCGGCGGCAGGCCAGGCGCGCGCGCCCCGCCCGTCCGTGATCCAGGTGTTCCGCACCGACGGCTAAGCTGCCGACGCCCCCTGCGACGCTCTCTCAGTTGATGGGGGGGGTTGACCGGACGCTCTCTCACCTTCCGCTACTTTTGCGGCAGCGGTGAGAGAGCGTCCGCCGTTTTGTTGCATTAAGTGAGAGAGCGTCGGTTGTTTTGGCTCGGGAGGTGGTGCGGCGTCCGGGGGTGGCAGACTGGATTCGTGACCTCGTTGAACGAACCTGACGCCTCCCACACCGCCCCTGCAGATTCTTCCGGGACCGACGATCGGGGGACGGCACCTGAGCTGACTGCCCTGGCAGCGGCGCGGATCGCCGTCGGAGTCCTGCTCGACGGCGGCGTGCAGCACGTGGTGGTGTCGCCAGGTTCCCGTTCCGCTCCGATGGCCTACGCCCTGGCCGAGGCATCCACTGAAGGCAAGGTTGAGCTGCTGGTGCGGATTGACGAGCGCTCCGCCGGATTCACCGCACTGGGCCTCGCGCTGTCCACCGGTTCCCCCGCAGCGGTGCTCACGACGTCCGGGACTGCCGTCGGGAACCTGATGCCGGCCGTGATGGAGGCCAACCACGCCGCCGTCCCGCTCATCGTCCTGTCCGCAGACCGGCCCGACGAGCTCCGCGGAACCGGCGCCAACCAGACCACCATCCAGCCGGACCTCTTCGGTGAACAGGTGCGCTTCGCCGTCGACATTCCTGCCGGCAGCAACCCTGAACGTGCCGTGCAGACGGCGCTGTCGGCCGCGACCGGGGCGTTTACCGAGATTCCACCCGGCCCGGTCCAGCTCAACCTCGCCTTCCGCGATCCGCTGGTGCCCTCTCCAGGCGAGGAGCTCCCGACGGCGGCCGAGCGGCAGCGCTACCGCATCGGCACCGAGCCGCTCATCATGAACCTGCCGCCGGCACCGGCTGAGCTGCCGGAGCGGCGCACCGTGGTACTCGCCGGGCACGACGCCGGCCCTGTGGCCGAAGCCTTCGCCCGCGCCCATAACCTCCCGCTGCTCGCCGAACCGTCCTCCAATGCGCGCTTCGGGCCGAACGCGGTAGGTCCGTACCGGCTGCTGCTGGAGCACTTCGGCCCTGAATCCGAACAGCCCGTTGAACGCGTGGTGCTGTTCGGCAGACCCACCCTGTCCAGGCCGGTGGCAGCCCTGCTGGCGCGCGCCGAAGTCCCCTCCGCCCTGTACCAGCCTGTTCCGGTGGCTTGGTACGAGCCGGGGCGGCGCACCGAACTGCCACTGGAAAACCTCGCCGACCTCGCTGACTTCGCCGGCCGGGGGACACCCGATTGGCTGGATACCTGGCTGCTGGCAGGCAGTGCTGCCCAGCATGCCATGGACGGAATACTTTCGGCCGATGCAGCTGCGACCGGCCCCTCTGTTGCGTCACTGGTTTGGAAACATGCCCGCGGCCAGCTGCTGCTTGGTTCCTCCAACGGCATCCGTGACGTTGACCTGGCCGGCCTTCCTGCGCCCGATCCTGCCGCCACGGTCTATGCGAACCGCGGCCTGGCAGGAATTGACGGCACCATTTCCACCGCCACAGGCATCGCACTCGGTGGACGCCAAGAAACCACAGTCCTCCTGGGCGACGTCACGTTCCTGCACGACGCCGGCGGACTGCTCCTGGGCGCCGGAGAGGAGCAGCCGCAGCTGCGGATGGTGGTCCTCAACGATTCCGGAGGGGCCATTTTCGACCTGCTCGAGCACGGGGCGGTGCGCGAGGCCGGAACGTACGGGGACGCCGTCGAGCGCCTTTTCGGCACCCCGCACACTGTGGACATCGCGGCTCTCGCCGCAGCATACGGCGTCCGGCATTCGCTGGTCAGTACGACGGCGGGACTCGCCGAGGCGCTCGCCCAGCCGAACGAGGGCCGCAACATCGTGGAGGTCCGTACGGACAGGCGTTCGCTGCGGAGCCTTCACGCCCGGATCAAGGAAGCCGTGGCAGCGGCTGTCGCGGGAGTGCTGGCCAGGTAATCCGGTGGGGGACGGCAGCCGGATGGGCAGCGCAACCCTCGACGCGCAAATGCCCTGGCGCTACCGGTATTCCGGTAGCGCCAGGGCATTTGCGTGTCCCTGACGCATCTGTGCCCCGCCGGCGACCAAACGCGTCCGGGCGGCGCCTACTGCTCGATATCGATGTGCGTCGGATCCAGTACGCGGCGCAGGAACTCCTTGGTGCGCGGCTGCGAGGGGGAGCCAATGACCTCTTCGGCAGGGCCTTCCTCCACCACCACACCGCCGTCCATGAACACCACACGATCCGCCACTTCACGGGCGAAGCCCATCTCGTGCGTCACCACCAGCATGGTCATGCCCTCCTGGGCGAGGTGGCGCATGACGGAAAGGACATCGCCCACAGTTTCCGGGTCCAGGGCGGAAGTGGGCTCATCGAAGAGCATCAGCTCCGGATCCATGCTCAACGCACGGGCGATGGCCACGCGCTGCTGCTGGCCGCCGGAGAGCTGGTCCGGAAAACGGTCCGCGAGGTGTCCCAGCCCCACACGCTCCAGGTTGTGCATGGACACCTTGTCCGCCTCGGCCTGGGAGCGCTTGAGCACCTTGGTCTGGGCGATGGAGCAGTTGCGTTTGGCATCGAGGTGCGGGAACAGGTTGAACTGCTGGAACACCATGCCTACCTTGCGGCGCATCTTATCGATGTCCACGTCCGGGTCAGTGGCTTCGAAACCGCCCACGTGGATGCTGCCCTGGTTGGGCTGTTCCAGGAGGTTGACGCAGCGCAGGAGGGTGGACTTGCCGGAACCGGAGGGCCCGATCAGGCACACCACTTCGCCGGGCGCCACGTCCAGGCTGATGCCCTTCAGGACTTCGTTGGAGCCATAGGACTTGCGCAGGTCCTTTATGGCTACGCCCGCGGCGTGGATGGTGCTGGTGCTGCCGGAGGAATTTACGACGTCGTTCATGGTCTTCCCTGCCTATCGCTTGGTCCGCGCGGTGCGGCTTTCGAACTTCCTGGCCAGGAGGCTCAGCGGGATGGTGATCACCAGGTAGAAGGCGCCGGCCACCAGCAGCGGGGTCAGGCCCGCGCCCAGGCTGGAGATGCCGTCGCGGCCGAACTTGGTGAGTTCGTACTGGGAAGCGGTGAGGCCCAGGACGTAGATCAGCGAGGAGTCCTTGGTGAGCAGGATGACCTCGTTGGTCAGCGGTGGCAGGACAATCTTGAAAGCCTGCGGGATCACGATGGTGACCATGGCCCGCCACTGCGGCATGCCCAGGGAGCGGGCGGCTTCCAACTGGCCCTTGGGTACTGCCTGCAGGCCCGCGCGGAGGGTTTCGGCGATGTAGGCCGAGGCTACGATGCCGAGCGAAATCATCACGATTACGGTGATGTTCCACGAGACACCGAAGGCCAAGGGCACGCCGTAACCGAAGGCGATGAAGACCAGCAGTGCGGGAATGCCGCGGAAAAACTCGATGTAACCGGTGGCTATCCAGCGGTACAGCGGGAAGCTGGAGAGCTTCATCAGGGCCAGCAGCAGGCCGCCGGAAAGGCCGACGATGAAGCCGAGGAAGGTGTAGATCAGGGTGTTCACGAGGCCTGTGGCGAAAATGCCCGGGAACATGGGGCCGATCTTGGCGAAGTTGAAGACGCTGTTGCCGATGGCCTGCCAGTCGGTGGCCAGGATCAGCGCGGCGACGGCCACCACAAAGATTCCGGCCTGGACGTAGAGGCTTACTCTGGCTCGTTGACGTGCGGTCATTGCCATGGGGGTGCTCACATTCGTTATGCGTGGCAGAGGCCCCGAACGGACTGCGGTACAGCTCGTCCGGGGCCCCGGCTGGGTAGTTCTCAGGGCTGGGAGGTAACCAGGCGGGGGAGCCTCAGGCCTTCCCGGCAACTACTGGACGGTCTTGGCTACTTGGCGGTTTCGCCGAACCAGGTGGTCTTGAACTTCTCGAGGGAGCCGTCTTCCTGCAGCCGCTCGAGCGTGCCGTTGACCTTCTCCAGCATCGCGGTGTTGCCCTTCTTCACGGAAATGCCCAGCTGCTCGCCCGTGGCAAATTCCTCAACGCTCTTGAACTTGGGGTTGTCCTTGATGGCGTAGCCCAGGACCGACTGGTTGCCCAGGGCGGCATCGATGGTGCCGGCCTGCAGTGCCTGGACCAGGAGGCCGGTGTCCTCGAACTGCTGGGCGTCAAGGCCCTGCTCCTCGGCGTAGTCGGCGCCGGTGGTGGCCTGCTGGACTCCCACCTTCTTGCCCTTCGCGTCGTCGAGGCTGCTGATGCCGGAGTCCTCGCTGGCCACCAGGGCCAGGTCATCGTCCAGGTACGGGTTGGAGAAGTCCATGACGGATTTGCGGGTGTCCGTGATGGAGATGGAGGAGAGGCCCAGGTCGCACTGGGTAAGGGCGGTGCCGGTTTCGATGGCCTCGAAGGAGCTGTCCACGATGCTCAGTTCGGCGCCGAAGTCCTTGGCGAGCTCCTTGGCGATGTCCACGTCGAAGCCGACCGTCTGGCCGTCCTTCTCGAATTCGAACGGCTCGTAGGGGATGTCGGAGCACACCGTGAGCTTGCCGGCGTTGATGAGCTGGATGCCGCCTTCAGGCGCGGCCGGGGTGGAGCCCCCGCCGCCGCAGGCCGTGAGGGTGAGGGCGCCGACGGCGAAGAGTGCTGCTGCCTTGGCGGTCATTTTGGCCGTGGCCAGGGACTTGAGCTGCATTTTTCTTACCTTTTGTTGCAGGAGTATGCGGTACTTAATCGGTTCATAGTGTAGCGCCGATTATGAGAGGTGCATCACAGGAAACTTAGTTTCAATATTGGATAACTAAACCACAGAAGAAATCAAGCGTGTCGAGGAAGCCGATGTCTCTGATTTGGGACTCAGCTGCTGATACCCAGTGACTCCAGCATCGGACGGAACTTGGCCCAGGTCTCAGCGAGTTCCGTCTCCGGCTGCGAGCCATCCACAATTCCGCACCCGGCATACAGCCGAACGGTGTCCGGGGCTTCGATTACTGCGCCGCGCAGCGCAATACCCCATTCGCCGTTTCCCGCCGCGTCCAGCCAGCCCACTGGCCCGGCATACGGCCCGCGGTCCAGGTGCTCCAGCTTGCGGATCAGCGCGCCGGCCACCTGGGTAGGCGTTCCACAAACGGCTGCAGTTGGATGCAGTGCGTTGATGAGGGCAAGGCAGGTGGGGACATGTCCTTCCACCTCCGTGAGTTCAGCCTTGACGTCGGACGCCAGGTGCCACACATTCGGCAGCTCAAGGATGAAGGGCTCATCGTGCGCATTCATCGCCTCGGAGAACGGTGCCAGCTGGCTCGTCAGCGACTGGATCGCGATTTCATGCTCGTGCCGCTGCTTTTCGGAGCCCGCCAGCACCCGGGTGGCGTAGTCCATCGGCAGGCCGTCCTCGCCGTGCGCGTCGCGGCGGTCAAGTGTTCCCGCCAGTACTCGTGCCTGGGCAGTGCGGCCCTCCACCTGGATCAACATCTCGGGAGTGGCGCCCACCAGCCCGTCCACCCCGTACGTCCAGCACTCGCGGTACCGGGCAGCGAGCTCACGCAGCACCGTCGCCGCGTGTACGCCCGTGGGAATGCTTGCAACCACATCCCGTGCGAGCACGAGTTTCTCCAGCGCCCCGGTCCGGATTTTCGCCACCCCCGCTGCCACGGCTTCCATCCAGGCCTCCTCACTGAGCGAGCCGGTGTGCAGGGTGGCCCCGGCGGCAAGGGGAAGGGGACGTACGACGGCGCCGCCCGCCTTGGCGGGCACGGTACCTTGGCCGGGGTCCCCGGCGGAGTCCGCTGCCGCCGTCGTGCTTTCAGCTGAGGTGAAACTCATGCCCAGCCAGCGGGCAAGAGCCGCGTGGGCGCCCTCCTCGGTGAGGAGGCCGTCGTTGAGCGCCAGTTGGGTGAGCCAGGCCTGGTTGTCACGGACGCCCACCACGATCTCGGGCACGATCAGCCGGGACTCATGCGCTGACGTTTTGGAAAAGGCGAAAGAACCGAATGCCACAGGGCCCGTGCCGGGAAGTTCAATGGCATCTGTGATCTCGGCCTCGAGGACCAGGTGGCGCCACCAGATGTCCGCCTCCAAAAAGCGTTCCGGGCCGGAGGCGGTGAAGCGTGCAATTTGGCCGAAGCCGGCCAGCCCGGACTCGCGGCGGGTCCAGCAAAGAACGTCGTCCCGCACCAGAAACGCAGGCAGCCCCCCGGGGAATTTTTCGCCATCCAAGGGAACTGTCAAGGTGCGGAGCGTGCTCGTCATGATTGCCCCAACGCTACCCGAAAAGTACCCGAAGATACCCTGCGAACTGGGTACAAGTGGGCATCGGTGCGCAGTCCCTTGCAGGTGGCTGGAGGTTCAACGCCTCGTGGTCGGGGCCCTGCCGAACGTTTGAGACAATGTCATGGTGAACCGAGCATCCTTGGATAAGCGTCCGGACGAAGTAGCCACGATGTTTGACGACGTCGCACCGAAATACGACGTCGTCAACGATGTCCTCTCGATGGGGCAGACCCGCCGCTGGCGCAAAGTCGTGGTGGAAGCCATGGAGGTCTCCAAGGGGCAGCGCGTCCTGGATCTGGCTGCGGGTACCGGCACGTCCAGCGAGCCATATGCTGATGCGGGCATAGATGTGGTGGCCTGCGACTTTTCCCTCGGCATGCTAAAGGTAGGCAAGCGCCGCCGCCCGGACATCGACTTCATCGCCGGTGACGCCACCAACCTGCCGTTCGCGGACAACACCTTCGAGGCGACCACCATCTCCTTCGGCCTGCGCAACGTCAATGAGCCGAAAAAGGCGCTGGCCGAGATGCTCCGCGTCACCAAGCCCGGCGGCCGCCTGGTCATCGCCGAGTTCTCCCAGCCCGTCGTTCCGCTCTGGCGCACCATGTACACCGAGTACCTGATGCGCGCGCTTCCGGCCATTGCCACCAAGGTCGCCTCCAACCCGGACGCCTACGTCTACCTCGCCGAATCCATCCGCGCCTGGCCGGACCAGGACCACCTCGCCGCATGGCTGCAGGAAACCGGCTGGGAAAACGTGACCTACCGCAACCTCACCGGCGGCATCGTCGCCGTGCACCGGGCGTTCAAACCTGCCGACACAACGCCCGACGGCGCTGCTGCCGCCATCGCCGCCCACAAGGGCCCGGTGGCCAAACTGCGCCGCAACATCGTCCGCTGACCCGCGTGAAGGTACTGATTGTTGGGGCGGGCCCGGCCGGATCCACCGCCGCCTACTACCTCGCCAAGGGCGGCATCGAAGTCACCGTCCTGGAAAAGACCAGCTTCCCGCGCGAGAAGGTATGCGGCGACGGGCTGACCCCCCGCGCGGTGCGCGAGATCCAGAAGCTCGGCCTGCCGCATCCCGAAAACGACGGATGGCGCCGCAACAAGGGCCTGCGCCTGATTGCAGGCGGCCGGACCATTGAACTGCCCTGGCCTGAAGTTTCGGACTTTCCGCAGTACGGCCTGATCCGCACCCGGCTGGGCTTCGACGAGGAACTGGCCCGGCACGCGCAGTCCGCCGGCGCCACCATCCTGGAGCGGCACAGCGTCACCGACGCCCTGCACAACGACGACGGCCGCGTCACCGGAGTCCGCGCAGCGCTCCTGGACGCGTCCGGACGCAAGACGGGCGAGACGCGCGAGTTCAGCGCCGACGTCGTCCTCGCCGCGGACGGAAACTCCACGCGCACGGCCGTGTCCCTTGGCATCCAGAAGCGCGACGACCGCCCGCTGGGCGTGGCCGTCCGCACCTACTTCACGTCGCCACGCACCGACGACGACTGGATGGAGGGCTGGCTGGAGCTCCCCGGCCGGGACGGCAAACTGCTGCCCGGCTACGGCTGGGTTTTCGGCGTGGGCGACGGCACTTCCAACGTCGGCCTGGGCATCCTCAACTCGTCCAAGGAGTTCGGCAAGCTGGACTACAAGCAGGTCCTGCGCGAATGGACCGCCGGGATGCCCGCAGAGTGGGGCTTCACTCCCGAGAACCAGGTGGGCGAGATCCGCGGTGCCGCACTGCCCATGGGCTTCAACCGCACCCCGCACTATTCACCCGGACTGCTCCTGCTCGGCGATGCGGGCGGCATGGTTTCCCCCTTCAACGGGGAGGGCATTTCCTACGCCATGGAATCGGCGCGGTTCGCGGCCGAGTTCATTATCGACGCCTCCTCCCGCTCGGCTTCTTCGGGTGGAACGTACGACGCCGATGCCCATCTTGGGCGGTATGCGGACTATGTGCGCGAACAGTGGGGATCGCATTTCACCCTGGGTCGCGCGTTCGCGGCGCTGATCGGGAAGCCGGCGGTCATGAAGCTCGCGCTGCGGACCGGCATGCCCGTTCCGGTGCTGATGCGGTTCGTGGTCCGGCTGCTGGCCAACCTCACCGACCCCTCGGCGAAGGGTTTCGAGGACCGGGTGATCCGGGTGCTGGAGACACTGGTACCGGCTACATCCAACACCCTCTCGGCTTCGAATCAGCGGTATCCGCAACAAAAAGTTAGGGTTAACCAGTGAACACCCCCGCAGACCACAGCTGGACGCACGCCGGGCACGGCCTGCCGGACTCCGAACCCAGCCTCAATACCACCGCCATAGCCACCGGCCTCCAGCTGCCCGCTGGCTTCGCGGCCATCGCCGGGGATGCAGAGCTGGGGCCTGCCATTACCAACAACCTGGCCAAGGTGGAGAAAAAACTCCGCGAAGCCATTGCCAACTCGGACCCGCTGGCCGACGCAACGTCGCGTCACCTGGTGGAAGCCGGCGGCAAGCGCATCCGCCCGCTGCTGACCCTGCTCTGCGCACACCTCGGCAACGCCTCCCTGCCCGCCGTGGTGCAGGCCGCCGTCGTGGTGGAACTGACGCACCTGGCAACCCTGTATCACGACGACGTGATGGATTCCGCACCTTTCCGCCGCGGCGCCCCCACCGCCCATGAGGTGTGGGGCAACTCGGTGGCGGTCCTCACGGGCGACCTGATCTTTGCCCGCGCCTCCATCCTCGTGTCCGAGCTGGGCTCGCGCGCGCTGGGCATCCAGGCCCGCACCTTCGAGCGGCTGTGCCTGGGCCAGCTGCACGAAACCGTGGGTCCGCGCCCGGATGAGGACCCCGTGGAGCACTACCTGTCCGTTATTGCCGACAAGACCGGCTCGCTGGTGGCTGCCTCCGGCCAGCTTGGCGCGATCTTCGCCGAGGCCGATCCCGCGTATGAGGCGGTCCTGGTGGAGTACGGCGAGAAGGTGGGTGTTGCTTTCCAGCTGGCCGACGACGTCATCGATGTCACCGGCATCAAGGTCAAGTCCGGCAAGTCGCCGGGCACGGATCTCCGCGAAGGCGTCCCCACCCTGCCTGTCCTGCTCCTGCGCCGCGCTGCCTCTGAAGGTGACCAGTCCGCCGTCGACCTTCTCAAGCTCATTGACGGCGACCTGACCTCCGACGAGGCACTGGCTGAGGCAGTCGCGGGCCTGCGCGAGCACCCGGTCACGGCGGAGTCGTGGGTTGTGGCGCGCGAGTGGGCCAACGAAGCCATCGCCGCCCTTGCCCCGCTGCCGGAAGGCGTGGTCAAGGAGTCGCTGTCCAACTTCGCGCTGGCCGTGGTGGACCGCGCCAGCTGACTGCTGCTTGCCTGAAGCCCGGTGCCTCGAAGGTGCCGGGCTTCTCCTTTTTGTGCTGCTCCAGGTTGGGTGACTGCCGGTGCGGGCCCGTTAAACGGGACAACCCCGGTTCTCGGCAACGATACGAGTCATACGCTGCTTCGAAACGGGGTTGTCTCTCCGTTCGCATCAGACCCGCCGGAGGCGTTTAGCGGATCCGGAAACAGTCTATGACAGGTTTGTCACAACCCGCAAGTGGCAATTACCAGTTTTGTCATAGAGTTTCACTTCCTTCTTGAGGCACTTTCGCCCGCCTGGCTGGACTGTATTGAGCAGGCGGGGAGCCTTCAGCGGAAGGTGAGGGCCGCCGTCGTGGGACACTTCGGGTCGTGGGAGCCCTGGGTCGGGCGCGATGTCCGGCGAGTCCGCGCCAAAGTGCCCCGTTTCAGCACAAGGCTGGAAGCGAAGCAGGAGATTCCTAGTCTTCGTCTTCCCCGAAGGCCCACTCAAACATGTCGAACACGAACTCCGAGAACGTGCCCTCTTCGGATTTCCACTGGCCGCGGACGTTGTTGCGGCGGTAGACGATGGGGTCCGGAATGCTGAGGTCTCCCACCCGGAAGCCCCAGGTGTATTCCTCTTCCTCATCCTCGAGGAACATTAGGAAGCCTTCGTCATCGACTTCGAGCTCGTCCGGATCCCAGAAGTAGTGGTACGCCTCCATCAGGTCCTCGCAGCCGCCGAGGGCAAGGTAGAACTCACGGAGGACCAGGGGAATCTGAAACTGGTGGTCGGCCAGGGCCTTGTCCAGCTCCTCGGGGGACAGCCCGTCCTCTTCCTGCCATTCATCCTCGAGATACTTCGGAACAAGCGCGCGGAACTTCTCGAGGAACATGTCAGTCATGCTCATATCCTAGCCAATTGCGGGGGCCGGAAAATGCCACGGGACACCCGCCGGGAACCACCTCACAGCCCGGGTTCGTCACCCCGCCGGTGCCACCCGCGAACGGCCAGGGGCGCCTGCCAGGAGCGCCGCCACGCCAGGACCCGGAAGGCGAAAACCACAGCCGCGATGGCGGCCGCGGTCAGCGCGTTGAACATCCCGAGCACCCACAGCACGGCAGTCATGGCAGCCCCTACGAACGCGGGCAGCGCGTAGATGTCCTTTTGGTTGAAGAGTTCGGGAACCTCGTTGGCGGTAATGTCCCGCAGCAGGCCCCCGCCCACGGCAGTGGTCACGCCCAGCAGCACCGATGCAACCGGATTAACCCCGAACGAGAGTGCTTTCAACGTGCCCGTCATGCAGAACAGGGCCAGCCCGCCGGCGTCGAACAGGGTCAGCAGCGACGTGAAGCGCTGGACACTGGAGAACAGAAAGTACACCAGGGCGGTGGCGAGTACCGGCGGGACCAGGTAGGCCGGGTTGGAGAAAGCGGCGGGGACAACGGCCAGGATGATGTCCCGTATCACGCCTCCGCCAAGGCCCACCAGTGAGGCCAGCAGCAGGGAGCCCACGATATCGATCTGCTTCCTCGCCGCCAGCAGGGAACCCGAGACGGCAAAGAAAAACACGCCCAGCAGATCCAGCCATACCGGCGCGTTGTCAAAGGCGAATGTCATGGGGCGTCCCGGTAATTCAAAGAGGGCGGACAGGGCGGCTCCAACGTTACGCTAGCCCCTATGAACAGCCCCATCATGATCGCCTGCGCCCATGGGACGTCCAGCACACAGGGAGCCGCCGAGGTCAATGCACTGCGTGAGAACATCGCGGCCCTCCGCCCCGGCCTCGACGTCCGCGAAGCATATGTGGATGTCCAGCAGCCGGACCTGGTGGACGTGATGGCGGGGCTGCCGGAGGGGGAGTCCGCCGTCGTGGTTCCGCTGCTGCTGAGCGTCGGCTTCCACGTGAAGGTGGACATTGCGCGGGCCGTGAAGAGCAGGCCGGGCAGCGCCGCAGCCGCGCCGCTTGGCCCCGATCCGCGTCTGGCCGCGCTGCTTGACCAGCGGTTGCGCGAGGCCGGCGTCACGGACAACGACGTGGTGGTGCTCGCGGCCGCCGGCTCCTCGAACCCCAACGCGGCCAAGAGCGTGGAGGAGCTGCTGGGCCAGCTTGGGGAGCTGCGGTCCAACAGGATGGTGGCCGCCTATGGCGCCTCGGCCACGCCTTCGGTGCCCGACGCCGTCGCGATGCTTCGGGAGGAACTTGCCGGAGGTGCCGGGGCGGGGGAGTCCGCCGGGGCGGTCGACGTCGGCGGGCGCGTGGTGATTGCCTCCTACCTGTTGGCACCGGGCTACTTCCACGACCAGCTGGCCAAGGCCGGCGCTGACCTCGTCACCGAGCCGCTCCTGCCGTCCCCGGTGCTCGCCGAGATCGCGCTGGAACGGTACGACGCCGCCGTCGAAAAGGCCCGGGAATCGGCGGCCCGCGCATCAGCCGGGGAACCGGGGAAGGTACGGGCTGAAGCGG
Source organism: Pseudarthrobacter sp. NamE5 (assembly GCF_005796225.1). Lineage (GTDB taxonomy): Bacteria > Actinomycetota > Actinomycetes > Actinomycetales > Micrococcaceae > Arthrobacter. The sequence goes on from NZ_VAHO01000006.1 coordinate 55,812, forward strand.
AGCCGCGGACACCGTCGGAGGCTCCTCAGGACGCCCCCTCAGGACCGTCGGCAAATGCACAGCAGGGTGGCTTGTTCAAGGCCGTCCGGCGTTTCGTGACGAAATATTTCCCTTGGTGACTTAGCGTTTCCGGGCCTTTGTGACGCAATTCGGGCGGGACCTACAGTCGATGCATGACTGATACAGCTCTAGCCGGAGCGTCCGCGGACTCCGCTGCCGCCAAGCGCCCGGCCCGCCCGTCCCGCCCCGCCGCGAAGCCGCACGGGCAGTGGAAAGTGGACGGCAAGACGCCCCTGAACGCCAACGAAACCTGGAAACAGGAAGACGACGGCCTCAACGTGCGCGAGCGTATCGAAACCATCTACGCCAAAGAGGGCTTCGACGCCATCCCCGGCCAGGACCTGCACGGGCGCTTCCGCTGGTGGGGCCTGTACACCCAGCGCAAGCCCGGGATCGACGGCGGCAAGACCGCAACCCTTGAGCCGCACGAGCTCGAGGACAAATACTTCATGCTCCGCGTGCGGATCGACGGCGGTGCCCTCACCACCGAGCAGCTGCGCGTCATCGGCCAGATCTCCGTGGACTTTGCCCGGGACTCCGCCGACCTCACCGACCGCCAGAATATCCAGCTGCACTGGATCCGCGTGGAGGACATCCCCGAGATTTGGAACCGCCTGGAAGGCGTTGGCCTGTCCACCACCGAAGCCTGCGGTGACGTTCCCCGCGTGATCCTTGGCTCGCCCGTGGCCGGCATCGCCAAGGACGAGATCATCGACCCCACCCCGCTGATCGAGGAGCTGGGGGAGCGGTTCATCGGCAATCCGCTGCTGTCCAACCTGCCGCGCAAATACAAGACCGCCATCACCGGGCATCCCAGCCAGGACGTGGTGCACGAGATCAACGACTTCGCCCTGGTGGGCGTCCGCCACCCCGAACTCGGGATTGGCTATGACCTCTGGGCCGGCGGCGCACTGTCCACCAACCCGATGCTCGGCAAGCGCCTCGGCGCATTCGTTAAGCCGGAGCAGGCCGCCGACGTATGGCTCGGCGTCACCAGCATCTTCCGCGACTACGGCTACCGGCGCATGCGCACCAAGGCCCGCCTGAAGTTCCTGATGGCCGACTGGGGTCCGGAGAAGTTCCGCCAGATCCTGGAGGACGAATACCTGGGCTACAAGCTGTCCGACGGTCCCGCCGCGCCCAAGCCCACCACCCCCGGCGACCACGTAGGCGTGCACGAGCAGAAAAACGGCAAGTTCTTCATCGGCGCCACCCCCGTAGCCGGCCGCCTGTCCGGCGCCGCGTTGGTCAAGCTCGCAGACACCCTGGAGGCCCGCGGCTCCTACCGGCTGCGCACCACGCCGCACCAGAAGCTCGTGGTCCTGGACGTCGAAAAGGACCAGGTGGAGCCGCTGGTGGCCGAGCTGGACGCCCTGGGCCTGTCCGCCCGCCCGTCCGTGTTCCGCCGCGGCACCATCGCCTGCACCGGCATCGAGTACTGCAAGCTGGCCATCGTGGAGACCAAGCACACCGCCGCCACCGCGGTCGCAGAGCTGGAGCGCCGCCTGGCTGACCTCACTGAGTCCGGTCAACTGCCGCAGGCGCTGTCCCTGCACATCAACGGCTGCCCCAACTCCTGCGCCCGCATCCAGACGGCGGACATCGGCCTCAAGGGCATGATGCTGCCAACGCCCGACGGCGACCCCTCCCCGGGTTTCCAGGTCCACCTGGGCGGCGGGCTGGCGTCGAAGGACCGCGAGGAGGCAGGGCTGGGCCGCACCGTCCGCGGACTCAAGGTCTACGTCGACGACCTGCCCGACTACGTGGAGCGCGTGGTCCGCCGGTTTGTCGCCGACCGGGCCGAGGGCCAGACCTTCGCCGAATGGGCCCACGCAGCAGACGAGGAGGCACTCCAGTGAGCAAGCACGCACTACCGTTGGCAGGCGATGCCGCCCAGGGAGTGGCATCGGGCCTGTCGGAGCCGCGCGCTGGGCTGATCGAAGATCAGCCGCGCGGCGAAGGGGCGGGGGCGGCATCGCCTGCCAAACATGCCGCGCCTGTTCCTGCCATCCGCAGCAAGGAAGAACTGAAGGCCCTTGCCGAGGCCGGCGCTGCCGAGCTCGGCTGGGACGCCCCCGCCCGCGATGTCATCGCCTGGGTGGAGCGCAACTTCGAGCTGCCCGCCGTCGCCGTCGCCTGCTCCATGGCCGACGCCGTCCTGCCTGCTCTCGTCGCGGACCAGATGCCCGGCGTCGACGTCCTGTTCCTGGAGACCGGCTACCACTTCCCGGAAACCTACGCCACGCGGGACGAGGTTGCTGCCAACCTCCGCGTCAACGTGGTGGACGTGCTCCCGGAGAACACCGTGGAGCAGCAGGACCGGCTCCTGGGCAAAAACCTCTTTGCCCGCGATGCCGCCCAGTGCTGCGCCCTCCGCAAGGTGGCCCCGCTTCAGCGCACCCTGGCCAAGTACGAACTGTGGTTCACCGGCGTGCGCCGGGACGAGGCCCCCACCCGCACCAACACCCCGCTGGTGACTTGGGATGAGAAGAACGGCCTGATCAAGGTCAACCCGATGGCCGCATGGACGTTCGACCAGCTGGTCCAGTACTCCGACGACCACCTCCTGCCCGTCAACCCGCTCCTGTCCCAGGGCTACCCGTCCATCGGCTGCCAGCCCTGCACCCGCAAAGTGGCACCCGGCGAGGACCCCCGCGCCGGCCGCTGGGCAGGAACCAACAAGACAGAATGCGGACTACACGTATGAGCACTTCACTAACCGAGGAGACCCAGGTGACCGAGTCCGCCGTCTCAACCAGACTGAGCAGCCTGGACACCCTCGAGTCCGAGGCCATCCACATCATCCGCGAAGTTGTTGCCGAGTTCGAGAAGCCCGCGCTGCTGTTCTCCGGCGGCAAGGACTCCGTGGTGATGCTGCACCTGGCCACGAAGGCCTTCTGGCCCGGCAAGGTGCCGTTTCCGGTGCTGCACGTGGACACCGGCCACAACTTTCCCGAGGTCATCGACTTCCGCGACCGCACGGTTGAGCGCCTGGGCCTGAAGCTCGTGGTGGGTTCCGTGCAGGAGTTCATCGACCGCGGCGAGCTCGCCGAGCGGGCCGACGGCACCCGCAATCCGCTGCAGACAGTTCCGCTGCTGGACGCGATCCAGCAGAACAAGTTCGACGCCGTCTTCGGCGGCGGCCGCCGCGACGAGGACAAGGCCCGCGCCAAGGAGCGCATCCTGAGCCTGCGGGACGAGTTCGGCCAGTGGGACCCGCGCAACCAGCGCCCCGAGCTGTGGAACCTCTACAACGGCCGCCACACCGTGGGCCAGCACGTCCGCGCGTTCCCGATCAGCAACTGGACCGAGCTGGACATCTGGCGGTACATCGAGCGCGAGAACATCGAGCTGCCCGGCCTGTACTACGCCCACGAGCGCGAAGTCTTCGCCCGCGACGGGATGTGGCGCGCGGTGGGCGAGGTCTCCCAGCCGCTGCCCCACGAGGAAGTCATCATCAAGACCGTCCGCTACCGCACCGTGGGCGACATGTCCTGCACCGGCGCCGTGGAGTCCGACGCCTACACGGTGTCCGACGTGGTGGTGGAGGTTGCCGCCTCCACCCTGACCGAGCGTGGCGCCACCCGTGCGGATGACCGCATCTCCGAGGCCGCCATGGAAGACCGCAAGAAGGACGGGTATTTCTAAATGAGCACCGACACTTTGACTTCGGAGCTGGAGACAGCCCTGCCCACAACCCTTTTCCGGTTCGCCACCGCGGGATCGGTCGACGACGGCAAGTCCACTCTGGTGGGCCGCCTCCTTCACGACTCCAAGGCAATCCTGGCTGACCAGCTCGACGCCGTTGCCCGGACCTCGGCGGACCGCGGTTTCGGCGGCGACAAGGGCGGCATCGACCTGGCACTGCTGACCGACGGCCTGCGCGCCGAGCGTGAACAGGGCATCACCATCGATGTTGCGTACCGCTACTTCGCCACCGACCGCCGCAGCTTCATCCTGGCCGACTGCCCCGGGCACGTGCAGTACACCAAGAACACGGTGACCGGCGCGTCCACCGCGGATGCCGTCGTCGTACTCATCGACGCCCGCAAGGGCGTGCTGGAGCAGACCCGCCGGCACCTGTCCGTGCTGCAGCTGCTGCGCGTGGCGCACGTGATCGTGGCCGTCAACAAGATCGACCTGGTGGACTTCAGCGAGTCCGTGTTCCGCGAAATCGAAGCCGATGTGCAGCAGGTGGGCCGCGAGCTGGGCCTGGGTTCCGACGGCATCAGTGACCTGCTGGTCATCCCGGTGTCCGCGCTCGACGGCGACAACGTGGTGGAGCGCTCCGAGCGGACCCCCTGGTACTCCGGCCCGGCGCTGCTCGAGGTCCTCGAAACCCTCCCGGCGGCCGACGAACTGGAAAGCCACCTGGAGAGCTTCCGCTTCCCGGTGCAGCTGGTCATCCGGCCGCAGGGCGCCCTGGCCCCCGACGCCGTCGCTGCCGGCCTGGACGTGGAGGCCTACCGCGATTACCGTGCATACGCCGGCCAGATCACCGAAGGCTCGGTGAAGGTGGGGGACCAGGTGTCCGTGCTGACGCCCGGCCAGGATCCCCGCACCACTACGGTGGTGGGCATCGATTTCGCCGGATCTTCCCTGGAAGAAGCTTCCGCCCCGCAGTCTGTGGCCATCCGTCTGGCTGAGGAATTCGACGTCGCCCGCGGTGACACCATCGCCGCCGCCGGCACCGTCCGCGAAGCCTCGGCCGACCTGTACGCGTCGCTGTGCTGGCTGTCCCCGAAGCCGCTCCGCGAAGGCCAGAAGATGCTGGTCAAGCACGGCACCCGCACCGTGCAGGCCCTGGTACGCAACGTCAACGGCAAGCTGGACCTGGCCACCTTCAAGCTGGAACAAGCCTCCACCCTGGAACTGAACGACATCGGCCACGCGCAGCTCCGGCTCGCCGCGGCGCTGCCGCTGGAAAACTACCTGCACCACCGCCGCACGGGTGCCTTCCTGGTAATCGACCCACTGGACGGCAACACGTTGGCCGCGGGCCTGGTGAAGGACCACCCCGGCGACCATGAGGACGAGCGCTACAGCATCTAGCTTTCCTGCAACCGCGGTTTGTTCGCAGATCCGGACCCTGAGGGTTCTGATCCGCGAACAGGCCGCGGTTTTGTCGTTTCCGCTGGTACGCCACCGCTCTACAGTCTGCCGAAGTACAGGCTCCATTCCCAGTGCCGTCCCGTCGAAACACAAGTACCCGCTACTCGTGCGGCCTGCTGCCTTACAAGGGCTTAATGGTCAGTGGAGGCCTCTGCTTTGTCACGGACCTGGACGCGACGGCGCTGGGGCGGACCGATAAGGAGTGCCGTGGAGAGGTCGAGGGAATATCGATGGTACGGCCGCGCGTTCAAGCTCTTCAAACGTGATTCCGAGGACTGGAAAATTGCCCCGCGGCAGGCGCTGCTGCTGGCCCTGCTCCCCTTTGTCCTCGCCGCCCTCGTCGCCGCAATGGTTCCGTTCAAGGAGCTCTATCTCTGGCTCGTCAGCGAAGACTCCCTGATCGAATGGCTCCAGTTCCTCTGCCTGCTGGGCGCCTGCATCTTCCTGCCCACCATCACCTTCCGCCTGTTCCGGTCGGGATTGGCACGCATTGCAGTTCTCTACGGCCTGGTCACCTTGGGCGTCCTGTTCCTCACAGGCGAGGAGATCTCCTGGGGCCAGCGGATCTTCGGCTGGAACACGCCTGAAGACCTGCAGGAGGTCAACCGTCAGGGAGAGACCACGGTGCATAACATCCGTGGCGTGCAGGAGCTGGTCCCCTTCGCAATGCTCTTTGCAGGCCTGTACGGCGCAGCTGCCCCACTGGTCTCGGCTGCACTTGGGGAACGATGGAAGCGCAGTCTGGATAAGAACCTGCTCGTCCCACCGTTGTGTCTGGTGCCGGCCTTCCTGCTGGCCGCCGGCTACCGGCTGTTCCGCCTGCTGATCTGGCCCCAGCCGGCTTTGGTGATCTCGGAATACGGCGAAGTGATGGAGCTATGCCTGTACCTGGGGCTGGCGCTGTTCTGCTGGTTCAACCTGCGCCTCCTCCGGCAGCCGCAGCCGGAAGCCGGAGCTGGGGATGCACCCCGCCGCATGCACCGGAAGGCTATGTAGCCACCCAACGCGCCTATGAAACCTTGGTGCTCTGCCGGTTAGCCTAGGAACCACGTTAGTTCCCGGCCCCGTGGGAGGCACCGCATGGAAACGATCAGCCCGAAGCTGTTGAACTGGGCGTCCATCCTCGACAGCCAGACCCGCGAGCAGGCCGTCAAGACGGCAAGCCTGCCCTTCATCTACCCGCACCTGGCCCTGATGCCGGATGCGCACCTGGGCAAGGGCGCCACCGTGGGCTCGGTCATTCCCACGCTGCGCGCCATCATCCCGGCGGCCGTAGGGGTGGACATCGGCTGTGGCATGATCGCCGTCCGGACCCAGTACTCGGCCAGCGACCTCCCGAAGGACCGGAAACGGATCCGGGAGGACATTGAGCGCGCCATTCCGCTGTCGGCGGGCCACAACAACAAGAAGATCCTGCCCACCGCCGTGGCACGGATCGCGGAGCTGAAGCAGCTGGCTGCGAAGTCCGGGTTCAATCCGGCGCAGTACGTGAGCCAGTGGGAGCTGCAGCTGGGATCCCTGGGCTCAGGCAACCATTTCATCGAAATCTGCGCGGACGAAGCCGACGCAGTATGGCTGTTCCTGCACTCCGGCTCCCGGGGCATCGGCAACAAGATTGCCCAGCACCACATCGGAGTCGCCCAGCACGTCACCCGCAAAAACCAAATCTACCTCCCCGACCCGGACCTCGCCTACCTCGACGAGGGCACGCCTCAGTTCGACCGCTACATCGCCGAGCTGCGCTGGGCCCAGCACTTCGCCCTGCTCAACCGCGAAGAAATGATGGACCGGGTGCGGGCCCAGTTCGCCCGCTGGGTGGGCGGGCCGGTGCAGGAGCTGGAGCGGATCAACTGCCACCACAACTTCACCCAGCAGGAGACGCACTACGGCAAGTCCGTGTGGGTGTCCCGGAAGGGGGCCATCAAAGCCGAGCCCGGCGATCCCGGACTGATTCCCGGATCCATGGGGACGGCGTCGTATGTGGTGGAAGGCCGCGGCAACGCGGCGTCCCTGAACTCATCGCCCCATGGTGCGGGCCGGGAGTACTCGCGCAACGCAGCCCGGAAGGCGTTCACGCTGGAGGAGCTGAAGCGGGCAATGCGGGGGATCGAATTCCGTGCCTCGGAGGCTTTTATCGACGAGATTCCCGCCGCCTACAAGCCGATTGACCAGGTAATGCAGGATGCCGCGGACCTGGTGAGCGTGAGGCACAAGCTGCGGCAGCTGGTCAATGTGAAGGGCAACTGAACCGCCGTACCGAGGCAGTCCTGCGTCCAAATGTGACGCTAGATGAACCAGCGTGACCCCCCGTTTCCGCTTCATTGAACGGGTTTGGGCCACTCCCTATGGTGAAACAATGACAAGTTCCAAGCCCGGGATGACCCGCATCGTGGCAGGCGAAAGCGCGGTCCCCAAGCGCAAGCGTGCCATCGAGGCTGCCTTGGCCATCGGGCTGGTTTTGCTGATTGCCGTGGGCGCCATGGTGGCATCCACTGTTTCGCGTAACACAGAGGCCCAGGCGGCTGAGCCCACCCCCGCTGCCGAGCTCAAGCTCGGCTACTTCGGCAATGTCACGCATGCGCCAGCCCTGGTGGGCATAAAAGAAGGTCTCCTTGCCGAAGCGTTGGGGAAAACCGCCCTGAGCACAGAGACATTCAACGCCGGACCCGCTGCCATCGAGGCGCTGAACGCAGGCGCAATCGACGCCGCCTACATCGGCCCCAACCCGGCCATCAACTCTTTCGTCAAGAGCCAGGGTGAGTCCGTCAGGATCATTGCCGGTGCCGCCGCCGGCGGGGCCCAGCTGGTGGTGAAGCCGGAGATCACCTCCGCCACCGACCTTGAGGGAAAGACCCTTGCCTCGCCGCAGCTCGGCGGCACGCAGGACGTAGCCCTGCGGGCGTGGCTCGCGGACCAGGGATACAAGACCAACGTGGACGGCAGCGGCGACGTCAACATCAATCCCACCGAGAACGCCCAGTCGCTGAAGCTGTTCCAGGACGGAAAGCTCGACGGCGCCTGGCTGCCCGAGCCGTGGGCGTCCCGTCTGGTGCTCCAGGCCGGAGCGAAGGTGCTGGTGGACGAAAAGGACCTGTGGGACGGTGCCGAAACCGGCAAACCCCTTGAGTTCCCCACCACGGTCCTGATCGTAAACCAGAAGTTCGCTGCGGACCATCCGGAAACCGTCAAGGCACTCCTGGCCGGGCACGCCAAGTCGGTGGCCTGGCTGAATGAGGCCCCTGCAGAACAGAAGGCCGGTGTCATCAACGCCGCCTTGCAGGAGTCCGCCGGTGCCGCACTGGCTGATGACGTCCTGGCGCGCTCGCTGGCCAACATCACCTTCACCCTCGACCCGCTGGCCGGAGGGTACCCGCGGCTACTGCAGGACGGCGTTAAAGCCGGCACCACCAGGCAGGCCGACCTCAACGGGCTCTTTGACCTCCGCTCGCTGAACACGGTCACCGCGGGCGCCGGCAGCACCGACAAGATTTCCGCGGCCGGCCTCGGCCTGGACTGACCAACCACTACCTAAGGACGGCACCATGCCAGTCGTACTGGAACACCTGGGCAAGCGCTTCGGCGACGGCGCCCCGGTACTGGACGACGTCAACGCCAACATCGCGAAGGGCGAGTTCGTTGCCCTCCTCGGTGCGTCCGGCTGCGGCAAGTCCACCCTGCTGAACATCATCGCGGGACTGGAAGCGCCGACGTCGGGCGCCCTGGAAGTACCCAGCGATGGTGCAGCCTTCATGTTCCAGGACGCCGCCCTGTTTCCCTGGCTCACCGCCCGGGAGAACATCGAACTGGCCCTGAAGCTCCGGGGCGTCGGCAAGTCCGAACGCCGGGCCAAGGCGCAGGATCTGCTGGAGCTGGTCCATCTGGGTACCGCGGGGGACAAGCGCCCGCACGAGCTGTCCGGCGGCATGCGCCAGCGCGTTTCGCTCGCCCGGTCGTTGGCCCAGGACCGGCAGCTGCTGCTCATGGATGAGCCGTTCGCGGCGCTGGACGCCATCACCCGTGACCTGCTGCATGACGAGCTGGAGCGGATCTGGAAGGAAACCGGCCGCACCATCGTCTTCGTCACCCACAACGTGCGCGAAGCGGTCCGGCTGGGCCAGCGCGTCCTGCTGCTGTCTTCCCGGCCCGGCCGCGTGGTCCAGGAATGGGCCGTCACCGAGGAACATCGAACCGACGCCGGACTCGCCGGCCAGCTGACCGGGGTCATCACCGCCCGGCTGCGGGAGGAGATTCGCCGCCATGCCAAGTAATCCCACGCCCCTTGCGGAAGCGCCGTCCGAGTCCGCCGAAACCCGGCACATCCATGCTGCCCTGACCCGCACCTCCACGGGCAAGGAGGACCTGCGGGAACTCGAGTCCGGGCTGGACTCGCTCCAGTCGGACGCCGAGCGCAGGCACCGGATCGAGTGGAGCCGAATCCTGCTGCCGATCGCTGCCCTGGCGGTCCTGATCCTGGCCTGGCAGTTCTACGTCTCGCTCGGGGTGAAGCGCCGCGACCTGGTGCCCGGTCCGCTCGACGTGTCCACCCAGATGGGCGTCCTCTGGAACGAGGGCAAACTCCAAGAAGCCGTGTGGACATCCCTGCAGCGCGGGCTGGTGGGGTTCCTGATTTCGGTGGCGATCGCTACGCCGGTCGGCCTGCTGCTGGCCCAGGTTGCTCCGCTGCGCCGCGCCTTCGGCCCTTTGATTTCCGGCCTGCAGGTGCTGCCTTCCGTCGCCTGGGTGCCCGCGGCCATCATCTGGTTCGGCCTCACCGACGCCACCGTGTACTTCGTGGTGTTCATGGGCGCCATCCCCTCCATCATCAACGGACTCATCTCGGGAGTGGACCAGATTCCGCCGCAGTACCGCCGGGTGGGGACAGTGCTGGGCGCCTCGCGGCTGCAGATGGCGCTGCAGGTCATCCTCCCGGCCGCGCTGCCCGGCTACCTGGGCGGGCTGAAGCAGGGCTGGGCCTTCTCATGGCGTTCGCTCATGGCCGCGGAGATCATCGCCGTGGGCGGCACCATCGGCTTCGGCCTGGGCTCGCTGCTGGACCAGGGCCGCATCCTCTCCGACATGACGGTGGTGATGTCGGCAATCCTGCTGATCCTCGCCGTCGGCATCCTGATCGAACTGCTGGTGTTCGGGCCCATCGAGAAGCGCCTCCTGCGCCGCCGTGGCCTGTTGGCGGGCAGCACCCGGTAGCGCTTTCATCGTGACAGCCAAAGCCCGACGGCGACCTCCCGCCGTCGGGCTTTGCTGTGTCCGGCCCGACCCCTATGCGTGACTGATGACTGCCCGGCCCTGCCCCCCGCCACTGGTGCCCCGATCCAGCGGGGGTATACCTTGAAGGTCATCCGGTAACTCTCCCGAGACCGGGCGGACGCTGAGTTCGAGGCGGGCACATGAAGCGGGCAGCGGAGGCAAGCGAAGGAGTCCTGGCGGGGATCGGTTCCACCCCGTTGGTCGAGCTGCGGAAAGTGGTGCCGCAGGGGTCAGCGCGGGTGCTGGCGAAGCTGGAGTTCGCCAACCCTACCGGAAGCATGAAGGACAGGATGGCCGTGGCTGCGGTCGAAGCCGCAGAAACCCGCGGTGATATCAGCCCAGGCGACACCGTGGTCGAGTACACCGCCGGGACAACAGGAATCTCGCTCGCGTTGGCCTGCGCGGCCAAGGGCTACGGGCTGCACGTCGTTTTCTCGGACGCTTTCAGCGACGAGAAGCGCCGCACCATGGAGGCCTTGGGGGCAACGGTCGAGGACGTGCCCAGTGACCGTGGGCGCATCACTGAAAGCCTGATCAAGGCGATGATCGTCCGCGCAGGTGAGCTAAGCGCGAAACCGGGCCACTGGGCCTGCGACCAGCTCAACAACCGCGACGCCATCACCGGCTACCTGGCCCTGGGCGAGGAAATCTGGCAGCAGTCGAATGGCCGGGTGGACGCCTTCGTCCAGTCTGTCGGCACGGCCCATTCCATCCACGGCGCGGCCCGCGCCCTGCGCCGGCACCTGCCTGCGCTGAGGGTCGTCGCCGTCGAGCCGGCTGAGTCGTCCGTGCTATCAGGGGGGCCCACCGGCTCCCACCGGATAGAAGGAATCGGGATCGGTTTCACACCGCCGTTATGGGAACCGGAGGAGGTGGATGCCATAGAAGTGGTCTCTTCCGAGGATGCGATGGCGATGAGCCGCCGCCTTGCCCGGGAGGAAGGGATCTTTGCCGGCACGTCCTCAGGAGGGAATGTTGTCGCGGCGCTGCGCGTAGCCGAACAGCTGGGTCCGGACGCAACTGTCGCCACCATCATGGTTGACTCCGGCTTCCGCTATCTCAGCACTGGCCTGTACGGATAGCGAGAGGTGTTCGCCCGCCCTGTGGGTCTGAAAGACTGGCGCCATGACCGTGAGCTTTGTGTGCCGCACTGAGTCCGGCGTTCCGCCGGAGCGGCTCTTCGACCTGGCCCGCAGCGTTGACCTGCACCTGGATTCCCAGAAGGGATCGGGGGAGCGGGCAGTGGCCGGTGTGACGTCGGGGTTGATCGGGCACGGCCAGGAGGTCACGTGGCGGGCCCGGCACTTCGGGCTGGCGCTCACCATGACCAGCCGCATCACCCACTTTGACTACCCCAGAAGCTTCGTGGACGAGCAGGTCCGGGGCCCGTTCAAGTCCTTCCGCCACATCCACGGGTTTGCAGCCACGGCCGGCGGCAGCATCATGACTGACCAGGTTGAATTTACGGCGCCGTTCGGCTTCCTTGGCCGCGCAGCCGAGAAGCTTGTCCTGCGCCGGTACCTGCAGCGGCTGATCCGGGAGCGTGGCCGGTTCCTTGCCGCTGCCAGCAGCCGAAGCGGGGCACTTTGACTCGGACGCGCCGGCTGCCCAGGGCAACCCCGCCGCACTTCCCGCCAAAGTGCCCCGGTTTGGAGCACGACGGCGGGCGGTTGTCTATGTGACGCAGCGTTACCTTGCGTGAACTGGTGTTGCTCGGCCTTTGGGGGCGATTGTGACGCGGCCATACCGTTGATTCATGGCAATTCAGGATATCTACCCCACAGCTCTGCGGCTGCTCGGCCGTCCCGTGCTGGTGGTGGGCGGCGGCCCCGTGGCTGCCCGCCGAGCCAAGGGACTGCTCGACGCAGGTGCAGTGGTCACCGTCGTGGCTCCGGTTGCCTCGCCCGCGCTGAAGGACATGTCCGACGCCGGCCTCGTCACCTGGCAGCAGCGCCCGTACCTTTCACAGGACGTCGACGGCATCTGGTTCGTCCAGACCGCCACCGGTGATCCTGCGGTGGATGCCCAGGTCTCCGCCGACGCCGAGGCGCAGCGCGTCTGGTGCGTCAACGCCTCGGACCATGAAGCCTCCGCTGCATGGACCCCGGCTGTTGCCGAAGTGGATGACGTCAAGATCGCAGTGAACGCCGGGGGAGACCCGCGCCGAGCCATGGCAGTGCGCGACGCCGTTGCTACCGCCCTGGAAACGGGCGACCTTCCGTTGCGCCGCCGCCGCGCCGCCCGCAGCGGCTCCGTTGCCCTGGTGGGCGGCGGTCCCGGCGACACGGGCCTCATCACCGTCCGCGGCCGCCGTCTCCTGGGCCAGGCCGACGTCGTTGTTGCCGACCGCCTCGGCCCACGCGAACTCCTGAACGAACTGGCGCCGGACGTCCGCGTCATCGAGGTTGGCAAGACGCCCGGCCACCATCCAGTGCCGCAGGCGGAAATCAACCGGATCCTGGTCGAAGAAGCCCTAAACGGTCACCGCGTGGTCCGGCTCAAGGGCGGCGACCCCTACGTCCTGGGCCGGGGCGGCGAGGAAGCCGAATACTGCCGCCAGCGCGGCGTCGAGGTCGAAGTCGTCTCCGGCGTCACGTCCGCAATTTCCGTCCCGGCCGCCGCCGGCATTCCCGTTACCCACCGGGGCCTGGCCAAGGGCTTCAGCGTGGTCACCGGCCATGAAGAACTGTCCGAAGTGCCGGCCCGACCGGACCACACCATCGTCCTGCTGATGGGCGTCGGGCAGCTTCGTGAGTCCGCGTCCGCGCTGGGCGAAGCCGGCCTGCCCGGTGACACGCCGGTTGGTATCGTAGAGAACGGCTATTTGCCGGACCAGCGCGTCACGATTGGCACGCTCGGTTCCATCGCCGACCAGGCCCAGGCTGCCGGCGTCGCAAATCCCGCAGTGATTGTCATCGGTGACGTGGTGCGCGTGAGCCCGTTCGCGCCGTCGCACTTCAAAACCGCTGACTACGGCACCACCACACCGAACAAGCCCCGCACCACCAAGCCCCGAGTCCTCACCAACTAGCCCCACCCAACCAGGTAGCAGCAGATGTTGTTATAAGCCCTCAGAACGACATCAACTGCTACTTAGTTGGGACGGAACGAAGAAAAAGGAACACAGCCGTGTCATCAAGCACTCCCGTAGGTTCTGCCGAACGTCCGCTGCGCGTCGCCGTTGTGGGCTCCGGCCCGGCCGGCGTCTATGCCGCCGACATCCTCACCAAGAGCGAAGCTGTCAAGAGCGGCGAGCTGACCGTGAGCATCGACCTGTTCGACCGCTACCCGGCACCCTACGGCCTGATCCGCTACGGCGTGGCCCCGGACCACCCCCGCATCAAGGGCATCGTCAACGCCCTGCACAAGGTCCTGGACCGCGGCGACATCCGCTTCTTCGGCAACGTGGACTACGGCACGGACCTCACCATCGAGGACCTGCGCACGCACTACGACGCCGTGATCTTCGCCACCGGCGCCATCAAGGACGCGGACCTGAACATCCCCGGCATTGAGCTTGAGGGTTCCTTCGGCGGCGCAGACTTTGTCTCCTGGTACGACGGCCACCCGGACGTTCCCCGCGAATGGCCGCTGGACGCCAAGGAAATCGCCGTGATCGGCAACGGCAACGTGGCCCTGGACGTGGCCCGCGTCCTGTCCAAGCACGCCGATGACCTGGTCACCACCGAAATCCCGGACAATGTCTACGCCGGACTGAAGGCCTCGCCCGTCACCGACGTGCACGTCTTCGGCCGCCGCGGCCCCGCCCAGGTCAAGTTCACCCCGCTGGAGCTGCGCGAACTGTCCCACTCCAAGGACGTGGACATCATCCTGTACCCGGAGGATTTCGAGTTCGATGAGGAATCGGACCGCCAAATCCAGACCAACAACCAGACCAAGACGATGGTGGGTACCCTCACCAACTGGATCGCGGAGCAGCCCGAGGATCTTTCCGAGCTGAAGGCTTCCCGCCGCCTGCACCTGCACTTCCTGCACAGCCCGGTGGCGATCTATGACGACGCCGAGACTCCGGGCAAGGTGGCCGGCATCAAGTTCGAGCGCACCGAGCTGGACGGCACGGGCAACGCCCGCGGCACCGGCGAGTACGTGGACTATCCGGTCCAGGCCGTGTACCGCGCCATCGGCTACTTCGGTTCCGCTCTTCCGGAGATCGAATTCGACCACAAGAAGGGTGTCATCCCGAACCACGGCGGCCGCGTCCTTGATGCCTCCGGCGCGCACGTGCCAGGCATCTACGCCACGGGCTGGATCAAGCGCGGACCGGTCGGCCTGATCGGGCACACCAAGGGCGACGCCCTCGAGACCGTCACTTACCTGCTGGAAGACCGGGAAAACCTGCCGGTGGCCAGCGTTCCCGCGGAGGATGCCGTCGTCGAACTGCTGGACTCCCGCGGCGTGAAGTTCACCAGCTGGGAAGGCTGGCTGGCCCTGGACGCCCACGAACTCGCCCTCGGCGCAGCGGCCACCGAGGCCGGCGGTTCGCACGGCGTTGAGGTCAAGCGTGAGCGCATCAAGGTGGTACCGCGCGAGGACATGGTCAACATCTCCCGCGATGGCGTTGCCGCCCAGGTCTAAAGAACAATTTTAAGAAAGCCGGCAGGGCGGGATGGAGTTCCCGCGCTGCCGGCTTTCTTCCCGTTAACCCGGGTTATTTACCGGCACCGCCTGCGGCCATGAGTTCCAGCCGCTTGAGCGTCTCACGGTTCCGTACGGTGATCATGGGGTCCAGGAGGAACTTGGGCATCAGCTTGCCGGGGCCGCGGATGGCGTCCTCGGTAATGGTGACTTTGCAGGTATCACCCTGGTCCTCCAGCGTGATGGCCACTTTGGCTTCCCCCAGCGGCCACCCTCTCGCCACAATCTCAAGCGAGCGTTCGGGCTCCACCGATGTCACGCTGGTGCTGTCATTGATCAGGAAGGGCCAAGCGCCCACGGAATGGTGCAGCCGTGAACCGGCGTGCGGCCAGAGGTCGTCCACCGCCCGGATCCGGGAGGCACCCACCACCCAGCCGGAGTAGAGCCAGCCGTCGGCAATCACGCGCCAGACGTCGGCCGCGGGGGAGTTGAACACCTGGGACACGGTTGCCATGGTCTTCCTTTCTGTTGCTGCTGTGCCGGCAAGGCCGGCCGTGGTGTGGTCCGCTGGGGTGGAAGGTACGACGGCGGCAGGAACCTTGCGCTGCGCTGCCAGGTAGGAGGGCTCCCGGAGGCGGCGGCTCCAGGCGTAAACCTCCAACCCGGGCAGCTGATTCGCCAGCGGGTCGAAGCGCAGGGGAGTGTCGCCCGGGTGGGGGCCTGCGTGGAGGCGGAGCTCCCCGCACTGGTGCCACGGACCGGTGAGCCTGGCCCAATATAGGCCGAGCACCCATTCGCCTGAGGCCAGCGACCCCTCGGGCAACTCCAGGGTCCGCAGCCCCAGGAGGACTGGGCCTTTCGGCCCCCGGTACGGCATGAGGGTTGTCAGGGTGGCGCTTGCGACGTCTAATTTTGGCTGGAGCAGGAACCGGCCCGGCAGCCGCCAGCCGGTGGAGGAGAAAAGGATGTCGGCAGGGCTGCCGCTGGCTGCGTGGCGGCCGCTGGAAGAACCGGGACCGGGGGTGATCCGCAGGGCCAGGCCCAGGATGTCCGGCAAGGTCTGAGGCAGCCCCGCGGATCTGGAGAACCTCGCCTGCACGGTGTCCAGCCCCGGGGTGTCCACCCAGTCCACTCCGCTTGGCTCCTGGCCGGTACCTGTCCTCGCCAGCTCCCCGGAGAGTCCCACGCCGTCCGGGTGGATGGGGCGGTCGGGCCGTGCCAGCTTCAGGAGCCGGAACAGTCCCGCGAAGGCGCGGCCAGCGGCCTCCGTGGCGGCACGAGCCGGGTCCCCCCGCATGCCCAAGGCTGTGTTCGCGGCCAAGCCGCCGCCGTCGTCCGTTCTCTGTTCACTCGGCACGTGCTGCTTCATGCTTAACCCCCTACCCACAAAAGGCGGAACTACATGCGTCCGAACCGCGACCGGATCAGGGCGAAGATTCCGTAGGCGATGAACCCGGCCCCGATGGCGACCAGCAGGTACGGCCCCCAGGGATGGTCACGGAGGGCTTTGAGGCTGCCGTCGAGGCCGGTGGATTCGTCCGGGTTGTGCTTGGCAGCGGCGATGACGAACAGCAGTCCGGTAAGAAGCAGGGCGATGCCCTTGGCGATGTGGCCGGTAATGCCCAGGCCGTCAATGATCCTGCCCCGCCGCCTGCCATCGAAGTAGAAAAGTTCTTCCTTAAAGCCCCGCCGCGCGCCCTTCCACACGAAGTAGATGCCGATGCCCACGATGGTCAGGCCCAGTGCCACCAGGGCCCACAGTCCCCAAGGCGTGGCCATCAGAGAGGCACTGAAATCCCGGGTGCTTTCGCTGGAGTCGCCCCGCAGCCCGACCGCGAAACCGGCGAAGCTCACCCCGACGCTGCTGTAGGCAATGGCCAGAAATCCCGAGGAAATCAGCTTGGCCACCCGTTCCTTGCGGGGAGCGCGCCGCATCCGCAGGGTGGCTTCGCTCGCCTGCCAAAGACCGAGGCCGAAACATGCAAGGACGCAGGCCCACATCACCAGCGGACCCCATGCATTGGCGGCCAACTGTTCAATCGCCCCGGTAGGTTCCGCCTCCCCGGGCTGGCCGAAGGCAACGGCGATGGCGATGGCACCGATGATCACGTGGAGCAGGGCCATGACGGCGAATCCCGCGCGCGCCAGGACGTCGAGGACCTTGTGGTTGGATGCCTCCTCGACCGCGTCAGCGGCCTGGCTAAGAGTGGATTCCCCGTCGGACATCGGTCAGCCGTTCATCGGCCCTTCGGCGCGCAGCTTCTCGGCGCCGGGTCCCTCGACGTGCACGGTGCAGCGGACCACGAGCTTTCCGGGGGCGTTGTCGAGTTCCACGAGCGAATCGTCTGCGCTGAGCACGGTAAACACCTGGGAGTCAGCCACCACGGACACCCCCTTGGCCTTCGCTGTCTCCCGCGCATTGGCCAGCGCCTCGGCCTGGAGGTTTTTGACGTACGCACTTTCGTGTTCCCGTGCCGGGTCCCCGAAGGCCCAGCCGAACAGAGTCCCTGTAATTCCCATGGCGACGATATTACGCGTTCCACTTCAGGAAGACGGGCTTTCGTAACATTAGTAAGTGTGCTTACCATAGGCGGACCATGACCTTGATGGACACGGCAAGTCCGCACAAGCGGCATCTCGGCACCAGTTCAACGTTAGGAATGCACATCATGGCAGGAAATCTCTTTGCCCGGTCAGTTCACGATCTGACGGCAGCAGCGTGGTTCGGCGGATCCCTCATGGGTGCCATCGGCCTGAACGGAGCCGCGGCAGCGGCCAAGGACCCTTCCGAGCGGACCCGGCTTTCAAGCGCGGGCTGGATGAAGTGGGCCCCGTTCCAGACGGCGGCGTTCGCCTCACACCTGGTGGCGGACCTTGCCATCGCCCTGGAGAACAAGGAACGCATCGCCAAGCAGGAGGGCGTTGCCCGGGACACGGTGATCAAGACTGCTGTCACTGTGGCCGGCGCAGCGGTGACCCTTTACTCGGGCATCCTGGGCAAGAAGGTTGAAAAGCTGGCGGGTGAGGGTGCCGAGGGTGCCACCGAGCCGCGGCCGGGATCCTCGGAAGAGCTCAAGGCGGCCCAGCAGCAGCTGAAGACGCTGCAGTGGGTCATCCCGGCGTTTGCCGGACTGGTGATTGTCCTCGGGGCCAAGCACGGCGAGATGCAGCGTCCCAAGAACGTGCTGGCCGGCCTTCGCTCCTAGGGGCGCGAACCGCCGCTTGCGGCGGTACGGGCAGAATGTACGACGACGGTCCGGCACCCAGGTGCCGGACCGTCGTCGTACGTTCCTCCCGGTGGAGTATTTGTCCAGCTATGCAGGACTCCCAAGTCCCGGAAGTCTGCATAGCTGGACCAAAACTCCGTGTGGCTAGATTGGTTTTGTTCCGGCAGGAGGCAGGTCCGGGTTCATGTCTTCCAGGTTCGGGTCCTCCGCGGTCCACACCTGGATGATCGCCCAGGCGACGGCGGCCAGCGGCACGGACAGCACAGCGCCTACGATGCCGGCCAGGATGGTGCCGGCAGTCAGGGCCATCAGGATCACCAAGGCGTGCAGCTGCAGCGACTTGCCCATGACGATCGGCTGCAGGAGGTCGCCTTCGAGCTGGTTGACGGCAATGACCACCGCCACCACGATCAGGGCGACAACCGGCCCGTTTGCCACCAGTGCCACGAGGGCCGCCAGGATCCCCGCCACGGTTGCGCCAACCAGCGGGATGAAGGCGCCGATGAATACGATGATGGCCAGCGGGATGGCCAGGGGCACCTGCAGGATCAGCAGCGCGGTGCCGATGGCCACGGTGTCCACCAGGGCCACGATGGCGGTGCCGCGCACGTAGCCGCCGAGGACCTCCAGGGTGCGGCTTCCCACCCGGCGCAGCTTCGCTTCACGCGGGCCGCTGAAGGGGCGGAGGAAGAAGTTCCAGATCTTTTCGCCATCCTTCAGGAAGAAGAACAGGATGACGACCATAAGGCTGGCCCCGGCAATGAACTCGGTGACCACTGAAAGTCCGGTGATGGCGCCCGAGCGGACCTGGCTGCTGGTGGCAAATTCGGCGATACCCTGCCTCGCCTGGTTTATCTGCTCCTGGTCAATGGGGATGGGCCCGGTCAGCAGGAACCGCTGCAGCTCGTCGAGGCCGGAAGAAGCCTGGGCCGCCAGCTCGCCCCACTGGTTGCGGACGGAGAAGTAGATGACGGTGGATACCCCACCCAGCACCAGCAGGAGGCCTATGAAGGCTATGCCGGTAGCAAGTCCTCCGCGGAGCCCCCGGCGCCGGAGCATGTTGACGAACGGACCGATGGCCGCGGCCAGGATCAGCGCTATCAGGATCGGGATGACCAGGAGCTTGATCTGCATGAGCGCGTAAACCGAAACCACGGCCACGGTGAGGATCAGCAGTATCTGGGCGGCGCGGATGCCGACCCTGCCCAGGCCGTCACCCCAGAGCTCGCGGGGGGACTTGGGTTCCCGGGGCCTCCGGGCCGGACCGGAACCGGGCGCCTGTCCCTGCCCATGGCGTTCCGCCTGTCCGGCGGCCGCGGCTGCAGCAGGTGATCCCGCCGCTCCCGGCGGCGGTTGTTCTTGGCTTACATCGTGCTCGGTCACGCGTGATGATCGCGCCATGGGAACTCCTCATCGTCGGCGTGCCTGCCGCGCCGGGTGGAGGGCAGGCACGACTACCTCAGATAGTAAGCCTACTGACCGATTAGGCTGCGAGCCACTCCGCGCAGGAATTCAGGTTCCGGTTGACCGTGGCAACTGCAGCCTCCGCGTCCCGGCGTTCAATGGCGTCCACCAGGAGGTCGTGCCCCTCGTGCGGGCGTCCATCGAAACCCGGCCGGCGCTGCTGCCTGAGGAGGTCCTGGTGGAACACAGCCCCAAAACTGGCATAGAGCTCGTGCAGCAGGGGATTGCCGGATGCCTGGGCCACCCGTTCGTGGAATTCCCAGTCGGCCCGCGCCCACGCCCCGTAATCTTCGCCGCCCCAGGCCTGGTCCCGGAAGGCGAGCAGCCCCCGCAGGGCCGTGACGTCGTCGGCCGTTGCATTGCGCACTGCCAGCCGCGCCGCCTGCGTATCCAGGGCCAGCCGGACTTCCAAAATGTGCTCCTCAGTATGGTCCTGGTACATCCGTCGGGCCGCCCCGGAAATCTCGCTCGTGGCGCGGACATAGGTGCCGTCACCGCGGCGGACTTCCAGGATGCCGCTGTGGGCAAGGGCCTTGATGGCCTCGCGCAGGGTGCCGCGCGAGACGCCCAGGCCTGCGACGAGCTCGGTTTCGGACGGAATGCGCTGGTTCAGGGACCACTCGCCGGACTGGACCATGGACCGCAGCTTTGCGGTGACCTCGTCCGCCAGCGGCGGGCGGGAGGAGGGACTCAGGGCCATGGGTACTACTTCCCTCCTGCCGCGCCGGTCATGGCCCTGCCCGTGATCAGGTGGGCAACCACCGTCTGGACCACCGCCAGGGCGAGGAGCAGCAGCAGGGGCAGGGTCCACCCGCCGGACGCGTCATGGATCAGCCCCATCCCGAACGGCCCGGCGGTCGCGAGCAGGTATCCGGTGGACTGGGCCAGTGTGGACAGCGCCGTCGTCTCGGCCGTGCTTGCCCCGCTCCGGCTGATCATCACCATCACCAGCGGGAAGATGCCCAAACCGAACCCCAGCAGGGCAGCAGGAATGGCGGCCAGTCCCACCGGCAGGACCAGCAGCAGTGCCAGCCCAACCACCATGGTGAGGCTGACCAGGTAAAAGGCCGGCCGCAGCATCCGTGCCCGGGAACCGATGGCGATCAGCATCATGCCGGCCGGAACGGACACGAGCTGCATCAGCCCGAACATCAGTCCGCTCTCGGAGGCGCTGAGCCCCATGGTGGTCAGCATGTAGGGGAACCAGCTCAGCAGCGCATACGCAAGCAGGGCCTGGAGCGTGAAGATCGCGGTGAGGAGCGTCCCCTTGCGGGTGCGCAGCAGCGGCCAGGGCGAAACGTGGCCGGCGGTCGAGCGGGGGCGGTTGCGGTGGGCGTGCAGTGCCACGGGGAGGAACCCCACAAGCGCGGCGACGGCGGTAATGCCGATCGCCCCGACGGCGGCGGACGGTGAACCGAGTGCCTGGGCCAGCGGCACCACGGCGACGGCCGTCACCGTGGCCCCCGTGGTCATGGTTACCGTGTACACGGCAGTCATCAGCGAGGTCCGGTGCGCGAAGTGTTCCCGGATGAAGGACGGCATGGCCACGTTGCAGACGGCGAGTCCAGACATGCCCACCACGCTGCCGGCCACCAGCATGCCCGTGGCGGGGATGCCGCGCAGGAGGAGTCCGCCGGCGAGCAGCGCGAGGGCCACCAGGATTGCCTTCTCGACGCCCAGCCGCCCCGTCAGCCAGGAGGTGGCGGCCCCTGCCAGCGCAAAACACAGGGTGGGGATGGACGGGATGACCGCGGCCACCAGCGTCCCATAGCCGAGGACCGCCTGCAGGTCGTGCAGCAGTGCCGAGGCGCCGGTGATGCCTGCCCGCAGGTTCAGTCCGATCAGCACCAGGGCTATGACAGCGAAGACGACGGCGGAACGGGGCTTGGCCGGTGTTCCTTCCCTCGGGGCGGCCGCGGGAGTGGCAGGCGGGGCGGGGCTGGAGACAGCGGGCGCGGTGGCAGTAGAAGGGGAGGAGGCGGGCATCTCTTCAGCGTAAAGGTTAGATGTTTGATGTTTCGGCTTTTGTGGTGAAGCTCTCCCGGCTTCCCGGCAGCGGGGAATAGACTGCCAGCGGATGCCCGGACGCCAGCGGCGGATCCGGAGCCGGCATGCTCAGATGCGGAAGGACGGCTGTGAAGGCTTCGCAGGGACTTGAGATCGAGAAGAAGTACGAGGTCGATGACGACGCCGTGGTGCCTCCGCTGGCGGGACTCCCCGGTGTGGCCCGGGTGGGTGCTGCCCATACTGCAAGCCTCGAAGCCGTCTACTTCGACACGGACACCCACGCCCTCGCGTCCCGCCGGATCACCCTTCGCCGGCGCACGGGTGGAACTGACGCCGGCTGGCACCTGAAGCTGCCGCCCCTGGAAACGGCCTCCGGGCCCGAACCCCAGCAGCGGCAGGAGTTGCATGCACCGCTTGGCCAGCCCGACGTCGTGCCGGACAGCCTGCTGGCCCACCTCCAGGTGTACCTGCGTGGAACGGCAGTGGCGCCGGTGGTACGGCTGCAGACCAAGCGCACCACCCACTCCCTTTATGGCGAGGGCGGCGTGCATCTGGCGGACCTGGCCGATGACCGGGTCACGGCTGAGCGGCTTCAGGCTGGGAGCGGTAGCGAGGGACGGGGCCGCGAAAAGCAGCAGTGGCGGGAATGGGAACTGGAACTCGTCCACGGCGAACCTGCCCTCTTCGCCCCGGCGGAGGAGCTGCTCTTCCAGGCCGGTGCCCGTCCCGCCGGACATGCCTCCAAACTGGCACGGGCCCTGGGGGATGCAGCCGGCAGCGCAACTACGGACTCCGGCGCAGCGCAGGGCGAACGCACCCCGGACCTCCGGGCAGGCAAGAAAGCCCCGGCGACCGCCGTCGTCACTGCATACCTGGGCGCCCAGATAGGGGAGATGATGGCCCAGGACCCGGGGGTCCGGCTGGAGGAGCCCGACGCCGTGCACAATATGCGTTCGGCGGCCAGGCGCAGCCGTTCTGTCCTTGCCGGCTACCGGAAGCTCTATGCCGCCGGACCGGTCAGGAGGCTGCGGGATGAGCTGAAGTGGCTGGGCCAGATGCTCGGCGGCCCCCGGGACGCCGAGGTCCTGCTGGACCGCCTTCGCGGTCACCTTGATGAGCTCCCGCCGGGAGAAGGCACCGAGGCCGCCAGGGTGCGGGTCGAGGGCAAAGCCGGCGCCGCGTTCGACGGCGGATCGCGGCTTCTCCAGGAGGCGTTGAACTCTGACCGCTACTTCCGCCTGCTGGACGGACTGGAGGATTTCCGGGACAACCCGCCAGTCCGGCCCGAAGCGGCCGCGCCGGGGCGGGCGGTTGCTTCCCAGGCCGTGGACAAGGCGGCCAGGCGCCTGCGGCGCTCGCAGAAGGCAGCAGCGCACGCGCGGCAAGGAACAGACCACGAGAACGCCCTCCACCAGGTGCGGAAGGACGCCAAGCGGCTCCGGCATGTGGCCGAATCCGCCGCCCTGGTGCACGGCAAACGTGCGGAAAAGGTGGCCAAGGCGGCGCACCGGCAACAGAAAATCCTGGGTGACTACCATGACGCCGTCATAGCCCGGGACCTGCTGGCCGGTGTGAATTCAGGCCAGAACGAGCCAATCGCGGCGGAGGCGTACGCTGCGCTGCGTCAAAGGCAGGACGAGCTGATCAAGGGCGCCGAGGCGAAGTACCGTAAAGCCCGGAAGAAATCCCGCGACCTTCTGCGCCGCGGGATCATCTAGTCCCTGCCCGACTTGGCGGCCGAAGGCGGCTGCTTGCCCTGGCGCGAGGACAACCTGGCGACGGCCAGTGCAAGCCAGAGCTGGACGCGGTCGGCCGTGACCGCGGGGTCGTACCCGGTCAGCTCGGTAATCTGCGCCAGCCGGTACCGAACAGTGTTCCGGTGCAGCGTGAGTTCTTCCGCCACAGCGGCCACGGAGCCGTTGTTGTTCAGGTAGCTCTCCAGCGTGGCCAAAAGCTCTGAGCCGTGCGCGGCGTCGAAAGTACGAAGCGGGTTCAACGACTCGCTGGCCATATCTGCCAGGGGCACATCCTCGCTGGCCAGCAGCAGGGACGTCAGGCTCAGGCGTTCGGGCTCATTGACGGGCAG
Organism: Pseudarthrobacter sp. NamE5; assembly: GCF_005796225.1. Taxonomy (GTDB): domain Bacteria; phylum Actinomycetota; class Actinomycetes; order Actinomycetales; family Micrococcaceae; genus Arthrobacter. Next base: position 79,629 of record NZ_VAHO01000006.1, read on the forward strand.
TCCATGGCTTGCGGCGTCCCGGGCCTCGAAGTAGCTCCACCGCAGCCCGTTCGGCTTGGTGTACGCCCCGCCAATGCCGATCGTTGCGTGGATACCGGCCTCTGCCAGGTGGTCGCTCAGTTTCCGGGCCAGCGCGGGTGCGCGGCCGCCGTCGTCGTTGACCACCAGCACCAGGTCCTTGCCCACGACTGCGGCCACGGCGTTTTCGAGCTCCCGCGGCACGGAGGTGCTGACCAGCGCCTTGTTGTGCGCGGCGGAGACCGCCAGCAGAACCACGTTCTTCCGGGTGCTGTTCACGCCGACCCCCGCCAGGCGCCGCTGGGCCTCGCTGGTTTCCAGAGCGCCATGGATGACGTCCTCAAGGACCTGTCCGCACAGCGCACGCTGGGCCTGGCGCTGCTTGACCATGTTGTTCAGCTCCACGCTGATCAGGTTCTGGGCATAGCCGATAATGCCGGAGTCCTCGAAGGGCTGCCGGACCCACAGCGTGCAGGCGTCGCGGCGGCCGGTGGGGACAGGGTAGGAGGACCACGTGTCCGCGGACGGCGCATCGCTGCTGCTGTTGAAGAGCTGCGCAGTGAACTGGCTGAGGGCAACCTCGGTGCGCAGCATGCCGCCCAGGTTCTTGAGCAGCTCGGCCAGCCCGCCGCCGGTGAGCAGTGCACGGGCCAGCACCTGGTGCCCGGCGATCAGCTTTTCGAGTTTGGCGTAGTGGTCCGCGGACTGGGCGTCGGCCACCAGCTTGCCGATCGCAATGAACGGCGTCTCGTAGGGAACCTCCACCACGGGTAGGCCCCACCGGTTCGCCTCAGCGAGCAGGGCCGGCGGAACGGTGTCATGGGAAAGCCCCACGCCGAACCCGATGCCCACCGCGCCGGCCCGCTGCACCTGCCGGACGAAGCGCCGTTGCTCAGGTGCGGACCGCAGCCGCAGTCCGGTGGTGAGGACCAGTTCGCCGCCGTTGATGAACCGGTGCGGATCCTCCAGCTCCGTGACTGCCACCCAGTTGATGTCCTGGTGCCAGGTGGTTTCGGCGACCCCTGCCTTGGACAGCTTCAGGGAGTTCACACCCAGCAGGGCGGCGAGGGAAATGGCCATGGATCAAGGATAAACGGAGCTGGACAAGCGCACTAAAAAGTTGCAGGAAGGGTGTGCAGGTGGCTATTCACCTGGCACCGGTGCTGGCATAGGCTCAAGGCAGTTCCATCCATCCGCCCTGAATCCCACCCGGGAGCGGGTGGCCACTACGAAAGAGGTTGCACACCGTGGTCCAAACCTTGCAGAACTTCATCAATGGTCAGTTCGTCACGCCCGTCGGCACCACCCTGCTGGACATCGTGAACCCGACCAACGGGGAAGTGGTGGCACAGTCCCCCGTTTCAGTGCAGGCTGATGTTGACGCCGCCATGACGGCTGCGAAGGACGCGTTCAAGACCTGGAAGCACGTCACCCCGGGCCAGCGCCAGCTGATGTTGCTGAAGCTGGCGGACGCCATCGAGGCCAACAGCGATGAACTCGTGGAAGCGCAGCACCGCAACACCGGCCAGGTACGTTCCCTGATCGCTTCCGAGGAAATTGCCGCCGGCGCGGACCAGCTCCGCTTCTTTGCCGGCGCCGCCCGCATCCTTGAAGGCAAATCCGCCGGGGAGTACTTCGAGGGCCACACCTCCTACGTCCGCCGGGAGCCCATCGGCGTAGTGGCCCAGGTAGCACCTTGGAACTACCCGTTCCTGATGGCCATCTGGAAGATCGGCCCGGCGCTCGCAGCCGGGAACACCGTGGTCCTCAAGCCCTCGGACACCACCCCCGAATCAACCCTCGTCCTGGCCCGCCTCGCCGGCGAAATCCTGCCGGCCGGCGTTCTGAACGTGGTGCTGGGCACCGGCGAGACCGGAGCCATGATGGTGGAGCACAAGGTCCCCGGCCTGGTGTCCATCACCGGTTCCGTCCGCGCCGGCATTGCCGTCGCCTCCGGTGCCGCGAAAAGCCTGAAGCGCGCCCACCTGGAGCTGGGCGGCAAGGCACCGGCCATCGTTTTCAAGGACGCCGACATCAAGAAGAGCGCGGCAGCCATCGCCGAGTTCGCCTTCTTCAACGCCGGCCAGGACTGCACCGCCATAACCCGCGTGCTGGTGGAGGAATCCGTGCACGACGACGTGGTGGCAGCCATGGTTGAACACACCAAGACGTTGCGCACAGGTTCGCAGAATGACGGGGACAACTACTTCGGCCCGCTTAACAACGTCAACCACTTCAACGCTGTGAGCGCCGTGGTGGAAAACCTGCCTGCCAACTGCCGGATCGAAACCGGCGGCCACCGTGCGGGGGAGAAGGGCTACTTCTTTGAACCCACCATCATCACCGGCGCCAACCAGACGGACGACATCGTGCAGAAGGAGACCTTCGGACCGGTCATCACCGTGCAGAGGTTCACCACTGAGGAAGAAGCGGTTGAACTGGCCAACGATGTGGAGTACGCGCTGGCCTCCAGCGTCTGGACGTCCAACCACGGCACGGCGATGCGCCTGAGCCGCGACCTGGACTTCGGCGCCGTCTGGATCAACACCCACATCCTCCTCACCGCCGAAATGCCGCACGGCGGCTTCAAGCAGTCCGGCTACGGCAAGGACCTCTCCATGTACGGGGTGGAGGACTACACGCGCATCAAGCACGTAATGTCCGCCCTCGACGCCTGACATCTCCCGTTGGTTGAGCCTGTCGAAACCCGGAATCGTAGAAAGAAATAACATGACCACCACCGCATCAGACATCACCTTCCGCCTGGAGCAGAAGCGCCGCGTGCAGGCCGACTTCCCGGGCCCCAAGTCCCTGGCCCTGGCCGAGCGCCGCAAGTCAGTCGTTGCCGCGGGCGTCGCCTCCGGTGTGCCCGTATACGTCGCAGACGCTGACGGCGGCATCATCCAGGACGTGGACGGGAACTCCTTCATCGACCTCGGCTCAGGCATCGCCGTCACCAGCGTGGGCGCATCCGACCCCGCCGTCGTCGGGGCCGTCAAGGAAGCCGTGGAGCACTTCACGCACACCTGCTTTATGGTCACCCCCTACGAAGGCTACGTGGCCGTTGCCGAGCAGCTGAACCGCCTTACCCCCGGTGACCACGAGAAGCGCACCGTCCTTTTCAACTCCGGGGCGGAGGCAGTGGAGAACGCCGTCAAGGTGGCCCGCCTCGCCACCGGGCGAGACGCCGTCGTGGCCTTCGACCACGCCTACCACGGCCGCACCAACCTCACCATGGCGCTCACCGCCAAGGCCATGCCGTACAAGACCAACTTCGGCCCGTTCGCGCCCGAGGTCTACCGCATGCCCATGAGCTACCCGTACCGTGAGGAAAACCCGGAGATCACCGGTGCCGAGGCCGCCAAGCGCGCCATCACCATGATCGAAAAGCAGATCGGCGGGGACCAGGTCGCCGCCATCATCATCGAGCCCATCCAGGGCGAGGGCGGCTTCATCGTGCCGGCCGAAGGCTTCCTCCCCGCATTGGCCGCCTGGGCAAAGGAGAAGGGCATCGTCTTCATCGCCGATGAAGTCCAGTCCGGCTTCTGCCGCACCGGTGAATGGTTCGCCGTGAACCACGAAGGCGTCATCCCGGACATCATGACCCTGGCCAAGGGCATCGCCGGCGGCATGCCGCTCTCCGCCATCACCGGCCGCGCCGACCTGCTCGACGCCGTCCACCCGGGCGGCCTGGGCGGCACCTACGGCGGCAACCCGGTAGCGTGTGCCGCTGCGCTGGCATCCATCAACACCATGGAGGAGTACGACCTCGCCGGCCGTGCCCGCCGCATCGAATCCATTGCCACCGGCCGCCTGCGTGAGCTGCAGGCCGAGCTGGCTGGCGGCGGAACCGGCGTGATCGGCGACGTCCGTGGCCGCGGTGCCATGCTGGCCATCGAACTGGTGCAGGCCGGGTCCAAGGAACCCAACCCGGAACTGACCAAGGCTGTTGCCGCCGCCTGCCTGAAGGAAGGTGTCATTATCCTTACCTGCGGCACCTACGGCAACGTCATCCGCCTGCTGCCGCCGCTGGTCATCACCGACGAGCTGCTGAACGACGGTCTGGAAGTCCTGGCCGCCGCCATCAAGGCCAACGCTTAACAGCGGTACCGCATAGAGTTAGCGTCCCCTCGCAACGGCGCGAACAAACCCGAGGCCCCGGAACTGCCGTTCCGGGGCCTCGGGTTTTCCCGTTACTTCAAGACCTGGTCATGCAGAGTGCTGTTCCCGGGGAACTGGCGAAGAGCTAACCGGGCTTGTTGAAAGCAGGTCAGTTTGCCTTGGCCTGCCGCTTGGCTGCCCTGTACTTGCCCGCAGCGCGGAGCATGTCCACCGTCAGGACCAGCAGCGCCACCCACACCACGCCGAAGCCGATCCAGCGTTCCGGGGTCATCGCTTCGCGGAACACCACCAGTGCCAGGATGAACTGCAGCAGTGGTGCAAAGTACTGCAGCAAACCGATAGTTGTCATGGGAAGCCGGCGGGCGGAAGCCCCGAAGAACAGCAGCGGAACCGCCGTGATCACGCCGGAGGCCAAGAGCAGCCAGAAATGGCCGGGACCCTGGGTGGTCAAAGTGGCTGTTCCAGCCACGGCCAGGTACACCATGACGGCCGCCGCGAACGGGGCCAGCACCATAGTTTCCACGCTGAGGCTGGTGACCGCATCCACCCGGGGGCCAACCCGCTTCTTCACAAAACCGTAGAGGCCGAAGCTGAAGGCCAGGGTCAGGGCAATCCACGGCAGTTTTCCGTAGGAGTAGGTGAGTACGCCTACCGCCACGAACCCGATGCCGACTGCGGCCCACTGGAGGGGCCGCAGCTTCTCCTTCAAAACGAAGACGCCCAGCAGGACGGAGACCAGCGGGTTGATGAAGTAGCCCAGGGAGGCTTCGACCGCTTGGCCGGTGGTCACACCGTAGGTGTACGTGAGCCAGTTAACGGCGATCAGGGAGGCTGCCAGTGCCAGGCTGCCAAACACCGAACGGCTGCGCAGGGCCTGCACTAAAGCGGGCCAGGAGCGGGTAGCTGTGATGAGCAGCGCGCAGAAGACCAGCGACCAAACCACCCTGTTGGCGACGATTTCGACGGCGCCCGCGGGCATGAGCACGAAGAAGTACAGCGGAAGCAGCCCCCACAGCCCGTACGCCCCGATGCCAAAGAGGATGCCCGCCGTCGTCTCCTTGTCCACGGCCTTGGGCCCGGCGGCCGTGGCATTCCCTGCGGTCGGCCCCGCGGCGCTTGCCTTTGCGGACGCCGCTCCAGGAGCTGGGGCGTTGGCGGGGAAGGATCCTTCGGGAGTGGGCACGAACCCATAACACCACCTCTGCAGCGGGTATTCCAGCGGAAAGGGCATGCATTCGGGAAAATAGTCAGTAGGCTTGCTTTATGACATTGGGCAACAGGCCGCGGGCGGTCCCATGAGGCTCCGGCGCAGCAACGCCTTGGGCCGCGGCTACCGCCGGGTTGCAGCAGGAAAGGGGTTCAGCTACCGGGACCTCGATGGCTCCACCCTGCCGCCGGGGCCGGTCCGGGAACGGTTGGAGGGCATCGGAATCCCGCCGGCATGGACCGACGTCTGGATTGCCCCGTTCGATAACGGGCACATCCAGGCCACCGGTGTCGATGCTGTGGGCAGGCGGCAGTACATCTACCACCCGGAATGGCGTGAACGGAAGGACCGGGTGAAGTTCAACCGTGCCCTCCAGCTGGCTGAGTCGCTGCCCTCGGCCCGGCGCAGGGTCACCATGGACCTGCGCAGTGAAGGCTTCACCCGGGAGCGCGTCCTTGCCGGGGCATTCAGGATGCTGGACAGCGGCTCGCTGCGGGTGGGGTCGGAGCGGTACACCAACGAGAACGGCAGCCACGGGCTGGCTACCCTGCTGTGCGCCCACGTGCAGGTCCGCAAGGACCGCATCCACCTCAGGTTCCCGGGCAAAAGCGGAAAGGACTGGGAGTCGGAAATCCGGGACGCCGACCTCGCAGTACTGCTGCGCCTGCTCAAGCGGCGTGGCCCCAACGCCCGGCTCCTTGCATACAAGGAAGGCCGGCAATGGCGGCCGGTCACCAGCGCGGACATCAACGCTTACGTCAAGGAGCGTACAGGCTCGGATTTCACGGCCAAGGATTTCCGGACCTTGCGCGGCACTGTGGCTGCTGCGGCAAGCCTGGCCCGCACCGGCGTCCAGCGAACAGCTGCGAAACGTAAGAGGGCCATCAGCCGGGCCATGGTCGAAGCCTCCGAGGTGCTGGGGAACACGCCGTCCATTGCCCGCAAGAGTTACGTGGACCCCCGGGTGCTGGACCATTACCACGAGGGCGAAACCATCGACCCCAAGCGCCCGGACTCAGCTGAGGCGGAGCTGAGGGCGCTGCTGTACCGCGAAGGGGACGTGGTGCCGCTGGCGAAAAGCGGCTGAGGCCTAGAATAGGAGACTGTGCGCTACCTGTTGCGGCGCATCCTCGTGAATCATGGAAATGATCAGTCCAGAAGGGCTTCCGGTGACCCACCACAGCGAATCCGCCTCCACCCGCCCCCTCCGTGTGGCCATAGTGGGCGCCGGCCCGGCAGGTGTCTACGCTGCGGACATCCTCACAAAGTCCAGCGGGGTAAAGGACGGCGACTTCGAGGTCAGCATTGACCTTTTCGAAGCCTACCCGGCACCGTACGGCCTGATCCGCTACGGCGTAGCACCGGACCACCCCCGGATCAAAGGCATCGTCAACGCGCTGCACAAGGTGCTCGACCGCGGTGACATCCGGTTCCTGGGTAACGTCACCTACGGCCGGGACCTCACGCTGCACGACTTCCGCTCCTTCTACGATGCCGTGATCTTCTCCACGGGCGCTGTCAAGGACGCGGACCTGGACATCCCCGGCATAGGCCTTCACGGCTCGTTCGGTGCAGCCGACTTCGTGTCCTGGTACGACGGCCACCCCGATGTTCCCCGCGAATGGCCGCTTGAGGCCAGGGAAATCGCGGTGATCGGCAACGGCAACGTGGCACTGGATGTGGCCCGCATGCTGGTCAAGCACCCGGAGGAGCTGCTGAGCACCGAGATCCCGGACAACGTCTACCAGGGGCTGAAGGCCTCGCCGGTTACGGACGTGCACGTTTTTGGCCGCCGCGGTCCGGCCCAGGTGAAGTTCACGCCCTTGGAACTGCGGGAACTGAGCCACATGAATGACGTGGACATCGTCCTCTACCCGGAGGATTTCGAGTTCGACGAAGCCTCCGACGAGGCCATCCGGAGCAACAACCAGATCAAGACCATGGTCAACACGCTCACCAACTGGCTGGTGGAGGAGCATGCCGAGTCCGAGAATCCTTCCTCGCGCAGGCTGCACCTGCACTTCCTGCACAGCCCCGTTGAAGTGCTCGACGACGGCACGGGCAAGGTGGGCGGCATCAAGTTCGAGCGTATGCAGCTTGACGGCACCGGCAATGCCAAGGGCACCGGGGAGTACGTTGAGTACCCGGTCCAGGCCGTGTACCGGGCCATCGGCTACCACGGCTCCGCCCTGGACGAACTGGAGTACGACGCCAAGCGCGGCGTTATTCCCAACGAAGGCGGCCGCGTCCTCGACACGGAGGGAAACCCGGTCCCGGGCATCTATGCCACCGGCTGGATCAAGCGCGGACCGGTGGGCCTGATCGGCCATACCAAGGGCGACGCCCTGGAAACCATCGGCTTCCTGCTGGAGGACCGGCTCACCCTGCCCCCGGCAAAGAACCCGGACCCGCAGGCCATCATTGACCTGCTGGAAGAACGCGGCATCGAGTACACCACCTGGGAAGGCTGGAACAAGCTTGATGCGCACGAAGCCGGCCTCGGCGCCGCCTGGACCGGACCCGAGGGCCTGGACCACGTGGTCCGCGAACGGATCAAGGTAGTTCCGCGTGAGGACATGATCCGCATCTCCCGCGGCTGACCCCTGCAGCTCTTGGGCAGGTAGGAGGACTTTGCCGCGGCCAGCTATAACGGAAACAGCTGGGCCCGGGAAGCAGTTCGATCGTAAAGCGTTTGAGGCCTCCTACATGGCGGGCCTCGAGCTCCTTTGACAAAACATCGTTCGGAGAAAGGGCCGTCTCACCATTCGGGACAATTGGGGCCGTCCAATGGATGGACACTACCGTTAATAGGTCTGTTTCCTTCACAAACCAGGATTGTGATCCCCTATGAACCTTCTGCGGACCAAATCCATCGAGCAGTCGATTGCCGACGCCGATGAGCCCGGACGCAAGCTCAAGCGCTCCCTCAGCACCTGGGACCTGATGATCATGGGCGTCGCCGTGGCCGTCGGTGCCGGCATCTTCTCCGTGGGCGCCAAGGCAGCCGCCAACTTCTCTGGCCCGGCCGTGACCCTGTCATTCGCCATCGCCGCCATCACCTGCGCGCTGGCCATCATGTGCTACGCCGAGTTTTCCACCGCCATCCCCGTGGCAGGCTCCGCGTACGTTTTCACTTACGCCACCATGGGCGAACTCCTTGCCTGGATCATCGGCTGGAACCTGATCCTGGAGCTGTTCACCGCCGCAGCCGTCATCGCGAAGTACTGGGGCATCTACCTCAGCAAGGTCTTTGCCCTGATGGGGGCGGACATCCCGCCGGCGATCTCCCTGGGCGGGGTTGACCTCTACTGGGGCGCGTTCCTGATCGTGGCCGTGTTCACAGTACTGCTGGTTTTGGGCACCAAGCTGTCCGCCCGTGTCGGCAACATCTTCACCCTGATCAAGATCGGCGTCGTCCTCTTTGTGATCGTGGTCGGCTTCACCTACGTCAAATTCGAAAACTACGCCCCCTTCATCCCGGCCGCCGAGCCGACGGGCGGCACCGGTACCGCAGACGTCCTGAAGCAGTCCTTCTTCGGCTTCCTGACCGGGGCCGCGCCGGCGCAGTACGGCACCCTGGGCATCTTCGCAGGCGCCGCGCTGGTGTTCTTCGCCTTCATCGGTTTCGACGTGGTGGCCACCTCCGCTGAGGAAGTGAAGAACCCGCAGAAGACGCTGCCCCGCGGCATCTTCGGCGGCCTCGCACTGGTGACCCTGCTCTACATCCTGGTGTCGCTGGTGCTCACCGGCATGGTGTCCTACACCCAGCTGGCGGAGGCGGAGAACCCCACGCTCACCACAGCCTTTGAAGCAGTGGGCGATACCTCCGCCGCTAAAATTATTGCCTTCGGTTCCCTGGTGGGCCTGACCACCGTGATCATGGTGCTCCTTATGGGCCTGTCCCGCGTGGTCCTGGCCATGAGCCGCGACGGACTCCTGCCCCGAGCGCTGTCCAAGACCAGTGAAAAGCGCTCGACGCCGGTGCGCCTGCAGGTCATCTGCGGTGCTGCAGTAGCCCTGGTGGCAGGCCTGACCAACGTGGACCTGCTCGAGGAAATGATCAACATCGGGACCCTCTCCGCGTTCGTGGTGGTGAGCCTGGGCATCCTGGTGCTCCGGAAGAAGCGCCCGGACCTGAAGCCCGCCTTCCGCGTCCCGTTCGGCAAGGTCCTGCCGATCGTCTCGGCGCTCCTGTGCCTGTACCTGATGACCAACCTGGCGGTGGAGACCTGGATCTTCTTCGCCATCTGGCTGGCCATCGGCATGGCGATCTACTTCGCCTACGGCCAGCGCCACTCACGCCTCAATGAACGCTTCAGTGACGCCACAACGGCCGTGAACGGCACGCCTGCTGCCGGCACAGCCCGCGACGACAAGGACGAGTTCACGAGAGCCTGACCCGCCGGATACCTCATGCTGATGCCCGCCCGGGCTTTCCCGGGCGGGCATCGGCATGCCCGGCCCCGGCCGGCCGCGCTGAAGCAGCCTCGTAGGATTGGGACCATGGCCCGCCCCACACGACCCGAACGCAAGGCAGAACGCCTGGCCGCGATCCTTGACTAGCTCATGGACAAAACGCTGGCCGAGCTGACCTTCCGAAGCCTCGCCGAGGGCCTGGGAATGAGTGCCTATGGTCATCGTGGCCGCCGAGCCGCGGGGGACCTCGCAGGAGCACTTCCGGATGCTTCACCGAAAAATTCGGGACTGGCTGATGGTGCAGGGGATTCCGGAGGAGTACGCGGATACCGACGCCCGCCTCTTCACCTCCACCTTTTACGGCCTGCAGTTCGACTTTGTGGTCATGAATGAACCGGAGGCCGCCACCAAAGCCTTCGAGCTGATGCTGGCGGTGTTCTTCAACAACCTTGAGACCCGCCTGGCAGGAGCCGGCCAAGGACCCTAACGGCTTCGATCCGCGGAGCGACGTCATGGCCCGGCATGCCGGCTGACCCAGTCCACGAGTGGACGCAGGTCCTCCCACAAGTCCGCCACGTGCTGGATGGCGGCAGGGGTCGCCAGCCAGTCCGGCCGGCCAAGATTGACGCCGGCGGACAGCGATTTGTGCTTCAGGAGTTCTGCGCGTGGATGGTCGCGGGAATAGCCCTGCGGAACAGTCTTGAGCTTCTCACCCTCGACGGCGAAACCGGCAGCAGTTACAGCGTCCAGGATGTGGCGGAGGGATTCACCGGTGCCCGACGCGTCAACGGAGTTGCGGTACCGTGCCAGCTGGGCAGGAGTGTGCGAGTGGTAACCCCCGCCGACCAACAGGCCGTCAGCGGAAATCTGCAGGTAATGGCCCACGCCCTCCTGCACTTGGGCAACAGCACCCTGAACCGTCTTGTAGGGCGATTTGTCCACGGAGAACCGGATGTCCCTGTGGGCACGGAAGAGCTTTGCTGGTCCGAACCGGGGCTCCAGCTCAGCGAGCAGTGACGCGAGCGGTTCCCTGACAGGGAACTGGTAGCTGTCCTTGTGCTCCTGCCACCACTCCCGGTTGTTGTTGTCCTGGAGCTCCTCGTAAAACTCAAAGGCACCGGGCGCGATGCCCTGGAAAGTTGTCATGAAGCGATCCTAGGAACCGCTACGGTGCAGGGCCACAGGCAGAGCCTGCTATGTGGACAAGACAAAACCACCCCGCCACGGACAACCGTGACGGGGTGGTTTCAGCAACTCAGAAAAGCTGGATCAGCCGATCTTGTTGGCAGCCTCTGCGTCGGAGGAAGGTGCCGACGGCGCGGCCGGGGCGCCGAGGTTGGCGCGGAGCTTCGCGCCGAGTTCAGCGTCAACGTTGGTCCAGTACTGGATGGCCCGTTCCTTGATGTCGGAGCGCTTGACACCACCCACGGCACCGGTGATGGTTTCGAGGAAGCGGGCCTTGGCGGCTTCGTCGTAAACCTCGCGGTACAGTGTGCCGGCCTGGACGAAGTCGCCGTCCTCGGCGTGCAGGGAGTGCGCGGCGAGGGTCAGTTCGCCGTCGTTCTCCCAGCCGCCGGCCGGGTTCTGCGGCTCAAGCGCAGCCGGACCGCCGAAGGTGTTCGGGGCGTAGACCGGGACCGAGGGGGCGTTGAACAGGTAACGTCCGGCGCCGTCCTGGCTGTAGTTGTTGACCTGGTTCTTGGGCTGGTTCACCGGGATCTGCGCGTGGTTGGTGCCCACACGGTAACGATGCGCGTCCGCGTAGGAGAAGATGCGGGCCTGCAGCATCTTGTCCGGCGACGCTGCGATGCCCGGCACGAAGTTCGACGGCGCGAAGGTGGCCTGTTCGATCTGCGCGAAGTAGTTCTCCGGGTTCCGGTTCAGCTCCATGGTGCCCACCTTGATCAGCGGGTAGTCGCCGTGCGGCCACACCTTGGTCAGGTCGAAGGGGTTGAAGCGGTACGTCTTGGCGTCCTCGTACGGCATGACCTGCACGTGCAGGTCCCAGGACGGGAAGTTGCCGGCCTCGATGTTCTCGGACAGGTCGCGGATGTAGAAGTCCGCGTCGGAGCCGGCCAGGGCTTCTGCCTGCTCGCTGCTCATGGAGTTCACGCCCTGGTTGGACTTGAAGTGGTACTTGACCCAGAAGCGCTCACCGGCTTCGTTGATCCACTGGTAGGTGTGCGAGCCGTAGCCCTGCATTTCCCGCCAGGAGGCGGGCAGGCCGCGGTCACCCATCAGCCAGGTGACCTGGTGTGCGGACTCGGGGGACAGGGTCCAGAAGTCCCACTGCATGTCGGCGTCGCGCAGGTGGGTGCCCGGCAGGCGCTTCTGCGAGTGGATGAAGTCCGGGAACTTGATGCCGTCGCGGATGAAGAAGACGGGGGTGTTGTTGCCCACGAGGTCGTAGTTGCCCTCGGTGGTGTAGAACTTAACGGCGAATCCGCGGGGATCGCGCCAGGTGTCCGGGGAGCCGTTCTCGCCCGCGACGGAGGAGAAGCGGATCAGCATTTCGGTTTCGACGCCCGGCTGGAGGAAGGCTGCCTTGGTGTACCTGGACACATCTTCGGTGGTCTTGAACGTGCCGAATGCACCGCCGCCCTTGGCGTGCACTACGCGCTCCGGAACCCGCTCGCGGTTGAACTGGGCGAGCTTTTCCACCAGGTAGTGGTCAGTCAGGATGATGGCGCCGTCGGCACCGACGGACTTTGAGTGTGCGTCGGACGTAACGGGTGCACCTGACTGGGTTGTTGAAATGGCAGTCATTGTTCTCCTATTTCTCTGTTTCTTGTGCGGGACGAATGGAAGAAAGTTGTTGGGACTGCTGGCAGTCCTGGCAGATGCCCTGGTACATCACATCGGCGATCTGGATGGTCATCGGTTTGGCGTTCTCGTCCCAGTGCGGCGTCAGGCAGGGCGCATGGCCTACAGCGCAGTCCACGTCCTCCACCCGGCCGCAGCTGATGCAGATGGCGTGGTGGTGGTTGTCTCCGACCCGTGTTTCGTAGAGGGCCGGGGAGTGGGGTGGCTCGAACCGGCGCAGCATGTGCAGGTCCGTCAGGTCCCCCAGGACCACATACACGGACTGGGCAGTCAATTCGGGCAGCTCGGCGCGGGCCGCAGCAAGGATGCTTTCCGCAGGGGAGTGCGGATGGCGTTCGACGGCGGCGAGGACCGCCAGGCGCTGTTTGGTCACCCTGCGGCCATGGGCGCGAAGGGCCGCTGCCCATGCCTCGTGGCCGTCAAAATCCTCCGTCATGGCTCCATTGAAGCACTTATTGTGAGTTTCTCACAATAAGGCGTGGCTAACCTCTGGTGACCGGCACATCGCAAGGAGAACACTAGGGTTGCAGGGTGGGGAAACTGCTCGCTGACATCACGCCGCTTAAGGAGAGCGCCGCCTTCCGCCGGCTCTGGCTCGGATCGGCAATATCCGCCGTCGGAAGCCAACTGACCCTGGTGGCAGTGAGCCTGGAGGTTTACCGCCTGACGCAGGACAGCTTCTACGTGGGCCTGCTGGCGGTCTTTGCGCTGGTGCCCCTGGTGATAGGCGGGCTGCTCGGCGGGTCTATCGCGGACTCCCACGACCGGCGCCGGGTAGCACTGCTGGCCACCGCGGTGCTGTGGCTGACCACCGGGCTGATTGCCCTGCAGTCGTGGCTGCAGGTGGGGAACGTCTGGGTCCTGTACCTGCTGGTGGCTGCGCAGAGCGGAGCTCAGGCCATCAACCAGCCGGCGCGCAGCGCCATCCTTCCCATGCTGGTCCGAAAGGAACTGCTGCCCGCTGCCAATGCCCTCAGCATGATGTCCTTCGGCCTGGCCATGACGGCCGGTCCGCTGCTGGCGGGCGTGCTGGTGGCCTGGGTGGGGTTCGGCTGGACCTATACCCTCGATTTCCTCAGCTTCGCCTTCGTGCTGTGGGCGGTGTACCGGCTGCCGCCCCTGCCGCCGTCGGGAACTCCGGGAAAGCCCGGCCTCCGCTCCGTCGTCGAAGGATTCCGCTTCCTTGGCACCCGGCCCAACCTCCGGATGACTTTCGTCATCGACCTGATCGCCATGATCCTGGCCCAGCCGCGGGCCCTGATGCCGGCCATCGGCGCCGTCATGATCGGCGGCGGTGAGGCCACCGTGGGCGTGCTGCTGGCCTCCACCGCCGTCGGCGCTTTCCTGGCCGGTCTGTTTTCCGGGCCGCTCGGCGGTGTCCGCCGGCAGGGGAGTGCTGTGGTCTTCTCGGTGATGGGCTGGGGTGCGTCCATAGCGGCCTTTGGTTTTGTGGTGCTGCTGGCCGGACGTGCCCCGGACGGAGCGGTGACATTCTGGCTGATCCCGGCGGCTCTGTGCTGCGCGCTGGCCGGAATTGCCGATTCAATCAGCAGCGTGTTCCGGAACACCATCCTCCAAGCGGCGACCCCGGACCATCTCCGCGGCCGGCTGCAGGGGGTGTTCATTGTGGTGGTGGCCGGCGGTCCCAGGATCGGCGACCTGCTGGCAGGGGCCGGGACCAGGATCGTGGCAGAGGGCTGGGTCCTGCTGCTCGGCGGGGTGCTGTGTATCGCAGGCGCGTGGGCCGCGGCCAGGCTGCAACCCGGATTCCGCAGGTACGACGCACGGAACCCCGCTCCCTAGACAGCCGTTCCCAAAGTGAGTAAGGAGGAGACGTGCACAAACACTACAACGGACTCAAGACGGCGGCGCTGTTCGGCGTGCTGTGGGCAGTGCTCCTGGGCCTCGGGGCGGTGATCGGTACCAGCACCCGCAGTTCCGCCCCGATCTGGATCATGGCCCTGGTGGGCGTTGCCACCACCGCATACGGCTATTGGAACAGCGACAAGATCGCCATCCGGGCCATGGCGGCCTATCCGGTGAGCGAAGCGCAAGCCCCACAGCTCCACCAGATCGTCCGTGAGTTCTCCGTGCGGGCCAACCAGCCCATGCCCCGCATCTACCTTGCACCCACCATGAACCCGAACGCCTTCGCCACGGGACGGAATCCCCGGAACGCGGCCGTCTGCTGTACCGAGGGGATCCTGCGGCTCCTGGACGCGCGCGAACTCCGGGGTGTCCTGGGGCACGAACTCATGCACGTCTACAACCGCGACATCCTCACCTCTTCTGTGGCAGCCGCCGTCGCAGGCGTGATTACCTCGGTGGGCCAGATGCTGCTGTTCTTTGGCGGCGACCGGCGCAACTCGAACCCGCTGGCGATGATTGCCATGGCGCTGCTGGCCCCCTTTGCAGCCTCCCTGATCCAGCTGGCCATCTCGCGGACGCGGGAGTACGACGCCGACGAGGACGGTTCCGCGTTGACGGGAGACCCGCTGGCGCTTGCCTCAGCCCTGGCCAAGATCGAGCGCGGCGTTAGCATCGTGCCGCTGCCCCAGGACCAGCGGCTGGTCAACGCCTCGCACCTGATGATCGCCAACCCGTTCCGCGGCGGAGCCATCAACAAGCTGTTTGGCACGCATCCGCCCATGCGGGACCGGATTGCCCGGCTGGAGCGGATGGCGGGCCGGCCACTGACCTAGCCAATCCCCTTCGGCGCAAAATCCCCCCACGCGCAAAGAGGCCGGCGCTGCCCATGTTCGGGCGGCGCCAGCCTCCCTTTGCGAAGCGGCGGGCTTATGCGCGTCGGAAGCCGACGGCCTGCTTGGCTAGCTGCGGAAGTTCACAAACTGCAGGTCGGCTTCGTCGAAGTCCTTCAGCAGGGCCATGGTCGCCTGAAGGTCGTCCCGCGATTTGGACGTCACACGCAGTTCGTCGCCCTGGATCTGGGACTTGACCGATTTTGGGGCTTCGTCGCGGATCAGCTTGTTGATCTTCTTCGCCAGGTCCTGCGCGATGCCTTCCTTGATGGAGGCTTCCAAGCGGAACTCTTTGCCCGAGGCATAGGGTTCGCCGGTGTCCAGCGACTTCAACGAGATGCCGCGGCGGATCAGCTTGGACTGGAGTACGTCCAAAACCGCCAGGACCCGTTCCTCGGAGTTAGCCTTCATGAGGATCTTGTCGCCGCTGAAGTCCACCTCGGCGCCGACGCCCTTGAAGTCGTAGCGCTGCGCCAGCTCTTTTTGCGCCTGGTTGAGGGCGTTGGCCACTTCCTGCTTGTCCACTTTGCTTACGACGTCGAACGTTGACTCGCCTGCCATGACTCTCCTTGTGCTGGTGGAAGCCCTGTGCGCGGACAGGGCGTGATCGCTGCATTCAAGCCTAATACGGATGCCCGCCCGGAGGGGGTGCCCGATTCACAGTTCCCTTTCAGCGGACACTCCTCCGGAACGAAGGAGGGCCGGGAACAGTTGGACCTGTTGGAAGCAGTCCGAAGGGAACACAATGCGCAAGGCCGTCACTTATGTCATCCTCGGGTCGTCAGCAGCAGGGGCGGTGGCGGCAGCGGGGTCGTCCGTGGCAGCAGCAGCGGTGGCGGCTTCCATCGTCTTTAGTCCCGTGGCGGATGCTTCCACCCGGATGGAGGGTGTCCGCGAGGACCTGCAGCGGGCAGTCCAACTGAACCAGATCACTGAGGAGCAGGCCGTGAAGTTCGAGGCCAGGCTCGCCGGGAAACTCCTCGGCGAGCATTGACGCCGCCTCTTTTCCGCGAATTTCCGGCACTTTTGCCGCCCGGCAGGTGCCGATTCGATTCTTCGGCGGAAGTTCTGTAAAGTTGTCTTGCCCGCGGTTACTGGAAGCGGAGCGGCCCGGAAACGGACGTTCCTCGGACTGCAGCCGGGGGTGATCTTCTTTTGAAGTTCGGCAGATTACCCGAGCGGCCAAAGGGGGCTGACTGTAAATCAGCTGGCAACGCCTACGGGGGTTCGAATCCCTCATCTGCCACAGTCCCGGATTCCCGGGGAATTTAGACCCGTTCGGATCTCACTTGAGGTCCGGGCGGATCTTTTTATTGCTCTGTAAGCACAGTTGTGAGCACACTGCTGCGCTCACGTGTTTTCCGGGCCGGCAACTGGGACGAGATCCCCTCGGCCGCAGCCTTCGCCGTGGCGTCGGGCATGCGCCCCATATAGCCATCAGATGCCGCATGTCGTGGAACCGCATCACAGGCAGCCCAGCCTTCTCCACCAGCGCCTCGAACAGTTTTGACGGGTATCCCGGGCGGAGCTGCCCGCCGTCCTCGCAGGCGAACAGGCCGCCGCTGTCCTGGTACGCCTCGCCGCCTACTCATCAGCAGCAACATCACTGAGGGCAATCCGCCGGGCAGTAGGGCTAGTTTCGACGGGTTAAGTTACCCAACGAAGAGTAGCTTCGACGGAAGAACTTGAATCTGCACGAATGCAGCCCGACCCTGCGAAAATGCAATTTGCCGACGCTCATACTAGCCGGTAACTTTGTCGAGGCGGCTTCCCATTTTCCCCCAATTTGGGAGGAAGCTAAGTGGGCCCCGCGGCTACCCCCCATTGCCGCGGGGCCCTTCCTATGTCATGGAGGAGTCAGCGGCCCGCTCTCCCCCGAAGGAGCAGAGCGGGCCGCCTACCGCCGCCATAGATCCCCTAGGGCCGTTACAGCACCGGTTCACGGAGAATACGCCGGACAGGTGAACGACAGGCCAACGCCCCGAAAAGTGCACGAGGTTGGAATAACATCCAGCGGAAAGTTGATGGAAGGTTTTAACGCCGAACACCTTCAGCATCCGAACACCAACCCACCGGCAATGCGCACGACGGTGCTGACGGCGTGTCACGGAAGCAACGCGGCGGCCTCAGCAAGAGACCGACGCAACCACAGGGCGTAGTTGGTCGAGATGTGTTGAGCATCCATATGGGTTGCAAACCCCGCGACAACCGCGGGACAGACATCTTCCGCGCACAACCACGGAACTACGTCCACGTATTCCGCGCCACCGGCCTCGGCGACGCGCTTCTCCATATCATTGTGTTCGGTGTCCACCGCGTAACTCCGCTGAGTGTTGCAGCGACGGACGTCGTCGGAATTCGATGTGACGCAGTCCTGGGGATCCTTTTCCGAATATGCCATGTCCCCGATCACGATCACACGGTCACTTATCGCGCTCAGCGATTTTATCGTCGAGGCGAGACCCTTTTCCCAGGCGGCGTCCGTGTTTTCTTTGTCAGGGCGCCCATCCTTCTCAAGCCAAGTGCCCTGGCGTTGACCCGAAATGAGGACGACGCTCGGGCGAAGTGCCTCGATCTTCGCCAGCGAGTCAGCACGGAACGCCTTGCACTCGGGATAATCACCCTTGCGCTTCGCGTTATAGACCGAAAAGTCGGCTGGCGGACACGAGAACATCGTAAAGACTTCGAAGCGCCGCCCAAGTTCAGTGGCTGTTACGCCGAGCGGATCTGCCCACATCTCAGCGTGCGAGTCGCCATAAACCACCACTGTCTCGTCGCTGTTGGCATCACCATAACTGCAAATGGATTTACCGGTTGGGGCATCCAGGCCCCTTATGCAGGCATGCTGATTGAAGAGGAATCTCCCAGCATGCGGCTCCGGCGGCCATCCTGCAACGTTCACGCTGTCAGCCACGGCCTTTGTCACTTCGTCAGCCGTCGGTAGGTCGCTACCAGGGGCAACTGCAAAATCATCCGCATTGTCTGTGGGGGAAGGCTTGGGCAGGATCGATCCCAGAATGCTCGTGAGGCCAATTACTAGCGCCACCAATGCCGCGCCCAAAGCCACGCTGACTGACGGCCGCCGGGCCTTGAGCCCACTGGAGTTCCGTACGGGTAATTCCACATACTTGAAGGTAACGATAGACAAGGCCAGCGCCACCCCGACAAAGGCGAGCTTGGTGGTCAGGGCCAGTTCGGTCCCGAGCGATGCCGCGGCGAGGATCAGCACGGGCCAGTGCCACAGGTACAGTGAATAAGAGAGCTTGCCAAGCCATTGCAGAGGTCGACACTGCAGGAGCACTTCGGCTCCTCGCTTCGGTGCGATTGTCCCGCCGATTACCACAAGAACCGTACCGCCAACCGGAAGAATAGCAGCGGACCCTGGGTACCTGGTGTACTCGTCCAGCGTTAGCGCCGCTGCCACAATCGCGATGAGCCCGGAGACACTCGTAACGGCAGCAAGAAAAACCGGCAGCCGCATGATCATCGGTGCGAGCACGGCGAGAATTGCGCCAGCCGCCAGTTCCCAAGTCCTCGACAGGGGAGAGAAGTAGGCCGCGCTCGCGTTCTCCCTCGTCGCGTACACCGACCACATAAGGGAGACTGCGATCGTGACAGCGAGGAGAACCGTCAGTCGCGTGCGTAGCGGAACCTTCCGTCCGATCGCAGCGACCGCCATCAATAAGGCCGGCCAGAACAGGTAAAACTGCTCTTCGATGGCCAGGGACCAATAGTGCTGTAACGGGGAGGGAGAAACGTCGCTGACCCAGTAGTCCGTCCCTTGCAAGGTTTCGCGAAAATTGCTGGCGAAAAGCGCTGCCCATAGCCCGTCTTCGGCGGTTCGAGCAGCACCCGTACCGCCGATCAACGCGAAGGATGAAGCTACTGTGACGGCGAGGACAAGAGTCGCGGCAGGCAGGATTCGCCGAGCCCGTCTTGCATAGAACCCCAAGAGGGAGATCCGCTTCCCCTGTTCAGCTTCTTTGAGCAGGAGGCCGGTGATGAGGAAGCCGGAGACCACGAAGAAGACGTCAACACCGACGTAGCCTCCTTGCAGCGCCGGCACGCCTGCGTGGTCCAGCACGACCAGTAGAACTGCAATCGCGCGAAGACCCTCTATATCCGGACGGAACGTGCGTGGAAGGGATGAAGAGCGCTCGGTTCCCTTCGCGGTGACCATGTGCGTTAGCAGACGGCCTCGGCGTTTACGCGCATCAACGTTGTTTCCATTGAGCAACCCACTGGCCAGATGCATCCTGTCGCCCCTTTGGCCCGACGTCTCCTACCGGCTTGTGCGGCCGACCGTACCGCTCTTTACCGCGTGAATCAATGCATCTCCCTGAAGAAGGGGTGCGGTCGGCTTGGGCAAAAAATTCTTGACCTCGCCCGGCATTCGACCCCTTCGGATCTCACTTGAGGTCTGCACCCGTTGCCCTGGGACGGCGCAGATTTTCTGTAGGCTTCCGTCAGGAAGCAGGTCGGGCCTCCTCGTCAACGCCCATGCCGGAGGGCTGGACGGTGACGCGGGTGACTTTAGCCGGCAGTTCCGCCTCCGCCGACGCCAGGACAATGTGGGTCTGCTCGCCCGCTTCCGCAACGTCAGCGTTCGCGCTCTGGAGGCCGGTAGCCTCGCGCCTGAGCTCAGCACCTACAGCCTCGTCTATGGGTGTTCCATCCCCCATGGTCCACTTGAAGTCGTAGCTGTAGGTAGGTCCCCAGCTTTGGATGACATCGGTAACCCTGGAGAAGCTGACCTCGCGTCCCTGGTCATCGGACGCGCTCACCATGTACATATCGACCGGCGCAGTTCCTTTGCGGTTGTCCACCTGCGCCACGACATATGAAACCGGATCCGCGCCGATCTTGCCTCTGTAGGCCTCGATCGCCTCCAGCGCAGGGTGGCTCGCGGGCGTGGGCAGCGTGAAGCTGATCTCGGCACCGGATACCGTTGTGAGCCTGTAGGAGCCGGCTTGCGCGGGCGCTGGCGATGCAGGCGCTGACCGCGGAATTGTGGTCGAAGTGATTGCTCCGGGGGCCATGCCTTCCTGCTCGGGTGCAGGCGCTGAGCAGGCAGCAAGAGCGAGGACAAGAGCGGCTGGTGCACAGAGAGGCTTCATGGTTCCTCTGCAAAACTTTGTGCCTGAAGAACTTTGTAGCCACTGTATAGGAGCCGTATGCCCTGCGGAAGAGCAGGCGCCCCGCTGCATCTTGCTCACCGTAAGGCCGGTATCGTCAGGGTTCACCGCCATCGGAAATTAGGTGGGTTACGTAGGCATGATTAGGGATTGTTTTTAGTATTTCAGCACCTGACACTGGGGGGACTTGAGGGTTCACGTTCTATTCCAGGGAGCAGCGATGCGGTACAACTTGGCCTTGCTTTTTGGCAGACGCGGTAGAGGTTGCAGGCGTTCCTGGACTGAAGCAGGGCAGGGAGGCAATCATCCGGTCAGCCTTTCCAGCCGCGGGTCACGGAAGTTGAGCCTCAGCGCTCTGTTCACAGCGCTGTTGCTGGCGCTGGCCACTCTGGTGGTGCCGGTTGCTGCCTCAGCCGCTACCGGCGACGTTGGGGTTGAGGGTCCGTCCCATTCGGGGACAGGCACGCCAACTGGTACGAAGCGGCAAACGAACGCGTTATGGTTCAACGACGGTATCTGGTGGGGGAACCTCTGGGACACGGCCAGCTCGGATTTCCATATTTTCCGCTTCAACGCTGCAATGAAAACGTGGGTCGACACAGGCGTCGCAACAGAGACGCGGGCGAATACACACCATGACGTGCTGTGGGACGGAAAAACCTTATATGTGGCGAGCTACAGGTTCGCCAACGATGGTCTGCCGGCTGAGCCGAACTACCCGACAACCATGCGGCGTTACAGCTACAACTCCAGCACAAAGACCTATAGCAGCCTGGGCTCTTCCCAAATCAATAATCAGCGCACTGAGACCCTGTCCATCGATAAGGACTCCACCGGCCGGGTGTGGGCCACCTGGCAGCAGGGAAACCGGATCTATCTGAACGTCACCGGCACCGACGGCAAGACCTGGGGGACGCCCTTCCCGCATCCTGCATCCTTGAGCGACGTGTCCGTGGATGACAACTCTGCTGTGATCGCCTTCGGCGGGAACAAGATTGGTGTGATGTGGAGCCGTCAGGTTGGTGACAGCACGGACGGAATGTACTGGAGCGTCCACAACGATGGAGCCTCCAGCAGTGCCTGGACCACTCCCGTGGCGGCGGTGAAGGGCCAGCGCAGCGGAGACGACCACATGAACCTGAAGTGGCTGGACTCTTCGTCTGACAAGGTTTTTGCCGCCATCAAGACCTCGTTCACGTCAGCCTCCCAGCCGCTGATCCAGCTGTTGGCCTTGAATGTCTCAACGTCGACGTGGTCAGCACATACAATCGCGACGGTGTCGGAGTGCCCGAACCGGGTGATCGTCATGATTGACGAGGCCGCGCAGAGACTGCGTACGTTCGCCACCTATCCAAAGCCGAGCGGCACAACGAACGCCGGCGCCTGCACCAGCTCGGGCGGCGCGATCTACGAGAAGTCGACGTCGCTTGGCACTATCAGCTTCACCACCACGAAGACGGCACGCATCGTGGACGCCGACCAGTATGTCCACAACGTCACATCCACCAAGCAGAAC
The DNA here is from genome assembly GCF_005796225.1 of Pseudarthrobacter sp. NamE5. Classification (GTDB taxonomy): domain Bacteria; phylum Actinomycetota; class Actinomycetes; order Actinomycetales; family Micrococcaceae; genus Arthrobacter. The sequence goes on from NZ_VAHO01000006.1 coordinate 101,625, forward strand.
TTGAACAGTTCTGGGTGGGGTACAACGGGCAGCGGCTTGCTGTTGCTCGCCGATGTGAACGCGACAAGCCGCTACTGGCACTATTACGAGCCTCCGCGTTGAGAGTGGCGTTGCGCCTGTGAAGCTGAAATAGTCCACGACGGCGGTGCTGGACGCTAGGTGGCACCGCTTCCTGGCCAAGGAAAGCCTCTGGTCAAGGAAAGCCTCTGGAACCACCTGGTTCCGGAGGCTTTTCCACGCCCGGATACGGGCCTGTGGCGCTGTCCGGAGTTGGTGGATTCCGCCCTCGACACGGCCATGGGGGCGGCGTAGGCTGGCAGCATCGGCGCATGTGCCCCGATGCCCTGCGTCGATACATCCATCGATAAAGGAGGATCCAATGAGTGCTGTACGTGAATTCATGACCACGGACGCACGGTGTATTACTGAAAACCAGTCCCTCGTGGACGCGGCCCGCATGATGATGGATCTTGACTGCGGATCACTGCCGATCTGTGGCGATGACGGCAAGTTGAAGGGCATGATCACCGACCGCGACATCGTCCTCAAGTGCGTTGCCGCCGGCCGCAACCCGGCTGACGTGATGGCCCGGGACCTCGCCACCGGCAAGCCGTACTGGATTGACGCCGACGCCAACGTGGACGCTGCCATCGAGATGATGGAAACGCATCAGGTCCGCCGGCTTCCCGTGATCGCCGACCACAAACTGGTGGGCATTATCAGCCAGGGCGACATTGCCCGCAATTACTCTGAGCAGCGTGTGGGCGAACTGGTGGAGCACATTTCAGAACGCAAGCGGATGAACGCTTAGTCGGAACTGCTGCGGCAGAATTCCACGCAACCTACGCCACGGAGCCCGGCTCCGTGGCGTTTATTGTGCGCCGTCCTGGCCTTGTCCGCGGCTCCGCACCCTTCAAGGCCAGGAGCCGGGGACAAGCTTATGAAGAGCCGTTGGCGAAGTCAGTTGAGCGCAACCAGGAGCATCTGGCTGGTGCCGGGGATACACGTCTGCAGTACCGCGCGGGGGAAGCCGCCGAAAACCGCAATGACGTCGTTGGTGGTCCCCGGGTTGGGTACCTGCCCGCGGGCTGTGACTGTGTAAGTCCCGTAGCCTGGGATGCTCACTGTCTCACCCACGCCGATGCCGGAGAATCGGGCCCAGCCACCGCAGAAGTCATGCTCCGTGATGAAGAGCGAGTAACCGTCGATGGGCGTGTAGTGGATCGGCCCGATGCAGGCATCAACCATGGCCTGGCCGCCGGCGCCTGCAACGTAGATGGTGCGGACCGCCGGAGCTGCCTGGACGGCGGCTGGAGCAGGTACCGGGGCGGCAGCCGGAGCCGGGGCTGCAGCCGGTGCCGGGGCTGCAGCCGCTGCTGGGACAGGAGCCGGGGCAGGGGCGGCAGGCGCCGGTACCGCAACTGGCGGACCGGTCAGCACCAGCGTCTGGCCGGGAACGATGATGCTGTAATGGCTAAGCCCGTTCGCCCCCAGCATGGCAATCATGTCCACCCCATACCGGGCAGCAATCGCACCGACGGTATCTCCCGGAACCACCGTGTAAAGGTTCGGGTCACCTGCAGGTGCAGTTACAGGTTCGGGGACAGCTTCAGGTGCCGGGGGTGCCGGTGCAGCGGGTGTTTCGGGTGCGGGCGCCGCAGCGTCGGGAACGGCTGCGGCAGGAGCGGCGGCAGCAGGCGCTTCAGCTCCAGGCACGGCCTGCGGCGGCGCTGGTTCGCCGTCCGGATCGGAGGCAGCGCCCGGTTCTGCAGATGCGGCGGCGCCGGAAACCTGGCCGGCCGTCGTCGTGCCGTCACTCAGGGAAGCCGGGGGAACCGCCAAGGCTCCAACACCGACTGCCGCCACCACGGCGGCAGTGGCCATGCCGGCCCATAGCTTGTTGCTGATGGCGGCTTTCCCGGCTGCGAGGTCGAGCCGTGGTTCATCGGTGGCGAAGCTCCTGCTGGGGGGTTCGGGCGAGTTGACGTATGGCTGGTTCATGGGTGGCCCATCCTGGTTCGGCCCCGCAGGCCGGTGCAGCGGGCGCCGGCAGGCAGGACGGATCAAGGGAAAGACGCCCGTTGCCCCGCCCAAGAGCGGGGCCGCAACGAGGGACGCCTGATGGAGGCATCCGCATACCCAGAAAATACGGAGGCTCCGCAAGGAGACGGGCACCCGGGAAGCCACTCCGGGGAACCGCCAGCGCGTGTTTCGTCCTAGGAATTAGAGTCTAGGAAGTCCGTGCGGCGAACAGCACCAGTAGGCATTACCCGAATATTTCAGCGGGATACTCAGCGGGGCGGAACCGGCTACGCAAGAGTGCGGAGCCCGATACCTGCCCGGAGGGCAAGGAGCTAGAGCGTTCGCCGTTCCTGGAGTCCGGCGACCTCCCGGCGGAGCGCGGCGATTTCAGCCACGAGTTCCGCCACCTCAGCCCTAATGGGTTCTTCGGCGTCGGCCACTGCTTCAGCGGTGTCCTCAACCCGCTGGACCAGCCAGGATGCGATGGATGCGGTAACCACGCCCAGGACCGCGATACCGCTCATCATCAGTGCCGCTGCCACCATGCGGCCGATCGCAGTCACCGGATACATGTCGCCGTAACCAACGGTGGTGATGGTGGTCATGGCCCACCACAATGCATCACCAAAGGTGACGATCTTGGCGTCCGGGGCGGACTGCTCCACGTCCAGGACGGCCAGGGCGCCAACAAAGACCAGCATGGCGGCGGAACCGACAACGTAAGTGACCACGCGTCCCCTGAGCGTGTCCCCAAGGGTACGGTGCAGGACGGCCAGCAGTGTGACCAGGCGCAGTAGGCGCAGCGGCCGGAAGAGTGGCACGGCCACGATGACGAGTTCGTGCAGGTTGCGGATGAACCAGCTGCCGCGGGCCGGGGCAAGCCACAGGTTGGCCAGGTAGTCCAGGGCAAAGATGCCCCAGGTTGCCCACATGATGGCTTCGAGCCAGACAGCGGCGCCGCCTTCCAGCCTGCCGATCACCTGCCACGCGTACGCACCCAGGAACACGAGTGCCGTCACCGTCAGTGGCCAGTCCGCCAGGTCCCGGTAGCGTTGTTGGGTCATGCGGGAAATCCTACTGGGCGGGGGCGGATCCCTCGCCGGACAGGCATGTTACTGGCCGGTAGCATAGGGGGATGCACCTGCTGCTGAGAACCCTCCTTATGCTGTTCCGCTCATCCCGCCGGCCGCAGCTCACCGTTTGGGACAGTAGCTCCCTTTCGCTGAGGGTCCTGCCCACTGACATCGACATTGCGCTGCACGTCAACAACGGCATGTACCTGTCCCTGATGGATCTGGGCCGGTTCGACCTGATGGTGCGCAGCGGAGTATGGAAGCGGATGCGCCGGCGCGGCTGGGGGCCGGTCGTGGCAGGCGAGACCATCGCCTTCCGCAGGTCCCTGCAGCTGTGGCAGCACTACACCATCGAAACCCGGATCATCGGCCTGGATGCCAAGGCCATCTTCTTCGAGCAGCGCATGGTGGCCGACGGCGAGATCTACGCCCGTGCCTACATCGCCACCCGGCTGGTCAGCAAAGGGCGGCCCGTCAGCCAGGAGGAGATCCTGCGGGAGTTCGGCGAACCGCCGGCGGACCTGGTGCTTCCGGAGTGGATCCACGAGTGGCGGGCGGCCAATTCCCTGCCGGGCAGCCGGACGCCGGCGCCGCATACCTGGGAAGCCAGTGCCTGAAGGCTCGTCCTCTGCAGCCGGAAGCGCCGGTTATTCCCGATGACGCGGGCAGCGAACAAAGGCCGCTGCGGGGCGACATCCCCGGGCATGACGCGTAGCGTGGACACATGGCTACCCTTGACATCACAGGTGAACAGTTCGCATCCACGATCGAAGGCAACGACATGGTCCTGGTGGATTTCTGGGCAGAGTGGTGCGGCCCCTGCAAGCAGTTCGGCCCCACATACTCTGCTGTTTCCGAGAAGCACCCGGATGTCCTTTTCACCAAGGTGGACACCGAGGCCGAGCAGCAGCTCGCCGCGGAGGCGGGCATCACGTCCATCCCCACCCTGATGGCTTTCCGCGAAAAGGTGCTGGTTTTCTCGCAGCCCGGCGCATTGAACGCCCAGCAGCTTGAACAGGTGGTGGACGCCGTGAAGGCCCTGGACATGGAGGAAGTCCACGCACACGTGGCACGCCAGCGGGAGGAAGCTGCAGCCGCTGCCGGCAAGCAGGCCGGTCCGCAGGACGGAACGCAAATTCCCGACCTCTGAACCCGGAGGTCTGTTCTTCCCTTAACCAAAACTGCGGGACGTCCCCACTGGGGATGTCCCGCAATTCTGCTTAAGCGGCTTTAGATGCGTTCCACCTTGACAGGCTCGGCCAGCAGGGCGCTCAGGGACTCGTTCAGGTCCTGGACAGCGATGCCCTTGGAATGCTTGGCAAGGTCCTCCTCCGATGCCCACTGCTCGGTGAGGACCAGCTTTTCCTCCGTAACCTCCGTCAGTTCGTAGCGGATGCAGCCCGGCTCGTTCACCACCTCGTCGATGGCGATTTCCAGGGCCAGCTTCACGCGGAAGAACTCGCCGTCATTGGGGATGAACGTTGCCTGCAGGTCAATCGGTGCACTCATGGGTCTCAGAATACCGGCCCTTGGGGCGGGTCCTTGACGGACGCTTCAGTGCCGGCGGTGGTCCTGGATGGTCATCCGCGGCCCGAACGTCGGCTTGCGGAAGCCGCTGGCCTGGATCATCCGGACCACCCGCTGACGGTGTCCCTTCCACGGCTCCAGCAGCCGCAGCATGCCGGCGTCATCCGTCCGGCGGCCCGTCAGCGCTGCCCCTACATAGGCCGCAAGGTGGTAGTCGCCCACGGAAACCGAGTCCGGGCAGCCGTGGGTCCGCTGCACCACTTCCGCTGCCGTCCAGATTCCAATGCCGGGGATGGCCTGCATTTTCGCGGCCGCCTCAGTAGCCGGCAGCGCTGCCAGCCGTTCAAGCGCGACGGCGGAGCGCAGCGCCCGCATGACCGTCGCCGAGCGCTGCGGACCCACTCCTGCCTTGTGCCATTCCCAGCTGGGCACCTGCAACCACTGCCCGGCCGTGAGTGGCAGCAAAAGGTGCGCGGGCGCCAGCGACCCCGCCTGCGGCGCGGGCGTTCCGTAACGGTGCGTGAGGTAACGGTAGGCGCGGCGCGCTTCAATCACCGTTACTTTCTGTTCCAAAACGATCGGGACGAGCTGGTCCACCACCCGTCCGCTGGCCGGAAGCCGCACCGCCAGGCTGCGCCGCCGGGCTTCCCGGACCATACGCGGAAGGGTGGCGTGGAATGCAGGTTCGTCGAATTCCTGCCAGTCGTCACCCGACCCCAGTAACCGCGGCACCGCACGCACCGCGGCCGCGGCGCCCGGGCCCCACGCCTGGACATCCACCCGGTGCTCCAATTCGGAACCCCCCGCGGGAGTGAGCCGCAGCGTCACCGGCCCGTCCGGCGTCGTAAAGGCGTTCCAAATGACGCCGCCCTGGACGCAGAAGGACGGATCGCTGTTGCCGCGCAGGAGCGGGCCCAGCGTTCTGCCCAGATCGTAAGGGCCGCCCGGATACCAGCGCAGGGATGCGTCTGCGGCGGCTGCCAGCCGGGGAGGTGCCGCTGCGATCGTCATGTCCTCCATCGTCCCACGGCGGGCCGACAATACGTCCGCAAACCTTTTGGCCGGGCCCTTAATCCGGGCGGTCCGGGGGACTACAATCCCAGGTGTGGCGCGGGGCGTCCGCGCCTTCCCTCGAGAATCCAGGAGAGCGCAATGGGTGGAGTAGTGCATTTCGAAATTCCGGCGGACGATCAGGAACGGGCCAGGAAGTTTTACCGGGAGGCCCTCGGCTGGCGGGTGGAACCAGTCCCGGGAATGGACTACAACATGGTGATCACTACCCCCATGGACGAGGCGACCGGCCAGCCCACAACAGCGGGCGCCATCAACGGTGGCATGATGGCCCGGGATGGGGAAATCACCAACCCTGTCATCACGGTGGACGTTCCGGACATCGACGCAACCTTGAAGACCGTGGAACAGCTTGGCGGCTCAGTGGTAATGCCCAAGAACGAAATCCCTGGCATGGGGTATTTCGCCTACTTCAAGGATCCGGAAAACAACGTCATGGGACTCTGGGAAAACCTTCCCGCCGAGCAGACGGGGCAGGCCCGCGAGTAGCTTCCGGCATTGAAGCGGTAGCTTTGTATCTATGAAGTATGCCCAGTCCATCCTGGACCTCATCGGCAACACCCCGCTCATCAAACTCAACCACGTGACCGAGGGCCTCAAGGCCACCGTCCTGGTGAAACTGGAGTATCTGAACCCGGGCGGGTCCATTAAGGACCGCATCGCTGCCCAGATGATCGAGGACGCCGAGCGTGAAGGGAAGCTGCAGCCCGGAGGCACTATTGTCGAACCCACCTCAGGCAACACCGGCGTAGGCCTGGCCCTGGTGGCCCAGCAAAAGGGCTACAAGTGCGTGTTCGTGGTCCCGGACAAAGTGGGCGAAGACAAGCGCGCCGTGCTGCAGGCCTATGGCGCCGAGGTTGTGGTCACGCCTACCTCCGTTCCGCCGGACAGTCCGCAAAGCTACTACGGCGTTTCGGACCGGATCACCCGGGAGACCCCCGGTGCCTTTAAACCGGACCAGTTTTCCAACCCGGCGGCGCCCGGCAGCCACTACAGGACCACAGGCCCGGAGATCTGGCGCGACACCGACGGCAGGGTCACCCACTGCGTCATTGGAGCCGGCACCGGCGGCACCATCACCGGTACAGGCCGCTACCTCAAGGAGGTCTCGGCTGACAGGCAGGAGTCCGACGGCGGCGTGGTCCGGATCATCGGCGCGGACCCCGAGGGTTCGGTCTACTCCGGCGGCACGGGACGACCGTACTTCGTGGAGGGTGTGGGGGAGGACATGTGGCCGGCGAACTACGACAAGTCAGTCCCGGACCAGGTCATCGCCGTCAGCGACGCTGACTCCTTCGCCATGACCCGCCGCCTTGCCCGCGAGGAGGGCCTCCTGGTGGGCGGCTCGTCCGGCATGGCTGTGGTGGCTGCGCTGCAGGCGGCCAGGGACCTCCCGGAAAGTGCCGTCGTCGTCGTCATCCTGCCGGATTCGGGCCGCGGCTACCTGGCCAAGATCTTTAACGACCAGTGGATGCGCTCCTACGGTTTCCTCTCCGGCGGCGAGGAAACGTCCGTGGGCGAGGTCATCAAGTCCAAGACCGGCGAACTTCCGGACCTGGTGCACATCCACCCGAACGAGTCCGTCCGGGACGTCATCAACATCATGAACGAGTTCGGCGTCAGCCACATTCCGGTCCTGTCCCAGGAGCCGCCGGTGGTCATGGGCGAAGTCCTCGGTGCGGTGGACGAGCGCACCCTGACCGCCAAGCTGTTCCGCGGCGAGGCCAGGCTCACGGACAAGATCTCCGAGCACATGGGGCCCAAACTGCCCGTGATCGGATCACTGGAAACCATCTCAGCTGCCAGGGAACTGCTCTCGGATGTGGACACCGTCATGGTCACGTTCGTCGGCGCGCCCGTTGGCATCCTCACCCGGCACGACCTGCTCGCCTACCTCAGCAACTAAAGGAGCACCATGTCCTTGTCCGGAAACCAAGGCTTCAACACCCGTGCCGTCCACGCCGGGCAGGATTTCGAGCCGCGAACCGGTGCCGTGGTCCCGCCCGTGCACTTCGCCACCACCTACGCGCAGGACGGCATCGGCGGCCTCCGCGAAGGGTATGAGTACAGCCGCGGCGGCAACCCCACCCGCGACGCACTGCAGGAACAGCTGGCCGCGCTGGAGCTGGGTACACATGCCTTCAGCTTTGGCTCCGGCCTTGCGGCGGAGGACTCCCTCATCCGTGCCCTGGCCGCCCCGGGCGACCACATCGTACTGGGCAACGACGCGTACGGCGGCACCTACCGGTTGATCAGCCGCGTGCTCGGCCCGTGGGGGATCGGCAACACCCCGGTGGACATGGCCAACCTGGACACTGTCCGGCAGGCCGTGGCCGCCAACCAGGCCCGTCTGCTCTGGGTGGAGACCCCGTCCAACCCGCTGATGAAGATCACGGACATCGCGGCGCTCGCGGAGATCGCGCACGACGCCGGGGCCCTCCTGGTCGTCGACAACACCTTCGCGTCCCCCTACCTGCAGACCCCGCTCGCCCTGGGCGCCGACGTCGTGGTCCACTCCACCACCAAGTACATCGGAGGGCACTCGGACGTGGTGGGCGGTGCCGTGGTGGTCAAGGACGCGGAGCTGGCAGAGAAGATCAGCTTCCTCCAGTTCGCCGTGGGCGCCGTTTCAGGTCCGATGGATGCCTTCCTTACCACCCGCGGACTCAAGACGCTGGGCGTCCGGATGGACCGGCACAGCCTGAACGGCCAGGCCGTGGCCGAGTGGCTGCTCGAGCGCCCCGAGGTTGAAAGCGTCCTCTACCCTGGCCTGCCATCACATCCGGGGCACGAGCTGGCGAAGAAGCAGATGCGGAATTTTGGCGGCATGGTGTCGGTGCAGTTCAAGGGCGGCGAGGCTGCTGCGCGGAAGGTGGCCGAGTCCACGAAAGTGTTCATGCTGGCGGAGTCCCTCGGCGGCATCGAGTCGCTGATGAACTACCCGTCCGAGATGACGCATGCGTCCGTCAAGGGCACCGAACTGGCGGTTCCGGTCAACCTGCTCCGCCTCTCCTGCGGCATCGAGGACGTAGAGGACCTGGTCGCGGACCTGGAGCAGGCCTTCACCTCGATCCCGTAGTTGCCCCGGGAGAGGCGCGTCATGGCGATGATGGCGGCCAGGACTGCCATGAAGTGAGGACCCGCGGTTTGTGCGGCCGCTAGGCTGTTCGGATGGACTCCCTCGCACCAAACCCTGCCCGTCCCGTTGCCCTGATCACCGGTGCCGGAAGGCTGGCGGGCATCGGTGCCGGCATCGCGCGGCAGCTCGCCGCCGACGGCTGGGACCTGGTCCTGTCCTACTGGCAGGACTATGACGAGCGGATGCCGTGGGGGAGCGAGCCCGAAGACCTCGTCCGGTTGACTGCGGAGCTCGAAGCCATCGGCGCGCGCGTCCATGTCCTGTCAGCTGACCTGCAGGACCCCGGTGTGCCGGACAGGCTGGTAGGAGAGGCCGTGACACTCGCCGGCGCGCTCCAGGGCCTTGTCCTCAGCCACGCCGAGTCGGTGGATTCGGGCGTGCTGGACACCAGCCTGGAGTCCTTCGAGCGGCACTTCGCGGTGAACACCAGGGCCAGCTGGCAGCTGATTGCCGCTTTCGCCCGGCAGGCAACGGACGACGGCGGAGCCATCGTAGCGCTCACCAGTGACCACACAGCGTTCAACCTTCCGTACGGCGCCTCAAAGGGCGCGCTCGACAGGATCGTCATCGCCGCCGCGCGTGAGCTGGGGCCGCGGAACATTTCCGCGAATGTCCTGAATCCCGGGCCCATTGATACCGGGTGGATGAGCGACGAGGTCCGGGACGCTTTAACAGCCCAGCAGCCTGGCGGGCGGCTGGGAACTCCTGCCGACGTCGCGGGGACGGTGGCGTTCCTGCTTTCGCCAGCAGGACGCTGGGTTTCCGGCCAGCTGATCAAGTCCGACGGCGGCTTCTCGGCCTGAGTGCCCGGCCCGCCTTTTCTGCTCTTCCGGCCCGCCAATCCCAACTGGGTAGCGGTAAATGTCGTTTCGACCCCTCAAAACGACATGTACCGCTACTTACTTGGGGGAGGGTGCGGGGGTTTTCCCGGCAGCGGCGGTCCGGGTGAAGTAGCCGCGGGTCGAGGGCGCGAACCGGCAGACGACGGCGAGGACTACGCCCAGCGCCAGCAGCAGCACTCCGCTGACGAAGGCCCCGCCGACGCCGAAGATCTCGGTGTCGCCGTATGCCGGGTCCCACATCTGCATGGCTGAGATGAAGAAGGCCGCGGTGAGCAGCAGCGCGCCCGTCAACGGCAGGATGCCCCGGAACCACGGGTTGCGCGCCGAGTCGCGCAGGGTGCCCCGGAAGAACCAGTAGCAGGCGAAGCCGGTGAGGGCGTAGTAGAAGGCGATGAACAGGCTGATGGCGTTGATGGAGTCCGAGAGGAGGTTTTCGCTCAGGAAGCTCATGGCCACGTAGTAGGTGATGGCCGCCGCGCCCATCACCTGCGTCGAGAACCCGGGGGTCTGGTTCTTCGGGTGCACTTCGCCGAACTTGGCAGGGAGGGCACCGTGGACACCCATGGAGAGGGTCCCGCGCGCGGTGGGCAGGATGGTGGTCTGCGTCGAGGACAGCACCGAGGCAAGAACCGCGACGACGATCAGCCAGCCCCATGGGCCCAACACCACGTCCTTCATGGCTACGAACACGTCGTCCTGGTTCGCTTCGTTGCCCAGGCCGATGCCCTCGCTGCCCACAGTGGCGTACATCATCACCAGCAGGGCCACGGACACGTAGATGGCCACCAGGACGAAGGCGGAGATGACGGCACCGCGGCCCGGCGTGGTGGCCGGGTTCTCGGTCTCCTCATTGACGGCCAGGCAGGTATCCCAGCCCCAGTAGATAAACAGGGCCAACAGTGCGCCATGCACGACGGCGCCGGGATCGGCAAAGGCACCTACCGGGTTGAACCACTCAAAGTCGAAGGCCTGGCCCTCCGGCGCCCCGCCGATGATGCGGATGATGATGGCCAGCGCAAAAATGCCCAGTGAGACGTACTGGATGTAGGTCAGCACCCGCTGGACATGCTCGCCCAGCCGGATCCCACGGTAGTTGACCAGCGTCATCACGGCAATGAACAGCACTCCGGTGAGCGTGACCAGCACCTTGTTTCCTGCTAACGAGCCGTCACCGATCAGCAACCACAGGTACTGTCCCGCCACCTGGGCCAGGTTGGCCAGGACCACGATGCCCGCGAGCGCCACGCCCCAGCCCCCCAGCCACCCTGCCCAGGGGCCGAAGGCCCGCCGGGACCAGGTGAACGTGGTGCCGCAGTCCGGGATGGCGCTGTTCAGCTCACGGAAGGCGTAGGCGATGAACAGGACGGGGATGAACCCGATGAGCAGGATCAGCGGAGTGTAGTTTCCATTGACAGCCACGATGAGGCCCAGTGTTGCTGCCAGTGAGTACACCGGCGCGGTGGACGCCAGGCCGAGCATCACCGAATCCCCAAGGTCCAGGATTCCGGCGCGCAGTCCCTTCGCCTGGACCGTACTGCCACGCGCGCCGCCCGGGCCGCCCGCCGTCGTCATCTCTGTGCTCATGCTGCCACCAAATTCATAGTGCGATACCTGCTTTACTGGAGGAGGCCACGGCCGAAAGCGGCGCCGGCGCGTCAATGGTGTTGGGCACGAAGCGGCAGAAGTAGTCCGTCACGGGGCCGTCCGATTCGCGGATCCCGCAGCCCACGGACTCGCCGTCCACCACCCACAAACCCAGGACGGGGTGGTTGCCGTCAAAGTCGGGCAGTTGCTGGTACTGCTGGTAGCACCAGCCCTCGCGGCCGTATCCGCCGGGCTGTTCGAGGCTGATGCCATCGGCGTGGATGCGAATGTTGTCCCCTTCGCGGCCGTGCAGGGGTTTGGCCACCCACTCTTTCAGCGGTCCGGGTTCGTTGAGGTAGGCCGGCAGCAGGTTGGGGTGCTCCGGGTACAGGTGCCAAAGCGCGGCGAGGAGTGCCTTGTTGGAGAGCAGCATCTTCCAGGCAGGCTCCACCCAGCGCGGATTGTGGGCGCGTTCCAGGAGCCGGTGCCCGAACGGCTCCTTCATCATCAGCTCCCAGGGATAGAGCTTGAAGATGGTGCTGATCATGAAGTTGTCCAGGTCCACGAACCGGTTCAGGTTCGGATCCCAGCCGATGTCGGACATGTTGATGCCGATGGTGGTCCACCCGGCCTGGCTTGCCACATCCCGCATATAAGCGGCCGTCATCCAGTCCTCGCCGGACTCCTCAACCTCCGAGTGCGCCACGTGCAGGGTACTCATGCCGGTGCGGTACTGGAACTTCTTCCACTGCCTGATCAACGCCTCATGGATTCCGTTCCACTGGTCCTTTTCCGGAAAAACATCCTGCAACCAGAACCATTGGGCCACTGCTGCCTCGATCAGGCCGGTGGGAGTGTCCGCGTTGTACTCGAGCATCTTGGCGGGGCCGCCCTGCCCGTCGTAGATGAAGTCGAACCGGCCGTAGACGTCAAGGTCCCCGGCCTGGAGCGATTCGGCAGCCAGCTCCAGCGCCTGCGGGCCGATCCCGAGATGACCCATGGCGCCGGTGGCGAGGAACCGTGCGGCTTCCAGGCACATCTTGTGCATGTCCTCCGCGGCCACCTCAAGGGTTTCCACCTCGTCCACGGTGAATTCGTAGTACGCGGACTCGTTCCAGTACTCGATCCTGCGTCCGTCGTCCATCGTGGTGGTGGAGAACACCAGGCCTTGTTCCTCGATCTTCTGCTTCCACCCGGGCCTGGGTTCAGACAGCAAACGCTTCACGCTCAGCCCCCCGAGACTTTGCCGCCGCCGCTGGTGCCGCTCTTGGCGCTGGTGCCGAAGCCGCCGCGGCTGACGGTGCCGCCTTTGGTGCTGTAGCCGGTGGCCACCTTGGCGCCGCTGGGCACCGTTCTGGTGTAGTTGGGGGCCGTGGAGCGGTTCTGGCCGATTGGCGGGACGTAGGCGCCGCGGGAAAAGAAGTACCAGGCGTAGATGCCGCCGGAGCGCCCGGCCGAGCTGTCGCAGCTGGCATCCTCCACGCGCTCGCCGGTTTCGTCGTTGAAGCACACCTGCGCATACTCGGGATCGTCCTGGTTGCTTGCCACGACGGCGGTGATGGTGCCGGCGAGCAGGGCGGTAACGCCGAGGCCTACGACGACGGTGCGGCGCTGGGAGCGCTTCTTCCGTGCCGCTGCCTCGTCCAGCTGCCTTTCGCGGTCCCGCGCAAACGGGTCCACCGGCGTTATAGGTTCATTGAGCAGCTCTGGGCGGAGTTCGGGCTTGGGCACCTGCCACGGAGGGGGCTTGGCGGCGCTTCCGGTCCCGGCGTCCTGGCCGCCTTGACCGGCAGGCCCGTCGTCGCCGGCGGCTGGCCCGTGCTCCGGATCCCTGCCCGGGTCCTTTTTGTCCGGGTCCATGGCGTCCCCCTCAATAGTCCACATGAATCGGGCACAGCGCTGCACCCCCCAATTGCAAATCCTCGAATCAGCGTAGCCCCTGCGGACGCCTGCTGCGAGTAAGGAACAGGGGAGAAGCACTTATCCGGTGAAGTTGCCGGCTCGGGCAGCCGCGGACCCTACACTTGAGCCATGGAAACCGCTGCTGTCCTCGCCGTCTGCCGTGTCCACCAGCTCCTGCCGGATACGTCGAACGTGGGCGTGACGGCCATCGACAAGCGCCCTGTGGAAGGGCCGGTGAAGATTCACAAGCTGGGCCTCCAAGGTGATATCCAGGCGAACCGGGTCCACCACGGCGGTCCGGACCAGGCCCTTTACGCCTACTCGCAGGCGGACGCCGACTTTTGGGCCGCGGAACTTCAGCGGGAGCTGCCGCCGGGGTTCTTCGGCGAAAACCTCCGTGTCGGGGGTCTTGACGCCACCGGCGCCGTCATTGGGGAACGTTGGAAGATCGGCATGGACGTGGAGGTGGAAGTGACGTCACCGCGGACGCCGTGCTCCACCTTCCAGCGCCGCATGGGGGAGCCCAGGTTCGTGAAGCGTTTCACGGAAGAGGGCCGCGTGGGCGCTTATCTTCGGGTGGTGCGCGTGGGCACCATCCGCGCCGGGGACCACATCCATAAGTTGTACGTCCCGAAGCACGGCGTCACTGTGGGCAAGTGGTTCAGTGAACCGGACCTGGAGTCCATGGAGGCGCTGCGGGATGCAGAGGCCGACGGCGACATCCGCCTCCAGCAGCCGGAGTTCAGCAGGAAGTTTGCGGCACTGGAGCGGCAGCTGGCGCGGTAGCGGCAAGGCCTGGGCGCGCTGCAGGCGAGGCATGTGCGCAAGCTCACCGCCGCCGTCGTGCCCTCAATTACCGGTGGACGCGGTGCGTGCCCTACACTTGAAACATCCCCCACTCCGGAAATCCCTTATTCCTGCCCAATTTTTGAGGCAGGACTGGCAAGTGTTGGGGCCCGCAGCTGTGATGCGGGCATTTTCATAGGGAGAGCCGGCTAAAGAAAACGCTGTACAGACTGCTGGGATAGCAGCCAAGAGATGCAGCGCGAAGTCCTGCCATGGGATTGCGAAAGCGCCGGACTTCTGTGACCGGCCGGTCAATGTTTGCCCGGCATCCACGGCACACGTACTGCGGCTCCGCTCACCTCGGGTAGTGCCGCCTGGCCCCCTATGGATGAGGAATCTTTCCCTATGCCCGAAAATCAGAACGACACCACTGTCGAAGCCGCCGCCGGAAGCGAATCCACCGAGCCCGCTGCCCCCGCAGCAGAGGCCGTTTCAGAATCCGTTGACGCACCCGCCGCCAAGGTTGAAAGCGAAGAAGACGGCGTCCGCTTCGCCGACCTCGGTATCGATGGCCGTGTCCTCGCCGCCCTGCAGGACGTCGGCTACGAAAAGCCGTCGCCCATCCAGGCAGCAACCATCCCGCTGCTGCTGGAAGGCCGCGACGTCGTTGGCCTGGCCCAGACGGGCACCGGTAAGACTGCAGCATTCGCAGTACCGGCACTGTCCCGCCTGGCCGAACTCCATGACCTCAACGGCCCGTCCCGCAAGACGCAGGCCCTGGTGCTGGCTCCTACCCGCGAGCTCGCACTCCAGGTGGCCGAGGCCTTCACTTCCTACGCCAAGCACATTGACGACTTCACAGTGCTGCCCGTCTACGGCGGATCCGCCTACGGCCCGCAGCTCGCAGGCCTGCGCCGCGGCGCACAGGTGGTTGTCGGTACCCCCGGCCGCGTGATCGACCACATTGCCAAGGGTTCCCTGGACCTGTCCGAGCTCCAGTACCTGGTGCTGGACGAGGCTGACGAGATGCTGCGCATGGGCTTCGCCGACGACGTGGAGCAGATCTTCCAGCAGACGCCCGAGGACCGCCAGGTTGCGCTGTTCTCCGCCACCATGCCCAGCCAGATCCGCCGCATGTCCAAGCAGTACCTGAACGACCCGGCCGAGATCTCCGTCAAGTCCAAGACCACCACCGGCGCCAACACACGCCAGCGGTACCTGCAGGTCATGGGCCCGCACAAGCTCGACGCCATGACCCGCATCCTCGAGGTGGAAGAGTTCGACGGCGTCATTGCCTTCGTGCGCACCAAGATGGCTACCGAGGACCTGGCTGACAAGCTGAAGTCACGCGGTTTCCAGGCCGCGGCGATTAACGGTGACATCCCGCAGCAGCAGCGCGAGCGTACCGTGGACGCGCTGAAGGAAGGCCGGATCGACATCCTCGTGGCTACCGACGTCGCCGCGCGTGGCCTTGACGTGGAGCGCATCAGCCACGTCATCAACTACGACATCCCGCACGACACCGAGTCCTACGTGCACCGCATCGGCCGCACCGGCCGCGCAGGCCGCTCCGGCGAGGCGATCCTGTTCATGACGCCGCGCGAGAAGTACCTGCTGCGTTCCATCGAGAAGGCAACCCGCCAGCCGGTGGAGCAGATGCACCTGCCCACGGCTGAAACCGTAAACACCCTCCGCCTGGGCAAGTTCGCGGAGCGCATCACGGAAACCCTTGCCTCCGAGGACGTGGCCCCGTTCCGCGACCTCATCGCCTCCTACGAGGAGGAGCACAACGTTCCGGCGTCGGAGATCGCCGCGGCCCTGGCCGTCATGGCACAGGGCGGCCAGCCGCTCCTGGTCAAGGAACTGCCGGCAGCTCCGGAGTTCCAGAAGCGCGAGCGCTCCAAGGACGGCTTCGGCTCCCGCGGGCCCACCCGTGCGCTCACCGAGGGCAACGCCACCTACCGGATCGCCGTGGGTCGCCGCCAGCGCGTCATGCCCGGCTCCATCGTGGGCGCCATTGCCAACGAAGGCGGCATTTCGTCCGCGCAGATCGGCGGCATCGACATCCGCTCGGACCACTCCCTGGTGGAGCTCCCGGCGGACCTGAGCCCGGAGCAGCTGCGCGCGCTGTCCCGCACCCGGATCGGCGGCGAGCTTATCCATCTCGAACTGGATAACGGCCGCAAGCCCTCGGGTGAGCGTGGCGCGTACCAGGGCAACCGCGGCGGTGACCGTGGCGGCAACTTCAAGGGCAGCGGCGGGTTCAAGAAGGAGTTCCGGAAAAACGACGGCGAGCGTTCCTCTGCTGACCGCGGCGGACGTTCGT
The DNA here is from genome assembly GCF_005796225.1 of Pseudarthrobacter sp. NamE5. Lineage (GTDB taxonomy): Bacteria > Actinomycetota > Actinomycetes > Actinomycetales > Micrococcaceae > Arthrobacter. The sequence goes on from NZ_VAHO01000006.1 coordinate 117,897, forward strand.
ACAGCGAGCGTTCCGAGCGTTCCTTCAGCGACCGCGACTCCCGCTTCGGCGGCCACGGCGACGGGTCCCGCAAGCCCCGCCACGGCGACGAAAGCGGACACCGCGACTTCAACCGCAAGGGCAAATGGTAAACAGGGTCAGCTGATCTGACAGGTTCCATGGTGGGCCGGCTTTCGAGCCGGCCCACCGGCGTTTAACCCTTCAAATTTCTGGGTAGCTACCGGACCTGCCGGGCGGCGTGAGTTCCGGTTCTACCCAAAACCTCCAGTGGGGTGTGTGACTCGACACATCAGGGCCTTCGATCGAGTGTGCAACCGGCCGTATGCAGGGTCGCCGCGGCCGGCAGCTTGCCCGTAAACCCCAGCAATGGCGCGGAAAACGTGAGTTGTTGGGATCAGAAGCAGGCCCGTTGCAGGGCTCCGGCTGCCTTCGGATCCCGATTTGTTGGTGGGAAAATCTTCCGGTAGAGTATTTACTCGTTGCCCCCCTAGCTCAGTGGTAGAGCGCGTTCTTGGTAAGAACGAGGTCACCGGATCGATTCCGGTGGGGGGCTCTGAATGAGGGCCTGTGTCAAGGCGGTTTGACCGGCTTGACACAGGTTTTTCTCATTCGTGGCGGTGTAGCTCAGTTGGTTAGAGCGCACGACTCATAATCGTGAGGTCGGGAGATCGAGCCTCCCCACCGCTACAGGTAAACCCCGGATTCCTTGAGAGTCCGGGGTTTTCTGCTTCTCTCCGGCATCGGAGGCCGTGCACCACAGGGTGAAGGGAACGGCTCCATGAGTTGATTATTGATGCCGTGAAACTCCACCACGCAACGCGCCTGCGCTACTTGGCTACCAACTGCCCGCGCCTGGCGCTGCCTGAATAACTGACAGCCAACCAGCCCAGCACCAGGATGGCTGCGAAAAGACCGCTCTGCACGAACATCTCCGACAGGGGTGAAATGGACGAATAGGGGCTAGGGGAACCCGATGCCTGGGCAGCCTCAAGGGGCTGCAGGGCAAAGCACGCCAGGAGCAAAAGGCTGAGGACTCCGGCCGGCGAGCACAACAGCCGCCACCAGACGAAGCAGGCCGGGGCCGATTCCGCGAAGCGCCCCATGACCGCCGGGATCATGATCGCCACCCAAACCCAGTGATGGCCCCAGGAAACGGGCGAGACCAGCAACATAACGATTGCGGTAGCGGCTACAGCACCCCATTGGTCAGTGTCACGGCGCGAAACAAAGACAGCAAGCGCGCCCAGGGCGACGACGGCAACGGAGGCGGCAACCCATAGCAAGGTGCCAACCGCTGGTTCCACCTCCAGCCTGGCGATGAGTCCCCGAATGGATACGTTCTCGAAGCGTGAGAGGTCGCCCACGCGGTTCGTTTGGCCAAGCGAGGCCAGCCAGTACTGGGCCGACAATACAGGGGCCAGCACCGCCATAAGCGCCACGGTGCCGGCGAACGTCGCTCCCATTCTCAAGGCACTCTTTATGTCACCCCGCACCACGAAATAGAGCAGGAACACCAGCGGAGTGAGCTTTATGCCGGCAGCAATCCCAGTAAGTATTCCCCGCGGCAAAAGCCCATCGGGGCGGCGGCGGGAGCTTCCCAGCAGGTCAACGGCGATCAGCACCAGGAGAAGCGGATTGATCTGCCCCAGCGCAAGGGAGTTCCGCCAAGGGCCCAGAAGAAGCACCAGGCCCGTAACGGCGGCAGCAGTGAGCCAGATCCGGCTGCGTCCGGAGTCAACGGAAAAAACGCTTTTGGAGTGCAGGTACCGGGCGATCAGCAAGCCGACGGCGCCTGCAAAAATCAGGTTGAGGAGTGTTTGGAAAACCAATGCCAACTCAACCGGCAGCAGGGCAAGCGGGGCCATAAGCGCAGCGGCGAAGGGTGGGTAGGTAAAGGACATGCCCCCAAATGGCGTGCCCGGCAGCCCTTCTGCGTACAGATCGCCCCCGCCAATGAATTCCCTTGCCCCTGCCCAGTAGACCCGCAAATCCAGGCCATCGTGCATAGCCTGGTTGAGCAGATACACCGATACCACAAGGGGGAAAGCCACCCGCGGCAGGTCCCACAGGACAAATCTCTTCATGTTTTTCCTATCACCTGCTCCTCGACTCCCGGATCGAGCCGATGCTTAACAAGGCGGCACCCGGTAGCGGCCCCTGCCCCGCCAGTCCCTGCTTCACGTCAAGGCTTCAGACATCGACTCTAACCGGGCCCGGCCTGTGCACCTCATCCATCACGGGCCCGCGGGCAGTCCTGCACGGCCAATAACGGGCTGGAGGGGCAGAATGGGTGCATGACCCGAATCGCAATCATCGGCGGCCACGGCAAAGTGGCGCTGCACCTGTCCAGGCTTCTTACCGAGGAAGGCCACAGTGTCACCTCGTTTTTCCGGAACCCCAACCATGCCGCCGCTGTTGCCGAAACGGGCGCAACGCCGTCGGTCCTGGACGTGGAGAATGCTGCGACGGCGGCCATCGCCGAAGCGCTGAAGGGCCACGATGCCGTCGTTTGGTCGGCAGGCGCAGGCGGCGGGAACCCGGCGCGCACCTATGCCGTGGACCGCGATGCCGCCATCCGCTCAATGGATGCCGCGGCGCAAGTCGGGGTCAGCCGCTACGTTATGGTGTCCTATCTGGGCGCGCGAAAGGAACACGGCATCTCCGAGGACAACGCCTTCTTTCCCTATGCAGAGGCCAAGGCGGCCGCTGATGATTACCTCCGCGGGACGGACCTGGCCTGGACCATCCTGGGTCCCGGCTCCCTGACCGACAAGCCGGGCAGCGGCCTGATCGACGTCGACCCCTCACCGGAGGGCAGCCGCGAAACCTCCCGCAGCAACACGGCAAGTGTTGCCGTGGCAGTGCTGGACCTGCCGGAAACCGCGGGCAGGACCGTCGAGTTCTGTGACGGCAGCTTGCCTATCGCCGCCGCCCTGCAGCCCTAGCGTCTACTGCGGCCGCCGGGGGAGTAGCGAAGGGCACGCCCCGGAGGTCCCGGATCTTCAGGTGGCCGTGGAAATCTGCCTGGACCAGGTCAGGATAGGGACCGGGCAGGTTTCGGCAAGGAAGCGGGATGAAGGTCCAGGGCGTGCTCTTCGACGTAATCCAGTGCAAGGCGGATAGCGCCGATGGAAACGATGCCATCTCCAAGGGAAGAGGCCTCCACCCTGGGCGGAGTGAAAGTATATTTCGGCAGCTCCTGCTCGATGACAGGGATGAGTGCGCGAGCAGAGGCTGCCACGCCTCCTGCAAGGACGACGAGTTCGGGATTTACCAGCGTGCTCACGGAACCGATCACACGGGCCATGCGATGTGCAACCCGGTTGAGAACGCCCTGCGCGACGTGGTCGCCGTCGCCGGCCGCGGCAAACACCATCTCGGCCGTGAGGCTCGCCGGAGCACCGCCGCACAGCTCGTGCAGCTGAGTTTTAACGCCGGAGGCGAGCGCTTCCTGGCCCCAGAGCGCTACATAGTGAGCGATGCCCAGTGTGTCGCCGACACCTTCGACGTTGCCCAAGTATCCCAGCTCGCCAAAGCCGCCAAGCTGTCCGTGCAGCAGGCGGCCGGATTCCAGTATGCCGGCGCCCAGACGGTCCCCGGTAAGCATGACGACGAGGTTGTCGACGCCCTGGGCCATGCCGCGCCAGCGCTCGGCCAGGGTGGCAAGGTTGGCGTCGTTTTCCAAAAGCACATGCCAGCCGTGCCGCTCGGAGACAAGCCGGCGGACATCGAAAGATTTCCAGAATTCCTGGACCGTCAGGACATCGCCCTCACGACTCACCGGAGCGGCGACTCCCACGGATACGGCCAGGACGGAGTCCGCGGACACTGCCGCCTTCTCCAAGGCCTCTGCGGTGATGCGGTCCAGTACATCGGCGCGCTCGGCAGCAGGAAGGTTGTAGGCCCGGAAGGGCATGGTTACCCGGGAGAGGGCCTTTCCCGCCATGTCGGCGACGATGGCAGTGATCTTATTGGCCCCGATGTCGATGCCTAAAACGGTGGCTGCGCCGTCGTCGAAAACGAACCTGCGCGCAGGCCTGCCCTTCAGGTATTCCTCGGCAATCCGCTGGTTCTCCAGTTCCCGGAGCCATCCGAGGCGGACGAGCTCATCACAGATCGAGATAACCGTGGCCCGGGAAAGCCCGGTGGCCGCCATGAGGTCGGTACCTGTCACGATGCCGGCACCTCGCATCGCCTTGAGCATCGCACTGGCGTTGACCCTCCGCACCAGCTGAGTTGACGGTGCAGTCTGAGTCATTATCCGGCGCTCCCATTCTGGCCTGCTCGTAGGACTATCCAGGCGATGTTCAAATTTAGGCCATAAATATAGCTGACGAATCATTTTCCGGAGTGCTTGACGCCTGTGGTGAGGCCCCCCATACTAACGATAGGAGGTAAATTTATCTCCTATATAAAGACCGCGGCAAGGTTTAGCCGTCCGCCGTGATCACGCGGCCTTCTGCCGCACCACGAAAGGACGAGGGTGTCTTTGAAATTGACGCGCACACTACGCATGGCGGTGCTGGCTTTATGCCTGCCCCTGCTCGCCGGCCTCCTCTCAGGCTGCACCGGAGACTCCGAAAAGGAGACCATCCGGTTCACGTTCAGTAAGCGGGAGGCCATCGGTTTCATGACGAAGCTCGTAGCCGACTACAACGCCTCGCAGGACAGGACGGAAGTCGTGCTGGACACCTCCGGGGTTGACGTCGTTTCAGCGAGTTTTGTCCGGGGCAATCCGCCGGACATTGCGCTGGCAAACTACAACATGGAAACGGCCAGGTTCGTGCAGCGCGGCGCGCTGAGTGACCTGTCCGGAACACAGGCCTCCACCCGGATCCGGAAGGACCTCCAGCCCCTGATGGACCAGTACGGCTCCTATCCGGACCGGACCAGCGCCCTTCCCTACTCGATCATGGCGTCCTCCGTGATCTACAACAAGGAGATCTTCGCCGCCCACGGCGTCGAGGTGCCTAAGACCTGGGCTGAACTGCTGGCAGCGTGCGAGGCGCTGAAAGCCGCTGGTGTGACGCCCTTCTACGCCACCTGGAAGGACGACTGGACGGTAGCCCAGGGGTGGTTCGACTACTCTGTGGGCGGCGAGGTGGACACCATCGACTTCTTCGAGAAGATTGCCGAGGCGGGCACGGAGGTCGGACCGGATTCGCCAGCGTCATTCCAACAGGACTTTGAACAGCCCGTCGAGAAAATGCTGAAACTGGCGGGCACGTATGTGAACAAAGACGCTGCCAGCCGAGGCTATGGCGACGGAAACCTTGCGTTCGCGCAGGGCAAGGCAGCCATGTACCTGCAGGGCCCGTGGGCATTCAGCGAGATCGCGAAAACTGCCCCGGATCTCCAGCTCGGCACTTTCCCGCTTCCGATGACGGAGAATCCCGATGACCTGAAGGTGCGGGCCAACGTCGATCTCGCGGCGTGGATTCCGGAGGATTCCAAACACAAGGACGCTGCGCGCGACTTCCTGGAGTATCTCTACCAGCCGGAAATCATAGAAGGGTACAACAAGTCGCAGCTGGGCTTCACCCCCACTGTCGAGGCCGAGGCAGCCCCGGACCCGCGAATCGAGGGGATGGTCGAGTACTACGAAAAGGGCCGTGTTTATCAGGGGCCGTCGGTGCTGGTGCCGCGCACAATCCCCATCATGAACTACACCCAGGCGCTCGTGTTGGGCGCAGATCCTGCAGCCACCTTCCGCACACTCGACGCAGACTGGGCGCGCCTGGCCTTTCGCCAGTAGCGCAGAACAAGGGAGCCAGACACATGTCCATAACCACAACAACCAGGCGGGGGCAGGGACGCCCCGAAAGCCGCCGCAGGCGTCGGGTCGAACCGGTTTTCTACTTTTTCCTCTTGCCGAGCCTCGTTCTCTTCACTTTGGCGATTACGGTTCCCGGCCTTGTGGGCATCTTCTTCAGCTTCACAGACTCCATCGGAATCGGTGACTGGAAGTTCGCTGGCCTGACCAACTACATCGCAATTGCCAGCGATCCTGCGATTCTGCAGAGCTACCTGTTCACCTTCGGCTTCTCGATCGTCACCGTGCTGGTGGTGAACGTCGTGGCCTTCCTCCTCGCCGTAGGGCTCACCTCGCAGATCCGCATGAAATCAGCGCTGCGCACCATCTTCGTCATACCGATGGTGGTCTCCGGCATCATCATCGCCTATGTTTTCAATTTCCTGTTCTCAAACTCGCTGCCCTCTGCAGGGGCGGCGGCGGGCATTTCCTGGCTCGAGACAAGCCTCCTTGCAAACCCTGACCTTGCGTGGGTTGCCATCGTGGTGGTTACCGCCTGGCAGGCGGTGCCCGGGGCACTGCTGATCTATATCGCGGGTCTCGTCTCGATCCCCGGGGACGTGTATGAGGCCGCGGAGATCGATGGCGCAAGCAAGGCCCAGCAACTCCTGAAGATCACCGCTCCGCTCGTGGCGGGTTATGTGGTGATCAACATTATTCTCGGATTCAAGGGTTTCCTTAACGCCTACGACATCATTGTTGGACTCACGAACGGCGGCCCGGGAACCTCAACAAGAAGCATTGCGATGACCGTTATCGCCGGTTTCAACGGTGGCGATTATGCCTACCAGATGGCCAACGCGACGATCTTCTTCATCGTCGCTGTCCTCATCTCTCTTCTGCAGCTTTCGCTGACTCGCGGACGGAACACACTCTGATGACCACACCATCCACCCTCACCGCTGAGGGAATCCACCGCACCGAATCCGTCTCCGCCAGTGGCGGGCGACGGCGCTCAGGTTTGAAGGTCGAGCGGGTGAACTGGCCGGGTACCGCCATCCTGGTCCTCTGTGCGCTCACGGTTCTGCTTCCGCTCTACGTGAGCCTGTCCATGGCTTTCAAAACCCAAGGGCAGGCTGTGGACGGCAACGCCTTCTCATTCCCTGAACCGTTCAGCGTGGACGGCTTTGTCCAAGCGTGGACGCTGACGAATTTCCCCGTCGGCGCCGCAATGTCGTTGCTGGTCACCGCGGGAACTGTAGTAGCGACCATTGTGCTGGCAGCGTTTGCCTCGTACGCGATCGTGCGCAACTGGGAACGCCGGTTGTTCCGGTACTCCTTCTACTACCTGCTCGCAGCAATGTTCATCCCGTTTCCGGTCGTTGCGCTGCCGCAAATCCAGTTGACCGGCCGCCTTGGCCTGGACAACCCCATGGGTGTGATTCTGCTCGCCACCATGTTTCAGTTGAGCTTCAGTGTTCTGCTGTTCACGGCGTTCCTGCGGTCAATCCCGATGGAATTGGAAGAGAGCGCCCGCATGGACGGCGCCACGACCTGGCAGACATTCTGGAAACTGATCTTTCCCCTGCTGGCGCCAATGAGCGCCACCGTGGGGATCTTCGCCTTCCTGTACGCCTGGAACGACTTCATGATGCCTTCGCTGATCATTTCCGACCCGGCACTGCAAACCCTTCCCGTTCGACAAAATCTGTTCCAGACTCAGTTCAGCAACAACTACCACGTGTCCTTTGCGTCCTACCTGATGGCCATGGCTCCGGCCATCGTGGCCTATCTCTTCACCCAGCGATGGGTTATGGCCGGTGTCTCACAGGGTGCCGTCAAGGGCTGAGCCTTTGCCAGCCATCAATAACTCCAGCGCCCCGGAAAGGGGAAACTGCTTGTCCATCCTCGCCTGCCAGACGCACGACGCCGACCACGGACCCACCGACGCCACCAACTGGTGGAGACAGGCTGCGGTTTACCAGATCTACCCGCGCAGCTTCGCCGACTCGAACGGTGACGGGATCGGCGACCTGCAGGGCATCACCTCGAAAGTGCCTTACTTGAAGAGCCTGGGGATCGACGCCGTGTGGCTCAGCCCGTTTTACCCCTCGGCCTTGGCCGACGGCGGCTACGACGTAGATGACTACCGCAACGTCGATCCCAGGATCGGCAGCCTGGCAGATTTCGACGCGATGGCCGCGGCCCTGCATTCCGCGGGAATCAAGGTGATCGTGGACATTGTCCCGAACCACTCCTCCAACCGGCACGCCTGGTTCCAGGAAGCCCTGGCCGCGCCCAAGGGGTCACCGGCCCGGCAGCGGTACCACTTCCGGGACGGAGTGGGTGAACATGGCGAGCTGCCGCCCGCGGACTGGACAGCCGCTTTCGGCGGCCCGGCCTGGTCGCAGGTGGACGATGGGCAGTGGTATCTGCACACCTTCACTCCGGAACAGCCGGACTGGAACTGGGACAACCCGGAGGTCCGTGCGGACTTCCTCACCACTCTGCGCTTCTGGGCGAACCGGGGCGTGGACGGCTTCCGCGTGGACGTGGCCAACCTCCTGGTCAAGGACCTCCGCGCCGAACTTCCCAGCAGGCAGGAACTGGAGGCGATGGACCGTACCTCCGGCACACACCCGCTGATGGACCGGGACGAAGTCCATGAGATCTACGCCGAATGGCGCAAGGTATTCAACGAATATGACCCGCCGCGGTTTGCAGTGGCGGAGGCCTGGGTGGAGACCGCCGCGCGGCGCGCCAAGTATGCTTCCCCGGAAGGACTGGGGCAGGCTTTCAGCTTCGACCTGCTCTTGGCCGACTTTAACGCTGCCCAGTTCCGCACCATCATCAGCGACAACCTCGAACAGGCCCGCCTCACGGGCTCCACCACCACCTGGGTGTTTTCCAACCACGACGTCACCCGCCACGCTACCCGGTACGGCCTTGAACCGCTCAACGGGCGGCCGGGGAAACCGGGGGTGGAATGGGTCAAAGCCGGCGGTCCCCTCGAAGCCCTCGACATGGAAGGAGGCATCCGTCGCGCCAAGGCCGCCACGTTGCTCATGCTCGCTCTTCCCGGCTCCGCGTACCTCTATCAGGGAGAGGAACTGGGGCTGCATGAGGTAGCAGACATCCCGGCTGACCGGCGCCAGGACCCGTCATTCTTCAGGGGCGCCGAGTACGACGGACTGGGCCGGGACGGCTGCCGCGTGCCTCTGCCCTGGGAACCGTCCGGTCCTTCCTTCGGCTTCGGCACCAACAGCGCCCACCTGCCCCAGCCGGACTGGTTTGCCGGGTATGCAGCCAGCACCCAGGAACGCGACCGCAACTCAACCCTGCACTTCTACCGCCAGGCCTTGGCGCTGCGCCGCAAACTCCAAGGTCCCGAGACCTTGGAATGGAGGCAAGGGGGAGACGAACAGGTGCTGCACTTTATGCGCCCGGGCGGCTGGCACGTCGTTGCGAACTTCGGTACCGCCGCCGTCGAACTTCCTGACGGCGAGGTCCTGATCTCCAGCGGCAGGATCGAGGACGGCAGGCTGCCAAGAGAATCAACCGCCTGGCTCAGGGCCTAAGGCGGCGTCGGTGAGCGACCCGAGCTTGCTGTTGACCTTGCCCGCCCACCCGGCACATACTGGTCGCAAAAAATTTAGAGACTAAATAAAAGGAGCGTTGTGAGTACAACCGCCACCCTGGCAACCCTTTCCGATTCCGACCGCCTGGCCGATCCCAACTGGTGGCGCCAGGCCTCCGTCTACCAGATCTACCCGCGGAGCTTCGCCGACTCCAACGGTGACGGAATCGGTGACCTCAAAGGCATCACCTCCAAGGTGCCGTACCTGAAATCCTTGGGGATCGACGCCGTCTGGCTGAGCCCGTTCTACCCCTCGGCGCTCGCGGATGGCGGCTACGACGTGGACGACTACCGCGACGTGGATCCCAAGCTGGGCACCCTCGAGGACTTCGACGAGATGGCCGCTGCCCTGCACGAGGCAGGCATTAAGCTGATTGCGGACATCGTCCCCAACCACTCGTCCAACCGGCACAAGTGGTTCCAGGAGGCCCTGGCCTCTCCCAAGGGCTCTCCGGCCCGGGACCGCTACATCTTCCGCGACGGCAAGGGCCCCGGCGGCGAGTTCCCGCCGTCGGACTGGGACTCGGTCTTCGGTGGCCCGGCCTGGGAGCGCATCACGGAGCCGGACGGCACCCCCGGCCAGTGGTACATGCACATCTTTGCGAAGGAACAGCCCGACCTGAACTGGTCCAACCGGGAAATCCGCGAGGACTTCCTGAAGACCCTGCGCTTCTGGTCCAACCGCGGCGTGGACGGCTTCCGCGTGGATGTGGCACACGCGCTCACCAAGGACCTCACCGAGCCGCTGCTGTCCAAGCTGGAGCTGAGCGCGGCCAACACGGGCGTGGACGGGTTCGACGACGGCACGCACCCCTTCTGGGACCGTGACGAAGTGCATGAAATCTACGCCGAATGGCGCGAGGTCTTCAACGAATACAACCCGCCGCGCACCGCGGTGGCCGAGGCATGGGTCCACGCCACCCGCCGGGCCCGCTACGCCAGCCCGCAGGGGCTTGGCCAGGCCTTCAACTTCGACCTGCTGCAGGCCGACTTCGACGCCGCCGAGTACAAGGAGATCATCACCCGGAACCTGGCCGAGGCGGCCGCCACTGGCGCCTCCTCCACCTGGGTTTTCTCCAACCACGATGTTGTCCGCCACGCCACCCGTTACGGCCTGCCGCAGGTGTCCAAGGGCAAGGAACGCACCAAGGGCCAGGACGGCAAGGACTGGCTGCTCGCCGGCGGCCCCAAGGAGGAACTCGATGTGGAGCTCGGTGAACGCCGCGCCCGCGCAGCCACCCTGCTGATGCTCGCCGTGCCCGGCTCGGCTTACCTCTACCAGGGCGAGGAACTGGGACTGCAGGAAGTGGCCGAGATTCCGGAATCCGAACGCCAGGACCCCTCCTTCTTCCGCAACAAGGGCGTGGAGATCGGCCGCGACGGTTGCCGTGTCCCGCTGCCCTGGAAGGTTGAGGGAACCTCCTTCGGCTTCGGCGAAGGCGGCGCACACCTGCCCCAGCCCGGCTGGTTCAGCAGGTACGCCGTCGAGGCGCAGGACGGAACAAAAGGTTCCACCCTTGAGCTCTACCGCAAGGCCCTGAAGCTCCGTCATGAACTGCTGACGGACGAGGAGCTGGAGTGGGTGGAGACCGGCAACCCGGAGGTCCTGCACTTCCGTCGCCCCAATGGCTGGCAGTCAGTGACCAACTTCGGGGACACCGCCGTCGACCTTCCGGCGGGCGGGGTGCTGGTCACCAGCGCACCTCTTGAGGACGGCAAGCTGCCGGCCAACACCACCGCATGGCTGCGCTGATCTCCGGCGGCCGCCCCTTGGGACGGCCGGACTGGGGTAACGTGCTGATGCGGGGGCTGTGCTGATGCAGGAAGTGATTTACGGCTGCATGGGCCTGGGTGGCAGCTGGTCTGGCGAGCCGCATGCCGGCGAGCATGTGGACGAGGCTGCTGCCGCCGTCGAGGCCGCCCTGGATGCCGGCATCACGTTGTTCGACCATGCCGACATCTACCGCGGCGGCAAGTCCGAGGCCGTGTTCGGTGAGGTGCTGGCTGCCACGCCGGGCCTCCGGGACCGGATCCGGCTGCAGACCAAGTGCGGCATCAGGCTGAACGAACGCGGACTGCAAACGCACTACGACCTGAGCCGGGAAGCCATCCTGGAGCGCGTCAACGAAAGCCTGAAGCGGCTGCGGACGGACTACGTGGACATCCTCCTGCTGCACCGCCCGGACCCCCTGACGGGCCCCGCGGAGGTGGCGGCCGCCGTCGGGCAGCTGATGGCGGAAGGCAAGGTCCGGCAGCTTGGCGTGTCCAACATGTCCGGTGCGCAGATCGAGGCGCTGCAGGACCGGCTGGAAACGCCGGTGCTGGCGAACCAGCTTGAGATGAGCCTGCTCAAGCGGGCCTGGCTGGAAAGCCAGGTGCTGGTGAACCATGCCGAGCACCTGGACTACAGCTTCCCGCACGGCACCCTGGAGTACTGCGCCCGGCACTCCATAACCCTGCAGGCCTACGGTTCCCTGGCCAAGGGCGTGTACACCGGCGTGGAACCGGAAAGCCCCACGTCCGCCGAGGCAGCCACCGCGGATCTCGTGGCTGAACTGGCCGGCGAGTACGGCAGCACGGGGGAGTCGGTGCTGCTGGGCTGGCTGATGAAGCACCCGGCGGGGATTGCGCCGGTGATCGGGACCACCAATCCCGGCCGCATCCGGGCCTGCTCGGACGCGGCCCGCGTGGCGCAGGCCATGAGCCGCGCGGACTGGTACAAACTGTGGGTTACTGCGCGGGGCAGCAGCATCCCCTGACCCATCCCAACTAGGTAGCAGCAAGTGTCGTTTTGGCACCCCATAACGACACTTGCTGCTACCGGCTTTTGCCAGGACCCGAGTCATATCCTGTTTAGTTCGTATTGATCCTCACAAGCTGGCCATTTTCTGCGGCGTGCCGGTTGCCGGGCGGATACGGTAGATACATGACGTCTACCATCGCCACCGAGACCGTAAGGCCGGAACGCAATATCCCCGCAGAGATCGCCCGCTCCTGGCTCCTCGTGAATGCCATGAAGCCGGAGCTTTTCGACCAGTCGGCAGTCTCCCGCGCCGACTCGATCATCCTGGATATTGAAGATGCGGTGGACCCTTCCCAAAAGGACCAGGCCCGGAACAACGTTATCGACTGGCTGACCGCCGGCGGCAAGGCCTGGGTCCGCATCAACGACGCCACCAGCCCCTTCTGGGCCGATGACCTCGCTGGCCTCCGCGGCACCCCTGGCCTGCTCGGCGTCATGCTCGCCAAGACCGAATCCGCGGACCAGGTCACCGAAAGCTTCCACCGGATGGACGGCAAGACCCCCGTGATCCCGCTGGTGGAATCCGCCGTCGGCATCGAGGAAGCCAACAACATCGCCAAGGCCCAGGGCGCCTTCCGCCTCGCCTTCGGCTCCGGCGACTTCCGCCGCGACACCGGCATGGCGGCCACTCCGGAAGCCATGGCCTACCCGCGTGCCAAGCTCGTGGTTGCCAGCCGCGTGGGCAACCTCCCGGGCCCCATCGACGGCCCCACCGTGGGCACCAACCACCCCATCCTGCGTGAGCAGACCGGCATCACCGTGATGATGGGCATGACCGGCAAGCTCTGCCTGGCCATCGACCAGACCCCCGTCATCAACGAGGTCATCAGCCCCACGCCGTCGGACGTCGCCTGGGCCACCGATTTCATGGCTGACTTCGAAGCCAACGGCCGCGTCATCAGGGACGGCTCGGACCTGCCCCGCCTGGGCCGCGCCGAGAAGATCATGAAGCTCGCGGTAGCCTTTGGGGTGCAGCCCGCGCTGTAGCACCCGCGCTTTTTATCCCAGGAGACCCCGTGACCGATACGCCTTATCTGGTCCACGGGGTCTCTTGGCCCGCGCACGATGATCGCGCCGGTTCATTCGGATCCCCTCCCGTGCTGCGCCTGCAGGCACCGGATGGCACCTTCAGGGAAACAGCGCTCGACGACGGCACGCGACTGGGCTTCCGGCTCGCCGCGGAAGGGAAGTCCTGCCTGGGCCACTACCGGGTGCACGGCCCAGCGCGCCGTGACCACGTGCTGTGCAGGAACAGCTCTCCCTCGGTCCGGGGATACCAGTGCGACAGGTGCTTCGTGCAGGACGAGTTCCGGCTGATGCACGATTTCCACCGCGGCGGCGGTGTCCCGCCCGGCCTGCGCAGCTACTTGATGCAGCCGCACTGGCTCTACGTCGCAACCTTTGCCGACGGCACCAGCAAGGTGGGGACGGCCTCGGACCTGCGCAAGTGGCAGCGGCTTGCCGAGCAGGGCGCCGTGGCCGCCAGTTACATCGCCCGCGCCGCGGACGGGCGGGTGGTCCGGGTCTTGGAGGACCTGGTAACGAGCGACGGCGGCCTGCCCCAACAGGTGCGTTCTGCCGCCAAGGCAGCGGCCCTGGCAGCCCCGGCCCCCGCCGACCGGATCAAGGCCCGTAACTCCGCCCTCGCAGCCTTCGCCCGCCAGGTGGCGTCCACCGCGGGTGAAGACGGCTTTGAGCTCGTGGACGAGACCTGGAGCAGGCCCGGACTCGCCGACCGGCTGTGCTCGGAAACGGCGCGTCATGCCTACCCCCATTCCCTGGAATCAGATGCCCACGGCTTCACCATCCGGTCCGTTTGCGGCAGCTTCGCCCTGGCAAGCCTGGATGGCGCAGATCTGGAGTTCGTGGTGGACCTGGGCCGGCTCAAGGGCCGCACCATAGAACTCGGAGACCACCGCTCGGAGGTACCCGCGGTCCAGGAAGCGCTGTTCTGACTCCCGGTAGACTTGCAGGGTGCTGAACGAATTCTGGGCCACCGCGCCAACCCGCTACAAAGTGCTGGTCTTCAGCGCCATGGGACTGATCGCCGTCGGCGTCATCCTGAACCTGGTGGGCAACACCAGCGGCAACTCCTGGCTGGCCATGGCGTCGCTGCCGGTTATCGGGCTGGGACTTGTCCTGCATGTCGCCGGCATGGTGGTCCGGGGTCAGGCGATTCGGAAGAAACTTCGCCGCTAAGCCTCAACAACACCCACCTTCCCCGACTCTTCACCTTTTCTGCCGCTCAAGAGCCTGACGATAGGCTGGGCCCATGACTATCAATCCGGACCTGCAGGGCCGCACCTACCCTGCCGCAGAGGTATATGACGTCGGCCGCGAGAAGATCCGCGAGTTCGCCCGCGCCGTGAAAGCCACCCACCCTGCACACTTCGATGTCGAAGCCGCCAAAGCCCTGGGCCACACAGACCTGGTGGCCCCGCCGACCTTTGCCATCATCATCGCCCAGCGGGCCGACGCCCAGCTCATCGAGGACCCGGAAGCCGGCATCGACTTCTCCCGCGTGGTCCACGCCGACCAGCGCTTCACCCACCACCGCCCCATCTTCGCCGGCGATCAACTGGTGGCGGAACTCCACGTGGACAGCATCCGGGCGATGGGCGGGGGAGCGATGATCACCACCCGCTCCGAAATCTTCGCCCTCGGCGCAGGCGAATCCCGGGAACCAGTCACCACCACCACGTCATCCATCCTGGTCCGAGGAGAGGGACAGTAACCATGAGCCTCAGCATCCACGAACTCAGCCCAGGCCAGGAGATCGGCAGCCGAACCGTCGAGGTCACCCGCACCGACCTGGTCAAGTACGCCGGCGCCTCCGGCGACTTCAACCCGATCCACTGGAACGAGGCCTTCGCCACGAGTGTCGAGCTGCCCGGCGTGATCGCGCACGGCATGTTCACCATGGGTTCCGCTGTGCAGCTGGTGACCGATTGGGCCGGGGATCCGGCCGCCGTCGTCGACTTCCAGACGCGCTTCACCAAGCCCGTCCTGGTTGCCGATACCACCGGCACAACTGAGCCAGGCGCAACCATTGAGGTCAGCGGCATCATCGGAAAGCTCGACGCCGAGGCCAACACTGCGCGCATCGACCTCACCGTTGTTTCCGCTGGCCAGAAGGTCCTGATGAAGGCCCAGGCCGTCGTAGCGCTTTCCTAATCGCTTCGCCATCGAAGCAGTTATAAAGAACTACTGAGGGAGGCTGCCCGGTTGGGCAGCCTCCCTCAGCCTTTTAAGGCAACCCGGCCGCCATCAGTAAGCCGCGATCAGTAGGACGAAGCGGCCGCGTTATAGGACGACTGGATGACGGAGCCCCAGTACGGTCCGTACATCCTGGTGGAATTGCTCCCGTAGCCGTAGCTGTTGACCGAGTTCTGGTAACCGCCGGACGACGTTCCGATGAACCAGGGCCCGCCGGAGGATCCACCCGTCATGTTGCACGGGATGCCCTGGGAGTTGAACTGCGGGTTGTAGGGATCGTTGGTTGCGGTGCCTGAGCAGCTCTTGAGCGATTCTCCGTTGAAGGGTGCTGCTGCCGGGTAGCCAAATGCCTTGTAGCTGAGGCCGCGGGCTGCATTGAACCGCACTCCGGAGGCACCCACGACGTCAGCAAGATTGCGGCCGTTCAGCTGCGACATCACCGCGAACCCCGTGTCGTACTCCATGCTGCCCGTCGAGCTCCACTGAGTTGGCGCGAAGAGGGCCTTGGCCGTCCACTTACCGTAAGGGGCTGCGCCGTTGAGGTAGGCAGGAACAAAGGTGAACCTCGTCGCGAAAGCTCCGGGTCCCTCATTGAGGCAGTGGCCCGCCGTGGAGACCGTATTCCTATTGGTGGAGGCCACCGAGTTGGCCGAGCAGACATAATCCGCTCCGCCCAGGGTGAAGAACACCTTGCCGATGTGCGGTACCGGATTCTCGCTGGCATTTGCCATGGGCTGGACTGCCGGCTCCGAACCCTTGATTTTGGTTTCAGCTCCCTTGCCGGCGGCTTCTTCGGCGTGGATGGAATTGTCCTTCTGGCGTTGCAGGGCCTTCTTCGCGAGTACATCGCCGGGTATGGCAGCCCGCATCCGGTCAGGCGTCCAGTAGTCAGCGCTGGAGGTGCCGGCGATCCTGGTGCTGGTCACGCCGGGAACTTCCTTGTTCTCCGGCGAAGCAGGTGCCGCCGTGGCTCCCCCTGCCGAGGCGAGGGTAATCAGTGCGGCGGTGGAGAGGCTCATGAGGCTTGTGGCCAGAGTCCTGTTAATGGTCATAGCTGTCCTATGCGATAGCGGGAAGCGAACCCAGGTGTGTGATCCGCTGGGGTTGAAGGTACTCAGGTATGACAAGTTTGTAAATATCTTCTACAGATCTTGTTACTGTATTTTGCAGCTGAGGAGCAGCAGCAGGTACCACGAAGCCGCAACGCTTTCCCTAGTACAGTGGTCTGGTGACTCCCAGGATGCTTTCCGAACTGACCACGGCCGCCGTCGGAGGTCCTGCCGGCACCTACATCGAGGCCCGCACCGAGGCCGAGATCATCGACGCCGTCCGCGCTGCCGACGCCGCGGAGGAGCCGCTGCTGATCATCAGCGGAGGCTCCAACCTGCTGATTTCCGACGACGGGTTCCCCGGTACCGTGGTGAAGATCGCCTCGGAAGGCTTCACGGTCAACGCAGAGGATTCGTGCGGCGGCGTGGCCGTGGTGGTGCAGGCGGGCCACAACTGGGACAAGCTGGTGGAACACGCGGTTCTCCATGCCTGGTCGGGGATTGAAGCCCTGGCCGGCATTCCTGGCTCCACCGGGGCCACTCCGGTGCAGAATGTTGGCGCCTATGGCTCGGATGTGTCCCAGACCATCGCCGCTGTCCGCACTTGGGACCGCGAGCGGAACGCCGTGAAAACTTTCACCAACTCCGAGCTGAAGTTTGGTTACCGGGACTCGATCCTGAAGCAGACCACCGTTAACGGTTCGCCACGGTATGTTGTGCTGACCGTGGAGTTCCAGCTGCCGATCGGGCGGATGAGTGCACCCATCCGGTACGCGGAGCTGGCGCGCGCGCTGGGTGTGGAGCAGGGAAAGCGGGCCTACGCCACGGACGTGCGCCGGGAAGTACTGAGGCTGCGTGCGTCCAAGGGCATGGTGTGGGACGCGGCGGACCGGGACACCTATTCCACCGGCTCCTTTTTCACCAATCCAATTGTGCCGGGCGAGGTGGCCGGGGCGCTGCCGGAGACGGCGCCGCGTTATCCTGCCGGCCAGGAAGGGCAAGTCAAACTGTCCGCTGCCTGGCTGATAGACCAGGCCGGGTATGGCAAGGGTTTTGGCCTCGAGCCGGACAGCGTCTCCGGCGGACGCGCATCGCTGTCCACCAAGCACACCCTGGCCATCACCAACCGCGGTTCAGCCAAGGCGGCGGACGTGGTGGCCGTGGCGCGCGAGGTGCGCGCCGGCGTCGAACGCCGGTTTGGGATCACTTTGCACCCCGAACCGCTGCTCATTGGCTTGGAACTGTAGAATGCCCGTTCCTGCTGCCGGCCTCGACCGCGGCGGGGACGGTTAGTCCCATCAGGGCAGAGGCCCAGCCGGCGCTGGCCAGGTAGAGCCCCATGAACAGCCAGACGAGCAGGCCTGGGGCCTGCGGGCTTACCATCCCGGCCGCAATGCAGGTCGCCAGGCCGCAGGTGGCGACGGCGAGCGACAGGATCCAGAGGACCTTCCCGGCGCGGGGGTGCTGCCGCCAGTCGCGGAGAACACGCAGCTGGCCCCGATTCACGCTGATTCCAGGGAAAAGCGCGGCGTAGCCGCCGCCCAGGCTCAGGGCGAGGGAGGGCAGGAGCAGCAAAGGATCGGAGCGGCCGCTCTGCACAAAGGCGGACAGGGAGGCCAGGCCCAGCCCTGTTCCTGCCAGGACGGACGCCGTTCCGCCCGCCATCCACCGTTTTGTTCCTGGATCAAGCAACTGCCACAAACTCCCCAAAGTCATGCTCCTACCCTAACCGGCCGTGTTGACGGACTTCGTCCGGCCGTAGGATGGGGGCCATGACTGGGAAGCGTCTTACCGGTGCGGTCCTCGGCAGGCTTCGACTGGTGTCCCAGCGGCTGGTGCCTGCCCCGGTTGTGCCGCCTGTCGGGCGGGCGGCCGATGTGCAGTCCGCCATCGCCGGGACTGTCCGCTGGATGACCGCCCTGCAGGCCCAGGACCTGCCGGCAGCCATGTGGGCAGTGGGTACCAGGGTGCCCGGAGCGGGACTCAGCGACGTCCGGGCTGCCCTCGATTCCGGTGCGGTGGTGCGCTCCTGGCCCATGCGCGGCACCCTGCACCTGGTGGCGCCGGAGGACCTGGGCTGGATGTTGCAGCTCACCGCGGAGCGGCTCACCAAGGGCATTGCCTCCCGGCACCGGGAGCTCGGCATCACGTGGGCCGACATCGAAAAGTGCCGTGACATAGCGCTGGACCATCTGGCCGGTGGTACAGCCGCGGGCAGGCAGGAGCTGTTCCGGATTTTCGACGCAGCAGGGCAGCCCACTCAGGGCCAGCGGGGCATCCACATCCTGGGGACGCTTTGCCGGCACGGCTGGCTGGTCCTGGGGCCACTGTCTGGAAACCAGCAGCTGTTTGCGGCCTTCGATGACTGGATCCGGGTGTCCCGCTGCCTGGAGCGGCGGGAGGGGGTGGCAGAGTTTGCGTTGCGCTACTTCCGCAGCCATGGCCCTGCCACCGTCCGGGACTTCGCCTGGTGGACGCAAATATCCCTGACGGAGGTTCGGGCGGCATTCGAGGACGTCAAGGACCAGCTGGTGGAGCTGGAATTCAAGGGGACCAGCTACTGGCTGTCCCCGGAGACGGGGGCGCTGCTCAACGGCAGTGTCCCCGGCTCGCGGTCAGTCCTCCTGCTTCCCGGCTTCGACGAGTTCCTGCTGGGGTACCAGGACCGGAGCCTGGTCCTGGCAGTGGAGCATGCGAACAGGATCGTGCCCGGCGGCAATGGCGTCTTCAAAAAGACCTTGGTGGCCGGGGGAGAGGTGATCGGCACGTGGGCTCGGGAAGGCACGGGTCCAGGCGCCGGCGTCGTGCCTGAACTCTTTGACGGTGCCCGGCCGCTGGGGGCCACCGCGCGGTCTGCCTTCGACCGTGCCGCCGGGCGCTACCTCGCGTTCCTGCAGAGCTGACTGCGACGCTCTCTCACTTAACGTGCCTTTTCCGCCAACGCTCTCGCAGTCCATTACGGGAGTGCGAGCGCCCACAAAGGATGTTAAACGCAGCCGGCCCTGACCCGCTGGGCCGGTGCCGGGCAGCAACGGTTGGGCGGGTCAGGGCCTTCGTGTGGGGAAGCCTGGGGTTACAGGCTCCCGGTGGCGATGTTGAGCATGCGGCGCAGCGGCTCGGCGGCGCCCCAAAGAAGCTGGTCGCCCACGGTGAAGGCGCTGATGTACTGCGGGCCCATCTCCATCTTGCGGATGCGGCCGACGGGGATGTCCAGGGTGCCGGAGGCGGCCACCGGGGTCAGCTCGGCCATGGAGGCTTCCTTGGTGTTGGGAACCACCTTGGCCCACTCGTTGTCCGCGTCCAGGAGCTTCTCGATCTCGGCGACGGACAGGTCTTCGCGGAGCTTGAGGGTGAGCGCCTGGGAGTGGGAGCGCATGGCCCCAATGCGGACGCACAGCCCGTCCATGATGACGCGGTTCTCGTCGGAAGTGCCCAGGATCTTGTTGGTCTCCACCCCGGCCTTCCACTCTTCCTTGGACTGCCCGTTGCCAAGGTCCGCGTCAATCCAGGGGATCAGGGAGCCGGCCAGGGGAACACCGAACTGGGTGGCGTCGATTTCCGTGCGCTGGTGGGCCAGGACCTTGCGGTCAATGTCCAGGATGGCCGACGCCGGGTCGTCCAGTTCCGTGCTGACCTCGGCGTTGAGCGTGCCGAACTGGCTGAGCAGTTCGCGCATGTGCCGTGCGCCGCCGCCCGAGGCAGCCTGGTAAGTCATGGAGGTGCCCCACTCCACCAGTCCGTTCTTGAACAGGCCGCCGAGACCCATCAGCATGCAGGAGACCGTGCAGTTGCCGCCGATGAAGTCCTTGGTGCCGTTGACCAGGCCCTTGTCAATCACGTCCCGGTTGATCGGGTCCAGCACGATGATCGAGTCATCGTTCATACGAAGGGTGGAGGCGGCGTCGATCCACAGGCCGTCCCAGCCGCGGCTGCGCAGCTCGCCGTGAACCCGCTTGGTGTAGTCGCCGCCCTGGGCGGTGACAATAATGGGCAGCTTGGCCAGGGTCTCGACGTCGAACGCGTTTTCGAGCTTGCCCGCGCCTTCAGCGAACGACGGCGCGGCACCTCCCGCGTTGGAGGTGGAAAAGAACACCGGGTTGATGTTGGCGAAGTCGCCCTCGTCCTGCATGCGCTGCATGAGGACGGAACCGACCATGCCGCGCCATCCGACCAGGCCGACGGAAGGGGTAGCTGCTGTAGTCATCCGTCCATTTTAGACGTCGCAACCGAATGGGCGCAGTCGGTTACGTCACTCCCGCAGCGGCAGATTACGACGGCGGCAAGCGCCTTGGTCCCGTGGCTTGCGGCGGGCAGTTCGACAGACCCAGCAGTCAGGGCCTGTCGAACTGGCGGGCAGTGGGCTCCGGGATGCCCCGCTCTGCCCGCAGGCGCTTGGCCTTTGCGGCCACACCCGCCATCCGCGCCGCATAGAGCACGCCGCCCACGCCCGCCACGGTAAGGACCAGGGCGCCCCACATCGGGTCCTGTCCGCGGCTGGTGGGTCCTGCCACCAGGAGGACGGAAAAGACTGCCAGGGCCGCGAAGAAGACCGCCATCGCGGCAAAGCCGCCCGCAGACCGCACCTGCGGGTGGGAACTGGCGGTGACTACCCCCAGTTCATCCCTGGCATAGCTGTGGAGTCGCCCGTCCACGGTACGGAAAAGGACACGTTTTTCCCCGTGCGCCACCGCCTGGTCATGGTTGAAACGGATCTGTTCCTCGGAATCGGAACCCGGGTTGCTGCCTGGAAAGCCGTTCTGCACGCTAGTCCTGTCGAATCGATCGGATGTGGTCCAGCACCTGTTCGCTGGTAAGGCCCGGAATTTCCTGGATGGGTTCAGAGGGCGCATCGGGGACGCCGTACCCTACTGTCCAGTCCGTTCCGTTGCGTTTGATGAGGAGTTGCTTGCCGGCGCCGTCCTGCAGCAGCCGTATGGTGGCCCCGCCGGCCGGGTTGTCCTCGAGATGCTTGCGGATGATGAAGAAGTTGGCTTCTGCCGGCGTGGTATCGGGTCGCTGGGCCATCGCGAACCAGCTGAGGTAGGCGCGGGGCTGCAGCAGAATCCTATATTCCGGCGACTCGACGGACAGGACATTATCAGTGGAATCCGCTGTCAGGAGGTTGATCTGCACCCTTCTGGTGGCTCCCGTCAGTGCACTGGCGACGGCCGCGACTGGCCCCTTCACGGACAGTTCGCCGCCGGGGCCGGCCGTAGCGGCGCCGCGTGCCACCAGGGATGAAGCACCGGCAGACAGCAACGAGGCGTCGTCGAGTTCCCTTTCAAGGCGCAGGGCCCTGGCCGACTCTTCGGCAGCGGGGTTGCGCCGCAGGTTCAGGAGCACCAGGAGTTCCGCGAAGCCAAAACCGATGGCGTCAGGAAAGCTCTCTTGGGCAGCCGACGGGGCGGCTGTAGTAGTTTCAGTCACTGGTTGTTCCCCTTAATTCCTCAGAAGCCGAAAAAGTCGCCGACAGCGTCGACACCGTCACTGACGGCTCCGCCAACGGCCTCCGCCCCGTCCGCAATCTTGTCACCGACGTAGTTCACGGAGTCCTGGATGACGGGCACGTTGTCATAGAGGGCAAGGGCGCCGCTGGCCACCATGCAGACTGTCCCGGCGGGAGGCGGCAGGAACGAGCCGGCACCCAGCAGGGCCTTGGTGGTGGAGTACGCTGCCGCCCCGTAGTCGCCTTCCTGGAGGTTGTTGACGGCATCCAGGCTGTCCAGACCCACGCCGACAACGCCCAGTCCCTTACTGAAGACGTCGATGTACTGGAACGCCCTGGACCCCTCGGCAAGGTCCAGGACCTCGTGGAACCTGCCTTCGAAAAGGTTGTTGGAAAGGTTGAAGAATTTGCTGAACTCGTTGGAGTTCTGGAAGGCCCGCCAGGCCACCGGATCCAGGAAGTCGCCGATCCGCGACCTGTGCAGCATTGCTGCGATGTCGAAGAGGCCTGCACGGAGGTTTGGAAAGGCTTTGGTGAGGCCGTAGATGTCCCAGCCGTCGCGGAAGGGCGAGTCCGGGTCTGCAAGCCAGTCCGGGCCCCACGGGTTGTTGCTTGCCTGCCCGGGAGCATTCCCGCCAGGACCTGTGCTTCCTGGTGTCCCTCCCGGCCCGGATCCACCTGGGCCGCCTGTCCCTCCGGCGTTGCTTGCCCGGTCCTGTTCGTCGGCGTGCGTGAGGAGCAGCCTGGATTCCTGCTTCAGGCGGGACGCGGTTTTTTGCAGCATCATCCGGTGGCTGCTGTTCCAGTCTGAACGGAAACGGGCGGCGTCCTGGCCCTTCCAGGCGGGACTGTTATTGATCTGGCCGCTCAGTTGCGCCGACTGCTGCAGCAACAGGTCCGCAGTCTTGCTGAACTGCTGTGCGAGCGTGCGCAGCTGCGCGACGTCGGCGCCCCACAATGTTCCTGCCACCCCGGCATCCCCCATCCGTTTCATGACATTCCATGACAGCCCCATGCGGGGCTGCAGGCCCCAGCTTAGTAAGAGCCCGCCGGGAGCACTATGGGGTGTCCTCCCCATGCCCCCTTGCCTGTCAGCCGCGGTCTGATTCCTCGATCACCGCAGTCTTGCGTGCCCGCAGCGCGAAGAACGCCCCGAACGCGAAGACCTGCGTCACCACCACAAGCACAATGGCGCCGGCGATCTTGTTGCCCCCCAGGATCATCGTCAGCCCAACAATCGCGGAGAGCAGGGCCAGCAGGGGGAGCAGCATGTAACCCAGGACGAAGAGGGTTTCCGGTTTCTTCAGCATTCCTAGCCCTCAGTCCTTGACCATTTGGTGAATCGGTAGCGTGTGCCGTTGGCGGCCGTCAGCCAGCCGTCGGGCGGGACGGAAGCGGTGGCTTCCCAACTGGTGCCAAGCTCGGGAGCGAACGTGTCGCCGTCGGCCTTTACGTCAATAGTGGTGACCACAGCTACGTTGGCGAGTTCGGTGGACTGGCGGAAAATTTCGCCGCCGCCAAGGATCCACACGGTGTCGCCGCCGTCCACGAACTGTGATTCGAGCAGCGCGTCATCCAGCGAAGGAACCACGACGGCGCCCTCCGCCTCAGGCGTACCGGCCCAGCTTTTCTGCCGGGTAATGACAATGTTCGTGCGCCCGGGAAGGGGCCGGTACTTCTCGGGGAAGGACAGCCACGTCTTGCGGCCCATGATCACCGGGTGCCCGGTGGTCAGTTTCGTGAAGTGCCTGAGGTCCTCCGGCAGGTGCCAGGGCATGTCCCCGTCCTTGCCGATGACGCCGTCCGGGGTCTGGGCCCAGACGAGGCCCACGCCGGTGATGGACGCTGCCAGTTCCTCGGTGAAGGACTGGGGATCAGTGGAGTTTTCGGTGCTCATACCGCGATCGGCGCCTTAATAGTGGGGTGGTGCTTGTAGCCCACCACGTCGAAGTCCTCCAGCGAGTAGTCGAAAATCGACGCCGGCTTCCGGGTGATCTTCAGCTGCGGGTACTCATAGGGTTCCCGCTCCAGCTGCTTGAGGACCTGGTCCATATGGTTCTCGTAGATGTGCACATCGCCCCCGGTCCAGATGAACTCGCCGGGTTCCAGTCCCACCTGCTGGGCCACCATGCAGGTCAGCAGTGCGTAGGAGGCGATGTTGAAGGGCACGCCAAGGAACATGTCCGCGGAGCGCTGGTACAGCTGGCAGGACAGCTTGCCGTCGGCCACATAAAACTGGAAGAACGCGTGGCACGGGGGCAGCGCCATGTCGTGAAGTTCCGAGACGTTCCAGGCAGACACAATGTGCCGGCGGGAGTCCGGGTTGGACCTGAGGTTTTCGATGAGCTCCGCGATCTGGTCGATGTGCCCGCCGTCAGGCGTGGGCCAGCTGCGCCACTGGACACCGTAGACGGGTCCCAGGTCGCCGTCCTCGTCGGCCCATTCGTTCCAGATGGTGACGCCCTGGTCCTGCATCCACTTGATGTTGGTGTCGCCGCGCAGGAACCACAGGAGTTCAACTGCCACGGACTTGAAGTGCACCCGCTTGGTGGTAATCAGCGGGAAACTTTTGGCCAGGTCAAAGCGCATCTGCCGCCCGAAAACACTGGTGGTTCCGGTGCCGGTGCGGTCCGATTTATGGGTGCCGGAAGCCAGGACATCGCGCAGGAGGTCTTCATAGGGAGTTGGGATGCTCACGCCCCAAGTCTATCCGGCTTGGGCCGGGCGTCCGGGAACCGGACCCCAGCCGGGGTCAGTCGTCAAACGGCTTGAACTGCTCTACAGCGACGATCCTCTTCCGTCCGCCGGGCGCCACATGGCACACCACCAGCTCACCGGGCGACAGGTAGGGCTCCTTGGCCGGCAGGAGGACGCGCAGGTGCGAAGGCATGTGGTGGGCGAGCTGCCTGAACACCGTGGGAAGTGCCGGGCGGTGCGTGCAGACGGCCACCGCGCGCTGCTTGTCGAAAAGGGCCTCGATGACGGCTGCAGTTTTCTTGGGGCTGCGCTGATGCCGGTGTTCGGTGAGCGCCTCTGCGAGCTTCACCTTCGCGCCGGCGGCTTTTGCATAGGGGGCGACGGTTGCGACGCACCGGAGCCAGGGACTGGTCACCACGCGCAGCGGTTTCCAGGCATGCAGAAGCCTGCTCACAGCCTTCGCCTGCCGTGTTCCGGTGGCGGCGAGGGGCCTTTCGCCTTCAGCCTTGCTCCAGGATGAGCGCGGCTTCGCCTTGGCGTGGCGGAGGACAACGAGCGGCCACGTATCCAGCTCCCCGCGCCTGTGCGCTTCCTGCAGGGCCTTCAAGGGTACGACGTCGGAGGGATTGGACAGCAGCGACGCCGCCTTTTCGGGGACGCACCACATTACGCTGTCCACCTCCTTGCCGTCCGGCACCAGCCGTGCCCCGTTTACCTTGACGGCCCAATAGTGGACCACCTTGAGGCCGGACGGCACGTGGTAGTGGATGGGCGGCAGCGGGATACCCAGCTGCGCCGTAAGCCCGATCTCCTCCTGGATTTCCCGGACAGCGCACTCAGGGATGGTTTCGCCGTCGTCGATCTTGCCCTTCGGCCAGGACCAGTCGTCATAGCGCGGCCGGTGGATCAGCAGCACTTCAAGCCGGTCCTTCACCAGCCGCCAGGGCAGCGCTCCGGCAGCGGTTACTGCTACTGGTTCCCCCGGATGGTCTGTCTGGTCTGCTACGAGTGCATCGCTCGACAGGACAGTGGCTTCAACGTCGCTCGACAAAACAGTGGCCCTTTACCGGCGGCTCAGGCTGCGCTGCCGGGGGCGGGACGCCAGCAGAAAGGACTGGACATCCTCAAGCGGCCTGCCGTCGTCGGAAAGGTGGTGCCGAAGCCAGTTTCCCTCGTGGTCCAGGTGCCAGCTGGACGTTTCCGGTGCCATATAGCGCCGCAGCAGGTCAAGGACATAGTTGATGTCGTCGGCGCTGGCCAGCTGGACCAGGGCCTCCACCCGGCGGTCCAGGTTGCGGTGCATCATGTCCGCCGAGCCGATGTACACCACGGGGTCACCGGCATTGGCGAAGGCGAACACGCGGGAGTGCTCCAAGAACCGGCCCAGGATGGAGCGGACGGTGATGTTCTCGCTCAGGCCCGCCACTCCCGGGCGGAGGGAGCAGATGCCGCGGACCACCACGTCCACCTTGACGCCCGCCTGGGAGGCACGGTACAGGGAATCGATGATGGCCTCGTCCACCATGGAGTTCACTTTGATCTGCACGCGGCCGGGTATTCCGGCGCGCGCATTGCGGATCTCGGTCTCAATGCGGTCGATCAAGCCTGAGCGAACCGAGCGCGGCGCCACCAGGAGCCGCTTGAAGGTGGACTTCGGGGCGTAGCCGGAGAGCTGGTTGAACAGCTTGGACAGGTCCTCACCCACCTGGTCGTTGGCGGTCAGCAGGCCCAGGTCCTCGTAGTAGCGCGCCGTCCGGGGGTGATAGTTGCCGGTGCCGATGTGGCAGTAGCGGCGCAGCCCGTCAACCTCCTGGCGCACCACCAGGGACAGCTTGCAGTGGGTCTTGAGGCCAACAATGCCGTAGACCACGTGCACGCCGGCCTGCTCAAGCTTCCGTGCCCAGGAGATGTTTGCCTGCTCGTCGAAGCGGGCCTTGATCTCCACCAGGGCCAGTACCTGCTTGCCGGCCTCCGCCGCGTCGATCAGCGCATCCACGATAGGGGAGTCACCCGACGTGCGGTAGAGGGTCTGCTTGATCGCCTGCACCTTGGGGTCGGCCGCGGCCTGCTCCAGGAAGGCCTGGACGGAAGTCGAGAACGAGTCATAGGGGTGGTGCAGCAGGATGTCCCGGCGGCGCATGGCAGCGAAGACGTTGGCGGCCTTGGACGTTTCGGACTCGTTGAGGAAACGGGAGGTGTGCGGGACGTGCTTGGGGTAGTGGAGGTCCGCGCGGTCGATCCCGGCGATGACGGACAGTCCCCTGAGGTCCAGGGGAGCCGGTACCGAGTACACCTCCGATTCCTCCACGCCCAGTTCGCGGATCAGGAGTGCCCGGATGTTGGGGTTGATGTCGTTGGTGACCTCGAGACGCACCGGCGGGCCGAAGCGTCGCCGCAGGAGTTCCTTCTCAAGGGCTTGCAGGAGGTTCTCGGCGTCGTCTTCCTCGACCTCCACGTCCTCGTTGCGGGTAACGCGGAAGGTGTGGTGTTCCAGGACCTCCATGCCGGGGAACAGCTTGTCCAGGTGCACCGCGATGACATCTTCCAAGGCAATGAAGCGGGCCACGCGCCCGGGCACGGCGCCTGCGCGCGGACCATCAATGGAGATCAGGCGCGGCAACTGGTCCGGCACCTTGACGCGCGCGAACAATTCCTTGTCGCTGATGGGGTTCCGCACCACCACGGCGAGGTTCAGCGAGAGGCCTGAGATGTAGGGGAACGGGTGCGCCGGGTCCACCGCCAGGGGCGTCAGGATGGGGAACACCTTTTCCGCGAACATCACGCTGAGCTGCTGCTGGGCGGCATCGTCCAGTTCATCCCACTGCATCAGGTGGATGTGCTCGTACGCCAGTGCGGGCCGGATCTGCTCCGCATAAACCTGCGCGTGCCGCTGCTGGAGCCGGTGTGCTTCCTCGCTGATCTGTTCCAGGACCTCCACGGGGCTGAGGCCGGCAGGGGAGGGGACTGCCAGGCCGGTGGCAATCCGCCGCTTGAGGCCGGCCACGCGGACCATGAAGAACTCGTCAAGGTTGGAGGCGAAGATCGAGAGGAAGCTGACGCGCTCCAGCAGGTGCAGGGTGGGATCCTCGGCCAGTTCCAGGACCCGGGAGTTGAAGGCAAGCCAGCTCAGCTCACGGTCAAGGAAACGGTCCGGGCGGATG
Source organism: Pseudarthrobacter sp. NamE5 (assembly GCF_005796225.1). GTDB lineage: Bacteria > Actinomycetota > Actinomycetes > Actinomycetales > Micrococcaceae > Arthrobacter. The sequence goes on from NZ_VAHO01000006.1 coordinate 145,658, forward strand.
TCGCCTTCGGGCTGCAGGTTGGGGGCGAACTCGGGAATGTCGATGCGGTCCTGGGTGGCCCGTGACGCCGGAACCTCCGACGAACCGAAGCGGGCACGCACCGGCACCGCAACGTCCTGGGACGTGGCTGTTCCGGAAGGTTCCGGGTTCATGGCATCTCCTTTACCTGGCGGTTGATGCTGGCGCTTCCGGCCTGCGCGGTTCTGCTTCAACCTTACAAGCATTCCCTGCGCCCAAGCCCGCTGATTTCCAGCCTGCGCCCTCCATGTCAGCAAGGTTAACCGGCTGCCACCGGTCCATACATGACGTCCATGTCCCAGCGCGTGAAGCCCAGCCGCCGGTAGAGGGCCACAGCGGGTGCATTGTCAGCGTCGGTGTACAGCATGACGGCGTGCAGCCCCAGTTCCTGGAGGTACTTGATGCCGGCTACCGTGAGTGCCTTGCCGAGGCCCATGCCCTGCGCTTCGGGTGCCACACCCACGGCGTAGACCTCCCCGATTGCGGGATGCGCGCCGTGCCGGGGATGCACCTTCGTCCAGTGAAAGCCAAGCACGCGTCCCTGCCCGTCCTCGGCGAGGAGGAAACCGGCAGGGTCGAACCAGTCCTCTGCCATCCGCGCCTCAAGGTCGGCACGGGTCAGGCTCCCTTGCTCGGGATGGTGGGCAAAAGCAGCCCGGTTCAGCTCCAGCCAGGCGTCCTCGTCGCGGCCGCGGACAAAGGCCCTCAGCGACACCCCCTCCGGCAGCATCACCTCGGGAAGGTCCGCACCCGCCGTCGTCAGCCTCATCTTCCACAGTTCCCGGATGGGCCCGAAGCCGTACCGGGCAGCGAGGTCGGCTGCAGCTTCATGATTGCCGTGGGACCAGGCCTTCAGCCCCGCCAGTCCCCGGCTCTCCTTGAGGGCGCCCACCAGGCGGTCCGCCACGCCCTGGTTCCGGTAGCTGGGGTGCACCGCGATTTCCAGCACTCCGGTGCCGTCCGGTGCTTCCACTACCACCGCGAACCCTGCGAGGTCCTGGCCGCTGACGGGGTCTGAGTCCTCGTCCGGGGCATACAGCGCCAGGGTCAGCAGCGAATGTTCGGCGCTGTCCCCGGCCCTCATGGTCACCAGGGTCTGCTCCGAAATGGAGGGGTTGCCGTCCGATTCCTCCGCAGCGGCCAGGAGATCCCGGCAGTCCTTCAGGAGCTGACGGTCAACACCGCCGCGTTCAGCATGGACAGGCCACTTCTCAGGGTGCGCTGGAGTCATGAGGCAAGGCTATACGGGAAGCCAGGCGGACGCTTCAGGCCTCGGTCAGCTCGTCCTCTTGCTGACGCACCAGGGTAAGGCGGTATCCCACGTTGCGCACGGTGCTGATGAGGTTCTCATGGTCCGCACCCAGCTTCGCGCGCAGGCGCCGGACGTGGACGTCCACCGTGCGGGTGCCGCCGTAATAGTCGTAGCCCCATACCTCGGTGAGCAGCTGCTGGCGGGTGAAAACGCGGCCCGGGTGCTGCGCCAGGTACTTCAGCAGCTCAAATTCCTTGAAGGTCAGGTTCAGCGGTGCACCGTTGACGCGGGCTGTGTAGCTCGCCTCGTCGATGATGACGCCGGCGGCGCGGATCTCCGTAGGTGTGTCCTCCTGCTCGGGGACGGCACGGGCAACGGAAAGCCTGATGCGGGCTTCCACTTCCGCTGGGCCGGCCGAATCCAGGACGATGTCGTCCACTGCCCAGGCGGAGGAAACGGCAGCCATGCCGCCTTCCGTAAGGATGAGGACCAGCGGGGCGCTCAGGCCGGTGGCCTTAAGGAGCTGGGTCAGTGAGCGGGCGCCCACCAGATCCTTGCGTGCGTCCAGCAGCACGATGTCGCAGGGATCAGTCTCCAGCAGCGCAGTGGGCTCGGCAGGGAGGATGTGGACCCGGTGGTTCAGCAATTCCAAGGCAGGCAGGATGTCTACCGAAGAGCCAGTGCTGTTCGTCAAGAGCAGGATGTGCGACATTGTTCCTCCAAGGGCCGTCCGCGCATCATTGGGCGACTGAACCGGATTCTCACCGGCCGGTACTGGCTTCCTGCTCCGGTTTCGGGCCACGGGTACAGCGCGGCCGGCCACCTTGGCAGGGAGCTTAGCTGAGCCTTGAGTATACCCGGCAGCGTGTCCTGGGCCACGGATCCGGCCCCGAAAAGGGTACGTTTTGCGACATATGCGGTTCACATAAGGCAGGATTGAAGCCAGGGCCCCGACGCCCTCCGGCGAAGGGCGGCCCCGCCTTTCCAGGTCGACGCCAGGATGGGATTGCAGCGCAGTGAGTGCAGAAACTAAGTCCAGGCCGGGTTCCGCATGACCGCGGAGCTGCAGGCGCCTGCCCGGTCTTTGGGCTCCTGGACCATTGGGGTTGTGGGGATGGCAGGCCTTGCCGCCATTGTTGCCGGGGTCTACACCTCCCGGGAGGTGCTGGTGACCCTGGCTGTGGCCATTGCCGCCGCCATCGGCTTCGGCTGGCCGCACTTCCTTCGGATTCCGGCCAAGAAGACCCTGGCCGCCGTAATTGCGCTGCCGGGTGCCGGGGCCGCAATCGCTGCCGGCTGGGCGCCCGCACCCGGATACCTGGACTGGACCCCCTCGTTCATTGCCCTGGGCATGATGGCGGTCTTTGTGGTGCAGCTGATCCGGGGTACCGGTCAGGCCCAGCGGCTGGAATCCACACTCGGGTGCTGCGCAGGGGTACTCCTAGCCTGCCTGGGTTCAGGATGGATAGCAGGTGCACGCTTCAACGGCGTCCGCGAGATGCTGCTCGTGGCGGCCATCAGCGCCGCGGCGGCCCTGCTTGCCGGGCTGATCCGCTGGCCGGACAGCATCGTGGCGCCCCTCAGCATCGTCATGGCGGGGTTGGCCGGGCCGCTGGCCGGGCTGGTCTTGTCGGACATAGCCGTCCTGCCGGCCGCCGTCTTCGGCTTGGTGGTGGGGGCAGTGCTGGCCAGCTTCCGCCGGTTGGCCACCCTCCGCGGGGCGCCCCTGAACATTCCTGCCGCCCTGAGCATGGGCCTTGCCCCTGTTGCAGCGGTGGGATCCCTTGCCTACTTCATAGACAAACTACTCATCTACTAACGGGTTAGGATGGCATCATGTCCGTACTTGCTTTTGAAATCTTCTTCCTTGTCCTGCTCGGCATCGCCAGCCTCGCCATGGCCTGGTTTGCCGGCTTTGTGGTCTACCGCCTCTTCAAGGGCCAGAAGTAGGCCGCTAATTTCCGGAGCTAGCCGTTAGCAGGGGTAATTGCTGTGCCCATTGAGATTCCAACAGATCTGACCCCGGAACTTGTTCCGCTTTCCTGGCTCATCGGTGAGTGGGAGGGCCGCGGCCGCCTTGGCAGCGGGGACGAGGACTCCGAGCATTTCATGCAGCACGTTTCCTTTACGCACAACGGGCTGCCCTACCTTCAGTACCGCGCGGAGAGCTGGCTGACCGACGACGACGGCACGCGCCTGCGGCCGCTCACCGTCGAGACCGGCTTCTGGGCGCTTGAGCGCAAGCAGCTTGATGCCGACGGCGGTCCCGGCCTGGTCCCCGCCGACATCGTTCCAGCGCTCAAGAGTGCGGACGAGGTGGAGGCGCTGCGCAACAGCGAGGGCGGCTTCGACATCTCGGTGTCCATTTCGCACCCGGGCGGAATTTCCGAGCTGTACTACGGGCAGATCAAAGGCCCGCAGATCCAGCTCACCACGGACATGGTGATGCGGGGCAGCCATTCCAAGGATTACAGTGCCGCCACCCGGATCTTCGGCCTGGTGGACGGCAACCTTTTGTGGCGCTGGGACGTAGCCGTGGGCGGCAAGGAAGGAAAAGGCCTGGAAGCGCACGCCTCGGCCTTCCTTAAAAGGGTGTCCTGACTCCTCCGGTCCTGCCGGCGACAATTGCAGGTCAAACCGGCCTTGCCGCGTAAACCCGGAATACTGCTGAGCCCCAAGGACTTCTACTGAATATGACTACTCCCAGTCCCCTTTTGTCGCGCCCTGGCGCCGTCGAAGCGGCCGGCGCGGACGCCGGCGTCGCCGCCCACTACGGTGAGCCCCTCCGTGAGCAGCGCGCCCTCGCGGCCGGAAGCGCCGTCGTCGACCTCTCCCACCGCGGCCTTGTCACCGTGGCCGGTCCGGACCGCCTAAGCTGGCTCAACACCCTCTCCTCTCAGCAGGTTGCCGGTCTCCGCCCGGCTGAGTCCAGCGAACTGCTCCTCCTGAGCGTCCAGGGCAGGATCGACTTTGACGCCCGCGTCATTGATGACGGCGGGACCACCTGGCTGATTGTCGAGGCCGCCGAGGCCGCACCCCTGGCAGAGTTCCTCAACAGGATGAAGTTCATGCTGCGGGTCGAAATCGCGGATGTCTCCGCAGACCGGGCGGTCATCGGCAGCACCAAGACTGTGCCGGAGTGGCAGGACCTGCTGTTTTGGCAGGACCCGTGGCCGCACGTGGGGGCAGGCGGGTACTCCTACGCGACTGTTCCCGAGGCAAGCCACCCCGGGCTGGAACGCCCTTGGTTCGAATACCTGGTGCCCGCCGCCGAACTGGAGCAGAGGGTGGCGGAGCGCCCGCTCGCGGGAACGCTTGCGGCGGAAGCGCTGCGGGTGGCTGCCTGGCGGCCAAGGATCGGTGCCGAGACGGACGACAAGACCATTCCGCACGAACTGGACCTCCTCCGCACAGCCGTCCACCTGGCCAAGGGCTGTTACAAGGGGCAGGAAACCATCGCACGCGTCCACAACCTCGGGCACCCGCCCCGCCGCCTCGTCTTCCTGCAGCTGGACGGCTCGCAGCACACGCTGCCCCAGGCCGGAAGTCCGGTCCTGCTGGGGGAGCGGAAGGTAGGAACGGTCACCTCCGTGGCCCAGCACTACGAGATGGGCCCGGTTGCCCTGGCAGTCATAAAGCGATCCGTCGGCCCGGGTGAAATACTGACGGTCCTGGACGGTGATGAGCCTTATCCTGCCGCCCAGGAAATCATCGTTGCCCCTGACGCCGGCCAGGTCGTGGGGCGCCAGACCGGATTCCTCAAGGGGCCACGCACATGACCGAGAACACCGCCAATCCAACGGCAGGGCCCGACGACGAGACGCTGGCCCTGGCGGAGACGCTCTTCCAGGCTGCCAGGGAGGGGAATACCGCGCTGCTGGGTGCCTATCTCGACGCCGGGGCTCCCGCCACCCTGACAAACGCCGCCGGGGACTCGCTTCTGATGCTGGCCGCCTACCATGGCCATGCCGGGACCGTTCAGCTGCTGCTGCAGCATGGCGCTGACGCCGGCGGCACCAACGACCGGGGCCAGACTCCGCTGGCCGGGGCCGCGTTCAAGGGCTACCCTGACGTGGCCCGCGTCCTGCTGGACGCCGGGGCCGATCCTGACGCCGGTACCCCGTCCGCCCGGGCCGCCGCCCAAATGTTCGCCCGCAAGGAGATCCTCGATCTCCTGGGCTAGTTTCGCCGGGTTCCGCCCGGCAGCCGACAACCCATCAAGGATGACCGGGTGGAAAACGTAGCAAAGCCCTGGCCGGCCCTGTGGTCGCTGGTGATCGGCTTCTTCATGATCCTGCTGGACACCAACATCGTGGCCGTGGCGAACCCACGGATCATGGAAGCCCTCCGCGCGGACATCAACTCGGTGATCTGGGTGACCAGCGCCTACCTCCTGGCCTACGCCGTCCCCCTGCTGGTCACAGGCAGGCTGGGAGACCGCTTCGGACCCAAGAAGCTCTACCTCACGGGCCTGGTGGTATTCACCCTCGCTTCGCTGTGGTGTGGGCTGTCCTCAAACGTTGAAACGCTCATCGCGGCGCGGGTGCTGCAGGGTCTCGGAGCCGCGATCATGACGCCACAGACCATGGCGGTCATTACCCGAATTTTCCCGCCGGACCGACGGGGTGCGGCGATGTCCATCTGGGGTGCCACTGCCGGCATGGCCACCCTGGTGGGCCCCATCCTGGGCGGCCTGCTGGTGGACGGTCTTGGCTGGCAGTGGATCTTCTTCATCAACCTGCCCATCGGCGTCGCAGGCTTCGTCCTGGTGCTGCGGAACGTCCCTAGCCTCAGCACCCACCCACACAGGTTCGACATCCCCGGCGTCGTGCTCAGCGCCGTCGGACTGTTCCTGCTCGTCTTCGGAATCCAGGAAGGCGAGACGTACAACTGGGGCACCATCGCCGGGCCGGTCAGCGTGTGGGGACTCATTATTGCCGGGGTCGCCGTGCTGGCCGCGTTCGTGCTGTGGCAGCGGTTCAACAGGGGCGAGCCACTCCTGCCGCTGGGACTGTTCCGGGACCGGAACTTTTCCCTCGCCAACATCGGGATCACAGCGGTGGGCTTCACCGTGACCGCCTTCAGCCTGCCGCTGATCTTCTACTACCAGATGGTCCGCGGCCTTACCCCCACTCAGTCCGCGCTCCTGATGGTGCCCATGGCGCTGATCTCCGGCGGGCTGGCGCCGGTGGTCGGGAAGATCGTGGACCGGGTCAACCCCAAGTACCTGGCGGCGGGCGGCCTGGTACTTATGGCAGCGGCGCTGGTGTGGAATTCCGTCCTCATGCAGCCGGGCACGCCCATCCTGATGTTCCTGTTGCCGAGTGCCGTCCTTGGCTTTGCAAACGCCGGGATCTGGGCTCCCCTGAGCACCACCGCAACCAGGAACCTGCCGCCGCGTCAGGCCGGAGCAGGTTCCGGCGTCTACAACACCACCCGCCAGTTTGGCGCAGTGCTGGGCAGCGCCGCCATCGCCGTGCTCATCCAGGCACGGCTGGCTGCGGAGCTGCCGGCGGGCGGACCGGCGGGAGCAGCGGGTGAAGGGATGGCCCTGACAGGCTCCCTGCCGGAGGCCCTGCACAGCGGATTTTCGACGGCGATGGGCCAGTCGATCCTGCTGCCCGCTGCAGTGGTACTGGCGGGGGCCGCGGTGGCCCTGTTCTTCGCTAAACCCCAGCCCGTTGCCGGCTGGGGCGGGCGCGGCGAAGCCGCCCCGTCCGGTAAGGCGCTGTCAACCAAGGTGGACGCTGGTCTGGATTCCGCCGGCTGACAATCCCAGCTTCCGGGCCAGCGCCAGCGAGCCGGTATTGCTGACGTCGGTCCGCCACTGCAGGGTCAGCCCTGCAGTCAGTGCTTCATGGGCGGCGATGGATGCAGCAAGTGTTCCCAGGCCCCGCCGCCGCCACTCCGGATCCACCAGGACACCCAGGTGGGCCAGCAGCCCTTCCCACTCCGCATACGCCCCGCACGCCAGCGGCACCCTGCGGCCGTCAATCTCGTGGACAACCGTGTAGCGGTTCTCCAGGTCCGACAAGCCAACCTCGTTGACGTCATCGGGCGGGCAGCGGCTTTCAAGCTCGATCGCCTCCGGGTTCCCGTGGGAGACGGTCATGTCCTTTGCCGGCTGCTTGACGGGCAGGTCATCCGCGAAGAAGAGTGCCGCAGCGCCCAGTCCGTGGCCGCCATGGGACCGGGTGAGGGTCAGGAGCGTGACGTGCTGCGCCATCTCCTCATCCGGGATGTTTGCAGCGGCGTCGATGATCCACTGCGGACCCACCAGGGCAGAGCTTCCGAACAGCCGGATGAACTCCACGGTGCGTACTGACTCGTCGGCACGCACGATCCGTTGTCCGCTCGCCAGTGCTGAGCTGAAAGCGTTGTCCTCCAGGCCCAGGCGCCGTGCCCAGGCAAGCTGGATGATGGCGGCGGAACCGGGATCCAGTGTCATGCTCCCAGCCTAGGACGGACAGCAGGCCCAGCCGAACAGGACACCACGGCCAGGCAGGACTGCTCAGCCAAACAGGACGGCGGCTTCGTCGTAGCGCTTCTGCGGGACGGTCTTGAGCTGGCCGAGTGCTGCCTGGAAACCAACATGCTCGATGTCCGTGCCTTTGAGCGCCACCATGGTGCCCCAATAGCCCTCCACCACGGAGTCGATGGCTGCCATGCCAAGCCGGGTGGCGAGGACCCGGTCGAAGGCGGAGGGGACGCCGCCGCGCTGGATGTGGCCCAGGATGGTGGCGCGTGTTTCGATGCCGGTCCGGGCTTCGAGCTCGGGGGCGAGCTGGTCTGCGATGCCGCCGAGGCGGGGGCGGCCAAAGGTGTCTAGCCCGCGTTCGGAGTGGGGGGTTTCCATATGTTCCGGAACAAAGCCTTCGGCCACGACAACCAGCGGTGCGCGGCCGCGGGCGTGGGCTTCCTTCACCCACTCGGTGATCTGCTCGATGCTGACCTTCTGCTCAGGGATGAGGATGGCGTGGGCTCCTGCTGCCATGCCTGCGTGCAGGGCGATCCAGCCGACGTGCCGGCCCATGACTTCGGCGATCATGCAGCGGTGGTGGGACTCGCCGGTGGTGCGGAGCCGGTCGATGGCTTCGGTGGCGATCTGGACGGCGGTGTCGAAGCCGAAGGTGTAGTCGGTGGCGTCGAGGTCGTTGTCCACGGTCTTGGGAACACCGACGATCTTCAGCCCGGCGTCGGTGAGGCGCTTGGCGGCGGCCAGGGTTCCTTCACCGCCGATGGCGATGATGGCATCGATGCCCAGGCGGTCCATGTGGGCCTTGATGACCTCGGGGCCGCCGCCGTTTTCGAAGGGGTTGGTGCGGGAGGTGCCGAGGATGGTGCCGCCCTGCTTTGCGATGCCGCGGACCATGGTCCGGGGGATGTCGATGATGTCGCCCTCAACAACGCCGCGCCATCCGTCGAGGAAACCGACGAATTCGTGGCCGTGGATAGCTATGCCTTTGAGTACGGCGCCGCGGATCACGGCGTTCAATCCGGGGCAGTCGCCACCGCTGGTAAGGATTCCAATTTTCATGTCTCGCTCAAATCCTGGGGAGAGGGTATACAGGCAGAGCGCCACGCTGAGCTCACATAGAGTCTAGTGCGGTGTGTGCGGTACGACACAAACCGGTTACACAAGGGCCCCGCTCCAGGCAGCAGGAGCGGGGCCCTTGTCCAGACGGCCTTGTGAGGAAGTTTACGGGCGGTTCAGGGCCCGCCGTTCAAGGAAGGACTGCAGCGGAATAACGTTCCGCTGGTCCGGCAGGATGGCCCAGGCGAGGAGGTAAAAGACGAAGGCCGGGCCGGGGAGGAGGCAAAAGAGGAGGAACGCGATGCGGACGTAGGCCACGTCCACGTTGAGCTTCGCTGCGATTCCGCCGAGCACGCCCCCAAGGATGCGTTGCGGTCCGCGTTTCAGGCCCATGCCCCTGACGATGCTGAAGAACTTGTCCATGGCTTAAGACTTCCCTGTTGTGGTGCCGTTGTCACGTTTCCGGGCCGAGAGGAGACCCCCGACCACCAGTGCCGCGCCTGCCCCGATCATGAGCCCGATCAGGACGTAGGTCCCGTTCAGGGTGACGATGCCCAGTTGCGCGATGATGATCAGCGCGGCGAGGGCCAGGACTATCAGGCCCCAGACGATGGTTCCCACCCGCGCCCCGGAAGGCTGGGCAGGGAAGTCGCCTCCCGCCGTCGTGCTTCCCGGAGCGTAGGGGTCCGGTGCCGGTGTTTGGCTGCTCATGTCAGTTACCTTCCTGGATGGTGACGTTGCTGACGGTGCCGTTAATCTGGATCACCAGGTGGCTGCCGGGCTTGTCGGTGTTGTAGCTGCTTTCGCGGGTGGTGATGCCTCCGCGCTGGTCCCCGCGTTCGTTCAGGTTGCCGAGGGTCATGTCTGCCCTGACCTCCACGGGCACGTCATCCGGGATGAGCACCGTGACGTTGCTGGCCGTGACGTCCAGCGGGACGCGAACTTCCGATTCAAGCGGGGCCTCCAGGGCCAGTTCCGTCAGGTCAACGGTTCCGCTGCCGGCGGTGATGTCGAACCCGTCGCTTGCCTGCTGGATGCTCGTGGGTGTCCAGTCAAAGTCCTGGAACCGGACGCGCTCGCCATTGTTGCCCACCACGTTGAAGATTCCTCCCGTGATAAGGGCTGCCACTGCGAAGAATGAGAGGATGCCCGATGTCCTGCCGCGAAGGCCGAGGAGGACGATGCCAATGCCGAGGACGGCTGCGGCGCTGGCCCATGCGATGGCGTTGGCTGAATCGCCGAGGTCGATGATGTTCGTGAGGTCCAGCGCCTTCAGCCCCGCGCCCACCAACAGGGCGCTGCCGGCGGCGATGGCGACGGCGGGGGCCCCGGGACCGGTTGGCCGCACCTTGGGTGCGGGCGGAGGAACAGGCGATGGGCTGCTGCCACCGTATCCTCCGGTGCCCCATCCCGAACCGCCGGACCCGCTGGTTCCGTACGGATTGCCGCTGAACGGGCCGCTGCCTGCGATATCCGAATAGGGCGGAGTTGTTGGACCGGTGGTGCCGGTTGAGTAGGCGGCGGTGGTGCCGGACGCGGCTGCACCCTGCGGGGTTCCTGCAGCGGTTTTGTTCCGCTGGACCAGGTAGTAGATCAGGTAGATGGCGCCGCCGACCCAGAACACGGTCCACAGGAAGGGTCCGAAGCCGTGATTGTTCCAGCCCCAGAAGCCGTTGCCCAGGCCGCTGAATCCGAGCACCACGGTGATCAGGGAACCCGTCATGCCGCTGGTCCATCGGCCTGCGCCGGCTTCCTGGACATGAATCCTGCCGTCGGGCTCGGGCAGGAAGGCCCAGGCCAGGCCGTAGAAAAGCACGCCGATGCCGGCGAAGAGGGCAAGGATGATGAAGACGCCGCGGACAATCAGCGGATCGATTCCCATGCGCTGCGCGATTCCGTTGGAGACGCCGCCCACCCAGCGGTCCTGGCCGCGGGTGATTCCCTGGCTGCGCACCCAGGTGAAGAAATCCGTTTGCTGGTTTGGCGCGCCAGGGTAGGAGTAGCTTCCGGCGGCCGGGCCGTCCTGCACCGGGGGAATCCGGGGTGGCGGATCGTTCGGGCCGGGATCCTGCCGCCGTGGTTCACTTGCTGATTCGCTCGTTGATCCATGAGTGGAGTCCTGCGATGACGCAGACTGCGGTGGTGGCGGCAGCAGGGGCTCAGTGCGGTTTTCCCGGCTGGAAAGGGGCTCTGTTGGGTTTTCGTTTTCCCGGTTGGCGGGGGGTTCCGTGGGCGTGCTGTCGTTCGGGGTGGGAGTGTGCGGGTTCATGCTTCGATCCTTCCGTTCGCGGTACAGCGCCCTCTACTGGGGGACACCCTGAACTGTCCCTGAGAGGCCCCCGGTTCAGGCTTAAAGCGCGTTCAGAAAACCCTGATCCGTGCTTGGATTGATTCATGACATCCGCCCCGGAACGCCCGCCGCTGGTCCGCCGCAGCGACCGGTTCATTGCGGGCGTTTGCTCCGGCCTGGCCGTGCATCTTGGGCTGCCGGTGAACACCGTACGCCTGGTGATGGTGCTTGCGTCCTTCGCCGGTGGTGTAGGCGTCGTCTTTTACGCCTGGCTGTGGATCATGGTTCCCACCGCGTATGAAAACGCGCGGCGGCAGGGGCGCCGGCCGGCGTCGCCCATTGCTCCCGCCGTGAGCGGTGCGCCATTGACGGCCGCGGGGCTGCCCTCCGAAGCCCACCCTGGTGGCGAGGCCGGCCAGGGGCCAAGGGGACGAGCCGACGCAGGCAGGGGCACCGCCCAGGCGGGCGGCGGCACTGCCTCCGGCGGAGCCGGCGGGCCCGGCGGTGACGGACCGGCTGTGGAAGCGGCACGTTCGCCATGGTTGCGGCTCCAGGACATGCGGTACGGGAAGGAGATCCTGCTCGGCGTTGCGCTGCTGCTGGTGGCGGGCATCCTGACTGTGCAGTTGCTGGGCGTGGACGTCCCCTTGGAAACCCTGATTCCGGCGGCTGCTGTTCTTGGTGGTGCATCCATAGCCTGGATGCAGCTCGATGAGACCCGGCGCGCAGGCCTCGTGGACAAGACCAAAGCTGACCAGGCCGGCGGTTGGGCACGGCTCGCGGCCGGGCTGGCGCTGGTAGTGGCCGGCGTGCTGGTCATGGTGTCCGGCTCCGGTTCATGGGAACAGACCTGGCTGGCGTTGCTGGCGTCCGTCGCCGTTCTTGGCGGGGTGGTGCTGGTCCTGCTCCCGTGGGGGCTGAAGTTCTGGCGGGACCTGGAGGCTGAGCGGGCCGGCCGCATCCGGGAAACCGAGCGCGCGGAGATCGCCGCGCACCTTCACGATTCGGTGCTCCAGACACTTGCACTGATCCAACGGCGCGCGGCCAACGAACACGACGTCGTCCGCCTCGCCCGCGCGCAGGAACGGGAACTCCGGAGCTGGCTGTTCGATGACCCCGGCAAGGATGCCGGGCAGTTGTCAGACCGGATCAAGGCCGTGGCCGCGGAGGTGGAGGACCTGCTGGGCAACGCGGTGGAGGTGGTCAGCGTGGGGGATACCGCCGTCACCGAGGGCCACGAGGCCTTGATCCAGGCCAGCCGCGAGGCCATGCTCAATGCCTCCCGCCACGGCGGAGGCACGGTGTCGGTGTACCTGGAGGTATCCGGTGCGCGGGCGGAAGTCTTCATCAAGGACCGCGGCCCGGGCTTCGAACTGCTGCACGTCCCGGAAGACCGGCTGGGCGTGCGGGAATCCATCATCGGCCGGATGAACCGGCACGGCGGCAGTGCCACCATCACCAGCACCAGCGACGGTACGGAAGTGCGGCTGAGCTTCCCGGCTGCGCAGGCGGAGAAGTTTCCGCCGGTGCAGCCAGACAGGGTGCAGCCGGCCACTACGGAAGGAAGACCATGAATTCGATGCAGGGAACCGGCAACGGGACGCCCGGGGCCGGAAGGCCTGTCCGCGTGGTGCTCGTGGATGACCACGCGATCTTCCGCTCCGGGTTGAAAGCTGACTTGCACCCTAGCATCAAGGTGGTGGGCGAGGCAGCAACGGTGGAGCACGCCATCGCCGTGATTGCCCAGGAACGGCCGGATGTGGTGCTGCTGGACGTGCACCTGCCAGGCGGCCTGGGCGGCGGCGGCAGGGAAGTCATCGCCGGCTCGGCTGCCCTGTTGTCCAGCACGCGTTTCCTCGCCCTCAGTGTCTCGGATTCGGCAGAGGACGTTGTGGCCGTGATCCGGGCCGGGGCCCGGGGCTACGTCACCAAGACCATCAGCGGAGCGGAGATTACTGACGCCGTCTACCGGGTTGCCGGGGGAGACGCCGTCTTTTCACCGCGGCTGGCAGGCTTTGTTTTGGACGCGTTCGGCACGGCTCCGGCTGACATCGCTGACGACGAACTGGACAAGCTCTCCGCCCGGGAACTGGAGGTCATGCGCCTCATCGCGCGCGGCTACAGCTACAAGGAAGTGGCCAAGGAGCTGTTCATCAGCATCAAGACGGTGGAAACGCACGTCTCGGCGGTCCTGCGGAAGCTGCAGCTCTCCAGCCGGCACGAGCTCACCAAGTGGGCCGCGGAGCGCCGCCTCCTTTAACCCGCCCCCGGACGCTCTCTCACTTGATGCGTGGTTTTTCCCAAACGCTCTTGCACTTGGTGTTGCTTAATCCCAAACGCTCTATCACTTGATGCGCCTTAAACCGGAACGCTCTATCACTTCCCTGAAGCAGAGTGATAGAGCGTCCGGGTTTTTCCCGCGTTAAGTGAGAGAGGGTCCTACTGGGCCTTGCCCAGGAAGTCCTGCAGCCGCTGCACGCCGGTGGCCAGGTCGTCGTCGCCCAGGGCGTAGGAGAGGCGCAGGAAGCCGGAGGGGCCGAAGGCCTCACCGGGAACCACTGCCACCTCAACCTCGTCGAGGATCAGGGCGGCAAGCTCGGCTGAGGTCTGCGGCGTCGCGGTGCCGGACGCCGTCGGGAATTCCTTGCCCAGCAAGGCGCGCACGTCCGCGTACACGTAGAAGGCGCCCTTCGGCGTCGGGCATTCGACTCCGTCGATGGCGTTCAGCCCGGCGACGATGGCCTTGCGACGGCGGTCGAACGCCACTTTCATCTCGTCCACAGCGGTCAGCGGGCCGGACACCGCCGCGAGGGCAGCAACCTGCATGATGTTGGAGACGTTCGACGTGGCGTGGGACTGGAGGTTGGTGGCGGCCTTGATGACGTCGGCCGGGCCGATCATCCAGCCGACGCGCCAGCCGGTCATGGCGTATGTCTTGGCCACGCCGTTGAGGATGACTACCTTGTCGCCCAGTTCCGGGGCGGCGGTGGCGATGGAGGTGAACGGAACGCCGTCGTAGGTGAGGTGCTCGTAGATCTCGTCGGTGACTACCCACAGGCCTTTGGACGCGGCCCACTGGCCAATCTCTGCCACCTGCTCAGGAGAATAGACAGAACCGGTGGGGTTGGACGGCGAGACGAACAGCAGGATCTTCGTCTTCTCGGTGACGGCCGCCTCAAGCTGGTCAACCGTCACCAGGTAGTCCTGTTCGGGACCGGCGAAGACCTCAACGGGGACACCGCCTGCGAGCCGGATGGCCTCGGGGTAGGTAGTCCAGAACGGGGTGGGCACGATGACCTCGTCGCCCGGATCCACCAGGGTGGCGAACGTGTTGTAGACCGCCTGCTTGCCGCCGTTGGTGACCAGGACCTGGGCGGGATCGACGGCGTAGCCCGAGTCCCGCAGGGTTTTCTCGGCAATGGCCTTCTTCAGCTCCGGAAGCCCGCCGGCAGGGGAGTAGCGGTGGTACTTCGGCTGGCCTGCCGCTTCAATGGCTGCCCGGACAATGTAGTCGGGAGTGGGAAAGTCCGGCTCACCCGCACCGAAACCAATAACCGGCCGCCCCGCTGCCTTCAGCGCCTTCGCCTTGGCATCAACGGCAAGGGTGGCGGATTCGGCAATTGCGGATATGCGCTGGGAAACGCGGGCGGCAGACATGGCAGGTCCGTTCTTCGCTGTGCAGCCTGGCGGCTGGAATGTGGGATTCGACGAGTTCTACTCTATGCTGTTCACCGGGCCCTCCGGGTTGCCGGATTTGAATTGTGACTGGGTGCCAGTCCACCTCAGGCCGGGCAGCGGGGAGGGTCCGGAAACGGGCTGGTTCGACGAACGCGAAGTTGTTGCGTAGACTGGTTCACCGGTGTTGAAACACGGATGATGGCGTGCGCCCCAGTAACAGGCTGGTGTTCGTTGTAAAACGTGGAATTCACACCATAGGGTAGTGGCGCAATTGGTAGCGCAGCGGTCTCCAAAACCGCAGGTTGCAGGTTCGAGTCCTGTCTGCCCTGCGCAAGCTGCCCCGGGCAAAAATCCGGGGCAAGCGCAGCAACCATGGTTCTGATCAGGGCCGGGTAATCCAACATTGCAAGAATGAGCGAGGACCAGGTGACCGAAACAGCTGCCAGCAGCTCCAAGGGCCGCCCAGCTAAGAAGGACGCCAAGGCAAACTTCTTCGCCCGCATTGCACTCTTCATCCGCCAGATCATCGGCGAACTGAAGAAAGTTGTTGCACCAACCCGCAAGGAACTGATCAATTACACGCTCGTGGTGCTGGTGTTCGTGGGCATCATGATGGTTATCGTCAGCCTGCTGGACATCGGATTCGGAACCGCCGTCGGCTGGATCTTCGGCGGAACCGGCACCACGGACAGCTGAGGCTGCACGGTCCGCAGGCTGCGTGTTCCTTCCGGGAAGCCGGAGGGAAACACCAGTGTGCGGAATTGAGCCATTTAAATAGGCATGTTAGGCAATGAGGAAGCAGGAGACCAAGTGTCTGAGCAGGAGCTCGAGGTAACCGAGGCCGGGCTGGAAGAGTCCGCGGACATCACGGCAGAAGCCGGTGACGAGTCTGGGGTTGAGTCCTCCGTGCCCGAATCCGCTGACGCCGATTCCGACTTCGACGCAGAGGCCGGCGACGACTCCGGGGAGGAGTCCACGGACGCCCTCTCCGCTGCCGCCGCCAAGGCAGACGTGGATCCCGCCGAGGAGTTCAAGGCCAAGCTGCGCCGCCAGGAAGGTGACTGGTACGTCATCCACTCCTACGCCGGCTACGAAAACCGCGTGAAGGCCAACCTGGAAACCCGCATCCAGACCCTGGACATGGAAGACTACATCTTCGAAATCCAGGTCCCTATGGAAGAAGTCGTTGAGATCAAGAACGCTCAGCGCAAGGTCATTAACCGCGTCCGCATCCCGGGCTACGTGCTGGTGCGGATGGACCTGACGGACGCCTCGTGGGGCGCCGTCCGCCACACCCCCGGTGTGACCGGCTTCGTGGGCAACGCCCACAATCCCGTGCCGCTGCGCCTTGATGAAGTCTTCTCCATGCTCGCCCCGGTATTCGAGGAAGAGCAGGCCGAAAAGGGCAAGCCGGTCAACAAGCAGAACCAGGCTCCCGTGGCCGTCGACTTCGAAGTTGGCGAGTCCGTCATCGTCAAGGAAGGCCCGTTCGAGACCCTTCCCGCCACGATCTCCGAGATCAAGCCCGAGTCCCAAACCCTCGTGGTGCTGGTCTCCATCTTCGAGCGCGAAACGCCCGTCACCCTGGCGTTCAACCAGGTCACCAAGATCTGACAACCCCAAGAATTCGTCCCGGCGCTGCCCGCTTAGCGGTACCGGAACGGCCGGCCGCCTTGCCATGGCGGCCAAAAACCTGAGGCACGCTCCTGTGCCCCAGGACGTTATTGAGAGAAGGACCCTACATTGGCTCCCAAGAAGAAGGTCACCGGCCTCATCAAGCTGCAGATCCAGGCAGGTGCCGCTAACCCGGCTCCGCCGATCGGTCCTGCGCTTGGCCAGCACGGTGTCAACATCATGGAATTCTGCAAGGCGTACAACGCTGCGACGGAAGCCCAGCGCGGAAACGTCATCCCCGTGGAAATCACCGTCTATGAGGACCGTTCCTTCACGTTCATCACCAAGACCCCGCCGGCTGCAGAGCTGATCAAGAAGGCTGCAGGCGTTGCCAAGGGTTCGGCTACCCCACACACCGTCAAGGTTGCCAAGCTGACCCAGGCCCAGGTCAACGAGATTGCTTCCACCAAGATGGAAGACCTTAACGCCACCAGCCTCGAAGGCGCAGCGAAGATCATCGCCGGCACCGCCCGCTCCATGGGCATCACCGTCGAGGGCTAGTTGCCCCCGCAGCCTTCCGTGTTCGTGAAATCACGACGACGGGCGGCACCGCCGGGACAACCGGCACCACATAAATTGAAATGTTGGGCATTCGGCACGGATAACGGGCCGGAGCACCAACTGTGGCAGGGCCCAGCGCGGTCCGCAGACCACAACTGCACAAGGAGAAATAAGCAGCATGGCAAAGCGCAGCAAAGCATATGAGGCAGCAGCCGCCAAGATCGACGCGGGGAAGTTTTACGCGCCGTTCGAGGCAATAACCCTCGCCAAGGACACCAACCCGTCCAAGTTCGACGCCACGGTTGAGGTTGCCTTCCGCCTCGGCGTCGACCCCCGTAAGGCTGACCAGATGGTCCGCGGCACGGTCAACCTGCCCCACGGCACCGGTAAGACCGCCCGCGTCCTGGTTTTCGCTACGGGTGACAAGGCAGAGGCAGCAATCGCTGCCGGCGCCGACTTCGTTGGTTCCGACGATCTGATCGAAAAGATCGCCGGTGGCTGGACCGATTTCGACGCCGCCGTCGCCACCCCTGACCTCATGGGCAAGGTTGGCCGCCTCGGTAAGGTCCTGGGTCCGCGTAACCTGATGCCGAACCCGAAGACGGGCACCGTGACCCCCGACGTCGCCAAGGCCGTCAACGACATCAAGGGTGGAAAGATCGACTTCCGCGTCGACAAGCACTCCAACCTGCACTTCATCATCGGCAAGGTTTCCTTCGACGCCAACAAGCTGGCCGAGAACTACGCAGCAGCACTGGAAGAGGTTCTCCGCCTGAAGCCGTCCGCTGCAAAGGGCCGCTACATCCAGAAGGCTACTGTCGCCACCACGTTCGGTCCCGGCATTTCCGTTGACCCGAACGTCACCAAGGTTCTGATCGAGGCCTAAGTCCTCGTGTAAGCAACCGCCGCGGACCCGTCCGCAGCAGGAAAGACCGCCCGGCCTGTGCCGGGCGGTCTTTCCTTTAACCCGGTAGAAGCTATCCCGGAAAGACTGTTCCTGCCTAAGCTGTACAAGTGGCCGAACCGGAGCCGGGTGCCTCCACAGGCAAGCCCGCTGCCCTGACGATCTCCGCCGTCGCCGTCTTCAATCATTTCGACGGCGGCGCGCTCCCAGGCAGGGGCGCAGTGCCATTTTCTGCCGCCCCCACAGCCGACTTCAGGCTGTGCCATAAGATGCGGGTGGCACACGAACTGGCCCTGTGGGGCACCATGGACAGGTGCCGCACGCTGCAGGAGGCCGCGGAGTACTGGCGGGGCAACGACTACGAGGAACGGCAACTGTACCTTGCCCGGCTGGGCCGCGAGCCTGTAGGCATGTGCTCGGTGACCCTCCCGCTGCATGAGAACACGCACACTGCCGGCATCGATGTCCTCGTCGCCCCCGCCCACCGGCGGCAGGGCATTGGCCGGATACTGCTGGCGCACGCTGAAACCGTAGCCCGGAAACGCGGCAGGACCTCTTTGGACGGCTACCACGAGATCCCAATGCAAGGCGCGGACGGGGCCCTGATGGAAGCGAAATCAGGGGCTGGCGGCCTGCCGCTCCATCACCCAGCCGTCGCCTTCGCTTCCGCCAACGGATATGAGCTGGAGCAGGTGGAGCGCTCCAGCAGGCTTGACCTTCCTGTCCCCGCCGAACTGCTGGAGCGACTGGAGGCCGAGGCCCGGGTGCGGGCAGGGGACTACCGGATCATCGGCTGGGGCGACAGCTGTCCCGACCACCTCCTGGACGCCTATGCGGAGCTCAAGGCCAGGATGAGCACCGATGTCCCCACTGCCGGCCTTGACTGGGAGCTCGAGGACTGGGACGCGGCCCGGGTCCGCGAAGAGGAGGCGAGCTTGGCCCGGGGCGGTGTGCAGACAGTGGTGGCGGCCGCCCTGCACAGTACCACCGGGGAGCTGGTTGCTTATACGGTCCTGAACTGGCGGCCGGAGGTTCCGGCGTCCATCGCCCAGCAGGACACACTCGTGGCGGCGGAGCACCGCGGACACCGGCTGGGCATGCTCACCAAAGTCGCCAATCTTCGGCAGGCCCAGGAACGATGGCCGTCGGCACGCTGTGTTTTGACATGGAATGCCACCGAAAACCAACATATGCTGGCCATAAATGTTGCCCTTGGATTCAGGCCCGCTGGCCTTGAAGGCGAATGGCAGAAACGGCTGGGATGATGCGCCTATGGGACAAGACGTCAAGATCGAGCAGCTGTGGATCCCTGATTCACTTGAGGCACCCGATGCCGCGGACTTCCTTGCCGCCGTCGAGGTGGGGCGCAAGGTACGGATGCATACGTGGGGGAGCGACGACCTCGCTTACGGCCCGCAGGAAAAGCTCCTTGAATTCGCGGACCCGTATGAGCGGCAGCTGATCCTCGTGGCCAAGGTGGACGGGGAGATTGTGGGCACGGTGGACATCGCCCTTCCCCTTACCGACAATCTGGACCTCGCGGAGTTCACCCTCGACATCCTGCCGGAATTCCAGCGCCAGGGCGTCGGCAGGCGCCTGCTCCAGGCCGCGGAACAGCTGGCCCGTGCGGAAGGCCGGACGATGATCCTCGTGGACACCAACCACCCGGGCGCCTCGCTGCACGAATTTGAGCGGGCCCAGCTTGTCCCTGGTTCCGGCCAGGGGTTCGTGCCGCTGGAGAGCCGTGAGGTGGAGTTCGCGCAAAAGACCGGATACACCCTGCAGCACATCGAACAGTTCAGCTCCTGCACCTTGCCGCTGGATACCAAGCTGGTGGCGGACCTGCAGGCCGAGGCGGAGGAGGCCAACAACGGCCGGTACCGGCTGCACCACTGGACGGACCGCTGCCCGGACCGCTGGCTCGAGGCAGTCGCGGCCCTCGAGAACCAGGCGGGGGCCGACGTCGACCCCTCCTTGCAGGCGCCGGTTGAGCAGGACATGGTGTTCGACGGCGACATCCTGCGGGAGGCCGAAGACGTCGCGATCGCACAGGGCAGGCGAACGGTGGTCACCGCCGTCGAACACCTCGCCACAGGGGCCCTCGTGGGACTGACCACGATCACGGTGCTGGCCCACCGCACCGACGTTGTATTCCAGGACGACACGCTGGTCCTGCAGGAGCACCGCGGGAACAAGCTGGGACTGCTGATTAAGGTGGCCAACATGGAACGGCTCAGCGAGCAGT
Organism: Pseudarthrobacter sp. NamE5; assembly: GCF_005796225.1. Taxonomy (GTDB): domain Bacteria; phylum Actinomycetota; class Actinomycetes; order Actinomycetales; family Micrococcaceae; genus Arthrobacter. Next base: position 165,754 of record NZ_VAHO01000006.1, read on the forward strand.
TCCCAGATGCCAGGGTCATCTACACCTGGAATGCGCCCGAGAACCGGTACCTCCTGACGGTGAACAAACAACTGGGCTTCCAGACGGCCGGGGTCACCGGAATCTGGCAAAAGGAGCTCCCGCGGCTTCGCGCCAGCACCAGCTGATGCACCGATTTGGCGGACAGTGGGCCCTCCCGTAGACTTGAACTACCAAAGACCGTCGGTTGTTGGAAACCCACTCTCCTGATCATGGCTCAACTCTGCAGTTGTGCTCGGGAGACCGAAGTGGTTTTCCGGACGAAGGACCCTCAACGCAGGGCGGCCAACGCAGGTGAACGAAGCATAGCTCCATGTAATTATTCATGTTGAGCCAAGCCCCGTGCATCTGCGCGGGGCGTTTTTAGTTTTAGCTCATCCGAGCGGGGACCGTCGAATACCGGCACTATCCCCGGAAGGAGGGTTATGGCAACGCCTACTAAGGTTTCAGCAGTAGCTGAAATCACTAACGATTTCAAGGAATCGAACGCCGCTGTCCTGACCGAATACCGCGGGCTCACCGTTGCACAGCTCAAGCAGCTGCGTGTTTCTCTCGGCCAGGACACCAAGTTCGCGGTCGTCAAGAACACCCTGACCGCCATTGCAGCCAAGGAAGCCGGTGTCGAAGCATTCGACGGCCAGCTTGCCGGCCCCACTGCAATTGCGTTCATCAAGGGTGACGCAGTTGCCGCTGCCAAGAGCCTGACGGATTTTGCCAAGGCCAACAAGCAGCTGGTCATCAAGACCGGTTACTTCGAGGGCAAGGCTCTGGACGCCACCGAGGTCGCCGCACTGGCTGCCCTCGAGTCCCGCGAGCTGCAGCTCGCCAAGGTTGCAGGCGTCCTCAAGGCACCCGCCGCCGCAGCTGCACGCATCATCGACGCACTGCGCCTCAAGCTTGAAGAAGAGAACGGTGCACCGGCAGCTGCCGAGGCTCCCGCCGCTGAAGAAGCTCCCGCCGCTGAAGCCGAAGCTGCCGCTGAAGCTCCCGCAGCCGAAGAGAACTGATTCTCTTTACCCCACAAGACTCAGGTGTGCTGCCCGGCCCCGTGCCGCTGGACACCACAACAGGAAGGACGCCTACCATGGCGAAGCTCAGCAACGAAGAGCTCATTGAAGCTTTCAAGGAACTGACCATCATCGAGCTCTCCGAGTTCGTCAAGCTCTTCGAAGAGACCTTCGAAGTTACCGCTGCTGCTGTTGCAGTTGCCGGCCCCGCCGGTGGCGGAGCTGCTGAAGAGGTTGAAGAGAAGACCGACTTCGACGTCATCCTCGAAGCTGCCGGCGACAAGAAGATCGCAGTGATCAAGGAAGTCCGCGCCATCACCTCCCTGGGCCTCAAGGAAGCCAAGGACCTGGTTGACAGCGCACCGAAGGCTGTCCTCGAAGGCGCCAACAAGGAAGCTGCCGAGAAGGCCAAGGAGCAGCTCGAGGCTGCAGGCGCCACCGTTACCCTCAAGTAACAGCGCTTTATTCCTTCGAAAGCCCCGTCCACGTTTGTGGGCGGGGCTTTTGCTTTAACAGCGGCTGCCTGGAAGCGGCTAGGCGGGGTCGCTGATGTCCGCAACCACGGCCCCCAACGCTGAGGTGAGAGTATCGGCGTCAACGAACGCGCTGTAGCCGTGGGCACCGGCGCCCATGGAGATCCGCCGGCCTGTGATGGTGGCGTCCGCATAGACCGGCCAGCTGGTGGTACTGCCCAGGGGCGTGATGGTTCCCCGCTCGTAGCCCGTGGCATCGAGCGCCACGTTGGCTGGCGGCAGCGACAGCTTGTTGACGCCCACCAGGGCCCGGAGCTTGGGCCACGAGATCTGGCGGTCACCCGGGATCAGCGCGAACAGGAATGTGCCGTCCTTGTGCTTGACCACCAGGGACTTGACGATATCGGCCGGGGTGATGCCCAGGATGCCGGCGGCTTCGGCCAGGCTCCTGGCGGCAGGCCTTTTGACTACGTCCACCTGGAGACCACGGGCGGCGGCGTCGGCCAGGAAACGTTCCCGCCCGACGCCGTCCGTTCCCTCCGTTGCTGCACCCGCCATTAGTCGCGGTACAGCAGGAGTGCCTCGCCCTGCCCGCCGCCGCCGCACAGGGACACAGCGGCCTTCCCGGTTCCGCGCCGCTTGAGTTCGTGCGCTGCATGCACGGCCAGGCGTGCCCCCGACGCCCCAATCGGATGGCCCAGAGCGATGGCACCGCCGTGGATGTTGCATTGTTCCAGCGGGTAGTCGAGGTCCTTGAGGGACTGCACGGCCACGGACCCGAAGGCTTCGTTGATTTCGATGAAGTCCAGGTCAGCCGTGGTCCAGCCCGCCCGGCCCAGCGCGTTCATGATCGCGTTGGAAGGCTGGGAATGCAGCGAGTTATCCGGGCCCGCAACCTGTCCCGGCTTTCCCACCACTGCCAGGTATTCCAGTCCGTGCTCTTCGGCGTAACCGCGCGACGCGAGCACCAGGGCGGCTGCTCCGTCGGACAGCGGGGATGAGTTGCCGGCGGTGATGGTGCCGTCCGTGACGAAGGCTGCGCGCAGGCCGGCCAGCGATTCAACGGAGGCATTTGGGCGGACGCCCTCGTCGGTGTCCACAACGATGGGATCGCCCTTGCGCTGCTTGACGCTGACGGGGACGATCTCGTCGTCGAAGGTTCCATTCTTGGCTGCCAGCGCCGCGCGCTGGTGCGACTGGGCGGCCACGTTGTCCTGCGATGTGCGGTCAATGCCCAGGGTAAGGTTGCGCGTTTCGGTGGACAGGCCCATCGACTGGCCGTCAAAAGCGTCGGTGAGGCCGTCATGCGCGGCGGCATCCAGGGCCTGGATGGACCCGTAGGTCCAGCCCTGCCGCGAACCGGGAAGGAGGTGCGGCGCCCGGGTCATGGACTCCTGACCGCCCGCCACGACAACCGCAACCTCGCCGCCACGGATCATCCTTGCCGCATCAATGACGGCCGTCAGCCCGGAGAGGCACACCTTGTTCACCGTCACGGCAGGGACATTCCAGCCGATTCCGGCGGCGATGGAACTCTGCCGGGCAGGATTCTGGCCAGCCCCGGCCTGCAGGACCTGGCCCATAATCACTGCCTCAACATCGGCAGCATCGACGCCGCTGGCGGCCAGCGCGGCCTTGATGGCATGTGCGCCAAGGTCCACCGCCGTGAAGCTGGCCAGCTGGCCATTGATGCGCCCGGTAGGAGTCCGCGCGCCCGCAAGGATGACAACGTCGCTGTTGCCTGGAGAGTTGCCCATGGTTATCTCTTCCGCTCTGATCCGATGTAAGCCACCAAGGCTATCGTGACCCTGGTCACCTAACTATTCAAACGCACGGGCTGCCTTGAGCATTCCGGGGAAGATCAAGGGGAGAGGTCCCCATCATCCGGGAAGGCGCGACGGCGGCGGCTTACGTAGGGTGGGGCGGTGGACAGTTGTGCAGGGAGACGGAAAGCCGGCGAAGGGAATGGCTGGATAAGCTCCGTGAGGATTACGATGTCCAATCCGGCTCCGGATACTTACCCTCCACCGGCGGTGCAGCAATCAGCTGGCAATCAACCGCTCGGCGGCGGAAGCCGGCGCGCATCCTGCCGAGGAGTCCAGGGATGCAGTCCGGGACGCCGTGTTCACCAACGCCGGGACCTGCACAGCGGTAAGGCGTCGCCCTGAGGCTGTAGCCCAGGAAAAACCGGTGCTTGCAATCCGGCCGGACATGGGGTAGACACGTAGGTTGTTTTGCCGTATCGTAGATATTTGCGTCTTCCCTGTTTACCTTCAGCCTTCATATAGCGGTGGGCTTCGCCTGGCAGCTGGCAATCAACGTGCCGTGACAACGTCACAGCATAGCCGGTACGGGCCCCGGGTCATATAGCGGAACCGGATGGTAGCGCTGCGGAGTCATTCCGCAGGGTGCACAGCGGGGGAGATCTGAAAACGCCTGAAGGTCTGTGGAAGGATCCCTCTTGGTCGCCTCGAGCACCTCTAATAACGAAACCGCTAACACCGCCGACAGCACTGATGGTGCCACTCGCCGGCTCTCATTCGCAAAGATTCACGAACCTCTTGACGTTCCGAATCTGCTTGCCCTCCAGACGGACAGCTTCGACTGGCTGGTCGGAAATGAGCGCTGGCAGGCCCGGGTAGCGAAGGCTGTGGAAGAAAACGATCTCAGCGTCGCCACCACGTCCGGCCTGTCGGACATCTTCGAAGAGATCTCCCCGATCGAGGACTTCCAGGGCACCATGTCCCTGAGCTTCTCCGATCCGGAGTTCGCCGATCCCAAGTACACCATGGCCGAGTGCAAGGACCGGGACGCTACGTACTCCGCTCCGCTGTACGTCAAGGCCGAGTTCATGAACAACAACACGGGCGAAATCAAGCAGCAGACCGTGTTCATGGGCGACTTCCCGCTGATGACCGAGAAGGGCACCTTCGTGGTCAACGGCACCGAGCGTGTTGTTGTCTCCCAGCTGGTCCGTTCCCCGGGCGCCTACTTCGAGCGCGCCGCCGACAAGACCAGCGACAAGGACATCTTCACCGCGAAGATCATCCCGTCCCGCGGCGCCTGGTTTGAGCTCGAAATCGACAAGCGCGACCAGGTTGGCGTCCGCCTCGACCGCAAGCGCAAGCAGTCGGTCACCGTCCTGCTGAAGGCCCTCGGCTGGACCGAAGGCCAGATCCTCGAAGAGTTCGGCCAGTACGACTCCATGCGTGCAACGCTGGAGAAGGACGCCACCGAAACCCGCGAAGACGCGCTGCTGGACATCTACCGCAAGCTGCGCCCGGGCGAGCCGCCCACCGTTGAGGCTGCCCAGTCCCTGCTGGACAACCTGTACTTCAACTCCAAGCGCTACGATCTGGCCAAGGTTGGCCGCTACAAGATCAACCGCAAGCTCGGCATTGACCGCTCCCTTGGTGACAAGGAAGCCTCGGTCCTGCACGTTGAAGACATCGTGGCCATGATCAAGTTCCTCGTCGCGCTGCACGCCGGCGAGAAGACCATCAAGGGCGTCCGTGACGGCCAGGAAGTGGACCTGCGCGTCGAGATCGACGACATCGACCACTTCGGCAACCGCCGCATCCGCGCCGTTGGCGAGCTCATCGAGAACCAGGTCCGCACCGGCCTGTCCCGCATGGAGCGCGTTGTCCGCGAGCGTATGACCACCCAGGACGTCGAGGCCATCACGCCGCAGACCCTGATCAACATCCGCCCCGTGGTCGCTGCCATCAAGGAGTTCTTCGGAACCTCCCAGCTGTCGCAGTTCATGGACCAGAACAACCCGCTCTCGGGCCTGACCCACAAGCGCCGCCTGTCGGCCCTTGGCCCGGGTGGTCTTTCCCGTGACCGCGCCGGCATGGAAGTCCGTGACGTGCACCCGTCCCACTACGGACGTATGTGCCCCATCGAAACCCCTGAAGGCCCGAACATTGGTCTGATCGGTTCGCTGGCATCCTACGGACGCATCAACCCGTTCGGCTTCATCGAGACCCCGTACCGCAAGGTCAAGGACGGCGTCGTGTCCGACGACGTCCAGTACCTGACGGCCGACGACGAGGCCGAGGTGCTGATCGCCCAGGCCAACGCCCCGCTGGACGAGAACAACAAGTTCGCCGAAGACACCGTCCTGGTCCGTGCCCGCGGTGGTGGAGGCGAGCCTGTCCTGGTTCCCGCCGAGGACGTTGAGTTCATGGACGTTTCCCCGCGCCAGATGGTGTCCGTGGCAACCGCCCTGATCCCGTTCCTCGAGCACGACGATGCAAACCGCGCACTCATGGGTGCCAACATGCAGCGCCAGGCCGTGCCGCTGGTCCGTTCCGAGGCCCCGTTCGTGGGCACCGGCATGGAGCGCGCCGCTGCCGTGGACGCCGGTGACGTCGTCATCGCGAAGAAGGCCGGTGTGGTCACCGAGGTTTCCGCCGAGCTCGTCATCATGCTCAACGACGACGGCACCGAGACCAACTACCGCATCAACAAGTTCGCCCGCTCCAACCAGGGCAACTGCTACAACCACCGCGTCCTGGTGAACGAAGGCCAGCGCCTGGAAGTTGGCGGCATTATCGCCGACGGCCCGGCAACGGACCAGGGCGAGCTCGCCCTCGGTAAGAACCTGCTCGTGGCATTCATGTCATGGGAAGGCCACAACTTCGAGGACGCCATCATCCTCTCGCAGCGCATCGTTGCCGAGGACGTCCTGTCCTCCATCCACATCGAGGAGCACGAGATCGATGCCCGCGACACCAAGCTTGGTGCCGAGGAAATCACCCGTGACATCCCCAATGTGTCCGAGGAAGTCCTGGCGGGCCTGGACGAGCGCGGCATCATCCACATCGGTGCCGAGGTTGAAGCAGGGGACATCCTGGTCGGAAAGGTCACCCCGAAGGGTGAAACCGAGCTGACCCCGGAAGAGCGCCTGCTGCGCGCCATCTTCGGTGAGAAGTCCCGCGAAGTGCGTGACACCTCCCTGAAGGTGCCCCACGGCGAGTCCGGTACCGTCATCGGCGTGCGCGTCTTCGACCGCGACAACGACGACGAGCTGCCCCCGGGGGTCAACCAGCTGGTCCGCGTCTACGTGGCTGCCAAGCGCAAGATCACCGACGGTGACAAGCTCGCCGGCCGCCACGGCAACAAGGGTGTTATCTCCAAGATCCTCCCCGTTGAGGACATGCCCTTCCTTGCCGACGGCACCCCCGTTGATATCGTCCTGAACCCGCTGGGTGTCCCGGGCCGTATGAACGTGGGCCAGGTGCTCGAAACGCACCTCGGCTGGGTTGCCAAGACCGGTTGGAAGATCGAAGGCGAGCCCGAGTGGGTCAAGCAGCTGCCGAACCTGCCGCGCGAAAGTGGCCAGACCACTGTTGCAACGCCGGTGTTCGACGGTGCCCGGGAAGAGGAAATCACGGGCCTGCTGGACTCCACCAACCCGACGCGTGACGGCGAACGCCTGATCAACTCCTCCGGCAAGACCCGCCTGTTCGACGGCCGCTCCGGCGAGCCGTTCCCGGATCCGATCTCGGTCGGCTACATGTACATCCTGAAGCTCCACCACCTGGTGGACGACAAGATCCACGCCCGGTCCACCGGCCCGTACTCCATGATCACGCAGCAGCCGCTGGGTGGTAAGGCACAGTTCGGTGGCCAGCGCTTCGGTGAGATGGAAGTGTGGGCGCTCGAAGCTTACGGCGCCGCCTACACGCTTCAGGAACTCCTCACGATCAAGTCCGACGACATCCACGGCCGCGTGAAGGTCTATGAAGCCATCGTCAAGGGCGAGAACATCCCGGAGCCCGGCGTTCCCGAGTCCTTCAAGGTCCTGATCAAGGAAATGCAGTCGCTGTGCCTGAACGTGGAAGTCCTTTCCACGGACGGAACCACAATTGAGATGCGTGACTCTGATGACGCAGTCTTCACGGCTGCGGAGGAACTGGGTATCGATCTGTCCCGTGCAGAGCCCAGTTCCGTAGAAGAGGTCTAAGGGATACGACGGCGGGCGACCGCCCGCCGTCGTACATCACCTCCCTCATCCCGCACCCAAAGACTTCAGAGTTTAGAGAACAAGAGAGAACAGGGACCATATGTCCAGCGAATCCTCCTTCGGCCTCATGCAGATCGGCCTCGCCACCGCGGAAGACATCCGCGGCTGGTCGTACGGCGAGGTTAAGAAGCCGGAAACCATCAACTACCGCACGCTCAAGCCCGAGAAGGACGGACTCTTCTGCGAGAAGATCTTCGGTCCGTCCCGGGACTGGGAATGCTACTGCGGCAAGTACAAGCGCGTGCGCTTCAAGGGAATCATCTGTGAGCGGTGTGGCGTTGAAGTCACCCGTGCAAAGGTCCGCCGTGAGCGCATGGGCCACATCGAGCTGGCCGCTCCCGTTACCCACATCTGGTACTTCAAGGGCGTTCCCTCCCGCCTGGGCTACCTCCTTGACCTGGCACCGAAGGACCTCGAAAAGGTCATCTACTTCGCTGCCTACATGATCACCAGCGTTGACGAGGCCGCCCGCCACGAGGAACTGCCCAACCTGCAGGTTGAGCATGACATCGAGAAGAAGCAGCTGATCGACAACCGCGACTCGGACATCGCGGCGATCGCCCGCGACCTTGAAGGCGAAATTGCCCGCCTTGAGGGTGAAGGTGCGAAGGCTGCGGACAAGAAGAAGGCCCGCGACTCCGCCGACCGCCAGATGGCCAACGTGCGTAAGCGCGCCGACGCCGACATCGAGCGCCTCGAGCAGGTCTGGGACCGCTTCAAGAACCTGAAGGTCGCAGACCTCGAAGGTGACGAAGGCCTGTACCGCGAACTGCGCGACCGCTACGGCATGTACTTCGAAGGCTCCATGGGTGCCGAAGCCATCAAGAAGCGCCTCGAGAGCTTCGACATGCAGGCCGAGTCCGACCTGCTGCGCGACGTCATCGCCAACGGCAAGGGCCAGCGCAAGACCCGTGCCCTCAAGCGCCTCAAGGTGGTCAACGCGTTCCTGACCACCAACAACAGCCCGCTTGGCATGGTCCTCGACGCCGTCCCGGTGATCCCGCCGGAACTGCGCCCCATGGTCCAGCTGGACGGTGGCCGCTTCGCGACCTCCGACCTTAACGACCTGTACCGGCGCGTGATCAACCGCAACAACCGACTCAAGCGCCTGCTTGACCTCGGTGCTCCGGAGATCATCGTCAACAACGAGAAGCGCATGCTTCAGGAAGCTGTTGACAGCCTCTTCGACAACGGCCGCCGCGGCCGCCCGGTCACCGGGCCGGGCAACCGTCCGCTGAAGTCCCTGAGCGACATGCTCAAGGGCAAGCAGGGCCGTTTCCGGCAGAACCTCCTCGGCAAGCGCGTCGACTACTCCGGCCGTTCGGTCATCGTCGTCGGCCCGCAGCTGAAGCTGCACCAGTGCGGCCTGCCCAAGCAGATGGCGCTGGAGCTCTTCAAGCCGTTCGTGATGAAGCGCCTGGTTGACCTCAACCACGCCCAGAACATCAAGTCGGCCAAGCGGATGGTGGAGCGTTACCGCCCGCAGGTCTGGGACGTATTGGAAGAGATCATCACCGAACACCCGGTGCTGCTCAACCGTGCACCTACCCTGCACCGCCTCGGCATCCAGGCGTTCGAGCCGCAGCTTGTTGAAGGTAAGGCAATCCAGCTGCACCCGCTGGTGTGTGGCGCCTTCAACGCCGACTTCGACGGCGACCAGATGGCAGTGCACCTGCCGCTGAGCCCCGAAGCCCAGGCTGAGGCCCGCATCCTGATGCTGTCCTCGAACAATATCCTGAAGCCGTCTGACGGACGCCCGGTCACCCTGCCCTCGCAGGATATGATCATCGGCCTCTACCACCTGACCACCAAGCGCAAGGGTTCAGCCGGCGAAGGCCGCGTGTTCGGCTCGGTTGCCGAGGCCATCATGGCGTTCGACGCCCGCGAGCTGCACCTGAACTCGCAGGTCAAGATCCGTCTCGAAGGCTTCGTGCCCTACGCCGGCTGGGAAGCTCCGGAAGGCTGGGAGCCGGGTCAGCCCGCGCTCGTCCAGACCTCCCTGGGCCAGGTGCTCTTCAACGAGACCCTGCCCGAGGACTACCCGTGGGTTGAGGCTGTTGCCGACAAGGGCGAACTGTCCCGCATCGTCAACGACCTCGCGGAGCGCTACCCGAAGGTTGTTACCGCGGCAACGCTGGACAACCTGAAGGACGCCGGTTTCTACTGGGCCACCCGTTCAGGCGTCACCGTCGCCATCTCCGACATCGAGGTTCCGGCCGCCAAGCCTGAAATCCTTGCCGGGTACGAGGAGCGGGCTGCCAAGATCCAGGGCCAGTACGACAAGGGCCTGATCGACGACGACGAGCGTCGCCAGGAACTGATCGAGATCTGGAACAAGGCAACCAACGAGATTGCCTCCGTGATGCGCGAGAGCCTGTCACCGATGAACACCATCAACCGCATGGTGTCCTCCGGTGCACGTGGTAACTGGATGCAGGTCCGCCAGATCGCGGGTATCCGTGGCCTGGTGGCCAACCCGAAGGGTGAGATTATCCCGCGTCCCATCAAGTCCTCCTACCGTGAGGGCCTGTCGGTGCTGGAATACTTCATCGCCACGCACGGTGCCCGTAAGGGTCTGGCTGACACCGCTCTCCGTACCGCAAACTCCGGTTACCTGACTCGTCGCCTGGTGGACGTGTCCCAGGACGTCATCGTCCGGGAAGAGGACTGCGGCACCGAGCGCGGCCTGGTCACGCCGATCGCCGTCGCCGACTCCAACGGTGAGCTGGTCCTGGACGAGAACGTCGAGAACAGTGCTTACGCACGTACCCTCGCCGTCGACGTCGTGGACTCTGAGGGCAACGTCCTCGCGGCTGCCGGCACCGACTGCGGCGACGTGGTCATTGCCGAGCTCTTCAAGGCAGGTATCACCGAGGTCAAGGTCCGCTCCGTACTCACCTGTGAGTCCAGCGTTGGCACCTGCGCCCTGTGCTACGGCCGTTCGCTGGCCACCGGCAAGACCGTGGACATCGGCGAGGCCGTGGGCATTATCGCCGCACAGTCCATCGGTGAGCCGGGTACCCAGCTGACCATGCGTACGTTCCACACCGGTGGTGCAGTCTCCGCCAGCGGTGGCGACGACATCACCCAGGGTCTGCCCCGTATCCAGGAGCTCTTCGAAGCCCGTACTCCGAAGGGTGTTGCACCGATTGCCGAAGCAGCCGGCCGCATCACCATTGAAGAGTCCGAGCGCCAGATGCGCCTGGTCATCACCCCGGATGACGGAAGCGAAGAGATCGCCTACCCGGTCCTGCGCCGTTCACGCCTGCTGATCGAGGATGGCGACCACGTCACCGTCGGCCAGAAGCTGATCAACGGACCGGTGGATCCCAAGCAGGTCCTGCGCATCATGGGTCCGCGTGCGGCACAGAAGTTCCTGGTGGACGAGGTCCAGGGCGTGTACCGCAGCCAGGGCATCGGTATCCACGACAAGCACGTCGAGGTTATCGTCCGCCAGATGCTGCGCCGCGTCACGGTCATCGAGTCCGGCGAATCGGACCTGCTGCCCGGTGAGCTCGCCGAGCGCAGCCGCTTCGAGGACGCCAACCGCCGCGTTGTGTCCGAGGGCAAGACTCCGGCATCCGGACGTCCTGAACTCATGGGCATCACCAAGGCGTCGCTGGCCACCGAATCCTGGTTGTCCGCAGCTTCCTTCCAGGAGACCACCCGCGTCCTGACGCAGGCGGCCATGGAAGGCAAGAGCGACCCGCTGCTGGGCCTGAAGGAGAACGTGATCATCGGTAAGCTGATCCCGGCCGGCACGGGCCTCCCGCGCTACACCGAGGTCACCGTCGAGCCCACTGAAGAAGCAAAGGCCAACCTGTTCACCGGCCCGAGCGCGTTCAGTGACTTCTCGTACGACACCCTGGGCGGCGACGGAGCTCCTGAGTTCCACGCCATCCCGCTGGACGACTACGACCTGGGCAACGACTTCCGCTAGAAGTTCGTGAACGGGCCCCGTCTCTGCAGTGCTTCGGCGCTGGGAGGCGGGGCTCGCCTTTTTAACCCAACTAGGTAGCAGCAGATGTCGGTTTGAGGGCTCAAAGCGACATCTCCTGCTGCCTAGTTAGGGGAGTGGGGCGGCTAATTAAGGCATGGGAGCCGTCCATGCTAGACTTGTTACCAATTGTTATTGTGGCAGTGGATGAGTGCGCCGGTATCAGCTGTGAAGCTGGACCAGAGCGACGTTTCCGGTTTGCAGGGTTCTTGTGCAACGTATGCCACATTTTTGCATGCCTAGGGAACTGTGCGCGCGAGCCGCAGCCAAGGAATGCGATCCGACTATTAAGGCTTCGCCTTCGCCGCCGTGGAGATCTTCTTCAAGGCCCGGGCGGCGGGGCAACGCAACAAGAGAGTGACCGGAAGCGGCCACTCCGGATAAAACGGAGAACACGAGAGTGCCTACGATTAACCAGCTGGTCCGTAAGGGCCGCACGCCTAAGGTCTCAAAGACCAAGGCTCCCGCGCTTAAGGGCAGCCCCATGCGCCGCGGTGTTTGCACCCGCGTTTACACCACCACCCCGAAGAAGCCGAACTCGGCTCTGCGTAAGGTGGCTCGTGTGCGCCTCAACGGCGGCATTGAAGTTACCGCCTACATCCCCGGTGTTGGCCACAACCTGCAGGAGCACTCCATTGTGCTCGTCCGCGGTGGCCGTGTGAAGGACCTCCCGGGTGTTCGCTACAAGATCGTCCGTGGCGCCCTCGATACCCAGGGTGTGAAGAACCGTAAGCAGGCACGCAGCCGCTACGGCGCAAAGATGGAGAAGAAGTAATATGCCTCGCAAGGGTCCGGCCCCCAAGCGGCCGCTCGTTTCGGATCCGGTCTACGGTTCCCCGCTGGTAACCCAGCTCATCAACAAGGTGCTCGTTGACGGCAAGAAGTCCACGGCAGAGCGCATCGTTTACGGTGCACTCGAAGGCGCACGCGCCAAGTCCGGCGGCGATCCCGTAGCTGCACTGAAGAAGGCCATGGACAACGTCAAGCCTTCCCTTGAGGTCCGCTCCCGCCGTGTCGGTGGCGCCACTTACCAGGTTCCGGTTGAAGTCAAGCCGGGCCGCTCCACCGCTCTCGCCCTGCGGTGGCTGGTTGGCTACTCCAAGGCCCGCCGCGAGAAGACGATGACCGAGCGCCTCCAGAACGAAATCCTGGATGCCTCCAACGGTCTCGGTGCCGCTGTGAAGCGTCGCGAAGACACCCACAAGATGGCCGAGTCCAACAAGGCCTTCGCACACTACCGCTGGTAATACTCCCCGGACGCCGCCGGCTCTAAAGAGCCGGCGGCGAACGCGTAGTCCATCCCAAAAGGAGACCCCGTGGCACAGGACGTGCTTACCGACCTTAGTAAGGTCCGCAACATCGGCATCATGGCCCACATTGATGCCGGCAAGACCACCACAACCGAGCGCATCCTGTTCTACACGGGTGTGAACCACAAGATCGGCGAAACGCACGACGGCGCTTCGACCACCGACTGGATGGAACAGGAAAAGGAACGCGGCATCACCATCACGTCTGCCGCCGTGACCTGCTTCTGGGAAAACAACCAGATCAACATCATCGACACCCCTGGCCACGTTGACTTCACCGTCGAGGTGGAGCGCTCCCTGCGCGTCCTCGACGGTGCCGTTGCAGTCTTCGATGGCAAGGAAGGCGTTGAACCGCAGTCCGAAACCGTTTGGCGCCAGGCTGACAAGTACAACGTTCCCCGCATCTGCTTCGTCAACAAGATGGACAAGCTCGGTGCTGACTTCTACTTCACCGTAGATACGATCATCAGCCGCCTCGGCGCTAAGCCGCTGGTCATGCAGCTGCCGATCGGTGCCGAGAACGACTTCATCGGCGTCGTCGACCTGCTCTACATGCGCGCGCTGGTATGGCCCGGCGACGCCAAGGGCGACGTGACCATGGGTGCGAAGTACGAGATCCGCGAGATCCCGGCTGACCTCCAGGAAAAGGCCGAGGAGTACCGCGCGAACCTCGTTGAGACCGTCGCCGAGTCCTCCGAGGAACTCATGGAGAAGTACCTCGAGGGTGAAGAGATCTCGATCGATGAGCTCAAGGCCGGCATCCGCAAGATGACCATCAACTCTGAGCTGTACCCGATCTTCTGCGGTTCCGCCTTCAAGAACCGTGGCGTTCAGCCGATGCTCGATGCAGTTGTCGACTACCTGCCGAACCCGCTCGACGTCCCCCCGATGGTCGGCCACGATCCTCGCGACGAAGAGAAGGAGCTCACCCGCAAGCCTTCCGCTGAAGAGCCCTTCTCAGCACTGGCCTTCAAGATTGCTGCGCACCCCTTCTTCGGCCAGCTCACCTTCATCCGCGTGTACTCAGGTCATGTGGAGGCAGGCGCACAGGTGGTCAACTCCACCAAGGGAAAGAAGGAGCGCATCGGCAAGCTCTTCCAGATGCACGCCAACAAGGAAATGCCCGTTGAGGGCGCTACCGCCGGCCACATCTACGCAGCCATCGGTCTGAAGGACACCACCACGGGTGACACCCTGTGCGACGCTGCCAACCAGATTGTCCTCGAGTCCATGAGCTTCCCGGAGCCCGTGATCTCGGTTGCCATCGAACCCAACACCAAGGGTGACCAGGAGAAGCTCTCCACGGCCATCCAGAAGCTCTCCGCTGAGGACCCCACCTTCCAGGTGTCCCTCAACGAAGACACCGGCCAGACCATCATCGCCGGCATGGGCGAGCTCCACCTGGACATCCTGGTGGACCGCATGCGCCGTGAGTTCAAGGTCGAGGCCAACGTTGGCAAGCCGCAGGTCGCCTACCGCGAGACCATCAAGCGTGCTGTGGAGCGTCACGACTACACGCACAAGAAGCAGACCGGTGGTTCAGGCCAGTTCGCAAAGATCCAGATCGCGATCGAGCCGCTGGACACAGCCGAAGGCGAGCTGTACGAGTTCGAGAACAAGGTCACTGGTGGCCGCGTTCCCCGCGAGTACATCCCGTCCGTGGACGCCGGTATCCAGGATGCGCTGAACGACGGCGTCCTGGCCGGTTACCCGGTTGTCGGCATCAAGGCCACGCTGGTTGACGGCGCGTACCACGATGTCGACTCCTCGGAAATGGCGTTCAAGATCGCCGGCCGTATGGCTTTCAAGGAAGCTGCACGCAAGGCGAACCCTGTCCTGCTTGAACCGCTGATGGATGTCGAGGTCCGCACCCCTGAGGAATACATGGGTGAAGTTATCGGTGACCTCAACTCCCGCCGTGGCCAGATGCAGTCCATGGAAGATGCACAGGGCGTCAAGGTCATCCGTGCGCACGTTCCGCTGTCCGGCATGTTCGGCTACATCGGTGACCTGCGCTCGAAGACCCAGGGCCGTGCTGTGTACTCCATGACCTTCAACAGCTACGCCGAGGTCCCGAAGGCAGTTGCCGACGAGATCATCCAGAAGACCCGCGGCGAATAGTCTCAGGACTTTCGCAGCGACAAACCTCGGGTGCGCCTGCCGGTATCGGAAAGCGCAGCCGGTGCAGATGGCCGGACCGGCCGGAACCATCCGGTCGGGCCGGATCCGGGCATCTGCACGAACAGGCTCAAGGCACTAGTATTAGTTCCTGAATCTGCAATTTCACCAATCCAAAGCCCCCAAGTAGACTTGCCTGAGTTTCTGCCGCGACAAGCGCGGCTGAAAGGTAAGTCATTTGAAAACGTTCTAGGAGGAACCTGTGGCAAAGGCAAAGTTCGAGCGGACTAAGCCGCACGTTAACATCGGCACCATTGGTCACGTTGACCACGGTAAGACGACGTTGACGGCCGCCATTTCCAAGGTGCTGTACGACAAGTACCCGGATCTCAACGAGAAGCGCGACTTCGCGTCGATCGACTCTGCTCCCGAAGAGCGTCAGCGTGGCATTACCATCAACATCTCCCACGTGGAGTACCAGACCGAAAAGCGCCACTACGCACACGTAGACGCCCCGGGTCACGCTGACTACATCAAGAACATGATCACCGGTGCTGCCCAGATGGACGGCGCGATCCTCGTGGTTGCCGCCACTGACGGCCCGATGGCACAGACCCGCGAGCACGTTCTGCTCGCCCGCCAGGTTGGTGTTCCCTACCTGCTGGTCGCGCTGAACAAGGCTGACATGGTTGACGATGAGGAACTGCTGGACCTCGTTGAAATGGAAGTTCGTGAGCTCCTGAGCTCGCAGGGCTTCGATGGCGACGAAGCACCCGTCGTTCGCGTTTCCGGCCTCAAGGCTCTGGAAGGCGACCCCGAGTGGGTCAAGTCCGTTGAGGACCTGATGGCCGCAGTCGACGAGTCCGTTCCGGACCCCGTACGTGACCGCGACAAGCCGTTCCTGATGCCGATCGAGGACGTCTTCACCATCACCGGCCGTGGCACCGTTGTTACGGGCCGCGCCGAGCGTGGCACCCTCGCCATCAACTCCGAGGTCGAGATCGTTGGTATCCGCCCGGTCCAGAAGACCACGGTTACCGGTATCGAGATGTTCCACAAGCAGCTCGACGAAGCATGGGCCGGCGAGAACTGTGGCCTCCTGCTCCGTGGTCTGAAGCGCGACGATGTCGAGCGTGGCCAGGTTGTCGTCAAGCCGGGTTCCATCACCCCGCACACCGACTTCGAGGCCAACGTCTACATCCTCTCCAAGGACGAAGGCGGACGTCACAACCCGTTCTACTCCAACTACCGCCCGCAGTTCTACTTCCGTACGACGGACGTTACCGGCGTTATCACCCTGCCCGAGGGCACGGAAATGGTTATGCCCGGCGACAACACTGAGATGACCGTTGCGCTCATCCAGCCGATCGCTATGGAAGAGGGCCTCGGCTTCGCAATCCGCGAAGGCGGCCGCACTGTTGGTTCAGGACGTGTTACCAAGATCATCAAGTAATTCTTGTTGAACTAAAGAACAGCCCCGCTGCTGATGCAGCGGGGCTGTTCTTTTTGGTTAACCCGTGCCTGATAATCTTGCTGGACCGAAAGGAGATCACCATGAGCTGGCTCATTTTCCTGATCATCATCGTTGCCGTCGTGGCAGGTGTGTTCTGGGCAAAGCGGTACTTCCGCCACGAGATTGACCGCGCCAAGCGGATCAACCGGGCAAACAAGGACCAGTAGCCTAGGGTTCCCTGGATTTCCGCGCCCGGCTCAGCGCCTGGTACCAGTAGAAGGACTCCTTGGGTGTCCGCGCCTGTGTCGAAAAATCCACGTGGACCAGGCCGAAGCGCTGCGAATATCCGGCCGCCCATTCGAAGTTGTCCATCAGGGTCCAGACGTAGTATCCACGCAGGTCTACCCCTGCGGCGATTCCGCCGGGAGCCGTTGCTTCCAGCGCCGACCGCAGGTGTGCTGCCAAATACTGCACCCGGTCGTCGTCCTGAAGTGTTCCGGAAACGGTCTCGGGCTCCGGGAAGCTGGCTCCGCCCTCGGTGATGTACACCGGCGGAAGGGCGTCCCCGTAGCGGTCGTGAAGTTCCTTCAGCAGGATGCCCAGATGGCCGGGGGCCACCGGCCACCCGAAGCCGGTGCTGCTGTATTCGGGGTAACCCACCTCATGGAACGGAAGCCGTGCCACCGCTTTGTGTACATCCGCCGGAATCGACGCCGCTCCCGGGCCCAAGGCAACCTTCACGGGGAAGTAGTAGTTGAGGCCGTAGAAGTCCAGCGGCTGGTGAATGGTGCGCAGGTCCGCGTCGGAAATCTTTCCGAGGGAGCGCAACCATGGCCTGGCATAGAGGGGGAGTGCCGGGTAGCGGCCCAGCAGGACTGGGTCTGCATAAACCCTGTTCATCAGCAGGTCATAGAGGTGGGCCACCAGCGTGTCGCCGATCTTGCGGGACGCGGGACGGACCGGGGCGTGCAGGTTGGTGACGCCGATTCCGCCGGCAACGCCGGCTGCCCGAAGCGCCTGCGCGCCCAGGCCGTGTGCCAGAAGCTGGTGGTGGATGGAGGGGAGGGCGTCGAACATCAGGGCCCGGCCAGGAGCGTGCACTCCCAGGGCGTAGCCGTTCAGGGTGACGGAGACGGGCTCATTCAAGGTCACCCACTGCGCCACCCTGTCACCGAAACGTTCACCCGCCGCACCGGCATACTCGCCGAACCGCTCCGCCGTCTCCCTGTTCATCCAGCCGCCGCGATGCTCCAAAGGCAGCGGTGTATCCCAGTGATAGAGGGTTGCCATGGGTGAGATGCCGGCGGCAAGCAGTTGATCGATCAGCCGGTCGTAGAACTCAAGGCCCTCCCTGTTGAAGCCGCCGCGGCCTTCGGGCTGGATCCTCGGCCAGGAGAGGGAGAAACGGTAGGAATCAACCCCCAGGTCCTGCAGCAGGGCGATGTCCTCCGGAAGCCTGTTGTAGTGGTCGCAGGCAACGGCGGGGGAGTGCCCGTCCATAATGGCTCCCGGCTTTTCGGCGAAGGCGTCCCAGCCGGAGGGGCCACGCCCGCCGTCGGACAATGCTCCCTCAATCTGGAAGGCGGCCGCGGCCACTCCAAGCGTGAACGACGGCGGCATTCGGCTGGCCAGTTCCGTCGCCGATTCTGTGCTTTCCAGGGTCATGCCCCTATCATCCATTCGGAAGCAACCGTGGGCAATGGCCTCACAGCGCGCCCGGCGGGCCCGATTCGCATCTGGCGCCGATTTCCGGCATACTAGATGAGTTGTTCAAGCGCTTCTTCGCGTCCCGATCCGGATAATGCCGGGTGCCAGGGTCCAAGTTGAAGACCAAACATAACCCACTCCCCTGGAATAGCGGATTTGTACGCGTGCCAAGCGCGACACGCCCGACCGCGGGGGTCGGTTGCGCCGGCAAGGTGAGGAACCCGGATTTTCCGGATTCAGTTTGTGCGGCGGATGGTGGTTACGACCTCAATTGCTTCGGCAGCCATACAACGAGTAAGTGAACAGGGCAGCCCTAACCAGGGGAAGCACAGACTGAAAGAGAGTCAGGCGACATGGCGGGACAAAAAATCCGCATCCGGCTGAAGTCATACGACCACGAGGTCATTGACGTTTCAGCACGGAAGATCGTTGAGACGGTCACGCGCGCAGGCGCAACGGTAGTCGGCCCCGTGCCGCTGCCCACGGAGAAGAACGTTTACTGCGTGATCCGCTCTCCGCACAAGTACAAGGACAGCCGCGAGCACTTCGAAATGCGCACGCACAAGCGTCTTATCGACATCATCGATCCCACGCCGAAGGCTGTTGACTCGCTCATGCGTCTCGACCTGCCGGCAGACGTGAACATCGAAATCAAGCTGTAGGGAGGTGCTGAGAAACTATGACCGCAACCCGTAACGTAAAGGGCCTGCTGGGCACGAAGCTCGGCATGACCCAGGTCTGGGACGAGAACAACAAGCTCATCCCCGTCACTGTGGTCCAGGCAGATTCGAACGTCATCACCCAGCTGCGCAACGCAGAAGCTGATGGCTATGTCGCCGTTCAGATCGGCTACGGCCAGATCGATCCCCGCAAGGTCACCAAGCCGCTGGCTGGTCACTTTGAAAAGGCAGGCGTTACGCCTCGCCGCCACGTCGTCGAACTCCGTACCGCAGATGCTGCCGAGTACGAGCTGGGCCAGGAGCTCTCCGTAGAGGTCTTCGAAGCCGGACAGAAGATCGACGTCATCGGCACCACCAAGGGTAAGGGCTTCGCCGGTGTAATGAAGCGTCACGGCTTCCACGGCGTTGGAGCTTCCCACGGTGCCCACAAGAACCACCGTAAGCCCGGTTCAATCGGTGGCGCATCCACCCCGAGCCGCGTCTTCAAGGGCATGAAAATGGCCGGCCGCATGGGCGCCGTCCGTCACACCACGCTGAACCTCACGGTCCACGCGGTTGACGTCGAGAAGTCGCTGCTCCTTATCAAGGGTGCCGTTCCCGGTGCCCGCGGCCAGGTCGTACTCGTACGCACCGCCGTGAAGGGAGCCTAGTCCAATGGCTAACACTGTCCAGGTTGACCTGCCTGCAGAGATCTTCGACGTCCAGACCAACGTGCCGCTGCTGCACCAGGTCGTCGTTGCACAGCTCGCTGCTGCTCGCCAGGGTACCCACAAGACCAAGACCCGCGCTGAAGTTTCCGGTGCAGGACGCAAGCCGTTCAAGCAGAAGGGCACCGGCCGCGCCCGCCAGGGTTCAATCCGTGCTCCGCACATGACCGGCGGTGGCGTTGTCCACGGTCCCACCCCGCGTGACTACAGCCAGCGCACCCCCAAGAAGATGATTGCTGCTGCACTGCGCGGCGCACTCTCTGACCGGGCCCGCAACGGACGCATCCACGTTGTCGCCGACCTGGTTGAAGGCACCAAGCCCTCCGCCAAGACTGCACTGGCAACCCTGCGTGGCGTTTCCGACCGCAAGAACCTGCTGGTCGTCATCGAGCGTGACAACGATGTTGCTGCACTGTCTGTGCGCAACCTCGCCGGCGTTCACGTTCTGTACGCAGACCAGCTGAACACCTACGACGTTCTCGTGTCTGATGACGTTGTCTTCACCAAGGCTGCCTACGACGCATTCGTTGCCGCCAAGGCAGCTAAGAACGAGGAGGATGCCAAGTGAGTGCAGCCACCATCAAGGATCCCCGCGACGTCGTGCTTGCACCCGTCGTGTCCGAAAAGAGCTACGGCCTGATCGATGAGGGCAAGTACACCTTCCTGGTGGACCCCCGTTCGAACAAGACCGAGATCAAGCTGGCCGTGGAGAAAATCTTCTCCGTCAAGGTCGAATCGATCAACACCATCAACCGTGCCGGTAAGCGCAAGCGCACCAAATTCGGATGGGGTACCCGCAAGAACACCAAGCGTGCGATTGTCACCCTCAAAGAAGGCACCATCGACATCTTCGGCGGTCCGCTCGCGTAGCGGAGACCACTTTAACGAGGAAATAAATTATGGGAATCCGTAAGTACAAGCCGACTACCCCGGGCCGTCGTGGCTCGAGCGTAGCGGACTTCATCGAAATCACGCGGTCGACGCCGGAAAAGTCGTTGGTACGTCCGCTGCCCAAAAAGGGCGGCCGTAACAACACCGGTAAGATCACCACCCGTCACAAGGGTGGCGGACACAAGCGCCAGTACCGTCTGATCGACTTCCGTCGCCACGACAAGGACGGCGTTGACGCCCGCGTTGCAGAAATTGAGTACGATCCGAACCGTACGGCCCGCATCGCGCTCCTGCACTACGTTGATGGCACCAAGCGTTACATCATCGCCCCCAACAAGCTGTCCCAGGGTGACTTCGTTGAGGCTGGCCCCAACGCTGACATCAAGCCGGGCAACAACCTGCCCCTGCGCAACATCCCCGTGGGTACCGTTATCCACGCGGTTGAACTGCGTCCGGGCGGCGGCGCCAAGATGGCCCGCTCCGCAGGTGCCTCTGTTCAGCTCGTTGCCAAGGAAGGCCGCTTCGCCCAGCTGCGTCTGCCTTCCGGCGAAATCCGCAACGTCGACGTGCGCTGCCGCGCAACCGTCGGCGAGGTCGGCAACGCCGAGCAGTCGAACATCAACTGGGGCAAGGCCGGCCGCATGCGGTGGAAGGGCGTCCGCCCGACCGTCCGTGGTGTCGCCATGAACCCGGTTGACCACCCGCACGGTGGTGGTGAGGGTAAGACGTCCGGTGGACGTAACCCCGTCAACCCCAACGGTCAGCGGGAAGGCCGCACGCGCCGCCCCAACAAAGAGAGCGACAAGCTTATTGTGCGTCGCCGTCGTACTGGCAAGAACAAGCGATAGGAGCCTGGACACATGCCACGCAGCCTGAAAAAAGGTCCTTTCGTCGACCAGCACCTCTTTGTGAAGGTAGCCAGGGAAAACGAAAAGGGCACCAAGAACGTCATCAAGACCTGGTCCCGCCGTTCGATGATCATTCCCGACATGCTCGGACACACGATCGCCGTACACGACGGACGCAAGCACATTCCGGTGTTTGTCACTGAGTCGATGGTCGGGCACAAGCTCGGCGAATTCGCTCCTACGCGGACATTCCGCGGCCATGTCAAGGACGACCGTAAGGGCAAGCGCCGCTAGGCGCCTGCACCTGCGTCAAAGACGAGAGAAGGAAAGCAATGGAAGCCAAGGCAATTGCGCGCCACATCCGCGTAACGCCTATGAAGGCCCGGCGCGTCGTCAACCTTGTTCGTGGTTTGCAAGCGAATGAGGCTCTGGCAATTCTGAAGTTTGCCCCCCAGGCAGCTTCGGAGCCGGTATTCAAGGTAGTACAGTCGGCAATCTCCAACGCCCGGGTCCTCGCGGACCGTGACGGCGTGGCGTTTGACGAAGGTGACCTCATCATCAGCGAAGCGTTTGTTGATGAAGGCCCGACCATGAAGCGGTTCCAGCCGCGCGCCCAGGGTCGTGCATTTCAGATCAAGAAGCGCACCAGCCACATCACCGTGGTAGTCGCTACCCCGGAGAAAGAGGAGGCTCGCTAAGTGGGACAGAAAGTAAACCCGCACGGGTTCCGACTCGGCATCACCACCGATCACGTATCGCACTGGTTCGCTGACAGCACCAAGGCCGGCCAGCGGTACAAGGACTTCGTTCGCGAAGACATCCGCATCCGCCAGCTCATGTCCACGGGCATGGAGCGTGCCGGTATCGCCAAGGTTGAGATCGAGCGCACCCGTGACCGCGTCCGCGTGGACATCCACACGGCCCGTCCCGGCATCGTCATCGGCCGCCGTGGAGCTGAAGCAGACCGCATCCGCGGCGAGCTCGAAAAGCTCACCGGCAAGCAGGTCCAGCTGAACATCCTCGAGGTCAAGAATCCCGAGATGGAAGCCCAGCTTGTGGCCCAGGGCGTCGCAGAGCAGCTGACTTCCCGCGTGGCATTCCGCCGTGCGATGAAGAAGGCCATGCAGTCCGCACAGCGTGCAGGTGCCAAGGGCATCCGCATCGCCTGCTCGGGCCGCCTGGGTGGCGCTGAAATGTCCCGCTCGGAGTTCTACCGCGAAGGCCGTGTGCCCCTGCACACCCTCCGCGCGAACATCGACTACGGCTTCTACGAAGCCAAGACCACCTTCGGTCGCATCGGTGTGAAGGTCTGGATCTACAAGGGTGACGTCACCGCCAAGGAACTGGCCGCACAGGCCGCTTCCGCCCCGTCCCGCGGCCGCTCCGGCGACCGTCCGGGCCGCCCGGGTGGCGCTGACCGTGGTGACCGCCGCCGTCGCAACGACCGCCCGGCCGCTGACGCAGCTCCTGCTGCAGAAGCACCGGCAGTTGAAGCAGCACCTGCTGCTGCAGAAGGAGGACAGGCTTAAATGCTTATCCCACGTCGAGTAAAGCACCGTAAGCAGCACCACCCGGGTCGTTCCGGCGCTGCTACGGGCGGTACCCAGGTCTCCTTCGGTGAGTACGGCATCCAGGCCCTGAGCCCGGCATACGTCACCAACCGTCAGATCGAGTCCGCTCGTATCGCCATGACCCGCCACATCAAGCGTGGCGGTAAGGTCTGGATCAACATCTACCCGGACCGTCCGCTGACCAAGAAGCCTGCCGAAACCCGTATGGGTTCCGGTAAGGGTTCGCCGGAGTGGTGGGTCGCCAACGTCAAGCCGGGCCGGGTTCTGTTCGAACTCTCCGGTGTCAATGAAGAGGTAGCTCGCGAGGCCCTGCGCCTGGCAATCCACAAGCTGCCGTTGAAGGCACGCATCGTGCGTCGCGAGGGTGGTGAATAGAAATGGCAGTAGGATCCAAGGATCTGGCTCCCGCACAGCTGGACGGTTTCGACAACGAGCGTCTCGTTGAAGAACTGCGCAAGGCCAAGGAAGAGCTGTTCAACCTGCGTTTCCAGTCCGCCACCGGTCAGTTGGAGAACCACGGTCGTCTGCGCGCGGTAAAGAAGGACATCGCCCGCATCTACACCGTTCTCCGTGAACGCGAGCTGGGCATTCGTGCCGAGGTTGCCGCACCGGTTGTGGAAGCCAAGGAAGAGAAGAAGTCCAAGAAGGCTGCAGCCAAGAAGGCCGACACGGCTGAGACGGCTGAGACCGAGGAGGATGCCAAGTGAGTGAAAAGGACGAGAACGTGACGGAAACTGCTACCGCCGCCAAGGCCGGTCAGCGCGGTTACCGCAAGACGCGTCGCGGCTACGTGGTCTCGGACAAGATGGAAAAGACCATCGTTGTCCAGGTTGAGGACCGCGTGAAGCACGCCCTGTACGGCAAGGTCATCCGCCGTACCTCCAAGGTCAAGGCGCACGACGAAGAGAACACCGCCGGCATCGGCGACCTCGTTGTCATCGCCGAGACCCGTCCGCTGTCCGCCACCAAGAACTGGCGGCTCGTGGAGATCCTCGAGAAGGCCAAGTAGCACCTGCTGCTTCGGTTGTCGGAAGCCCCTGCTCCCATTGGGAGCGGGGGCTTCCCTCGTTTAACGGCAGGTCCTGGTAGCGGCGGTGGGCCCAGCGCGTGGCGCGTGCCGTCGCCCGCGTCTGCCTCAGGACGCTCTCTCACTTAACGCGGGAAAATCCGGAACGTTTTATCACTGGCGTCAGGGAAATGGCAGAGCGTCGCTTGAAAAGCCGCGTTAAGTGGGAGATCGTTGCTTGAAAAGCCGCGTTAAGTGAGAGAGTGTGCGACGGCGGTGGGGCGGGGGCCCGGGGGAGTGGCACCAAGGGTGGGCCCAAAGGCTCCGGTGCTTGGCGCCGTCGTCCGTGTTGCGTGTGGCACCCAGCCGGTGATATGGGGACGGACCGAAACTGTGCTAGGATATTGAGTTTGTATGGCGCTTTCGCGCGCCATCATCAACCTCGTAAACAAGCGTGCCACAGCATAGTGCCCCCTTGCGCCCAGGAGCATTCCTGGACCGGAAGGGAGCAACTGCTTTTGGCACGGGAGTTTAGGCCTGGCCTGGCAAAATCCAGGCAGGTCAAGAGACACCCCGATCAACCGTTCCGCAAGGCTCATTCCGTAGGAAGATTTTCGGTCTGAGAACCGGCGCGACGCAAGGAGTAAATAGTGATTCAGCAGGAGTCGCGACTCAAGGTCGCCGACAACACGGGTGCTAAGGAAATCCTTACCATTCGCGTTCTCGGTGGATCCGGCCGTCGCTACGCAGGCATCGGCGACGTCATCGTCGCCACCGTCAAGGATGCAATTCCGGGCGGCAACGTGAAAAAGGGTGACGTCGTTAAGGCTGTCATCGTCCGTACCAAGAAGGAACGCCGCCGTGCGGATGGTTCCTACATCAAGTTTGACGAGAACGCAGCTGTGATCCTGAAGAACGACGGTGACCCCCGTGGTACCCGTATCTTCGGACCGGTTGGTCGTGAACTGCGTGACAAGAAGTTCATGAAGATCGTTTCTCTGGCTCCGGAGGTGCTCTAGCTCATGGCTGCAAAGATCAAGAAGGGTGACCTCGTTCAGGTCATCACTGGCGCCAAGGCTGAGCGCGGCGGCGACCGCGGCAAGCAGGGCAAGGTCCTGCGCGTGTTCACCGACACCAACCGCGTGTTGGTTGAAGGCGTCAACCGCGTCACTAAGCACACCAAGGTCGGTCAGTCGCAGCGCGGCACCAAGACCGGTGGCATCGAGGTTGTCGAAGCCCCGATCCACATCTCCAACGTGGCACTGGTTGACCCGTCCACCAAGAAGCCGACCCGCGTGGGCTTCCGCCTCGACACGGTCGAGAAGAACGGTGTGAAGAAGACCGTCCGCATCCGCGTGTCCAAGAGCTCCGGGAAGGACATCTAATGACTGAGACTCTCGAGACTCCGGCAACGAAGATCGTTCCTCGTCTGAAGACCAAGTACGCAGATTCCATCAAGGGCGCGCTCATTGAGGAATTCAAGTACCAGAACGTAAACCAGGTTCCCCGCCTCGTGAAGGTCGTTGTGAACATGGGTGTTGGAGATGCCGCCAAGGACTCCAAGCTGATCGACGGCGCTGTCCGCGACCTCACCCAGATCACCGGCCAGAAGCCGCAGGTAACCAAGGCCCGCAAGTCGATCGCACAGTTCAAGCTGCGCGAAGGCATGCCCATCGGTGCACACGCTACCCTCCGTGGCGACCGCATGTGGGAATTCCTGGACCGCCTGGTCACGCTCGCACTGCCCCGCATCAGGGACTTCCGCGGCCTGAGTGGCAAGCAGTTCGACGGCAACGGCAACTACACCTTCGGTCTGACCGAGCAGGTTATGTTCCACGAAATCGACCAGGACAAGATCGACCGCACCCGCGGTATGGATATCACGGTCGTCACCACTGCCAAGACCGATGACGAAGGCCGCGCGCTGCTCAAGGCGCTTGGTTTCCCGTTCAAGACCGAAGCTTAATTACTACGTAAAAGGTCCGGCCGCTCTGCTCCCTGCGAGCAACCGGCGGAAACCGTTACGAGGAAGGGCAAGAGCCCACCATGACAATGACAGATCCTGTCGCAGATATGCTTACGCGCCTGCGTAACGCAAATTCGGCATACCACGACTCCGTGTCTATGCCTTACAGCAAGCTCAAGGCACGCGTTGCCGACATCCTCAAGGCCGAAGGCTTCATCGCCGGCTGGAAGGAAGAGGACGCTGAGGTTGGCAAGAAGCTGACCCTCGAACTCAAGTTCGGTCCGAACCGTGAGCGTTCCATCGCGGGTGTTCGCCGCATCTCCAAGCCGGGTCTTCGCGTTTACGCGAAGTCCACCAACCTGCCGCACGTGCTCGGTGGCCTGGGTATCGCAATCCTGTCCACCTCTTCCGGCCTCCTGACTGACAAGCAGGCCGGCAAGAAGGGCGTGGGCGGCGAAGTCCTCGCATACGTCTGGTAACGGGAAAGGAAGAGAAAAATGTCACGTATTGGACGTCTCCCCATCACCGTTCCTGCCGGCGTTGAGGTCAAGGTTGACGGCTCTGTCGTCAGCGTCAAGGGATCCAAGGGAGAGCTGACCCACACTGTGGCCAGCCCGATCGAGGTCACCCTGGATGCAGACACCCTGACTGTCGCCCGCCCGAACGACGAGCGCGCCTCCCGTTCACTCCACGGCCTGACCCGCACCCTGATCTCCAACATGATCGAGGGCGTAACCAAGGGCTACGAGAAGAAGCTTGAAATCGTCGGTACCGGTTACCGCGTTCAGGCCAAGGGATCTGACCTTGAGTTCGCTCTCGGCTTCAGCCACCCGGTCAGCGTTTCCGCTCCGGCCGGCATCACCTTTGCAGTAGAGGGACCGACCAAGCTCTCTGTCTCAGGTATTAACAAGCAGCAGGTCGGCGAAGTTGCTGCCAACATTCGCAAGCTGCGGAAGCCTGACCCGTACAAGGGCAAGGGCATCCGTTACGCCGGCGAAGTCATCCGCCGCAAGGTCGGAAAGGCTGGTAAGTAACCATGGCCATCGCCATTAACAAGAAGCGTACGAACAAGAGCAAGGCTGCTGCCCGCAGCCGCCGCCAGCTTCGTATCCGCAAGCGCATCGCCGGTACCGCCACGCGTCCCCGCCTGGTGGTCAACCGTTCCGCACGCCACGTATTTGTCCAGGTTGTCGATGACACCATTGGCCAGACCGTAGCAAGCGCGTCAACGCTGGAAGCCGACCTTCGTTCGTTCGACGGTGACAAGACCGCCAAGGCCAAGCGCGTTGGCGAGCTCGTTGCCGAGCGTGCCAAGGCTGCCGGCGTCGAAGCAGTTGTCTTCGACCGCGGTGGTAACAAGTACCACGGCCGGATTGCCGCCGTCGCTGACGGTGCACGCGAAGGTGGGCTGTCACTGTGACGGAAGCAAACAAGGAAAAGGACACTGTGTCTGCAGATCAGAAGGCGACAGAAGCCGCAGCTGCTGAGACCACTGCCCCCGCCAGCGAGGACCGCCGCGGCGGTGCCCGCCGCGGCGAGCGTGGCGACCGCGGCCAGGGCCGCGGCGACCGCGGTGGCCGTGGCGGCCGCGACGGCGGACGTGAAGCCGAAAAGAACCAGTTCGTAGAGCGCGTTGTCACCATCAACCGCGTTTCCAAGGTCGTCAAGGGTGGTCGTCGCTTCAGCTTCACCGCACTCGTCGTCGTTGGTGACGGTAACGGCATGGTCGGCGTGGGTTACGGCAAGGCCAAGGAAGTTCCCGCGGCTATCGCCAAGGGCGTTGAGGAAGCTAAGAAGTCCTTCTTCCGCGTTCCCCGCGTTGGCAACACCATCCCGCACCGCGTTCAGGGTGAGGCTGCTGCCGGCGTCGTAATGCTGCGTCCGGCATCCGCCGGTACCGGTGTTATCGCCGGTGGTCCGGTCCGCGCGGTACTGGAGTGCGTGGGCATCCACGACATCCTCTCCAAGTCGCTCGGTTCCTCCAACGCCATCAACATCGTTCACGCGACCGTTGATGCACTGAAGCGCCTCGAAGAGCCGGCAGCAGTGGCAGCACGCCGCGGCCTGCCGCTGGACGAAATTGCTCCGCAGGCGCTGGTGAAGGCCCTTTTGAGCCCGAAGGCAGGTGCATAGTCATGGCTAAGAACCTGATTCCCTCCGACTCCCAGTTGGAGATCACTCAGATCAAGTCCGCCATTGGCGGCAAGCAGAACCAGCGCGACACCCTTCGGTCCCTCGGCCTGAAGCGGATCGGACACACCGTTGTCCGCACCGCCGACGCCGTGACCGTGGGAATGCTCAACACGGTTCCGCACCTGGTAAAGGTAGAGGAGGCGAAGTAAATGGCAGAGAACACTGCCGATAAGGCACAGGCTGCTGACAAGCAGAACGCCCTGAAGGTTCACCACCTGCGTCCTGCCCCGGGTGCTAAGACCGCCAAGACCCGTGTTGGTCGTGGTGAAGCATCCAAGGGTAAGACCGCCGGTCGCGGTACCAAGGGTACTGCAGCCCGCTACCAGGTGAAGGCTGGCTTTGCCGGCGGCCAGCTGCCGCTGCACATGCGCCTGCCCAAGCTGCGCGGCTTCAAGAACCCGTTCCGCGTCGAGTTCCAGGTTGTAAACCTGGACAAGCTGAACGAGCTGTTCCCCGAAGGTGGCGCAGTCACCGTGGAGAACCTGGTTGAAAAGGGCGCCGTTCGCAAGAACCAGCCCGTCAAGGTGCTGGGCACCGGCGACATCACCGTCAAGGTCGACGTCACCGCCCACGCATTCTCGGCCAGCGCTGCTGAAAAGATTGCCGCAGCAGGTGGAAGCACCACCGCTCTCTAGAGCCGGTGGGTGAAAGACCGTTCCTGAACTCCCGGTCCTGGGGCTAAGTCCCCGGGGCCGGGAGTTTTTTCCATCCGCCCGCCGTTTTTTCGCCGCCACCCGGCGCAGGGTCTTCCCCCGCGGATTGTTCGCATGGCGCATCCAACCGTTAGACTCGGTTGTTGGGATTTATAGATCCCCATCACACCACTCTTATTGACACCACAGGAGGACGCTTGCTTAGCGCATTTGGCCGGGCCTTTCGCACGCCTGATCTGCGACGCAAGTTGTTGTTCACGCTGGGAATCATCACCATCTTCCGCTTGGGCGCCTTCATTCCCTCGCCTGGTGTGAACTACCAGAATGTCCAGCAATGCTTGCAGAACGGTCAGACCGCAGGCGGGCTGTACCAGCTCGTTAACCTGTTCAGCGGCGGCGCGTTGCTCCAGGTGTCCATCTTCGCCTTGGGCATCATGCCCTACATCACGGCCAGCATCATCGTCCAGCTGCTCCGGGTGGTCATTCCCCGCTTCCAGCAGCTTTACGAAGAAGGCGCTTCGGGCCAGTCCAAACTGACCCAGTACACCCGCTACCTCACCATCGCGCTGGGCCTGCTCAACGCCACCACGCTGGTGTCCCTGGCGCGTTCCGGCCAGCTCCTGCCCGGCTGTGCGCTCCCGATCATTCCTGACGAGAGCGTCATCACCACCATCCTGATCATCATCACGCTGACGGCCGGCACCGGCCTGATCATGTGGATGGGCGAGCTCGTGACGGAGAAGGGCGTGGGCAACGGCATGTCCCTGCTCATCTTCACCTCCATCGCGGCCACGTTCCCCACCTCCCTGGGTGCCATCTGGACCTCGCAGGGCCCCGCCACGTTCTTCACCGTCCTCGCCGTGGGCCTGCTGACGGTGGCGCTGGTGGTCTTCGTGGAGCAGTCGCAGCGCCGCGTCCCGGTGCAGTACGCAAAGCGGATGATCGGCCGCCGGACCGTGGGCGGCACCAGCACCTATATCCCCATCAAGGTCAACATGGCTGGCGTGATCCCCGTGATCTTCGCTTCCTCCATGCTCTACCTGCCCGGCCTGATCTCACAGTTCAACCAGCCGCGCGCAGGCGAGCAGCTCCAGCCGTGGGTCGAATGGATCAACAACAACCTGGTCCGCGGCGACCAGCCGATCTACATGGTGCTCTACTTCGCCATGATCGTGTTCTTTACCTACTTCTACGTTGCGATCACCTTCAACCCTGAAGAAGTCTCAGACAACATGAAGAAGTACGGCGGCTTCATCCCGGGTATCCGGGCTGGCAAGCCGACCGCTGACTATCTGCAGTATGTGCTCTCCAGGATCACCCTGCCCGGCGCCCTCTACCTGGGCTTCGTGGCGTTGATTCCTCTGGTGGCACTGGTACTCATCAACGCAAACCAGAACTTCCCGTTCGGTGGCACCTCGATCCTGATCATGGTGGGCGTTGGCCTTGAGACCGTCAAGCAGATTGATGCGCAGCTACAACAACGTCACTACGAAGGGCTTTTGCGATGACGAGAATGCTGATTATTGGACCTCCCGGTTCCGGAAAAGGAACGCAGGCGGAGCGGATTTCAGAGCGCCTTGGCGTTGTGGCGATCTCCACCGGCGACATCTTCCGTGCCAACGTTAAGGGCGAGACGCCGCTTGGCATTGAGGCCAAGAAGTACATGGACAACGGCGACTTTGTTCCTGACAGCGTGACCAACAAGATGGTGCGCGACCGGCTCAGCGAGCCCGACGTCGAGAACGGTTTCCTGCTGGACGGCTACCCCCGCACCACCGCCCAGGTGGACTACCTGGACGAGATCCTCGCCAAGGGCGAAGAAAAGCTCGACGTCGTCCTGCAGTTGACTGCCGACGACGAGGAACTGGTCCACCGGCTGCTCGGCCGGGCCAAGGAAACGGGCCGGAGCGACGACAACGAAGCCGTCATCCGCCACCGCCTTGACCTGTACCACGAGCAGACCGAAGCTGTAGTGGCTAAATATGCCGAGCGAGGCATCCTTACCCAGGTTGACGGCATCGGCGCCATCGATGAAGTCACAGAGCGCGTCATGCAGGCGATCAAGGCAGCCCAGGCAGCCTGATCCGTGCGTTAGTTTTTCCGAGGCTCCTCCCGTGAACCGGGAGGAGCCTCAGCCATTTGAAAGGAAACACCATGGCCTTTGGCCAGCCCCGCATCGAATACAAGACCAACAGCCAGATGCGCATCATGCACGAGGCAGGCCTGGTCCTGAGCCGCGCACTGGACGCAGCCGTCGCCGCCGCCGTGCCCGGAGTGACCACAAAGCACCTGGATGACGTCTTCGCCGCCGTCCTGAACGAAGCGGGCGCCAAGTCCAACTTCCTTGGCTATCACGGCTTCCCGGCCACCATCTGCACCTCCGTCAACGAGGAGGTGGTCCACGGCATCCCGGGCGGCCGGGTGCTTGAGGACGGCGACATCATCTCGATCGACGGCGGCGCCATCGTCAACGGCTGGCACTCCGACTCTGCCCGCACCGTTATTGTGGGCACCGCTGATCCGGAGGACCAGCGGCTTTCCGATGTGACCCGGGCCGCCATGTGGCGCGGAATCGCAGCCCTGGCCACTGGGAAGCATGTTGGTGACATCGGTGCGGCTATTGACGACTACGTCTCCTCCGTCCCCGGCAAGCCGCTGGGCATCCTGGAAGACTACGTGGGCCACGGCATCGGTTCGGAAATGCACATGCCACCGGACGTGCTTAACTATCGCACCAGCCACCGCGGACCCAAGATCAAGCCCGGCCTGTGCCTGGCGATCGAGCCGATGCTGGTGCGCGGCGGCATCGAGACGGCCGTGCTGGAGGACGACTGGACCGTGGTGACAACCGACGGAAAGCGGTCCTGCCAGTGGGAGCACTCCGTTGCCGTTCACGAGAAGGGCATCTGGGTGCTGTCCGCCCCCGACGGCGGTGCGGAGCACCTGGTGCCCCTTGGCGTCACCCCGGTGCCGATCCCCTAGGTCCCCTCTGCCCTCCCCAACTAGGTAGCAGCAGATGTCCGTTTGAGCCCTTATTCCGACATGTGCTGCTACCTAGTTGGGGGAGGGGGAACAATGGGAGCCATGGGAGCAATCACTGACGTACCCGGGATCCGCGTGGGGCACGAGCAAAAGTCCGACGACGGGTGGCTGAGCGGGGTGACGGTGGTCTTGCCCCCGCCTGGCACAGTTGGATCCGTGGACGTCCAGGGCGGCGGGCCCGCCACCCACGAGACCGACGCCCTGGACCCCACCACGCTCGTCAGCGAAGTCAGCGCCGTGGTGCTCACCGGAGGCAGCGCCTACGGCCTGGTCTCGGCCTCCGGCGCCCAGCGGTGGTGTGAGGAAGACGGCAGGGGTTTCGCCGTACCCGGGGGAGTGGTGCCGATCGTGCCGGCCGCCGCGATCTTCGACCTTGGCAGGGGCGGTGACTTCTCAGCCCGGCCGACGCCGGACATGGGCTACGCGGCGGCCGCCGCCGCTGCAGCAGAAGAGGACGGGCACGACGTCGGACGCGGCAACGTGGGTGCCGGGACCGGAGCTCTCATCGGCAGGACCTACAAAGGCGGCGTGGGAACGGCTTCCATCGTCCTGGACCATGGGGTGATTGTCGGGGCCATCGCGGTCGTGAACGCACTGGGATTACCAACGGTCGAACATTCGGTTCTCGAGAAATCCGTGTTTCAACCCGGCGCCCCGCTCAACACCACGCTTATTGTCGTCGCCACCAATGCTGTCCTCGACGTTGCTGAGTGCAAGCGGACTGCTTCTGCTTCCCATGCCGGGATTGCCAGGGCTCTCAGTCCTTCACACACCCTTGGCGACGGGGACACCGTCTTTTGTCTGTCCACCCGGGCTAAGGCACTGGACCGCAGTGACGAAGCTGCGCGGCAGCTAAGCCTCATCACCCTGCAAAGCGCTGCAGCCAACGTCGTGCGTTTGGCCATCCTGGACGGGGTGGCAGCGGCTGAAGCCGTACACACCCCCGCCGGCGACTATGGTGCTTACGGCGCACTGTAGGTTACTATTTCCGATTTAACTTTTACCGGCCAACAGGGTAGTGTTGTTTGTTGGTTGTCTGGATTGCCACGCCCTTTTGGGCCTGGGGCCGGCAATCGATCCAACAAAAACGTTCGTGGCCATGCCCGGTGCAATCCGGCGGGGCTGCGGCAACGACAGTTAGCGGAGGGTATGGCCAAGAAGGACGGGGTCATTGAGATCGAAGGCGTTGTGACCGAGGCGCTGCCTAACGCGATGTTTCGCGTTGAGCTCACCAACAAGCACATCGTTCTGGCACACATCTCTGGAAAGATGCGTCAGCACTACATCCGAATCCTCCCGGAGGACCGTGTAGTGGTGGAGCTGAGCCCGTACGACCTCACCCGTGGTCGTATCGTCTACCGCTACAAGTAAATTGCTGGGCGGCCCAGTGCGAGCTGGCCGCCGCTCCAGTTGACCAACTGTTACACGCAAAGGAATGCCATGAAGGTCAAGCCGAGCGTCAAGCAGATCTGCGAAAAGTGCAAAGTGATCCGCCGTAATGGCCGGGTCATGGTGATCTGCGAGAACCCGCGCCACAAGCAGCGCCAGGGCTAATTCCCTTCACCGGGAATTCCTGGGTTGCTAACCCACGCAAGTAAATAAAGGCAGCACAAGCTGATCTGGAACATTGAGCTCGAAAGAGTCCGGACAGCTAACCCCCGGTCGGAGGCTGGGGCCGCACAGAACGTGCGGGTGTACTGCCTACGACCTCCGGTTTATTCAAGGAGTACTGCCACTATGGCTCGTCTCGCTGGCGTAGACATTCCCCGCGAAAAGCGGCTGGAAATTGCGCTTACTTACATCTACGGCGTGGGCAAGACCCGTGCACACGAAACCCTGGCTGCCACGGGCATCAGCGCTGACGTTCGCGTCAAGGACCTGACTGACGCCCAGCTGGTTCAGCTGCGTGACTACATTGAAGGCAACTACAAGGTTGAGGGTGACCTTCGCCGCGAAGTGGCAGCCGACATCCGCCGCAAGGTTGAGATCGGCAGCTACGAAGGCCTGCGCCACCGCAAGGGCCTGCCCGTACGTGGACAGCGTACGAAGACCAACGCCCGTACCCGCAAGGGCCCGAAGCGCACCGTCGCCGGCAAGAAGAAGGCCCGTTAAAATCCCGGCCGGGATTAACGGAGCTTTCCCCAATAACTTTCTGTAGGAGAAATAATGCCCCCGAAGACTCGTGGCGCGGTTCGCAAGCCGCGTAAGAAGGACAAGAAGAATATCGCGCTTGGCCAGGCGCACATCAAGAGCACTTTTAACAACACCATCGTTTCCATCACGGATCCGACCGGCGCTGTTATCTCTTGGGCTTCCTCAGGTGAGGTTGGCTTTAAGGGCTCGCGTAAGTCCACCCCGTTCGCAGCCCAGATGGCTGCTGAAGCTGCTGCCAAGCGTGCGCAGGAGCACGGCATGCGCAAGGTAGACGTTTTCGTCAAGGGTCCGGGTTCCGGACGCGAGACCGCCATCCGTTCGCTGCAGGCCGCTGGCCTCGAGGTTGGCTCCATCCAGGACGTCACCCCCGCAGCCCACAACGGCTGCCGCCCGCCGAAGCGCCGCCGCGTCTAAGGCTTTCCGCCGCATGAGCTTGCCCGGACCAGCGATGGTCCGGGCAAGCCCAGCGCGTTAAGTCTTCAGACCGAATTTCCACCACCTGTGTTGCGTCATATAGCGGATGCTCGCCGAAAGGAAACCTAAGTGCTCATTGCACAGCGCCCCACCCTCTCCGAAGAGGTAGTCTCCGAAAACCGTTCGCGTTTCGTCATCGAACCGCTGGAACCGGGCTTCGGCTACACCCTCGGAAACTCCCTCCGCCGTACCCTGCTCTCCTCCATCCCCGGTGCTGCTGTAACCAGCATCCGGATCGATGGCGTGCTGCACGAGTTCACCACGGTTCCGGGTGTCAAGGAAGATGTCACCGAGATCATCCTGAACATCAAGAACCTGTCGGTGTCCTCCGAGCACGACGAGCCTGTTGTGGCTTACCTGCGCAAGCAGGGTCCCGGAGTCGTCACCGCCGCGGACATCGCTCCGCCGGCCGGCGTCGAATTCCACAACCCGGATCTGCACATAGCCACGCTGAACTCGAAGGGCAAGTTCGAGCTCGAACTGACCATCGAGCGCGGCCGCGGCTACGTTTCGGCAGCTCAGAACAAGTCCGGCGACGCAGAGATCGGCCGTATCCCGGTCGACTCCATCTACTCACCGGTGCTGAAGGTTACTTTCCGCGTGGAAGCAACCCGTGTTGAGCAGCGCACCGACTTCGACAAGCTGATTGTCGACGTTGAGACCAAGCAGGCCATCGCCCCGCGCGATGCCGTTGCTTCCGCAGGCACCACCCTGGTGGAACTGTTCGGTCTGGCCCGTGAGCTGAACACCGCAGCTGAAGGTATCGAGATCGGCCCGTCGCCCACCGACGCTGCCCTGGCAGCCGACATGGCACTGCCGATCGAGGATCTGGACCTCACGGTCCGTTCCTACAACTGCCTCAAGCGTGAGGGCATCCACACCGTGGGTGAACTTGTTGCCCGCTCCGAGGCTGACCTGATGGACATCCGCAACTTCGGTGCCAAGTCCATTGACGAGGTCAAGGCAAAGCTGGTTGAACTGGGCCTGTCCCTCAAGGACTCGCCTCCCGGTTTTGACCTCGCAGCACGCGCCGCAGCAATCGAAGAGGACGACGCCGCCTTCGGCGACGACGAACTCTAAACCAGACCTTGGCCGCGGGCGGCACCACGGTGTGCAGCCCACGGCTTCCATTTGAGGAGAAACAACTATGCCTACCCCCACTAAGGGTCCGCGCCTCGGAGGCGGCCCGGCTCACGAGCGCCTCATGCTCGCGAACCTGGCATCATCCCTGTTCGAGCACAAGCGGATCACCACCACGGTGACCAAGGCCAAGCGCCTGAAGCCGTACGCAGAGCGCCTGGTGACCTTCGCCAAGCGCGGCGACCTTGCTTCCCGCCGCCGCGTCCTGGGCCTGATCAGCAACAAGGGCGTCGTCCACGAGCTGTTCACCGACATTGCCCAGGCAGTGGAGAACCGCGACGGCGGCTACACCCGCATCACCAAGATCGGCAACCGCAAGGGCGACAACGCCCCCATGGCCGTCATCGAACTGGTTCTCGAGCCGGTTTCCGCCAAGCAGGCCGTAGTCGCTGAGGCTACCCAGGCTGCTGCCAAGGCTGCTCCGGCAGCCGAGGAAGCTCCCGAGACCGAAGCAGCTGAGGCTCCGGCAGCCGAGGAAGCTCCCGAGACCGAAGCAGCTGAGGCTCCGGCCGCTGAGGAGGCCACCGAGGCTCCTGTCGCAGAAGAAGCTGCAACCGAAGAGGCTCCGGCCGCTGAGGAAGCTCCCGAAGCTCCGGCTGCCGAGGAGAAGGACGCGAAGTAATTCGCTGATCCGCTTCGCATAGACTTGGGTCTATGAACCACCAAAAACCCGCGGCCCCCGTTTTGGGGGGCGGCGGGTTTTTGCGTATCCGGCTTGATCTTTCGTACGATGGTGGCCCCTTCAGCGGGTGGGCCGTGCAGCCGGGCCTGAGGACGGTCCAGGGTGTCCTGGAGGAAGCCCTGCAGCTGCTGATCCGCCGTCAGGTGCGTGTGACCGTTGCCGGACGCACGGACGCCGGGGTGCATGCCCGCGGCCAGGTGGTCCACCTCGACCTGACGGAAGCCGAGTGGCTGGGACTGCCGCGCGGGCACGAACTGGATCCCGCCGTCGCCATGCACCGCCGCATCCGCGGGGCCCTCAGCCGGATCCTCGGCGACCTGACCGGAGCGGTCGAGGTACACAGCATTTCACTGACCCCCGCCGGCTTCGATGCCCGGTTCTCCGCCCTCTGGCGGCGCTACAGCTACCGGATAGCGGACGGTCCCGGGCTCTGGGATCCGCTAAAGCGGTACTTCACGCTGTGGCACAAGAATCCGCTGGATGTTGCGTTGTTGAATGACGGCGCGTCGCGGCTGCTGGGGCTGCAGACTTTCCTGGCCTTCTGTAAGCCAAGGGAGGGCTCCACCACCCTCCGCGAACTGCAGCGCTTCGAGTTCGCCCGCGGGGAAGACGGCGTCATTGTGGCCACCGTACAGGCGGACGCCTTCTGCCACAACATGGTGCGCGCCCTGATCGGATCCTCCCTTTACGTGGGGGAGGGGACGGTGGATCCCGGCTGGCTGTACGAGCGGCTGCTTGCCCAGAAGCGGGACGCCAAGTCTGTGCTGGCCGCGCCGCATCCCCTGGTGCTGGAGGAGGTCGCCTACCCGTCCGACGGCGAACTCCTGGCCCGCGCGGAGCTCACCCGGGCGCTGCGGGAGTAGTCAGAACGAGGGTGGTGGGCCGTCCGCGGGAAGGGTCAGCGTGAAGGTGCTTCCCTTCCCTTGGCCGCTCTCGCAGGTGATGGTGCCGCCGTGGCCTTCCACGATCATCTTGGTGATGGACAGGCCCAGGCCTGCGCCGGCGATCGCTGCGTTCCGGGCTGATTCGGTGCGGAAGAAGCGCTTGAACACCCGGGTGGTGTCCTCCCGGGACATGCCCATTCCGGTATCGCTGACGCTGAGCTGGACCCAGTCCTCGCTGGACCTGGCGCTGATGCTGACCTTGCCGCCGTCGGGGGAGTACTTGATGGCGTTGGACACCAGGTTGTCCAGCGCCTGCCCTATGCGCAGGGGATCGGCGTACGCCCAGAGGGGAGACGGAACGTCGGCACTGAGCTGAATGTGGGCCCGTTCCGCCTGGGCCTGCACGGAGCCAAGGCTGGTCTCCACAAGGCTTGCCAGGTCAGTGCGCTTGGGGTGGACGTTCAGGGCTGAGGAGGCCGTTGCCGTCAGGTCTGAGACGAGGGCAAGCAGCCGTTCGGCGTTCCGCTGCACCACCAGCAGGCGGCGGGACAGATGTGGCGGCAGGGCGTCGTCGTCCAGTATCAGGTCGATGTTTCCGATGACGGAGTTGAGGGGCGTCTTGAACTCGTGGGAGACATTGGAGACGAGTTCCTGGTTTGCTGCCAGCGCCTCTACCCAGCCGGTGACATCGCTGTAGACCACAACTGCACCGGCAAAGCTGCCGTCCTCGCTTGTCAGCGGCCGGGCAGCCGTGGACATGGCCCGCTGCTCGGCTCCTTCACCCGCCCACACCAGGTAGTCCGCGAAGGATTCTCCAGTGATGGCCCGGCTGATGGGGCGCTTCTCCGGCGGCAGCAGCGTGCGCCGGTCCTGCCCGAAGATCAGCTGGTGCCCCTGCCCCGGGGCGGCATCCTCCGCGCCGGTGGCCCGCCGGAAATGCCGTTGGCGGTCGTTGGTCACCAGGAGCCGGCCGGAACGGTCGACGGCGGCAATCCCGACGTCGGTGGCGTCGAGGACCGTCTGGAGCAGCTTTTCCCGTTCCCGGCTCTCCCGCAGCAGCTTCCTCAGTTCCCTGTCCTTCTCCGCCAGTTCCCGCTGCTGCAGGCGCACGTGGACACTTGCAAAACGGATCGCGAGGGAGACGGCCAGCATCATGAGCGGGAAGAGAAGCGTGGTGGTGATGTCCGAGGGCGTCAGGTTGGGGAAGCGCCCGGCCAGCGACGGAACCATGATGAGCATGGGGCCGAAGAAGCTCAGGATCAGGCTGCTGCGGGCGAGCATGCCGGAGGCGGACAGCCAGATGACCGGAAACACGGTAAGTACGGCCAGTCCCGGGAGCAGTGGCGCGGCTCCGTTCCGCAGCAGTCCAATGGCGAGGAAGTCGAGGATCGGAATCAGAAGGTAAGGGCGGTGGGCGAGGCGCTCCCAGGGCACCAGGAAGCACCCCAGGAAAAGGATGGCGAATAGAAGGATGCCGGACATGTATAGGGGACTATGCAGCAGCGCGGGCCAGGCGAAGGGCGTGGCAATTGCAAGCGCGGCGACAACCAGCGTCAAGGGCAGCTGGCAAAGGGCCACCTGCGACCGGGGGCCGAGTTCGCGGAAAAGGCGGGCAGGTCCGCGCTGTAACAGGTGTTCAGCCATGAAGGGGACTCAACCCCGGGAGCCTAAGTCGATGAGCCCGGTGGTCAGTGCGTTTCAAATTCCTGCAGGTCATCCCTGACGCATCCTTTCGGCTCGTAATCCACATGTCCTGTCATGATAATTGACTTTTGAATATGAATGGGGAAGAAGATGTCATCAGCCCGGCTTACTAATAGCGTATAAATGGTTGGAGCGGATATGGCATTGGCGCTGGGCTGATGGGGGGCCATGTCCGCCTGGCACAGGGATATTTGATGGACGAACTTGGTGTGGCCGTAGTAATTGAAGACGATGCCGACGTACGCAACCTCCTTGAGGGTGTGCTGACCCAGGCCGGCTTCGAAGTCCATACGGCGGCAGACGGACGGGCCGGCGTGGAGGTTGTGCGCAGCAAACAGGCCAATGTTGTAACGCTCGACATTGGCCTGCCGGATATTGACGGGTTCGAAGTGCTGCGCAGGATCCGCCATTTCAGCAACGCCTATGTGGTGATGCTGACCGGCAGGACCGAGGAGCCGGATCTGCTGTCCGCCCTGAATGCCGGAGCAGACGACTACATCGCAAAACCTTTCCGGCCCAGGGAACTCCGTGCGCGGGTGGCAGCGATGATGCGCAGGCCGCGGCATGAAGTGAACGCGCATATGCCGGTAGTGCCCGCGTGGGGAGCGCCTCCCGTGCCGGCCGCCGTGCCACG
Source organism: Pseudarthrobacter sp. NamE5 (assembly GCF_005796225.1). Lineage (GTDB taxonomy): Bacteria > Actinomycetota > Actinomycetes > Actinomycetales > Micrococcaceae > Arthrobacter. Next base: position 205,097 of record NZ_VAHO01000006.1, read on the forward strand.
CCCCCACGACCCTGCCGTGCTGCAGCACAACGGACTCACCCTGAACCATAGGACGCGGACGGTGGAGGTCAACGGCGAACCGCTGGGGCTGACGCGCAGCGAGTTCGACTTGCTTCACGTGTTGCTCCGCGGCGGCGGGGCCGTGTGCACCCGAGCGGACCTTGTGCGGGCCGTGCGCGGGGAGTTTTACGACCAGGACACCTACATCAGCGAGGCGGACGAACGCGCTGTCGAAGTCCATATCGGCAACCTGCGGCGGAAGCTGAAGGAGGACCAGGTGTCGCCGCGATGGCTGCAGACGGTCCGCGGCGTGGGGTACCGGCTGGCTCCCAGCCGGACTGCCGGAAAGTCCTAGTCTGCCTTCGATATGTAGCTTGCCTGGAGTTCGGAGACCGTTTGGCCGCCGTCTTCGGCAACCCGCGCCATCAGCACCTGGCCCTGGCCGAAGTCGCCCAGCCGGATTACGGACTCCAGCAGTTCGGCGAGCTTAGCCAGCCGCACCCCGCCCACCATGGCGGAGGTGATCTTCAGGCTGATGACGGCGTCCAGGGCTGAAGCCGTGTCCTGGTTGTCTACCGCTGCTGCCAAGCGGGTGTAGCGCTGATCCCACATGGCCGCGTAGTCACGGGCGAAGCGCTGGGCAAGGCCGGATCCAACGAGCTCGTCCTCAAGCTCCTCCAGGACCGCGGCGTCAATCAGCGGCAAGAGCCCGGCCGCTTCCTGTGTGGGCGCGGTGCCGGCAGCTGGAGTGATTCCGGGCTGCAGGGAGTCCGCAGCGGCGGCCTCGCTGCTGGAGCCGGAATCTTGACTGTGCATTGTTCAAGGCTACTTCCTGAAATTCTTCCGTTGTCCTATTTCGGGTGTTCCTGTGGAAACCTTGAGCGATTATTCAGCGAGTTGTGCTGTCCTACTGTCCGCTGAAGGTCACTACTGTATTGATGACAGCCGGTCCAAGAATTGCGATAAAGAGGACCGGGAATATGAAGAACAGCAGTGGAAACAGGATCATGACCGGCAGTTTCATTGCCTTTTCTTCAGCCCGCTGGCGGCGTTTGACGCGCATGACCTTCGCCTGGACGCGGAGCACGCGGCTGATGGCAATACCGTAGGTGTCCGCCTGGACCACTGCCTGCACAAAGCTGCGCAGCTCGGGGATATTGGTCCTCTCGGCCAGCGCCAGGTAGGACTCCCGGCGGCTGCGGCCCACCTGCATGTCCTGCAGGGTCCGGACCAGTTCCTCCGCCAGGGGACCTTTGCCGTTCTCTCCGGCACGCGCCATCGCTCCTTCGAAGCCCAGGCCTGCTTCCACTGAAATCAGCATCTGGTCCAGGGTGTTGGCCAGTTCCAGCTGCATGACCTTCTGCCGTTCCTGGCCTTTGCTGTAGAGCAGGAGGTCCGGGATGAAGTAGCCCAGGAACAGGACGAAAAGCCCCGACAGTTTCATCAGGGGAGTGCTGCCAATGGCGGTGAGGTAGACGCCGACGCTGATGCCGGCAAACCCAATCGCCAGCTTGGACCCCAGCACCTTGCCCAGCGGCATGGAAGCGGGCCGGCCGGCGAGGGCCAGCAGACGGTCCAGGAAGGCGACATAGGCCGGTGGAGTCAGGCGCCGGCCGATGCCCTCGAGCAGGCCGGGTTTGGTTACGGGGGCAACAGTGACCAATGCGGCGCCGCGGGACAGGAGGTCGTTGACCGCCACGCGGCCCTGCCTGTCCACGGTCAACGCGGACCACGCCAGCCCGGCAACGGGTACGCAAACCAGGAGTATGGAGAGAAGAACAATCATGTTCATGGCTTCCTCAGAACTTCAGGTCAATGATCTTGCGCATCCACAGCGCACCGATGGTCATGAGGACAAAGGATGCCCCGATCATGGCCCAGCCCAAGGGATGGGTGAACATGGAGTTCATGTAGTTTGGGCTCACCGCCAGCAGCATGGCCACAATGCCGAACGGCATGGCAATCAGGATGTAGGCGGAAAACTTTCCCTCGGCGGCGAGGGCTTTGATGTGGCCCTTGATTTCTGCGCGCTCGCGGATGGTCTCGTTGACCTGGTCCAGGACGTCGGCCAGGTTGCCGCCCACCTCACGGTTGATCTGGATGGCTTGGGAGATCCAGACGAAGTCCTCGTTCTTCATCCGCTCGGCAGTGTCATTGAGGGCGGCCAGCAGGTCGCGGCCCAGGCTGGTCTCGGTGATCACCCGCCGCATCTCCTCCGACGTCGGCTTCTGGGACTCGGTGGCCGCAGCGTCGATGGCGCGCAGGATGCTGTGGCCGGCACGGAGGCCTCCGGACAGCAGCTGGAGAGTGTCACCCAGCTGGCCGTCAAAGGCGGCGCGGCGCTTCCCGGCCAGGAATCCCAGGACAACTTTTCCAACGAATGGTGCCAGCAGCGCCAGGAGCAGCCCCACCAGGGGGCCCACGGTGACGGTGCCCACCAGCATGCCCACGCCGGCGCCGATTCCCACCAGCAGGAAGAACTCCGCCTGGCTGAGGCGAAGCCCGGCGTTTTCCAGCTCAGGCCGGGAAAACAGGGAGATGCTCCGGCCGGCGAGGAGCCGTTCGAAGGACCTTACGGCGGAGAGCGCCACGCGCGACAAGGAGGACGGTGGGTCCGTGTCAAAAGGACGACGGCGGTCCAGCGGCACCGCGGGGGTACCGGGCAGGATGACGGCGACGCCCAGCAGGCAGACGGCTGCCAGCAGGATGACGGCTCCAACAGCGAGGATCACGGCAGCGTCCTATCGTCCGGGAGTGTTGTGGCCGGAGGGGTTCAGGGGCGTGGCGAAGACCGCCGGTGAGACGTGGATGCCCAGGTCCTCGAACCGGTCGATGAACCGTGGGCGGATACCGGTGGCCACTGGCCTGCCCAGGAAGCGGCCCTGGGCGTCCACCCCGGCGGAGTAGTCGAAGACGAAGGCGTCCTGGAGGGTGACGATGTCGCCTTCCATGCCCTGGACTTCGGTGACATGGGTGATGCGGCGGGAGCCGTCACGGAGGCGGGAAATCTGGACGATCAGGTTCACCGCGGAGGCGATCTGCTCGCGGATGGCCCGCAGCGGCAGGTCCATGCCGGCCATCAGCACCAGGGTTTCCAGGCGGGCCACGGCGTCGCGGGGCGAGTTGGAGTGCACCGTGGAGAGCGAGCCGTCGTGGCCGGTGTTCATGGCCTGGAGCATGTCCAGTGACTCCCCGCCACGGACCTCACCGACCACGATCCGGTCCGGGCGCATACGCAGCGAGTTCCGGAGCAGTTCGCGGATGGTCACTTCGCCCTTGCCTTCGGTGTTCGGCGGCCGGCTTTCGAGCCGGACTACGTGTTCCTGCTGGATCTGCAGTTCCACGGCATCCTCGATGGTGACGATACGTTCATCAGACGGGAGGAAGGAGGACAGCACGTTGAGCAGCGTGGTCTTGCCGGTGCCCGTACCGCCGGACACGATGATGTTGAGCTTGGCCTTAACGCAGGCGTTGAGCAGCTCAGCCATCTCAGGGGTCAGGGTGCCGAAGTCGATCAGGTTCCGGACCGTCAGCGGCGTTTTGCTGAACTTACGGATGGTCAGCGAAGAACCGCCCACGGCCAGCGGCGGAATGACGGCGTTGACACGGGAGCCGTCCTCGAGGCGGGCGTCCACCAGCGGCGAGGACTCATCGATGCGGCGGCCCACCTTGGACACGATCCGCTCGATGACCTTGCGCAGGTGCTCTTCCGAGCTGAAGCGCGACTCAGTGAGCGTGAGCTTGCCTTTGCGTTCCACATAGATCTGGTCCATCCGGTTGACCATGATTTCCGTGACGGCGGGGTCGTCCAGCAGCCGTTGCAGGGGGCCGTAGCCCAGCACGTCGTCTGCCACGTCCCGGACCAGCCGGGTGCGTTCCTCGGATGTCAGGGGAACCTGTTCGGCATCGATGATGCGGGTCAGTTCCTCCTTGGCGGTGGTCCGCAGTTCCTGCTCGGTAGCCGTCGCGTCGTTGAAGCGCGCCCCCATGCGCTCGAACAGGGCGGTGGCCGCCCGGTCCTTCATGGCTGCAAAGACGTCCACCTTGGGTGCGGTGGGCGCCTGCTGGGCGCCTGCGTCGTGCATTGGAATCACGACGGCGGGCTCCGCGGGAAGGTGCCCGGCCGCCGTCGGGAGCGGGGAAGGGGCGGGCGGAGCGGCGGGGCGTGGCCGTTCAAGCACCGCAGTGGCGGTGCCGGAGGCCTGGCTGCGTTCCTGCGCGGCGCTGATCCGTTCGGAGAGTTTCACTAGATGACCACCCTTCGGTGAAGCTTGCGCTGGGTTTGGGCACGCCACGCCGGATTGAACCGCTCCACCAGTTGGCGGAGGCTCTTCACGGCGGGGTCTTTCTTGGATTCCTGGAGGACCGGTATGCCGCGGTTGGTGGACAGGGCAACGGCGCGGGAGCGTGGGATGCTGACGTCTACGGGTGCACCGATGGTAGCCTCCACGTCCCGGACGTTGAGCCCGGCTTTGGCGTCAGCCATGTTCAGGACCACGTGCCGGGATTCGGGCATGATGTCCAGCTGGCGGAGCACCTCCAGTCCGGAGCGCAGACCGCGGAGGCTGGGGACGTCCATGGCGCTGACCCACACGACGTCCGTGCACTGCTCCATGGCGGCGAGGCCGATTTCGGGCATGCCGGGAGCGGTGTCGATGACCACGTACTGGAACTCCTGGGCAAGCTGCTCGATGAGCCGGCTGACCTGCTCCGGGGTGATGTGGTCCGCGTCCACCGGGTTGGGCGGGGCGCAGAGCGCGTAGATGCCCGCGGGGTGGACGGTGAGGAAGGCCTTGAGGACCAGGGAGTCCTGGGCGGCTGCCGGGGTGACGGCGTCGGTGACGGTGTGCTCCGGGTTGAGGTAGAGGCCGGAGGCGACGTCGCCGAACTGCAGGTCAAGGTCCACAATGACAACGCTCATGGGCGCGATCTGGCCCAGCCCGATGGCGATGTTGGTGGCCAGGGTGGTCTTGCCGACGCCACCTTTGGGGGAGAAGACGCCGATTACCAGGCCCCTGCCGTTGTTCTCCGCCGGTGTCTCGGGGCCGCGGTGCCTGGTGGCGAAGGACTGGCAGGCGCGCTCCAGCAGCACCCGGATCTCTGCGGCGTCAGCGTGCGGACTGAGGATGTCCCGGATGCCGGCGCGCATGGCGTACAGGAGGAAATCCGGCTCCACGTCGCTGACCAGCACCAGGCTCAAACCGGGCAGCTGGACATCGAAGACCTTGGCGAACCGCAGTGCCTCCTCGTAGGGGACATCCGGGCCGATGATTAGGACTTCTGGCTGCTCCTGGTTGAGGAGGGCGAAGAGTTCCTGTGGGCCGGCCGGGAGGATGTCCGAGGCGATGGTCTGGACGGAGCCGCGGAGGCCGTTGGAGACGGCGGCGCGCAACTTCTGGTCGAACTCGCCGTTGGGGGAGAGGAGGACGAACCGGCTCACTTGTAGACCACTTCCTTGCGTTCAATCCGGGGTCCGTTGTCCTGGGCGTCCAGGGGTTCCTTGGTAAGCCAGAGCCTGCCGAACTCCGAGGCGAAGACGATTTTGCCGGCGTCGACATCTGTCACCGCTACTGTGAGCATCAGTGTGCCTTGGGGAAGGGTGGTGTCCTGCGGGTCTGCCCCGCCTTCTGCGGGCTTTTCCGCGTTCGCGGTCTGGGGTGCGCGCTGGACAGCCGTAACCAGGGCTTTGCGGATGGTCATTTGGGTGGTGGCGTCGTCGGCTTTCGCTTTGTAGGCCCCACTGTCAAAGGTGAGGAAGACGCCTACGTGGTCGCCGGCGTCGATCCGTCCACCGACCACGCGCTTCGGTTCGACCTCGAAGGATACTTCCTGGAGACCTGCGGGGACCTCAACTGCGCCCTGTGCTTTGACGTCTCCCGGGGCGACAAGCCGCTCGGCCAGGAGCTGCTCGCCGGGAACCAGGTCAACAGCGCTGACGGTGCCTGCTTTGCCTTCCAGGTTGCTGAGGGCCGTCTCTGATTTTCCGGCCGCCGGGACTGTTTCAACGGTCAGCGATGCTGCCATGTCATTGACGGGCGTACCGGCCGGGATTGCGGTCTTCACAACCAGGACGTCTACGGGTTCTGTTGTAGCCAGGGCCCGTTGGTCAGCGCCGTTTGCGTAGAAGATGATGAGGAGGGCTCCCACGAGCGCCAGGGCAACCGCGGCCGTTCCGGCGAGCAGGCGAGACTTCACTTTCAGCTCCTGAAGGATGTTTCTGGGTGGTGGGTCAGAGGGTGAGGCGGGTGACTGCAGCCCCGTAGTCCGGGGTGCTGCCGAGTTCAAAACCCTGGGCCAGGGATACGTACTTTACGAAGTAGCCCCTGATGGTCTTGTTGGCCACTTTCGAACCTGCGGTCCAACCGATACTTGCAAACTGGTAGCCCGTAACGTGGAAGGCCGCAAAGCCCTTGATGTAGTACTTGCCGCTGGAGCCGGTTCCTGTCGCTATGTCATACAAAGGCAGGAGGACTGTTTGGTTGTTCATCTGGGCGAAGTCGGCAGCAGTGCATGTCGAGGGGGCACTTGCGCCGGTGTCGCTGGAGAACCAGATGCCGGAATTGCTGGAAGCTCCCGCTGTGGCGGTGATTGAGCATTTTGTGGACGTGGTTTGCATCCAGCCGAATCCTCCCGGGATACCGCCGCACCCATTGACGGACTGTTCCAGGACCTGTTCGGCGCCCTTGGCTCCACCTGCTGGAATGTTCAATTTGCAGTGGGCGATGGCCAGCGGCAGGATAACGGGTCCCCTGGAGGGCGTTCCCCAAACAGCGGAGGATCTGGCGCCGACTTCCTTGCTAGGAATGCCGATGGCCTTGGCGAAGAGGAGGGAGATCGAGTTGTCCGTGCCGCCCTGTTCCTTCGCCGTGGTGGTGACGCTAACCTTGCGTGCTGTCTTGTCCAGCTCTATGGCATGGACCTTGCTCATGCCGTCGAGTGCGTTCTGGTTGGCGAGGGTGCCCGCGAGCGTAGACGTGGTGGAACAGTCTGCGTCAGCGGCGTTGCGTGCGCACTTCTGCGCCAAGGCAATCGCCGAGGCGTCCGCACCGTTCTGGAGCTGCGCACGCTCCGAGTAAATGACGCCGACGTCGACGGCGATCGCCACGAAACCGAGGAGGGTCACCATCAAAATCGCGACTATGACGCTGATGGCGCCGTGCTCTTTGTTGTTCTTGATTGTCAGCCGCCGCACAGCATGACCCCCTTGCCGGTCATTGGGAAGGGGCCTGCTATGCCGGTGATGGTGGACAGGTTGTACTTGAGGGTGAGGGTCACCTGGGCACCCGTGCTGCACACGCTCGTGCTCAAGGTGATGTCGGAATTTGAAATCGCTGTGCTGACCGAGGCTGCAGCGTTCTTGGCTGCTGCTTTGGCGGCAACAGGGTCGTTGGCGATCGCCATGACCCGAACGCCATCGCGCGCGGCACTTGTGAGCGTGATCTGGGCGTTGTAGGCCCGGCCGAATTCGATGGTCCCCAGGACAAGCATCAAGAGGAGGGGCAGCAGGATCGCGAATTCGACGGCGGCTGCACCGCGCTCGGATTCGTGTGGCACCTGCTGCTCCTCCTCTTCAATGTCTCGTTTGCTGCGTTGCCCTTGTTTGGGGGCGGTTCCGATATGGGGTCCGGGACCGGAGGGGGTGTTAGGAACCGGCAGGAGCAGCAGGTGCGGCAGGAGCTGTCGGCACCGAGACTTTGCCTGCGACGTCATTAAACATCTTCGAAAGGTTGCCGCCGAGCAGCGTTACGGCGACGATAACCGCTACGGCAATGAGGGCGACCATAATGCCGTACTCAACGGCGGTGGCACCCTTCTCTTCACGGCGAAGGCGGGTCATGAGGTTTGTGAACAGAGAAAGCATTTGAGACTCCTGTGCGAGACGGAAGGCTGGTCCTGCACCAGCGCTGCTACGAAGTTAGCAACGGGAGAAGGGGCAAAATCGGTATCTTGGAACATCCTGCGTAAAGGCTTTATGCCATGTACTTTTCCTGCGTTTTTGCTTGGGTTTCACTGCGCTGATGCTGGGATTTCTAGCCGTAACGGGCAGAAAGGGACCCCCTCGGTTCTGGGTGCCGAGGGGGTCCGGTCTATAAGGCGACTTACGGCGCGAGGAGCATGAGACGACTAGGGGATACCGAGTGCCGTCTTGATGCCAGTGGTGAGAAAGCCGAAGACGGAATCGAGAGCGACGCCAAACAGGCCCACACCGGCAACAATGACTATGGCAATGAAGCCAACCAGGATGCCGTATTCGGTAGCGGTGGCGCCCCGTTGCTCCTTACGGAGGCGAGCGAGCAATGACGTCACTACGGACAATAGTTTGATGCGATTGTTCATGATTCTCCCTAGGAGAAGGCCGCGACGATGTTCATAACTGCCGGCCCCAGCAGAATAATGAAAAGGGTTGGAAAGATGAAAAAGATCAGTGGGAAGAGAATCTTCACCGGAATCTTCATCGCGTGCTCCTCCGCGCGCTGCCGGCGCTTGAGCCGCATCTCGTTGGCCTGCACCTTCAAAACCTTCGCTATGGCGATGCCATAAGCGTCCGCTTGGACGATGGCCCGAATGAATGAGCGCAGGTCTGGCACGTCTACTCTTTCTGACATCGCCAAGTAAGCTTCCTTGCGTGAGCGGCCGACTTGCATGTCCTGTAAAGTTCGTGTCATTTCGTCTGCCAAGGGCCCGCTGCCGTTTTGTGCAGTGCGGGCCATGGCGGCCTCGAAGCCCAAGCCAGCCTGCACCGAGATGAGCATCTGGTCGAGAGTGTTGGGCAGTTCTCGGCGGATTTTTCCCCGACGCTTTTCGGCATTGCTGCGCACGAGTAGGTCCGGTGCGAAATACCCGAAAGCTAAAGCTGCGAGCAAAATTGCGAAGCGGGCGGGTTCGGGGGAGGCGAGGAAGTTGAACAGGCCGAGGAGACCCGCTCCCAGTGCCAGCATAGGTTTCACAACCAAGAGGCGTTCCAGGGGCCATTCCTTTGGCCGCCCTACTGCGGCAAGCTGTTTATCCAGCCAAGCAACATAGTTCACCGGTGTGACTTTGCGGGCAATCGCACGCGCGTCCGCTGAGAAACTTTGGGCCCCAACGTTCCTTGCGCGCTGTCCGAGGTTGGCCTGAATATTCCTCAGCGCCACCCTGTCTGTTGCCGCGACTGACCACACGAGGTAGGTGATGGGCAAAATGATGGCCAGAATCGCGCCGAGCGCTATTCGTGACATATCCATCTCCTAGTACTTGGGCTTGATCAGCCGGCTGAGCCAGAAGCCGCCGGCAGTGAGCATCACTGCGGCGACGCCAAGCATCAAGTAACCGGGAACGGTGCTCGTGAAGGTCTTCGCATACTGGCCATTGATCAGGATGAGTGCGAAGAAGAGCACCACTGGCAGGCCCATCAGAACAGCGGCGGACATTTTGCCTTCAGCACTGAGTGCTTTCACTTGCCGCCGGATCTGATTCCGGTCCCGGATGGTCTCTCCTACGTGGTCGAGTACCTCGGCAAGGTCTCCGCCTACTTCACGGTGGATCTCGATGGCCTGGGCGATCCACCCGAAGTCTTCACTGCCTGTACGAGCAGAAACCTCCGTCATGGATTCCCCCAAGTCCCGCCCGATCCTGGTTTCGTTGACGATCCTGCTGAGTTCCTCCGCCATGGGTGCGTCCGATTCACGGGCTGATGCGTCAATGGCTCGAAGGAGGGAGTGCCCGGCACGCATGCTTCCCGTGAGCATTTGGAGCGTGTCGGGCAGTTGCTCATCAAACTTGCTTTTACGCCTTGATGTCAGCAACGAAAGGTATCCGAGCATGCAGGCTGGAACCGCGGCAATCATGAGGACTGCGAAAAAGGGTCCTCCCAGAAGGTAACCGAAGAGGCTCCCTGCAACAGTCCCCGCACCCATCATGAGCAGGAAATTGGCAGGGGGAGTTCTTAGGCCCGCACGTTCCAGTTTCTCGCGGCTTACCAGGAAACTGCTCTTTCCCTTCAGTTGCCTGTCAATTGCACCTACGGCCGTATCGGTCAAAATGGTGAGTCTCGAAGCTGTTGCGGGAACATCTGGTCGACGGCGGGAAAGGGGAATCTGATTGCCAGGTTTCAGGACAACAGCCAACAGGATGATCAGCGCCACAAAAATCAGTAGTACGCCCGCTACCATCATCAGCGGGGCATCGGCAGCCTCCATCACCGACCCCTTACGGCTTGGGCCCCAAATACCGCGGGCGAGATCCTGATTCCCAGTTCTTCGAACCGGTCTGTGAACCTGGGCCTCACTCCTGTAGGAATCGGCTTTCCCAGGAAACGACCGTTAGCGTCGATACCAGCCGAGTAATCAAAGACAAAGGCATCCTGAAGCGTGACGATGTCACCTTCCATGCCCTGTACTTCCGTGATGTGTGTGACCCGGCGCGATCCATCCCGAAGCCTCGAAATATGGACGATCAGGTTCACTGCCGACGCAATTTGTTCGCGGATTGCCCGCAGTGGAAGGTCCATGCCCGCCATGAGCACCAGAGTTTCCAAACGGGCTACTGCATCCCGTGGTGAGTTGGCGTGCACAGTTGAAATCGATCCGTCGTGACCGGTGTTCATCGCCTGCAGCATGTCCAGTGACTCGCCGCCTCGGACCTCACCGACCACAATCCTGTCAGGCCGCATTCGGAGAGAGTTGCGGACCAGATCCCTGATTGAGACCTCGCCCTTTCCTTCGATGTTGGCCGGCCGGCTTTCCAAACGCACCACGTGATCCTGCTGGAGTTGCAGTTCGACTGCGTCCTCGATGGTGACAATGCGGTCAGTCGCCGGAATGAACGACGAGAGCACGTTCAGCATCGTCGTCTTTCCGGTGCCGGTACCGCCGGAAACGATGATATTCATGCGCGCATGCACACAAGCTTGCAGGAGCTCAGCCATTTCGGGGGACAAGCTTCCGAAACTGATGAGCTTTTGCACTGTTAGTGCCTCACGCCCAAATTTACGAATTGTCAGGGACGCTCCGTTGACCGCAAGAGGCGGGATAATGGCGTTGACGCGGGAACCATCGGGTAAACGTGCGTCAACCAAGGGGGACGACTCGTCGATACGGCGTCCGATGCGGGTAACGATGCGTTCGATCACGCGGCGAAGCGCATCTTCACTGCTGAACTTGGTGTCCGTGAGAAACAGGTGGCCGTTCCGCTCCACGTAAATCTGGTCGGCACGATTCACCATAATTTCCGTTACGGATGGGTCATCCAGGTATCGCTGCATTGGACCGTGGCCCAGAACGTCGTCGATGATCTCGCGCGTGAGGCGCTGTCGTTCTCCCTGGGACAAGGGAACTTGTTCCTCATCGACGACGGCTTTCAGTTCGTCCTTCACGAACTGATGAAGCTCAGCTTCCTCCAGGGAGGAGTCGGTTATCCGGGAGCCAAGCCTTTCGTAAAGAGCCTGGCTCGCTCGTTCCTTGAGGCTGGCAAGGGCTTCGCTTGCTGTGCCGGTCGATACCGGTTCTGGAGTGGCTGCAGAGTTCTTGTCGACCGCCTGTGCTTGCTGAATCGCACCTAGGGTGGAGGGCTGAGACGTGCTCAAGATGGTGCCAGGGGCCTCTGACGCGTCTCCGGCTTCTCCCCGCAACTTTGCAAATCGATGTGAGAGAGTCACTGCACTACCGCCCTTCTATGAAGCTTTTTGCGGGGGGCTTCCCAATTCGGTTTGAAACGCTCAACCAACTGCCGCAGGCCTTTAGCTGCGGAATCCCGGCTTCCGTCCTGCAGGAGCGGGACTCCTTTGTTGGTTGAGAAGGGAACAGCCCGTGACTTGGGCAAGACAATGTCTACCGGGGCCCCGATGGTGGCTTCGACATCCTGGACGGTTAGGCCCGTCCTGCGGTCCGCCATGTTCAGGACAACATGCCGGTTGTCTGGGAGCAGGTCGAGCTCAGACAGTATCTGGAACCCGGTGCGCAATCCGCGGATGCTTGGGACGTCCATGCCGCAGACCCAGACGGCGTCTGTTGCCTGTTCCAAAGTCGCCAACACATGCTCGCCGAGCCCGGGAGCCGTGTCGACCACGACGTACTGGAACTCCGCTCGCAGCTGGCGCAACAGATGGCTGATGTGTTCTCCGCTGATTTTGTCCATGTCGATGGGATTGCGTGGTGCGCACAGCACGTATATGTTCCCCGGATGCATGGACAAGTAGGTCTTGAGGACCATGGCATCCTGGCTTGCAGCTCCAACCACAGCGTCTGTGATGGTGAAATCGGGTTCGAGCATCAATCCGCTTGCTACGTCGCCGAACTGCAAGTCCAGATCCACAACCACGACGCTCATCGGTGCAATCTGACCCAGACCGACCGCTAAGTTCGTGGCGACGGTCGTCTTGCCCACTCCGCCTTTAGGGGACATGACTGCAATAACGCGCCCACCCTCCGCTGTCGGACGCTCGGCCGTGCTGGGAGCCAATCCCCGCCTTCGGCCAGCGGCGGCAAGACTTGCTCGTTCCACCAAGGCTCGCACCTGGTCCATGTCAGCGGAGGGAGGCAGAAGGTCCCTGATGCCTGACCGCATGGCGTTTAGGGCCAGCTCTCCGTCGTCTTCTGCCGCAAGGACGATACTGATCTCCGGAAACTGAAGATCCATCACCGCGGCAAACTTGAGAGCTTCATCCTGCGGAAGTCCTGGGCCGAGGATGAGTACTTCCGGCGGTTCGCCGGCTTGCTGCCGAAGGATGTCGTCGGGAGATTCGGGCAGGTAGTCGGCTTGGAAGTACTGGAGCGACCCGCTCAGGGGTGCTACCGACGCCCGAACTTTGCGTTCGTAGTCGACTGACGAGGAGATCAATATGAAGCGGCTCATCGGAATACCTTTGTGCTATTGATGACCCCGCTGGTGCCTTCGGTAGCGTCGGCCGGCTCCTTGGAAAGGTAGATCTTCCCAAATTCGGCGGCGTACACCAGCTTTTCAGCATCAACGGCGTTCCTGGCGAATGTGATGAGATAAGAGTCGCTCGAAGCTGGCTTGTCCGAGTTTTCAGAGTTGAGGGCGCCCTGGGCGCTGGCTTGCGTAGCCTCACCCTGCGTCTGTGCAGCCTGCCCGGATCCGAATTGCACCGCCGTCACCAGCACTTTGTGGAACGTCAGTTGCGTCTCATCTGCGAGTGAAATAAACACGCCTACGGTGTCGCCGGCCTGTATCTTGCCACCTACAACCCGCTCTATGCTGAGGCGCACTGTAACTTCTTGGAGTCCGTCAGGAACTTCTACCCTCGCCGGCCCCAGGAAGGCGGTCGTGTCAACGAGACGGCTCGCCAAAAGTTGTTCCCCTGGTTGCAGCGCTACCGCCGTTACCTTCGAAGTCATGGACGAGAGGTCGTCGACAACACCTTCCGCCACGGCAGTCCGTGGAACAGTTTTTGTAACGAGGTACTGGCCAAGCTGGCTGGCCGGTGTGCCGGCAGGCACTTCCTGCTTGATCACCAAAACGTCTTTCGTTTCGGTATTGGCAAGTGCGCGACGATCCGCGCCTTGCACGTAATTGAAGAGAAGGATCGTGCCTATGATCGCTACAACCAATGCGGCAATGCCTCCCAGTAGGCGTGCTTTCATTACTTTCCCCTTAGTGGTGCTCTACTTGATCAGATGTGGCGGCAAAGTGACCCCACCGCCCGAGTAGCCGTCACCCGAATAGACCGAGGGATCTGCCACCCATTCGATGAAGTGGCCTCGAATGCCGTTGTTGCTGCCACTCAAACCTGTGAGATCGCCTCCTGACATGCCGGGGAAGCGATAGCCCTTCAACATGAAGGCAGCGAAGCCCTTGATGTAGTACTTGGCGCCTGCCCCTACGCCCGACTTAGCGGAGTAGACGGGGAACAGGACCACTTTGTTTAGAAGCCCCTCAATTACGGTTTTGCAGGTCCCTGGCATGCTCAAACCAGTGCTAGTCATCGCGTATGGGTCTCTCACACCGACGGTCGCCGGGTCGTCCGGCCTTACCGTAGTCCCGCAGCTTCCCGTGTCCGGTGTCAGCCACTCAAAGCCTCCTGGAACAGCTGCTCCGGAAGGGCTGTCACTGATGCAGGTTTCCGACCCGTGGATGAGAATGGTTTTAAGGGCGCCTGAAAAATCAAATTGGCACGGTGCAAAAGTCAGTGGGAGAGCCGCAGGTCCTGTTCCTGGCGATCCCCACGCAGCCGTCGAGGTGGCTCCTACCGTGACCGGCCCGGCATTAAGAGCACTGGCAAACAATTTCTTCAGAAAGCCTGAGGACCCGCTCCTGGTCGAGGTTGTCACGGTAACTTGCCCGGCAACGCTTAGGTCGACCGCTGCATCACTGGCACCGTCGTTGGAATTGGCATTGGCAAGAGACGCGGCTAGTGCAGCTGTACAAGGTCCGGGTTTGCAACTTGCTGCCACAGCCAGGGCGCCGGCGTCTGCCCCATTTTGGAGCTGGGCCCGTTCAGCATATATCTGGCCCACGTCAACGGCTACAGCACCGACCCCGATAAGCACGACCGTCATGACCGCGACAGTAATTCCAGCCGCGCCTCGCTCGTCCGGCGCCGTAGACTTACGCTTCACTCTTAGCCACCGCATCGCATGGCTCCTTTTCCTGTCAGGGTTAAAGTCGATCCAAAAAAGCCCGTAAGCGAGGTACCGGAGTAGGTGACTATGACAGTCGCGTTAGGTGTAGGGGTCATCGCCGGACAGGCTGCTGCGGAATAGTCGAAGGTCAACAGGCTCGTATTAATCGAAGGGGCACCTGCCTTGCCGGCAGCCGTAGCCTTTGTTGCGTCCTTCATGATGGCCATGGTTCGGGCGGCTTCACGGGATGCCTGCGTAACAGAGACTTGGATGTTGTAGGCGTGCGCGAACTCAACTATGGCAATGATCAAAGCGAGAAGTATCGGTGCGATCAGAGCGAATTCGACTGCCACCGCACCTCGTTCTTTGTCCGGCTGCCTGCTGTGCCTGCGTTTCAAGAAAACCCCTTGGACTAATGCTGCTGAAATGACTACGGTGTGCCGCGCATAGAGCGCGGCACACCGTGAACTCATTGGGCTACCAGCCGCTGACGGTCGTGCCCAGGGAGCTGAACCACTTGTTAAGTTCGCCACCGAAGAAACCGACGCCTGCCACGAGGACGAGTGCAATGAGACCTACGAGCAGCGAGTACTCCGTTGCCGTGGCGCCCTTTTCCGATTCGAAACGATCCTTGATGCCAGCAACAAAAGCCATCATCGAGACCATAAGAGAAGTCATTGTAATTTCCTTTAATTCGGTGAAATGGATAATCGGTAATTTCAACGAATTTCCAGCTGCCCCCATAAATCCTTTAGCGGCTGGATTTCGCTAAGAAGAGATTGTCATTCGAGGGGGAGGGGCAACAATGCGTAGTAGTACTCGATTTTCTCGTGTCTTCTCAAAAGTACGTACTCGAAAGAAGAGGGTAGTACTCAGAAAGAGAAGCGAGTACGCGGCCGACTACTTGGTCAGGCGCGGGCTAAGCCAGGAGAGCTGGGCGGCCCGCACTGCGGGATGGCTATGAGACGAAAAGACTGACGGCAGCTAGGGCGCCGAGCATTGTAGGGCCGTGGGCCACTTCTGTAGCCTTTTCTCGGCACTTTCGGCTGAGGATAAGCACGGTAACCAGGCCGTTAAGTATGAACCCGAGAAGGCCCCCGTATAACAGCTGGCTCCAGCCTAGGTACCCCAAGTAAAGCCCGACCGGCGCTGCAAGCTTCACATCGCCCATCCCGATGCCGCCGGGGGAAATCAGTCCCAAAACAAGGTAGCCAGCGAACAGGATCAATGCACCAAGCGCTGCTCGCAGCAGATCCTCAGCCTGCTGATCAAATGGCCCGGGCGGCAAAAGCAACAATAGGCCGCCAGCGAGCAGCAGTATTACGAGCGGGTTGGGCAATAGATGCTGGGCGATATCTATGCGTGCCAGCTGTACGCCCATTACGGCAAGGAATAGGAAAGCTGGCAGGGTGAGGCTCATTTCAAACCGCAAGCTAAAGGCGGCGCACACGAGGCCTGTGAAGGCCGCCGTCGTAATCCGTACGGGAAGTGTGGGCAATCCGCCAAGCCTAGGAAGCCGCCTGGCGATGAGGAGCTCGGCGATAGGGGAGAGAGTCAGGCCTATGAGGCCGGCGCCAACTACAAGGAGCCACTCGACCGAACCCGCGCTAACCACTCCAAACACCGCAACCCCCTGTGTCCGCCAGACCGGTGGAGTTAGGTACCGTCCGGCTACCCCATTTTGACCCTGAACCCCCTGACGCGCTAATCTTGGTAGTCGTTGTGCGTGTCCTATTCCGATGGTGCGTGCCCGCTTGAGAATCCGGTTGCAGGATGACTACTCAACGTGCACATTCGGAACCACAGGATGACTGGTTACATAGAGCCCTCACCTCTGTTCCGGTAGCGCGCAGACAGTAGGTGCACGAGCTAGTGACACCTAAACAAGAACGCCAGAACAAGAACGAGGCAAACACCGTGCGTACGTACACCCCGAAGCCCGGCGATATCAACCGCCAGTGGCACGTCATTGACGCCACAGACGTTGTCCTTGGTCGTCTTGCAAGCCAGACCGCAATCCTGCTGCGCGGCAAGCACAAGGCCACCTATGCATCCCACATGGACATGGGCGACTTCGTCATCATCATCAACGCTGAAAAGGTAGCCCTCACCGGCGCCAAGCTGGAGCAGAAGCGCGCATACCGCCACTCCGGCTACCCGGGCGGCCTGACCTCCGTCAACTACGCGGAACTGCTGGAATCCAACCCCGTCCGCGCCGTTGAGAAGGCCATCAAGGGTATGCTCCCCAAGAACTCCCTTGCTGCCCAGCAGCTCGGCAAGCTGAAGGTGTACCGCGGTGCTGAGCACCCGCATGCCGCGCAGCAGCCCAAGACTTTCGAAATCACCCAGGTCGCCCAGTAGTCCTGGCCACCAAACAACTTATCAATACAAGGAGAATCGTGGCTCAGAACGAAGAGACCACCGAGGCCGTCGAGGCCGAGGAAACCCTGACCAGCTACACCTCTGAAAGCTCAGCTGCCGAAGCTGCGCCGAAGAAGGAGCGCGCGGCCCTGACCGTTGCCGGCGCAGCTGTTGGCCGCCGCAAGGAAGCCGTTGCCCGCGTCCGCGTTGTGCCCGGCTCCGGCAAGTGGACCATCAACGGCCGCGCGCTGGACAACTACTTCCCGAACAAGCTGCACCAGCAGGACGTCAACGAGCCCTTTAAGATCCTTGATCTCGAAGGCGCCTACGACGTCATCGCCCGCATTCACGGCGGCGGCATCTCCGGCCAGGCCGGTGCCCTGCGCCTCGGCATCGCCCGTTCCCTGAACGAGATCGACGTCGAGAACAACCGCGCCACCCTGAAGAAGGCCGGTTACCTGTCCCGCGACGCCCGTGTCATCGAGCGTAAAAAGGCCGGTCTCAAGAAGGCCCGCAAGGCACAGCAGTACTCCAAGCGCTAAATCCGCTTGCATAGAAGCCCGTCCCGCCGATGGCGGGGCGGGCTTCTGTTTTTGTAGGTCGTGTTACTGCTGATACTTCTTGATGCTTCTTCTGCAGACCATGCCGCCTAGGGAAACGACGGCCACCCACATGGCTCTTATAGCAAGTCCCACTTGGAGCTAAGGGCGGAGCCTCCCGCTCCTAACCTCGGAGGTCGTAGAGGCGGACACCGTCGACCACCTGCTCCCGGAAATTGTCTCGAACCCATTGGCTGATACTTATTGTCTCAGGGCTCAGCTCTCCACGGTCCATAAGGTCCTGTTGCCAGATGAAGTATCCAATTTGACGTTCTGACACCAGGCGCTGAAATTGTTGCAAAGTGGGTACAGGATCGGTTCCCAGCCACCCACCTAAGGGAATGACAGGGCGCCCGGATTCAAGCTGGTACAGCGCTGCATTCTGGGCTGAATAGGTCGCCGCTGCCCACCTCTGGGCACCTGCGGTGTTGCGTAGGACATCGATTGCTGCAGGGGAGGGAGGTGCGCCAAGTGCAGTTTGCTGCGCCCAGGGAGGCTTCCCCGCTTTCACCAGGAGCATCAGCCGCGACATTGAAGTGGCATCGTTGCCTACCGGCCCAGATTGCGGGTTAGTACCCTTCTGCGGCGTCGCCAAGGTGTACAAGTTAGTCGCAGTGGGTCCGATTAGCAGCGTGGCTGCAATCAGCAGTAACAGCGGCGTGCGGGACCGACTGCCCGTGGACGCCGCCAGCCAAGCCGCTGCTCCTGCGGCTCCCGAGATTATTAGAGCCGCTCTAAGCTCAAGCGGCCATTGATCGCTGTAATCCATGATTCTGGACGCCATATAGGCCGAGGCCCCAATTAGTATCGCGCCGGTTAGACGGAGGACGGGCCGTACTCGAAGACGCCAGAGATACGCCAACCCTGTAGCAGTCAGAAGGGCAAGTGGCGCAGCCAAAGCATATGTGTAGTAGGTATGCACCATCGTCCCCATAAAACAAAGCACTGCCATAACAGTTGTGAACCAAATGGAGGCCATAACGGACAAATGGCGTTGGTACGGCGAACTATCAGGTGACGTGTGGAGAACCAGGACAATGACGCAACATATGATTCCGGCAAAAAGTAGCCATCCGATTTCCGGGGCAAAGTTGCCATTGAAGATGCGGCGTATACCCCCGTCGTAAGGTGCTAATTCGTCGCCTGACGTCGCACGGCCACCCTCCGTGTTCATGGGGATATGGATAAAGCGCGAAAGGCCGTTGTAGTCCAAGGTGAGCTCGACCGCGCTGTTGGTAACCGACCCCCCGACGTAGGGCCGGAAAGGGGAAGGAATTAGATCAACGGCTACCAGCCAAGTGCCGCCTGTTGCCAGGAGCGCTCCCGCAGCCAGCAGAAGCGGACGTAGCCGGTGCACAAAGCGACCTGCGGTGAAAATAAGCACGGTCGTGCACAAAGCTGGTACGACCAACAGTGCCTGAACTTGTTTTGCCATGAAGGCGAGTCCAAGCAAGAATCCCGCCAGGGCAAAGGTTCGGAGCCGCCCGGACTCCATGGCCTTTAACGTGAACAAGACTGACGCCACCATCAGCAGCCCCATTAACGGCTCCGGATTGTTGAAGCGGGACATCAAGACCACTACGGGGGTCGTGGCGTAAATGGCGGCACCGAAGAGAGCCGTTCGGGGACCAAAGCCACGTCGTATTACCCTGTAGATCAGATAAGTTGTGACAACGCCCATCAAGGCCTGGGGAATAAGTATGCTCCAGCTGCTGAGGCCAAAGAGTCGCACAGAGAGAGACATAACCCAGATACTGAGGGGCGTCTTATCGACTGTAATGAGGTTGCCCCACTCGAACGAACCGAAGAAGAAGGCCTTCCAATCTTGTGAGCCAGCTTGAGCTGCCGCTGAGTAGTAAGGGTTTGCCCACCCGTTTGCATCCAATCCCCAGAGGAACAACACTGCCGTTCCTGTGAGAAAGGCTAGAAGAGCTGGGCGTTCCCAATATTCGTCGTGTTCCGGGCCGCGCCAAGCCCTGTGAAATAGTGAAAACAGATGGTGATTTGGCGTCCGTGGCTTTTCACCGCCGGACCTTGGCTCGGACAAGCCTTCGGTGCCCTTTGGCGCATGATCGTCGAGGATTGTGCTCATAGGATGCCTCCAGTCGGTGCGAGGGGTGATGTGACCGGAATACGTGCATGCTCGCCGTTCCGCCTCACCCGAAACACCCAGAGGCGCAGGAGCACAAAGCGCATCAGTGTGGCCAAGATGTTAGCTGCTGTCAGAGTGAGCAACTCCGTGTTCGGCGCTGCGTCAGGGTTTATGGCATGGAGCAGCAACAACGAAGAGGAGGTCATGCTCCAGGCCAGCAGGAAAACGATTAGTCCTTGGAACTGTTGCGTGAAAAGTTTTTCCGGACCACTGATGCCAAAAGTAAACCGCCGGTTGGCTGCTGTGTTGCCAACGGCAGTCAACAGCAACGCCAGGAAGTTCGCCTCCTGCGCCCCGAATGGCCCTTGGAGAACAAGGTAGAGCAGGGCGAACGCCAGAGTGGAGACCACGCCCACCACTCCAAAACGGAGAACCTGACCAAAGAAGCTGGGCCGGCCTGACGGTACCATCGGACGACGACCCAGTTCTGCGTATATCGCCTGGACTGGTATCACTCCCTTCACCAAGGACCCGGCCACCCTCGCCATACCCCGCAGGTCATCCAGTGCGGTCTGCTTGATATCAACGCGACTGTCAGGATCATCCACCCAGTCAACGGGAATTTCGTGAATACGCAGTCCCGAACGTTCCGCAATAATCAGCAGCTCTGTATCAAAGAACCAGCCATTGTCCTCAACATGCGGCAGCAGACGCTTGGCAACGTCGGCGCGAATTGCTTTGAAGCCGCATTGAGCGTCCGAGAAACGCACCTGCATTGTCCTGCGCAGCAGGAAGTTATAGCTCCTGGAAATGAACTCCCTTTTCGGCCCCCTGCTCACCCTGGAATTCTGCCCAAGGCGGGTGCCGATGGAAATGTCGGAATGGCCGGACAGCAACGGAGCCACCAACGGCGGAAGCGCTGCGAGGTCCGTAGACAGATCTACGTCCAGGTAGGCAAGGACCTTTGCCTCGGAGGCACCCCAGGCATCCCTCAGTGCGTGTCCCCGTCCCTTGACCTCAAGCCGGCGGTATTCAACGTTCGGCATGTGCTCGCTGAGTCGAGCGGCAATCACCGGTGTCCGGTCGGTGCTTGCATTATCGGCGATGGTTATTTTCCACGTCGACGGCATTTCGTGCGTCAGATATTCGGCGAGCCTTGTGATGCTGTGTTCGAGTACCGCTTCCTCGTTGAAGACCGGTACAACAATTTCGAGCGCCAAGCCCCCATAGCTAGGTGTCATGAAAGGATCGTAGGGGCCGCAAATTAGGGCTGGCGAGGCTTTTCGATAAAGACAGGTAGCAACGAAAGAAACCAAGTAGTCCCAGTAATCACCCCCGGCGATGCACAGGTACTCAACAAGTAGGTGACGCAGGGACGGGCGGCCTACGCAGGTTCCCCCACCCCCATCCTCTAGACTTGACCGGTGTCTAGATTATTTGGAACTGATGGTGTCCGGGGGCTGGCCAACGGCCTGCTGACTGCAGAGCTGGCCATGCAGCTGGCCCAGGCGGCCGCCGTCGTGCTCGGCCACGACCGCAACTCGAACGGCTCCCGGCCGCGTGCCGTGGTGGCCCGCGACCCGCGCGCCAGCGGTGAATTCATCGCCGCGGCGGTGGAGGCGGGACTGTCCAGTTCAGGCGTTGATGTCTACGACGCAGGCGTCCTCCCCACCCCCGCAGCTGCTTACCTGGTGGCAGACCTGGACGCCGACTTCGGCGTCATGATCTCCGCCTCCCACAATCCCGCACCGGACAACGGCATCAAGTTCTTTGCCCGCGGCGGCCAGAAGCTCCCCGACGACGTTGAGGACGCCATCGAGGCGCAGATGGGCAAGGAAGCGGTCCGTCCCACAGGCGCCGACGTCGGCCGCATCCAGCGGTTCTCCGACGCCGAGGACCGCTACATCGTCCACCTCCTGCGCACCCTGCCGCACAACCTTGAGGGCATGAAGGTTGTCCTTGACTGCGCCCACGGTGCCGCGAGCGGCTGCTCGCCGCAGGTCTTCAAGGATGCCGGCGCTGACGTCGTCGTCATTGGCGCGGACCCGGACGGCCACAACATCAACGACGGGGTGGGCTCCACCCATTTGGGCCCGCTGAAGGAGGCGGTGGTCAGGTACCACGCCGACTTGGGCATTGCCCACGACGGCGACGCTGACCGCTGCCTCGCCGTCGACCATGAGGGCAACGAGGTGGACGGCGACCAGATCATGGCCATCCTCGCCGTCGCACTGAAGAATTCGGGCAAGCTGAAGGACAACGTCCTGGTGGCCACCGTCATGAGCAACCTCGGCCTGAAGATCGCCCTCCGTGAAGCCGGCATCAACATCCGCGAAACGGCAGTGGGGGACCGCTACGTCCTGGAAGAAATGCGCGACGGCGGTTTCAACCTCGGCGGCGAACAATCCGGCCACGTGATCTTCTCCGACTATGCCACCACCGGCGACGGCGTTCTCACCGGACTGCAGCTGGCCGCCCAGGTTGCTTTGACCGGGAGGCCGCTCAAGGAACTCGCCACCGTGATGACCAAACTTCCCCAGGTGCTCATCAACGTCAAGGGCGTTGACCGGGCCAGGGTCAAAAGCAATGAGGTCCTGGCACAGGCCGTGGCGGCGGCAGAAGCCGCGCTAGGCGACACCGGCAGGGTCCTGCTCCGCCCCTCCGGCACGGAGCCCGTGGTCCGCGTCATGGTGGAGGCTGCGGACCAGGAAACAGCCCAGTCCATCGCCGAGCACCTGGCCCAGGTGGTCCGCAGCGAGCTCGCGCTGGAACTGGTCAGCGATTAAGCAGCCAGGAAAACAGAAAGTGGTCCGCTTCCGGAAGGGAGCGGACCACTTTTTCGTCGGTGCCGGATTAGGAGGCGTTGCTCTTCAGTGCATCCCGGATCTCGGTCAACAGTGCAATCTGGGGATCCTCGGCAGACTCCTTCTTCACGTCCTGGCCAATGCCGAGGCGGCGGTTACGGCGCTCAATCATCAGGTTCATGGGCATCACCACCACAAAGTAGATGGCAGCCGAAATCAGGAGGAAGTTGACGATTGCGGTCAGCAGGACGCCGAATTCGATGAAGTTTCCGTTGAAGTCGATCCGGGCAAAACTGTCGAAGTTGGGTGAACCAGTCAATCCCGCGATGAACGGCATAAGCACCTTGTTCACCAGCGCCGTCACCACCGCGCCGAAGGCGGTACCGATTACGACGGCTACGGCAAGGTCAACAACATTGCCCTTCATAATAAAGTTCTTGAATCCACTCAGCATGAAAACCACGCTAGTACATCGGCTCACAGATACCCCGGCGCCGGCTCCACGCCGAAGTACTCCTCCAGCGTGAAGATCCCGCGGTTCGCCATGTCGGTCGCCGCCTCAACCCCGATGTACCGCAGGTGCCAGGGCTCGTAGTAGTACCCCGTGATTGGATGGAACATCCACGGGTACCGCACCACGAACCCGAACCGGTGCCCGTTCGCCTTCGCCCACACCGCCGCGGGCTGGTCCGCGAAGCACGGCTGGAAGCCGCACACGCCGCTGCCGTCCGCAATGTCGAACGCCCACCCGGTCTGGTGCTCGGAATACCCCGGACGCGCGCTGGCCGTGTCGGCGTCGGCCTGTCCGCGCGAGGCGACGTAGCCGTTGTAGGTGGCCGCCTGCGTGCTGTACGAGCGGTACCCGCTGGCCAGGACCATGGACACGCCGTCCCGCGCGGCAGCCGCGAACATCGCCTCGGCCGCCGCCGCCGTCGTACTGTTCAGCAGCGCCGCCTCCCCGGAAGCTGTCGTCGCGACGGCGGGCTGCATCAGGTCAGCCGGCACATAGGTCGCCGGGACCAGCGGCCGGTGCTTGTTGACGATGAGCCAGGGGCTCGCCGGGTCGGTGAGGGAGAACTGCCGCGGGAGCGCGGCAGAGGGTGACGGCGTGGGGGACGGCTCCGGAGGTGCCGGGGCCGCCGTCGGAGGGTCCGCCGTCGGGCTTGCCGCAGCGGTGACGGCCGCGGGGGAGGGGGACACAGAAGGAGCAGCCGACGACGGCGCCACCGCCTTAGGCGCTTCCGGCGTGCATGCTGCCAGGACAGTCAGCCCGGCACCCGCGGCAAGGAAGCGGGT
Organism: Pseudarthrobacter sp. NamE5; assembly: GCF_005796225.1. Taxonomy (GTDB): domain Bacteria; phylum Actinomycetota; class Actinomycetes; order Actinomycetales; family Micrococcaceae; genus Arthrobacter. The sequence continues at coordinate 228,807 of NZ_VAHO01000006.1, forward strand.
GAAGCTGCGGCGGCTGGTGCCTGCCTTATTAGGCTCGGCGGAGCAGTCGTAGCACACCTGTGCTAGACCTTCCGGAGCAGCATGCGGCGGATCGTATGGTCCGCTTCCTTGGTGAGCACAAGTTGGGCCCGGCCCCTGGTGGGAAGCACGTTCTCCTCCAGGTTCGGCTCGTTGATCCGCTTCCAGATGTCCCGGGCGGTGTGTTCCGCCTCTTCATCGGAAAGGCTGGCGTAGCGGTGGAAGTAGGATTCCGGCTGGGCGAACGCCGTGCTCCGCAGCTTGCGGAACCGGTCCACGTACCACTCCTCGATATAGGCGGTCTTGGCATCCACATAAATGGAGAAGTCGAAAAAGTCGCTCAGCGCCAGGCCCTGCCGGCCGTCGTGCCGCGGACGTGCCGGGGCCAGCACATTCAGCCCCTCGACGATCAGGACATCCGGCCTGCGGACCACCACTTCCTTTCCGGGAACGATGTCGTAGGTGACGTGCGAGTACCAGGGGGCACGCACCTCCTCGGCACCGCTCTTGATCTCGCTCACGAACCGGAGCAGCGCGCGGCGGTCGTAGGACTCCGGGAAGCCCTTGCGGTCCAGCAGCTGCCGGCGTTTCAGCTCGGCCAGGGGATACAGGAAACCGTCCGTGGTGATCAGCTCCACGTTGGGGGTGCCGGGCCAGCGCCTCAGCATCTCGCGGAGCACGCGGGCAATGGTGGACTTGCCCACAGCGACCGATCCTGCCACGCCGATTACGAAAGGCGTGCGCTGCGTGTGCTCCCCAAGGAAAGTGGTGGTGGCCGCGTGCAGCTGCCCCGCAGCCTCGACATAGAGGTGCAGGAGCCGGGACAGCGGCAGGTAGACCTCCCGGACTTCCTTCAGGTCCAGGGGATCTCCAAGGCCGCGGAGACGGACAATGTCCTCTTCATTAAGAGGCTGTTCCATCTCGTCTGCGAGCCGGGACCAGGTCTGCCGGTCCAGCTCGACGAACGGGGAGATGCCCTCCCCATTCGCCTCGTTGCGTTGCAAAGTCACGTTAGAGATTCTGCCCCTCGCCCGGCACATAGTGAAATGCAGGCCGCGCGTACGGCAACACACAGGCGCCCGCGACCGGCGCCCGCGCGGGCCGGCCCGGCGGTTTAGAGGTACCGCCTTCCAGCCGATAGTCTTGAGCC
>NZ_VAHO01000060.1 GCF_005796225.1 Pseudarthrobacter sp. NamE5
CCATCAGGGCATGGGCCTGGGCGAGCAGGGCGCCGGCAGCCCGGCCGCTGATGGCCAGGACGCAGCCGATTTCCGCGGCGATCGCCATCTCCATCGCCTGCACCGGGGCATTAGGCGGAGCAGCCGCCCGTGCCGTGTCCGCATACGTCCCCGTGGCCCTGGCCACCAGCCCGGCAACCTGGGCCTGCACCCCAGCAGCGCCGCCGAGGATGTCCAGGCAGCCCTCGGCCAGGCCCGCCAACGGATCAGCCTCCAACAACACCTCCG
>NZ_VAHO01000061.1 GCF_005796225.1 Pseudarthrobacter sp. NamE5
CCCGCCCGGGTTGTAGATCTTCGCCGTCGGGAAGAACGCATCCATGCCGAAGGTCCGGGATTCGTCGGGCACGATGGGAACCAACCGGTCCCCGAACTTCTTGTCACGGAGAAGGTCCTTCAAGAGCCGGACGAACGCCATCGTCGTAGCGGCCTGTTGCTTGCCGGAGCCACGCTTGGCCACCTCATAGGACTTCGCGTCCGGCAAGGAGATCTCGGCGTGCTTGGACCGGCGCTCCGGGACGGACCCGCCCAGGGCG
>NZ_VAHO01000062.1 GCF_005796225.1 Pseudarthrobacter sp. NamE5
TGCCCTGGGCGGGTCCGTCCCGGAGCGCCGGTCCAAGCACGCCGAGATCTCCTTGCCGGACGCGAAGTCCTATGAAGTGGCCAAGCGTGGCTCCGGCAAGCAACAGGCGGCCACCACCATGGCCTTCGTGCGCCTGCTAAAGGACCTGATGCGGGACAAGAACTTCGGCAAGCACATCGCGCCGATCATTCCTGATGAGGCCCGGACCTTCGGCATGGATGCGTTCTTCCCGACGGCGAAGATCTACAACCCCAAGGGC
>NZ_VAHO01000063.1 GCF_005796225.1 Pseudarthrobacter sp. NamE5
AGCGTCGGAGTTCTGGCTGGCCATGCCGGTTCCGTCCACGGTGGGGGACTGCAGGGTTCCTTGGTCAACGTCGGTTAGGGCGGCCACGCCGATCACATCATGGGACTGGTCTGCATCGTTGCCCGCGCCGCTGTCCACGCCATTCTTGTCCATGCCCTTGTCCACGCCATGGTTGCCCACACCGTCTTTGTGCGCGCCGTTCCTGGCCCCGCTGTCGGTTGCGGGTGTCCGGCGGTGGCAAGGGTTCCGGCGATGATG
>NZ_VAHO01000064.1 GCF_005796225.1 Pseudarthrobacter sp. NamE5
AACGTGGCCGTGTGCAGGACCTGGCCCCCGGCGTCGGACACCGTGAACGTCATCCCGTTCGTATGCCGTGGCAGCACGGTCAACGGCCGCAGCACCATGTCCTTCACCCCATACGGCAGCGGCACCGAACCGGCCAACTGGAGGATCCCGGTCTCCGCGATCGAAGCCAGCCGCTCCTCCACCTCCTCCGGCAAAATCAGCTCCGGATGGTAACCCTCCAAACCCAACAG
>NZ_VAHO01000065.1 GCF_005796225.1 Pseudarthrobacter sp. NamE5
GGGCCCGGAGATCGCGGTGGCCTCCACCAAGGCGTTCCTGGCCCAGATCACCGCCGCGTACCTGTTGGGCCTGTACCTGGCGCAGCTGCGCGGAAACATCTTCTCAGGCCAAATCAAGGATGTCCTGGCGGACCTGAACAAGATCCCGGCAAAGATCCAGAAGATCCTGGATAATGCCGGGCCCCTGCGCGAGCTCGCCCGCAGCATGGCTGATGAGG
>NZ_VAHO01000066.1 GCF_005796225.1 Pseudarthrobacter sp. NamE5
CGGCCCGGAGATCGCGGTGGCCTCCACCAAGGCGTTCCTGGCCCAGATCACCGCCGCGTACCTGCTGGGCCTGTACCTGGCGCAGCTGCGCGGGAACATCTTCTCAGGCCAGATCAAGGACGTCCTGGCGGACCTGAACAAGATCCCGGCAAAGATCCAGAAGATCCTGGATAATGCCGGGCCTCTGCGCGAGCTTGCCCGGAGCATGGCTGATGAGA
>NZ_VAHO01000067.1 GCF_005796225.1 Pseudarthrobacter sp. NamE5
CAGTCTCGGCACCCTTGGCCCTACAAGCTCCAACACCAACTACAACGTTCCGCTGACTGTCAGCGGCCTGGGCGGTGAACTCGGCCAACAACTCTCACTGGGTGTGGACTCCAGCAGCAGCGACGGCCTGGACCTCAACTCCAAGGAGGCCGGCAGCACCGGCGCACCCAAGCTCGCCCTCACCCTGGGCGGTGACAGCACCGGCGGTG
>NZ_VAHO01000007.1 GCF_005796225.1 Pseudarthrobacter sp. NamE5
ATAGCAGCTGCGTCCGGCGGGCATCGGTCCGGCTTTTACCGCTGAACGCCGTCGCGCGCTCCCGGCCTGGGCGTTACAGGCCAGGAGTGCGCGGCGGCTTTTGCTGTCCTGGCGGCGAACTTCCCGGCAGCGATGAACGGGGTGGCCAGCAGCCGGCCGAGGCGGCGCGTGACCGACGCAGGGATCCAGGCAGCCTGCAGCCTGGGCAGCAACGGGGCGTTGGCCCGCAGCGACAGTTCCACGGCAGTAATCCTTGTGGCCACTGTGCTTTCGTTGCCCTTGGCGGAGGGCGCGCCGCCATCCTGCGTGGTCCCAGGAACGGGAAGCGGCGGCCGGCCATAGTTGTGCCGTTCATAATCCGCCGTGAGTGAGAGTGCTGCCTGGTGCGCATCCCGGTCAAACCCGTCCGGGTCCCCCAGCAGGGCCCCGCGGAGCCGTGCGGTATAGGCCCGCGGTGTCTCGCTTGGCCCCGGGGGCAGGCCGTAGTCCGTGCCGAGGTCCAGCAGCTCACGCCATCCCAGTGGTATAGCGGCGCCGGGGTCCTGCGGCCGGAGCCGCCTTGCCCGGATGCCTGTCCTCACCATCCGGGGAGCGGACAGCAGAAGCAGTGCCCCCAAGATGCCGCCTAAGCCCAGGAGCCACGGCAGGAACGGCAAGCCCGCTTCAGTGCTTCCGCCGCCGCCGCCGGGGGCGGGGAGCGGGGTGGCGTTCGGTACTGGAGCAGGGGCCGGAGTGGCATCCGGCACCAGGTCCTGGTTGTTTTCCAGCGCATTAGGGGCGGCTGGCGCCGCTGATTCGATGGCGTAATCGGGAACCACGCCGCGGGAAGGGGTGGGCTCGAAAGGCACCCAGCCCAGGCCCTGGAAATAAAGTTCGGGCCAGGCGTGGGCATCGCGGGCATCCACTTCGTACTCTGGCAGCGCTCCCTGGCCGGTCACCGTAACAGTGGCGCCGGTAAGCCTGCCGGGGGCGTATCCAACGGCTATGCGGCTGGGGATGCCTTCCAGCCGTGCCATGACTGCCATGGCGGACGCGTAGTGGATGCAGTAGCCGCTCTTCTGCTGCAGGAAGTCCGCGAGGACTGAGAGCCCGTTGCCGTCATAGCCGCCCTGCACCGGCGATTGCAGGGAATAGGTGAATTCCACTGACCGGAGATACTTCTGGATCGCCAGGGCCTTTTGGTACGGCGTGCCCGCAGCGCCGGCCACGGTATCGGCAGTGGTGCGGACGATGTCGGGCACATTGCCTGGAATCCTGGTGAAATCGTCCGGAACGCCCTGCACCGGAGCCGAGGACTGCGCAAGGAGGCCGGCCGTCAGTTTGGGTACGGAGGAGGTGACCAGGTACTCCTGTCGCCGCGAGGTGGTGGACTCGGATCCCTTGATGGTCAAGGTGGCAGGGTCCCAGGTCCAGCGGCCGCTGAGCCCGCGTACGGATTCGGGTGCGTAGGGGGCAGGAAGGTAGGGACTGTTGAAGCTCCCGGCGTCGATGGCCGTGACCAGCCGCAGCTGTTCATCCGCCAGCACTGTGTAGCCGGGCTCGATCCGCCCGGCCATCGGCAGGCGGGAGGAGTCGCGGTCGTCCGGGCCCCAGGAATCGCCGTCGAAGTGGTCCACGGTGACAGAGCGCAGGTACAGCGGCGTTGACGCATTGGTGGCATAGGTGATCCGCCCGCTGCCGTCAGGGGTGCGGAGGCTGTTGCCAAGGGTGATCATGGGATTCAGGCCCGTTGAAGTGCCCCACGGATTGAGCCGGGACCCTTGCGGAAAGGTCCCCTGATCAAAGCCGGGAATGGCCAAGGGCACCACCAGGGTGGCCGCCAGGGCAACGGAACCGGTAAGTACTGCGCGCCTCGTTTGCCCCGGAGTGCGGCCGGAATCGCTCTGCAGCCTCACATCGGGCGCAAACCACTGGCTGCAGGCCAGGATCATCAGGTAGCCGGCCACGGTGGCTGAGAACCCCCAGAAGCCCACGCTCTGCGGCTTGATCATCGCCGGTACCACCAGGAGGGCGAACAGTCCCACACCGGTGGCGGCCGGCATGCCGAGGGGCAGCGCGAGTGCGTCCACCAGGATGACCGCCAAACCCAGGACGGCGCAGATGACCATGACGATCCCGACGTTGGGCGCCACGGGTGCGGTCTCGGAAAGTACCGTTTCGCTGGCACGGCGGATCAGGCGGTCCAGCTCTCCCAGGGTGCCGGGAGTGGGGACAACGCCGGCAATGCTGGAACCCCGGAAGAACGTCAGGGTCAATATCATGCCAAGGGAGAGGAACCCGCCGGTCGTCACCAGCAGTGGCTGCGCGCGCAGGGACCTCAGGGCGGCAAGCGTGAAGCTGACCACCAGCACGGTGGTCAGCGCAGGCCAATACCAGCCCCAGCCCCGGAGCACTCCGTTCAATGAGAGGGCCGCGCCGGAGACGGCAACGGTGATCGCCGCCGCCATGGCCCAGGGATAGGCGCCGACCTGGGGGCGCGTTGCTGGCCTTTCCGGGTAGGTTTCCGGCTGCTGGCCCGTTCCCGGACTGCGCGCTGGTGCCAGGGTCACTGTGCCACCCCCGCTCCGCGCCGGACCTCCGCTGCGGGGACGGGCACGGCCACCTCCTGGTCGAACTGGTTCCATGCAGCAGCCACCGACGCCGAGGGCGCGACGGCCACTGCCCGCCAGCCTCCCTGCCTAAGCACCTCCAGCACCTCCGTGAACTCTTTCGGTTTTTCAACAGCGACGATTGCGAAGGCATTGGTGGCATACGCTGCGGCCGGGGCCAACGCAAGTGCCTCCATCCGTGAAACGGCTCCCAGCACCGCTATCACCGGCCCCCGCATCCGGTGCGCGGACAGCTTGTCCATGAGCGCGTCACCAAACACCTCGGGCCCCGCCTCCTGCGGGCCACCCTCCCTGCCGCCCACGGCGCGACCGGGCGAGGTCTTCCCAAGTCCGCCCCTGGCCGCCAAATCGTGAAGGGGGTCGCGGCGGTTATGGAGCGGCCCGGTCAGCTGGATGGCAGCCAGGCTTTCACTGATGGACTGCAGGCCGGCGGCTCCGCTGTATTCCTCCACTTCGGGCTCCGGCGCGGACGGTGAGCGGAGGAAGGCCGGCTCGCCGCCGGTGTCCAGCAGGCGCAGGGCGTAGTTTCGTTCAGCCAGGTGCGCACTGATGGACATGACGGCGACCACGGACCACTCGAAGGTCCCGCTGGTGACCATGGCATGGCCATGCTGTGCCGCCTGCCCGGGCGTTCCCGCACCGGAGCCCACGGTGAACGCGCTGAACCTGTGGTCCATGATGATGGTGGCTTCGGGCGTCGTGACAGATTCCTCCTGCCGCACCATGAGGTCTCCGTGCCGTGCAGTGGCAGCCCAGTGCACCCGCCGCATCGGGTCGCCGTGGCGGTATTCGCGCGTCATCACATCATCGTCGCTGGGATTGGCCCGGATCCTGGTGGCGGTGACCCCGTCGTTGCCCCGTGCGCCGGCCAGCCCGGTCAGGGGAAGGACGACGGCGGCAGGGGTCACGGTGAGGGTGTCGCCGTCGTCTATTGCCTGGCGGTGCAGTGATAGACCGAACGGGTCGGTGAATTCCGCGGTCACCGGGCCTATGAGGAACTGGCCGCGCTGTGCTGAACGAAGGTGGTATTCATAGCGGCTGGTGCCGCCGGTGGCAGAACGCGAAGGGAAACTAAACGCGGGCGATTGGCCGAAACGCGGCGGAAGCCGTTCCTCCATCGTCGCCCTGCCGCTGCTGCTGCCTGTGCGGGCCACTGCGAGCCGGACAGCGGTGGGCGCTGACGTCTCTACCGGGGACGGGTTGAACTCGCGGTACACCTGGAACCTGGGCTTGATCAGCCGGATCCCGGCGAGGGAGACCAGGGGAAGGACTATCAGGAGCACGCTCAACGTCAGCAGGTCCCGGCGCCCCAGGACATGCGCAGCACCAAGGGCGATGCCACCCGCGGCAATCATGCCCCAGCCGCGGTGCGTGAAGAGGTGGCGGGGTACCCTGTCCAGCAGCGTCATGGATGCCCGCCTAGTGATTCCTGCCCAGTCCTGTGACTGGGGCGGCCGCCCTTCCGCCGGCTCCAGTCCGGCCTGCACCGGCACCTTCGGCAGCGACGGGCAGCCGGGACAGGATGCCCTTGAGGACGGTGTGCGGGGTCTCCCCGGTGCTGGCGGCCTTCCGGTCAAGGATGATGCGGTGTGCCAGCACCGCATCAGCTACGAGGACCACATCGTCGGGCAGGACGAAGTCGCGCCCGTCGAGGGCAGCGGTGGCCTTCGCTGCCCGCAGCAGCTGCAGCATGGAACGGGGGCTGGCGCCCAGCCGAAGCAGGGGGCTTTCCCTGGTGGCCCTTCCCACCGATACCGTGTACTCCTTGACTGCCTGGGACACGTAGACCTGCTGGACCGTGGTGATCATCGCCGCAACATCGGCGGAGGTAACGACTGCGGAAACCTTGGACAGCGGCGACGCCGCCTGATGTGCTTCAAGCATTTCGATCTCGGCAGCCATGTCCGGGTATCCCATTGAAATTCTCGCCATGAACCGGTCCCGCTGCGCCTCTGGCAACGGGTAGGTCCCTTCCATTTCGATGGGATTCTGCGTGGCCACCACCATGAACGGTTCGTCCAGCCGGTAGGAAGTTCCGTCCACCGTGACCTGGTGCTCCTCCATGCATTCCAGCAGGGCTGACTGGGTCTTGGCGGAGGCGCGGTTGATTTCATCGCCGATGACGATGTTGGCGAAGACCGCACCGGGGCGGAACTCGAACAGCCGCGAGGACTGGTTGTAGATGGACACTCCCGTCACGTCCGAGGGCAGCAGGTCGGGAGTGAACTGGATCCGGTTGACACTGCAGTCGATCGTCCGCGCCAGGGTCTTGGCCAAGAGGGTTTTGCCCACCCCCGGTACGTCCTCCAGCAGCAGGTGTCCTTGGGCCAGCAGGACGGTCAGCGCAAGCTTGGCGGCATCGGATTTCCCGTCGATGACCGTGTTAACAGAGGTGAGGATCCGCTGGCTGGCGGCATGAAAGGAAGCAGCGTCCATTGCGGCCGGGCGATGCCCGTTCAGCGGAACGGGGTTAGCCACCCCCGCTAATCCACGGTTCGCAGCGCTCACATCGTTGGCAGTACGTCGGTGGGATTCCATCGGCAACCTTTCAGCCCGGGGTTCACCTGGACGGGACAGCAAGCCTGCCTTCGCCCGTCGGTGGGCGTTGCATGTGTTCGTACCAGACTACTAACACAACTGCCGCTGCTGACAGAGAGTTCCGACAAATGTGGGGGCACCATCCACGGCTAGGCTGGACCGATGTGCACTTCGCTTCCCCCAGCCGCCTACCGCGACCCTTTAACGGTTGACGCCACGGAGCCCTCCGGCTCCCGGCAAAAGGCGTTTCCCCCGGCTCCGGAGCCCCTTCCGATGCCCGTCATGGACAATCACACGCATTTGGATTTCCCGGATGGGCAAGCACCCGTTGGCGTGAAAGCGGCCTTGGACGCGGCCGCGGCGGTGGGGGTGCAGGGTGCCGTCCAGGTGGGCTGCGACCTTGAGTCATCGCGGTTCACGGTGCAGGCCGTGGACCTGGACGAGCGCCTGCTGGGAGCCGTTGCCCTCCACCCCAACGACGCTCCCCGCTACGCTGCCCGCGGAGAGCTGGAGCAGGCACTGGCGGAGATCGAACGGCTGGCCTCCCATCCCCGGATCAGGGCGATTGGGGAGACAGGGCTCGATTTCTTCCGCACGGAAGGGGAAGGCCTGGCGCACCAGCGTTACTCCTTCCGGCGCCACATCGACATCGCCAAGCGCCTGGACCTGACGCTGCAGATCCATGACCGGGACGCCCATGATGACGTCGTGCAGGTCCTGCGCGAGGAAGGTGCGCCGGGGCGGGTGGTATTCCATTGTTTTTCCGGGGACGAGGAGCTGGCTAGGATCTGCAACAAGGAGGGCTGGTGGATGTCATTCGCAGGCACTCTCACCTTCCGCAACGCCGCAAACCTGCGCGCCGCGCTCGCGATCGCGGACCCGGCCCTGATGCTGGTCGAGACGGATGCGCCCTTCCTTACCCCGCATCCGCACCGGGGCCGGCCGAATGCGAGTTACATGGTTCCCTACACCGTGCGGGCGATGGCGGAATTGACAGGAACAGACTTGGCTGCACTGTGCTCGGGAATCAGCGAAAACACCATCCGGGCGTACGGCAGCTGGGACTAGGCATCGTTTTCCAAGCGTTATCGCAGGCATACCTGGTATGCAAATTTCTTGGCGACTTTATAACGCTACGGTTACAGTGAACATACATTAGCCGGGGTCGGGGAAGGCCATCGGATAATTTCACTTCTTTCCGCAACAGGACTGCCGCGCCATGCCCGGCAGTCCTGTTGCGCGGAGTGTGGCGGCGCAACGGTGCCCGGACTGCCCTTACAGGCCGTGCCGGGCATTTCATTGCGCGTTTCCCCGTGCCCGGACAGACCTAGAGTTACGGGCAATCGTGATCAAGATCTTCACCTCGGACGGCAAGTTCAGCTTTGTCAAGGTTGGCGCCCAGCTGCTGGTGCTGTGCGCACTCGTCGTAGGCCTCGTAGCGTTTGTCGGCAATAACAAAACCGTCACACTCAATGTTGACGGGAAGGTTTCGTCCGTGCAGACCTTCGGCGGAACCGTGGAACAGGTGATCAGGAGCGCCAACCTGCAGCTGAATCCCGCTGACCGTGTGTCCCCGGCAGTCGGTGAGTCCGTCCAGGACGGCACTGTCATCAACGTGAACAAGGCCAAAGAGGTCAAGGTCAGCCTTGACGGCTCTGAAAAGACGGTGAATACCACGGCCCGGGACGTGGCAGGCCTGGTGACAGAACTCGGGGTCGCGAGCGCATCGTCGGTCTCCGTCCCCAAGGAGGCACAGCTGTCCATCGCCGGTTCCTACGTGTCCATCTCCACGCCCAAGACCGTCAGCATTGTTGCCGACGGCAAGGTGGACACTGCCACCACTACGGCCGCCACGGTGGGCAAGGTCCTTGAAGATGCCGGCCTGGCGCTCGGCGCAAACGACCGCACTTCCCAGCCCGCCAACGCCCATGTGGTCAACAACATGGTCATCAAGGTGTCCCGCGTAGACAACAGCCAGACCGCTGTCACCACCGAGGACATCCCGTTCGAGACGGAGACCAGCGAGAGTGCGGAACTGCTGAAGGGCGATAAGGAAATCACCCGGGCGGGCGCAGCAGGCAAGCTGGAGAAGACCTTCAAACTCGTACTGGTGGATGGCCGCGAAGCCTCCCGGACCCTGGTGTCGGAGGCGGTCTCGGTCCAGCCCGTCACGGAGAAGGTCACGGTAGGTACGAAGCCGAAGCCGAAGCCCGTGCCCCAGGCTGCTGCTCCGGCAGCCAGCGCAGGTGCCAACACTGGTGCCGCCGCTCCGGCCATGATGAACGAAGCCATGTGGGACGCCATCGCCAAGTGTGAGTCCGGAGGAAACTGGAGCATCAATACCGGCAACGGCTACTACGGCGGCCTCCAGTTTGATATCCAGACCTGGATCGGCGCCGGCGGCGGAGCCTATGCACCCAACGCCAGCCTCGCCACCAAGACCCAGCAGATTGACATTGCCAACCGAGTCTACGCGCAGCGCGGCCTGCAGCCGTGGGGCTGCGGATGGGCTGCCCGCGGCTGACCCTGGCGTTTGCCACCCTGCGGCACACAGCGGCCGGGCCCCGAACCTGCGGGCCCGGCCGCTGCCATTTAACCCGACGGGCCGCCTCCGCACGCTTCCGCTTCAACCCTTCCCCGCCGCACGCGCTGGGGCCGGCCGGAGGTGCTGCGGGGGATAGGATACCTAGGTGACTGAACCCATCCCCGCCGCGCCCGCACCGCTGTTTGGTGCTTCCGACATTCGCAGGCTGGCGGAGGAGATTGGCATCAGGCCCACCAAGACACTGGGCCAGAACTTCGTCATCGACGGCAATACTATCCGCAGGATCGTGGCGGCAGCCGGCATCGGTCCGGAGGAGACGGTGCTCGAGGTAGGTCCCGGACTCGGCTCACTGACGCTCGGACTCCTCGACGCCGCAGCAGCCGTCGTCGCCGTCGAAATAGACCCCGTCCTGGCTGCAAAGTTACCTGAAACGGTCAGGAAATGGCGCCCTTCCGCCGTGGGGGCGTTCCACCTGGTCCAGGCCGACGCCATGAAGGTCACGGCGCTGCCGGTGCAGCCCACGGCGCTGGTGGCCAACCTGCCGTACAACGTCGCCGTCCCCGTCGTGCTGCACCTCCTGGAATATTTCCCCTCCCTGCAGCACGGGCTGGTCATGGTCCAGGATGAAGTGGCGGACCGCCTGGCTGCAGGTCCCGGATCGAAAACGTACGGGGTTCCCTCCGTCAAAGCCGCCTGGTACAGCCAGATGCGCAAGGCCGGCGTCATTGGCATGAACGTCTTCTGGCCGGCACCTAAAATCCATTCCGGACTGGTGGCCTTTACCCGCCGCGAGCCTCCGGCCACGTCTGCCACCAGGGAGCAGGTGTTTGCCGTGGTTGACGCCGCCTTCGCCCAGCGGCGGAAAACCCTGCGCGCGGCCCTGGCCGGCTGGGCCGGAGGAGCGCCCGAGGCGGAACGGTTCCTGGTGGCCGCCGGCGTCGACCCCACAGCCAGGGGTGAAGTCATCGACATTAGGGCTTTTGCCAGGATCGCAGAAGCCAAAGAGGTAATTCAGTGAGTGCAGCGGTGGGGCGCTTTGCTGCCAGGACCGTCCGGGTCAGGGCGCCGGGCAAGGTGAATGTCTCGCTGGATGTGGGTCCCTTGCGTGCGGACGGCTACCATTCCGTAGCAAGCGTCTATCTTGCGGTATCCCTCTACGAGGAAGTGGCCGCCACCAGCACCGAGACCCCGGGGATAACTGTCAGCCTCAGCGCCGACAGCACCTTGGACCTGAACGCTGCGAACATCCCGCTGGATGCCAGCAACCTTGCCTGCAAGGCGGCCGCGATCATGGCAGACGTTTCGGAACGCCCTACCGGGGTCCATCTGGAGATCACCAAGCGCGTACCGGTGGCGGGCGGGATGGGCGGCGGGTCCGCAGATGCCGCCGCCACGCTGGTGGCGTGTGATGCGCTGTGGAACAGCGGCCTGTCCCGCGACGAGCTTGCGCACCTGGCAGCCGAGCTGGGTGCCGACGTCCCGTTTTCACTCCTTGGCGGTACGGCGGTGGGGCTGGGGCTGGGCGATGAGCTCTCCCCGGCACTGGCCAAGGCGCAGACGCACTGGGTTCTGGTGACCGCCGATTACGGGCTTCCCACCCCTGAGGTGTACCGGACCCTGGACCGGATGCGCGAGGCTGAAGGCGTCAAGGCGGAGGAACCCACCGGAGTGGACCCCCACATCCTTGCTGCCCTGCGCGCCGGAGACGCCGAAGCGCTGAGCCGCGTCCTGGTCAATGACCTCCAGCGGGCGTCCATCGAACTGGCACCGGCCCTGCGGGATACGCTGGGTATGGGAGAGTCAAAGGGAGCCCTTGCGGGGATCGTCTCCGGATCGGGACCCACCGTGGCCCTGCTGAGCGATGATTCGGTGGCTGCAGAGGCCCTGGCCGCGGATCTGCGGCATCATGGTCTGTCAGCGATGGCCGTCCACGGCCCGGTTCCCGGCGCACGCATCATTTCCGACACGCTCCTGTAAAACTTCCAGTCCTTACCCGAATCAGAAAGCAGTTCCTTTGGCACACCTTCTTGGCGGCGAAAACCTGACGGTTTCCTACGCGACCCGCACCGTCTTGGACGGCCTCACCCTGGGACTCGAAGAGGGTGACAGGATCGGCATGGTGGGCCGCAACGGTGACGGCAAGTCAACCCTGATGCGGCTGCTGGCCTTGCGCTCCACACCCGACTCCGGCCGTGTCACCAAGCGGGGTGACGTCAACATTGGCTATTTGGACCAAAGCGATGTGCTCGACGGCGACCTGACCGTGGGTGCAGCGATCGTGGGGGACCAGGCGGACTACGAGTGGGCGAGGAACCCGCGGATCCGGGAGATTATGGGCGGGCTGGTGTCCGACGTCGACTGGCACGCCAACGTGCACGCCCTGTCCGGTGGACAGAAGCGCCGGGTGGCGCTGGCGAAACTGCTGATTGAGGACCACGACGTCATCATGCTGGACGAGCCCACCAACCACCTTGATGTCGAGGGGGTTGCCTGGCTTGCCCGGCACCTGAAGTCGCGCTGGCGGGCCAACCAGGGTGCCTTCCTGGTGGTGACCCACGACCGCTGGTTCCTGGATGAAGTCTGCACCAAGACCTGGGAAGTGCATGACGGCATTGTTGACCCCTTTGATGGAGGTTATGCCGCGTACGTGCTCGCCCGTGCCGAACGCGACCGGATGGCGTCTGTGGTGGAGAGCAAACGCCAGCAGCTGGTTAAAAAGGAGTTGGCGTGGTTGCGCCGCGGTGCACCGGCCCGTACCTCCAAGCCAAAGTTCCGCATCGAGGCCGCCAACGCCCTCATCGAGGACGTCCCCGCGCCCCGCGATTCCATGGCCCTGAGCAAGATGGCCACAGCACGCCTGGGCAAAGATGTGCTGGACCTGGAGAACGTCTCCCTGAACTTCCGGGGCGGCGACGACGGCCGGAAGCTTTTCGACAACATCACCCTGCGCCTTGCCCCCGGCGAACGCCTGGGCCTGGTGGGCGTCAACGGCGCCGGCAAGACGACGCTCCTGAAACTGCTCAACGGGGAGATCACGCCGGACGCGGGGAAGCTCAAGCGGGGCAAGACAGTGGTGACCGCGGTGCTCACCCAGGAGGTCAAGGAGCTCGACGACGTCGCCGACCTGCGTGTCATCGAGGTGATCGAGCGGGAAAAGCGCTCCTTCAGCGTGGGCGGCAGGGAGTTCACGGCCGGACAGCTAGTGGAGCAGCTTGGCTTTACCAACCAGAAGCAGTGGACACCGGTCAAGGACCTGTCCGGCGGCGAGCGGCGCCGCCTGCAGCTCCTGCGGCTGCTCGTAGGGGAGCCCAACGTGCTGATGCTGGACGAGCCCACCAACGACCTGGACACTGACACCCTCGCCGCCGTCGAGGACGTGCTCGATGGCTGGCCCGGCACCCTGGTGGTCGTCAGCCACGACCGGTACCTGCTGGAACGCGTCACCGACCACCAGATGGCCCTGCTCGGCGACGGCAAGCTCCGCGGGCTGCCCGGCGGAGTGGACCAGTACCTCGAGCTCCGGGAAGCGGCGCTGGCCGGTTCCACCGTCACCGGCGGCGGAAACCCGGTCACCAGCGGAGGGGGAGCCCTCGCCGACACCGGGACCGGACCCTCCGAAGCCGAAAAACGGGAAGCCCGCAAGGCCCTCAACAGGATTGAGCGCCAGCTCAAAAAGCTGGACCAGCAGGAGAAGAAACTCCACGACGACATGGTCAAGAGCACCGAAAAGTCCGACTTCGATGCCCTCGCCGAACTGAACAAGCAGCTCAAGGACCTGGCCGACGAAAAGGACGCCCTGGAACTGGAGTGGCTGGAGTCCTCAGAACTCCTGGGCGACTGACGAAGGTGACGCCTGCACGAGCGGCGCAGGGGACCTTCGCGTAGGAGCGCATCGCGGCGCATCGGGCGCCGGAGGTCGCCCAGCGACCGCAGGTGCCCCTATGCGTCGTGTCTAAGCGACGGCGAAGGGCTTCTGTACCGCGAAGGCGACCAGGCCTAAGGCTCAGACTTCAGCTCCGGATCCTTCTTGAGGCCCGTCAGGCCGTTCCAGGCAAGGTTGACCAGGTGCGCAGCGACGGTGTGCTTGTCGGGCTGGCGGCTGTCCTGCCACCATTGGCCGGTCATGGCCACCATGCCCACGAGCATCTGGGCGTACATGGCGCCGTCCTCGCCGCTGAATCCGCGGCGGGAGAATTCGTCGGAGAGTATGTGTTCAACGCGTGCTGTGACGTGGGAGAGCAGGGTGGAGAAGGCGCCTTCGGGTTGTGACGGCGGTGCGTCCCGCATCAGGATGCGGAAGCCGTCGGTGCGGTCCTCGATATAGGTCAGCAGGGCAAGGGCGGCGCGCTCCACCAGCACGCGCGGTTTCGCCTCCTCCGTGAGGGCGGCGTTGATGGAGTCCAAGAGCGTCCTGAACTCGTAGTCCACCACCTGGGTGTACAGCCCTTCCTTGGAGCCGAAGTGTTCGTAGATGACCGGCTTGGACACTCCTGCGCACGCCGCGATTTCTTCAATCGTGGTGCCGTCCAGTCCCCGGACGGCGAAGAGGCCGCGTCCGACGTCGATCAGCTGCTTTCGCCGCTGCAGGCCTGTCATCCGTGTCCGCGGAGGGTTGTTGCTCACATTTCCATCATGCCCTACCGGTGCACGCCCGCATTCCGGGGTGACGGGCCCCGGCACGCGGGGCCCGTGTCGCGCGCCGCCCCAAACCCGTGGCAAAATAAGGACTTGTGCCCAGGGCCTTGCGCCTCCGGCATGGTCCGCTCTGGTGTAACGGCAGCACCCCGGCCTTTGGAGCCGTGGAGTATAGGTTCGAATCCTATGGGCGGAACTGCTGTGCGTGGAGCGTTCAGTAGGATGACATCCGGTGCCGCCCGCAAGAGGGCCGGGCACCTCCAGCGCCAGCGCAACCAAGCAAGGAGAGCCCGTACGTGATCCCCGAGAATGCCGGCCCGGCCGCAGTTATCGTCCTGGCGGCAGGCGCCGGTACCCGGATGAAGTCGCGGACTCCCAAGATCCTCCATGAGATCGGCGGCAGGTCGATGGTGGGCCACGCCCTCCTGGCAGCCCGCAGCATCAACCCCCGCCAGCTGGCAATTGTGGTCCGCCACGAACGCGACCTCGTGGCAGGGCATGTCTCGAAGCTGGACCCTGCTGCCGTGATCGTGGACCAGGACGACGTTCCGGGCACCGGCCGCGCCGTTGAGGTCGCCCTGCAGGCACTCGATGCCGAGCAGGAGCTCACCGGGACCGTCGTGGTGACCTACGGCGACGTGCCGTTGCTGTCCGGGGAGCTGCTCGCTGAACTCGTGGCCACCCATGAGCGCGAAGCGAATGCCGTGACGGTCCTGACCGCAGTCCTCGACGACGCCACAGGGTATGGCCGGATCCTGCGCGGGGAGGACGGAACCGTTACCGGCATCCGGGAGCACAAGGATTCCTCAGAGGCGGAGCGGTTCATCCGGGAAGTGAATTCAGGCATTTACGCCTTTGACGCCGCGGTCCTCCGTGGCGCACTGGGCCACGTCACCACGGACAACTCGCAGGGTGAGAAGTACCTCACCGACGTGCTGGGACTGGCCCGCAAGGCGGGCGGCCGCGTTGCCGCCGTCGTCACCGCCGACCGCTGGCAGGTGGAAGGCGCCAATGACCGCGTCCAGCTCGCCGCCCTCGGAGCCGAACTGAACCGCCGTACCGTCGAAGCATGGATGCGCGCCGGCGTTACCGTGGTCGATCCCGCCACCACTTGGATCGACTCCTCAGTCATTTTGGACGAGGACGTCCGCATCCTGCCCAACACGCAGCTGCACGGTGCCACCACCGTGGCGAGGGACGCCGTCGTCGGTCCCGACACCACCCTGACGGACGTCACCATCGGCGAGGGTGCAAAGGTCACCCGCACGCATGGTTCCGGTGCCGCCATTGGAGCCGGCGCCGCCGTCGGGCCCTTTACCTACCTCCGCCCGGGCACGGTCCTGGGCGAGACCGGCAAGATCGGCGCTTTCTATGAAACCAAGAACGTGACCATCGGCCGCGGCTCCAAGCTGTCCCACCTCGGCTACGCCGGCGATGCCGAAATCGGCGAGGACACCAACATCGGCTGCGGCAACATCACGGCAAATTACGACGGCGAGAAGAAGCACCGCACGGTCATCGGCTCGGGCGTCCGTACAGGTTCCAACACGGTCTTCGTTGCCCCGGTCACCGTGGGGGACGGCGCCTACAGCGGCGCCGGCGCGGTGATCCGCAAGGACGTGCCCCCGGGTGCGCTTGCGCTGACTGTTGCCGCCCAGCGCAACACGGAAGGCTGGGTCGCCGCCCACCGGCCGGGAACCCGGTCCGCTGAACTGGCAGAGGCGGCCTCCACCGACTCCTCAAGTACCCCGGCATCTACAGAAGAGGGCAAGTAACCATGAGCGAAATTACGGCGCGCGGCGAGAAGAAGCTGGTGCTCGCCACCGGGCGGGCACACCCGGAGCTGGCCCGGGAGATCGCCAAGGAACTCGGTACGGACCTGCTGCCCGTGGATGCCTACGACTTCGCCAACGGCGAGATCTACGTCCGTGCTGGCGAGAGCGTCCGCGGTACCGATGCCTTCGTCATCCAGGCACACCCGGCCCCGCTGAACAACTGGCTGATGGAACAGCTGATCATGATCGATTCGCTGAAGCGTGCATCGGCCAAGCGCATTACGGTTGTCTCACCGTTCTACCCCTACGCGCGCCAGGACAAGAAGGGCCGCGGGCGTGAGCCCATCTCCGCCCGGCTGGTGGCGGACCTATACCGCACCGCAGGCGCCGACCGGATCATGAGCGTTGACCTGCACACCTCGCAGATCCAGGGTTTCTTCGACGGCCCGGTTGACCACCTGATGGCCATCCCGTTGCTCGCCGACTACATCCGCACCCGGGTGGAGGCAGAGAACATCACGGTCGTCTCCCCGGACACCGGACGCGTCCGGGTTGCCGAACAGTGGGCTGAGCGCCTGGGCGGCGCGCCGCTGGCGTTCGTACACAAGATGCGCGACCTGACGGTGCCGAACCAAGCGGTTTCCAAGACCGTGGTGGGCCAGATCGAAGGACGCACATGCGTCTTGATCGACGACATGATCGACACCGGCGGCACCATCTCCGGCGCCGTCCAGGTGCTGAAGAACGCCGGCGCCAAGGATGTCATCATTGCCGCCACCCATGCCGTTTTCTCCGACCCTGCCGCCCGGCGGCTCTCGGAGTCGGGTGCCCGTGAAGTAGTGGTCACCAATACCCTGCCGCTCACCGCGGCACAGCGGTTCCCGCAGCTGACGGTGCTCTCCATCGCACCGCTGATCGCGCGCGCTGTCCGTGAGGTATTCGACGACGGTTCTGTCACCAGCCTGTTCGACGGCAACGCCTGAGGCCTGAGCCGGCGATGGCCCGGCGCCTGGGTGCACGCCGGCAGCGCTCCCTGGGCGGGCTTGCGGGCCCAGGGTGCCGACGGGACCGTTTTCAGTAAACGGGCGCCGCACTGGTAAACTCTTCAGCGATACCTTGGCGAGGGAGAGCAACCGGGAAACCGGTTTGCAGGTCTCCGTTATCGACTGGGTCTGATCTGCCCTTCCCCTGAAGGGCTGCCTTCTTGAAGGGCTGCCTTGTGCCGCCCGGCGTTGAAGGTCGCAACAGACCTCCGCCCTTGCTGAACACCGTTTAGTCTTCAAGGAGATTTCCATGTCTGAGCAGAAGCTCGCAGCAGAAGTACGCACTGAATTCGGCAAGGGCTATGCCCGCCGCGCCCGGATGGCCAACCTCATCCCCGCTGTGATCTACGGCCACGGTGCAGACCCCATCCACGTCACCCTGCCCGCCAAGGCCACCACCCTGGCCGTCCGGACCCCCAACGCCCTGCTGTCCCTGGACATCAACGGCGAAGGCCACCTGGCCCTGGTAAAGGATGTCCAGCGCGACCCGATCAAGCAGATCATCGAGCACATCGATCTCCTGACCGTCCGCCAGGGCGAAAAGGTCACGGTCGAGGTCCCGGTCCACGTTGAAGGCGAAACCGCCCCCGGCACTGTGCACAACCTCGAACTGACCACGGTTTCCGTTGAGGCTGAGGCTACCCACCTGCCCGAGACCCTGGCCGTCAGCATCGAAGGCCGCGCCGCCGGTGAGCACATCCACGCTTCCGACCTGGCACTGCCCAAGGGTACCGCCCTGCTGACTGACGCCGAGGCCCTCGTGGTGAACATCTCCGAGGCCACCGCGACCGAGGAAGAGGGCGCCACCGAAGGTGGCGAAGCCGTTTCCGGCGAAGCTTCCGAAGCTGCTGAGGAAGCTCCCGCAGCCGAGTAATCACCCGGTATTCCTGCAGTGGCCGGACCCAACAGGGTCCGGCCACTGCCATGTCCGCGGGGCCTTGTGCCAGCGGCATCCGCCCGTCACCGCCATCTTAGGATTGACCCATGACTGACACCTGGCTGATCGTCGGCCTCGGAAACCCCGGCGTGCAATACCAAGGCAACAGGCACAACGTCGGCCAGATGGTGCTCGACGAACTTGCAGCCCGGATGGGCGCCGGTTTCAGAAGCCACAAGGCCCGTGCCCAGGTTCTCGAAGGACGCCTAGGCATCGGCGGGCCGCGGGTGGTGCTGGCAAAGCCGATGAGCTACATGAACGTCTCCGGCGGGCCGGTGGCCGCCCTGGCGAACTTCTACGGCATCGCGCCGGACCATGTGGTGGCAGTGCACGATGAGATCGATATCCCTTTTAATACGGTGAAACTGAAGATTGGCGGGGGAGAAGGCGGCCACAACGGCCTGCGGGACATTTCGAAGGCACTTGGCACCAAGGATTACCTGCGGGTCAGGGTGGGGGTGGGGCGTCCTCCCGGACGTATGGATACGGCCGATTACGTCTTGCGCGACTTTGGGACTGCAGAGCTCAAGGAACTGCCATTCCTGCTGGATGAAGCGGCAGACGCGGTCGAAGCCCTGTTGCGCGACGGCCTGACTGCAGCACAGCAGAAATTCCATCCCGCCAAGTCCCAGGGCTAGCACAATCTGAACTTAAAGGTCTTTAGCCCTATTTCCTTGTCTCTGCGACGGGGTAGTCTACTTCCTAGGCGGGGGAGCAATGGGGCTACATCCCGCTATAGCGGGATGTAGGGGATAAGTTCATGTCAATCGAGCCACTCAGCTGGGGACGTGGGTCAACACCTCACGACGCTGGGCTGAACACAGACACCTCCGGAAGGCGGGAGGGGCAACTGTGGTCTGCCCCTGCCCGCGGCGCAAACCTTGAATCCGTTCGGACTGCACTCACCACAGAAGGCTCCCTTGGCGTGGTGATCACCGGCGGCCGCGGCGTGGGAAAGTCCTCCCTGGCCCGTGCCGCGGTAATGGACCTGGGACCGGACGTCTGGTCATTGCAGCTCCGCAGCGGGCCGGGAGGTTCCGCCACACCCTACGGTTGCCTATCCTTCCTCCTGGCGAGGCTTCCGCAGGCGTACATGGGTTCCCCCACGGCCATCCTGCGGGGCATCACGTCGCTCATTCGAAGCGACGCGGGGGGCAGGCCCTGCGTTATCACCCTGGACACATCGGGCAGCATTGACGACATGAGTGCCGGGGTGCTGCTGAACGTACTCTTGACCGGCACGGCAAAAATCATTGCTGTGGCACCGAAAATCAGTGATCTGCCTCCGGACTTCCACTGGCTTTTGACGGACCGGCGGCTGACCGAGGTCCGGCTCAGCAACCTCAACGAGCTGCAGACCCGCCAGGTTCTGTTGTCCCTGCTTGGCCATCGGGTCTCGGCGTCCCTGGTAAGCACCTATCACCATATGGTGGGCGGCAACCCGCTGCTGCTCAAGGCGCTTGTGACCGAACAGCAGTTGTCCGGGAACCTGGTGCTGTCCGACTCCGTCTGGACCCTGCGGGACAAGGTGGTCCTCGACGGTGCCGCCAGCCTTGACGACATCGTCCGGTCCCGCTGGTCAAGGGAAACCTTGGAAGCCCGGGAAGTTATTGAAATGCTTTCCTGCGCCCGCCATGTGGAACTGTCCAGGCTAACCGCCATTTACAGCGCCGATGTCGTGGCCGACATGGAGGACGGCGGCCTGCTCGAAATCGACCAGTCCGACCATCGCTGGGTGTCCCTGCGCGAGAAATACATCGGCGACGTGGTGCGTACCTGGCTCAGCATCGCGCGGCGCCGGGAGCTGCGGGCCCTGCTCCTGGGCGGTTCCGAACCGGACCCTGCCGCGATGACAGTGGAAGAGCTGATGGCCTTTGCCGCCTGGACCCACGAATGCGAGGCGGACCTGAGCCCTGCCCTCGCCCTCGCCGCAGCAGAAGCCGCAGTCCAGCTGTTCGATCCCCGGTTCGCGCTGACCTACGCTGAAATGCTCCAGCGGAGGGACCGGCAGTGGGTTGCCGGTCAGCGCCAGAAAGCGGCCGCGTATCTGCAGTTGGATATGCCGGTCCAGGCCATGGCGGCGCTGGAGGAGATTTCGCAGCCTGAGCTGGAGGGCCTGGACGTCGGGGAATATGCCCGGGTCATAGCCGCCAAATCACAGGTAATGCTGTCGCTGCCGGAGCAGGCAGGCCGGGTGCCAAACCTGCTGCAGGAGGCCCGGAGGCGGCTGGAGGAGGCAGCGAACAACAAGGCCTGGCCGGAACCGGCTGTCATCGCAGCAAACCGGGTGGCCCTGAGCGAGTTCGAATACCGTGTATTCGCGGGCGAGTATGCCGCCATCATTCCCGCCCTTGAGGCAGCGGCCGACCCGGCGCTGAATCCCGACACGCATTACCGTATGCACTCGGCCATCCTGCTCATGAAGGCCTTGGTCATGACGGGCCGGGAGATGGACGCACTGAGCATCCTGCGTCAGCTCGGAGGCCAAATCACCGATGCGTCCCACGTCGTGGGATTGCGGGAACGCTACACCAGGGAAGCCTACCTGGTCCTGTTGATGGCGGGACAGTGGCGGCGGTGCATCGACCTTCTGGGCCCGCAGGCAGCAGAGGAACCGCGCGGGCTCCCGTTCCGGAGTGCAGCAGCTGAGCTCGGGGCAGGCGTCGCCTATGTCTTCTCCGGCCGGGGTGCCGCCGCCCTTGAACCGCTCATCTCCGCGGCGGCGCAGCTGGAGCTTCAACCGGTGCAGGCTGCCCTCCGCTGTGCTTATGCAGCGATTGCCCTGGCACACGCCCAGACGGGCAACGCGGGGCAGGCGCGTAAGTACCTGGCCAAACTGCAGCGGGTGCCGGGGAAGTCCAGTTTCATCACCGAAAGCATCATCGAGTTCTGTTCCCTCGTGGCAGGGCGCTGGCTTGGCGATACCGATGCCGTGGCCGGCCTTAAGCAGGCCGCCCGCCACAACATGGAGGCGGGGCGCTTCACCCTGGCTGGAGTCAACCTGCTGGCCGCCACCGTGAACGGCAGCGATGCTGACTTCCGCCTGCTGGAGGAGATCGCCGGCCACCGCCAGGGTCCGCTGGCTGAGGTTTCCCGGCTGATCGCGGTGGGCAGCCGCACCAAGGATGCCAAGATCCTCCTGGCCGGCGGCGAACTGGCGGCCACCCTGGAGCTGGATGCGGTGGAGGCGCGATGCATGGCCCTCGCCGTGGACTTTGCGCGCCAGAACAGCGATTCCCTTACCGCCCGGACAGCACAGGGCCGGTTGGACATCCTGGCCGCCACCGTGGCGAATCTTCCCATTGTGCCCAGCAGTGGAAGCCCGCTGCTGACCAGCAGGGAGCGCCAGATCGCCCGGCTGGCGGGCAGGGGTGCTTCCAACCGGGACATCGCACTGGAGATGGGCGTGTCAGTGCGCACCGTGGAGGGCCACCTGTACCAGGTCTTCACTAAGCTCGGCGTAACTTCCAGGGGTGATCTGACTGGACTCGTCTAACGGCCACAAGCCCACCACGGCACACCGGTTCCTCTCCGGAAGGCGGGAGCCGCTCGAGCGGATCTGCGGTATTGTCCGGAACCTCACCAGCCAGGCGGTCTTCGTCATGGCAGGACCGGGCATCGGAAAATCATCCCTAACCGCTGCAATCGCCGAGCGTCTCACCGGGGAACTGAACGTGCTGCAGATGCACGGGAGTTCAGCCCTGGCGGCGGTGCCGTTCGGTGTCCTGACTCCCTACACCGGCGAGCTGACGGCCGAAGAATCAGTTTCGCCCGTGGCCGTCCTGCGGTCCATGTGGAGCTACTTCGAGAAATTGAAGGCGGGCAACGGCGCACCCGTCCTGCTGGTGATTGATGATGCGCACTACCTGGACGAGGCTTCCGCGGGTGTAGTGGCCGACCTGATCTCCGCCGGGTGGGCAACAGTGGTGGCGGCTGCCAGGCCCCGGCCGGGCTTGCCCCAGCCGCTGGACCAGCTGTGGTATGACGGGCTGGCCGAGCGCGTGGACCTGCGTCCCCTGAACCGCGAACAGATTGAGGACGCGCTGGCCCACCTCCTCGACGGTACGGTTCCTGCCGCCACCGTAGACGCCGTCTGGACTGCCTCCGGAGGGAACCCGCGCCTTCTGGATGCCCTGCTGCACGATGCCGCCGAGGCCGGAATCCTGGCCAAGCGGAACGGGATCTGGATCCTGTTGGGAGCATTGCCCACGGATGGGGTGCGGCTGAAATCGGTGGTTACCAAGGATCACCTTCGGCGACGGCCGGATGAACAGGAAGCCCTGAAGCTCATTGCGCTGGCCGGCCCCGTCAGCAGGAAGGCGATCGAGGATGTCTGCGGGGCAGCGGTGGTCCGGTCCCTGCTGGACCAGCAAATGATTGTCGAAAACTCCGGCGTCCCGGCCGAGCTGACCCTGTGGAACGCCTTGTTCGCGAACGCCATCAGAAACACCATCTCGGTGTCACGCAGCCTCCAACTGCTGGAGAAACTCCGCGACCACCGGGATCCCGCTGCGCTTCGTGGCGAAGGCTGGCTGCGTTCTGTCGAATGGGCCTTGGAATGTGGCCTGCGGGTTTCCGACGCCGGGATGCTGGAGGCCGGCCGCGAGGCGCTGACACGCTTCCGCAACCAGGGTGCCCGCACTATCGTGGCCAAGGTTCACGACCCCGAACTCCTGCCGTTGGCCCAGGCCATCCGGGCACGGGCCCTCTACAACGAGGGCTCCTATGCCGAGGCTGCCATGTTGCTTGAAGACTGCTGGCCCAAGTTGGTGCACCATCCCGAGGGCCCCGCCGTGCTGTTGCTGAGGGTCTCTGCCCACCTGGCAACCGGACAGCCGCTCGCAGCTCTGGCGGAGGCAATAAGGGGAGACGCGGAGGAGACACCGGAAGCGGCCCAGGCCTGGCAGGAGGAACTTCTGCAGTTGCTGCAGTCCGGTGCGGAGGTGGACTTCCAAGCACTCCTTACCCGAGCCGCAGATTTCAGGAACCGCAGGTCGGCAGAAGCCGGCGGTGACCCGGTCAGGGCCATTGGCGAGGCACTCCTGGCCCATGCGCTTGCTGCAGCGGGCAGGCCCGCGGAGGGACTCGATGCGGCGCTCCTGGCTGCCTCCGAACTCACGCCCCTGGAGAACAGCCTGTTCTTCTTTCCGGAATTCGTGCTGGGACGTCTCGTGTCGGATTACCTGGCCATGGGCGAATGGGAATCGGCGGAGCGTGAGCTGGACAACTACGCTGCAGGACACGCGCGCGGAGCGGCAACCTTCAACGGCAGCCTGCAGATACTGCGCGGATATTCCATGCTGCGGCAAGGCCGGATGGAGCGCGCCTACCAACTGCTGTTGCCGGCTGTGGAAGCGCTGAGGCTCAACGACCCCCTGCAGCTGTTCCGCTTCGGCTCCGCCCTGGGCTTCTATGCCGCGGCCAGGCTGGGGGACACCGCGCAGGCGAAGCGCTTGGAACAGGACTACAAGGATGCTGTGGCCGGCAATCCCGCCCACGACTTCCTGGCCGGAGCCTACGCCGCAGCTGCTGCGGAGTATCTGTCCCGGGACGGCAAGGGGCTCGCCTCACTGCACACGCTGGTCACCACTGCAGAGGCCTCTTCACGGAAGGGTGCCCTGCTGGAACTTCTCGCCCTCTGTTGGGACCTGGGGGACTTCTCAGTGATCCCCATGGTGCAGGAGGCAGCCCGGGGCGTGGAGGGCCGCTGGGCCGGAGCAATGCTCAAGCTTGCCACCGACTGGGAAGCCGCCAACGGGGACACCCTGATGGCCACCGCGGCCATGCTGGAGGAATCCGGCTTCGTCAACCTCGCCCGCGAGGCCTATGCCCGGGCCAGCACCGTGCTGGAGCAGTCCGGCGAGCGACGCCGGTCCCGACAGGCTGTTGCCCAGCGCGAAAAGTGCGACCACGAACTGGGTGAACGGTTCCGGGAGGGCCGTTTCATTGCGGCAGCTCCTGCCGTCCACCTGACCCGCCGCGAGCAGGACATCGTGGAGCTTGCCGTGCAGGGCCTGACGGACCGAGAGATCGCCCAGCGGCTCATGGTGTCGGTCCGCACGGTGGAGGGACACCTGTACCGCACCTACGTCAAGCTGGGTGTGCGCAGCCGGGATGAGCTGGAGTCGGCCCTTCCCAAGTAGCAGCCGCCGGTAACGGCACGGCACTGCCCCGCGCCATGGTACCGGCTGGAGCTTAGGGCTGCCCAGCCAATAGCGCCCCCGGGTACCGGCCGGTTACCCCGGTAGTACCCCGTCACCGAATTAGAGTACTGCCTACTCGTGTGCGCCCGGTCACTGCAGGATTTACTTAAGGAAGCAAAGCAACGGCAGGAAAAAGTAAGCAGAACCTGCCGGCAGCTCTGGAAGCCTCCGAAGTTTCCGGTCCCAGTGGCCGGGCCAGACGGGGCCGGCGACGTTAGAGTCTTCTGAGACCGAGACTCTCCCCCCAGCCGTCGCCGGCCCTCCTTTCCGCGGGCTGAAGCCCGGAGCGGCTGTGGCGGTTGCCCCTCCAAGGGCGGCCGCCACAGCCGTGCTGTGGGACAATTGAGTGTCATCCGTTGGCATCTCAAGGAGTAAGTCTTGGCCGTAGTATCAACGCCAGCCACGCTGGAGCGTGCCTTGCCCGCTATGGATGACGCCGAGGTTCTGCGTATCCGCAACGACTTTCCGGTCCTGAATCAGCTGGTCAACGGCCAACCGTTGGTCTACCTCGATTCCGGGGCAACATCCCAGAACCCCCTGAGCGTCATTGAAGCCGAACAGGAATTCTACGAACAGCGCAATGCCGCTGTGCACCGGGGCGCCCATCACCTCGCAGTGGAGGCAACGGAGGTTTTCGAGGATGCCCGGCAGACCGTAGCGGATTTCGTCGGGGCTGACTACTCAGAGGTTATCTGGACGTCAAACGCCACCGAAGGCCTCAACCTGCTCAGCTACGCGTTCTCCAACGCAGGGATGTGGGCTGCCCAGGGCCGGGGTGATGAAAGGCTCAGGGAGCTCGCCCTGAACCCGGGTGACGAAATCGTCGTCACTGAAATGGAGCATCATGCCAACCTGATCCCGTGGCAGGAACTCGCGTTCCGCACCGGGGCTGCACTCCGATATATCCCCGTCGACGACGCCGGGGCCCTCCGCATGGATCTGGCCGGAGACATCATTGGACCCCGGACCAAAGTGGTGGCCTTCACCCACGCGTCAAACGTCCTGGGCGTCATCAACCCGGTGGCGGAGCTGGTGGGGCTGGCGCGCAGGGCCGGCGCCCTGGTGGTGCTGGATGCCTGCCAGTCCGCCCCGCACCTGGCGCTGAACATCAAGGAACTCGACGTTGACTTTGCCGTCTTCTCCGGCCACAAGATGCTTGCCCCCACCGGGATCGGCGTGTTGTACGGAAAGCAGGAGCTGCTGGACATCCTTCCGCCCTTCCTGACGGGGGGCTCCATGATCACCACCGTCACCATGGAACGCGCGGAATACCTGCCCGCCCCCCAGCGTTTCGAGGCCGGAACCCAGCGGATTTCCCAGGCGGTGGCGCTGGCTGCAGCAGCGAACTACCTGACGGAAACGGGACTGGACCGGATCCACTACTGGGAATCGGAGCTGGGCCAGCGCATGGTGGCCGGCCTGGAGGCCATTCCCGGGATTCGTGTCCTTGGCCCTGCCGCCGGGCAGGACCGCATTGGACTGGCAGCTTTCGACGTCGAAGGCGTCCATGCCCACGACGTCGGGCAGTTCCTCGACTCAAAGGGCATCGCCGTTCGGGTGGGCCACCACTGCGCCCAGCCGCTGCACCGAAGGCTGGGGTTGACAGCCACCACCAGGGCCAGCGCCTACCTCTACAACACCACTGACGACGTCGACCAGTTCCTGAATGCCGTAGCCGGCGTGCGGGCCTATTTCCGCGCCTAGCAGGAAGACCGGAGCAACACCATGAGCCTCGACCAGCTGTACCAGCAGATAATCCTGGACCATTCCAAGGCCCGGCACGGCAGCGGACTTGCCGGGACGGCAGCACCTGATGGCACCTCCACAGGGCAATCGCACCAGCTCAACCCGGTGTGCGGTGATGAGGTTACCCTGAGGCTGGCGGTTGAGAACGGAAAGGTGGCCCAGGTTTCGTGGGACGGGGCGGGCTGTTCCATCTCCATGGCCTCCGCCTCAGTGCTGAGTGAACTGGCCGAGGGCATGACAGTGGAGGAGCTGCACCAGGCCATCGACAGCTTCCGCGAAGTCCTGCGGTCGCGGGGGAAGATTCCCGCTGATCCCGAAGTGCTGGGCGACGCAGCGGCCTTCGAAGGCGTGGCACGCTATGCCGCGCGTGTCAAGTGCGCCATGATTTCCTGGGTCGCGGCGGAGGACGCGCTGAACCAGGCCGCCTAAGCCCATTGCCCGGGCGTGAAAAGGCCCTCCTCCCACTCACCGGTCGGTTGTGGGAGGAGGGCCTTTTCACAGGGCCTTTTCACAGGGCTGTTCAGCCAAACAGTGCCATGACTCCGATCAGGGCCGTGGCGGCGCCGAGGACCATCGAAATGCTGACCAGCACCACGTGCACGGTGAGGAATTTCGTGGCCTTACCGGCGGCGTCCCTGGCGCGCGGATCCTTCATGACCCGGCGAAGGAACTGCGGCCAGACCACCAGCGACCAGACGCCGGCAATGATCAGGACCAGCGCAGCGAAGACGGGGAGTTCCACGGATCAGTGGCTTTCCAGCCAGGCCTGTACCTGCTTGGCCTGCAGGTTCAGGGCCTTGGCCACCATGGGCTCCGCGGCGTCGGCAATCTTCCCGCCCAGGAACGGAACGGATGACGTCACGGCGCCTTCGAGTTCAACGCGGGTGCCGCCGTCTGCAGCCACCAGACGCTGAACTGCAGTGACGTCAACGGGAGCGCCGGCGATCTTCAGGGAGATGTTGCTCTGGCGGGAGCCGTCCGCCGCCGGGGCCTCCCACTTCTCCTCCTGGGTCACCTTCAGGTGCTCGCCCACGAACTTCCGGGCCATTTCCGGGAAGCGCGTGGTGGGCAGGGTCCGCACCGAGGTGGCGCTAAACGCTCCGGCAACGTCACCGTCAACCGTGAAGGACTCCAGCGAGCCGCCCACCAGCTGGCTGACGTGGCGCTGGAAATCCTCGTTCACCAGGACAGCGGCGACGCTGTCGACGGGATGCGGAAGGGTGGTGGTTGCGCTCAGGGCCATGGGGTCCTCCTGGGACGTGGGGAACGGATTTAACTCAAAACATCCTACGGGGTCCGGCTAACCTGCTCCGCATCCACGAGTTTCCTGGCAGCCGCCGTGATGTTGCGGGCCATGGCCGGAAAGATCAGGTGGTGGAACGGAAGGACGGCCAGCCAGTACAGCCGGCCGCTCAGGCCCTTGGGGAAGAAGATGGCCCGCTGCCGGTAGCGGCTGCCGGTCCCGTCAGGTTCCACGGCAAGCTCCAGCCAGGCGCGTCCCGGAGCCCGCATTTCCGCCCGCAGCCGCAGCAGGCTGCCGTGCTCGATCCGTTCCACCCGCCACCAGTCCACAACTTCACCCGTTGACAGGGTCTTGGGGTGGCGCCGGCCGCGCAGCAGCCCTGCGCCTCCGGTCAGTTTGTCCAGCCAGCCGCGGACCTGCCAGGCCAGCGGCAGCGAGTACCAACCGTTGCGTCCGCCAATTCCTTCGATGACAGTCCATACGTGGGCCGGATCCACGTCACCATGGAACGTCCGTTCATCCATGTACACCTTGTGGCCCGCCCAGTCGGGGTCACTGGGGAGGGGGTCGGACGCCACGCCTGCATTGGCCCAGGTGGTCTCCACCTGGCCGTCGCGTTCTTTGCCCAGTGCCAGGGCGACGGCGGCACGGTAGGGGGTCAGGCCGCCGTCGGGCTGGGGAACGTACTGGTCGATATCGTGCTCGTTGGACACGGCGTCATGCTGCAGGGACTGGACCAGCGGCACCGCCATGGACAGCGGAATGGGCGTGGTGAGTGCAACCCACATCCCGGCGAGCTTGGGGGCGGGGACGGGCAGCGCCAGCACCACCCGGTGGGGGAGGCCTGCCTCTGCGGCGTATTCCTTCATCATCCCGGCATAGGTCAGGACCTGGCGGCAGCCGATGTCGAAGGTCCTGTTGATCCGACCTTCCAGGGAGGCAGCAGCCGCGAGGTAGTACAGGACGTCGCGCACCGCGATGGCCTCGATCCTGTTCCTTACCCAACTGGGAGCCGGCATCAGTGGGAGTGTTTCGGAGAGGTGGCGGATCATTTCGAAGGATGCCGAACCGGATCCAATCACCACACCCGCCTGGAAGACGATGGCGTCCACGGGGCTGTCCAGGAACACCTGGCCCACTGCCTCCCGTGACCTCATGTGCGTGGAGAGCTCCACGCCCTGGGGGTGCAGCCCCCCGAGGTAGACGATCCGGTGAACCCCTGCCGCCGCTGCAGCGTCTGCCGCGGTCCTGGCCATGGCCTTTTCCTTCGCTTCGAATCCCGCCCCTGCGGCCATGGAATGCACCAGGTAGTAGAACACGTCGACGCCGGCCAGCGCCTCCCGGAGGGCATCGCCGTCGTCAAGGCTGCTCTCCACCACGTCCACGTCGTCCCGCCACGGCACGCCGGCAATCTTGTCCGGGGACCGCACCAGCACCTTGACGGTGTGGCCGGCTTCCAGGAGTTTGGGCACCAGCCGCCCTCCGATGTAGCCGGTGGCGCCAGTGACCAGGACGGATCCGTGCGGACGTGCGGTGTTGCTGGGTGCTGTCATGGTTACTCCTTGTCG
Source organism: Pseudarthrobacter sp. NamE5 (assembly GCF_005796225.1). GTDB lineage: Bacteria > Actinomycetota > Actinomycetes > Actinomycetales > Micrococcaceae > Arthrobacter. The sequence goes on from NZ_VAHO01000007.1 coordinate 26,843, forward strand.
TCCGCCGTCCCTGTCATCCACAGTCCATTCGGAGCGGCGGGCCGGTTGGACGGCCGCCGGCTCCACAAGGTGCATCAGCAGCACCGGGAGAAACAGGGACTGTGCCAGCCTATGCCTGCTTCCTGAGCCGTCAGCCCGCGATGTCGCCGGCTCGCGGTAGGCTGGGATAACCCGGGATTCGCAGCGAATTTCGGGTTTTCGCGTTGCCTGCGATCCGCTGAACACCACAGGAGTTTCTGCCATGAGCCTTCCCGGCCAGTCCACCGCCGGCGCATCCAGCACAGGCGCAGCCACCAGCCGCACCTCCGGTGACGGCAAGTCGAACGCCGCGACATCAGGCAAAGGTAAGTCGGCCACCGCCATGTCAGGCACCGGCAAGTCGGGCACAGGACCATCGCTGGACGGTCTGCGGCGTGCGCTCGCCGCAGACCAGACCTTTGCCCGCGTCCGCGCCGAGGCTGCGCGCGGCTTCGCTGTCCGGGGCCAGGACTACCAGATCAGCGCACCCGCCGGGCTGCGGCCGGTACTCCTCGCCGAGATGGCGGACGGCCTCACGGCCGCCACCACAGAACGGGCCGACGGCGGAACGCCGGGTGTGGTGCTGGCTGTCACCGCCACCGGACGCGAGGCCGAGGACCTGGCGGCAGCGCTGCGGGCTTACCTGCCCAGCGACGCCGTGGCTGAGTTCCCCAGCTGGGAAACCCTTCCGCACGAGCGGCTTTCGCCCCGTTCGGACACCGTGGGCCGTCGTCTTTCCGTCCTCCGCCGGCTGGCACATCCTGCTACTTCGCCGGCCGGGCCGCTCCGTGTGGTGGTAGCGCCCGTCCGCGCCGTGGTCCAGCCCGTCGTGGCAGGCCTCGGCGACCTGGTGCCGGTCACGCTGAAGGTAGGCCAGGACGTTCCGTTCTCGGAGGTGGTGCGAAGCCTTGCGGACGCAGCGTATGCGCGGGTGGACATGGTGACCCACCGCGGCGAATTCGCTGTCCGCGGCGGCATCATCGACGTCTTCCCGCCCACGGAGGACCACCCCGTCCGGGTGGAGTTCTTCGGTGACGAGGTGGACCAGATGCGCTGGTTCGCCGTGGCCGACCAGCGCTCGCTGTCCGCCCCCGGCATCCACCATCCCACCGAGCTGCACGCGCCGCCGTGCCGGGAAATCCTCATCACCCCGTCCGTGATGTCCCGCGCAGCGACCCTCAAGTCCCAGCTGCCCGCCGCGGCCGACATGCTGGAAAAGATCGCCGGCGGTATCGCCGTGGAGGGCATGGAGTCACTGGCCCCCGTGCTGGTCGATTCCATGGTCCCGTTCGTGGACCAGCTGCCGGCGGATTCGATCTCCGTTGTCATCGAACCGGAAAAGGTCCGGACCCGCGCCCACGACCTCGCCGCGACTAATGAGGAGTTTCTCGAGGCTGCCTGGTCCACGGCCTCAGACGGCGGTGCGGCGCCGCTGGACCTGAGCTCGCAGGCCACGGCCGCCCTCCACTCCGCCAGCTTCCGTTCGCTGGCCGAGACGCGCACCTCGTCCCTCGAGCACAGCGTCTCGTGGTGGTCCATCACGTCCCTGGCCCAGGACGAGGAACTGCTCCCGGAGATCGACGTCTTGAACCTGCATGCCCGCGAACCCCGGGGCTACCAGGGCGATGTGGCGGAAATGATGGATTTCATCGGCTCCCACGTCCGGGACCAGTGGCGGGTGGTGGTGGCCACTGAAGGCCCGGGACCTGCTCAGCGCCTGGCGGAACTGTTCCACGAGAACAACATCCCGTGCTCCCGCGTGGACAGCCTGGACCACGAACCCCAGGCGGGCATCATCGAGGTGACCACTGCCGCCGTCGGACGCGGTTTTGTCCTCGACGGACTCAAGCTCGGACTGCTCACTGAAGCCGACCTCCTGGGAAGGACGTCCGCGGGGTCCACCAAGGACATGCGCCGCATGCCCTCCAAGCGGCGGAACGCGGTGGATCCGCTGCAGCTCGTGGCGGGCGACCATGTGGTCCATGAACAGCACGGCATTGGCAAGTTCGTGGAGCTGATCCAGCGCAAGGTGGCCGGCGGAAGCGACGGCGTGCGCGAGTACCTGGTGCTCGAGTACGCACCTTCAAAGCGCGGGGCTCCGGGGGACCGGCTGTTTGTTCCCACGGACCAGCTGGACCAGGTGACCCGCTACGTGGGCGGTGACACCCCGGTCCTGAGCAAAATGGGCGGTGCGGACTGGGCCAGCACCAAGTCCAAGGCACGCAAGGCCGTAAAGGAGATCGCCGGGGAACTGATCCGGCTGTACTCCGCCCGGATGGCGTCCCGGGGCCACGCCTTCGCCCCGGACACGCCCTGGCAGCGCGAGCTGGAAGAAGCGTTCCCGTACGTGGAGACGCCTGACCAGCTCACCACCATCAACGAGGTCAAGGCGGACATGGAGCGCGAGATCCCCATGGACCGGCTGGTCTCCGGTGACGTGGGTTACGGCAAGACGGAGATCGCCGTGCGCGCCGCCTTCAAGGCAGTGCAGGACGGCAAGCAGGTGGCCGTGCTGGTGCCCACCACCCTGCTGGCCCAGCAGCACTACGAAACGTTCACTGAAAGGTTCTCCGGCTTCCCCCTGCGGGTGAAGCCGCTGTCCCGTTTCCAGGCGGCCAAGGAAGCGAAGGAGACGGCCGAGGGCGTCAAGAACGGTGCGGTGGACGTGGTGATCGGCACCCACCGGATGCTGTCCAAGGACTTCGAGTTCAAGGACCTCGGGCTGGTGATCGTGGACGAGGAGCAGCGCTTTGGCGTGGAGCACAAGGAAGCGCTCAAGAAGATGCGGACCAACGTGGACGTCCTCGCCATGAGCGCCACCCCGATTCCGCGCACCCTGGAAATGTCCCTGACCGGCATTCGGGAAACCTCCACGCTGGCCACGCCGCCGGAGGAACGCCACCCGGTCCTGACCTACGTGGGCCCGTACACGGATAAGCAGACCTCGGCCGCGATCCGCCGCGAGCTGATGCGCGAGGGCCAGGTCTTCTTCGTGCACAACCGCGTTTCCACCATCGAACGCACCGCCGCGAAGATCCGTGAACTGGTGCCGGAAGCCCGGGTGGAGGTGGCGCACGGCAAGATGTCCGAGAGCCGCCTGGAGCAGATCATTGTGGACTTCTGGGAGAAGCGCTTTGACGTCCTGGTCTGCACCACCATCATCGAAACCGGCCTGGACATCTCCAACGCCAACACACTGATCGTGGACGGCGCGGACAAGTACGGCCTGTCACAGCTGCACCAGCTCCGCGGCCGCGTGGGCCGGGGCCGCGAACGCGCCTACGCCTACTTCCTCTACCCGTCCGAGAAGCCCCTGGGTGAAGTGGCGCTGGAGCGGCTCAAGGCCGTGGCCGCCCACAATGAACTGGGGGCGGGCATGCAGCTGGCCATGAAGGACCTCGAAATCCGTGGCGCCGGCAACCTGCTGGGCGGCGAGCAGTCGGGCCACATCCAGGGTGTAGGCTTCGACCTGTACATCCGCCTGGTGGGCGAGGCGGTGGCGGACTTCCGCGGCGAGGCCGAGGAGAAGGCCGCCGAGATGAAGATCGAACTGCCGGTCAACGCCCACCTGCCGCACGACTACGTGCCGGGGGAGCGGCTGCGCCTGGAGGCGTACCGCAAGCTCGCGGCGGCTATCACCAACGAGGCCATCGACGAAGTCCGCGCCGAACTGGTGGACCGCTACGGGGAACTGCCGCTGCCGGCGCTGAACCTGGTGGAGGTGGCCCGGTTCCGGGTGGCGGCGCGGGAAGCGGGCCTGTCGGACGTGGCGCTGCAAGGCAACTTCATCAAGTTCTCACCGGCCACGCTGCCCGAGTCGAAAGTCATGCGGCTGAACCGGATGTACCCCGGATCCCAGTCCAAGCCCGCCCTCGACGCCGTGCTCATCCCCAAGCCGAAGACCGCAAGGATCGGTGGCCGGGACCTCCAGGATGCGGAGATCCTGGAGTGGGCCAATGGGGTCATCCGCAACATCTTTTCCGATCAGCCCCTGCCCGTGGGCTAGGAGTTGATGGGAGGACACCACGCCGCGTCAGGGGCCGCGGCGTGGGTAGCTATTGCCTCAACGGGGCCGTACACCCTGGGCTGGTACCCGCTGGACGCCACCGGCATCCTGATCGGCGGGATGGCGACGGCGGGAAGCGCCCTGGTGTGCGATTGGGACCACCGCCACAGCACGGTGGCTAATTCGCTGCCGCCGCTGTCGAATGTGATTGCGGTCGGGATCGAGAATGCCAGCGGCGGGCACCGCCAGGGCACGCACTCGGTCCTCGGAGCGGCATTCTTCGTGCTGCTGGCTACGCTGGCCGGGCAGGTCCAGGTGGAGACCGCCTGGGGCCTGCTGTCCGTGGGAGCGGGGCTGCTGTGCATGTTCATGATCAACATCGCGGCCAAGGCACTGAAACTGTTTCCGAAGGCGGGCTTCATCAGTAACTGGATCTTCGCCCTGACCATGGCCGGGCTGGTCACCTGGTTCGCGCCGGACCAGTGGACCTGGCTCCCTGTCTCGATGCTGACCGGCGTGGTGGTCCATATCGTGGGGGACCTCATCACCACCGGCGGCGTGCCGCTGCTCTGGCCGCTGGTGGTCAAACCGCCCAGGATGCTGCGCCGGGTGCCTCTGCTGCGCCAGGTCTGGCGGCCCAACGGCGCCTTGTCCCTGCCGCTGCTGGGCCGTGCCGGTTCGAAACGCGAATGGCTGGTGCTGATCCCCGTCAGCGCTTACGCCATGGTGGGAATGTGCGTGGCAGCCTGGTCCATCGGCCGCAGCCACTGGGACCCTGCGGCAGACGCCGCGCTGGCCTGGGTCCGGCTCTGGCTGTAGCCCCTGAAGTATCCGGCCGGACACATGACAAAACCCCCGGACAGTGTCCAGGGGTTCCGTGGTGCCATGTAGGTAGCAGCACGTGTTGGTTTGGAGTGTCAGAACGACACTTGCTGCTACCTGGTTGGGCTGCTTAGTGCTCGCCGGCGGAGTCCGAGCGGCCCAGGATGCTCTGCGGAATCCAGAAAGCCAGGGTGAACAGCACCAGGCAGACAGCCAGCGGCCAGGGGTTGTCCAGGGTAAGGAAGGAAAGGGAGTAGATCGCCCCGAAGAAGAGCGCGATCATGACCACGAAGAGGACAATGCTGGTTCCGAGCTTGTTCTCGTTCTGGGGGGTCTGGACAAATTCATCGTGGGACGTTGAGCCTTCGCTGGACCCGGTAATCTTGCTCGACATGTTCGTTCCTCCTCGGCCCCCGCGGGCCTCAATCTGTGGCGGCGTCCGGTTGCTGTCAGTAGGAGGATGAACCCTGTTCACCCTTGACAATGGCAATCCCGGAGCTGGCACCAATACGTGTTGCACCTGCAGCAATCATAGCCTGCGCGTCAGCAAGGGAACGCACCCCGCCGGATGCCTTGACGCCGAGGACCGGACCCACCGTTTTGCGCATCAGGGCGATGTCCTCCGCGGTGGCGCCGCCTCCGTTGAACCCTGTTGAAGTCTTCACGAAGTCGGCACCGGCCTCCACGGCTGCTTCACAGGCGAGGACCTTCTGGCCGTCCGTAAGCAGCGCCGTTTCGATGATGACCTTCAGGATGGCGCCGCTGCCGTGGACGGCTTCCGCCACCGAGGTGATGTCCTCAACGAGAGCGCCCTTGTCTCCCGCCCTGGCGGCGGCAATGTTGATCACCATGTCCACCTCGTCAGCCCCGTCCAGCACAGCACCGCGGGCTTCAAAGGTTTTGACGTCCGTGGGAGTGGCGCCAAGCGGGAAGCCCACCACGGAACACGTCAGGACGCCTGAACCCTTGAGCGCCTTCTTCACCGTCTTAACCCAGACCGGATTGACGCATACCGACTTGAAGCCGTACTCGGCGGCTTCCGCGCAGACCTTGAGGACGTCGGCCTCCGACGCCTCGGGCTTCAGCAGCGTGTGGTCGATGAAGGACGCGATGCTGCCGGCAGCTGCTGCCTTAAGGGACGGGGCGGCTTCGTTGCTCATGGTGGTTTTCTCCAGGGGGCCGGTGGGCCGGTACGTTGATGGCGCCGGCACGTTTCGGGAACCATCTTGCCATAGGCGGGACAGCCCCAAGCCGCGTTCAGGCGGCGGCAGGCAGGGGCGCCGGAGATGAGGCAGCCGTCAGCAGCTGGGTGGCGCAGGCGCCCGCCGCGGAAGCCGCAGCAACCAGGAGCCCCAGCCGGACGCCGTCGTACGCTGCGGCGTCGCCGATGGCCCAGATCCCCGGAACCGACGTGCGGAAGCCGTCGCTGATGACAATCCCGCCATTGGCAGCGGTCCGCAGGCCGGCGCTTGCCGCGAGCCCGTCCCGTGAGACCCGCTCCTCCGCCAGGACCACCAGGTCCCCGTTCATGCTGCTGCCGTCCTCGAAGATCACAGCGGACGCGGCGGGGCCTGCGGCGGACCTTGAGGGCACGATGGCGGCCGGTCGGGCCGTGGTGCGGATGGGCCGCACGCCCCTGGCGCGCAGCACTGCTTCAGCCTGGCCCGCTGCGGCGCCGGTACCCACCAGGATCCCCAGCGGACGTCGGCCCAATTCCCGGGCCACCGCACTGACGGCTTCCCCGATGCGGGCAGCGTCGTCGATGGTGGAGTAGTTCAAGCACTGGGCAGCTCCTTCCACCGGATTGGCCACGGGAGCCGAGCCGGTGGCAATGACCAGCTGGTCGTACGCGAATTCCATGCCGTCCGCGGTGGCAACGGTCCGGTTGACGGCGTCGATGTGGCTTGCGGGCTGGCCGAACCGGACCGAAACCTGCGGCAGCAGCGCCAGTTCCAGCAGCTCCTCCGGAGTATCGTCCCGGTTGCTCAGCACGGTGATGGTTCCGGCGAATTGGGCACGGCCAAGCTGCCTGACCAGAGCCTGGGCGGCAGGACCTGCTCCGGCGATGACTATGCGGGTGGCGGGGACGGTGGAGGGGGAGGGTGCCGGAGCGGACATGTGCTGGCCCTTTCGCTGGCGGCCGTTGACGGCCGGAACTTCGTGATGGACTCAGCGTAGGACCCTGCTTTTTCCAATGTGTTTCCCCGCAGTTGCTTTCTAACAGGCCTGTGTTCGCCAGTATTTACCGGCCGGTAACAGAGGCCGTGACCTGCCTCTCATTAGTTCGCCGGCCGACACATTCCGCACTGGTCCCGCAGGGACCGGGCCAGATTAGACCCGGATGCGGTAGCCGCGCTTCACGACGGTCTCCACCAGCCGCCCGTCCGGAAGCGAGGAACGCAGCCGGCTCACCGTCATGTCCAGCGCGTGGACCGAACCCCGGAGTTCCAGCAGTTCGGACAGCGATTCGCGGGACAGCACCGCGCCGCCGGCACCCAGCAGTGCGCGGAGCAGCAGCAGCGGCGCGGGTGCCAGTTCCACGGGCTGGCCATCGATGCGCAGGCTGCGGCCACGGAGCTCAATGTTGCCGGACCGGGTATCCAGCCGCCGGACGTGGTTCAGGGCGAGGTGCTCGCATACCAGCCTGATCAGGGCGCCCATGCGAAAACGTTCCGGGATGAGCGGCGTCACCCCGGCGTCGAGCAGGGGCTGGGCCGTGACAGGGCCCACCACCGCGGTGGTGACGCTGGTTTTCAGAGTGTCGATGAGTTGCTTGTAGACGCCCATCTCGTGCGCGGTGCTCCAGAGGGCATCGACGGCGGGCGCGCTGGTGAAGGTGAGGACGTCGAGGTTACCGCTGCACACGGCTTCGATGAGGCGGGGGAGCCTGTCCTCGCCGTCGGGCTTGACCCAGCGGTACGGGGTGACCGTGAGCACTGTGGCGCCGGACATGCGGAGGCGCTCAAGCTGCCTGACATCGGTGTAGCCGTGCAGCTGGACGGCGACTGTCTTGCCCCGGACGCCCTCGGCCAGCAGCATGTCCACCAGTGTTGCGGTGGTTTCGTCGCTGCTGATTCCGACGTCGGCAAGGCCGGCCGCGCGCACGGCACCGCGCGCTTTCGGTCCCCGGACGAACATCCGGCAACTGCCCAGGACTTCCAGCAACTGCTCGCCGATGCCAAAGGAATCCGCGGCCTCGCACCAGCGGCGCATGCCATACGCGGTGGTGGCGATGCACAGGTCCGGCGTGGCCTCGATGATGGCCCTGGTGTCATCGATGAGCCGCATGTCCTCCTGCACGGGGGCGATCTTAAGGGCGGGGGCGTGCAGTACCTCAGCTCCGCGCCGTTCCAGGGCCTCGATGAGGTCGCTGGAGCGGCGGTCGGAGGTGACCCCGATGCGGAAGCCCTCCAGGGGTGATTCCGAGGTCTCCGGTGCTTCGTCAACCCGCGGGGCGTCGGCAGGGGCAAGTGCAGTCATGGGGGTCAATCCTTTCACGAACCCAGCAGCGAGGCCGCCAGCCGGTCCAGGTCGGCTGCGGCCCCGGCATGACCGCGGTTGGCCTCAGCCACCCGAACCACCTCGCCGATAACCAGTACGGCAGGGTTGCTGCACCCGGCAGCGGCGGAGGCGATGGTGCCCAGGTCGGCAATGGTGGTTCGCTGTCCGGGCCGGTACCCGCGCTCCACCACTGCCATGGGCATGTCGGGGCGCATCCCGGCCCGGCGCAGTCCTGCCGCGAGCTGGTGGAGGGTGCCGATGCCCATCAGCACCACGATGGTTCCGCCCAGGCCGGCAAGGTGTTCGTGTTCCTTGGCGGTCAGCGGGGCGTGCCCGGAGACCACGGTAAACATATGGCTCACTTCCCGATGTGTGACCGGGATGCCTGCGGCGGCCGGGACCGAGATGGCGCTGGTAACCCCGGAGATCACGCGGACTTTGACGCCGGCTGCCACACAGGCTGCAACTTCCTCGCCGCCCCGGCCAAAGACGTAGGGGTCCCCGCCCTTGAGCCGGACCACGTTGTTGCCGGCCAGTGCGCTTTCCACCATGAGCTTTTCAATCTCGCCCTGGCTCACCTTGTGGTGGCCCGGCTTCTTGCCCACGTCCACCAGCTCGGCCGACGTCAGGGACGGGAGCTCCTGGTACGGCGCCAGCCGGTCGTAGAACACCACGTCGGCGTCGCGGAGGACCTTGGTGGCGGCGACGGTAAGGAGCTCCGTGGTGCCGGGGCCGCCGCCCACCAGGGTTACCTGGCCGGGGGCGCCGGCGGCGGGTTCGGCGGCGACGGGAATGCCGGCTGCACGGCACCGGTCCAGGAGATTGTCCCAGCCGGGCTGTCCGTCCTCCACCGCGGCCACCAGGAAGGGGCGTTCGGGCAGCGGCCCGTCAAACGGACCGCCCTGGGGACTGCTCAGGCGGGAGACGACGGCGCCCGCGGCCTGGTAGCGGCGCACCGCCTGCCGCGCTGCCTGGTCCGAGCCGGTCACCAGTACTTCCCGGCCAGTGAGATCAATGCTGAGCTGCATGCCTATGCCTCGATTCCGGTGTTTTCCGGCGTGCCGGGGCGGACCGGGATGGAGGCCCCGATCAGGACCTTCCCCTTCTCCTCCAGGGTGGCGGGGCGCATCTGGCCGCGCTCGTCCGGGACGAAGGTGATGGAATCGTCCTTCTGGTCGGGGGCATTGACGAAGGAACGGAACCGGCGAAGGCGCTCGGGATCCTTCAGGGTGTCTGCCCACTCATCGATGTAGGTGTCCACGTGCTTCGCCATCGCTGCCTCGAGGTCGGCTGCGATGCCAAGGGTGTCCTTCACGACGACGTCCTCGACGTGCTTGATGCCGCCGTCGAGCTCCTCCTGCCAGCGGGCGGTGCGCTGCAGCCGGTCCGCCGTGCGGATGTAGTACATGAAGTAGCGGTCTATGTACTTGATCAGGGTCTCGTCGTCGAGGTCCTTGGCCAGCAGCTGGGCGTGGGCCGGAGTGGCACCGCCGTTGCCGCCGACGTACAGGTTCCAGCCGTCGGCGGTGGCGATGACGCCCACGTCCTTGCCCCGGGCCTCGGCGCATTCCCGGGCACAGCCGGAAACGCCCATCTTGAGCTTGTGCGGGCTCCGCAGGCCGCGGTAGCGCAGTTCCAGCTGGATGGCCATGGCCACCGAGTCCTGGACGCCGAAGCGGCACCAGGTGGAACCGACACATGACTTCACGGTGCGCAGGCTCTTGCCGTAGGCCTGGCCGGACTCAAAGCCCGCGTCCACCAGTTCCTTCCAGATCTCCGGCAGCTGCTCCAGCCGGGCGCCGAACATGTCGATCCGCTGGCCGCCGGTGATCTTCGTGTACAGGTTGTACTTCTCGGCAACGGCGGCGATCACGCCGAGCTTCTTGGGGGTGATCTCGCCGCCAGCAATGCGGGGGACCACCGAGTAGGTGCCGTCCTTTTGCATGTTGGCCAGGGCCCGGTCGTTGGTGTCCTGCAGGGTGCCGCGGCCGGCGTCCAGGACGTAGGCGCTGTTCTGGCTCGCCAGAATGTTGGCAATGGTGGGCTTGCAGATGTCGCAGCCTGCGCCGGTGCCGTACTTGGCCATGATCTCCTCGAAGGAGGTGAGCTCCAGGACGCGGATGGCGTCGAAGAGTTCCTGCCGGGAGAGTTCTATGTGCTCGCAGAGGGCCTTGGAAAATTCAACGCCGGACCTGGTCAGCTCGCTTTCCAGCAGCTTCTTCAGCATTGGCACGCAGGAACCGCACTGGGTGCCGGCCCGGGTGCAGCCCTTCAGCTCGCCGAGCTCCTGGACAGGGGCATTGCCCTCGCAGGCGCCGCAGCCGTTGATCGTATCGCGGATGGTTCCGGCGGTGACGTTGTTGCAGGAGCAGAGGGTGGCGTCGTCCGGAAGTTCGGTTTCAGGGGCGTCACCGCCGCCGGCTGCATTGAGGAACGCGCCGGGCTCGGCGGGAAGTTCGCGGCCCAGGAGCGGACGCAGGCTCATGTACGGGGAGGCGTCGCCGACGAAGATGCCGCCCAAGAGGGTCTTGGCGTCGTCAGTGGTAACGATCTTCTGGTAGACGCCGCGGGCGGGGTCCGCATAGACGATCTCGAGCGCGTGCTCGGTCTTGGCGAAAGCGTCGCCAAAGCTGGCAACGTCCACGCCGGAGAGCTTAAGCTTGGTGGCGGTGTCGAAGCCTGGGAAGGTGGCGTCGCCGCCGTGGAGCCGGTCTGCCACAATTTCCGCCATGGTGTTGGCCGGGGCCACCAGGCCAAGGCACATGCCGCCGAAATTGGCAACCTCGCCAATGGCCCAGATGCCGGGGACTTCCGTTGCGCAATAGTCGTTGATGGCCACGCCGCCGCGCTGGCCCAGGCTGAACACCTGCTCCTCGCCTTCGGCGGCGCGGAAAAGCTCGTCGCGCGGCCGGACGCCGATGGCGACGATCACGATGTCCGCGTCGATGACCCGGCCGTCCGCCATGAGGACACCGGTGACCTGGCCGTCGTCATCGGAAATCACCTCGGACGGGAACACGCCGCCGTGAACCTCAAAGCCCTTGGCTTTGATCAGGCGGCCCATCGCCTGGCCCGCACCCTCGTCAAGCTGTGTGGCCATCAACCACTGCGAGCCGTCGATGACTATCGGATTTGCGCCCAGCAGCTCGGTGCCGGCAGCCGATTCGAGCCCCAGCAGGCCGCCGCCGATGGTGACGGCGTTGACCTTGCGGCCCAGCTTTTCGCGCAATTCCGCGATGGCCTTGTTGATGGCCCAGACATCCTCAAGGGTCCGGTAGACGTGCGTCTTGTCCGCTCCGGGGATGGGAAGGCGGGCCGCATTGGACCCGGTGGCCACCACCAGTTCGTCATAGGGGTAGCTGCCGCCTGCTGCGGTTTCCACCGTCTTGGCTTCCGCATTGATCTTGACCACGCGTTCGCCCGTCTTCAGTTCCAGGGACGGGTGATCCCACATGGAAGCCGTGCCAAGGGTCAGGTCGACGTCCTTGTCAGTAAGGGCCTTGGACAGAGCGACCCGGTCATAGGGAAGGTGGACCTCTTCGGTGAGCACGGTGACATGCCAGCCATCGAGGCCACGGGCATGCATCGCGTCGGCGAAGCGGTGGGCTGCCGGGCCGCCACCGGCGACGACGATGCGGCGCGGAGTCTCTGTACGGGATGTCTGTTCGGTCACTGATGGGCCTTTCGCATGGGCCGCAGGCAGTTTTCCCTGCAGCCTTCATTGACGAGCTGTCCATCCAGACTAGGAAGCCGCAGTTTCGCTTCAGTTTCCCGATTGTTTCGTCAGCTTAACTTCTGCATCACGAACGCATTTCCGGCTGCGTGAGGTGTCTTTTACGTGCTGGACACATTGGCTGCACGCCTGTGAAACACCCGGCGCCTAGCGTGGATTACGGCTGCAGAAGGGGCCAATGAGAAGGACTATACGCACAGGGAGAGGAGCCGGACATGACGGCAACACTGGAACTTGGGGCACTTGAAGCCGGCCTGGACGAGGCCGCATCCGGCTGGCACAGCGTCTGCACGGTCGAGGACCTGGAACCGGCCTGGGGTGAAGCGGCGCTGATCGCAGGCCGCCAGGTTGCCCTCTTCCGCACGGGTGCCACCGAGGTTTTCGCAGTGGCACACGAGGACCCCGCCACCGGCGCACATGTCATGGCCCGGGGCATCCTGGGCTCGAAAGGCGCCCGTCCCACCATTGCCTCGCCCCTGCACAAAGAGGTCTACGACCTTGAAACCGGTGAGTGCTTCAGCACTCCGGGCTTGAGCCTGGCGACCTTCCGCACGCGGATCGTGAGCGGCTGCGTCCAGGTTCAGCTGTAGCAGGCGCTAAAGCCCCAGCGCTTCGCTGACGTCCCGAAGCACCTCATCCAACGCCGCCCGCACCGCCTGCCGTGCCGCCGGCAGCTCCGCCGCGGAACCCACGTGGTGGATCACCTCCAGGTAGCATTTGAGTTTAGGCTCGGTGCCGCTGGGCCGGATGATCACCCGGGTGAGGTCCCGGGTCACGTACAACAGCCCGTCAGTGGCCGGCAGCTGCTCGCTGCCCTCAGCGAGATCGGTGTACACCTCCACGGCAGAAGAACCGAATGTCTCCGGCGGGGAGACCCGCAGCCGGTTCATCATGGCGTCCAGGAGCCCAAGATCCGCCACCCGGATGCTCAACTGGTCGCTCGCGTGCAGGCCGTGCTGCAGGTAGAGCTCGTCCAGCGTGTCAAAGACCGTCTTGCCTTCCGCCTTGGCGGCTGCAGCGAGCTCGGCAATCAGCAGCGCAGCCGAAATTCCGTCCTTGTCCCTCACCAGGTGGGGCGCCACGCAGTAGCCCAGCGCTTCCTCGTAGCCGTATACGAGTCCGGGGACGCGGGAGATCCACTTGAACCCGGTCAGGGTCTCCTGGTGGGCATAGCCTGACGAGGCCGCGATCCGGGCCAGCAGCCGTGAGGACACGATGGAATTGGCAAAGACTCCCGTCGCGCTTTCCTCCGTGCCGCTGTCGTCCTTCGCTGCTGCTGCGGCGAGCCGGGCGGCGACGTGTGCGCCCAGCAGTGCACCCACTTCATCGCCGCGGAGCATCCGCCAGGCACCGGTGTCGGGGTCTTTGGCGGCGACAGCCGCGCGGTCGGCGTCAGGATCGTTGGCAATCACGATGTCCGCCGCCAGCCGTTCGGCTGCCTCCAGGGCCAAATCCAGCGCCCCGGGTTCTTCAGGGTTGGGGAAGCTGACAGTGGGGAAGTTGGGGTCCGGCTCGGCCTGCTCCGCCACGAGTGTGATGTCCTTGAAACCCGCCGCGTTCAGTACCCGCTGTGCAGTTCCGCCGCCCACGCCGTGCAGGGGCGTCAGGACGATCTGCAGCTCACGGGCCGGGAAATGCTCCGGAAGTGCCAAGGCCGCGGTCTCGCGTTCGTAGTCTGCGGCGAGGGAATCATCAAGGACTGTCCAGCCGGAAGGTGCGAGGGCTATTGTCTGCAGCGGCCCCACGGCGTTGATCCGGTCGGCGATGGCGGTGTCGTAGGGTGCAACGATCTGGGCGCCACGGCCGCTGTCGGCCACAGCGTGCCCACCCAGGTAGACCTTGTAGCCGTTGTCCTGCGGCGGGTTGTGGCTGGCGGTTACCATCACGCCACCGTCGCAGTCCAGCGCCCGCACGGCGAAAGCCAGCAGGGGAGTGGGCAGCGCCGCCGGCATCAGGAAGGTCTCGATGCCCGCTGCCGTGAAAATCGCTGCCGTTTCCTCGGCGAAGATGTCCGAATTGTGGCGGGCATCGTAGCCGACGACGGCGCGCGGTCGGCTTCCGGGGGACGCCTCGCCTACCGTCGAGCGGAGGAAGTCCGCCAGGCCGGCAGCGGCGCGGCGTACCACCACGCGGTTCATCCGGTTCGGCCCTGGACCAAGTGCCGCCCGAAGTCCCGCCGTGCCGAACTGCAAGGTGCCGCGGAAGCTGTCTTCCAGTTCCTGGCGGGCCGCCGCGTCGCCGCCGTCAACCAGCTGGACAAGCTCCAGGAGGACGGCCGACGTTACGGGATCCGGGTCTTGGGCAGCCCATTCGCGGGCCTCCTGGAGCAGGCGGGAATCGGCATCGGAAGACGTCATGGGGATAACGCTATCGTCATTGGCCCGTCAGTTCCCGCAACCGGCACCACAGCTGGATCCCTCGGCCTGGCCGCACTGGCCCCTTTGCGTCCAGTCCGGGCTAGAGCCGGGCAATGATTTCCGCGAGCAGCTTTGAAATCCGTGGACCTGCCGCCTCTCCCGCTTCGAGGACTTCCTGGTGGCTCAGCGGCTCCGGACTGATGCCGGCGGCAAGGTTGGTGACCAGGGAAATGCCGAACACCTCCATGCCTGCATGCCTCCCTGCGATGGCCTCCAGCGCCGTCGACATTCCCACCAGGTCGGCGCCGATCCGCTTGGCGTACTGCACCTCGGCCGGCGTTTCGTAGTGCGGCCCCGGGAACTGGGCGTACACGCCCTCCTCCAGTGTTGCGTCAACTTCATGGGCAAGGCCGCGGATCCTTGACGAGTAGAGATCTGTCAGGTCCACGAAGGTTGCACCCTCCAGCGGGGAGGCGGCGGTGAGGTTGATGTGATCGCTGATGAGCACCGGCGTGCCCGGTGCCCACTGTTCCTGCAGCCCGCCGCAGCCGTTGGTCAGCACCAGGGTTTTGCACCCGGCGGCAGCTGCCGCCCGGATCCCGTGCACCACTGCGCGCACGCCCTTGCCCTCGTAGTAGTGCGTCCTTGCGCCCAGGACCAGCGCCCTCTTGCCGCCCTTGGTCAGTACCGAGCGGATGGTGCCCACGTGGCCTTCGACGGCTGGGGCATGGAAACCCGGTACCTCGTCCGCGGACAGGGTGGCCGTGGTCTCGCCAATCAGGTCGGCTGCTTCAGCCCAGCCCGAACCGAGCACCAGGGCGACGTCATGGCCGTCCACTCCTGTTTCCTCGGCGATGTAGTCGGCCGCGGCGCGGGCGGCTGCGAAGGGATCGGTGTTCAGGAAGTCAGTTGTACTCACTGGTACAAGCTATCTTGCCGCACGTGATGCCGCCCACCCTCCCACTTTGCCCAGAGACCGTTTTCTTTGGCGGAGCGGCATAGCTGGAGGAGAATGGGGGATTGTGACTACGCATCCAGATTTCAGTTCGCCCCGCATCGCAATCCTGGGAGGTGGGCCCGGCGGATACGAGGCCGCCATGGTGGCCGCTTCACTGGGGGCGCAGGTCACCATCATCGAGCGGGCCGGCCTCGGCGGATCGGCCGTGTTGACGGACGTCGTCCCGTCCAAGACCCTGATCGCCACCGCCGACCTCATGACCCGTGTGGGTGAAGCGGGGGAGCTGGGAGTCAAGTTCGACGTCGACGGCGGCGACTTCGTGCCGGTGATGCGCGCAGACCTCAAGCACATTAACGACCGCCTGCTGAACCTGGCCCGCAGCCAGTCGAAGGACATACACGACGGCCTGGAGCACCAGGGCGTGCGGATCCTTTCAGGGTCCGGCAGGCTGCTGGACGACCATACGATCGAGGTCCTGACCGCTGAAGGCACCGAAACAATAGAGGCGGACACTATCCTGCTTGCGGTGGGTGCCCATCCGCGCGAGCTCGAGACGGCCCGGCCCGACGGTGATCGGATCCTCAACTGGACGCAAATCTACGATCTCGATGAACTGCCCGAGGAACTGATCGTGGTGGGTTCCGGCGTGACCGGCGCGGAGTTCGCTTCCGCGTACAACGGGCTCGGTTCGAAGGTGACGCTGATTTCCAGCCGTGACCGGGTGCTGCCTGGCTCCGATGTTGACGCAGCTGTGGTTCTGGAGGAAGTGTTCGAGCGCCGCGGGGTCCGCGTCCTGTCCCGTTCCCGCGCCGAAGCCGTGGAACGGACGGAAGACGGCGTAGTGGTCACCCTCAGCGACGGTTCAAAAGTCACCGGCAGCCACTGCCTGCTGTGCCTGGGCTCCATTCCCAACACTGCCGGCATCGGGCTCGAAGAGGCCGGCGTTGCGCTCAGCGAGAGCGGACACATCAAGGTTGACGGCGTGTCCCGGACCTCCGCCCCGAGCATCTATGCCGCAGGTGACTGCACAGGTGTGCTCCCGCTCGCCTCGGTGGCTGCCATGCAGGGCCGCATAGCCGTAGCGCACTTCATGGGAGACACCGTCACCCCGCTCAAGCTGCACCAGGTGGCGTCGAACATCTTCACCTCCCCGGAGATCGCGAACGTGGGCGTTTCCGAAGCCGAGATTGATTCCGGCAAGTACCAGGGCGACGTCATCAAGCTGTCCCTGCGGAGCAACGCCCGCGCCAAGATGCGCAACCACCGGGACGGTTTCGTCAAGATCTTCGCCCGCAAGGGCTCGGGCACTGTCATTGGCGGCGTGGTGGTGGGGCCAAACGCCTCGGAACTGATCTTCCCCATCTCCATCGCGGTGAAGCAGAAGCTGCACGTGGACGACGTCGCCAGCACTTTCACGGTGTACCCGTCCCTGAGCGGATCCATCTCCGAGGCCGCGCGGCGGCTGCACGTCCACCTGTAGGTGCGGCGGGGCAGGATTTGGGCCCCGCAGCCGGGCCGGAGGTCTGGACCCTTCCGCTGCCGCCTGCATAGACTCCTTCAAGGACCGGCCGGGATTTTCATCAGCGAATTTCCCGGCCGTCCCTGCATCAGCCATCGACGCAAGGAGTAGCTCGTGGAACTGAAGGACGTCAAGTGGAACGAACAGGCGCGCGAAAAAATCCTGCTGGATGCGGACCGGGCACTGCAGGAAGCGGTCCGGCAGGCAACCTCTTCCTTGGCAAATGCGGACAAGGAAGAGGTGTATAAGTTCCTGTTCGAACAGCTGAAGGACCAGTTCGTGGACTTCCAGCCGGGACCGGACCTCACCCGTTACGCGGAGGCAGTGGCCAACGGGGACTTCAACTCCAACTCGTCAGCCGAAACGGAAGGCTAGGCCATGACCACCGCCCTCGTAAGGCCCCGCCAGGGCAAGATCATCGGCGGCGTCTGTGCTGCCCTGGCGGCACGGTTCGGCCTCCCGAAATTCCTGGTCCGGCTCGGTTTCGTCATCTTTGGACTGGTGGGGGTGGGCGAGCTCGCCTACATCGTGCTCTGGATCATCATTCCAAAGGCCCCGGTGTAACTTTCCTTCCGTGCGGCGGGCCCGGAAGCCGAGGCGGGGCGGCCAGGGCATGGTCTTCACTCAGGCGGCTGAGACCGCCTGGAAGTGTTTTTCGATGAGCCCCTTGATGTCCTCGTGGCAGCCGCCGCAGCCGGTGCCGGCGCGCGTTACCTTGGAGACTTCGGCCACGGTGGCGCAGCCATCCTCCACCGCCCCCTGGATCGTGGCCCCGCTGACGCCGGCGCACCGGCACACGGTGCCTTCCGGGCTGGCGGGGCCGGAGCCGGGAAGCTGGTCCGGCCCGTCGAGGCGCAGGAGGAGGGACCTGTCCGCGGGCAGTTCCGCGCCGCGCTCAAACAATCCCACCAGCTCCGCGGCAGTGCGGGGCATTCCCACCGCGACCAGGCCTTCAAGGACCCCGCCGCGGGTGGTCATCTTGACGTAGCGGCCGTGTTCCGGGTCCGCCCACTGGGCAATCTGCAGGCGGGGACGGCCGTTGACAGCGCCGGCGGCCAGCACGTCCTCATCCCAGGGCTCTGCGGAATTGTCCCCGGCCACCGCCATGTTCATGCCGCGGGCTTTGAGGACGATCACGCCAGCCTGCTCGGCGGGCAGTTCAGGCAGGAGGTCTGCGTCTTCCTGTACTGCTGATGCCAGCCGGCCCAGGTATTCGGCGAGCCATTCGGCCTGCCGCCAGCCGGGCCCCACCAGCCCGGACGGGCCTTTGGCGCTGCGGCAGCGGGTGCAGTCCGGGTCCGGGCAGCGGACCTCGGCGCAGTCACCGATGGCAAAGATGTGCGGCTCATGGTGGGCACGGAGTTTGTGGTCCACCAGGATGCCCGCGGATGTGGACAGCCCGCAGCCCTCGGCAAGTTCGGTTCGGGGACGGACACCGCACGAGATGACCAGGAGGTCGCCGTCGATCGCTGACCCGTCGTCGAGCAGCAAAGCCGAGAAGCCGCCGTCGGGCGCGTTGTGCTCCACGCCCGTGGAGCGGGCGTTGCCGGCCACGCGGACGCCGCAGCGGCGGAGGCTCGCGGCGAGGACGGCGCCGCCGCCGCGGTCGATGTTGCGGCCCAGCGGGTGCGGCCCGTTGTGCACCACGGTGACAGTGGCTCCCTCCTCCGCCGCGGCCAGGGCGGTTTCCAGGCCCAGCACGCCGCCGCCCAGGACCACCACCCGCTTCCCGCCGTCCACCGCCCGGCGCAGGGCCTCGGCGTCGCGCAGGTCGCGCAGCGCGGTGACCCCTGCCGGAAGCACAGGGGAGGTGGGGTCCGGGTTGATGCCGGTCAGGTTGGGGATGACCGGTCGTGACCCCGTGGCAAAGACGAGGCGGTCATAGTGCGCAGCTGCGCCGTTGGACAGGAGGACCTGCTGCCGGGCCCGGTCCACCCGCCGCACGCGCACTCCGAGGCGCACGTCCACCCCGTCGGCTGCCAGGGCTGCGGCGTCGGAGAGGGCCAGCGCCTCGGCTGTGGTGCGTCCCACGCCAAGGTCGGCAACCAGCACCCGGTTGTAGGCAGCTTCTGCTTCGTCGCCCACGACTGTCAGGGCCACCATGCCGCTGCGGACGGCGGGCAGCAGCTCATCCACCAGCCGGGCGGCCACCGGACCGAATCCCACAATGACAATCTGCTCGCTCATGAGGCCTCCGTCGTCTGAAGCACGTTGGTGGAACGGGGGACGGTAACGGGCCGGACCCACACGTTGTTGAACTTGAATTCGGGCATTCCGGAAATGGGGTCGGTGGCGGCCTCGGTGAGGCGGTTTGCGCTTTCCAGCTCCGGGAAGTGGAAGGGCAGGAAGACCGTTTCGGGGCGGATGGCGTTGCTGAGTTCCGCCCGGCACACCACCTCGCCGCGCTCGTTGGCCACGGACACGAAAGCCCCTTCGGTGATGCCCAGGGAGGCCGCTGCCGCCGGATGGATCTGCAGCTTCGCCTCCGGCTGCGATGCGAGCAGTTCCGTCACCCGCCGGGTCTGCGCCCCGGACTGATAGTGCTCCAGGAGGCGGCCGGTGATCAGGGTCATGGCCTGTGCGGCCGGGTCGGGGTCCGCGGCAGGAGTACGACGGCGGCGGGGCGCCACCGGGACCATCACGGCTTTGCCGTCGGCGTGGGCGAAGCTGTCCCGGAACAGGCGCGGAGTCCCGGTGCTGCCCGCGGGGTAGGGCCAGTAAGCGGCCTCGCCCCGGTCCAGCATGGCGTAATCGATGCCCGAATAGTCGGCCAGCCCTCCGGCGGAGGCACGGCGGAGTTCTTGGAATACCGTTTCCGGGTCCTCGCTGTAGGTGGAGGGGGCGTCCAGGGCTTCGGCCAGCCGGGCCATGATCCAGAGCTCGCTGCGCGCACCGGGCGGCGGGGCCAGGGCACGGCGGCGGCGCAGCACCCGGCCCTCAAGATTGGTCAGGGTGCCCTCCTCCTCCGCCCACTGAAGCACCGGGAGGATGAGGTCGGCCTCGGCCGCGGTCTCGGACATGAAGAAGTCGCAGACCATCAGGAAGTCCAGGCTGCGGAGCCCCTCGATCACGGCGCTGGCGTCGGGCGAAGCGACCGCAATGTTGGAGGCGTGGACGAAAAGGCAGCGGACGCCGTCGGGCTTTCCCAGCGACTTCAAAAGCTGGACGGCGGGCAGCCCGGGTCCGGGGATCAATTCCTCCGGGACACCCCACACGCCGGCAACATGTGCCCGGGCAGCAGGATCGGTGATCTTGCGGTAGCCGGGCAACTGGTCGGCCTTCTGGCCGTGCTCGCGGCCGCCCTGGCCGTTGCCCTGGCCAGTGAGGGTGCCGTAGCCGCTGCGGGCAGACCCGGGCAGGCCCAGCAGGAGGCTCAGGTTGATGGCCGCGGTGGCGGTGTCGGTGCCGTCCACGTGCTGTTCCGCGCCACGGCCGGTCAGGATATAGCTGCCGCCTTGGCGGGCACCCGCTGCGAGCCGGCGGGCCGTTTCCCGAATCAGGTCGGCGGGGACGCCGGTGAGGGACTGCACCCGCTCGGGCCAGAAGGAGTTGACGCTGCGGGCTACGGCACTGTAGCCGGAGGTCCGCTCCTGGAGGTAGGCCGTGTCCACCAGTTTCTCGTGGATGACCACGTGGGAGATGCCCAGCAGGAGGGCGAGGTCGGTGCCCGGCAAAGGCTGCAGGTGGATGCCGCCGCCGTCGGCCGTAAAAGCAGCCGTGGCGGAACGGCGGGGATCGACAACGATCAGCCCGCCGGCGTCGCGCGTTCCCTTCAGGTGCTGCACGAAGGGCGGCATGGTCTCTGCCACGTTGGAGCCCAGCATCAGGATGGTGCTGGCCGTGTCCAGTGCCTCCAGCGGGAACGGCAGGCCGCGGTCCACTCCGAAGGCCCGCATTCCTGCGGCCGCGGCGGAGGACATGCAGAAGCGGCCGTTGTAGTCGATGCGGGAGGTGCCCAAGGCGAGCCGGGCGAACTTGCCCAGCATGTAGGCCTTCTCATTGGTAAGGCCCCCGCCGCCGAAGACACCGACGGCGTCAGCACCGTAGCGTGCGCGGGCATCCCTGACAGCGGAGGCGGCCAGGTCCAGGGCCTGCTCCCAGCTGATGGGGCGGTGGACGCCGTCGCCGCCCTTCAGCAGGGGCTCGGTGATCCGGCCCGCGTGGTTCAGGAGGGTGGGGGAGGTCCAGCCCTTGCGGCAGAGGCCGCCGCGGTTGGTGGGAAAGTCGCGTCCCTGGACGGTGAGGGGCACCTCCGGGACGGGGGAGTTGACGGCGGACTGCCGTGCGGCGGGCGGCTTTGCTGCCATTGGTGCCGGCACGGGGTCTGGCCCCGGCTCGGGAGCCGGGGCCAGATCCTGGGAAGACGTGAGCGTCATGGCGCACTGCAGGGCGCAGTAGGGGCAGTGCGTGTCGGCGCTTTTGGTC
Organism: Pseudarthrobacter sp. NamE5; assembly: GCF_005796225.1. Classification (GTDB taxonomy): domain Bacteria; phylum Actinomycetota; class Actinomycetes; order Actinomycetales; family Micrococcaceae; genus Arthrobacter. Next base: position 48,182 of record NZ_VAHO01000007.1, read on the forward strand.
ATGTTAGACGTGTCCCATCGCGTTTCGGTTGGCATTGCGGATGTAGCAGGCCCAGCAGACCGTGAGCATCAGGACGTAGGCCGCGACGAAGCCGTAGAAGGCGGGCGTGTAGGAGCCGCTGGCGGAGTTCGATGCGTTAAGGACCTGCGGGATCACGAATCCGCCGTAGGCGCCGATGGCCGAAATCAGGCCAAGGGCGGAGGATGCAAGGCGCTGGGTGGCCACCGAGCTGGCGCCCTTCCTGGCCGCCCGGCTGGAGGTTGCGAAGATGACCGGGATCATCCGGTAGGTGGCGCCGTTTCCGAAGCCGCTGGCGGTGAAGAGCATCAGGAAGAGGACCAGGAAGAGCCAGAAGTTCTTCAGCGGCAGGGTCCAGATCATGGTCAGGGTGATCACGGCCATGGCGGCGAAGGCTGCCACGGTCATGCGGGCGCCGCCCATCCGGTCAGCCATCCGGCCGCCATAGGGCCGGGCAAGGGAACCGACCAGCGGGCCAAGGAAGGCCAGGGACAGTGCCACGGTGCCCACTCCAATGGAGGAGAACGCGGGGAAGTAGTCCTTGATCAGCTTGGGGAATACTCCGGCGAAGCCGATGAAGGAGCCAAAGGTGCCGATGTACAGCAGCGCCATGATCCACAGGTGCGGTTCCTTGACAGCTGCCACCGAGCCGGCCACGTCCCCCTTGGCGCTGGTGAGGTTGTCCATGTACTTGAAGGCGCCGAATGCCGCGAGCAGGATCAGCGGAACCCACATCCAGCCCGCCAGGGGCAGGTTGACCGTTCCCGCGGCCAGCAGGGTGATGGCAATGGGCACGGCGAGCTGTGCGACGGCGGCTCCCATGTTTCCGCCGGCGGCGTTCAGGCCCAGCGCCCAGCCCTTTTCCCGTGCAGGGTAGAAGAAGGTGATGTTGGCCATGGAGCTGGCGAAGTTGCCGCCGCCGAAGCCGGCCAGCGCGGCGATGAGCAGCATGACACCAAAGGGAGTTTCCGGGTTGGAGACGCACAGGGCGAGGCCGATGGAGGGAATCAGGAGCAGCAGCGCGGAAACGATGGTCCAGTTGCGGCCGCCGAAGCGGGGAACCATGAAGGTGTAGGGGATGCGGAGGGTGGCGCCCACCAGGCTGGGCATGGAGATGAGCCAGAAGATCTCCGAGGTGGAGAACGTGAAGCCCGCTGCGGGGAGCTGGACCACCACGATGGACCAGAGCTGCCACACGACAAAGCCGAGGAATTCGGCGAAAATGGACCAGTTGAGGTTGCGGCGGGCAATGGCCCGGCCGGCGGTTGCCCACTGCTCCTTGTTCTCGGCGTCCCAGTTGGCGATCCAGCGGCCGGGGCGGAATTCAAGCGCGGGTGCGTCTGTGGTGCGGGTGGTGCCGGGCTGTGCGCTGGCGGATGCGGTGGCGGTTCCGGGCCTTGCGGTGTCGTCAAGATCAAGGGAATTGCCGGTGCCGGCATCAGCTGTGCGATCAACAGTCACGGGGTACCTCCTTCGGGGGATGTTGTCCTTCCAAAGTAGGGACGCCGCGTTTCGCAGACCGACGATGTTTGTTAACGAGCTGTGACATTTGCCTATCGGGGCTCCCGGCAGGACGTGAGGCGCTGTTAGCCACGCAAAAATGAGACGGACGGCACACGTCCGCATGCTGGACCTTTCGTCCATTGACTGGACCGCGGGAACTAATATTGAACTCTAACTATTTCGAGCCGGAGCGCATCTGCTGCCTCCGGACGGCTCTCACGAAAGCGTTTATATGTCATCCACCGATACCTCCACGGTGCCCGGATCGCCGCAGCCGGTGAACTCCCGCGGCCGCGTGATCGTGGCCAGCCTGATCGGCACCACGGTCGAGTTTTACGACTTCTACGTCTACGCAACGGCAGCGGTGCTGGTCTTCCCGCAGCTGTTCTTCCCCAGCCAGAACGAAACCACCCAGCTCCTGAGCTCCTTCGCAGTCTTCGGCGTGGCGTTCATCGCCCGCCCGCTCGGCTCGATCGTCTTTGGCCACTTCGGCGACAAGTTCGGCCGCAAGGGCACTCTGGTGGCGTCCCTGCTGACCATGGGTATTGCCACCTTCCTGATTGGCTGCCTGCCCACAGCGCTGGTTCCGGGCTGGGCTTTCTGGGCGCCGGCACTTCTGGTGGTCATGCGCTTCGCCCAGGGCCTGGCGCTGGGTGGCGAGTGGAGCGGGGCTGCGCTGTTGGCCACCGAGAACGCCCCGGCCAACAAGCGCGCCATCTACGGCACCTTCCCGCAGCTGGGCGCACCCATCGGCTTCATCATCGCCAACGTGATCTTCCTGGTCTTCAGCTACGCCCTGTCCCCGGCTGACTTCATGGCCTGGGGCTGGCGCGTGCCGTTCCTGCTCAGCGCCGTCATGGTGATCATCGGCCTCTACGTCCGCCTCAAGCTGATCGAAACCCCCGCCTTCACCAAGGTGATCGAATCCAATGAGGTGGCCAAGCTGCCCCTGGGCCGCGTCTTCAAGACCAGCTGGCGCCAGCTGATCCTGGGCACGTTCATCATGCTGGCCACCTACGTGCTCTTCTACCTGATGACCACGTTCACCCTGACCTACGGCACCCGTCCCGCAAGCCTCGAGGCGGCCCGTGCCGCCGCCGAGAAGGCCGGCAAGCCGATGACGGAGGCAGCCGCTGCAGCGTTCGTTCCCGGCCTGGGCTACACCCGCAACGACTTCCTGTGGATGCTGATTGCCGGCGTCGTCTTCTTCGGTATCTTTACCCTCGTCTCCGGGCCGCTGGCGGAGAAGTACGGCCGCCGCAAGATGCTCCTTGCAGTGACCGGCGGCATCTTCGTGTTCGGCCTGCTCTTCGTTCCGCTGTTCAGCGGCGGCTTCATTGGCACCATGGCGCTGCTGGTCATCGGCTTCTCCCTGATGGGCCTCACCTTCGGCCCGATGGGTGCGCTGCTGCCGGAGCTCTTCCCGACGAACGTCAGGTACACCGGTTCAGCCGTGAGCTACAACTTCTCCAGCATCCTGGGCGCAGCGGTGGCCCCGTTCATCGCAGTGGCGCTCTGGGAGACGGCCGACGGCAGCCCCGTACTGGTGGGGATCTACCTGACCTCCATGGCTGTCCTGACGCTCATCGCCCTGTTCGTGAGCAAGGAAACCCGCGACCTGGACTACGAAAACAACGTGGCGTAGCAGCGGAGCCTGTGCCTTCCAGCCCGGTTTGTGGCTCGAGATGCCCGGCGTGTTCCCCGACTTTTCGGGGAGTGCGGCGGGCATTTGGCTTTTCCGGCGCAAGTAAGCGGGCGGGAAGGCACGACGGCGAGGCGCTGGGTATGGAGTGGCGGCCTCACCGGGCGTAGCGGGCCACGAAGTTCCGGAGGATTTTCATGGGTTCGGTGGCAGTGAACTGCCGGGCGCTCTCCATCAGTTCTTCGGCCGACTCCGGCGGGAAGTAGCCTGCGTGCCGGTAGATGTCGATGCGGGTGCAGAGGCCTTCCGCGTCCAGTTCCGGATGGAACTGGGTGGCGTAGAGGTTTTCCCGGATCCGGAACATATGGACCGGGCAGGCCGCGGAACGGGCCAGCAGGACGGCGTGCGGCGGCAGAACGGTGCACGCCTCCTTGTGCCCCGTGAAGGCGGTAAACGTGCGGGGGAGTCCCTCGAGCAGTGGGTCTTCAAGACCGGCCTCGGTCAGCTCGATCTCCACCCCGCCAAGGGGTTCCCCGTATGTCCGGTCGATAACGGCGCCCTGGTGGGTGCCGAGGGTGCCCACGCCGTAGCAGGCGCCCAGGAAGGGGAAGTCCCGGGCCACCAGCTCATCCAGGAGCCCTGCAAGTTCCCGCTCCACGCGGTGCTGGGCGGAGGACTTCTTCTCCGGCGGGTCGCTGGAGGTGAACGGGCTTCCGCCCACGATCACACCCGAGTAGTCCGAAAGGTCCACTTGGGGCAGCGGGGCTGCCTCCAGCCGGACCCGCACCAGCTCCCGCGGCTGCAGGCCGCCATACCGGAGGTACGCGGCATATTCATCTTCGGCGGCAGCGTCCTCGGCCCTGGACGCCAGGAGCAGGAAAGGCTTCATGCGCTAAGTGTGCCGGTCGCGGACCCGGCCTGTCAGCTAGCCTGCCGGTTGGGTGAGCGAGCGGCGGGACTGCGGCCGGGCTGCCGGGTCGGCGTGGCGGTGTACGAGCTTCCAGTAGCCTTCCTCACGGCGGAAGATGCTGGTCACCCGCAGCGCGAACTCCTCCACGGCGCCCCCGTCAAGGCGTGCCCGGAAGTGTTCGGTCTCCACCAGGTAAGCGGTGTCGCGGGCCGTGTAGGAGGTGATGGTCTCGAACCCGAGCATCTCGCCGTCCTGGAACTGCCGCGCTGCCTGGTCCAGCCGGGCCTCCACCTGGGCCCAGCCGCGGGCAATCCCGCCGAACGGGTTGGCCAGGGTCACGTCGTCGAGGCGGGAATAGAGCTCCTTGACGGGCGCGGGATTGCCCTGGGTAATATCCGGGACGGCCAGGTGGTAGCGGTCCACTTCTTCCTGGAAGCTGGGTGCGAGCATGGGTGCCTCCGGGGCTTTCTAGTCTTCGATCATGGCGATGATGGCGCCCGCGGACACCGTTTCGCCGGAGGACGCTTCAAGCCCGATGATGGTGCCGGAACGGTGCGCGGTGAGGGGCTGTTCCATCTTCATCGCCTCCAGGACCACCACCAGGTCACCTTCGGTCACTACGTCGCCATTGGTGACGGCGACCTTGACGATGGTGCCCTGCATGGGGGAGGTCAGGGCATTGCCGGTGGCAGCGGCCGGACCGCCGGAGCGTGAACGCTTCTTGGACTTCGCAGGTTTCGCTGCAGATGCTGCCCCGCCGGCTCCCACGGAACCCAGGGACGCGGGCAGGACCACCTCGAGCCGCTTGCCGCCCACTTCGACCACCACGCGCTGGCGCTCCTCCGCGGCACCGTCTGTAGCGGCAGCGCCGTCCGGCGCCCAGGCGGGAAGGTTGTTGACGAACTCGGTTTCAATCCAGCGGGTGTGGACCGAGAACGGACCCTCGGCCGGGGCGAAGGCGGGATCCGAAACCACGGCAAGGTCGAACGGGATGACGGTGGGAATGCCTTCCACCACCATCTCCTCCAGGGCGCGGCGTGCACGCTGCAGGGCCTGGGGTCGGCTGGCTCCCGTCACAATCAGCTTGGAAAGCATCGAGTCGAAGTTGCCGCTGATCTCGTCGCCCTGTTCAATGCCTGAATCGACGCGGACGCCGGGGCCGGTGGGGTTTTTCAGGACGCGGATGGTGCCGGGGGCGGGCATGAAGTTCCGCCCCGGGTCCTCACCGGTGATGCGGAACTCGAAGGAGTGGCCGCGCACCTCAGGGTCGCCGTAGCCGAGTTCCTCTCCGCGGGCCAGCCGGAACTGCTCGCGCACCAGGTCGATGCCGGTGACTTCCTCGGAAACGCAGTGCTCCACCTGGAGCCGGGTGTTGACTTCCAGGAAGGAGATGGTGCCGTCCTTGCCCACCAGGAATTCGCAGGTGCCGGCGCCCAGGTAGCCGGCTTCCTTAAGGATGGCCTTGGAGGATTCGTAGAGGCGCCGATTCTGGTCTTCGGTGAGGAACGGGGCCGGTGCCTCCTCCACCAGTTTCTGGTTTCGGCGCTGGAGCGAGCAGTCACGGGTGGAGACGACCACCACATTGCCGTGGGCGTCCGCCAGGCACTGGGTTTCCACGTGCCGCGGAGCGTCCAGGAAGCGCTCGATGAAGCATTCCCCGCGGCCGAATGCGGCGGTGGCTTCACGGACGGCTGATTCGTAGAGCTCGGGGATCTCCTCCCGGGTGCGGGCCACCTTGATGCCGCGGCCGCCGCCGCCGAAGGCGGCCTTGATGGCTACCGGAAGCCCGTGCCGGTCCACGAAATCGAGGATCTCCCCGGCAGACTCGACAGGATCGGCCGTGCCGGGGACCAGCGGAGCGCCTACCTTCTCGGCAATGTGCCGGGCCTGGACCTTGTCACCGAGGGCGGAGATGGCCTCCGGGGACGGGCCGATCCAGGTGATGCCCGCCTCGATCACGCGCGCAGCGAACTGGGCGTTTTCGGCGAGGAAACCGTAGCCGGGGTGGATGGCGTCGGCGCCCGACTGGACCGCGGCGGCAATGATCTTATCCATCACCAGGTAGGACTCCGCGGCGGTGTTCCCGCCCAGGGCGTAGGCCTCGTCGGCGAGGCGCACGTGGAGGGCATCCCGGTCCGGGTCGGCGTAGACCGCGACCGAGGCGATGCCTTCGTCGCGGGCTGCGCGGATGATGCGCACGGCGATTTCACCGCGGTTTGCGATCAGCACCTTTGTGAGGGTCGACTGCTTGGTTCCTGCGGACTGCTCCAAATATGCTGACAAGGCGTCTCCTTCTTTCCTTCAGGGAGCCTAGCGCGGTTTTGAGGGTTCCGCCGATATTACTTGCGGAATCCGCGTGTAAACGGGTCGGGCTTTGTAGGGAAGCTACAAGACTTCGCGAAATGCGGCGCTTTTGCCTTCACGGACAGGCAGGGTTTGCAGGGCGTCAGGCGGACCACAGGTCGGTGATGCGCACGTTTGCGGAGGCCAGCAGGCCGCGCAGCGTGGAGACCGAAAGTCCGACGACGGTGTGCGGGTCGCCATCAACCTTCCGGATGAACGCCCCGCCCAGGCCGTCAATGGTGAAGGATCCGGCGCAGTGCAGTGGTTCGCCGGTAGCGATGTAGGCATCGATTTCTGCCGTCTCCATCTCCAGGAAGGTGACCTCGGCCGAGGCCACGGTCCCCAGGGTTGCACCCGTGCCGGGCTCGCCGCCGTCGTCGGGATCCGTGTCCCGGCAGTCCACCAGCCAATGCCCCGTGTGGAGCACTCCGGAGTTGCCGCTCATTCGCAGCATCCGCTCACGCGCAACGGTGGCCGTGTAGGGCTTGCCGTGGGCCTCTCCGTCAAACTCGAACACCGAGTCGCATCCAAGGACCAATGCCCCCTCCGCATCCGGGAGCGCTGCTACCGCTTCGGCTTTCGCCCTGGCCAGCAGCAAGGCAGTATCGTGTGGATCGGTCACGCCGTACCGTGCCTGTACGGCGTCCTCGTCCACGTCAGAGACCAGCACCGAGTGCCGGATGCCGGCCTCCGCCAGGAGCTTGGTGCGGGCGGGGGACTGGGAAGCGAGAATCAGGCGGACCACGGTCTCCAGCCTAGTGGACCGGCGCCAGCCAGGAAGACCAGCGCCGGCCCGATGGACCAGCGGTTCTAGTGGACCAGTTCCCCGGCCGCCGGAGCTGTCTCGGGACGGCTGAGCCTGGCCCCCTCCACATCCACGTCAGGCAGGATCCGGTCCAGCCAGCGCGGCAGCCACCAGGACTTTTCGCCCAGGAGGTACATCACGGCCGGCACCAGGGTCATGCGCACCACGAAGGCATCCAGCAGCACACCAAACGCCATGGCGAAGCCGAGCGGCCGGACCATGGTGAGGTGGCTGAAGATGAAGCCGGCAAAGACGCTGACCATGATGATGGCGGCGGCAGCCACCACGGCGGCGGCGTGGCTGAAGCCCACCCGGACCGCCTCCTTGGCCGTGGAACCGTGCATGTACGCCTCGCGCATGCCGGAGGCGATGAACACCTGGTAGTCCATGGCCAGCCCGAACAGCACCCCGATCAGGATGATGGGCAGGAAGCTCAGCACCGCGCCGGGGTTGGCCACGTCGAAAACGCTGCCCAGCCAGCCCCACTGGTAGACGGCCACCACGGCGCCGAAGGCTGCGGCGAGGGAGAGCAGGAACCCGCCGGTGGCGAGAAGCGGCACCACAATCGAGCGGAACACCAGCAGCAGCAGGACAAGGGACAGTCCGACGACGATGGCCAGGTACGGCGGCAGGGCGCCACCGAGCTTGGTGGAGACATCGATGTTTCCGGCGGTCTGCCCGGTCAGGCCCAGGGTCACGTCGTATTTGGACTGGACCTCTTCGTTCAGGCCCCGCAGTTCGGAAACCACCTGGACGGTGCTGGCGCTGGCCGGGCCTTCCTTGGGGATCACCTGGAACACCGCGGTCCGGCGGTCCTCGCTCAGGGCGACGGGTACTGCTGCTTCAACGTTGTCCACAGCGCGGAGTTCGTCTGCGACGTCGTACTGCAGGGTCTGCGCCTGGGCCTCGTCCAGGCCGGCGGGGAACTCGCCGACGGCCACGATGGGGCCGGTGACGCCTTCACCGAAGCTGCGGGCGGTCAGGTCGTATGCCTGATACGCCTCGGATTCCACCGGCTCCGATCCACCGTCGGGCAGGGCAAGCTGCAGCTGGGTGGCAGGCAGGGCCAGGGTGCCCAGCAGGAGGACGCCGGCCAGGAGGGCCAGCACGGGGTGCCGGGTGACCAGGCCGCCCCAGCCGTGGATGCTGCGCTCGCGGTCCTTGGCCTCATCTTCGACTTCATGGCCCGGTTCAGCATTGTGGGCTTCGGCTTTGGCCCAGGCCCGCCGGGAGATGATGCGCCGGCCAATCAGGGAAAGCATGGCAGGGGTGAGGGTGATGGCCACCAGCACTGCCACTGCCACGGTTCCGGCCGCGGCCAGGCCCATGACGGCCAGGAACGGCAGTCCGGGCACCACCAGGGCGGCAAGGGCGATGATCACGGTGAGACCGGCGAACACGACGGCGTTGCCGGAGGTTCCGGTGGCACGGGCCACCGACTCCTCAGGCTCCATTCCGGCGAGCAGCTGGGTCCTGTGCCGGTTGACAATGAACAGCGAGTAGTCGATGCCCACGGCCAGGCCCAGCATGAGGGCCAGCATGGGGGAGATGGAGCTCATGTCGAAGAGCCCGGACAGGGCGAAGGTAATGCCGACGCCCACGCCTACTCCGACGATGGCCATCAGCAGCGGAAGCCCGGCGGCGATGAGGGTTCCGAGCATGAGGATCAGGACCAGGGCCGCGACCGCGATGCCGATGATCTCGGCGGCACCGAAGAGCTCGGAAATGTCCTCGGTAATCTCTTTGCTGGCGTAGGCGGTGACGCCTGCAGCGGAGGTTTCGTGCGCGATGTCCTGGACCTGCTGGCGGACCTCGGGGCTCAGGCCGTTGATGGACGTGTCGAACTGGACCTGCGCCACGGCGGCCCGGCCGTCCTCCGATATAAAGCGGATGGCAGAGGACGCATCAACCTGGCGCTTGCCGAGCTCAAGCTTTTCCTTGCTGGCCTCCAATTCGCTTGCCCCGGCCTGCAGGCGCGCCTCTCCTTCTGCCATTGCGGCCTTCTGCTGGCCGAGCTGGGCTTCAATAAGGGCGGCGGGGGCACCGGCTGCAGCCAGCTGCTGTTCTGCTGCTGCGAGCTGCGCCTTGCCGGCTTCAAGCTCGGCGCGGGAGGCATCCAGCTGTGCCTGTCCTGCCGCAAGCTGCTGCTCGCCGTCGCTGATGGCCTGGCCTGCCTGGTCCACCTGGGCCTGCGTGGCGAAAGGATCCACGGTGCCGCGCACATCCTGCACCGACTCCAGTTTCTTCAGCGCATCTGTGACGGCGGTCCGGCTCTCGGCAGTGAAGCCGCCGTCGGGTGCTTCGAAGACGATCGTCGCCGTGCCCCCTGAGGCGGAAGGGAGCTCTTCCTTCAGCTTGTCGGCAATCCGCTGTGTCTCGGTGCCGGGAATCTGGAAGTTGTTGGACAGCGTGCCGTGGAACGCGGCGGCCGACCCGCCAACGACCGCCAGGGCGGCAAGCCACAGCGAGATTACCAGCCAGCGCCGGCGGTAGGAGAACTTGCCCAGGCGATAAAGGAACAAAGCCATGTAAGGAAACCGATCTGATCAGGAGGAACGGGAGTTTCAGGAAGCCGGGCCGGCCGGCGCAGGGCTGGATCTCCCCGCGCCGCCGGCGTGTCTGCGGGAGTTGAAACCGGCTCCGAGCAGGGCCATGGCGTCGATAAGCAGTTGCCGGAGCTCGGCGAGGGATTCCGCTGAGAGGTCAGCGCCGCGGCGGCTGAACCACACCTGCATGGCTGCCTTGCCGCAGGAGATGACGGAGCCGGCCAGCGCTTGGACGTACAGTTCGTCCTCACCGCCAGGTGTTACGGCCACGCGTTCCCGGGCCACGGCAAAAACCTGCTCCCGGCAATGGTCCCACGCCTGGAGTTCCGTATTCGCCATGAGCGGGCTGTGCTGGGTCAGGGTGAACAGTTCCGCCAGCGGTGCCACTGCCTTGGGGTCGGCGAGGGCCATCAGGGCTGCCTGGGCTGATTCCAGGACAGGTTCTTCCGCCGGCCGCAGCCTCAGCTGCTGGATGGCGTTGTCCAGGAACGCATGGACGACGGAGGCCAGCGCGGCATCGGTGCTGCTGAAGTAGTTGAAGAACGTCCGGCGCGAAATTCCGGCCGAGTCGGCGATTTCTTCAGCCGTGAAGTTACCGGGGCCCTTGGCTCGCAGGAGGGCCAAGGCTGCATCAGTGATGGCTTGGCGGGTGGCGGCTTTATTCAACTCGCGGCGGGAAGGGGCTCCGGCAGTGTAAGCGGTCGATGAGGAAGCAATCACGCTCTTACACTACGTGCAACTTTGCACTCTGCGCAACTTGCCTTCACAGGAGAATGAAAGGTTCTGGACAGGTTCACCAGAAGTTGATCCCGGACGCTGGAGATACCCGCAAGGGGCAAACCGACAACAGCCGTCATCCGACGGCAGTACCAGGAGACAAAGAATGTCACGCACAAAGAACATCACCCTTGGCCTGTCCGCCACGGCGCTGGCCGTGGTTGCCGGAATCGGCGTTGCCGGGATGGCCTCCGCCACCACCACACCCGCTCCCACACCGAGCGCAGGTTCGAGCGCATCGGCGGACGCCGGCACCACTCCCGGGAGCGGCATAGGTAAGCACGGCGGACGGGGCGGGGAGCGCGGTCTTGCGCAGGCAGCTGCCCTTGGGGAGAAACTGGGCGTGGAGGAAGCCAACGTGACGGAGGCGTTCGAGGCCTTCCGGGAGGCAAGCCGACCGACCACGTCGCCGGCAGATGGTGAGAAACCTGACGCTGCCACCCGTGACGCCGCGCTGGCCAAGTCGCTGGCTGAATCACTGGGCATTGAAGAGTTCAAGGTCACCGCCGCGCTGGAGGAGCTCCGCAGTGAAAGGCAGGCACAGAAGACTGCAGAGCTGAAGACCCGGCTGGACCAGGCGGTAACGGACGGGAAGCTGACACAGGCTGAGGCCGACGCCGTCACCAGGGCAGTAGAAAGTGGAGTGGTTGGCGGCGGCCGCCACTGAAGTGCCTGGCGCTGAGGCCTGTGGCACAGACGCCCCCGGCAGAAGCTTGGGCACTGAGGCGCCTGAAACGAAAGAAGCCCCCGGGAGATTTCCCGGGGACTTCTTCTTCTGCTGCAGGGTGGGCAGCTGGCTGCTAGGCCTTGGAACCTGCGAGCTCGCGCGGAGCGGTGTCCGTAGTGGTTCCATCGGTGGAAGCGGCAGGCTCAGCGTCGACCGTCTCGTCAACAAACGGCGTGCCGTTCCGGGCGGCGTTGTACACCTGCTCGTCCAGGATCCCCTGGCGCTTGGCCACGATGGTGGGGACCAGCGCCTGGCCGGCCACGTTCACGGCTGTGCGGCCCATGTCCAGGATCGGGTCGATGGCCAGGAGGAGTCCGACGCCTGCCAGGGGCAGTCCCAGCGTGGACAGCGTCAGGGTGAGCATCACCACGGCACCGGTGGTTCCGGCGGTTGCGGCGGAGCCGAGGACGGACACCAGGGCGATCAGCAGGTACTGGCTGAAGTCCAGCTGGATACCGAAGAACTGGGCAACGAAGATCGCCGAGATGGCGGGGTAGATGGCGGCACAGCCATCCATCTTGGTGGTGGCGCCCAGCGGTACGGCGAAGGAAGCGTAGGCGCGGGGGACGCCGAGGCTGCGCTCAGTGACCCGCTGGGTGAGGGGCAGGGTGCCTACGGAGGAGCGGGATACGAAGGCCAGCTGGACGGCGGGCCATACTCCGGAGAAGTACTGCTTGATGGACAGGCCGTGGGTGCGGATCAAAATGGGGTAGACCGCGAAGAGCACCAGGGCCAGGCCGACGTAGATGGCGAAGGTGAACTTGCCGAGGGAGCCGATGGTGTCCCAGCCGTAGACGGCGACGGCGTTGCCGATCAGGCCGACGGTGCCCAGCGGTGCGATGCGGATGATCCACCAAAGGACCTTCTGGATGACGGCCAGGGCCGAGGCGTTGAGGTTCAGGAACGGTTCCGCAGCCTTGCCCACCTTGAGGGCAGCGACGCCGACGGCGATGGCAATCACCAGGATCTGCAGGACGTTGAAGCTGACGGACGTGGTGACGGCACCGGACTCAGCGACGGTGGAGTTGGCACCCAGGCCCAGGAAATTCTTGGGGAACAGTCCCACCAGGAATGCCCACCAGTCACCGGACTTGCCGGAGTACTTCGCCTCCTCCGTAATGCCGGTGTTGGAACCGGGCTGCAGGAGGACGCCCAGGCCGATACCGATCAGGACGGCGATCAGCGAGGTGATGGCGAACCAGAGCAGGGTGTTCCATGCAAGCTTCGCGGCGTTGGACACCTGGCGAAGGTTGGAGATGGAACTGACGACGGCGGTGAAGATCAGGGGTACAACCGCGGTCTGCAGCAGTGACACATAGCTGGAGCCTATGGTCTGCAGCGTGGCACCGAGGCCGTTGGGGTTGGCCTTGGTGCTGCCGGTGTACTTGGCCAGCAGGCCGAGGCCAAGCCCGACGATGAGGGCGGCAATGATCTGGAAGCCGAACGAACCAGCCCACTTGGGCAGCTGGAAACCGGTCTTCCCTGCGGGGGAGGGGGTGCTTGTCTGAGTGCTCACCAGAACAAGCTAGACCCCCACCCAATACCACGGCGAACAAACATTTAGAAACATTACGCGCCCCAAATCTCATCTCCAGCCGCAAAACCCCGAAAAATCAGGGTTTCAGCCCCTGATGTTACGTATTCCCGGCCAAGGTGTGCTTAATGTCTCCCTGGCGCTCGGGGAAAAGGACCGACGTGGCTGCCTTCCGGCAGCTTGCTCCCCAACGGTTCCCTAGCCTCGCAAGCTCGGCCAGGGAACCCTGCTGGCATGGGCCCAAAGAGCAACGAAGGAGCAGCAAGCAGAGGAAGGCGCCCACGGCGGGCCGGTGTGGCCCCATCCAGTGAAACTTAGAGCAATGCCCGGCGGAGGGTGTCCAGCCCTACAGAGCCGACGTTGAGGGCCTTTGTATGGAACTCCTTGAGGTCGAACCCGGGGCGCGCCTCAAGCTCGGCGCGGATCTGTTCCCAGAGGCGCTGCCCCACTTTGTAGGAGGGTGCCTGGCCGGGCCAGCCCAGGTAGCGGGTGAACTCGAAGTTCAGCTGGCCTTCGCTGATGGGCAGGTTCCCTTTGAGGAATTGGTAGCCCTTGTCCGCAGTCCAGGTGCCGGTGCCCCAGCGTTCGGGGATGTCGAGTTCAAGGTGCACACCGATGTCGAACACCACGCGGGCGGCGCGCATGCGCTGCATGTCCAGCATGCCCATGTGGTCGCCGGGGTCGTTCAGGTAGCCCAGTTCCTGCATCAGCTTCTCGGCATACAGCGCCCAGCCTTCGCCGTGGCCGGAGGTCCAGCAGACGTTGCGCCGCCACTTGTTGAGCAGTTCGCGCCGGTAGGTGGCGGTGGCCACCTGGAGGTGGTGCCCGGGAACGCCCTCGTGGTAGACGGTGGTGGTTTCGGCCCAGGTGGTGAAGGTGTCTTCCCCGGCGGGGACGGACCACCACATGCGGCCGGGCCGGCTGAAGTCGTCGGAGGGTCCGGTGTAGTAGATGCCGCCCTCGTCAGTGGGGGCGATGAGGCATTCCAGCTTCTTCATGACGTCCGGGATGTCGAAATGGACGCCGGCCAGTTCAGCCACCGCTTTGTCGGAAAGTTCCTGCATCCATTCCCGCAGGGCTTCCTTCCCCTTCAGCTGGCGGGCGGGATCGTTGTTCAGGATGTCCTTGGCTTCGGCGATGCTGGCGCCGGCCTTGATGCTGTCCGCCACCTGTTCCTGCTGGGCGATGATCCGGTCGAGTTCCTCCACGCCCCAGGCATAGGTTTCCTCCAGGTTTACAGTGGCGCCCAGGAAGGAACGGGAGGCCAGCGCGTAACGGGCCCGACCCACGGCGTCCTTTTCCGGCGCGGCGGGGAACAGCTCAGTGCGGAGGAATTCGGCCAGCCCGGCGTAGGCCGTCCGGGCGGCGGCAGCACCGCCGTCGAGCTTTTGCTGGACGGCGGCGGGCAAGGGCCCGGCGGATGTGGACGCTCCGGCAGCCAGCTTCGCAAAGAAGCCGTCCTCCGCGGCGTACTTGGTGACCTGCTCGATGACGATCTTCACCTGCCGCACTGCGGCCACCCTGCCGGCGTCCTTGGCGAGGCGCAGCGATTCGATGTAGCCATCGATGGCTGCAGGGACGTTGTGGGCGCGGCCTGCAATATGGAGCCAGTCCTGCTCGGTCGCGGTCGGCATCAGGTCGAAGATGGCGCGGATGTCCTGGGCCGGGGAGGCGATGTTGTTGAGGTCCGCGTAGTCCCAGCCCGAGGCGTGGATCAGCAGCTGCAGGCCCAGCCGCTCCTGCATGGCGTCAAGGGTGACGGCATCGACGTCGTCCTCCGGCTCGAGGCCTTCAAGGTCCGCCAGGGCCTTCCGGGCAACTTCCGCGAATTCGGCGATGCCGGCAGGGGAGAAGTCCTGGTACTCGGTTTCGTGCCCGGGGACGCCGAGGGTGGTGGCGAAGGACGGGTTGAGCCTGATGAGCGTCTCGGTGTAGTCATCTGCGACGGCGTCGATGCGGGTGTGCGGGCGGGTGGCAGGAGAAGTGTCTGTAGTCACACACCGAGACTAACGCCTCGGGATGTGGGTTTCAGCCGCGGCTTCGCTTCCACGCGCCGGGGCCGGGCGTAGGCTCCAGCCTGAGTTGCTGGCGGCGCACCCAGTGCCGGACCGGCGGCTTGTCCGTCCGGGCCGGTTCGGCGCCGCCCAGGGAGAGGACGACGGCGGTCAGGGCCGCCAGTTCCTCGGCAGTGGGCTGTCCTTTCACCACGGAGAGCAGTGGTTCAGCGGCCGGCTGGCCTACATCAGCAGGTTCGTTGGCGATCACAGCGGAATGTTCCCATGTTTCTTGGTGGGCAGGCTCGCCCGCTTGTCGCGCAGGGCGCGCAGGCCCTTGATGATCTGCAGCCGGGTGTCGGACGGGGCGATGACGGCGTCCACGTAGCCCAGCTCGGCAGCCTGGTAGGGGTTCAGAAGTTCCTCTTCGTACTGCCGGATGACTTCGGCGCGGCAGGCCTCGACGTCGCCGCCGGCTTCGGCCACTGCCGCGAGGTCGCGGCGGTAGAGGATGTTGACGGCGCCCTGCGCGCCCATGACGCCAATCTGTGCGGTGGGCCAAGCCAGGTTCAGGTCGGCGCCCAGCTTCTTGGATCCCATCACGATGTACGCGCCGCCATAGGCCTTGCGGGTGATGACGGTCAGCTTGGGCACGGTTGCTTCTGCATAGGCGTAAAGGAGTTTGGCTCCGCGGCGGATGATCCCCTGGAACTCCTGGTCCTTGCCGGGCAGGAAGCCGGGAACGTCCACCAGGGTGATGATGGGGATGTTGAAGGCGTCGCAGTGCCGGACAAACCGGGCGGCCTTCTCCGAGGCGGCGATGTCCAGCGTGCCGGCGAACTGCAACGGCTGGTTGGCAACGATGCCCACGGTGTGGCCTTCCACCCGGCCGTAGCCGATCATCACGTTCGGGGCGTACAGCGCCTGCATTTCCAGGAAGTGTCCGTCGTCGACGATCTGCTCGACGACGGTGCGCATGTCATAGGGCTGATTGGCGGAATCGGGGATGAGCGCGTCCAGGGCCAGGTCGTCATCGTCAAGCTCCAGCCCCTGCGTGTGCTCAAGGACGGGGGCTTCTGAGAGGTTGTTGGAGGGAAGGAAATCCAGCAGTTCGCGGACGAACTCGATGGCGTCCGCTTCGTCCGAGGCGAGGTAGGTGGAGGTACCCGTGGTGGCATTGTGCTGGCGGGCACCGCCCAGGGTTTCCATATCAACGTCCTCGCCCGTGACGGTCTTGATGACGTCCGGGCCGGTGATGAACATGTGGGAGGTCTTGTCCACCATCACCACGTAGTCCGTAAGTGCGGGGGAGTAGGCGGCACCGCCGGCGGAGGGGCCCATGATCAGGGAGATCTGCGGCACCACACCCGAGGCATGGACGTTGTTGCGGAAGATGTCGGCGAACATGGCCAGGGACGCCACACCCTCCTGGATGCGGGCGCCGCCGCCGTCCAGGATGCCCACCACCGGGCAGCCGTTGCGCAGTGCGAATTCCTGGACCTTGACGATCTTTTCGCCGTTGACCTGGCTGAGGGAGCCGCCGTACACCGTGAAGTCCTGACTGTAGACGGCCACCAGGCGGCCATCCACCGTGCCGTAGCCGGAAACCAGGCCGTCACCGAGCGGCTTCTTCTTTTCCATGCCGAATGCGTTGGAGCGGTGCACGGCAAGGGCGTCGAATTCGACGAAGGAGTCTTCATCCAGCAGCAGGCCAATGCGCTCCCGCGCAGTGTTCTTGCCGCGCGCATGCTGCTTCTCGATTGCTTCGGGGCCGGAGGGCTTTTCGGCACGTGCCTGGCGGTCGCGGAAATCGGCGATCTTTCCCGCTGTCGTTGTCAGATCGTGGCTCATCAAGTATCTCCGGCTCTGTAGCAAATTGATTCGTGGTGCTGGCGCTCGCGGGCTGTGCTGTTGGTTTAAGTAGCTTCCACACAAAAGACGAACCCTGCTGGCAAGTCTAGTGACGCTTCCGGCGCCCGCAGCTGTAGGGAACCTACAATTTTCTGCGGTGCCCTCAGCAGCACTCGTATGTTACTTGCGGGTAACTTAGTTGGGTTACAGTGGTCGCATGACTTCGAGCAATGATGCTTTCCACCGCCAGGCGGGCCCCTATCAGGCGGCCGGATCGCTCCAGGGGCAGACCCTCCTGATCTCCGGCGGCAGCCGTGGGATTGGGCTTGCCATCGCCCGGCGCGCAGCCCAGGACGGAGCCAACATCGTGCTGCTGGCCAAGACGGGGGAGCCGCATCCCAGGCTTGCCGGGACGGTCTACACTGCGGCGGAGGAGTTGGTGGCCGCGGGCGGGCAGGCGCTGCCCCTCGTAGGTGACGTCCGGAATGACGACGACGTGGCGCGCGCCGTGGCTTCGGCCATCGACCGCTTTGGCGGCATCGACGTCGTGGTGAACAACGCTTCCGCCATCGACCTTTCCCGTACGGACGACGTCGACATGAAAAAGTACGACCTGATGCAGGACATCAATGTCCGGGGCACCTTCCTGATGTCCAAGCTGGCGTTGCCGGCGCTGCGCGCCTCGCGCCGGGGCCACATCCTTACCCTGTCGCCGCCGCTGAACCTCGATCCGCACTGGGCCGGAAAACACCTCGCCTACACCGTGGCGAAGTACGGGATGAGCCTCACCACCCTGGGACTTGCCGAGGAGCTCAAGGCGGACGGAATCAGGGTTAATTCGCTCTGGCCGTGCACCCTGATCGATACGGCGGCCATCAGGAACATGCCCCAGGGCGAGGTGATGGTCCAGGCCGCCCGGGATCCGCAAATCATGGCGGACGCTGCCCACGCCGTGCTGACCGGCAGCAATCTGGGAGCCGGCGGCCGGCCCAGCGGCAATTTCTACACTGACGAAGAGGTGCTCGCGGCAGCGGGAGTCACCGACTTCCGTCCGTACAGCCTGGGGGCACCCGAGGAGAGCCTGGTCCCGGACATTTTCCTGTAGCCGGGACGTCCGGCCCGTGTCGGTAGAGTTTAGGTATGGATGACGCACATGCCCCCGGCACGCCCCTGAACCGGAGGGAACTCGCGGACCAGGACTTCCTGTCCGCGGCGGGCATTCCCCGGCTCGAGGTGGTGGATTCCACGGGATCCACCAACGCTGACCTTCTTCGGTCCGTGACTGTGGAGCCCTCCGCCTGGCCGGACATGTCCGTGCTCACCGCGGAGTACCAGACAGCTGCGAGGGGGCGGCTGGACAGGCACTGGGAGGCGCCACCGCTGAGCTCGATCTCGGTTTCGGTGGTCCTGAAGCCGGTCAATGCCGAAGGCAGGCCGCTTCCCACCCAGAGCTACTCCTGGCTGTCGCTCATCGCGGCCCTGGCACTGCATGAGACACTGCTGGAAACCGCCGGCCTCCCTGCCGAGCTGAAATGGCCCAACGATGTCCTGGTGCGCGGGAAGAAAATCGCCGGCATCCTGGCGCAGCTGGGTCCAATGGTGGACGGCTCGGCGCCGCCCGTCATCCTCGGGACGGGCCTCAACGTCACCCTTCGGGAATCGGAGCTCCCCGTTCCCACGGCCACTTCCGTGGTGCTCGAATCCCCTCGCACGACGGACCGGACCGGGCTGCTGAAAAGCTACCTTTCGCACTTTGCCATGCTCTACCGCAGCTTCTGCAATGCCGACGGCGATCCGGCGGCAGGGCTGGCAGGCGGGCCTTCCCTGCACAAGCGGGTGGAAGCAGTCATGGCTACACTGGGCAAGCAGGTGCGGGCGCAGCTGCCGGGCGACCACGAGATCATCGGCCACGCCTCACGCCTGGACGACTACGGGTCGCTGCTGGTGGTGGACCGCGAGTCACGCGAACACGTGGTGACCGCGGGCGACGTGGTGCATCTGCGGCCATGGACTGCTCCGGAGGATTCCGGCCAGGGCGGTTATGCGTAATGACCTCGTTCCGGGCGAGCAGGTGATTGTCACCACCCGTCCGCAGCCGAGGAAGCTGGCCGGGGCCGCCGCAGCCTTCATTCTTGCGCCGGCGG
The DNA here is from genome assembly GCF_005796225.1 of Pseudarthrobacter sp. NamE5. Lineage (GTDB taxonomy): Bacteria > Actinomycetota > Actinomycetes > Actinomycetales > Micrococcaceae > Arthrobacter. The sequence continues at coordinate 66,976 of NZ_VAHO01000007.1, forward strand.
CTGCCGCCTATGCTTCAGCATGGATCATCCGCGGGGAAGCGGCGCGCTTCTTCCCGGCCCTGACTGCCCGATGGACTCCGTGGCTGGTGGCCGGCTGTGTCCTCGCAGCCGCGGCGGTCTGGGCCGGTTACTGCCTGCCCCGGCTCCTGCGCTGGCAGGGCACCAGGTATACCCTCACCAACCGGCGGCTGGTGTCCCGGATCGGCATCCTGCGGCGGCAGGACCAGCAGGTGAACCTGGCCTCGGTGCGCAACCTGACTGTCCACGAGTCGGTACTTCAACGCCTGTTGCGCTCCGGGAATATATCCTTGGAAACCGGGTATCAGGGCGTGGTGACTTTCCAGGACGTACCTGAGGTTGCCAGGTTCCGGGACTTCATCCTCGATGCAATCGGGGAATTGCCATACGAACGTGACGGCCAGCCCGGCGGGGCAGACGATAACCCTGCCGGAGCATTGCCATGGGATGTGAGAGAAGGTGGACGGGATGAACGATGAGGACCAGCAGGAACGCGTCGATATCGCCGCGCCCGCCCCACCAAGCGGTTCGCCTGACGCTGCACAAGGCGGCCAGCCCCACGACGGCCACCATCCCCCCACCGGAACCCTTTCCGCGGACAGGCTTGCCATGAAGGCGCTCGAGGCAAGGCTGCTGGGCGGGGAACGCAAGCTCCGCCGTCGTGAAGTTGCTGCCGGTGCCGGACTGTCCCTGCTTTCTGCCCGCAAGCTTTGGCGGGCCCTGGGATTTCCCAACTTCGGTGATGAGGACGTTGCCTTCACCGAACGCGACCAGGCTGCGCTCTCCACCGTGGTGGACCTGGTCCGGTCGGGCAAGCTGACCGAGGAAGCCGCCATCTCCGTCACCCGCTCCATTGGCCAGATGACGGACCGGATGGTGGTTTGGCAGATCGAGGCGCTGGTGGAGGACATGGTCCACGAACAGGGCGTCACCGACGCCGTGGCCCGCAAGCGGCTGGTCAACGAGCTGCCGGCGCTCGTGGATGCCCTTGAAGAAGTGCTGGTTTACTCCTGGCGGCGCCAGCTCAACGCCGGCGTCCAGCGGCTCGCCGTCCGCGCCGAAGCCGGCCTCCAAGCCAGCGAAGAGGGCCGCGAAGGCGACGAAGACGATGCTCCGCTGCCGCTGGCCCGTGCCGTTGGCTTCGCTGACCTGGTCTCCTACACCAGCCTGTCCCGGCGGATGAACGAAAAAACCCTGGCCCGGCTGGTGCAGCGCTTCGAAAACAAGTGCGCGGAAATCATCTCCGTGGGCGGCGGCCGCCTGGTCAAGACGGTGGGTGACGAGGTCCTGTACATCGCCGAAACCCCGGCGGCCGGGGCCGAAATTTCGCTGGCACTTGCCCAGGCCTTCACTGAGGATGAGATCCTTCCGGAGGCACGCGTGGCCATGGTGTGGGGACGAATCCTGTCCCGGCTGGGGGACATCTACGGTCCCACCGTAAACCTGGCGGCGCGCCTCACTACCCTCGCAGACCCCGGGACAGTTTTAGTGGATTCCATGACGGCTTCAGCCCTGGAACACGACGAACGGTTCGTGCTGGCACCGCAGCCCCCCGAAAACGTCCGCGGCTTTGGGGAAATCCGCCCGGTGCGCCTGAGCCGTGGACTTGGTAAGGGCCTGGTGCTGGACTGACCCGTCCCGTCAGGCGCCAGCCCCCAAACAGTTTCTCCAGTTGTTGGTCTTCCGCGGTATAGTCGGTGCGGCATCCAACTCTGGACTGCTTGCTGTGGGCAGGGCTCCCCATCGCCGCGGTGCAGAGACCGTGGGTAAGCTTGCCACCGGACAAGCTGCCCCGCCGGTGGATACACCGGCGCGGCCGGCGGCCATGTGAAAAGTCAGGTCTCAGCCGTCCCCCGCCAGGGACGGCAAACATCAAGGCCGGGGTGAGCGCCCCGGACTATGCAGCTGCCTCCGGCAGCGGTTATACAGGGGATTAGTAACGCGGTGACAACTCTGCTGGGGAAGCTGGGGCTGAAAAGGCGCCACAAGAAACTCGTCACGGGCACTGCCTTCAGTGCCGCCGTCGCAGTCCTGGTCACCGGCGCCGTCCTGTACCCCGGGTTCAAGACGACCGAGGTGGAGCTGAACGACGGCGGCGTGTGGGTGGTCTCCAAGTCCAAGAACGCGGTGGGCCGGCTCAACTACCCCTCCCGGGTCCTCGATGGTGCCGTGACGCCCGCTTCCACCACCTTCGACATCCTCCAGGATGCCGGTGACGTTTTCGTTGACGACGAGACCGGTTCAACGCTGAATCAGGTGTCGCCGGCCAACATGCGGCTGGGCGGGGACAAACAGTTGCCCGGGTCTGCGGACGTCAGTTTCGGCTCAGACGTCATCTCGGTGACGGACGCGGCGTCGGGAAAAGTCTGGGCGGTTTCGCCGTCCACGGTTAATGGTTTTGATACGGAAGCGTCCGAACCCGTAATGGTGGGTTCGGAGGGCATCGTCTCGGTGGTGGGCGATGACGACCGGATACACTCCGCGGACCCGAAATCAGGTGCGGTAACCGTCACCACGGTTGATGCCAACGGAGCTGTCACAGCTTCAGACTCTGAAACCTGGGAAGAGCTGAAGGGCTCGGGCGATCTCCAGATCACCGTGGTGGGGGACAAACCGGTGCTTCTGGACGCGGCTGCCGGGAAGCTGCTGCTGCCCGGCGGAAAGCGGCTGCAACTGGACAATGCCCGCGATGCCAGGCTGCAACAGGGCGGACCCGGCAGCGACTTCGTTGCCATTTCCACCCAAAAGGCACTGCTGAAGCAGCCCCTGGACGGCTCCACCGCCAAGACCGTGACGTTCGACGGCGAGGGCGTGCCGGCTGCCCCCGTCCAGCTGGGCGGGTGCGTGCATGCGGCCTGGTCCGGCGCAAACAAGTACGTCCGGGACTGCCTCAACGACGGCGACGACAAGAACGTGGACGTGCCCAAGGCGAGCGCCTCGCCGTCGTACGTTTTCCGGGTGAACAGGGACCTGGTGGTCCTGAATGATGTGAACTCCGGCAATGTCTGGCTGGTGAACCAGAACATGCAGCTGGTGAACAACTGGGATGACGTTGTCCCGCCCAAAAACGAGTCCGACGAGCAGGACCAGGAATCCGCGGACAACAACACCATCAACGTCCTGCCGGACCGCACCAAACCCAACCGTCCGCCGGAAACCAAGCCCGACGCCGTCGGCGTGCGCCCCGGACGCACCACCATCCTCAGCGTGCTGGACAACGATTCGGATCCCGACGGTGACGTTCTCACCGCGGCGGCAGGTGACTCCGGTCCCGGGACCGGCAGCCTGGAGAACATCTACGGCGGCACAGCGTTCCAGGTTTCGGTGCCCGCCGATGCGAGGCCGGGGACCGAAACGTTCAGCTACAGCGCATCCGACGGCCGCGGCCTGTCCGCAACCGGCCAGGTCACGCTTAGCGTGGTGGCACCGGACGAGAACAAGCCGCCGCAGTTCAAGCGCGGGGACAACACCACCATGCTGGTTGAGCAGGGCAAGACTGTCAGCCAGAACATCCTTACGGACTGGATCGACCCCGACGGCGACGACCTGGTCCTCCTGGAGGCCAGAGCGGACAACGACCAGGACCAGGTCAAGGTCCGCCGCGACGGCGTGCTGACATTCCAGGACTCCGGTGCGACGGCCGGCAAGAAGAGTGTGGACGTGACCATCTGGGACGGCCGCGACACGGTGACGGGAAAAGTAGCGGTCAACGTCCAGCCGCCGGGAGCACTGGCGCCGGTAGTCAACGCGGACCATGTCACCGCCGTGGTGGGCCAGGACCTGGTGATTTCGCCCCTGAAGAACGACGTGGACCCCAACGGCGGGGCCCTCCGGCTGGCCCAGGTGGAAGCCAACGGCACCGCCGAGCTTGGCCCCGTGACCGACGGCGGCACCTTCACTTTCCGCAGCACCACCCCGGGGCCGGTCTACCTGACGTACATTGCCAGCAATGGGCCGCAAAGCAGCCAGGGCCTGATCCGCGTTGATGTGGAATCCGGTGACGAGACCGGCAACCCCGTGGCCGTCCATGATGTGGCGCTGATGCCCGCGGGCGGAAGCGTGCTGCTGGACCCGCTGGCCAATGACTCAGACCCCTCCGGCGGCGTCCTGGTGCTTCAGTCGGTGAAACTTCCTGAGAACTCCACCGCCTCGGTCAGCGTGATCAACCACAGCGTGCTGAGGATTACTGACATCCTGGGGACCAGGGACCCGATCCTCTTCGAATACACCATGTCCAACGGGAAGAAGTCCGCCACGGGCAGCGTCTCCGTAGTGCCGGTGCCCGCGCCCGCCGTCGTGGAAGCACCCCAGCCCAAGCCGGACGAAGTGAACGTCCGGGTCAACGACGTCGTCACCATTCCCGTGCTCGGAAACGACACCCACCCTCAGGGGCAGGAGCTCACCATGGACCCGGTCCTGCCGCAGGGCGTGGATCCGCTCGATGGCAAGAGCTTCGTCTCGGAAAACACCCTCCGCTTCATCGCCGGCAGCCAGCCCAAGACTGTGCGGGCCATCTACAACGCCATGGACCCGCAGGGCCAGAAAAGCGCGGCGGCGGTGACTATCCACATCCTCCCGCTGGAGGGTGCCGAAAATTCGCGTCCGCAGCCGCGGAACCTTACCGCCCGCGTGGTGGCTGCAGGAACTGTCCGCATCCCCGTGCCGCTGGACGGCATTGATCCCGACGGCGATTCCGTCCAGTTGACGGGCATCGACAGCACCCCCGCCATGGGCACCGCGACGGTGGGAAGCAACTTCATCGACTTCACGGCTGCCGGGGACGGTGCCGGCACGGATACCTTCCGGTACAAGGTGGTGGACCGGCAGGGCGCCGTCAACACCGGCACGGTGACGGTGGGCATCGCACCGCGGGGCGAGGTCAACCAGAAACCCACTCCCGTGGATGATGAGGCCCGGGTCCGGCCCGGCCGCCAGATCGCCGTCGACGCCACGGGGAACGACACCGACCCGGACGGCGACCTCATCCGCATCCTGACTGACGGCATCGAGGCCGACCCCGCTCTCCAGGCCACCGTCAGCAAGACCAGCGGCCGGATCATCCTGCTCGCACCGGGTGAGGCCGGAACAGTCAACGTACGCTACGCCATTGCTGACGACCGGGACGCCTCCGCCCAGGCGACCATCCGCGTGGTGGTGGACAACGAGGTGCCGCTTAAGGCCCCCATTGCCCGCGACGACAGGGTGACGTCGGCCCAGACGATGGGAAAGACCGCCGTCGATGTCCCCGTCCTGAAAAACGACGAGGACCCCGACGGCGTGGGTGAAAACCTCAAAATCAGCACCGAAGCCGCCACCGCCCGGCCCGGCGCTGACGGCACCATGGTGGTGGACCTGACGGAGCAGCCCCAGCTCATCCCGTACACCGTGGCGGATGTGGACGGCCAGCAGTCCACAGCCGTGATCTGGGTTCCGGGCCTCAGCCAGCAGGTTCCCACCCTGGCGAAGGACGAAGTCCTGGAAGTCACTGCGGGGCAGTCCGTAGACGTTGACCTGGACGAATGGGTCAAGGTGCGCGAGGGCCGTTCGCCGCGGCTGACCCAGACGGACCGGATCAAACTGATCGGTGCCGACGGCGGGGACCCCGTGACCGGCAACGGCACCGGCCTGAAGTACACGGCGGGCGCCGAATATGTGGGCCCCGGCTCGTTGACCTTTGAGGTGACCGACGGAAGCGGTCCGGACGACCCGGGCGGGTTGAAGTCGACCCTCAGCATCCGCACCAAGGTGCTGCCTGATCCGAACAAGAACAACCCGCCCGAGCTCCTGGGTGCCAGCGTGGACGTGCCCAAAGGTGACTCCGCCAGCACCGACCTGGCCAAGCTGACCTCGGATCCTGACCGGGACGACGTCGAGAAGATGAAGTACGAGCTGGTGGGCGGGTCGCCCGCCGGCTTCAACGTCAGCATCGACGGCAAATCCCTGAAGGTCTCGGCAGCCGATTCCACTGGCACCGGAAGCACTGCCGCAGTCCAGGTCAAGGCCAGGGATCCCCGCGGTCTTGAAGCCACGGGCACCTACCAGCTGGCGGTTACGGCCTCCAATCGGCCCAAGCCGGTGGCCAACGACGACCTGGAGCCCAACGCTGCTGCCGGCAAGCCCGTAAGCGTCGATGTCCTCGCCAATGATGCGAATCCTTTCCCCGAGACCCCGCTGAAGATCATCGCGGCGGCGGCGGAAACCGGCACCGGCAACGTCGACGTCAACGGCGGTTCGGTGACGGTCACGCCCGCCCCGGGCTTCACCGGCACCATGGTGGTGTCCTACACCGTGGCCGACAAGACCGGTGATGGTTCGCGGAACGCCACCGCACGAATCAGGCTCACCGTCAAGGACAAGCCCCAGGCGCCCGCCACCCCCCAGGCGCAGAGCGTGGGCGACCGGACGGCGCTGCTGAACTGGACGGCGCCCGCGGACCGCGGCTCGGCCATCACCAAGTACACCGTGTACGGCGAGGGCGGGTTCCAGCAGGACTGCCCGGCCAACACGTGCACGCTCAACGGGCTGGTGAACAACACCCAGTACCACTTCCAGGTGACGGCCACCAATGAGTTCGGCGAATCGGACAGGTCGCCCGCCTCTGCCGAGGTGCGTCCCGACGTGAAGCCGGATATGCCGCTGGCGCCGTCGCTGAAGTTCGGCGACAAGGAGCTGGCCATCAACTGGACCGCACCTGCCAGCAAGGGCTCGCCGGTGAAATCCTACGACCTGGAGATCTCGCCGCCGCCGGCCGGACAGAACGCCCAGATCCAGAACCTCACCGCTGTCAGTTACGTCTGGAAGGGCCTGCAGAACGGCGTCTCCTACAAGGTGCGGGTGCTGGCACGCAACGATGCAAAAGAACCGTCGGAGTGGAGTGCTTATTCGGCGGCCGAAGTCCCGGCGGGCGTGCCGGCCACGCCTGCTGCTCCCTCCGCCTCGGACGCCGGTTCGGTTGGGTCGCAGAGCCAGCTGAAGGTGGCCTGGGCCGCGCCGAACAACAATGGCGACGCCGTCTCGGCCTACACCCTGACCACCCTTCGCGGAGGCGCGGTGGTGTCCAGCCAACAGGTGGCCGGTACCTCACAGAACGTTACTGTGGACAACTCGGAAACCAACTACACGTTCACGGTTTCCGCGACGAACAAAGCTGGGACCAGCGGCACCAGCGCTGCCTCTGCGCCAATCCGGGCGGCAGGCAAGCCGGGACAGGTCAGCGGCGGAACCGTGGCCGACACGGGCACCAGCGGCCAGCTCAAGGTGACCTTCACGCCACTGACGGAGGCGCAGCGCAACGGGTCCACGGCCAGTGAGATCGTCTATTCCTACCGGGCATCCACGGGACAGTCCGGTCCCATCAACGCTCCCGGCGGCAACATCAACGGCCTTCCCAACGGAACGAACATCACCATCACGATCATCGCCACGTCCACCAAGAACAACGTCTCAGGTGACGCCCAGGCGATCGGCACCGGCAACCCCTATGGACCGGCGAATGCCCCGAATATCGACGGTGGCACATCCGCCAAGGGTGACGGTGACGTCCACTGGACCTGGAACAACCCCAACACCAACGGCCGGCCGCTGAGCCACTATGAGGTCAGCTACGAGGGCGGCGGCTGGATCAACGTCGGCAAGGCCACCAGGTACGACCGGTCGGCGGGCGGCTGGGACCAGGCCCGCCAGCTCAGGGTGCGTGCCGTGACGGCGGTCAACGGTGCGGTTGGAGGACCTGTAACGTCCAGGTCAGGTGCCAACCCGACACCGCCGCCGCCTACGTCTTGGAGCATTACCGCCACGCCGGTGCGCAGCTGCACGGAGCCCGGCTACGGAGTGGACAGCTTCCGCGCCGGCAACCCCTCCAGCTGCCAAAGTCCGGGCAAGTGGATGCCGGCAAACGAACCGGCAGACTCCGACTTCTACGTGGTCTGGTACAAGACCACAGAGAACCCTTCCGGCATCTGGTACCACCTCATCAGTGGTGCTGCTGCCGGCAACTACGTCCGCAGCGACACCACTAACCGTCCCGGCAACCCGCCGGCGGGAATGCCGCGGCGGTAAGGCTTCCCGATGCGCACAGCTATTCAACTCCAACCCAAGGATCGCCATGACCATGACCCTCGAGCAGGCCGAGTGGTTTGCAGACACTTTCGAAAAGCTCGTTGCCAATGTGGGGCAGGCCGTCCTGGGCAAGGAGCACGTCATCCGGCTGACCTTCACCGCCATGCTGGCCGAGGGGCACGTCCTGTTCGAGGACGCCCCAGGCACCGGCAAGACGTCACTGGCACGGGCGCTGGCGGCAACGGTGCAGGGCTCGAACAACCGCATCCAGTTCACGCCGGACCTGCTGCCCTCGGACGTGACGGGTGTGACCATTTACGACCAGAAGACGCAGAAGTTCGAGTTCCACAAGGGACCGATCTTCAATAACATCGTCCTCGCCGACGAAATCAACCGCGCCTCGCCCAAGACCCAGTCGGCACTGCTGGAGGTCATGGAGGAATCCCGGGTCACGGTGGACGGCGCTACTTACTCCGCCGGCCGTCCCTTCATGGTCCTGGCCACGCAGAACCCCATCGAGCAGGCGGGCACCTACCGCCTGCCCGAAGCCCAGCTGGACCGCTTCTTGATCAAAACCTCCATCGGGTACCCGGACCACGCCTCCACCGTCCGGCTGTTGGGCGGGACTAACCTCAAGGACCGGTCCAGGGAACTCTCCGCCGTCATCACCACCCAGGCGGTGGCGGACATGGCAGACCTTGCCGCCACCGTCCACGTGGACACCGCCGTCCTCGAATACATCTCCAGGCTCTGCGAGGAAACCAGGAATGCTCCGGAAACCAGGCTGGGGGTATCGGTGCGTGGTGCCCTTGCCATGGTCAGGGCAGCCAAGGTTTGGGCAGCCGGGCAGGGGCGGAACTTCGTCTTGCCCGACGACATCAAGGAACTGGCCCAGGTGGTCTGGACGCACCGCTTCGTCATGGACCCCGAAGCTGAATTCTCCGGGGCAACCGCTGAAGCCGTGCTGGGAAGGATCCTTTCTGACGTGGCCGCGCCGCAGCAGCGCAGCAACGCCTGACGCCACCGCCCACCACTTCCGCGCAACAAAGTAGGCACCTATATGTCCAGCGGCACCCCGTTGACCCGGCTCACGGAGCGTCTCAAGCAACCCATCGCCAGGAACGGCAGGCCTGCACTGCTGCACCCGTCAGCAGTCTGGGTCGAAGCAAGGAACACTGCAGCACTGGCGCTGGCACCGGGATGGGGTGCAGTCCGCGAGGCCTGGCTGAAATACGCCTGGCCGGTGCTTTCCGTCGTCAGCGTCCTGGGCTGGTCAGTGCTGGCCGCATCCCTCCTGCTCTGGATCACCGGACAGGCGTTCGGCTGGCAGGAGGCCAAGGCGGCAGCGATCGCCGCGTCCGTGATGTTTCTGATCGCCGTCGCCTTCATCCTGGGCCGGTCGTCCTACGGCGTGGTCCTCAACCTCGCCCGGACTCGGGTAGCGGTGGGGGACAGCGCCGCTGGCAGCATCGCAGTGTCCAACACCTCCGCCCGCCCCCTGCTGCCGGCATCGGTTGAACTTCCCGTGGGCAGCGTCACCGCCGTGTTCCACCTGCCCCGGATGAAACCGCAGCAGATCCATGAAGACCTGTTCACCATCCCCACCGCCCGCCGCGCCGTCATCGTAGTGGGCCCCGTCCGCTCAGTACGGGCGGACCCGCTGCACCTGCTGCGCCGGCAGGTGCTGTGGACTGAACCTGAGGACCTTTTCGTCCACCCCCAGACTGTCGCCCTGGCCGGTTCCGCAGCCGGGTTCATCCGTGACCTGGAGGGAATGCCGACCACGGACCTGTCCAGTGCCGACGTGTCCTTCCACGCGCTGCGGGACTACGTGCCGGGGGATGACCGGCGGCACATCCACTGGAAAACCACGGCGCGGACCAACAAGCTGATGGTGCGCCAGTTCGAGGAAACGCGCCGCGCCCACCTGGCCATCTCGTTGTCCATCAACACGGACGAGTACGCCTCCGAAGGAGAATTTGAGCTGGCCATTTCCGCTGCCGCGTCCATCGGGCGGCAGGCGATCCGGGAACAGCGCGAACTGGACATCCTTACCCAAAAAGGCCCGCTGCGCTGCGAAACAGGCCGGAACATGCTCGATGACATGACCAGGATCGTGGGGACACCGATGCGCCGCACCGCCGTCGACCTCGCCAGGACCCTCGCGGACACTGTCCCCAATGCCTCCGTCGTCTTCTTCGTCGTCGGAAGCACCATGACAGCCACGCAGCTGCGCTCCGCCGCCGCTTCCGTGCCGCCGGGCGTCCGCAGCCTTGCGGTCAGGGTGGAGGCGGGCGCCCCGCCCAGCCGTGCCACCATCGCTGACCTCACGGTCCTGACGCTTGGCGATCTGAATGACCTGGCCATTGTGCTGAGAAAGGCCGCAGCATGACGCCCGCGGAAGGCCTGCGCCCCCGTTCCGGCCGGCCCACCGCCCAACGTCCCCGCACCGACCCCCGTGACGCAGCCAATTCTGCATTCCCCAACGGCCAGCCGCTGTGGCACTTCCTGCTCGATGCCGCCGCCCTCACCGCGCTGCTGGGGCTGGGCCTGCTCGGCTTCGGCCTGAGCTACGGCGGAGACCCCTACTACCTGCTGTCCGGTTTTGGCGGAATTCTGCTGGGCCTGGCCATCGGCGCGGTCAACGCGCACCTGCGGCTGGGGCTCCTCATCACCACGGCCCTTGCCCTGGGCGCCTACCTGGTCTTCGGCACGCTGCTGGCGGTCCCGGACTCGGCAATCGCCGGCTTCCTCCCCACGCTCGATTCGCTGCGCACCCTGCTGCTGGGCGTCGTGTTTGCCTGGAAAGACATGCTGACGGTCGGCGTCCCGGTGGGAACCGCCGGCGGCGTGCTGATCGTCCCCTTCCTGAGCTGCCTGATCACCGCGCTGGCGGCTGCCGTCCTGACCTGGCGCCTGAGAAGCCCGTACTTTCCACTGCTGCCCGTGCTGGTCCTGTTCGTCACCGGCATCGCCTTCAGTACCAATGCGGCCTTCCTGACCCTCGAACGCGGCATCGGCCTCACGGTGCTGGGCATCGCCTGGGCAACCTTCCGCAGGGACGCCCTCCGGAAGAACTCCACCCGCAAAGTCTCGGTGACCAATCCGCAGCCCGATTCAGCCACAGCCCAGCGCGCGAGGATACGCCGGCTGGGAATGGCTGCCGGCGTCATTGCCGCCAGCGTGGCCGTCACCGCCCTGTCCGCCCCGCTGGTGACTGCCGGCAGTGAGCGGAAGGTCCTGCGCAACGTGGTGGTCCCGCCCTTCGACCCGAAGGACTACATCACGCCGCTCGCCAGCTTCCGCACGTTTGTCAAGGACAAGAAGGACGACACCCTGTTCGTGGTCACGGGGCTTCCACGCGATGCCCGGGTCAGGCTGGGCGCCCTGGACGCCTTCAACGGCACCAACTACACCATGGACCCGAACGGCTCGGGCAACTTCAGCAAGGTGGGCGACACCGAGTCGATCAACACCCTCGCCGATACACCCGGGGTGGTGCCCACCAACGACTACGCCATCAACATCACCATCGAGGACTACCAGGGGTTCTTCGTCCCCGGCGGGCGCCAAACCACTGGCCTCAGCTTTGATGACAGCGCCTCCGCCGCGGCCTCCGGCCTGTACTTCAACTCCGGCACCGACACCGCCGTGACCACCAACGGGCTGGCCCGCGGAGATTCGTACAAGGTACAGGTTTCGGACCCCGTGAAGCTCGAGCACGGGCAGCTGACGCAGTACGGCTTTGCCAAAGTGTCCCTGCCCGACGCCGTCGAGGTTCCTCCCGTGGTGGGCTCACAGGCCAACGGCCTCTCCGCGGACGCACCCACTGCCATTGACCGGGTTCGCCAGATCGAGGCCCATTTCCAGAAGACAGGTGCCTTCAGCAACGGGCTGGTCAGTGAAGGGCAGCTGCCCAGCGTCTCCGGCCACGGGTCAGCCCGGATCAGGAACCTGCTCACCGCCAAGCAGATGCTCGGCGACGACGAACAGTACGCTGTGGCCATGTCGCTGATGCTGCGGCACCTCGGTATCCCGTCGCGGGTGGTGATGGGCTTCTACCCTGAACCCACCAGTCCGGAGAACGGCGCGGGCGAGGTCAGGATCACCGGCAAGGATGTCCATGCCTGGGTTGAGGTGGCCTTTGAACGCGTGGGCTGGGTGAGCTTCGATCCCACCCCGCCCAAGGACAACATCCCCATTCCGCCGGACCCCGAGAACAAGTCCAAGCCCAAGCCCCAGGTGCTGCAGCCGCCGCCCCCGCCGCAGGAACCGGCTGACCTCCCCCCGGATTCGTCACCGGACGCGCTAGACGCTGACCAGAAAAAGAACAACCCCTGGCTGTTCTGGGGCGCACTCCTGGCCGTACTGGGGATCGCCCTGGTCCCGCTCGCCGTCCTTGCGCTGCCGCTGCTGCTGATTGCCCTGCTGAAATCGCGACGGCGGAAGGCACGGTTCAGCGAAGGCCACCCCGCGCAGCGGGTGGGCGGGGGGTGGAGCGAGGTGCTCAGCCTGGCCACGGACATGGGAGCCGCGGTGGACACGAAGGCGACCCGCCGTGAAAGCGCGGCCGTCCTGGCGGAGGCGTTCCCGGCAGCGGGAGGCACCACCACGATGCTGGCCCGCCGTGCGGACGCCTCCATCTTTGGCGCCGGGCAGCCCAGTGAGAATGAGGTGCGGGAGTACTGGACCATGGTGGACAGTTCCCTGCAGGAAATGACCGCCACCGCGGGTTTTTGGCGCCGGCAGCAGGCGCGCTTCTCGCCAAGGTCCCTCCTTGCCGATGCGCGCAATGCGCTGGCACGGCGGGGCAGGCCCGCACTGCCCGGCCTTTCGTCCCTCAACCCGGTGGCCCGCCGTCGCCAGGGTGCGGCAGGCAGCGGACCCGATGGTCCCGCGGGTGAGGCACCCGCAGGGGAGCGGCGGGCGACGACGGAACCACCAACGCAGGGACCTGCAGCACCGTGACCAGCATTGAGACCTGCCCGCAGTGCCGGCAGCCCCTCCGAGCAGGGGCGGCGTTTTGCACCTCGTGCGGAGCTCCGCTGCCCAACCGGGCGGTACTGAGCCACCGCAGCCCAGGGCCGGGCGCCAATTTAGGCGCGGACGTTCAGTCGGGAGCCCCGGCTGCCCACTGGGAAGGGATTCCCGGTACTATCCCGGTAGTACAAAGGCCCCTGGCGCGTCAGTCCGCGGGGCTCGCACACGCAGGCACCGGGCGGGGGAGCGCCGGCGGTTCAACCGGGCACCCGGTGACCGTCCCAGGGGGAGGAACGGGAATGGCAGTGAACCTTCAGCTTGTTCCGGCTGCGGCCGGCAAGCGGCTTGGAGCTGCCGTCATCGACTGGCTGCCGCCGCTGGCGGTGCTGGTAGTGACGTTCGCCCTGGGCTTCGCCGGCATCACCCGCAGCCGCAGCGGGCAGTACATCATCTACGACACAGCCTCACTGGTGCTGTTCGGGGGCATCGGGCTGGGCCTGACCCTGGTGTACCTGATCGCCGTCATGGGAGTCGAAGCCAGGACGGGCAAGACACCAGGCAATCTGCTGATGGGCATCCGCAGCGCCGACAACGACGGGTATGCGCCCGGCGCAGGCGCAGTGTTCTTCCGAGGCCTCATTACCGGTGCCGGCATCCTCCTGACGTTGCTGGTTGCGGTCCTCGTGGTGGTCTTCAAGTGGTTCGGCCCCGCCCTGTTCGTCCTGACGCCCCTGCTGCTTTTGGGTGCGGTGTGGGCTGTGCTGGTGGTGGTCTCCAACCACTGGGACAGGAACGGCCGCCTTCGCGGCTGGCAAGACAAAGCCGCGAAAACCCTGGCCTTCGATGTGAAAGCGGGACGGGACCCCATCACCACCGGTGGAATCCAGGGACCCTACACCTTCGCGCCCCTTGACCTGCCGCCCGTGCAGCAGGTGCTGTCCCCGCTTGCAGCCGCCCACCCGGGGACAAACGGCGCGCAGAAACCAGCAGCTGCCGCGGTCCATCCGGTCGCGGTCAAGCCTTCCCCTGTCCAGGCCCCCTCTGTTGAAGCCCCCTCCGTCCGGCCAAACGCGGACCGCCACCTGAACGACGACGTCGAAAGCACCCAGGTGCGGCCTGGAGCTGGTGGTCCGTCTCCTGTGGCCGTCCTACGGATCCGGCTTGACGACGGCCGCGACTTCCAGCTGGACCGCAGCGTCCTGGTGGGCCGCAACCCCGTGGGCCGGCAGGGCGAGCAGCATGCCCAGCTGCTCGCCGTCGACGATCCCGGCCGCTCGATTTCCAAGACCCATCTCCACCTGCTCACCGACGGTGCCGGGATTTGGGTGACGGACCGGAATTCCACCAACGGCAGCGCCGTGAGCACGCCCGACGGTGTTCGGACACGCCTTGCACCGGGTGTTCCCACTTTTGTTACCCCCGGATCCAGCATCCACTTCGGGGACCGGACCTTTTACCTAGGACAGGCATGAACCAACAGCCCGCCAGCGTTCCCTCCACTTTCGAGCCGGGCCTGCGCCTGACTTACGGCTACGGGACAGACCGGGGACTCCGCCGGGAGTTGAACGAGGATTCCTACATTGCGTCCGATCCCGTGTTCGCCGTGGCGGACGGTATGGGCGGCCATGAAGCCGGCGAGGTCGCCAGCGGAATCTGCGTGCGCGCCCTGGCTGCCATCCCGCAGCTCGCCACCGGTGAGCGGAGCGTCACCGCTGCCGTCCTCCAGCAGTACCTGGTCAGGGCTGACAGCTCCATCCGCGAGGCCACCGGTGCGCGTGCCGGAACCACGCTGACCGGTGCGGTGGTGGTGGAGCAGATGGGCATGCCCTACTGGCTGGTCATGAACATCGGAGACTCCCGCACCTACCGGCTGAGCAAGGGCCGGTTCGAGCGGATCAGCGTGGACCACTCGGAGGTTCAGGAACTCGTGGACGCGGGCGAGATCACGGCGGAAGAAGCCACTGTCCATCCCCGCCGGCACGTGGTCACCCGCGCACTGGGTACGGGGGACGAGACGGAGGCGGACTTCTGGCTGCTTCCCGTGGAGGAAGGCGACCGGGTCCTGGTGTGCTCGGACGGGCTCACCGGCGAGCTGTCGGACGCCGACGTCCTCCGGATCCTCAGCACCGTTGGTGATCCTCAGGACGCCGCCGACACCCTCATCCAGGCCGCGCTGCGCAACGGCGGCAGTGACAACGTCACGGTCATCGTGGTGGATGCCCGGAATGTCCTGAACGACGCCGGTACCGCCACCACCACCGCTCCCCGGCAGCGGGCAGGGGTTGAGGAGGCGGACACGCTGCCCCGGGAACAGGCGGCGGAGGCTTCCACCCGGCCTTTGCCACAGCAGGATGGTGAGCCAGCTGAAGACCGAAGCGGGGAATCCCACGATGGCCGCCACTAGCTATAGCCCGGGCAGTTGGCTGGGCATCATCCGTTCGGAAACAGCCGTCCTCCTGGGGCCGGGCACCGCGCCGGCTACAGCGGAAGCCGTATGGGACCTGCTGGCCGGCAGGCCGCCAGCCCACGAGGTGCTGCACGCGGTCACCAGTGGCTCCGGCGGTTCCCTCACGCAGATCCCATCCTTCGGCATCCTGGACTTCTCCGGACCCCTGCGGGTGTTCCTGCGCGGAGACCTCGACCTCGCCGTCGAGCTGCCCAATGACAGGGTGGAACTCGACGGGCGCGATGTCACCACCTGGAATGAGCGCCGGTTTGCCCTGCCTGATGCGTGCCGCCTGACCATCCCGGCTGCCGGCACCGCGGGCGCCGTGGAGCTTCCGCTGGGGGAGGGGGTTGTCCTGCTGCAGGCACTGGCACTTTCGCTCGACCCACGCCGGTCCGGACTGACAGCCGCACCTTCCCCTTCAGCTGCTGCCGTTGCTGTTGACTCCGCCGGCGTCGCTGACCTGGACGCTGCACCGGGGACGGACCACCTGCCCGGTGTGACCCTCGCGCCGGAACAGGAAGCCTCTGCGGAAACCATCGTGGGAGTGCCCGACGACGACGCGCACTTGGACGAGACAGGCCAGGAGCCCGGTTCCGGCGGTGCTCTCCCGGAGGCCTCCGCTGACGACCACACCAGCTCCTACGACCACCTGTGGGAACGGACCGTGATCCGGAACATCGAGGACGCTGCGGTGCGTGACGAGACGGAACCGGGGGGCCCGGCGCTCGGCGGAACTGCCGCCGCGGCACGGGAAGGGGAGCGGCCTCCTGCCCCGGAGCCTGCGGCCTCCCACGCGCCGTTGACGGAACCGGCGCCGGCACGTGCCGGTACCCTCATCGACTCGGTGCCTTGGAAGACGGGAACCGGTGCCGTCCCCACCCCCGCCGTCCCCACCCCTGCCGCCGCAGCGCAGGACGCTCCCGCGGCGCAGGCCCCTGCGCTGGCCTCCCCCGAACCGGGGCCGGCCCCTGCCGCTGCCGAGGCCCCAGCCCCTGGCCTCGACGCTGCAGGGCAGCAGCCACCTTCCGCAGGTGCTGAATTCGACGGCGACCATGACGGCCAGACCGTGATGAGGAGCAGCATCAGGGTTCCCGCCGCGCAGGCTGCCCCGGTTGCAGGCGGAGATCCTTCCACCGGCCCCAGGGTGCTTGCCCGGGTGTGCAGCCAGGGGCACCCTAATCCGCCCACCCGTGCCCACTGTTCCACCTGCGGTTCCGGCCTGCCCCCGGACGCGGTACAGGTGCCCCGTCCCCGACTGGGGCGGATGCGGATGTCCACGGGGGAACTGTTCGACCTGGACCAGTCCCTGGTGATCGGGCGGCAACCCTCCGTCTCCCGGGTCCAGGGCGGCACCATGCCCCGGCTGGTCCAGGTTCCAAGCCCGGAAGGCGACATCTCCCGCTCCCACGTGGAAGTCCGGCTGGAGGGCTGGCACGTCATGCTGTGCGACCTCAAGGCCACCAACGGCACAGTCCTGGTCCGCGAAGGCCAGCCGCCCCGGCGCCTGGCGCAGAACGAGATGGCCATCCTGTTGGACGGGGACATCGCGGAGCTGGGCGACGACCTCTCGCTGCGTTTTGAGGAGATTCCTTGAGTTCCAAACGGCCGGCAGCGCCGCCGCCCCGCATCCCGGGGTTCACCTACATCAGCCTGCTCGGCTCGGGCGGGTTTTCGGACGTTTACCTCTATGAGCAGGACAGGCCCCGCCGCAAGGTGGCGGTCAAAGTGCTGCTCTCGGATTTGAAGACCGAGGGCGCCCGCCGCCGCTTCGAGTCCGAGGCCAACCTGATGGCCCAGCTGTCCTCACACCCGTACATCGTCACGATTTTCGAGGCGGAGGTTACCCACGACGGGCACTCCTACCTGGCCATGGAGTACTGCTCCCGGCCCAGCCTGGACGTCCGCTACCGGCGCCAGCGCTTCAGCGTGGACGAAGTGCTGGCCGTCGGTATCCAAGTGGCGTCCGCCGTCGAAACGGCACACCGGGCGGGCATTGCACACCGTGACATCAAGCCTGCCAACATCCTGGTCACCGACTACAACCGCCCCGCCCTGACCGACTTCGGGATTTCCGGTACCATCGCCGGGGACGCCGACGACGACTCGGGGATGTCCATCCCCTGGTCCCCGCCGGAACAGTTCACCGACGGGCCTGTGGACGGAGTGATGGTGGACGTCTGGGCCCTGGGCGCGACACTCTACACCCTGCTGGCAGGCAGGTCGCCGTTCGTGCTGCCCGGCGCGGACAATTCCCAGCGTGAGCTGATCAACCGGATCAGCAACGCGCCGCTTCCGCGCCTGGGCCGCGCCGACGTCCCCGGGTCCCTGGAACTTGCTCTCTCGACGGCGATGGCCAAGTCGCCGCGGTCCCGCTATTCTTCCGCCCACGCCTTCGCCCTGGCGCTGCAGCGCATCCAGGCTGAGTTGAACCTGTCCGTCACACCCTTCGAGGTGCTGGAGGAGCCGCACCAGGAAGAGAGCCACCCGGACGACGGCATCGAGGAGACCCGGGTGCGAAGCATCGCCGCAATCGATCCGGAGCGGACGGGCAGCGCCCCGACGTTTCCCGCCCGAACGTGGCCCCAAGACGGGGGAAGGCAGCCCGGCGGTGCCCAGGGAGCCGCAGGGGAGGCACCGCCGTCGCGGTTTACGCCCGCGGTGCAGTCCCCCTCCGGTATTTCGGCGTCTGGGCCCCGCCCGGCACCTTCCCCGCAGGACCCGGCACAGGACCCGCAGCCGCAGGAGTGGGCGCACGCCACCGTCCTGCGCGGAGCCCCCGGTGCCCCACCTCTGGGCGGGAGCGCGGCTGCCGGGAACCAGTTTCGCGCCGGCGCTGACGCTGCCGACACCACCATCCACCGGCCGGCCCGGGTGGAAGAGCCCGCCAGTGCACCCGCCCCCATAGCGGACCACGGCAAGCGCAATTTGTGGCTGGCCATTTCCGGCGGCACTCTCCTGGCACTCGCCGCCGTGGTGGGTGTGGTGGTGGCGAACGCCGCACCGGAACCACCCAAAGCGGTGGAATCCCAGCAGGCCGGCAGGCCGCCGGCGGATGCGCTCGACAACGGCACCGTGCCGGATGTCGAAGGCCTCACCGGAACAGTGTCCGGGGACGGCAACGCCTCCTTCACGTGGATCAATCCGCAGCCCAAGGACGGCGACACCTATAAGTGGCGGGTATACACCATCGGAGGCGGCGGCGGGTACCAGTCCATCGAACAGCCGCCGGTCCTGGTCACGGCGAATCCCTCGGGTGAGACGTGTATCCAGGTCATGATCGTGCGCTCGGACGGCGCGTTCTCCCCGATGGAAGAAGGCTCCATCGCCTGCACCGGCGCATGAGCCCGTACCTAACCACAACAACAGCACGACGACGGCACGCAGCATCCTGCGCAGCGGGAGTTTGCCGGGCAACAGTGCGCCGAACGACAGTCGGCCCAAAGTCAGCCAGCCCAAAGACAGGCAGCCCAATGAGGAGGCACAGCATATGGGGGATCTAGCCATAGATTTCTGTGGTGAATGGTACGAGCCATCGGACGAGGACGTCTTCAACATCGGCCGCGAAGGCGACCTTGAGATCGACGACAATCCGTACCTGCACCGGCAGTTCCTGCAGGTGGCCCGCTACGACGGGATCTGGTGGCTCAGCAACGTGGGCAGCATGCTCTCCGCCACGGTGGCGGACGCCTCGGGAGGCATGCAGGCATGGCTGGCGCCTGGTGCCCGGATCCCCCTGGTCTTCAGTCACACCAACGTCATCTTCACCGCCGGACCCACCACCTACGAGTTCGCGGTCCACCTGAAGACTCCGGCCTTCCGGCAGGAGGCGCTCGAGGGTGACAGCGACGGTGACACCACCATTGGCCCTGTGGTGTTCACCGACTCCCAGAAAGCCCTTATCGTGGCGCTCGCCGAGCCCATGCTTCGCCGCGAAGGGACAGGATTCAGCGCCATCCCTTCCTCGGCCGCCGCAGCCAAAACCCTCGGCTGGGCCCTGACCCGCTTCAATCGCAAGCTGGATAACGTCTGCGACAAACTCGACCGTGTAGGGGTCGTGGGACTGCGGGGAGGCGGCGGCAAGCTGGCCACCAACCGCCGCACCAGGCTGGTGGAACATGCCGTCACCTCGCATCTGGTCACCGCAGATGACCTGTACCTGATCGAGAAGATGAGGGGCGTGGACGAGGGATGAAAATCCGCCTGACCCTCCGCCGGGATCCCGCAGAATCGAAGGACCTGGCCGTCACAGTGGACGGCCTGGCTACAGTGGCCGATACCGCAGCCGTCCTCTGGGCCGCGGATCCGGGGCGGAGGGGCATCCCTGTCCCGGAAAACCTCTCCCTGCGGATCGAAGAGGCCTTCGTGGGCCGCGGCCTGAGCGGAAACACCCTCAGCCGGACGGACAACCTCCTGGAATCGGGTCTGCGCCCGGGCTCTGTGGTATCGCTCGCCCAGGTAAGCGCGCAGTTCACTGAGCCGGGCGCAAGCCGCGGGCCTGCGGCGGCCACCCTCCGTGTCCTTTCGGGGCCCGACGCCGGACGCGAATTTTCCCTGCCCACCGGCACCAGTTACATCGGCCGGGGCCGGGACGTGGACATCCGCCTCTCGGACCCCCTGACCTCCAAGCGCCACGCCCGGATCACCGTGGGGGATGCCGTGGAAATCGTGGACACCAACTCCGCCAACGGGCTGCTCATGGACGGCCTCCCGGTCACCAGGGCAACCCTTAACTCCTCGGACAGTGTCATCCTGGGCGACACCACCATCACGGTGGTGCCGCTCGGGCACAACCAGGCGTCAGCACCGACGTCGCCATTGGTGAGCTTCAACCGGTCACCCCGGGTTGTTCCCCGCTTCGAGGAGCCCAAGCGCGTGGCTCCTTCCGGGCCCAGACGACCCGAGGACAACCCGTTTCCGTACATCATGATGATCGCCCCGCTGCTGATGGGCGCCGTGATCTTCGCGGTCACCGCCAATCCGCTCTCGGTGCTGTTCATGCTGATGATGCCCTTGTTCATCCTGGGCCATTATGTGGACCAGCAGATGCGGACCCGGCGCCAGCAGAAGGAACAACTCAAGCACTTCCGCACCGCCATGGCCGCTTTCCGCCAGGACATCACCGAACTCCAGCACGTGGAGCGTGCCGTCCGGCTGCAGGAAGCGCCGTCGGTCAGTGACACGGTGGATGCCATCTACAAGCTCGGCGCGCTGCTGTGGACCCACCGGCCCGAGCACGGCGGATTCCTGGGCCTGAGGTTCGGCCTGGGCACGGTTCGCTCACGCATCCGCCTGGAGGAGCCGTCGAACAACGACACCGAGGCTGAATACGCCCGCGAAATCCAGGACTGCCTGAAGCAGTTCCGCGACATCGAGGGCGTCCCGGTGGTCTCCCAGCTCCGGACCACCGGCTCGCTCGGCATCGCCGGTGCCCGCAGCCTCGTGGACGACGTCGCCCGGGGCATGGTGCTCCAGCTCGCCGGCCTGCACTCCCCGGCGGAAGTGGTGCTGGCAGCCGTCACGTCGGCACAGTCGCGGGAACGCTGGAACTGGCTGCAGTGGCTGCCCCACGTGGGTTCAGGACACAGCCCCCTCCCGGGTGACCACCTTGCCGCCGGATCCGCCGGCGGCACCTCACTGGTGGCCCGGCTCGAGGACCTGGTGGAGGCCAGGGAAGCTGCCGCAAAGCGTTCGGGCCCGGACCTCCGTCCCGCACTCGACCCTGCAAAGCATGAGGTGGAAGAGCCCGTGGTTCCCACTGTGCTTGTGATCGTGGAGGACGACGCGCCGGTGGACCGGGGACGGCTTACCCGGCTCGCGGAACGGGGGCCGGACGCCGGCGTCCATGTGCTGTGGGTGGCCACGGACGTCCAGGCACTGCCCGCTGCCTGCCGGGACTTCATGGTGGTGGACGGCGAGCACGGCACCACCACCGGGCAGGTCCGGCTGGGGCGCCACACCTATCCCGTCAGCTGCGAGAGCGTGGACGCGGAGCTCGCCGGCCAGCTGGCCCGGATGCTCACGCCTGTGGTGGACGTGGGCAAGCCCGTGACGGACGACTCGGACCTTCCGCGCGCCGTTTCCTATGCCACGCTGATCGGCAAGGACTTCCTGGACAACCCGCAGGCCGTGGCCGAACGCTGGACGGAAAACAACTCAGTGACCGCGAGCGCAGTGGCCAACCGCAAGGATAACGGCACGCTGCGGGCCCTGGTGGGATCCAAAGGCCTCGAACCGCTCTATTTGGACCTGAAGAATGAGGGACCGCACGCCCTGGTGGGCGGAACCACCGGCGCGGGCAAGTCCGAGTTCCTCCAGTCCTGGGTAATGGGAATGGCCGCCGCCTACAGCCCGGACCGCGTCAGCTTCCTGTTCGTGGACTACAAGGGCGGGGCGGCATTCGCCGACTGCATCAACCTGCCCCACACGGTGGGCCTGGTGACGGACCTTTCGCCCCACCTGGTCCGGCGCGCCCTCACCTCGCTGCGCGCCGAGCTGCACTACCGCGAACAGCTGCTGAACCGGAAGAAGGCCAAGGACCTGCTGGCCCTGCAGCGTGAGGCCGATCCCGACGCCCCGCCCTACCTGGTGATCATCGTCGATGAGTTCGCAGCCCTGGCCAACGAGGTTCCCGAATTCGTCGATGGCGTGGTTGATGTTGCAGCCCGGGGCCGGTCCCTGGGCCTGCACCTGATCCTGGCAACCCAGCGGCCCGCCGGAGTGATCAAGGACAGCCTGCGGGCCAACACCAACCTTAGGGTTGCGCTGCGGATGGCCGACGAGGACGACGCAACAGACATCCTGGGCGTGCCCGACGCTGCCTACTTCGACCCGGGCATTCCCGGCCGCGGCGCCGCGAAGACCGGTCCGGGCCGGATCCAGGGCTTCCAGACCGGCTACGCGGGCGGCTGGACCACCGACAAGCCGCAGCGGCCGCAGATCGACGTCGTCGAGATGGCGTTCGGCTCCGGACCGAGCTGGGAAGTGCCGGCACCGGTGAAACCGGAAGCAGCGGAGCCGGCCGGCCCCAACGACATCGCCAGGATGACGGCCACCATCGTCCGGGCAGCAAACGCGTTGTCCATCGCCGCTCCCCGCAAACCCTGGCTGGACGAGCTGGCCAAGACCTACGACTTCTCCAGGCTCCCGAATCCCCGCACCGATGAGCAGCTCCTCCTGGGCGTTGCCGACGACCCCGTACATCAGGCCCAGCCCACCATGTTCTACGAACCGGATAAGGACGGCAACATGGCCATCTACGGGACCGGCGGGTCCGGGAAATCCGCAGCACTGCGCGGCATAGCGATCGCCGCAGCCGTCACCCCCCGGGGCGGGCCGGTCCACGTCTACGGGATCGACTGCGGATCGTCCGGGCTAAGGATGCTGGAGGAACTTCCACACGTCGGCGAGGTCATCAGCGGCGACGACGTGGAACGGGTCGGGCGGCTGCTGCGCCTGCTCCGGGACATTGCCGAGCAGCGGTCCGCCCGTTTTGCCGAAGTCCGCGCCGCCACCATCGTTGAGTACCGCAAGCTGGCCAACCGGCCTGACGAAAAGCGCATCTTTGTCCTGGTGGACGGGATGTCCGCTTTCCGTGAAGCCTACGAGCACAGCAGGCTGTCGGGGCTGTGGGACATTTTCCTCCAGCTGGCAACCGACGGGCGGACTCTGGGTATCCACCTGGTGGTCACCGGGGACCGGCCGAACGCCGTGCCGGCCTCGCTGCTCGCTTCCATCCAGCGGCGGCTGGTACTGCGGCTTTCCTCCGAGGACGACTACATTTCGATGGACGTTCCCCGGGACGTCCTCTCCGCAGCGTCGCCGCCCGGCCGGGGACTGCTGGACGGGCTGGAAGTCCAGCTGGCGGTGCTGGGCGGCAACTCCAACCTCGCGCTCCAGGCCCGGGAAGTGCACAAGCTCAGCGAAGCCATGCTCCGCCAGGGGCTGGACGCCGCCCCCGGCATTGAAAGGCTCCCGGAGCAGGTAGGCCTGGGCGTCCTGCCCGCCGGCAGCCCCGGCCTGCCGGTCATCGGCGTCGACGACGAAACCCTTCAGCCGGCCGAGATCATGGCCAGGGGGCCGCTGCTGCTGGCCGGCCCTCCGGGCGCCGGCCGCACGGTTGCTCTGGTGACGCTTGCGTACGCCCTGCGCCGGTCCAACCCCGACACGGAGTTGGTCTATATCGCGGCCCGCCGCTCCGCCGTCGCCTCCTTGCCCCTCTGGAACCGCTCGGTAGTGGGACCGGATGACCTCGCCGACGTGGTGGAGGACCTGGTGGAGCATTCCTCCGGAAATCCCGGCACCCTGGCCATCTTCATTGAAGGCCTGACGGAGTTCACCGACACGCTTGCCGAGTCCGGCATGGGGCAGCTGGTGACGGCCTCCATCAAGGCCGACCAGTGGGTGGTGGGGGAGTCTGAAACCTCCACCTGGTCCTCTGCCTGGTCGCTTGCCCAGCCGTTCAAGTCGGGCCGCCGGGGGCTGTTGCTGAATCCCGGGGATATCGAGGGCGACAGCCTGCTGAATACGTCCCTGGGCCGGGTCAGCCCCGACTTCATCCCCGGCCGCGGCTATGTGGTGGGACGCGGCAAAGCGCGGAAAATCCAGGTGGCGCTGCCGCCCGAAAACAGGGACTGAGGCAACTTCGGGGCGGACGGCAGCAGATCCGGCGGGTTCACAGCTTGTCCGCCGCCGGTCAGGTATGAGCTGACTCCCTATTCGTGTGGGCGGACCTGGACTGGGGGAGCCTGATCCACCGGTGGCCGCCGCCCGCATCCTGCTGATGGGGGACGGGGGCCTGACTGTTGCCTGCTGGGGCAGGAACCGCCTCCGGGCACAGTGACGGGCAGTAAGGCAAGATAGGTCTGTGAGCACAGGACCAGGCACAGCAGACCAGACAGCAACCCGGACCCGCACAGCCAAGGACGGGACATCCGCCGAGGGATCACCCAAGGAACCCGAAGCCATCCCTGCAGAGTCGGTCCGCGAGGAATACGAGAACTTGGTGGACCTGGTCAGGAAATACCGGTTCGCGTACTACCAGGAAGACGCGCCGCTGGTTTCCGACGCGGAGTTCGATGCGCTCTTCCGCCGCCTGGAGGAGATCGAGGCGCTCCACCCCGAACTCGTGTCGAACGATTCACCCACGCAGGAGGTGGGCGGGGAGGTCTCTGCCGCCTTCGCCGCCGTTGAGCACCTGCAGCGGATGTACAGCCTGGAGGATGTCTTCTCCCTCGAGGAACTGGAAGCCTGGCTGAAGAAGGCCGGGGCCGGGATCCAGAAGCTCGGCAACGGAACACCGGCCGCGGCGTGGCTGACGGAGCTGAAGATCGACGGCCTGGCCGTCAACCTGCTGTACCGCGACGGCAAACTGGTGCGCGCAGCAACCCGCGGCGACGGGACCACCGGCGAGGACATTACGCACAACGTGCTGACCATCAAGGAGATCCCGCAGGAACTCAAGGGCGTGGGCTTTCCGGCGGAGATGGAAGTCCGGGGCGAGGTGTTCATCCCCTCCAAGGAATTCGCCGAGTTCAACGAGGCCCTGATTGAGGCCGGAAAGGCGCCCCTGGCCAACCCCCGCAACGCTGCGGCGGGTTCGCTCCGCCAGAAGGACCCGGCGGAAACAGCAAAACGGCCGCTCAAGATGTTCGTTCACGGCATCGGCGCGCGCGAGGGGCTGGAGGCCGGCAGCCAGTCCGAAACCTACGCGCTGTTGAAGGAGTGGGGGCTTCCCGTCAGTCCGTACTTCGAGGTGCTGGAAAGCCTGGAGGAGGTCCTGGCCTTCATCAAGCGCTACGGGGACCAGCGCCATAAGCTTGTCCACGAGATCGATGGCATCGTCGTCAAGGTGGACGACTTCGCCACCCAGCGGGCCCTGGGCTACACCACCCGCGTACCGCGCTGGGCTGTGGCCTACAAGTATCCGCCGGAGGAGGTGCACACCAAGCTGCTGGACATCCAGGTCAACGTCGGCCGGACGGGCCGGGTGACGCCCTTCGGGCTCATGGAGCCGGTGAAGGTGGCAGGATCCACCGTGGAAATGGCCACCCTGCACAACCAGGATGTGGTCAAGGCCAAGGGCGTGAAGATCGGCGACATCGTGATCCTGCGCAAGGCCGGTGATGTCATCCCGGAGATCGTGGGACCGGTCCTCGCCCTGCGTGACCAGCAGGACCCGCCGGTCCGTGACTTTGTGATGCCCACCGAATGCCCCTCCTGCGGAACACCTCTGGCTCCCGCCAAGGAGGGGGACGTGGATATCCGCTGCCCCAACTCGAAATCCTGCCCGTCCCAGCTGCGCGAGCGGGTGTTCCACCTGGCCGGCCGGGGCGCCTTCGACATCGAGGCGCTCGGCTGGGAAGCCGCCATTGCGCTGACCCAGCCCGCCGAACCGGAGGTTCCGCCACTGACCTCTGAAGCCGCGCTTTTCGACCTCACCCCGGAGGACCTGGCCGGCGTCCGGATCCGGCGGGAGAAGCGGTCCAAGGGTGTCCCTACGGGTGAGTACGAGCTGGTGCCCTACTTCTACAGCAAGGGCACCGCCAAGTCCCCGTCCAGGCCCACGGCCACGACGGAGAAGCTCTTCAAGGAGCTGGAAAAGGCCAAGAGCCAGCCGCTCTGGCGGGTGCTGGTGGCCCTGTCCATCAGGCATGTCGGCCCGCGGGCTTCCCGTGCCCTGGCCACTGCTTTCGGCAGCATGGCCGCCATCCGCCGGGCTTCCGAGGAGGAGCTGGCCCATGTTGACGGCGTCGGCCCCACCATTGCCGCAGCCCTGAAGGAATGGTTCGCGGAGGACTGGCACCAGGAGATCGTGGACCGCTGGGCAGCCGCAGGGGTCCGGATGGAGGACGAGCGTGACGAGTCGATGCCGCGGACCCTTGAAGGGCTGACGGTGGTGGTGACCGGATCACTGCCGAACTTCAGCCGGGATGAGGCGAAGGAAGCGATCCTGGTCAGGGGCGGCAAGGCGGCGGGGTCCGTCTCGAAGAACACCAGCTACTTGGTGGCCGGGGAAAGCGCCGGCAGCAAGCTGGACAAGGCGGAACAGCTGGGCATCCCCGTCCTGGACGAGGAGGGATTCCGGAAGCTCCTGGCCGGCGGTCCGGCGGCGCTCCCGGACGGTGCAAGTGCCGAAGTGGATGCTCCCGCAGCAGAACAGGCCGGCACGGAACCGGACGAAGCGGCACCGGCAGAGGCGGAGGCTACACGATGACCGGCGCCACGGAACTGCTGGAGGTGGCGAAGGCGGCAGCAGCAGCGGGCGCCCAGGTGCTGGCCGGCAGGAGCACTGACGCGCTCCAGGAGAGCAGCAAGGGCGACGCCGGTGACTGGGTGACCGCGTTCGACGTTGCCGCCGAGCACGCTGTCCGCGAGGTCATCACGGCAAAGCGGCCGGGGGACAGCATTACCGGAGAGGAGCACGGAACCACCCGGCCCCAGGTCCCCACCGGCTACCGCTGGTCCATCGACCCCCTGGACGGCACCACCAACTTCATCCGCAACATCGTCTACTACGCCACCTCAGTGGCAGTGGCTGATGCCGGCGGCGCCTGGCTGGCCGGCGTCGTCAATGCTCCGGCGCTGGGCCGCGTCTACTATGCGGCTCGCGGGCAGGGCGCGTGGCTTGAGGAAGGCGGCAGGGTTACCCGGCTCGAGGGTCCTGTCCCGGGCCGCAAGGGGCAGATCCTGGCTACCGGGTTCAACTACGATCCGGCCGTGCGTGCGGAGCAGGCAGCGTTCTTCGCTGAGCTGCTGGACGGCTTTGCGGACGTCCGGCGGCTCGGGTCCGCAGCGCTGGACCTTTGCCTGGTGGCCGACGGCACGCACGACGCCTTCGGTGAGCGCGGGCTCAACGAGCACGATTTTTCGGCCGGTGCGCTGATCGCGGAAGAGGCGGGGTGCTGGGTGCGGCGCCCCCGCCTGGCCAGTCCGCTCGATGGCGGGCCCACTGACGGGGAGCGGCTGGACGCCTGGACCTGTGCGGCGGGCCTGGAACTGTCCGGCAGGTTCCCGCTCTGACGGCGCCCGCCCCGCTGTGCATTGTGGCGATGTGCGGCGGCGGGTGATAGTTCAGTCACGGAAAGCCCCCTTTTGCCCCGGGTTACTGCCCAGTACCACTACCATTGACGGGTGCAGCCGCAGATAACGGTCCGTCCCGCCGTCGAAAGGGATTACGACGCCGTTGCCCGCATTACGCGTGATTCGTACCTTGCCGCGGGCTACTTCGACGACGCCGACCACCCGTACATGCGCAAAGTCCAGGACGTGGCGTTGCGCGCCGGCCAGGCCACCGTCTGGGTTGCCGAGCGGGATGGTGAGGTCATCGGTTCGGTCACGCTGGCCCGGGCGGGGGAACCCTACGCGGACATAGCCCTTGATGACGAGCTGGAATTCCGGATGCTGGTGGTGGATCCGGCAGTGCAGCGCAGCGGCGCCGGCAAGGCGATGATGGCGGCCGTCATGGCTCATGCAAGGGCGCTGAACGGAGTCAAAGCGGTGTCGTTGACCACCGGGTCGACCTGGAAGAGCGCCCGCGGCCTTTACGACAAAACCGGCTTCAGCAGGGTCCCCGAGCGTGACTGGCTGGTCCCCGGAACTGACATAAAACTGCTGGTTTACCGCCTCGACGTGTAGCCGCCTACAGTGGTGCCGACCCCGTCCAGCACTGAAAGGCCCACCATGCGCAAAACCTTCGGCACCGGCTCCGTCTGGGAGCAGAGCCTCGGATACTCCCGGGCTGTCCAGGTGGACAACACCCTCTACATCTCAGCCACCGCGGCCAGCGGCGAGGACGGGATCGTGGGCGATGACTTCTACAGCCAGACGCAGTACATCCTGCAGAAGCTCGGCAAAGTCCTGGCGGACGCCGGTTTCGGCTTCGAGGACGTGGTCCGGTCCAAGCTGTACCTGACGGACATCAGCAAGTGGGAAGACGCCGGCCGCGCCCACGGTGAGGTCTTCGGCGAGATCCGCCCCACGCTGTCGCTGGTGCACGTCCTGCCGTTCCTGGATCCCGACATGCTGGTGGAGATCGAACTCGTGGCCCGGAAGAGCGCCGGCTAGTTCACGAAGCGGGCAGGCCGTAGCGGTGCTCCGGCCTGCCCGTTGAGCCATACCGCAGCTGGATGTCCACCGCTCCGTCATCGGCGAGCGAGGACAGGTAGCGCTGGGCGGTGGCCCGCGAAACCCCGACGCGCCCGGCCACCTCGGCCGCCGAGTACTGTTCTCCGGGCACCAGCGATTCCAGCACTGCTGCTTCCGTGGCCGATCTGGGCTTTGCAGACGGCGTGACATCACCCGGGATCAAGGCCCGCTTTGCGCGTTCCACCGCGTCCTGGTCCAGGGCCCCGGGCTGGCCCAGCAGGCGCCGGTAGCGGGCGTACGAGCGTAACTGCTGGGACAGCGCCTCAGAGGTAAACGGCTTGAGCAGGTAGCCCAGGGCGCCGCGGCGGAATGCGGCGCGGACCGAAGCGGCGTCAGAGGCTGCGGTCAGCATGATGGTGTCCACATCCAGCTGCTGGAGCAGGTCCAGCCCGGAGGCGTCCGGCAGGTAGACGTCGAGCAGCACCAGGTCCGGCCGCAGGCTATGGATGGACTGCAGGGCAAGTGACGCCGTGCCCGCCGGCGCCAGCGCCAGGAATCCGGCCACCGAATCCACGTAGGCGGCATGGAGCTTGGCCACGTGGAAGTCATCGTCCACGATGAGCACCCGAAATTCTTCAGGCATTGTTGTCCTTTCCGGCTGTCCCCAAATTTTTCCTGCCCGTTGTCCCGGCAATGGTCCGGGGCAGGGTGGCCATGAACACTGCACCCGGTCCGCCCCTGGTGCCCCGATCCAGCACCTTGACATCTCCGCCGCGGCGCCGCGCCAGCTGGCGCGCCAGGGCAAGGCCGAACCCATGGCCTCCGGCGCCGCCGCCATTCCTCGAAAGCGGGCCGGTTGCGGTGGTGAAACCTTCGGCGAAGATCTCCTCCGGATCCGTTCCCTCCGCCAGCCCGTCACCGGAGTCAGCGACGACAATGTGCAGGGTACCGCCGTCGTCGGACGGTTCGTCCAGTACCTCCAGCTCCACCCAGCGGTCCGGCGAGGAGCCGGCCACCGCGGCGTTGACTGCGTTGTCGATCAGGTTGCCGAGCACTGTGGTGACGTCCTGCGCTTCGGCAACCTGCCCCCGGACCAGGGTCTCCGGGCCGATCCGCAGCGCCACGCCCCGCTCGTCAGCCTCAACGCCTTTCGCACCCACGAAGGCCTGCAGGTACGGGTCCTGGAGGAGTTCGGCCTGGTCCACCGGGAACTTCAGGGGGCCCGTGGCCGCCAGCTGCGCCAGGTAATCCCTGGCCTGCCGGTGCTGGCCGATGCTCATGAACCCGGCAATGGTGTGCAGCTGGTTGGCGAACTCGTGGCGCTGGGCCCGCAGCGCCGTGGACATGGTTCCCACGGCGTCCAACTGGTTGGTGAGCTGCTGCAGTTCTGTCCTGTCGCGGAGCATCACCACCCAGCCCAGGTCCTCCCGTCGGTGCAGGGCCTTACGTGCGTTAGCCACCAGGACCCGTCCGCCGGCCACGAGTTCCAGCGCATCACCCTGATCACTGTCATTGCTGTGCAGGGGTCCCTTACGGGTCAGGGACTTCAACTGATCCGGTACGGGCGCATCCTCCCAGCGGCTCCCGGCCAGGTCCGGCAGGCCCAGGAGCCGCTGGGCCGCGGAGTTGAAGACGCTGATCCGGCCGTCGGCCGAAACGCCGATAACGCCGTCGTCCACGCCTTCCAGCACGGCCACCTGGTCGTGGACGAGCGTGCTGATCTCCTCAGGCTCCAGTCCCAGTGTCAGCCGCTGCAGCCGGCGGCGCAGCAGGAATGACCCCACCACACCTGCCAGGAGCGCGCCGGCGGCCGTGACGGCAACGGGGCCAATGTCGCGGGCCAGGCTCTGTCCCACTGTTTCCATGGAGTAGCCCACGCTGACTTCACCCACCACCGTGGTGCCGTCCGGAGCGTAGATGGGAACCTTCGCACCCGCTGAAGGCCCCAGGGTTCCGGTGTTCCTGGTGGTGACCTCCCGGCCGGCCAGGGCCTCGGACGGGTCGGTGCTCACCTTTTCGCCGAGCCGCTGCGGATCAGGATGTGCCAGCCGCAGGCCGGTCTCGTCCGTGATCACCACGAACAGTGCGCCGGTACGCATGCGTGCAGCTTCCGCCGCTTCCATCAGTGGCCCCACGGCCAGCTGTGACGGCGGGGGAGTCCCGGTTTGCCGGCTGATGGCCAGCACGTCCGCCCGGACGGAGGCGTCCGACGCCACGGTACGTGCAAGGGTCAGCGCCTGGTTCTCCGCTTCACTGCCCACCCGGTCGTAGGTCAGCCACGCGTGGACAGCCGCGCTGAACAGCACAACGAGCAAAACCACCGACAGCTGCAGCAGCAGGGTCTGCGTGGAGAACCGTAACGGCCGGCGGGGCGCGGAACGCTGCATGATCCTCCTTGAAGTGATGCTGCCCAGTGGAGGCAGGGGTCGGAAAGCACGGCAGTAAGCGCGTGAGCAGAATGAGCAAAATGCTCCCAATAAGCAGTATGCCAATCAATTGAGCCAAAGGCACGGCCGTGACCGCGGCCACCCTAAAGTCTGTAGCACGCATCACAACGCTGTGGTGCCGTTCACAAGAAGGAGCCGGCTGTGCTGGTAATACTTGGATTCGCCATGATCGCGGTATTCATGGTGCTGATCATGACGAAAAAGTTGACGCCAGTACTGGCGCTGATCATCGTCCCCACCGTTTTCGGACTTTTCGCCGGTGCCGGCCTCGGTATGGGCGACATGGTTCTGGATTCCATGAAATCCATGACCTCCACCGCAGCCCTGCTGATGTTCGCCATCATCTACTTCGGGCTGATGATCGACGTCGGGCTCTTTGACCCCCTGGTGAAGTTCATCCTCCGCAAGCTGGGAAACGACCCCGCCAAGGTGGTCCTGGGCACCGCCCTGCTGGCTGCCGCCGTGTCCCTGGACGGTGACGGTTCCACCACCTTCATCCTCACCACCGCAGCCATGCTGCCGATCTACCTGCGGCTCAAGATGAGCCCGGTGGTCCTCACCTGCGTGGCCGGCCTCGCCAACGGCACCATGAACATCGTTCCCTGGGGCGGCCCCACGGCCCGTGCGGCCACCGCCCTGGAAATTGATGTGAACGACGTCTTCGTTCCCATGCTCCCGTCGCTGATCGCCGGCGTCGCCGTGGTTCTCGCCTTCGCCTGGCTGCTCGGCATCCAGGAGCGCAACCGCCTCCGCGCCACCCTGCCCGAGATCTGGGGCGTGCCGGATACCGCTGAAGCGTTCGACGGCGGCGCTCCCGCCGGCGGCACCGGAACGGGACGCGGACGTAGAGGCTCCAACCCCGGCGGAGCAGCCCCCGCCGTCGGCGGCCTTTCCCCGGACGGTTCCTCCGTGGCCGTGCTGGACCGTCCCGAAGAGCCGGTGGACGACAGCGACACTGCCATGGCGGACACTGCCCTGGATCCCAACCGCAGTACCCTGCGCCCCAAGCTGTTCTGGTTCAACCTGGCCCTGACGGTGGCGGTCATGGGCATGCTCATCGCCGATCTCGTGCCCCTGCCGTACGTCTTCATGGTGGGTTCCGCCATCGCCCTGCTGGTGAACTTCCCCAATGTCAAGGACCAGGGCACCCAGCTTGTGGCCCACGCCCCGTCCATCGTTGCAGTGGTCAGCATGGTGATGGCGGCAGCAGTCCTGACCGGTGTCCTCACCGGCACGGGCATGGTGGAAGCAATGTCCGCATGGCTGGTCCAGATCATCCCCTCCAGCATGGGCCCCTTCCTGGCAGTCATCACCGGCGTCCTGAGCATCCCCATGACGTTCTTCATGAGCAATGACGCCTTCTACTTCGGCGTGCTTCCCGTCCTGAGCGAAACCGCCGGCCACTACGGAATCAGCGCTGCCGAGATGGCCCGCGCCTCCATCACGGGCCAGCCGTTCCACATGCAGAGCCCGCTGGTTCCCGCCATCCTGCTCCTGGTGTCACTGGCCAAGGTTGACCTCGGCGACCACCACAAAAAGGTCCTGTGGCGCAGTGCAGTAGTGTCCCTGGTCATGCTGGGAGTCGGCATGCTGACTGGAGCCATCGGTATCGGTTAGTCTGTAGCTGCCTGTGGTCCCTGCCCCTGGCCGGGACCCCGGCATAAAGGTGCCCGTCTGACGCCCGCTGGGGGTCGTCAGACGGGCATCTTTGTTTCCCCACTAGAATGGATCGGAAACCAATCCGAACTTTGCAGGGGAGATCCATGGCTGCGATCAACCGTGACGACGTCGCGCACCTCGCGCGGCTCGCTCACATTGAGATGAGTGCTCAAGAGCTGGACAGGATGGCCGGAGAACTCGCCGTCATCGTTGATTCGGTCAAATCCGTCAGTCAGGCCGCCGGCGACGACGTGCCGGCAACGTCCCACCCCATGCCGCTGACGAACGTGTTCCGCGATGACGTCGTGGGCCACACCTTCACCGCGGAGCAGGCGCTGTCCGGTGCGCCGGATTCCGAAGACAACCGATTCAAGGTCCCGGCCATTCTGGATGAGGCATAAGCACATGACTGAAACCAACGAACTGATCCGCCTCTCCGCCGCCGCGCTGGCTGAAAAGCTGGCCGCCGGCGAGGTCACCTCCGTAGAAGCCACCCAGGCATACCTGGACCGGATTGCCGAGGTGGACGGCGGCGAACGCGGCATCAACGCCTTCCTGCACGTCAACGCCGAGGAGGCGCTCGCCGTTGCCGCCGAAGTGGACGCTATCCGTGCAGCAGGCGGCGCCGAGGCCGAAGCACTCCATATCCTCGCCGGTGTTCCCATCGCCGTGAAGGACCTGATCGTCACCATCGGCCAGCCCACCACGGCCGGCTCGAAGATCCTTGAGGGCTGGCACAGCCCCTACGACGCCACCGTCGTGGAGCGCCTGCGGGCAGCCAAGATGCCCATCCTGGGCAAGACCAACCTGGACGAGTTCGCCATGGGCTCCTCCACCGAGCACTCCGCCTACGGCCCCACCCGCAACCCCTGGGACCTGGACCGGATCCCCGGCGGGTCCGGCGGCGGTTCCGCTGCCGCCGTCGCAGCCTTCGAGGCTCCGCTCGCCCTGGGCACAGACACCGGCGGATCCATCCGGCAGCCGGGCGCCGTCACCGGCACGGTCGGCGTCAAGCCCACCTACGGCAGCGTGTCCCGTTACGGCGCCATCGCCATGGCCTCGTCCCTGGACCAGATCGGCCCGGTATCCCGGACCGTCCTGGACTCCGCGCTCCTGCACCAGGTCATCGGCGGGCATGACCCCCGCGACTCCACCTCCCTGCCCGATCCGCTGGCCGACCTGGTTGCGGCTGCGAAAACCGGTAACGTCGAGGGCCTGCGGATCGGCATCATCAAGGAGCTGCACGGGGAGGGCTACCAGGCCGGCGTGGAGAACCGCTTCCGGGATGCCCTGGAGCTCCTCAAGGAGGCAGGTGCGGAAATCGTTGAGGTTTCCTGCCCCAACTTCCAGTACGCCCTGGGGGCCTACTACCTGATCATGCCCTCCGAGGCGTCCTCTAACCTGGCCAAGTTCGACGGCGTCCGCTACGGCCTGCGCGTCCTCCCCGAAGAGGGCCCCATGACCATCGAACGCGTCATGGGTGCCACCCGCGCCGCCGGCTTCGGCGATGAGGTCAAGCGCCGCATCATCCTGGGCACCTATGCCCTGAGCGCCGGCTACTACGACGCCTACTACGGCTCGGCCCAGAAGGTCCGCACCCTGGTGCAGCGCGACTTCGAGGCGGCCTTCACAGTGGCCGACGTCCTGATTTCGCCCACCGCCCCCACCACGGCGTTCCCGCTTGGCGAGAAGCTGGATGATCCGATGGCGATGTACCTCAATGACGTCGCCACCATTCCCGCCAACCTGGCCGGCGTTCCGGGGCTGTCCCTGCCCGGCGGCCTGGCGGACGAGGACGGGCTGCCCGTAGGTATCCAGCTGCTGGCCCCGGCCAAGGAGGACGCCCGCCTGTACCGGGTGGGCGCCGTGCTGGAGTCGCTGCTGGAAGCCAAGTGGGGCGGCCCGCTGCTGCAGAGCGCCCCGGACCTGGCCGCCGCGGTGGCCGGGCCTGTCGAAACCCTTGTTGGAAGCCAGGAGGCAAAATAATGAACACTGACGCAATCCTGAGCTTCGAAGAGGCCATGGAGAAGTACGATCCCGTCCTGGGCTTCGAGGTCCACGTGGAGCTCAACACCAGGACGAAGATGTTCTCCTCTGCGCCGAACGTCTTCGGTGACGAGCCCAACACCAACGTCAACGAGGTGGACCTCGGCATGCCGGGCGTCCTGCCGGTGGTCAACAAAACGGCCGTAGAGTCCTCCATCAAAATCGGTCTTGCCCTCAACTGCAAGATCGCCGAGAGCTGCCGGTTCGCCCGGAAGAACTACTTCTACCCGGACACCCCCAAGAACTTCCAGACGTCCCAGTACGACGAACCCATCGCATACGACGGCTACCTGGATATCGAGCTGTCCGACGGGACCGTGTTCCGGGTGGAAATCGAGCGCGCCCACATGGAAGAGGATGCCGGGAAGCTGACCCACATGGGCGGCGCCACCGGCCGGATCCACGGCGCCGACTTCTCCCTGGTGGACTATAACCGCGCCGGCGTCCCGCTGGTGGAAATCGTCACCAAGCCCATCGAAGGTGCCGGTTCCCGCGCGCCTGAGCTGGCCAAAGCCTATGTGGCTGCCATCCGTGAGATCGTCAAGAACCTCGGTGTCTCCGATGCCCGGATGGAACGCGGCAACGTGCGGTGCGATGCCAACGTGTCACTCCGTCCGCACGGCCGTGAACGGTTCGGCATCCGGTCCGAAACCAAGAACGTGAACTCGCTGCGCGCCGTCGAACACGCCGTCCGCTACGAGATCCAGCGCCATGCCGCCGTCCTGGACGCCGGCAACCCCGTGGTGCAGGAGACGCGGCACTGGCACGAGGACACCCGTACCACCACCTCTGGCCGGCCCAAGTCCGACGCCGACGACTACCGCTACTTCCCGGAACCGGACCTGGTTCCGGTGGTGCCGTCGCGCGAATGGGTGGAGGAACTCCGGGCCACCCTGCCCGAACCGCCGGCCGCCCGCCGCAAGCGGCTCCAGGGCGACTGGGGCTACTCCGACCTCGAATTCCGCGACGTGGTGAACGCCGGCGTCATGGACGAGATCGAGGAAACCATCGCCGCCGGTGCTTCCGCTTCAATTGCGCGCAAGTGGTGGATGGGCGAAATCGTTGGCCGTGCCAAGGCTGCCGACGTGGACCCCGGCCAGCTGGGTGTCCAGCCTGCCACCATCGTGGAGCTCGCCGGCATGGTGGAGGATGGCAAAATCAACAACAAGATGGCGTCCCAGGTGCTGGACGGCGTCCTCGCCGGCGAAGGCAGCCCGGCGGAGATCGTGGAAAAGCGCGGCCTGGCCGTGGTCTCCGACGACGGACCCCTGCTCGAGGCCATCGACGCTGCACTGGCTGCCCAGCCCGGCGTTGCTGACAAGATCCGCAACGGCAAGGTCCAGGCCGTTGGCGCCATCGTGGGCGGGGTCATGAAGGCCACCCGCGGGCAGGCCGACGCCGGCCGGGTCCGCGAGCTGATCCTGGAAAAGCTGGGCGTCACCGTCTAGCTCTTCCGCACCCAACTGGGTCGCAGATAACGTCGCGAAACCGCGTTTTAAGGACGCTAACTGCGACCCAGTTGGGCTTTAAGTACTCAGGTTGGCGCCGCAAGTACTCAGGTTCTTGCGGTGGAAAAGTACTTATGTTCACGGGCGCGTCCCGGTCCTACACTTGACCGCACGGGACCGGATGGCATGGGGCGGTCCCGGCCAACCACGCGAAGGGGACCGCGATGCCACTGAAGGACCAGCCGCGCATGCGCAAAGCCCTGCTCACGTGGGCCGTCGCACTCGCCTTGACCGGGACAGGGTCGGCA
The DNA here is from genome assembly GCF_005796225.1 of Pseudarthrobacter sp. NamE5. GTDB lineage: Bacteria > Actinomycetota > Actinomycetes > Actinomycetales > Micrococcaceae > Arthrobacter. The sequence continues at coordinate 103,472 of NZ_VAHO01000007.1, forward strand.
TTCGCCTGGTCGGCGGGTAACCCGCCGTGGCCCCAGCCGCCGTCGTCCTCTCCAGCGAAGGAGAGCCCGGGCAAATCGGACAAGGCGCCGGGGCAGAGTAAACCGGGCCAGGACAAACCTGACAAGTCGCAGCGTCGGCAGCATCTGCACAGCGAGAGTGTGGTCAAGAAAGCTGACGGGACGTTCGCGACCGAGCTGAGCCAGCGTGGAACGGTGGAGTCTGTCAGCGGCACCGCCATCACCGTCAGGAGCGAGGATGGATACTCGCAGACCTATGGCGTCAACGCCGAAACCAGGATCACGCAGGTTGCTGCCCCCGCAGCGGAAAGCCAATTGGCGGTACCCGACGGCGGCAAGCGGCTTGGGCACTCCGAGGGCACCATCGCGGACATTGCCGCCGATGACACCGTGCGCGTCTCCGGGGTGAAAGCGGGGGACCAGCTAACCGCTGAGCGGATCGTGGAGGGCGCCGGTGACGGTCCTGGCCACGGCGAAGGGCACGGCAGGTAGGCAGCGCTCAGCCCTGCTTCACCAGCCCGGCCATGATGTCCTGCAGCGCCTCGCACACTATCGTGACCGACCGGCGCTTCAGGTTCTCCGGGCGGGCCAGCAGGTCGATCCGGCGCCGGGTGCTGATTCCCTCGAGCGGCCGCAGCACGATATCCGGATTAAGCACGGGGCTGGCGGTGTACCTCGGCAGCAGGCCCACCACGCCGCCGGTGGCCACAAGTGCCGCAACCGTGGAGTAGTCGTTGATCCGATGCACGATATTCGGCTGCCGGCTGGAAACGGCGGCGACGGCGGAGAGCACATCAGCGGGGGAGTAGCCGGTGTGGCTGGTCACCCAGGCCTCGCCGCCGACGTCGTCCGCTGTCAGCGCGGGCTTCGCGGCCAGCGGGTGGCCGGCGGGAAGGGCTACGTCCAGGGGCTCGTGCAGCAACGGCAGTACTGTGACGCGTTCCTCCGGCCAGCGGGGGCTGTGATCCATCCGGTGCGCAAGCACCACGTCATACCTGGCCGTTAACGCCGGAAAATCCTGCTGGGCCACGTCTTCATCCGAGAGCTCAACCCGGGGCTGTCCGGGCGCATCGAGGACCTTGGCCAGCTTGGCGAACACCGCCTGCCCGGCACTGTGGAATCCGCACAACGTCACCCTGCCGCCTGCGGAGCCGTGATAGTTCCCAATGGCACCCCTGGCATCGGCCATGGCACTGACGACGGCGGCTCCGGCGTCTGCCAGAACCTGGCCTGCCTCGGTCAGCACCAGGTTGCGGCCCTCCTTCCGGGTCAGCGGCACCTCCACTTTCCGCTGCAGCAGGGCGAGCTGCTGGGATACAGCGGAGGGGGTGACCATGAGGGTGTCGGCCACGGCTTTGACGCTGCCCAGGGCGCCCAGTTCACGCAGGATCTCGAGCTGATGAATCTCCATCAGGCCAGTTTACGCATTAGCTTTGCTACATCGATGATTGAGTTTTTCGCTGTTGTGCTAAAGCTTCTTCCTCGCTGTAATGGGGAGGGCAGACCATGCCGGCAACAGACAAGAGTAAGGAAGCCGATGAAGGCTTTGTACAAACCCGGCCCACAGTCAGGGTTCGAACTGGTGGACCGCCCGGAACCCGCGGCAGGCCCCGCTGAGGTGAAAATCCGGGTAATGACCACCGGAATCTGCGGCACGGACCTGCATATCCAGTCCTGGGATTCCTGGGCACAGGGGATCATCGCAGCTCCCCTCATTCCAGGGCACGAGTTCTACGGCGAAGTGGTGGAGGTGGGAGAGGACGTCCGTGACGTCAAGGTGGGCGACCGGGTCTCCGGCGAAGGCCACGTGGTCTGCGGGATCTGCCGGAATTGCCGGGCCGGCCGCCGGCAGATGTGCATCCACACAGTCAGCGTGGGCGTCCAGCGTGACGGCGCCTTCGCAGAATACGTGGTGATTCCGGAAACCAACGCCTGGGTCCACCATGACCCGTCCGTCACGCCGGAGCTAGGCGCCATCTTCGATCCGTTCGGCAACGCCGTGCACACGGCCCTGAGTTTCCCGCTGGTCGGCGAGGACGTCCTGATCACGGGTGCGGGACCGATCGGCCTGATGGCCATCGCCGTCGCCCGCCATGCCGGAGCCCGCAAGATCGTCATCACGGACGTTTCCCGGCCACGCCTTGAGCTGGCACGGAAGCTCGGTGCGGACCTCGCCATCGACGTCTCCACCACGCGCGTCCGCGATGCCCAGTTGGAACTGGGCATGCGCGAAGGCTTTGACATCGGCATGGAAATGTCCGGTCATCCCTCGGCCCTTCCCGAGATGATTGACAATATGAACCACGGGGGCCGGATCGCCATGCTGGGCCTGCCGAGCCAGGAGATCACCATCGACTGGGGCAAAGTGGTCACCCATATGCTCACGCTCAAAGGAATTTACGGCCGGGAGATGTATGAGACCTGGTACGCCATGAGCGCCATGCTGTCCTCCAACCCCGTGCTGCACGCGGGCATCTCCGCGGTCGTCACGGACCCGCTCCCCGCCGCCCAGTGGGAAAAGGGTTTCAACCTTGCCCGCAGCGGCATGGGCGGCAAAGTAGTACTCGACTGGACCCAACTCTAAGGAACACCATGTACACCTCAATGAAGGACCAGCTGGGCAGCGAGCTCGAGGAAATCCGCGCCGCCGGCCTTTTCAAGGCGGAACGCAGCATCAACTCGCCGCAGTCAAGCCACATCCGGGCAGGCATCATTGGCCAGCCAGGTGCCGATGTCCTGAACTTCTGCGCCAACAACTACCTGGGCTTGGCGGACCACCCTGAAATCATCAGTGCTGCCAAGGAGGCGATGGATGAGCGCGGTTTCGGTATGGCCAGTGTGCGGTTCATCTGCGGCACCCAGGACCTGCACCTGGAACTCGAAGCCCGGGTCTCCCGGTTCCTGGGCACCGAGGACACCATTCTGTTCTCCAGCTGCTTCGATGCGAACGGAGGGGTATTCGAATCCCTTTTCGGCGCGGAAGACGTCGTTATTTCGGACGCCCTGAACCATGCCTCGATCATCGACGGCATCAGGCTCTGCAAGGCGCAGCGGTACCGCTACGCCAACCAGGACATGGCTGACCTGGAAGCCAGGCTCGTGGAAGCCAAGGACGCCCGGCGCAAGATCATCGTCACCGACGGCGTGTTCTCGATGGACGGGTACCTTGCCCCGCTGGAGGCGATCTGCGACCTCGCCGAAAAGCATGACGCCCTGGTAATGGTGGATGACTCCCACGCCGTCGGGTTCATGGGCCCCACCGGTGCCGGCACCCCGGAACATGCCGGCGTCCCGGACCGGGTGGACATCTACACCGGGACCTTCGGCAAGGCGCTCGGGGGAGCATCGGGCGGCTACGTGTCAGGGCGGGCGGAAATCGTTGCCATGCTCCGGCAGAAGGCCCGTCCCTACCTGTTCTCAAACTCCGTCGCACCGGCCATCGTGGCGGCCACCATCAAGGCGCTGGACCTGGTGGAGACCTCGGGCGACCTGCGGCGGAGGCTCTTCGAGAACGCCGCGCTGTTCCGCCGCCGCATGATGGAGGAGGGCTTTGACCTCCTGCCAGGTGAACACGCTATTGTTCCCGTGATGTTCGGCGATGCGGTCATGGCCGCGAAGGTGGCGGACAGGATGCTCCGGCACGGCGTGTTCGTTACCGCCTTCAGCTTCCCAGTGGTTCCGCGCGGTGCCGCTCGGATCCGGGTGCAGCTTTCGGCCGCGCATTCAGCCGACGACGTCGAAGCGTGCGTGCGTGCCTTCGTCGCCAGCCGCGCCGAGACGGCAGCCTGAGGTCAGCCACAGCGGACCATAACTCTGCATCCCACAGTTCTGCGAGGATGAACGCATGGCAGAACACTACGATGTCCTGATTGTGGGCGGCGGCATAGCCGGCCTGTCCCTGGCCTCCGAACTGGCGGGCAGGTGCAGCGTGGCCCTGGTGGAGGCGGAGCAGGAACTTTCGTACCACACGTCGTCCCGCTCGGCCCGGCAGCTGATCCCCAGTTACGGGCCGCCGGTGGTGCAGGAACTGACCGTCAGGACCCTCGAGCTGATCGCCGCCCGGGACGCCGAATTGCCGGAGCCGGTGCTCACGCCCCGCAGCTTCATGCTCATTGGCAGCGAGGACGGGGTGGCCGCGGAGGCCAGTGGACACATGAGGGCGATCACCCCCGCGGAGGCGCTGGAGCTCTGCCCCGTGCTGGTACCGGGTTCCGTCGCCGCCGCGGGGCTGGACACTGGATCCTTCGGCTGCAATGCTCCGCTGCTGCTGTCCAACCACCGGCGGCGGGCGGTGGACGCAGGCGTGGACATCATCACTGGAGCACGGGTGCATTCCGCACAACGCCTTGGCTCAGGCTGGCAGGTCGGCGCAGGTACGGAGGCATTCGAGGCGGCCGTTATGGTCAATGCGGCTGGAGCCTGGGCGGATGAACTCGCGGTCATCAGCGGGGTGGAGAAGCTGGGACTGCAGCCATACCGGCGCACGGTTGCGATTGCCGCCGTCGAGCACCCCCTGCCTGAGCAAAGCCCCATGGTGGCGGCAGCGGACAATACGTTCTACTTCCGGCGCGAAGGCGCCGACGTGCTCATCTCGCCCTCCGAATCGGAGCCCAGCGGACCCGAGGACGCACGGCCCAGGCCGGGGGACGTGGAGCGTCTGGTGGCCAGGTTGAACAGGGTGACCACGCTGGGGATCAGGGAGATCCGAAAGGCTTGGACGGGGCTGCGGACGGAAGCGGCCGACGGGGTCCCGGTGGCCGGATTCGACGCCGAAGCTTCCGGTTTCTACTGGCTTGCCGGCCAGGGGGGTTACGGCTTCCAGACCTCCTCCGCGATGGCGGAGTTGGCGGCTCACCAGATTCTTGCCGAACTGGGCCAGCCGGATGCTTCGGCAGCGGTCGGGGTGGGTCCGGCATCCCGGACAGTTCAGGCGCTGGCGGCCGCCCGCTGGTCCGTCCGGCGCTGAAGAATGGCCTCATGAGTACGCTGATCACCAACATCGCCGAGCTGATGACGCAAGACCTGGAGCACAGGGTCCTCAAGGATGCCGCCGTGGTGATCGAGGGGGAACGGATATCGTGGATCGGTGCCGCCGCGCACGCTCCTGCCGCGGATGACGCCGTCGACGCCGGCGGCCGTGCCATGCTGCCGGGCTGGGTTGACTCCCACACCCACCTGCTGTTCGCCGGTGACAGGACGGCGGAGTTTGAAGCGCGGATGGCAGGAGAGTCCTACTCCGCCGGGGGCATAGCGGTGACCGTGAACGCCACCCGGGCCACGTCCGACTTCGACCTCACCCGACTGGCCCTGGCCCGGGTGGATGAAGCCGTCTCCCAGGGAACCACTTACCTCGAGACGAAGACCGGTTATGGGCTGGACGTCGAACACGAAGCCACGAGCGCTCGCATCGCCTCCACGGTGGCAGACCAGGTCACCTACCTCGGGGCGCACCTGGTCCCGGCCGGGCAGGACCCGGACGACTACACCGACCTTGTGTGCGGTCCGATGCTGGCGTCGGTCAGCCCCTATGTGCAGTGGGCCGACGTGTTTTGCGAGGAAGGGGCTTTCAACGCCGAACAGTCGCGCCGCGTCCTGCTGGCCTGCCGGGAGGCCGGACTGGGGTTGCGCGTGCACGGAAACCAGCTCGGCGAAGGGCCGGGCGTGCAGCTCGCGGTGGAACTGGGCGCCGCGAGCGTGGACCACGTGAATCACCTTGCGGACGCTGATGTTGAAGCGCTGGCCGGCACTTGGCGGGGGTGGGACCCCGCCACAGGAACGGGCATCCGGGGCACGGTGGCGACCTGCCTGCCGGCCTGCGACCTTTCCACCAGGCAGCCGCTCGCCCCGGCACGGAGCCTCCTGGACGCCGGCGTCCAGGTGGCGCTCGCCTCCAACTGCAACCCCGGAACGTCCTACACCAGTTCGATGGCCTTTTGCGTAGCTACCGCCGTTCTGCAGATGCGTCTCAGCGTCCATGAAGCGGTCCGCGCTGCCACGTACGGCGGCGCACTCGCATTGCACAGGGAGACCGGGATCGACGCCGACGGCGAAAGGGCGGTGGGTTCCGTGGCCGTCGGCCACCGGGCGGACCTACACCTGCTCAACGCACCGTCCGCCACCCATCTCGCGTACCGCCCGGGCATGCCCCTGACGTACGCTGTATGGCGGGCCGGCAAGAGAGCGCGGTAGCTTCCCTTCCCACAGTTGACGCTTTTTGATTAAAAGGGTTCTGTTATTATCAAAAAGCGTCATCGAGGCTGGTGGCGGCAGTACCTTGGAGGACCAGCATGACCCGCACCGACCGCCTGACCGCAATCCTTGACCTCCTCGCCAAGACCGGCCAGGTAGAGGTCGAAGAGATTGTCAGCACGCTCAAAGTATCCCCGGCCACGGCACGGCGGGACCTGGACAGCCTGGCAAAGCGGCGCCTGCTTACCAGGACCCGGGGCGGGGCCACCACGGGGGCGTTGGCCTACGACCTCCCCGGCCGGTACAACCGCGACGACCACGCCGAAGCCAAACAGCAGATTGCCCAGGCAGCGTCCGACCTGATTGCCCCCGGTGCCGTGATCGGCCTCTGCGGCGGCACCACCAGCACCGTGCTGGCGCAGATCCTGGCCACCCGCGAAGACCTGAACGCACCGTCCAACCAGCCAACCCTCACCGTGGTGACCAACGCGATCAACATTGCCGGGCAGCTGGCCGTACGGCCCAACATCAAAGTGATGGTCACCGGCGGCATCCTCAACCCGCGCTCCTACGAACTGGTGGGCCCCTACACGGACATCATCATGCAGAAGGTGGTGTTGGACATCGCCTTCATCGGGGTCAACGGAATCGATCCCGAGGTTGGCCCGACCAACACCGGGGAAGGGGAAGCCTCAGTGAATGCACTGCTTGCAAGCCGTGCCCGGGTCTCCTATGTCCTGGCCGATTCCTCCAAGGTGGGGGTTCGTGCCTTCGCTACCATGCACGGCTACAACTTCACCCGGCTGATTACGGACTCGGGTATATCGGCGCGGGACAAGGCAGCGTTCGAGGCCAACGGCACCGAAGTGATCGTGGCCGCAGGCTAGCTGCAGCCCGCATCCAGCAACTCCGGGCAAGATGGGTACATGCTGGTTCCCTCGCGCCGCCGCCTGCGGATAGAAGTCTGGATCGTCCTGGGTTTGTCCCTTGGCCAGTCCGCCGTGTACTCGGTGGTGCAGCTTATGGACAAGATGACGCGGGCTCCGCTGGCCGAAGGCACCTCCACCCTTAACCGCTCACAGAGCACCAGGGAATACTTCGACCTGACCTACCAGCTGCTGGATATCATCTTCGCCCTGGTGCCGGTGCTGCTGGTGATCTACTTCCTTACGGACCACAGGCAGGCCGGCGGCCTTGACGGCAGCAACGCAGGTTCGGCGTTCAGGAAGCTCGGTTTCAATTTCGAGCGCCCCGGCACGGACTTGCTTCAGGGGCTGGGGTTGGCTGCCCTGATCGGGGTCCCGTCCCTCGGCCTCTATGCCGCCGGAAGGGCGCTGGGAATCACCACGGCCATCATTCCCAGTGAGCTTGACGCCTACTGGTGGACGGTGCCGGTACTGATCCTGTCCGCCATCCGCCATGCCGTGGTGGAGGAAGTCATCGTGGTGGGTTACCTCCTCGACAGGTTCGGAAAATTTGGCTGGAGTGTCCCGCTCTCCATCATGGTGAGCTCCCTGCTCCGGGGGACCTACCACCTCTACCAGGGGTTCGGCCCCTTTGTGGGGAACGTGGTGATGGGAGTGGTCTTCGCCTGGCTCTACACCAAGACAAAGCGGGTGATGCCGCTGGTCATTGCCCATGCACTGCTGGACATCGTGGCGTTCGTTGGTTTCAGCCTCTTCGGCAGGGCGGTGGGGCTGGGCTAGGGGGCGCGGCACGACAATCACCGGGACGCGTGGCGTACTGGTGCAAGGCGATTGGGCACAGGCAATCCCGGTGGTGCCGCCCTGGTGCCAAGCGAGGATGTGGTCTGCCTCGTTATCCAGGGAGTTGTTGTTGCAGCCGGGAAGGGGCATGTGCCGTCCCGCATGCTGACCCAGTTCCGCCTTGCCTTGGTGACCCGGTAGCTTGTGCGGCCGATTTCCAGCGGTGCACTGTCCCGCGGTTCCACCAGGACCCGGTGGAACGAGTCTGCCCCGTTGGCGACGAGTTGCCGTGCCATTGACGGCGGGATCGGGCCGAACCCGTCCAGTTGCGCCGGTTCATCGGTCAATCCCATGAGCGAGAACACCGGAACGGTGACCAGGACCCCCGCCGGGCAGCCGCGCGCCGCATCCGGTGCCGCCGGGTCAAGGGAAGTGGGCCTTCAGCGCCGCCGCGCCGGCTCAATACCGGTGGTCTGGTCCACCATGCCCCGGGCATGGGCCCAGGACATCGTCCCGGCCTGCAGCGCTGCCAATGACCGGGGCAGGCAGGTGGTCAGGGCGTGGGCTTCGGCCAGCAAAGCAGCGGCGGCCCGGTTTCCGATGGTTAGTACGCACCCGACCTCCGCCACCAGGCTCCAGTCCTGCGCCGTGGCCTCATGTGGTGTGGCGGGCGGCCCGTTCAACGCCTTCGTCGCCCCGGCCAGGACCGTCACCGCCATCGCCTTCACCGCCGCCGGCATCAGAACCAGCACCACCGGATGCTGCGCAGGAAACGGCAGAACCTCCCCCGGCCAGCGCAGCCATAAACGCAGCGACCGAAGCATCAACGGCCGCCTCAGCCTCCACCACCGGGTTCAATTCCATACCCAAATGATCCCCGGAGGTTATGACATTCCGGGGTGGCGGCGGCATGACCAGCGGCCGGGGCAAGAATGGGCCGGGACAAGAAATGGATTCGGCCGCCATCGGCAGGTGACGTCGTTGTCACAAGCCGATGGCGGCCAAAGTCTGGCGCGGGTTACGTCAGATGGTGACAGCTCCATTGGCGGTTTCGAAGGTGACCGACAGGATGCCGGGCGTCCCGTGCGGAGCTACCCATTCCACGGCGACGTCCTCGAGCGGCTTCTCCACCGGTTCGCCCAGCCACTCCGTGACACGGGAGGCGGAGCCGGCGATTGTCAGGCAGCTCATCTTGATGTTGCTTTGGTAGGCGTTGGACGGGTGCAGCGACGGATCGCCTTCCCACTTGAGCATGTACGGCACCTGGGGGTCTGCAATGAGTCCCAGGATGCCAATCTGCTTCCAGACCAGTTCGCGGCCGTCCGGGAACTTCCGGTTGCCATTGACGGCGGAACGGCCCAGCCGCTCCTCGAAGGGGGCCAGGTCATCGACCTCGACGCACCAGCCCATCCAGCCGCCACCTGCCGCGGAGCGGGCGCGCACCGCCTGCCCGAACGGTGCCTTGTCCGACGCCGGGTGGTCCAGGACCTCCACGACTTCAAGGTACTTGTGGCCCGCTAGCGGGATGATCATGTTTCGGGTCCCGAACCGGGGGTGCACCCCGCCCTTCACTGCCTCAACGCCGAGGGCAGATGAAATACGTTCGGTGGTGGCCGCCAGGCCATCCTGTTCACAGGCGTAAGAGACGTGATCCATGCGCATGCCAACATCTTGGCACTTTGTGATCGGGCTCTCAGCTAAGGGTAGCCTTACTGGGATTTTCCCTTTTTTATCCCCCAAACCCCCGATGCAGGCGGACACCGTCCTGACTATGTTCGTCACAATCCTGTCCGTTGCGGAGGCTGTGTCCCTACACTGGCCTCAGGTCATGAGCGCCAGCGCCAAGCCCCGGCTCGCTGGCCGGCAACCCTCCATCCGCGGTGGGGTGCCCCGGGTGAGGACCTGGCTGTCCGGCAACGGCCGGAGAGCAAGCGCGGCCCGTGGTGCTCCGAGCATGCCGGGCCCATGTCAAAGGAGCCTCAGTTGTCCAACGGATGGTCTTTCGAAACCCGCCAGATCCACGCCGGACAGGAGCCGGATGCCGCTACCGGTGCCCGTGCCCTTCCCATCTACCAGTCCACTTCCTTTGTTTTCCCCAGTGCTGAGAGCGCTGCGAACAGGTTTGCCCTGGCTGAGCTGGCCCCGATCTACACCAGGATCGGCAACCCCACCCAGGAAGCTGTGGAACAGCGCATCGCCAGCCTGGAAGGCGGCCTGGGGGCCCTGCTGCTCAGCTCAGGCCAGGCCGCCGAGACCTTCGCTGTCCTGAACATTGCGGAGGCGGGGGACCATGTTGTGGCGAGCCCCAGCCTCTACGGCGGCACCTACAACCTCTTCGCACACACCCTGAAGAAGTTCGGCATCTCGGTTACCTTTGTGGCGGATCCGGACAGCCTGGACCAGTGGCGCGACGCCGTACAGCCCAACACCAAACTCTTCTTTGCCGAGGTGGTGTCCAACCCGCGGCAGGACGTCCTGGACATCGAAGGTGTCTCCCGCACCGCCCATGAAGCGGGCATTCCCCTGATCGTGGACAACACGCTGTCCACACCCTACCTGATCCGCCCGCTCGAGTGGGGAGCGGACATCGTGGTGCATTCAGCCACCAAGTACCTGGGCGGTCACGGGGCAGCCATCGCCGGAGTGATTGTGGACTCCGGCAACTTCGATTTCGGCAAGGACCCGGAGAAGTTCCCGGGCTTCAACACCCCCGACCCCACCTACAACGGCCTGGTCTATGCACGGGACCTGGGCGAGGGCGGTGCCCTGGGTGCCAACCTGTCCTACATCCTCAAGGCCCGCGTCCAGCTGCTGCGGGACCTGGGTTCAGCGGTCTCGCCCTTCAACGCCTTCCTGATTGCCCAGGGCCTGGAGACTCTGAGCCTGCGCGTGGAACGGCATGTGGCCAATGCCCTGGAAGTGGCCAATTGGCTGGAAGCACGTGACGACGTCGAATCCGTCGCCTACGCCGGACTGCCCTCCAGCCCCTGGTTTGAGCGGGGCCGGAAGTATGGGCCCAGGGGTACCGGCGCCATCGTGGCCTTCAACCTTGCCGGTGGCGCCGAGGCAGGCAAGCGCTTCGTGGACGCCCTGGAGCTCCACTCCCACGTGGCAAACATCGGTGACGTACGGTCCCTGGTCATCCACCCGGCGTCGACCACGCACAGCCAGCTCTCGGCGGAACAGCAGGCCGTTGCCGGCGTCACTCCCGGGCTGGTCCGCCTCTCCGTCGGCCTTGAGCACATCGATGACATCCTTGCGGACCTCGAAGCCGGGTTCCGGGCCGCCAAGGAGGCAGTAGGCAGCTGACCGGAGAAACGGCGCCTGCAGAAGCAACGCACGACGGCGGCCGGTGCGGCAGGTGGGCAGCAAGCCGGGGAAGTCACAACCAGTCACACTCTTGGCGGCGGGCAGGGGCTGTTTCGTACACTCGAACCAGGTCATGAGTGCCAGTGACAGCCCCGGCTTGCTGGCCGGCAACCCTCCTTCCGCGGTGGGGTGCCCCGGGTGAAGACCTGGCCTGCCGGTCATACGACGGCGGGCAAGCGCGTAGAAGAGGTCCTGCCATGACGGTAACCGTCGCCCGTACCACCGTTCCCGAACACGGGATTGTCCGTTACGCCTCCATTGGCGGACTGGAACTCGAAGCGGGCGGTTACCTGCCGGACGTGGTCTTGGCGTACGAAACCTGGGGCACCCTCAATGAGGACGGCAGCAACGCCGTCCTCATTGAACACGCCCTGACCGGCAGCACCCACGTTACCCGGGGCGATACCGACGAGGCCGGCTGGTGGGAACAGTTGGCCGGCCCCGGCGCCCCGGTGGATACGGACCAGTTCTTCGTGGTCTCCATCAACATGGTGGGTGGCTGCTACGGCTCCACCGGACCGTCGTCGCCTGCTCCGGACGGAACACCGTGGGGCTCCAGGTTTCCCCTGGTAACCCTGCGGGACAGCACGGCAGCGGAGGCCCGGCTTGCCGACCAGCTGGGTATCGACAGCTGGTTTGCCGTGCTCGGCGGTTCCATGGGCGGTGCCCGGGCTTTGGAGTGGGCCATCACCTTCCCGGAACGCGTGCAGCGCTGCACGGTGATTTCGGTGGGCGCCGCCAGCACTGCCGAGCAGATTGCTTTCGCGCAGGCCCAGACCCTCGCCATCCGCCAGGATGCCAACTTTAACGGCGGCGACTACTACGGGGGTCCCTGTCCCGAGGACGGGCTGGCTCTGGCACGGCGGATTGCCCACATCACCTACCGCTCGGCGGCAGAACTGGAGGGCAGGTTCGGGCGTGCCGCGCAGGCCCCGGAATCACCGTTGCAGGCGGGCAGCCTGGGAACACGTGGCCGCTACCAGGTGGAAAGCTACCTGGACCATCAGGGGACCAAACTGGTCCAGAGGTTCGACGCCAACAGCTATATCGCCATCACCGAGGCTCTCATGAGCCATGACATCTGCCGGGGACGCGGCACGCTTCCGGAGACGCTGGCCCGCTCGAGCGCGCGCTTCTTCATTGCCGCCGTAGACTCGGACCGGCTCTACTTCCCGTCCCAATCACGCGAACTGGCCCAGGCCCTGCCGGGAGAGGTAAACGTGCACCTTATCCAGGCGCCGATTGGCCACGACGGGTTCCTCACGGAAATAGGGCAGCTCGGGAACCAGCTCCGCGAGCACCTCCTGCCCTGAGTCGCCGCCCCCGCCACGCGCCAAAACGGGCCGGAGTCCCCGGCATGTGCATTTTCGCAGATGCTTTCTGCAGTATTCGGCGTTGAGCTCCGCGCGTCCCCGGACAATACTCGTGTGAACCCTGCGGTTTTGTGGCGAGCGACACAAAACCGCTATCCGGTCCCCATGTGGTGTCGACGGAGACGCCAAAGGAGTCACTCATGAGCACGGAACACTCCGCCGCAGGGCGGATCGAGGAAACCGATGTCAAAACCGCAGGCCTGAAAAAAGTCGTGACGGCCTCGATGGCCGGCACGGTGGTCGAATGGTATGAGTTCTTCCTCTACGCATCTGCCGCCACCCTTGTGTTCGGTAAAACGTTCTTCCCCAATTCAGGCACGGAACTGGACGGCATCATTGCCGCTTTCGTCACCTACGCCGTAGGTTTCGTTGCCCGGCCCATCGGTGGAATTGTCTTCGGCCACTTCGGCGACAAGTTCGGCCGCAAGCAACTCCTCCAGCTGAGCATCATCATGGTAGGCGTTGCCACGTTCCTCATGGGTTGCCTGCCCACCTTCGCCGAAATCGGCTACTGGGCGCCGGCGCTGCTGGTCTTCCTGCGTTTCGTGCAGGGATTCGCCGTCGGCGGCGAATGGGGCGGCGCGGTACTGCTGGTGGCAGAGCACAGCCCCAGCCACTCGCGCGGCTTCTGGTCCAGCTGGCCCCAGTCAGCGGTCCCGGTGGGCAACCTGCTGGCCACGGGCGTGCTGTTCACCCTGTCCGCCACCCTGTCCCAGGAAGCCTTCCTCGGCTGGGGCTGGCGCGTGGCGTTCTGGCTGTCTGCAGTCATCGTGATCATCGGCTACTACATCCGCACCAAGGTCCAGGACGCTCCGATCTTTATCGAGGCCCGCAAAGAAGTCGCCGCTGAAAAGAAGGGGTACGGCGTTGCCGAAGTCTTCCGCCGCTACCCCCGGGGTGTCTTCACCGCCATGGGCCTGCGGTTCGCCGAAAACATCCTGTACTACCTGGTGGTCACCTTCTCCATCACCTACCTGAAGGTCGTGGTCCAGACGGACACCTCTCGGATTCTGCTCCTGCTGCTGGTGGCGCACTTCATCCACTTCTGTGCAATCCCGCTGGTGGGCAAGCTTTCCGACGCCTTCGGCCGGCGGCCGGTGTACATGGCGGGCGCCATTCTTGGTGGAACCTGGGGCTTCTTCGCTTTCCCCATGATGGACACGGCCAACGACGTGGTGATTCTGGCCGCCATCATCATCGGCCTGCTCTTCCACGCGCTGATGTACGCCGGCCAGCCGTCCATCATGGCCGAGATGTTCCCCACCCGGATGCGTTACTCCGGCGTGTCACTCGGTTACCAGGTGACCTCGATCGTTGCCGGCTCGCTGGCACCGATCATCGCCACCGCCCTGCTAAGCAACTTTAAGTCGTCTCTCCCGGTTGCCCTGTACCTGCTTGCTGCCTGCATCGTCACGGCCGTTTCCGTGCTCTTCCTCAAGGAGACAAAGGGCATCTCGCTGCACGATGTTGATGCTGCGGACGCCAAGGGCACCGCGGACCTCCTGGCCGCCAGCAAAAAGTAGCACGGCGCCAGGCCGCACCATCGAGTGCAGCTGCCCGGATCCGGATCACGGGCCGGGCAGCTGCACGCCCAAACCCCTTCACACCAAGGAACCCCATGCGAGCCGCTGTCCTTTACAACACCGTTCCTGCGGGAACCAGTTATTCCGAGGCGCGCCCCCTGCTGGTGGAGGAGCTGGAACGGCCCGACCCACGGACTGGGGAGCTGGGAATTGCCATCACCTATTCGAGCCTGTGCCACTCGGACCTGTCCGTGGTGGACGGTTCGCGCGTCAGGCCCCTGCCCATGGCGCTTGGGCATGAGGCGGTGGGCCGGGTGGTCTCAGTGGGGAGGGGAGTGGCTGACGTTTCTGTGGGCGACCATGTGGTGCTGGTCTTCGTGCCAAGCTGCGGTGCCTGCCGCGCCTGCCGGGCAGGAAGGCCTGCCCTGTGCCACCGTGCTGCCGAAGTCAACGGCTCCGGCGACCTGTTGCACGGCGAAGCGCTGCTCAGGACCCCGTCGGGGGAGCGGATCAACCACCACCTTGGCGTTTCCGCCTTCGCAGACTACGCGGTGGTGGCACGGGAATCGGCAGTGGTGATTGACGATAATATCCCGGACACAGTTGCCGCGATGTTTGGCTGCGCGGTACTGACGGGAATGGGGGCGGTCTTCAATACGGCACAGGCCAACGGCGGTGATTCCGTTGCGGTCTTTGGCCTAGGCGCTGTGGGCCTTTCGGCAGTCATGGCCGCCCGTATAGCGGGTGCCGCTTCGATCATCGCCATTGATCCCAACCAGGCCAAACACCAGCTGGCCCTGGACTGCGGTGCCACCGCAGCGGGCACTCCCCAGGACGCTGGCAGGCTCATAGCAGATGCCGCAGGTGACGGCGTGGACTATGCCGTGGAGGCGGTAGGTTCCGCCCCTGTCATCGCCTCCTGCCTGGAGCTGTTGACCCGGGGCGGGGCCGTGGTATCGGTGGGGCTGCCGCATCCGTCGGCCGAACTGACGGTCCCGGCACTGCAGTTCGCCGGTGCGGGCAAGCGTCTGCTGGGCTCCTATATGGGGGACGCCGTCCCTGAACGGGACGTCCCCCGGTACCTGGGGTATTGGCGCGACGGCCGGCTGCCGGTCGAGCTGCTGCACTCGGACACGCGCCCGCTGGCCGAGATCAACGAAGGCCTGGACGCACTGGCAGCCGGGGAAGTGGTGCGCAGGCTGTTCCGCCCCTGACTGGTTCTGGGGTTGTAACCGGACGGGCGGAGAGCATCTGCTGCTGCCCGCGCGGATAAGTTCTGAGCACCAGGCGGCTCGGCAACCGACTGCTAGCCGTTCATGATCTCGCCGCGGCGGGTCATGTACTCTTCGACGGACAACTCACCGTTGCTGTACTGCTGGTCCAGTTCCGCGAGCTTGCGGGCACGGAAGCCCTGCGGAGTCGACGGCGGCGGGGGAGTGGACGGTGCAGCCGGCTGCTGCGGGGCTTCTTCACGCGGTTCCTGCTGCGGCTGCCCGAACGGCGCACCCTGCTGGTTGTGGGGAAACGGCGGAACAGGCTGGAAGGGCGGCAGCGGCTCTGCAGGCGGCAGGGGCTGGGGACGGTCCAGCTCGCGGAAGCCCCCGGCGAAGTAGTCCTGCTGCGTGAAGCCGTCGCGCGGCTGCTTGCTCTGCGGACCGCTTGAGCCAAACTGGTTTGGTCCGGGGTAGATTCCGCCACCCGGGAACTGCTCCGGGTACCGGCCCGGAAAGCTCTGCTCCTGGTTCCGGCGGTCCACGGATTTCCGGTACATCCGCATGGCCACCGGGATCAGGAGTGACAGGATGATGATCCAGAAAAACAGGTTGCTCACGGTGCTGCGCCTCTCGAGTGTGTCCTTCAAGCTTAAACGCCCGGGACGGTGAGGCCGTTCCGCCGCCTAGCTCGCCGTGCCCAGCGGACCCTCGCCCGATCCCAGCGGCACGCCCGAACCAAAGACGGGACCCGGCGTCGGACGTTTCGCGGTGATCCCGTCCCCGGACGACTGATGCCGCAGCCGCCGGAGCACCCAGGGCACGAAGTACTGCCGGGCCCACACCAGGTCGCTGGAACGCGCCTCGCGCCAGGTCCGGGGCGGGAACGGCTTGGGATGCAGGGGCTCCAGGGTGTGTTCCACGTTCAGCGAATCCAGCACCATGGCAGCAATGGTGTGGTGCCCCAGCGGGGAGAAATGAAGCCGGTCCTGGTCCCACATCTGCGGATCGCTGAGCTGGCGGAGGGACCACATGTCCGCGATGATGGCGTCATGCCGGGCTGCAACGGTGCGCAGGTTCTCGTTGTAGATGGCCACCTTGCTGCGGATCCTCCCCAGCACGGAAGAGCCCGTGTCCGGTCCGTTAAAGAGGACCACCGTGGCTCCGCCCAATGCCAGGATCTGCACTACCGAGTCCAGTTTCTCGGCGAGGGCATCAGGATCTCCGCCCGGCCGAAGCAGGTCGTTGCCGCCAGCGGAAAGGGTGACCAGGTCCGGCTTGAGCGCGAGGCACGGGGCGAGCTGCTGGTCAATGATCTGCTGCAGCAAACGGCCGCGGACCGCCAGGTTGGCATAGGCGAAATCCGGCTGGGTCCTGCCCAGTTCTTCGGCCACCCGGTCCGCCCAGCCGCGGAAGCCGCCCGGGCTGGAGGGTTCAGGGTCTCCGATGCCCTCGGTAAAGGAGTCGCCCATGGCCACATACCGGCTCCAGGGGTGGGAGCCGGGGATCACGGGCGGGGTCTCGACGGCACTAGTGTCACTCACGGTCCTATCCTGCCTTCCGCCTCTCTGGCTACGCCAACGTAGGTTGTTACCTCGGGGTAACTGATATGAATGGAAACCATGACTGACGCCGAAGTATTTCCAGCCCCTGTTGTTTTGTGGTCCCACCCGGAGGACCAGCGCGATGGAAAGCCGCTGCTGGTGCTGCTGCACGGTTACGGAGCGAACGAACAGGATCTGTTGAGCCTGGCCGACCTGCTGCCGGCCGAATTCGCCGTTGCGTCGATCCGGGCCCCGATCGCGATGGGTCCCGGATTCACCTGGTTCCCGTTGACGGCGTCGATCGAATACTCGCTGGAGCGCGTGAAAGCCGCGTCCTCCTTCGTGCTGGACTGGATCGACACCATCAGGGTGGGTCATCCGTCGGTGACCCTGCTCGGGTTCTCCATGGGCATGGCGATGGCCACCACGCTCTTGCGGCAGCGCCCCACGGACTTTGCGGCCGTCGTCGGGCTCTCAGGATTCGTGGTGGATGCCGGCGACGATCCCAGCTTCCGGGACGATGAGCTGGACGGGACCGTCCCGGTGTTCTGGGGCCGCGACCAGCAGGACCCGGTAATCACCCCTGACAAGATCGACTTCACCATGGCCTGGGTCCGCAAGCATGTAAAGTTGACCAAGGTGCTCTACACGGGCATGTGGCACGGGATCAACCAGCAGGAGATCGGGCACGTGGGCGAGTTCCTCACGCACGAGGTGCTGAAGAAGTAGCCTGCTGGCGAAGTGGAACGGGCGACGGCGGCCGGGGACCTGGGAGGTCGACCCGCGGGGGAGGTCAGCCGGCGTCCGGCGCGATTACCTTGACCGTCTGGCCCTTCACCGTCACGGTGTCCCCGTTGTGCAGCTGCCGGCCGCGCCGCTCGTCAATTTCCCCATTGACCTTGACGAGCCCGTTCTTGATGAGCTCCGCAGCCTCCACTCCGTCCTCCACCAGGTTGGCGAGCTTCAGGAGCTGGCCCAGACGGATCATGCTGTCGCGGATGGTGATCTCTTCAACATTGCTCATAGAAGCAATAATGCCTGACGTAAGGTGGATTCAATGACCTCCAGCCCCCGCCTGCCGCTGCTCGCAGGCCTTCCTTTGGCGGTGGGCGCGGGCCTCGCCATTCCTGCCCAGGGCCGCATCAACGGAGCCCTCGGATCACGCCTCGATGATGGCATCGCCGCTGCTGTGGTGAGCTTCAGCACAGGCCTGGTGGTCATGGTCCTGGTGTCGCTGATCCTGCCGCGCGGCAGGGCGGGGCTCGCCAGGATCCTGCCGGCGGTCCGCGAGAGGGCCTTTCCGCGCATCTACGTCCTCGCGGGCGGCATCGGCGCGCTCTTCGTCTTTGCCCAGTCTTTTACTGTGGGCATCCTGGGCGTGGCCCTGTTCACGGTGGCCACCGTGACCGGCCAGACGGTCAGCGGCCTGGTGGTGGACCGTCTGGGCATAGGTCCGGCCGGCCGGAAATCCGTTACCGCCATCCGTGTCATCGGCTGTTTGCTGACCATCGCCGCCGTGGCCTGGGCTGTCTCGCCCCGCTTCGCCGGAACGTCCGGCGGAATGGAGCCCGGCGGTGCCCCGGCTGCTTTGCTGGTTCCACTCCTGCTGCCGTTGGCAGCAGGATTCCTGATGAGCTTCCAGCAGGCGATGAACGGAACAGCGACGGTCCACTACGGCAGCCCGATCGCGGCGACCCTGGTCAACTTCGTGGCAGGCAGCGTTGTCCTTTGGACGGCCTACGCAGTCAAGGTCTCGGTGGCCGGTCCCGGCAACCCGCTGCCGACGGAGTGGTGGTACTACCTGGGCGGTCCGATGGGCTGCGTGTTCATCGGGCTCGGCGCGCTGCTGGTCCGCAGCCTGGGCGTCCTGGTCACCGGACTGGGCATGATCGCCGGGCAGCTCCTGGGTTCGCTTGCGCTGGATGTTGTCCTGCCCGCACCCGGAACGGTGGTGGCGCCAGCCACAGTACTCGGCACCATTCTCACCCTCGGCGCCATCATCCTGGCCACCCTGCCCTGGCCGCGGGGCGCCCTGCGCCGTTAGCATCCGGGCCGGCAGCGGCCGGTAGGCTAGGACACGCAGCTTTTCGCACTTTTCCTTCATCCACCCCCTCCGGCAGCCAGAGGTATCCCGCCGCTGGCGCTACCGGGGCCTGAAAACCGCGGACCGCACCCAGCGGCCCTGTAGAAATTGGAGTTACCCATGGCAGCAAAATCCGTACTCGACCAGGTCATTTCCCTGTCCAAGCGCAGGGGCTTCGTCTTCCAGGCCGGTGAGATCTACGGAGGTTCGCGCTCTGCCTGGGACTACGGGCCCCTCGGTGCCGAGCTGAAGGAAAACATCAAGCGCCAGTGGTGGCAGTCCATGGTCCGCGGCCGCGAGGACGTGGTGGGCCTGGATTCCTCCGTCATCCTGCCCCGCCAGGTATGGGAAGCCTCGGGCCACGTGGAGGTCTTTTCCGATCCCCTGGTGGAGTGCCTCTCCTGCCACAAGCGCTACCGCGCCGACCACCTCGAGGAAGAGTACGAGGAAAAGAAGGGCCGCCCGGCCGAGAACGGCCTGAAGGACATCGCCTGCGCCAACTGCGGCACCCGGGGCCAGTGGACCGAGCCCCAGGAGTTCTCGGGCCTGCTCAAGACCTACCTGGGCCCGGTGGCAAGCGAGGAAGGCCTGCACTACCTGCGCCCGGAGACAGCGCAGGGCATCTTTGTGAACTTCAGCAACGTCCTCACCACCTCCCGGAAGAAGCCGCCGTTCGGGATCGGCCAGATTGGCAAGTCCTTCCGCAACGAGATCACCCCCGGAAACTTCATTTTCCGCACCCGCGAGTTCGAGCAGATGGAGATGGAGTTCTTCGTCGAGCCCGGCACGGATGAAGAGTGGCACCAGTACTGGATGAAGGAGCGCATGGCCTGGTACACCGGCCTGGGCATCCGCGAGGAGAACCTGCGCTTCTTCGAGCACCCCAAGGAAAAGCTCAGCCACTACTCCAAGGGCACCACGGACATCGAGTACCGCTTCGGCTTCCAGGGCTCGGAATGGGGCGAGCTGGAAGGCATCGCCAACCGCACCGACTTTGACCTCTCCACCCACGCCAAGGCCTCCGGCGCGGACCTGAGCTACTTCAACCAGGCCACCAATGAGCGCTACATCCCGTACGTGATCGAGCCTGCCGCCGGCCTGACCCGTTCCTTCATGGCCTTCCTCGTGGACGCCTACACCGAGGATGAGGCCCCCAATGCCAAGGGCGGCGTTGACGTCCGCACCGTCCTGAAGCTCGACCCGCGGCTGGCCCCGGTCAAGGCCGCCGTGCTGCCGCTGAGCCGCAACGAGGACCTGTCGCCCAAGGCCAAGGACCTCGGCGCCCAGCTGCGCAGGAACTGGAACATCGATTTCGACGACGCCGGCGCCATCGGCCGCCGCTACCGCCGCCAGGACGAAATCGGCACCCCCTTCTGCATCACAATCGACTTCGACACCCTCGAGGACCAGGCCGTGACCATCCGCGAGCGGGACACCATGAGCCAGGAACGCGTCTCCCTGGACAAGGTGGAGGGCTACCTGGCCGCACGCCTGATCGGGGCATAAACCGTGGCCATCGAATACCGAGAGTGGCGCGAGGGCGACGACCTGGCGCTCCTGGAAATCTGGGGTGACCCCGAAACCCATCAGGCCCGCCAGTTCCGCGGCGCCCTGGCGGTTTCCTCCGCCGGTGCCGGCGGCATGCCGTGGCGGCGCTGCATTGTGGCCGAGGACGTGATCGACGGCGTCGGCATCCCCGTTGCGGCCGGCGTCGTCTACGGGGCCGCCCTGCACCCGGAGCGGCTGTGGGCCTACATCGAGGTGGCACGGGACCACCGGCGTTCGGGCATCGGCGCCACGCTGCTGACCATGCTGCGCCGCGAAGCCGAACAGTCGCCGTCGGGCGTTTCAAAGCTCCGTGCCAAGGTGGAGCCGGGCACCGCCGGTGCCGCCTTCGCTGAACACTTCGGTTTGGCTCCCATTCAGCGGTCCCGGCTGGTGGTGGTGGAACCCGGTGCCCTGCGGTTGCCGGTGTTCCCTGCCAAGGACGGCGGCGGGGCGGCAAATGATGAAAACGCCGGTTCCGACGTCGTGATGGACCTCGCCACCGGATCCGTGGAACTGACTGACGTGGTGGGCCGGTACTACACCTCCATCCACGACTGGGATTCGCCGGGCGTCCTGTCCGTGGGCCAGGTGCAGAAGCTGTTCCTGGACGAGCTCACCGGTGCCCACGGCGCCATCGTGTTGCGGGCCCAGCCGGAATCGGCCTTCGGTGCCGGGGTGGCGCCCAGCAGGAAGGGCCGGATCCGCGCCTTCGCCGTCAGCTATGCAGCTCCAGCCCAGGATCCGAACCAGGATCAGGCGCAGGATGCGCCGGCGGGCGGCTCCGAAGTGCCCACGGACGTGTTCGTCGGACATGAACCGGCCCTTGCCGCTGACGACGCCACCGAAGCCGTTCGGGACATCCTGGCCCTGATCGCGTACCAGCACCCGGTGATGCTGGAACTGGACGATTCCATGACAGCCCTGCGCGCCGCCGTCGAGCCCCTGCTCGAAAGCGGCAAAGCCCGGCTCGCAGGTCCGGAGACCCTGGTGGTCTCGGACTAGCACCCAACTGACTCGCACCAAACGCTCCGGAAACCCGTTTGGTGCGAGTCAGCTGGGGAAGCGCTCAAAGGGTTACCTGCACCGCAGCTTCAGGGAGCAGGCGGTGGAAGTCCCCGGGCAGTGCAATCCGGGTGCCGGTGCTTTCGGCGAAGGCCTTCATAACGAAGCCGGTAGTGAGCGTCTGCCACAGCCTGACCTTGCGCAGCATGAAGTGGCCCGCGCCCCTGAGGGCCACGTACTGCATGCTGGCTGCCTCTGCGGAGGCGCGCCTGGCAAACAGCAGCGACGCCGAGGGACTGGTCCACCTGTCGTTGGTGCCGTGGACAATGAGCACTTTGCGGTTGGCCACGGCGGAGATAGGAGTAGCGGGGCTGAGCCAGGGGGCAAGCGCGACGACAGCCTCCACAGCGGGATGGTCGGCGGCGCACACGGCGGTGAGTCCTCCCATCGAATGGCCCACCAGGAACACCGGCACCCCGGGGTGCTGCTCCTGGATGTGCCCAAGTGCCCACCGGGCGTCCCGCAGCGGGGACATTTCCGGCCCGTTCCAGCCCCGGACGCTGTTCCGCAGGGAATACACCGCCAGCCCGTGCTTCCGCCCGGCGCGATGCAGGTGCCGGGCAAAGGGAACCATCCTCGCCGGACTCAGGTGCCTTGCCTCTACGGGCTCACGGCTTTGCGATTTCCCGCCGTGGAGTACCAGGGCAACGCCAAGGGTTGGGCCTGCGGAAGCAAGCGCGCTGAGTACTGCCGGCCGGGCAGCGGCCGAAGCTTCAGCAGGACCTGGCCCGCCGTTTTTCCCGATACTGCTGTTGGCCATGTCCGGCTCCTCCAGTTCCCGACGATCCATTTAGCAACCCTACGGGCCCGGACGTAGAGTTCACCGTATGAGGTTCTACTGCTGATGGGTTCCGGTCACTCCCACGCTTCCACAGGCCATTCGGAGCCGACACCCGAGGCGATGGCCGCCCGGCGGAGGGCCAACCGCATCCTGGCGGCAGTGCTGATTCCACTGACGCTGCTCACCCTTGCAGGCATGGCCATGCTCTGGCCCTCGGGCAGCAAGGAAGGCATCTCGCTTGCCAACCCTTACTCCGCCGCTCCAGGGGTTACTTTTGACACCGGCACCATTCAGAGCGTTGCCACCGAAAACTGCATGCAGGGCGTGACGCAGCAGGCTCCAGGCCAGCAGGGACAGCAAAGCCAGCAGGGATCTGAGTGCACGTTTGCCTTGACTGAGCCGGACAAGGGCGGAAGCCCGGTGAAGGTGGTCATCAACCCGGACGTTGCCAAGTCGCACGGGGTGAAGCCCGGTGACCAGATCCGCTACCTGAATCTGTCAAATGCCCCGGGCGCCTCCGCTTCCCAGGGTTCGCCGGCCTTCATTTTCGTTGACTTTGTCCGGACGCTGCCCATAGTCCTGCTGGCGCTGCTGTACGCCGTGGTGGTCATTGCAGTGGCCCGCTGGCGGGGCTTCAGGGCTCTGATCGGCCTGGTCGGCGCCTACTTTGTGCTGGCCGGCTTCATGCTTCCCGGCCTGGTGGAAGGGAAGCCTCCGCTGCTGCTGGCCCTGGTGGGGTCCACGGTGATCATGATCGGAGTCCTGTACTTCGCCCACGGCTTCTCGACCCGAACATCCACGGCGCTCCTGGGCACCATCTTCGGGCTGGGGATCACCGCGCTCCTGGCGGCGTGGGCCACCGGCGCCGCAAACCTTGCCGGGGTGGGCAACCACGACGCCACCACCCTGGTGAACACCTCAGCCAACATCTCCATCTCCGGCGTCATCCTGTGCGGGCTCATCATCTCCGGGCTGGGCGTCCTTAACGATGTGACCATCACACAGTCCTCGGCGGTGTGGGAGCTGTACGAGCTGGCACCGGGCAGCAGCGCCCGGAAGCTGTTCACCTCGGCGATGCGGATCGGCCGTGACCACATAGCCTCCACCGTGTACACCATTGCCTTCGCCTATGCCGGTGCGGCCCTGCCCATCCTCATTATCGTGATGCTGTACGACCGCCCGCTGGCGGACACCCTCACGAGCGCCGAGCTGTCCGAAGAAGTCATCCGGACCCTCGTGGGTTCCATCGGCCTGGTCCTGGCCATTCCGGTGACCACGCTGATCGCCGTCCTGGTGGTCAAGGCCACAGGCAGTCCGGCAGTAGCTCCCGGGCGTGCGGCAGATTCCGCCACAACGGGCAACAGGCCTGAGGGCAGCGGCGTGGAAGTTCCCGATGCGGGAGTTCCCGGAGTGGACGACGCGGGGTCATTGGCTGCTACGGCCTTGGCCCGGCGGTCACGCCCCGCAGGAGGCGAACCGGACGAAGAGCTGCCCACGCGGCGTGGGCGCCGCGCAGATCGAGGCTGACGGGGGGGGCTGGCGAGCCGCCGGCGGGGGACCGCGGCCGGTTGATGCGGCAGGCCGGCTCCCGATTTGCCCGGCTTTGCAACAATGGACAGGTGACTGTTGCAGCAACTCCTCCCGCCCCCAAGCTGGAACTCCCGCCCCTGAAGCTGGGTCCCATCACCGTGGACACGCCGGTTATCCTGGCGCCCATGGCCGGGATCACCAACTCTGCTTTCCGTCGTCTGTGCCGTGAGTACGGCGGCGGCATGTATGTGGCGGAGATGGTCACCTCCCGCGCGCTGGTGGAGCGGACCCCTGAGTCCCTGCGGATCATTTCCCACGACGACGACGAAAAGGTCCGTAGCGTCCAGCTGTACGGCGTGGATCCGGTCACAGTGGGCGCGGCAGTACGGATGCTGGTTGAGGAAGACCGTGCCGACCACATCGACCTGAACTTCGGCTGCCCCGTCCCCAAGGTGACCCGGCGCGGCGGCGGATCAGCCCTGCCCTGGAAGATCGACCTCTTCACCTCCATAGTTCAGACAGCAGTCCGGGAAGCGTCAAAGGACAATATCCCGCTGACCATCAAGATGCGCAAGGGCATCGATGACGACCACCTCACCTACCTCGATGCAGGGCGCATTGCCCGCGATGCCGGCGTCGCCGCAGTCGCGCTGCATGGCAGGACGGCCGCGCAGTTCTACTCCGGACAGGCTGATTGGTCCGCGATCGCCCGGCTCCGCGAAGCGCTGCCGGACATCCCGGTGCTTGGCAACGGCGACATTTGGTCCGCTGAAGACGCCGTCCGGATGGTCCGGGAGACCGGCGTCGACGGCGTGGTGGTGGGCCGCGGCTGCCAGGGCCGGCCCTGGCTCTTCGGCGACCTGCAGGCCGCATTCGAAGGCAGTGACACCCGCTTCAGGCCCAACCTGGGGCAGGTGGCCGAGGGCGTCTACCGGCACGCCGAACTGATGGTGGAAACCTTCGGTGACGAAGGCAAGGCGCTGCGGGAGATCCGCAAGCACATCGCCTGGTACTTCAAGGGCTATGTGGTAGGCGGCGAACTTCGAACCCGGATGGCCCTGGTAAGCAGCCTCGAGGACCTGCGCAGAGCCCTGGACGAACTGGACGCCGAATCTCCCTACCCCGGCAGCGACGCCGAAGGCCCCCGCGGCCGCGCAGGGTCGCCCAAACGCCCCGCCCTGCCCAAGGACTGGCTGGAGTCGCGCGCCCTCAACACCGAGCAGTCGGCCGACATCTCGGCTGCGGAGCTGGATGTCTCCGGTGGCTGAGACGCGCACTGCAGCCCCGGTGCTTCCGGGCTACGACACCCACGATTCCGCCCGATGGGTGGAGGAACCACCCAAGAGCATCTACCGGTCCGACTTCGAGCGCGACCGCGCCCGGGTGCTGCACTCCTCTGCGCTGCGCCGGCTCGGTGCCAAGACGCAGGTGGTGGCCCCGGATACGGACGACTTTGTGAGAACGCGCCTGACGCACAGCCTGGAAGTTGCCCAGGTGGGCCGCGAGCTCGGCCGCGCCCTGGGGTGCGATCCGGATGTGGTGGACACGGCATGCCTGAGCCACGACCTGGGCCACCCGCCCTTCGGCCACAACGGCGAATCGGCGCTGAACGATGTGGCCCACGCCATCGGCGGCTTCGAAGGCAACGCCCAGACCCTCCGGCTGCTGACCCGCCTGGAGCCCAAGGTGCTGACCGCAGAAGGCCAGCCGGCCGGGCTGAACCTCACACGTGCCAGCCTGGACGCAGCCGCCAAATACCCGTGGTCGGCCCTGGAAGCCCCGGTGATCCACGGCCAGCGCACCAGCAAGTTCGGCGCCTACGAGGATGACCTGCCCATCTTCAACTGGATCCGGGAAGGCGCCCCCGAACGCCGCTCCTGCCTCGAGGCCCAGGTCATGGACCTCGCCGACGACATCTCCTATTCGGTGCATGACGTCGAGGACGCGATCGTGGCGGGGCACTTCCAGCTTCGCTGGATGGACAACCCGGACCACCGCGCCCGCGTGGTGGGCTATGCCAGGCAGTGGTACCTGCCGCATAACGATCCCGCGGCGATCGACGCCGCCCTCGCCCGGCTTGAAGCCACTGACGTTTGGGTCCGGGAAGCGGACGGCAGCCGCAAGTCCATGGCCGCCCTGAAGAACATGACCAGCCAGCTGATCGGCCGGTTCTGCCAGAGCGCCCTGGAAACCACCCGGGCCGTCTACGGCCCCGAGAAACTGACGCGCTACAACGCCGAGCTCATGGTCCCGGACGAGACCGTCATGGAGATCGCGGTGATGAAGGGCCTGGCCACCACCTTTGTAATGACCACCGAACACCGGCAGCCCATCTACGAACGCCAGCGCGAAGTGCTGCACGCCCTTGTCACGGTGCTGAGCGCCACCGGCGACCGGCACCTGGAGCCGATGTTCGCGGCGGACTGGCGCGACGCTCCCGACGACGCCGCCCGGCTCCGCGTGGTCATCGACCAGGTGGCTTCCCTGACGGACGGCTCGGCACTGGCCATGTACGAACGCCTGGTGGGCAGCCTGCCCTCGCTCTGGTGAGGAACGCCATAAGCTGCCCACTGCCGTCGTACCCTGTCGCTAGGATGGCTCTGTGCCTGGGCTGATCAAACGTGAAGACATCGACGAAGTACGCCAGCGCACGGACATCAAGGAAGTTGTTGACGGCTACGTCACGCTGAAGGGCGCCGGGCTGGGGACCTTCAAAGGCCTGTGCCCGTTCCACGACGAGCGCTCGCCGTCGTTCACCGTGCGTCCCCAGGTGGGCCGCTACCACTGCTTCGGCTGCGGGGAGGACGGCGACGTCATTGCCTTCGTCCAGAAGCAGGACCACAGCTCCTTCCAGGAGGCCGTGGAGAAGCTGGCCGCCCGGATCGGCTACGAGCTGCGGTATGAGGACGGCGGCACCGGCCCCAGCCGGGAGGAAGTGGGGCGCCGCCAGCGGCTGCTGGACGCGCACAAGATCGCCGACGAATTCTTTCGCGCCCAGCTCCTGACGCCAGGCGCCGCGGAGGCACGCACCTTCCTGCACGGCCGGGGCTTCGACCGGGCAGCCGCGGAGCACTTTGGCTGCGGCTACGCCCCGCAGGGCTGGGATGCACTCCTCAAGCACCTCCGCGGCCGCGGGTTCACTGACGCGGAACTGAAACTGACGGGCATGTTCTCTGAAGGCAACCGGGGAATCTACGACCGTTTCCGGGGCCGGCTCATCTGGCCTATCAAGGACATCGCCGGGGACACCATCGGGTTCGGTGCCCGCAAGCTCTACGAGGACGACCAGGGCCCCAAGTACCTAAACACCCCGGAGACGGCGCTGTACAAAAAGTCCCAGGTCCTCTACGGCATCGACCTCGCCAAGCGCAGCATCGCCAAGGACCGGCAGCTGGTGGTGGTGGAGGGCTACACGGACGTGATGGCCTGCCACCTGGCGGGAATTACGACGGCGGTGGCCACCTGTGGGACCGCGTTCGGCACTGAACACATCAAGATCGCCCGTCGCCTGCTGTCCGACGACGGCACCGGGGGAGAAGTCGTCTTCACCTTTGACGGCGACGCCGCCGGGCAGAAGGCGGCCCTGCGGGCCTTCGAAGAGGACCAGAGGTTTACTGCCCAAACATACGTGGCCGTGGAGCCCACCGGCGCGGACCCCTGCGACCTGCGCCAGAGCAGGGGGGACGAAGCCGTGCATGCCCTGGTGCAGTCCCGCCGGCCGCTGTTTGAATTCGCCATCCGGACTACGCTCAAGCAGTTCAACCTGGACACCGTGGAAGGGCGCGTGCAGGGACTGAAAGCCTCCGTGCCGGTAGTGGCCGCCATCCGGGACGCCTCCACCCGGACAGGCTACTGCCAGGCGCTGACCGGCTGGCTGGGCATGCCCGATCCCAACGAGGTACTGCGCCTGGTCAACGCCGAGGTGAAGAATGCCGCGAAGCGCGGCGAAACCGGGCGCACACAG
This sequence comes from Pseudarthrobacter sp. NamE5, assembly GCF_005796225.1. Taxonomy (GTDB): domain Bacteria; phylum Actinomycetota; class Actinomycetes; order Actinomycetales; family Micrococcaceae; genus Arthrobacter. The sequence goes on from NZ_VAHO01000007.1 coordinate 131,373, forward strand.
GGCTCCGGCCCCCAGGGGCACCAGCAGCAACCCGGCCCGCAGCACGGCAGCCAGGGCCAGGCGGGCCGCGGCCATGGGGGAGGTCCCGGGGTAGCTGCAGGGCCGCCGTCGGAAGCTGTACCGTCCTACCACCGTCCTGACCCCCGTGACCCGGTGGCGTCCATGGAACGACAGGCGCTTGAAGTGGCGCTGCAGGAGCCGTCGTTCCTGGCCGGCGGCAACTGGGAACGCTTCTCCGCGGCCCGCTTTGCCACCCCCGCCTTCCAGGCCGTCCACGACGCCATGCGCGCCACGGACCCGGCCCTCACCGCCGATCCTGTCCGGTGGGTGGAACAGGTGATGCACGAGGTCCCCGAGCCGCTGCGGCCCCTCGTGTCCGAGTTGGCTGTGGTGCCGCTGCCGGCGAGTACGGAGGAAGCGGTCCAGAAGTACTGCCGGGACATCCTCTCGCGCCTCTTCGAGCTTCAAATTACCCGCGTCAAGGCGGACAAGATGGGCCAGCTCCAGCGCCTGGACCCCGCCGCGGACCCGGAGACCTTCCAGCGGCTCAACCGGGAACTGATGATGCTGGAGATGGAACGCCGGGCGCTGCGTGCTGACGCTTAAGAGCGCGGGCTGTCCGCGGGTAAGGACCCTCGATTTCGTTTCCACGGCAGGTGTTTGCTAGGCTAATACCTGCTTCATTCCTCCTTAGCTCAATTGGCAGAGCATTCGACTGTTAATCGAAGGGTTGCTGGTTCAAGTCCAGCAGGAGGAGCGCACATCCCCGTTCCGGCTTACCGGAACGGGGATTTTTGTTGCCCGCGTGGTGCTGTTTTGCGGGTCGGCAATGGGCTGTCCGCGCCGTGATTCCGCCGATTTCACTTTGTCCGGAATCCTTTGCTAATGTCATACCTGCTTCATTCCTCCTTAGCTCAATTGGCAGAGCATTCGACTGTTAATCGAAGGGTTGCTGGTTCAAGTCCAGCAGGAGGAGCGCAACGGATAATCCCCCGGTCCATTTCACAAGGACCGGGGGATTTTTCATTTCACACAAAGTCCATCTCCACCTGCAGGAAGCGCTCCGCCTCCTCGACGGCGGCCAGGAAGGCCTCTTTTTCGGTAGGCGACTTCCGTGGCTGGCGGGGATTCCATTCATGCGGCGCGGAATGGATGCGCACGAACCCGGTATCCGGCGGCGCATAAAAAATCCCGAAGCGCTGCACCGGCCACTCCGGGGAGGTTTCCGGGGCCACCAGCAGTGCGGCCTTGAAAGCGGGGTTGTACCACTGGGCGATGGGCCGCCGACGGTCCTCGGTGAACAGCCCCGCGGCGTATAGGGCCGCCGACTGCTCACCTGTCTGGGCACACAACCGGTCCCACCACAGTGGCAGTATCCGGTTGTCGCACCGTTGCCATGTGGCCGGAAGCGGCGGTTGTTCCTGCCAGCGGGGCACGAACAACATTTTATCCCGGGAGCAGTGCCCAGCGGCAGGTGCCGAAAGCCCTGCAGCGGGCTCGGGAAAGAGCGGTCAGTGACGGTTCCAGGGGCCGGGGTTGACCCGGTACAGCAGCGCAGAGCCCGCCACCATGCCCAGGATGATGCCCATCGCAGGGTTGCCCAGGGCGCGCCCAGCGAAGTAGCCCGCGACGGCGCCAAGCACAGCCCCGAGGAAGAGTCCCCGGCCGTTGCGGTACGGTTTCCGCCTCCCAGGATGCTTCACGGCGTCAGTGGATCGAGGGGACGGTCCGGGGCCGGACCACGATCCAAAGGGCAGCAATCGCCAGCAGGATGCAGCTGGCCTGCACTGCCCCCATTGGGGCGGCGCTGGTAATGCCCAGCCAGCCCACCACGGGCGAAATGAGTCCGGCCATCATGAATGTCGAGAAGCCCAGCAGGGAGGCGGCAGTGCCTGCCTGGCCCGCGTGGCCGGCAAGGGCGAGCACCTGCACGCAGGGGAACATGAAGCCCGTGCCCAGGATGTAGAACCACAGCGGAACCAGTACTCCCCAGAGGCCGAAGCCCAGCTGGTCGAACAGCACGATCAGCATGGCCATCACGAACATCCAGGCCGTCGCCCCTGCGAGGATCCACTGCGGCGGCACCCGGCGGATGAGGCGGGAACTGGTCTGGATCCCTGCCACGATGCCCAGCGAGTTGATGCCGAAGAGCAGGCCGTACTCCTGGGCGGAAAAGCCGAAAACGTCCTGGAACAGGAAAGGGGAGGCTGACAGGTAGGTGAACAGGCCGCCGAAGTTCAGGCCCGCCACCAGCAACAGTCCAACAAACACCCTGTCGCTGAAGAGGATCCGGTAGCGCTGGCGGGCAGTCATGCCGCTCTGCCGGCGCTTTTCCGGCGGCAGGGTCTCACGCACCAGGAACAAGGCAGCAACGATCACCAAGGTGCCGTAGGCGGCAAGGAACACGAAGATTCCCGGCCACGGCATCACCAGGAGCAGCTGTGAGCCGATGACAGGCGCCAGGATCGGCGCCAGGCCGTTGACGAGGGACATGCGCGAGAACATTTTGACCATGGCGTAGCCCGAGAACAGGTCGCGCACCATGGCCATGGCCACCACGCCGCCGCCGGCAGCACCTACACCCATCAGGACGCGGAAGATGCCCAGCGAGGTGATGTCGGTGGAAAGGGCAGCACCCAGGGAGGACGCAATATGCAGAGCCGTGGCCAGGATCAGCGGCGTGCGGCGGCCGAATCTATCACTGAAGGGGCCCACCACCAGCTGGCCGATGGCAAAGCCCACCGTAGTACCCGCCAAGGTCAGCTGGACCTGGGCCTCGGTCACCCCAAGGCTTGCCTCCAGCGCGGGGAACGCAGGAAGGTAGAGGTCGATCGTGAACGGACCCAAGGCAGTCAGCGCGCCGAGGAGAAGGATGTACAGGAGTTTTCGTCGGCGGCTCAACAAATCGCCCGGATTGCTGGGTGTGGTCACGGAGATCAATCCTAGGCCCGCCCCCGCCGATTTTTTCAGCGTTGTAGGGCGCGCCGCCCGGCACGCTCCGAAGTTCGCCTCAAACCTGAATGATAGTTTGGGTGGCACGGACTGTGCAGCTGCTCTTTGCCGCGTCACACCGGAGCCGATTCGACCCCATGACCAGTAAGGCGGAACTGATGAGCGGACGTCACAGCGGGCCTACCAGCCCCGGATTGCGTATCACTGCCCTGCCCAGGACGCTGAAACTCCTTTTCCGCTTGGCGCCGCGCCAGCTCAACGACGAAATCTCCTTCGCAAAGATTGAGCTCAAGCGCAAGGGAATGCAGGTGGGAGTCGCCGCGGCGTTTTTGGCTGTGGCGCTCGTTTTCCTCCTGTTCCTTGTGGTGGGACTCATCGTTGCGGCCATCATGGGGCTCGCAACCATCATGCCCGCCTGGCTGGCCGCACTCCTGGTGTCCGCTGTGTTCCTGCTGATAGCGCTCATTGGCGGACTGATCGGTGCGCGGAAGTTCAAAAAAGCCATGCCGCTCATGCCGGAGGAAACCATCCGCGGCATCAGGCACGATATCGGTGTGGCGAAAGAGGGGTCTGCGTTCAATCCCGCTGTGCTGGACCCGCAGAGCCCGGAGGGCAAAGCCGCAAAGGCCGCGAAGGACGAAGCCGCCGCGAGGGCCAAAGCCGAGAAGGCGGCGAAAGCTGCCGAGCACGACAAGGAATTCCCGCACGCATCAGAGCCCGAGCTGGTCCACCGCCTGAGCCAGCGCCGCCACCACCTCAGCGACGTCCGCGACGAACTCGGCGATGAGCTGGACGTCAAGACCCAGGCCCGCTTCCTGCTTGGTTCCGCGCAGGTCAAGCTCCGGGAAGGCCAGGCCCTGGCAAGCCATGGGAAGGACGTCGCAGCCCAAAAGCTTGCCGCGTTGCCGGGGTCCACCGACCTTGAGAAACGCTGGAAGCCGCTGGCGGCTTTCATCGCCGCCGGGACCGTTTTCCTGGTGCTGGTCCGGAAGCTCCTCCGCACGTACTAGGACGCTTTCACGGGCCTGCGCCTTACCGCCCGCGGAGGCCGTTCACAATTAGACAGCAGGACCCCGATGGGGCAGCAGGAAGGAAAAGGTCGCGGGGTGAAGTTCATTGGTGCCGGTTCCCGTCCTGGACGTCCCCAAGTGGATCACGACCTCGTGTTCACCATTCCGAACCTGCTCACAGTGGTGAGGTTCATGGGGGTACCGCTCTTCATCTGGCTGATCCTGGCGCAGCAGGAATACGGTGCCGGAGTCCTGGTGCTGGCGGTCATGGGCAGCACGGACTGGATCGATGGCTACGTTGCGCGCCGCTTCAACCAGACGTCCAAACTTGGCAGGGTCCTTGATCCCATAGCCGACCGGCTCGCACTGATAGCAGTGGCTGTCACCCTGGTCATTGCCGGCGTCGTCCACTGGCTGTACCTCGCCGCGCTGGTGATACCGGACGCTGTCCTGCTGGCGCTGACACTGTCCCTCTTCGGGGGCCACCCGGACCTCCCTGTCAGTATGGTGGGCAAAGTGCGCACCGGGCTGCTGCTGCTGGGAACCCCCATGCTGTTGTTGTCCCGGCTGGACACCGGCTTCTCCGGCGAGCTGTTCGTTGCTGCCTGGATCGTGCTGGGCCTCGGCCTGGTGGGCCACTGGATCGCCGCCTACAACTACTTCTGGGCCATCCTTCGCAAGGGCCGCCTGCAGGCACACCACGACGACGGGACCGCCTGATGGTGTGGGTGGCAGTCCTGCTTGCGCTGCTGGGCGCCTTCTGCCTCGCCCTTGGTGCGCAGCGGCAGGGGAGTGCCGTGAAAGCGGACACCGGCGGCCTGGCCCTCAGCTCCAACGGCTTCCTGCGCCTGCTCCGGAACCCGCGCTGGGTGTTCGGCCTCCTGCTGCTGTGCGCGGGCATGGCCATGAACGCGGTGGCGCTCGTGTCCGCCCCGCTGACGGTCATCCAGCCCATCGGTGCGATCGCGCTGGTGATCACCACCATCGTCAACGCCCGGGACCAGGACCTGACCATCAACCGCCCCACGGTGGTGGCCATTGCTGCCTGCGTGACCGGTTCTGCCCTCTTCGTCCTGTTGGCCGTCAACGTCACCCAGGAGAACCACCATGTGAGCCTGGATGACGAGCTGACCATCGTGCTGCTGGTGGCACTTGCAGTGGGACTCTTTGGCACCCTGGCCGTCATGTTCAGGCACCGGATGAACGCCTTCGTCTACATCATGGGGGCCGGGGTTCTCTTTGGCTTCGTGGCCGTCCTCACCCGGATCATCGGCAAGCACCTGCTCGACCCCAACGGCCTGTTCCTGCTGAACGTTCAGTGGTACTCCGTGGTGGCCATCATCGCCGCCGGCGGCCTCGGATCCTGGTTCGTCCAGAGCGCCTACTCCACCGGCCCGCCGGACCTGGTGATCGCCGGACTGACGGTCATCGACCCCATCGTGGGGATCGCCATCGGCATTGTGATCCTCGGCGAACTCCGCCCGGATGTCCACGCAGTTCTGGCCATTGCCATGGGAACCGCCGCGTCCCTTGCTATCGTTGGGGTAATCGCCCTTTCAAGGCACCATCCGGAGGTCACGAAGCGCAAGAAGGACGCGCGGAAGGCCGTGGGCCGGGCGAAACGTTAGCACTGTCCCACCGATTCCACACCAGATTTCGTCAGAACCACGAGGCCCGGCGCCCGGCGCCGGCTGCCAACCGTGCTGCCAGTACATGCTGTCCGCACCGTGACCATCAGGAGTTTTCCCCGTGACCACGCCCGCAGACCAGCGCCCCCTGACCATCCTGATCGCCGCAGACACGTATCCTCCGCATATCAACGGAGCGGCCCAGTTCGGCTACCGCCTGGCCAAGGGCATGACGGGCCGGGGCCATAACGTGCACGTCCTTGCCTGCCGGGCGGATAACGGCAAGAGCTTCACCGAGTTCCGTTCGGAAGCGACGGTGCACCGGCTCCGCTCCCATGGCGTACCCACGCATGAGTACTTCCGGATCTGCCTGCCCTGGGAGATCAAAAAGGAAATCAGCCTTCTTTTCGACCGGGTCAACCCTGATGTGGTGCACATCCAGAGCCACTATATGATCGGCGAGCACGTCCTGTATGAGGCAGTGAAGCGCGGGGTCCGGATCGTGGCCACCAACCACTTCATGCCGGAAAACCTCAACCCGTTCCTGCCGTTCCCGCAGTGGTTCAAAGACATCATCGGCCGCATCTCCTGGAAAGACATGGGCAAGGTCATGGGCAAAGCGGACGTGGTGACCACACCCACGCCACTTGCGGCCAAGGCCATGCATGAACATGCCTTCCTGCGCAAGGTGCTGCCGCTGTCCAACGGCATAGACGCCGCTGCCTACGAACTCCAGCCCGGCGAACAGATCGAGCCGCATCCGCACCCCACGGTGATGTTCGCGGGGCGCCTTGCCGAAGAGAAGCATGTGGACGTGCTGATCGAGGCCATCAGTAAGACGCCGCCTGAACTGAACGTGCACCTGGAGATTGTGGGTGGCGGGGAAGTCCGGCCCGCACTGGAGGAGCTCGTCCGCCGGCTTGGCCTGGGGGACAGGGTGCAGTTCCTTGGCCTTGCCAGCGACGAGGAACTGCGGAAGTGCTACATCCGGGCAGACCTTTTCTGCATGCCGGGCACGGCCGAGCTGCAGTCGCTGGTCACGCTGGAAGCCATGTCGGCCTCCACCCCTGTAGTGCTGGCGGATGCCATGGCGCTGCCGCACCTTGTGCGCGACGGCGGGAACGGCTACCTTTTCACCCCCAACGACAGCGACGACCTGGCGAAGAAGATCACCCAGATTCTGGAACTTCCGGCCGACCAGCGTGCCGCCATGGGCCAGCTCAGCCGGCAGATGGTGGAACCGCACAGCATCCAGGGAACCCTGCAGACATTCGAGGACCTTTACCGCGGCGCGGGCTTCGAGGACAAGGTGGTCTGAACGCCCACCGGGGTTTGCTAGAGTATTTTTGCCCAGCCGCCATGCACCGTGTTGTGTGGAAGGCCCGGGCCGCAAGGGGCTATAGCTCAGCTGGTTAGAGCGCGGGACTCATAATCCTAAGGTCCTCGGTTCAAGTCCGAGTAGCCCTACATCCCTGAAAACCGCTGCCGACGATCATCGCCTGCAGCGGTTTTCCTTTCTTAACCTCCCGGCCTGCGGTATGTTACTGAACAGTAACTTACGGTGATCTTGTCAGAGCAACGGTCACCGCTGATCATTTGCGAGGTAATCATGTCCACTTCTGCTGCCGAATCCAACCTGCCCTACGCCGACGGTGACTTCTATGCCTTCGAGCAGATGTTGACCGACAAAGAACGGGACCGGTTGGCGGAGGTCAGGGAATTCCTGGCCCGCGAGGTCCGTCCCATCGCCGTTGACTGCTGGAACCGGGGCGAGTTCCCGATGGACCTGATTCCCAAGCTGGCAGACCTCGACCTGGTCAGTCCAGTCCGCCGGCAGGGCCACTCGAACCTCTTCGCCGGCCTGCTGCACGCCGAGGTGACACGGGCAGATGCCTCCATTTCCACCTTCATCGGCGTCCACGACGGTCTTTTCACCGGTTCCATCGAAGCCCTCGCCTCCCAGGAGCAGAAGGATGCCTGGCTGCCGGACATCTACTCGCTCAAGAAGATTGGCGCGTTCGGCCTGACCGAGCCGCTGGGCGGCAGCGACGTGGCCGGCGGTACCCGCACCACCGCCCGGAGGGAGGGCGGCAACTGGATCCTCAACGGCGCAAAGCGCTGGATCGGGAACGCCACTTTCTCCGACTGGGTGGTGATCTACGCCCGGGATTTGGAGGACAACCAGGTCAAAGGCTTCCTCGTCGACACAACTCTTGAGGGCTTCAGCGCAACGAAGATCGACAACAAGATCGCCCTCCGGACAGTCCAGAATGCCGATATCACATTGGACAACGTGGTGGTGCCGGACTTTTACAAGCTGGCTCACGCCAACAGCTTCCGCGACGTCAACAAGGTCCTGAAGGTCACCCGGCTCGGGGTGGCCTGGCAGGCTGTTGGCCAGCAGCTGGCTGCCTTCGATGTGGCCCGGCGCTATGCAGTGGAGCGCCACCAGTTCGGCCGGCCGCTCGCCTCGTTCCAGCTGGTGCAGAGCCAACTGGTCCAGATCCTGGGCAACGCCGTCAGCTCCATGGGCATGATGGTCCGGCTCTCCCAACTGGAGGACGCGGGACAGGCGAAGGATGAGCAGTCAGCCCTGGCCAAGGCGTTCACTACTGAACGCATGCGCGAGAGCGCCGCCATCGGGCGGAGCATCCTTGGCGGCAATGGCATTGTGACCGACTTCGGGATGGGAAAGATCTTCGCCGATGCCGAGGCCATCTATTCCTACGAGGGAACCCACGAAATCAACACCCTGGTTACGGGCCGGGCCATCACCGGCATGTCCGCCATCGTCTGACTCAGGTTTGCCGGGCAGGCTACGCTACCGGGTCAGCGGCAGGAGGATGGATGGCCGCAGGTCCATGACGAACTGCAGCGGATTCACATAGTCGTCTCCCCGGCGGACACCCCAATGGACGCAGGACGCGGCAGGGCAATGCCCGGCAACGATTGTGCCGATCGCCTGCCCTGCGGCAACGGGACTACCGGCCGCAAGAGTGCTCTCCACAGGCTCAAAGCTGCTGCGAAGACCGTTGCCGTGGTCGACGGTAATGACCGGCCGGTCCACCACCACTCCCACGAAGCTGACGGTACCCGCCTCCGGGGAGGCGACCTGGACGCCGTCGGACACTGCTCCCAGGTCCACGCCCCGGTGGCCGCTGAGCCATGGTTTGGGCGGCGGATCAAAGTCCCGCAGCACCTGCGGGCGTGGAGCCAGCGGCCACTGCCACGAGGGCTCGGCCGCCACCGGTCCAGCTCCTGCGGCACGGACCTCTGCCGCGGCACCGACGTGCACCGCGGCACCCATGCCTCCTGCCGCCGTCGGGATTTCCAGTCCCGCAGGTTGTGGACCGTGTGACAGTGGCGCTGCGGCGGACGCCACCGAGGCGGGAAGAAGCAGCACGGCGGCCAGGAGAACCGATGGTTTCATGCCATCAGCCTGCCCCTTCCCGAAACGCTCCGGCAGCGCCGGGTCCGGCTATGTGGATAAGGCCTTCGCCGGCGTCACCGATGGCGGCCGGGCGCGGGGGCCTGTAGTACACTTGGTGGAGCAGTTTGCTGCGCCCTCAACGCTTTCCATCCAGCGTCTATCCCAATGGTCCATCCAACGGTATATACCGCTGTCCGTAAAGCGTCGGCACAACTCATTCAGGAGTGTGGGGGAGTGGCGGCTGACTACGCGCATCCAGCCCTTGAGCGGGCGGGGCTTCGGCTTCCGCCTCCAGGGATCAGGCCTCCTGCGGTCCGTGCCACCAGGCGCGGATGGGAAGCGTGAAGGATGCCAGGAGCACGGCCCAACCGGGCCACGCTGATCAACCGTCAACTATTGGCAGGGTAAGAAGCCTCCGGGCTCTCTCATGAATGACCTGCCGGAAAATAAGGAGCGTCGGAATGCCCGTCGTAACCATGCGCCAGCTGCTTGACAGCGGCGTCCACTTTGGTCACCAGACCCGCCGTTGGAACCCGAAGATGAAGCGCTTCATCTTCACCGAGCGCAACGGCATCTACATCATCGACCTTCAGCAGTCGCTGTCCTACATCGACCGTGCGTACGAGTTCGTGAAGGCCACCGTTGCCCACGGCGGCACCGTGCTCTTCGTCGGCACCAAGAAGCAGGCCCAGGAAGCAATTGCCGAGCAGGCAACCCGCGTCGGCCAGCCCTACGTGAACCAGCGCTGGCTCGGCGGCATGCTGACCAACTTCCAGACCGTCGCCAAGCGCATCCAGCGCATGAAGGAACTCGAAGAGATCGACTTCGACGACGTCGCCGGCTCCGCTTACACCAAGAAGGAGCTGCTGCTCCTCAAGCGCGAACTCACCAAGCTCGAAGCCAACCTCGGCGGCATCCGCAACCTGACCAAGGCACCGTCCCTGCTCTGGGTCGTGGACACCAAGAAGGAGCACCTCGCCGTTGACGAGGCCAAGAAGCTGAACATCCCGGTGGTGGCCATCCTGGACACCAACTGCGATCCGGACGAGGTCGACTTCCCGATCCCGGGCAACGACGACGCCATCCGCTCCGTGAACCTCCTGACCCGCGTTGTTGCCGACGCCGTTGCCGAGGGCCTCATTGCCCGCAACAACCGTGGCACGGGTGCTGCTGAAGCTCCGGAAGAGCCGCTGGCCGAGTGGGAGCGCGAGCTCCTCGAAGGCAACAAGGCTGAAGCTGCTGCCGCACCGGCAGAGGAAGCTGCAGCCCCCGCTGCAGAGGCTCCCGCCGCTGACGCTTCCGCTGAAGAAGCCAAGTAACACAAGTAAATCCGGATTCTCCGGCGCCGTCCTGCGGTGCCCGGAGCTGCTGACAGGATGGCAGCCCACCACGGGCTGCCGTCCTGTCAGTCCGTACACCACAACACATTTCTAGACAGAGGGGTTCACATGGCGAACTACACTGCCGCGGACATCAAGGCCCTGCGCGAGCGCACCGGCGCCGGCATGATGGACGTCAAGAAGGCTCTTGACGAAGCCAACGGTGACGCCGAGAAGGCCATCGAAATCATCCGCATCAAGGGCCTCAAGGGCGCTACCAAGCGTGAAGGCCGCTCCACCGCTGAAGGCCTGGTGGCCGCGAAGGTCAGCAACGGCGTCGGCGTCATGATCGAGGTCAACTGCGAAACCGACTTCGTTGCCAAGGCTGACAAGTTCATCCAGCTGGCCGACAAGGTCCTGGCCGTTGCCGTTGAGTCCGGCGCTGCCGACCTCGACGCCCTGCTCGCCACCGACGTCGACGGCAAGCCCCTCTCCGAGGTCGTCGTCGAAGAAGGTGCTGTCCTGGGCGAAAAGGTTGTTGTCCGCCGCATCTCCCGCATCGAGGGCGCAACGGTCGACGCTTACCTGCACAAGACCTCCAAGGACCTGCCCGCCCAGGTTGGCGTCCTGTTCGCAGTTGACGGTGAAGGCGAAGCCGCTGCCACCGCTGCCCACGATGTTGCCGTCCACATCGCTGCCATGGCCCCGAACTACCTGACCCGCGAAGACGTTCCGTCCGAGCTGGTTGAGTCCGAGCGCCGCATCGCCGAAGAGACCGCAAAGGCCGAGGGCAAGCCCGAAGCCGCGCTCACCAAGATTGTCGAAGGCCGCGTGACCGGCTTTTACAAGGGTGAGGTCCTGGTTGACCAGGCGTTCGCCAAGGATGCCAAGAAGTCCGTGGCACAGGTCCTCGAAGAGGCCGGTGTCAAGGGAACCGCGTTCGCGCGTTTCCGCGTCGGCTCCTAGCCGGAACTGCAAGGGGGTGGCCACTTCGGTGGCCGCCCCTTTTGCATGCGCGGGACGCCCCGAATGGGACAGGCCCTGTATGGGACCTTTGGCCGCGCAGCAGGATAACCTTTTTAGAGTTCACCAACGGGAAGGCATCATGGAAGCCGTCAACACTGTAATCCAGCCAGAGAAAAGCCGACGCCGTGTCCTCCTGAAGCTTTCAGGCGAGGTTTTTGGCGGCGGGAAGCTGGGCGTTGACCCCGAGACCGTCCGCGACGTCGCCAAACAGATCGCCGCAGCCGTTCCCGAGGTGGAGGTCGCTATCGTGGTGGGCGGCGGCAACTTCTTCCGCGGCGCGGAGCTGTCCCAGAGTGGCATGGACCGCTCGCGTGCCGACTACATGGGCATGCTCGGCACCGTCATGAACTGCCTTGCCCTGCAGGATTTCCTGGAGCAGGCCGGCGTCGAGACCCGGGTACAGAGTGCCATCACCATGGGGCAGGTCGCCGAGGCCTACATTCCCCGCCGGGCCATCCGGCACATGGAAAAGGGCCGTGTGGTCATTTTCGGTGCCGGCGCGGGCCTGCCGTACTTCTCCACCGACACCGTTGCCGCGCAGCGGGCCCTCGAGGTCCACGCCGACGTGGTCCTGATGGCCAAGAGCGGCGTGGACGCCGTCTACACTGCCGATCCCAAGAAGGACCCCACCGCAGAGCGGCTCGAAAGCCTCAGCTATGATGACGCCCTCCGCCGCGACATCCGGGTCATGGACCAGACGGCAATGACCATGTGCAAGGACAACAACCTGTCCATGGTGGTCTTCGGCATGGAGGGTGAAGGCAATGTCACCCGCGCCATCCTTGGCGAAAAGCTGGGCACGCTGGTCACCGCCTAGCTCCGGCTAGGATGTTTTCAGGACAGTTCCGTCCCTGCCCCTGGGGCGGGGACGGTCCAGCAACACAGAACCACGTTTGTGCATGGAGCCGGCGCCCCGGACTGCACCAGAACCGTCAGGAGAGACCGTGATCGAAGAAACCTTGCTCGAAGCCGAAGAAAAGATGGACAAGGCTGTCGAGGTAGCCAAGGAGGACTTCGCTTCCGTCCGCACCGGCCGCGCCAACCCCGGCCTGTACAACAAGGTGCTGGTGGAGTACTACGGCTCACCCACCCCGCTGCAGCAGCTCGCCTCGTTCGCGATCCCGGACGCCCGCACCATCCTCATCACCCCCTTCGATAAGACGGCGCTTCGCGACATCGAGCGCGCGCTGAGCGATTCCGAGGTGGGCGCCAACCCCTCCAACGACGGCAACGTCATCCGGATCACCATCCCGGAGCTGACCAAGGAACGCCGCAAGGAATACGTCAAGATCGTCAAGACCAAGGGCGAGGACGCCAAGGTGTCCATCCGCAACATCCGCCGCAAGGCGAAGGAAACCCTGGACAGGCTGGTCAAGGACGGGGAGGCGGGCGAGGACGAGGGCACCCGCGCCGAGAAGGAACTCGACAGCATCACCAAGGCCCACGTGGACGGCATCGACGAGCTGCTCAAGCGCAAGGAAGCAGAGCTGCTCGAAGTCTGATGGGCCAGGCAGATCAGGCCCCGGCATCAAGGGCGCGCACACGGGGGAAGCAGCCCAGGAGCAACCCGACGCCAAAGGCCGGCAGGAACCTGCCGGCCGCCGTCGTGGTGGGTCTGGCCATGCTGTTTGCCGTGCTGGGCGGACTGCTGTTCCTCCCGCTTGGTTTCGTTGCGGTAACCACCACCTTCGCCGTCTTCGGCGTGTGGGAGATTTACCGGGCCCTGGAGGCCAACGGAACCAGGATGCCCATCATTCCGGTAATGACCGGCACGGTGGCCATGCCGTTCGCAGCCTACCTCGGCGGCATTGAAAGCCTCCTGTTCGCCATGCTGCTGAGCTCGGTGGCGGTGCTGCTGTGGCGGTCCATCGAAAGTGCTGCAGGTTCCGCCAACAGCATCTTCGCCGGTGTCTTCACGTTGGGCTGGGTGCCGTTCTTCATCAGCTTCGCGGCCCTGCCGCTGCATGCCGCCGGGGGTGCAACACCCCTGGGGCTCTGGCCAGGCGGGACCGTTCCCGAAGGTGCCTGGCAGATAGCGGTGATGCTGCTGCTGGTGGTGTCCAACGACACCTTCGGCTACCTGGTGGGCGCGTCCCTGGGCAAGCATCCCATGGCACCCAAGATCAGTCCCAAGAAATCGTGGGAGGGTTTTGCCGGCTCCATTGGCGGCGCGATGCTCATCGGCATCCTTGCCTGCCTTTTTATCCTCGATAAACCGTGGTGGGTGGGCGTGGTGCTGGCAGTCGGTCTGGTGGCTGCTTCCACCGCCGGCGACCTGGCCGAATCGATGGTCAAGCGGGAGCTGGGGATCAAGGACATGAGCAGCATCCTGCCGGGGCATGGCGGAGTCATGGACCGGCTCGATTCCATTGTGTTTGCGTCGCCGGTTGCCTTTGTCCTGTACGTTCTGGTGTCCGGCGCCTGACACGAACCTGTGCCGGAGCGGCAGACGTTTTCCGGCCCACATAAGCTGGTGCAGAAGCATTACGGCTGAAGAGCACTGAAGGAAGCAAAGTGGCATTGGACATTCATCGGCAGATCCCTGCGTCCTTTGAGCGCGTGCAGCGCGGTGAGTACGGCTACAACGCCAGGCAGGTGGATGAGTTCCTGCAGCGGGCACGCGTGTCATTGGAGACCCCGGAGGCGGCAACCGACCCCATCAACAGCGGGGACGTCAGGGCAGTGTCCTTCGATCCCGTGAAGGGCGGCTATTCCGCCGCGGTGGTGGACGCTGCCCTGGATCGGCTCGAGGACGCCTTCGCCCGGCGGGAACGGGACGAGCTGATCGCAGCCCGCGGCGAGGAAGCCTGGCTGCGCGAGATCGGAAACCTGTCCGGCATACTGCGCGGCCGGCTCCACCGGCCCGACGGGGACCGCTTCCGCCGCCCCTCCAAAAAGAAGGTGCGCAGTTACAACACGGACGACGTCGACCGGCTTTGCCGCGAGCTGATTGCCTACCTGGAGCAGGACAAGCCGCTCAGCGTGGACAGTGTGCGCCGCGCAGCGTTCCGCCCGGCCGATGGGCGGGAAGGGTATGAGGAAGCCCAGGTAGACGCATTCCTGGACCGGGTTATCGAACTGATGGCTGCCATCGACTGACCGGGTTCATGCCCGGGAACCGACGCCGGAGGGGATACGGGACGTTCAGCGTTCGGTCGCCAGCGGCCGCTCCGGGGTATGGAGCCGCGTCATGACCCGGGACATGGTTTTCGGAACCCGGTGCACGGTTGCCCGGGACACCAGGACCATCACTGCGAAGGCTGCCGGAACCGTCCACGCAGCGGGCTGGGCAAGCCAGGCAGGTGTGCTTGCGGCCCCGGCCAGCGCGCCCATAACCATTGCTCCGCCGCACAGCACTCCTCCTGTCAGCATTCCGGCGATCGCCCCGGCATCGGTAAGGCCCCGCCACCAGATCCCCAGGAGCAGTACGGGGCAGACGGTGGAAGCGGTGAAGGCGAACACCAGCCCCACGCTTCCCGCCAGGGCGAAGGAGTCGGTCATGAAGGCGAACCCCAGGGGGACAAGGGCGGACACCACGGCAGCGAGCCGGAAGCCGTCCACGCCGCCGCCCAGCACGTCCTGGCTGATGACCCCCGCCAGGGAGACCACCAGGCCCGAGGTGGTGGAGAGGAACGCAGCGAAGGCGCCCGCCACCACCAGGGCGGACAGCAGGTCGCCCGCCGTGCCGCCCACCAGTTCGCCCGGCAGCAGCAGCACCATGGCGTCCGCCTGCCCGGACCGCGCCAGGCCGGGCGCGAACACGCGTCCCACCAGCCCGTACGCGGTGGGAAACAGGTAGAACACGGACATCAGGCCCAGGACGATCAGCGTGGTGCGGCGGGCGGACTGCCCGTCCGGGTTGGTGTAGAAGCGCACCAGAACGTGGGGGAGCCCCAGGGTTCCAAACAGCAGGGCCACGAGCAGCGACACGTTCTGGTACAGCCCGGCCGGGGCAACGCCTGTCGGATTGGCCGCAGGCGGGGCCAGCGCCGGCGTTCCGTTTCCGGCGAGAACGAAGATGATGAAGAGGATTGGGACGGCCAGTGCCGTCAGCTTCAACCAGTACTGGAACGCCTGGACGAAGGTGATGGAGCGCATTCCGCCTGCGACCACGGTCAGGCAGACAACCACCACCACGGCCACCGAACCAGCCCAGGACGGCAGGCCGGTGGTGATGCGGATAGTCAGGGCAGCACCATGGAGCTGGGGCACGATGTACAGCCAGCCCACCAGCACCACCACCAGGCTGGTGACCCGCCGCACCGCGCGGGAGTCCAGCCGGGCCTCAGTGAAGTCGGGAATGGTGTAGGCGCCGGACCGCCGCAGCGGCGCCGCGACAAAGAGGAGCAGCATCAGGTAACCGGCCGTGTATCCGACCGGGAACCACAGTGCATCGGTTCCGGACAGCAGGATGAGGCCGGCCACGCCCAGGAAACTGGCGGCGGACAGGTACTCGCCCCCAATTGCCGACGCATTCCACCACGGCCGGACCGTCCGGGAGGCAACGTAAAAGTCACCGGTGGTCCGCGAAATCCGCAGGCCATAGAAGCCGATGACGGCTGTGGCCAGGGAAACAACAGCAAGGGCAGCGAGTGCCACACCAGGATTCATGGCGCCCTCACCGGTCGCTTGTCATCGGTCATCAGCCAGGTCCCGGTACCGCGACTCATTGCGCGCGGCCATCCGGATGTACAACCAGGCGCTGAGGCCGATGACCGGATAGATGCCCACTCCCAGCAGGAGCCACGCGAACGGGATTCCCGCCACCCGGGTTTCGGCAAGGCCGGGGACAGCCGCGAGCAGCAGCGGGAACGCGCCAAGAATCAGCAGGAAACCGGACGCCACCACCAGCGCCAGCCGGAGCTGGGACCTGATCAGGGACCGGACAAAGACCTGTCCCACTTCCGAGTCCTGCGCTGCCTCCCGGCTCTCCTTCGCGGGCCGTGGCGCAGTCCGCGGAGCCGTCATCCGCACCCTGGTCATGGGATGGGCCTGATCCGGGTGGCCTCGAGCTTCTCCCGCACCAGGGGCAGGTGGCGCCTGCTGATGGGCAGGCCGGCCCCCGCCACGGTAACGCTGGGACCGTCGGCCGCGAGCTTCATGGAGGTCACGTGCTTCAGCGCCACGAGGTAGGAACGGTGCGTCCGGATGAAGCCGGCGCCTGCCCACTGCTGCTCCAGGTCGGCGAGCGGGACCCGGATCAGGTAACTGGCCTCCGCAGTGTGGAGCCGCGCATAGTCACCCTGTGCCTGGACGTAGGTGACGTCGTCGCGCCTGATCATCTTGGTGGTGCCGCCCTGGTCCACCGTGATCATCTCGGGGGCGGCGCCGCCGTCGCGCAGTTCGCTGATGCGCCCCACGCAGCGGGCAAGGCGTTCTGCCCGCACCGGCTTGAGCAGGTAATCCACCGCAGCCAGTTCGAAGGCATCCAGTGCGTGGTCCTCGTCGGCCGTCACAAACACCACGGCCGGCGGCCTGCCCTGTCCGGCGATGGCGCGGGCAACATCCAGGCCGGACACTGCCGGCATATGGATGTCCAGGAAAACGGCGTCAACCGCTGCGGAGGAGAGGGCCCGGAGGGCTTCGCTGCCGGAGGTGGCCCGGAGGACCCTGCCCACCCGGTCGTCCCTGCCCAGCAGGAAAGCCAGCTCCTCAACGGCGGGCAGCTCATCGTCGACGACGAGGACGTTAATCATCTTCTTAGGGTAGCTTTCGCGCGTCACGCATCGTGGCCGGGCTGGGATTTCGGCACGCGCATGGTGATCAGGGTCCCTTCCCCGGGCGCTGTCTCGATGACCAGCCCGTGGTCGTTGCCGTAGACCTGCCGCAGGCGGGCATCGACGTTGCGCAGGCCCACGTGCTCGCCGTCGGTGTGGCCTGCCAGCATGGACTGCAGCTGTTTCGGATCCATGCCCACGCCGTCGTCCTCGATGGTCACCTCGGCGAACGCACCGGCGTCGTTGGCTGTGATGCTGATGTGCCCTGGCCCTTCCTTGGCTTCCAGGCCGTGCCGTACTGCGTTCTCCACCAGGGGCTGCAGGCTCAAAAAGGGGATGACGGTGCCCAGCACCTCAGGAGCCACCCGCAGGCTGACCTGTACCCGTTCACCGAACCGGGCCCGTTCCAGGAGCAGGTACCGGTCAATGCAGCGAAGCTCCTCGGCAAGGGTGGTGAAGTCGCCGTGCCGCCGGAAGGAGTACCGGGTGAAATCCGCGAACTCCACTACCAGCTCCCGGGCCCGGGCGGGGTCGGTGTTGATGAAGGACGCGATGGCGTTGAGGGAGTTGTAGATGAAGTGGGGGCTGATCTGGGCCCGCAGCGCCCGCACTTCGGCCTCCATCAGCAGCGTCCGTGAGGCATCCAGTTCAGCGAGTTCCACCTGCGCGGCCACCCAGTCGGCCACTTCGCCGGTGGCGCGGACCAGCCCGGCTCCTGCCGAGGGAGCGAAGGCGGCGACGGCGCCCACCACGCGGGTGCCTGCCCGCACCGGAGCGATGACCGCGGCGAGTGCGCTGCCCGTTCCGTCCTCTGGAGCGCCGTCGGGCCCCGCAGGCTGGCCCGCCGGAAGCACCGCCGTCCGCCCGCCTGCCAGCACCCCTTCCGCCAGGCGCATCAGCTGCGGCTTCAGTTCCTCTGCGGCGCCGTCCCATGCGAGCACTCCGGAGGTGTCCATCAGCGCGAGCGCTTCGCACCCCAGCAGGGTCCGGAGGTGGCGGCTTGCCTTCGCAGCTCCGGCGGGGTTGAGGCCGCGGCGGAGATGCTGGCCTGCCTGGGATGCGGCATGGAGCGTGTGATAGGTGGCGCGCTCGGCGTCAGTACCCAGGTCCCGGAAGGAGCGCAGCACCTTGAGCCCTACGCCTGCGACGACGGCAATGGCCATGGCGATCACGGCCACGGCCGCGGCGGTCAGGAGGGGGGAGTCCGGCATGGTGCCAGCGTAGTGGCGGGTGCCGTTTGTCGCAGCATCGCGACCGTTGGGCGACCGCATTTAGGAAAAGTCTGGAACGCAGGTCATGCACCCAGCACAGTGATTGGAGTCACAGTGCGTGGCGTCCCCTGTCCGGGATCCGCCGCGGGGTGTGTCCAGGCAAGTCTCAACGAGGAGGAACGATGGGTAACGATGCCCACACTCCGGACGCAGCGGCGTCCGTGGACTTTGAACAGGTCCAGTCGACCGGGCAGTTCCAGGAACTGCGCAAGCGTCACCGCAGCTTTGTCTTTCCCATGGCAGTCGCATTCCTGCTGTGGTATTTCGCCTACGTCCTGCTGGCGGACTATGCCGTGGGCTTCATGTCCACCAAGGTCTGGGGCAACATCAACATCGGCCTGATCCTTGGCCTGCTCCAGTTTGTCTCGACGTTCGCCATCACGGGCTGGTACGTCCATTACTCCAACAAGCGCCTGGACCCCATCGCGGCCGAGATCCGCAACGAAATCGAGGGCCACGAATTTGATAAGCACGGCAACCGCATAGGCGAGGTTAACAAATGATCGGAATTGCCACGGCGGTGGACGTAGCTGCCCTCAAGGAGACCACCCTGCTCAACATGGGCGTTTTCGCCCTGTTCGTGGCGGTCACGATGGTGATCGTTTTCCGCGCCAGCCGGAACAACAAGACCGCCGCCGACTACTACGCGGCCGGTCGCTCCTTCACCGGTTCCCAGAACGGAACCGCCATCGCCGGCGACTACCTCTCCGCCGCTTCGTTCCTGGGCATCACCGGCGCCATCGCCATCAACGGCTATGACGGCTTCATGTACTCCATCGGGTTCCTGGTGGCCTGGCTCGTGGCGCTGCTCCTGGTGGCTGAGCTCCTGCGCAATACCGGCAAGTTCACTATGGCCGACGTCCTGTCGTTCCGCCTGAGGCAGCGGCCTGTCCGGATTGCCGCCGCCATCTCCACCCTGGCAGTCTGCTTCTTCTACCTCCTCGCCCAGATGGCCGGCGCCGGCAGCCTCATCTCCCTGCTGCTGGGCATCAGCGACTGGGGCGGACAGGCGCTGGTGATCATCGTCGTCGGCGCCCTGATGATCATGTATGTCCTGATCGGCGGCATGAAGGGCACCACCTGGGTGCAGATCATCAAAGCGGTCCTGCTCATTGCCGGCGCGGCGGTCATGACCCTCTGGGTCCTTGCGATCTACGGCTTCAACCTTTCCAGCCTGCTTGGGGCAGCAGTGGAAACACCCAACAACCCGGCTGTCCTCAACCCGGGCCTGCAGTACGGGAAGACGGAGACCTCCAAGCTGGACTTCATGTCCCTGGGCCTCGCCCTGGTCCTCGGCACGGCCGCCCTGCCGCACGTACTGATGCGGTTCTACACCGTTCCGACTGCCAAGGAAGCACGGAAGTCCGTGGTGTGGGCCATCTGGCTGATCGGCCTGTTCTACCTTTTCACACTGGTGCTCGGCTACGGCGCGGCTGCCCTCGTCGGTCCGGAAACCATTCGTACGGCACCCGGCGGCGTCAACGCCGCTGCTCCGCTTCTGGCCTTCCACCTGGGCGGGCCGCTGCTGCTGGGCTTCATCTCGGCGGTTGCTTTCGCCACCATTCTGGCCGTCGTGGCCGGTTTGACCATTACCGCTGCCGCGTCCTTCGCCCATGACATCTATGCCAGCGTCATTTCCAAGGGCAAGGCCGACGCGGACACAGAGGTGAAGGTTGCCCGCCGTACCGTCGTGGTCATCGGCGTCCTGGCAATTCTGGGCGGAATCCTCGCCAACGGGCAGAACGTGGCGTTCCTCGTGGCGCTCGCGTTCGCGGTGGCGGCGTCGGCCAACCTGCCCACCATCGTCTACTCCCTGTTCTGGCGGAAGTTCACCACCCAGGGCGCGGTGTGGAGCATGTACGGCGGACTGGGCGCAGCGATCGTCCTGATCATCTTCTCACCCGTGGTTTCCGGCGGCGCGACCTCCATGATCAAGGACGCCAACTTTGCCCTCTTCCCCCTGAGCAACCCGGGCATCGTCTCCATCCCGCTCGCGTTCTTCCTGGGCTGGCTGGGAACAACCGTGGACAAGAAGCGCGAAGACAGCGCCAAGCAGGCAGAGATGGAAGTCCGGTCACTCACCGGGGTTGGTGCCGAAAAGGCCGTCAACCACTAGCCTGACAGAAGCAACGGCAGCAACAGGAAGAGCCTCCGCACCGGGAAACCGGCGCGGAGGCTCTTCCTGTTGGCACGGTTGCGCTAGGGTGCCGGCCGCAGCTTGATGTTCGTCATCTTGACGTCGTCGGTGCCCTCAAAGCGGTAGGCGAGATCCACCTCCTTGCCGTCGCAGGCAATGAGGCCCACGATATCTGCCGTCTTGATGCCGTTTTCGGTGCTCACCTTGACGTCGTTGTAGGCCGGCTTGCAGCCTTCATCCATCTCCAGGCTCCCGACGCCGGACATGAAGTCTTCCTTGGAGAGCTGCTCCTGCAGGGCCGGGTCAAGATAGTCGTCATAGGCCTTGGAGCTCTCCCCGGCGATGACCAGCCTGGTGAATCCGTCCGCCAGGCCGCGGGCCTGGTTGGTGGCGCTGCCCACCACATTGATGAGGATGACGACGCCGAGGATCACCAGCAGCAGGACGCCGCCGACGGTGGCCAGGACGATCCAGAGCTTCCGCCTGTTCCTGGCCGGCGGCTGCCCTGGAAGGCCAAACGGGCCCGGCTCCGGATGCTGAGCGAAAAACGGCTGCTGCGGGTTCCCTGCCGGTGGCTGATGGGGGTTGCCGGCGGGTGCCTGCTGCGGGTAGGGCGGCAGCTGCTGCTGTCCCGGGCCGGCGTGGCCCGGCTGGGACGGTTCCTGGGGACTGCTCAAGAGGGAGCCTTTCCGGAAAAGGGGTGCATGGCACGGCCTGGACGCGGGGCGTCGACCTGGCCCCGCCGGATAACGGGCACCAGCCTATCGCCCGGGCCGCCGCCGTCCGTACTTCAGCCCTCAGGCCGGCGTCACACCCAAGCCGCCGGCCGCCGTCGTGCTTAACCCTGCTGGTTGCCCGCGGTATTGCGCTCCAGGAGGGGCTGCACGCGGAAGGGGATCAGCTCTCCCATGGCCAGCGCGGTGTCGGTGCGCTCCACGCCCCTGCAGGCCAGGATCTTCCCGTTGATCCGGAACAGGTCCTCGGCATCCAGGGCAACCACACGCAGCAGAAGGTCGGCAGAGCCTGTCAGGCCATGGCCCTCCAGGATTTCCGGGATCTCGGCCAGCTCCTTGGCCAGCTGGCCGAGCCGCTGCTGCTGGACGTGGACGGAGATGAAGGCCATGAGGGGGTAGCCCAGCGCGGCCGGATTGATCCGCCGCTCAAAGGACAGGAAGACGTGTTTCTTTTCCAACTGTGCCATGCGGGCCTGCACGGTATTCCGCGACAGGCCGAGCTTCTGGGCCAGCGCGACCACCGTCTTGCGGGGATCCTGCGCCAGGGCCGATAGCAGGCGGGTGTCCGTGCCGTCGAGGGCTTGCATACTGCGCAACGCTAGCACGGTCCCGTGCCTTCCGGCAGAGCATTTTGCTCAACGATCGCTCCGGTGGTTGTACCTCCTGAGCATTGTGAGTAGGGTCACAGTATCCGGGGCAACGGCGCCCGGGAGGCTGGCGGCCGGCGCGACCACAAGTCGCAAAAGTCCTGGTCAACGACGTGAGAAGGTTGCGGGCTATCGTGTCTACAGACGTAACGGGCCAGGGCGGAACAGCCGCCCCTGAGGACGCCGGTCACCCCCAGGAGCAGGGGCGGGAGCTGGTCCAGCTGGTCACCCCTGCAGGGGAACGGGTCAGCCATCCGGAGTTCGACTATTGGGTCAGAGACATCACTGACGAACAGCTGTGTTCCCTTTACGAGGACATGGCGGTGATCCGGCGCATCGACGTCGAAGCCACGGCCCTGCAGAGGCAGGGCGAACTCGCGCTGTGGCCGCCGCTGCTGGGCCAGGAGGCCGCGCAGATTGGCTCCGCCCGGGCATTGCGCCCGGATGACTTCGTCTTTTCCAGCTACCGCGAGAACGGGGTGGCCTACTGCCGGGGAGTGAACCTCACGGACATCGTCCGGGTATGGCGCGGCAATGCCTCCTCGGGGTGGGATCCCTACACCATCAACATGGCCACGCCGCAAATCATCATCGGCGCCCAAACCCTGCATGCCACCGGCTACGCCATGGGCATCCAGAACGATGGCGCCGATTCCGTAGCCGTGACCTATTTCGGTGACGGCGCCACCAGCGAAGGCGACGTCAACGAGGCAATGGTCTTCGCCGCAAGCTTCCAGGTGCCAGTCGTGTTCTTCTGCACCAATAACCACTGGGCCATTTCCGAGCCGGTCTGGCTCCAGTCGCACATCCACCTGGCGGACAGGGCCGCAGGCTTTGGTATCCCCAGCCTGCGGGTGGACGGCAATGATGTCCTTGCTGTGATGGCGGCGACCAGGGTGGCGCTGGACCGGGCGCGGCGCGGCGGCGGCCCCACCTTCATCGAGGCAGTCAGCTACCGGATGGGCCCGCACACCACTGCGGACGACCCCACCCGCTACCGCGACGCCAACGAGCTTGAAGACTGGGCTGCCAAGGACCCGATCGCCCGGGTGGCGGCACTCCTGGAGCGGAGGGGCCTGCTGTCGGAAGGGCTACAGCAGCAGGTCAAGGAAAAGGGCGACGACGTGGCCCGCGAGATGCGCACGGGCTGCACTACCATGCCGGACCCGGAGCCGCTGGACGTCTTCAGGCACGTTTACAGCACGCCCAATTCCTGGCTTGACCGGCAGCAGGACCACTATGCCCGTTATTTGGACTCCTTCGGTGATCCCGCAGGGGCCGTTTCAGAAGAAGGTGCACGCTGATGAGCCAGATGACCTTTGCCCGTGCCATCAATGCGGGTCTTCGGAAGTCCCTGGAAAATGACCCCAAGGTAGTTCTCCTGGGGGAGGACATCGGAACGCTGGGCGGTGTGTTCCGGGTGACCGACGGGCTGCAGAAGGACTTTGGAAAGCACCGCGTCGTGGATACGCCCCTGGCCGAGTCCGCCATTGTGGGCACCGCCGTCGGTTTGGCCTACCGCGGCTACCGGCCCGTGGTGGAGATCCAGTTCGACGGGTTCGTCTATCCTGCGTTCGACCAGATTGTGAGCCAGGTGGCCAAGCTCCACTACCGGACCCGCGGTGCGGTCAAGATGCCCATCACCATCAGGGTTCCGTTCGGCGGCGGCATCGGTTCGCCTGAGCACCACTCCGAATCACCCGAGGCCTACTTCACCCATACAGCGGGCCTGCGGGTGGTGACCGTCGCCAACCCCCAGGACGCCCACACGGTCATCCAGCAGGCCATCTCCTGCGACGATCCGGTGATCTACTTCGAGCCTAAGCGCCGCTACCATGACAAAGGCGAAGTGGACGAGGCCCTGGATCCCGGGAGCGCCCTGCCCATGGACCGGGCGCGCCTCCTCATGCAAGGCAGCGACGTTACCCTGGTGGCTTACGGCCCGCTGGTCAAAACGGCCCTCGACGCCGCGTCGGCGGCAAGCGACGAAGGCGTGTCCATTGAGGTCATCGACCTGCGCTCGCTCGCACCGGTGGACTACGGCACTATCGTTGCCTCCGTGCGTAAGACCGGCCGCCTGGTCATCACCCATGAAGCGGGGCAGTCGGGCGGCCTCGGCGCCGAAGTGGCAGCCAGCATCACCGAGCGCTGCTTCTACTACCTGGAAGCAGCGCCCGTCCGGGTCACCGGGTTCGACATCCCCTACCCGTACTCAAAGCTGGAAATGCACCACCTGCCGGGCCTGGACCGGATCCTCGACGGCGTGGACCGGGCCCTGGGCCGGCCGAACTCCCTCAGCGGGCTGGAAGGATGAGCGGGACCATGATCAAGGAATTCCGGCTTCCGGACCTGGGCGAGGGACTCACCGAATCGGAGATCCTCAGCTGGAAGGTGGGCGTGGGCGACACCGTCAGCCTGAACCAGGTCATCGCCGAAGTGGAGACTGCCAAGGCGGTGGTGGAGCTTCCGTCCCCTTTTGCCGGAGTCATCAGGGAACTCCATGAACAGCCTGGCACTGTGGTGGAGGTGGGCAAGCCGATCGTCTCCTTTGAAGTGGCGGACGACGCCGGCCAGGCACCTTCGGGGGCAGGCGGCACTTCCGCCCGGACTGAGGAGGCAGCGGGGGAGGTTCCCGCAGGTCCCGCGGCCGGCCCTGCGGCTGGAACCCCGCAAAGGGAGCCAAATCTGGTGGGGTACGGCGCCGTCGTCGAAAGCACCGGCAAGCCCGCACGGCGGCCCAGGAACCTTCCGTCAACCGGGCCCGCTGAAGGGGTGGCCCCGGTGCTCGTGCCTGCCCCAACCAATGAAGCGGTGGTTGAGCAGGCGGAAACCGTGCCGCTCACGTCCCGGCCGGCCGGTAGCCCGCATGTGGAAACCGCCCCTGACCGCCCGCGGTCTACACCACCGGTGCGGAAGCTGGCGAAGGACCTGGGAGTGGACCTGTCGGACGTGCCCGGGACCGGGCCGCAGGGGCTCATTACCCGCGAGGACGTGCAGCATTTTGTGGACGGCCTGTCCACGGGCGCTGCTGCGAGGCCGCAGGCAGCTGCCTCGACAGGAGCGACTGCCCGGCCGGGGGCGAGGGAAACCCGGACCCCCATCAAGGGTGTCCGGAAGCTCACGGCGTCGGCCATGGTGCAAAGCGCCTTCACCGCACCCCACGCCACGGAGTTCCTGACTGTGGACGTTACTTCCGCCATGGAGCTTCTGGCCAAGCTCCGGGACAGCCGGGAGTTCGCGGGCATCAAGCTGACGCCGCTGACGCTTGCGGCCAAGGCCTTGCTCATCGCCCTGCGGCGCAGTCCCGCCCTCAACTCCCGCTGGGACGGGGAAACCCAGGAGATCGTGACTTTCAACTACGTGAACCTGGGCATAGCAGCCGCAACGCCGCGTGGCCTCACGGTGCCGAACATCAAGGACGCAGACGCCATGTCCCTGGTCCAGCTGGCAGAAGCCCTGTCGGCGCTCGCGGAAACAGCCCGCGCCGGCAAGACCCCGCCGGCCGATCTCTCCGGAGGCACCATCTCCATCACCAATATTGGCGTCTTCGGTATTGACGCCGGCACCCCCATCCTGAATCCGGGGGAAGCCGCAATATTGGCGCTGGGCGCGGTGCGGAAGATGCCCTGGGAATACCAGGGCGGGATAGCACTGCGCCAGGTGATGACCCTCAGCCTGTCCTTCGACCACCGGCTCGTGGACGGGGAACAGGGCTCGCGCTTCCTGGCCGACGTCGGTGCGGTCCTGGCCGATCCGGGCATGGTCCTCACCATGGTCTAGCATCCGCGTTTTTGTCCACGTATGCAGGGTTATCCCTGCATACCTGGACCAAAACTCCGCGCTTCGGGGGAGGGTTCCGTGCCTACCAGCAGCGCCGCCAGGGCCATGCTTTCGAGCAGCGGCCGGGCTGCTCCCGGGGTTATCTTCCGGCCGTGGCTGCGCACCGAGTGCGGGGTGGAGTTGATCAGCCCGAACGTGGCGTGGGCCCGCATCCGGAGCTCCGTGTCGCCTGTTCCCGGATGAAGCCTGGCAAGGACCTGCACCCAGACCTCCACGTAACTGCGCTGCAAGGCCCGCACCGCGGACTGGTCGTGTTCCGAAAGGCTGCTGAAATCCCGGTCCTGGACCCGAATGACGTCCGGTTTGCCCAAGGCGAAGTCGACGTGGAATTCCACCAGGCGCCGCAGGGCCATCAACGGATCGTTATTCTCGGCCACCACCTGGCGTCCCCCGTCCAGCAAATCCTGGCTGACGGTCACCAGCAGGTCCGCGAGCACAGCCTGCTTGCCGGGGAAATGCCGGTAGACGGCCGGGCCGCTGACCCCGGCGGCGGCGCCCAGGTCCTCAAGGGAGACGCGGTTGAAGCCGTGCACCGCGAAAAGCGAAGCGGCAGCAGCGAGCAGGGCCTGGCGGCGGTTCTCCTTCGCCCTGCTGCGCTGTGTTGAACCACCAGCCGGTGTTTGAGTACCAGCCGGTGTTGAATTACCGGCAGGCGCTGCTTCGGTGCTTGGCACAATTCCTCCTCGGACCCGTGAAGTCTAGCAAGGCACCTGCTGTGTTGGACATCACAGTTAATCGGGACTAACCTGAATTTCAGTTATCGGTCACTAACCGAGTCGGTTCCCGCCGGCCAGGTCAAACAGGAACAGGAAGCGTCGATGGAGATCCTTGTCAGCCGGATCGACCCCGCCGGCAGGGCGTTCGCGGGCAACCGTGAAGCGCAGCTGCTGTTGACGGAGGAGCTGCGGAAAAGGCTGGCGGATGCTGCCCTGGGCGGTCCGGAGAAATCCAGGCAGCGGCATGTGGCGAGAGGGAAGCTCCTGCCCCGCGAGCGCATCGACCAGTTGCTCGACGACGGCAGCCCCTTCCTGGAAATCGCGCCGCTGGCCGCTAACGGGATGTACAACAATGAGGCCCCCGGCGCCGGCGTCATTGCCGGTATCGGCCTGGTCCACGGCCGCCACGTGCTGGTGATTTCCAACGACGCCACGGTCAAGGGCGGAACCTACTATCCCCTGACGGTCAAGAAGCACCTGCGGGCCCAGGAGATCGCCCTTGAAAACCGGCTGCCCTGTATTTACCTGGTGGACTCAGGCGGCGCATTCCTGCCCAAACAGGACGAGGTCTTTCCGGACCGGGACCACTTCGGCCGAATCTTCTACAACCAGGCCCGGCTCTCCGCGGCCAAGATTCCACAGGTCGCCTCGGTGATGGGCTCCTGCACCGCCGGCGGCGCCTATGTCCCCGCGATGAGCGATGAAACCGTCATCGTCCGCAACCAGGGCACCATCTTCCTGGGCGGGCCGCCCCTGGTGAAAGCCGCGATCGGCGAGATCGTAACTCCCGAGGAGCTCGGCGGCGGCGAGGTGCATTCGCGGATCTCCGGCGTCACGGACCACCTCGCTGAGAATGACGACCACGCCCTCCAGATCATCCGGGACATCGTGGCCACGCTGCCGCCGCCGGCACCGCCCGCCTGGAAGGTGCAGCCCGCCGTCGAACCTTGCGCCGATCCTGCGGAGCTGTACGGGGCCGTGCCAACAGACGTCAACGCCCCCTATGACGTGCATGAAGTGATAGCCCGGCTGGTGGACGGCAGCCGCTTCCACGAATTCAAGAAGGAGTACGGCACCACTCTGGTGACCGGCTTCGCGGCGCTGCACGGGCACCCTGTGGGCATTGTGGCCAACAACGGCGTCCTTTTCAGCGAGTCCTCCCTCAAAGGCGCGCACTTCATCGAGCTGTGCGACCAGCGCGGGATCCCGCTGGTCTTCCTGCAGAACATTTCCGGGTTCATGGTGGGCAGGGACTCGGAACAGGGTGGCATCGCCAAGAACGGAGCCAAGATGGTCACCGCCGTTGCCACCGCCCGGGTGCCCAAGCTGACAGTGGTGATCGGCGGATCCTTCGGCGCGGGCAACTACTCCATGTGCGGACGCGCCTACTCGCCGCGTTTCCTGTGGATGTGGCCCGCAGCCCGGATCTCGGTGATGGGCGGCAACCAGGCCTCCAGCGTCCTGGCCACCGTAAAACGGGAACAGTATGAAGCTGCCGGCCAGGAGTGGGCCGCCGAAGACGAGGAAGCGTTCAAGGCGCCCATCCGCCAGCAGTATGAGGACCAGGGCAGCCCGTACTACTCCACGGCACGGTTGTGGGATGACGGTGTTATTGATCCAGCGGACACCCGCACTGTCCTCGGCCTCGCGTTGGACGTCGTGTCCCGCGCCGCGTTGCCGGAGACCTCCTTCGGCCTCTTCAGGATGTGAGCCGGCGATGACCACACCTTCTTTGACCAGCATGACCGGCACCGGCCCAGCCGCTGCAGGCCCTGCCACCACCGCCACCTCCACTGACATGTCCACTGGCACGGCGCCACTGTTCAGCACCGTCCTGGTGGCCAACCGCGGTGAGATCGCCTGCCGCGTCATCCGCACGCTCCGCTCACTGGGCATCAGGTCCGTAGCCGTTTACAGCGATGCCGACGCCGGGGCGCGCCACGTGCGCGAAGCAGACGTGGCCGTCCGCATCGGCCCCGCTGCCGCAACCGAAAGCTACCTGAAGATCCGGGCCATCGTGGAGGCCTGCCACAGCACCGGGGCGGAGGCTGTGCACCCGGGCTACGGCTTCCTCAGCGAAAACGCGGAATTCGCCCGGGCCCTGCAGAAAGCAGGGATCGTTTTCATTGGCCCCGGAGTTGAGGCTCTGAACGTGATGGGCGACAAGATCCGGTCCAAGAACCACGTGGCGCAATACGGGGTACCCGTGGTGCCCGGTGTTGCCGAGCCCGGCATGGCAGATGAACAGCTGGTCCAGGCCGCAGTGGAGGTGGGATTTCCGCTGCTGATCAAACCGTCCGCCGGTGGCGGCGGCAAGGGCATGCACGTCGTGGAGCGCCCTGAGGACCTCCAGGCTGCGCTGGGGACGGCGCGACGGGTGGCGGCAGGCGCGTTCGGCGACGACACCCTGTTCCTGGAGCGTCTCGTCTCCACGCCGCGGCACATCGAGGTGCAGGTCCTTGCGGACAATTATGGCAACGTCATCCACTTGGGGGAGCGTGAGTGCTCCCTGCAAAGGCGGCACCAGAAAGTCATCGAGGAGGCACCCTCGCCCCTGCTGGAAGGGCTTCCGGACGGCGCTGCCATCCGTGCCCGCATCGGCGAAGCCGCCTGCAATGCAGCCCGCAGCGTGAATTACAGCGGCGCGGGAACCGTGGAGTTCCTGGTTTCCGATGACGCTCCGGACCAGTTCTACTTCATGGAGATGAACACCCGGCTGCAAGTGGAGCACCCCGTTACCGAAATGGTCACCGGTGTCGACCTTGTCGAATGGCAGGTTCGCATCGCCGCCGGCGAGGAACTCACGGTGCAGCAGGCCGACGTCGGACTTAACGGCCACGCCGTGGAAGCGCGCGTATACGCGGAAGTCCCCCAAAAGAACTTCCTGCCGTCCGCTGGAACGGTGCTCCTGCTGGAGGAACTGCCGGGCCCACGGCAGCGCCCCGGCGCCCCGGCAGGAAATGAAACAAGGGCACTGGGGGGCCGGGTGCGGGTGGACTCTTCGCTGCTCGAGGGCTGGGCCATTTCCTCAAACTACGATCCGATGATCTCGAAGGTCATTGCGTGGGGTGCGAACCGCGCGGAGGCACTCTCGATCCTTGACCAGGCGCTGGCTGGCTATACCGCGCTGGGCGTTGACACCAACGTGGAGTACCTGCGCCTGCTGATCAACGATTCCGATGTCCTCGCAGGGCATCTTGACACCGGCCTCATAGAGCGGAAGCTGCCGGGCCTGGCCTTCCGGGAGGTGGACGACTTCGAGCTGGTGGCCGCCGCCCTCTACGCCTGTGCCATGGAGGAACAGAACCGGCCTGCCGCCGGGGCCGGCCCATGGCACCGCCGGGATGGCTGGCGGTTGGGGGTTCCCGCACCCCGCCGGGTCAGCGTGGGAACATCCGACGGCGGGGTGGCAACCGTTGCGGTGGGCGGAAGTCCCGGCGTGGGAGAGACGGTCCTGGTGAGCGTCAACGGCCGGCCGCAGCGCACGGCTGCCCTGCAAATGTCCAGCCGCCACAGCCTTGAACTACACCTCGATGGCAGGAGCCGGACCTACCAGCTGGCACCGGTCTTCACCGGACCGGTCACTCCAGCCTGGGACAACCCCGTGCCGGGGGCACCCTCCCGGCTGTCCCTCGGAAACGGCGGCTGGTCCTGCCGACTGGAGATCCTCACCCGCGAAGCACGGCTGGAACGGGTCCTGGCGGCCCTCCAGCGGGAGGAGGGCGCAGCCGATCCTGCCGTGCGGTCACCCATGCCCGGAACCGTCGTGTCGGTGCCGGTCAGTGACGGCGACACTGTGGCGGCCGGCGATCTGCTCGTGTCGGTCGAGGCCATGAAGATGGAGCACCAGCTGCTGGCTCCGCTGGAGGGAACAGTGCACCTGGTCGTCCGGCCCGGGGACCTGGTCAAGGCAGATCAGGTGCTGGCCAGCATCCACCCCGCAGGCAGCGCGCACACCGCAGGCATACCCAACGGCGAAGGAGCCTAGACATGGCTGGTTTTGAACTCAGCGAAGAATACCAGGACCTCAGCGACACCGTCCGGGATTTTGCGGACAATGTGGTGGCGCCGGTCTCTGCCAAGCACGACGAGGAGCACAGCTTCCCGTACGGGGTTGTCAAGCAAATGGGGGAGCTGGGACTTTTTGGACTGCCCTTCCCGGAGGAGTTCGGCGGGATGGGCGGGGACTACTTCGCCCTGGCCCTGGCTTTGGAGCAGCTGGGCCGGGTGGACCAGTCGGTTGCCATCACCCTTGAAGCAGGGGTCTCCCTGGGTGCCATGCCCATCCATCGCTTCGGCACAGATGCCCAAAAGCAGGAGTGGCTGCCTATGCTGGCGTCCGGCGAGGCGCTGGCCGGCTTCGGTCTGACTGAACCTGAGGCAGGATCGGACGCGGGCGGAACCAAGACCACGGCGCGGCGGGACGGCGGGAACTGGGTGATCAACGGGAACAAGGAGTTCATCACCAACTCCGGAACGGACATCACCCGCCTGGTCACCGTCACGGCAGTCACCGGCCAGAAGGAACGGGCTGATGGAACCCTGCAGAAGGAAATCTCCACCATCCTGGTGCCCACCGACACGCCCGGCTTCCGGGCGGAAAAACCGTACAACAAGGTGGGCTGGAACGCGTCGGACACGCACCCGCTGACGCTCAAGGACGTCCGCGTCCCGGAAGCGAACCTGCTGGGGGTGGAGGGCCGCGGTTACGCGAACTTCCTCTCCATCCTGGATGAGGGGCGGATCGCCATCGCAGCACTGGCCACTGGAGCAGCCCAGGGTTGCGTGGATCTCTCGGTCAGGTATGCCAAGGAGCGCAGCGCCTTCGGCCACCAGATCGGCAAGTACCAGGCCATCTCGTTCAAGATCGCACGGATGGAGGCCCGGGCCCACACTGCCCGCCTTGCCTACTACGATGCGGCGTTCCGCATGCTTGCCGGCAGGCCGTTCAAGACCCAGGCAGCCATCGCTAAGATGGTCGCAGGCGAGGCGGCCATGGACAACGCGCGGGATGCCACCCAGGTATTTGGCGGCTATGGCTTCATCAACGAGTTCACCGTGGCACGCCACTACCGCGACTCCAAGATCCTTGAAGTGGGGGAGGGCACCACGGAGGTCCAGCTGATGCTGATCGCCCGCGAACTGGGTCTGTAGTAAACGGGACTTTAGCCGGCCTGAGAGGATCACTGATGATTGACAAGGTTGTTGCCAGCGCTGAGGAAGCCGTAGCAGACATTCCGGACGGAGCTTCCCTGGCCGTGGGCGGGTTCGGTCTTTGTGGAATTCCGGTGACCCTCATTGACGCGCTGCATGCAGCAGGAACGTCGGAGCTGGAAACGGTCAGCAACAACTGCGGCGTGGACGACTGGGGCCTGGGCATCCTGCTCCGCGATGGCCGGATCCGCCGGACCATCAGCTCTTACGTGGGTGAAAACAAGGAATTCGCCCGGCAGTACCTCGCCGGCGAGCTCGAGGTGGTGCTCACCCCGCAGGGCACGTTGGCGGAGAAGCTGCGCGCCGGCGGCGCCGGCATCCCCGCGTTCTACACCAAGGCGGGGGTTGGCACGCAGGTGTCCGACGGCGGCCTGCCGCAGAAGTACGACGCCAACGGCACCATTGCCATTGCCTCTGCGCCGAAGGAAGTGCGTTCCTTCGGCGGCGTGGACTACGTGCTCGAGGAGTCCCTGACGCCGGATTTCGGCCTGGTCCATGCGTGGAAGGGAGACCGGCACGGCAACCTGGTTTTCCATGCCACCGCCATGAACTTCAACCCGCTGTGTGCCATGGCGGGCCGGATCACCATCGCCGAGGTGGAGGAGCTGGTGGAGCCGGGAGAGCTGGACCCGGAGCACATCCACACCCCAGGCATCTTCGTCCAACGGGTGGTGCTGTCGGCGAGCGCGGAAAAGCGGATCGAAAAGCGCACCGTTGCCCTTGCGGCCGGTGTCCTGCCCACCGCCGGAGGAGCAGGCGCAGGAGCCGCCACAGAAGCCCCCACAGGAGCAGGCAGCAACCAGCAGGCAGGAGCATAGCCATGGACCCGAACAGCCCTGAAGCCCCGCGCCCCGAAGCCGTCCGGCCCGAGTACCGGCGGGCAGCAGGCCAGCAGCACGCAGGCTCCGGAAATTCAACCGACCCCGCCGCCGTCAGGGGCTGGACGCGCAACGAGCTGGCGGCCAGGGTGGCGACGGAGCTCAGCAACGGCCAGTACGTTAACCTCGGTATCGGCATGCCCACGCTGATCCCCAACTACATCCCGGCCGGCGTGGAAGTGGTGCTGCATTCGGAAAACGGGATCCTCGGTGTCGGACCTTATCCGGCGGAGGACGCCGTCGATCCCGACCTGATCAACGCCGGCAAGGAGACCGTCACGGTCAACAAGGGGGCGGCGTTCTTCGACTCGGCTGCCTCCTTCGGAATGATCCGGGGCGGCCACGTGGACGTCGCCGTCCTGGGTGCCATGGAGGTGGCGGCCAACGGCGACCTGGCCAACTGGATGATTCCGGGCAAGATGATCAAGGGCATGGGCGGTGCCATGGACCTGGTGTTCGGAGCCAAGAAGGTGATCGTGATGATGGAGCACGTGGACCGTAACGGCAATCCGAAGATCGTCCAGCAGTGTTCCCTGCCGCTTACCGGGAAGGGCTGCGTGGACCGGATCATTACCGACCTCGCCGTCATCGACGTCGTTGCCGACGAGACAGGGTCCAGGCTGGTGCTGCGGGAGCTGGCGCCCAACGTGTCGGTTGAAGAAGTGGCGGCCGCGACCGGCGCCGAGCTGTTCGAGGAAGACCGGGAACTGACCGTATGACCGATGCGGGCATCAAGGACGACGGCGGGGCACACGTCATCGAGCAGCGCGGGCTGTACTTCGAGGAGCTGGAGGAGGGCGTCACCTACGCCCACCGTCCCGGCCGTACCGTTACCGAGGCGGACAACGTCCTGTTCACCACGCTCACCATGAATACCCAGGCGCTGCACCTGGATGCCAACTGGAGCGCAGGCCAGCCTTTCGGGCAAAGGCTCATGAATTCCATGTTCACCTTGGCGACGATGGTTGGCCAGTCCGTGTCCCAGCTCACCCAGGGCACCATCATCGCCCAGTTGGGCCTCACCGACGTCTCCTTCCCGCATCCGCTCTACCACGGCGACACCCTTTACACCGAGACGGTAATCAGCGGAAAACGGCTCTCGGGCTCCCGGCCCGGGCAGGGAATCGTCACCATGGAGCACACTGGCCGCAACCAGGACGGCACAGTAGTGGCACTGGCCAAGCGGAGCTGCCTGATGTGGACGCGCGAAGCGCATTCAAGGCAACGTGATGGTGGACAGCGTGGTGATGGCCAACCTGACGGAAGACAATCCAACGGGAATGAATCTGACGGTGGCCACGGGAGCGGACAGGAGACAATGCCGGTATGAGTTTTGTGATGGGGCCCGCCCTGCTGTTCTGCCCTGCCGACAGGCCGGAGCGCTACCAGAAGGCCGCCACCCGCGCGGACGCCGTCATCCTGGACCTTGAGGATGCGGTGGCGCCCGGGGACAAGCAGCGTGCCCGTGGTGCCATCCTCGCCCAGGTGGGAGCCGTCGGTGACGTGCCGGAGCTGGAACCAACGCGGACCATCGTCAGGGTCAACCCGGCAGGGACCGAGGAGTTTGAGAAGGACCTGCACTGCCTAATGCACACCCCCTACCGGACAGTCATGCTGGCGAAAGCGGAGACCGCCGGGCAACTGGAAGCCCTGGAGGGCTACCACGTAATCGCCCTGTGTGAAACGGCGCTGGGAGTGCTCAACGCCCCCGCGATCGCTGCAGCCCCCAATGTGGTCGCACTGATGTGGGGCGCAGAGGACCTGCTGGCAACGCTCGGCGGAACGTCCAGCAGGAAAGACGGCAGCGGCTACCGCGACGTTGCACTGCATGCCCGCTCGTCCGTGCTGTTGGCCGCCCGCGCCTTCGGCAAAGAGGCAATCGACGCCGTCTACGTGGACATTCCCGACCTTGCGGGCCTGGCCGCCGAAGCCGCAGATGCAGTGGCTTCAGGGTTCAGCTCCAAAGCCTGCATCCACCCAAGCCAGGCAGCCGTGGTGCGGGGCGCTTATGCACCGTCGGAAGCAGAAGTGGCCGCGGCTGCCGCGCTGCTGCGGGCGGCATCTGCTGCCGGTTCAGGCGTCTTCCAGTACAACGGGAAAATGATCGACGGGCCCATCCTCAAGCATGCAGAGGCCGTTATCCGCCGGGCAGGGGAGCACGTCTAGCTTCTACTGGAGCCAGCCCTTGTTGGCGGAACTGCAGCCCTTGCTGCTGGACTAATAACCCCGGCGGCCGGGGGACCGCCGGAGGGAGAGCGGGGGGATGGGCTCGTACAGCAGCGTCCGCACCCACCGGTCCCCGGTTTCCCGGAACTCCTTCCGGGTGGCGAACCGGTAACGGTAGCTGCGGACGCGCACCCAACGCGGCGGGGCGCCGTCGAACGGGTCACGACGGAGGAGCCGCAGCGTTTGGCGGTCTGCCTCCAGTAGCTTGCCGAGGAACGCATAAAACCACTCCTCATGGACGGTCCTGAGCGGCAGGAACCACATCAGCCAGTCCAGCCGGAGATGGTAGGGCGCCCATTGGCGGGGCATCCTGCGGATGTCGCCCGGCTTGCCCTTGAAGCCATACTCCCGCCACTCGGAGGATTCGTCCGGTTCGTCGTCGAGGGTCCCTTCCACCACGATCTCAATCCGCTGCTTCGTGACCGTACCGAACGCACCGTAGGTATTGACCAGCTGCCAGCGGTTGAAGCTGGCATTCATGAGCTGGCGGCTGGAGAAGAGGTTGCGCAGGGGCCAATAGCTCAGGACCACCAGCAGCAGGGTGGCCGCCAGCGTTATGGCAAGCCACCACAACGGGGTCTCCCGGTCAGCGCCGGCCGCGCCGTGCCAGTCCAGGGGGATCGCGGGCAACAAGGCATGGGCCACCGGATCGCTGACCGCGGCGAACGCGAGGACGATGGCGATCCAGTTCAGCCAGGCAAAGTTTCCGGAGGCCACCAGCCACAGTTGGGTGACGATGACGATGCCTGCCGCAATGCTGGCAACCGGCTGGGGCGCGAACAGGAAGAAGGGCACCACCAGCTGGGCGAAGTGGTTTCCGAGCACCTCGATCTTGTGCAGCGGCTTCGGCAGGAGGTGCGCCTGCCGGCTCAGGGGCCCTGGCATCGGCTGGGTTTCATGGTGGTAGAACAGGGCGGTGAGGTCTCGCCATTCCCGCCCGCCGCGGATCTTGATCATCCCCGCGCCGAATTCGAGCCGGAACACCAGCCACACGATCAGGATCAGGATGGTCCGCGGCGGATCAGTCTGGTCCGAGCCCAGGAAAGCGACCGTGAACCCGGCTTCCAGGAGGAGCATTTCCCAGCCGAAACCGTAGAACGTCTGGCCCACGTTCACGATGGACATGTACAGCAGCCACAAAACCAGGAACGCAATGAGCGGAACCCACGGCGGTCCCTGCTGCGGGATGCCGGCCACCAGCAGCGCCGATACCATGAGCCCCACGGCGCAAACCCACCGGAGCAGCCGGTCCGAGTACCGCCAACGGAACAGCGTAGGGCGGCGCAGGCGGCTGAACCCCGAGAGGTACTCGGGCACCGGAAGCAGGCCCCGTTCACCCAGCAGTGCGGGGAACTGGTTCAGCGAGGACAGGAACGCAACAAAGAACAGTGCTGCCACCCCCCGCTGCAGCACCTGCCGGGCGAATTCGTATTCCGGCGCATCAAACCAGGAGAGCCACTCCATGGAATCCACGTTACGCTCGGGGTCAGCGCGCCTGCCACTAGGATCGAGGGATGTTTGTACTGGTGCTCGCGGCCGTTGTTGCAGGTGCGCTGGCCCAGCGGATTGCAGGACTCGGCTTCGGACTGCTCGTCTCGCCGGTGCTGGTGGTGCTCCTTGGCCCATTCGACGGCGTGATGATCATCAACCTCTGCGGCGCCTCGTCATCCCTCCTCATCCTTTCCAGGGTCTGGCGGCACGTGGCCTGGAAGAAGTATTTCGGCCTTGCCCTGGCCGCCCTTGCCGGCGTCCTGCCGGGCGCCTGGCTGGCCAGCAACGTGCCGGAAGCGCCGCTGGAAATCTGCATCGGCCTCCTGCTGATCATCGCGCTGCTCGCCTCCCAGCGGCTGACCCGCAGCAGCTGGCGGGCCAGCGGGCCCGTTCCCATGGTCTCCCTGGGCTTTTCAAGCGGCCTCATGAACGCCGCCGCGGGTGTCGGCGGCCCGGCCATCACGGCTTACGCCATAGCCTCGCGCTGGGACCAGAAGAGCTTCAGCGCCACCCTCCAGCCATACTTCATCACCACCGGTTTCACCTCGCTGATCAGCAAATACGTGCTCTCCGGCGGACACGTTCCGGGGTTGGAGGGCTGGCAGTGGCTTGCCATCCTCGCGGCGATGATCGCAGGGATCGTGGCCGGCGACCTGCTGTCCGGCCGGGTTCAACCGGCGGCTGCGCGGCGCATCGTCACCGTCATCGCATACCTCGGAGCCGTCGCCACCCTGGGCAAAGGCCTGCTGGAGCTGGCCGCAGCCTGAGCCGTACCCACGGACCAGCGGTTCCCGGCGGGGCCCATGACCATGGTTTGCTGGACCTATGACACGTGTTGCGGTGGTAGGTGCAGGCATTGTCGGGCTGTCCACGGCCCATGCTCTTCGCAAGGCAGGCGCGGAGGTACTCGTCTTTGAGCCCGGACCCCCGGGATCAGGACAGTCAGCAGGGGAGTCGAGGATTTTCAGGCACGCCCACGATGACGTCCGGCTGGCCTCGTTTGTGAGTCGCAGCCGCAGGCTCTGGCGAAACTGGGAGGCAGAGTTCGGCGTGGAGCTGGTGTCCGGTGCCGGAGCGGTAGCCATCGGGGACAGCGTAGAGGACAAACTCCGTGTTCTCAGCCAGTTGCCGGAAATTCCCGCGGAGATGCTGGCCCCGGCCCAACTCGCCGCCAGGCTGCCCATCCTCGCGGATTTCCGGGGCAAGGCCATGGTCGATGCAGACGGCGGTGCCATCCGCACCCGCGCCGCCTTCAGCGCGCTGACCGGGAAACTGAAAGACGCGCTGGTGGCGGAGCACGTGCTGGCCGTCCGGCACGCCGCCGCCGGAGATGTGGAGGTGCGAACCGGGACCCGCCTCGACCGGTTCGACCATGTGGTCCTCTGTGCCGGGCGCGGCACGGCAGGCTTGGCCCGGGGTGCGGGGCTGGACATCACTGTGGAGCTTGCCGCCCACGCCCGCGTGACGTTCCGCGTGCGGGCAGACGTGAAAGCTCCCCTGCCGACGTTCCAGGACGCCAGCGGGGTTTTCGCGGAAACAGGTGTTTATGCGGCACCCTCAGCAGATAACCGGCGCTACGCCGTGGGCCTGAGCGAAACAACCGAAGTGCACCAGGACGGGAGCCTGGTCGACCCCACCTCCCTCGATGTGCTTTGTGCCCGTGCTTCCGCGTATGTCCGGCAGGCGCTGCCGGGCCTTGATCCTGAACCGCTTGACTACGTCCACTGCTGGGTGACACGGCTGCCTTGGGGCGATGACGGCGTAGGTATCTGGTCCACGGGGAAGATCAGCGCCGTAGCCGGCCACAACCTCTTTAAACAGGCGCCGGCACTGGGGGAGGCGCTGGCGGAAACGGCGCTGTCCGGCGTCGTCCCTGCTGTCCTGCGGCCGGAATCGCAGCTCGGACAATCCTGAGCAGGCTGCCCGATGTCCGCCCGTGCTTCGCGGCATTTCCCGGCCTGTACTGTGCGGGATACTTAACCAATGCAGCCACGCAGAATCGTCCTCCTCGGATCCACCGGTTCCATCGGCACCCAGGCGATTGACGTCGTCGACGGCGCCCCGCACCTTTTCGAAGTGGTGGCACTTAGCGCCGGAGGAGGCAACCTGGAGCTTCTGGCCCGCCAGGCTGTTCACACCGGGGCCGCTGTGGTCGGCATTGCGGGCGGTGACCCCGGAAAGCTGTCAACGCTGATTGGCGAGGCAGCCGCTGCAGCGGGGAAGGACGGATACCGGCCGGACATTATCGCCGGACCGGACGCCGCGACGAGGATCGCCGGGATTGAAGCTGACGTGGTGCTCAATGGAATCACCGGCTCCATCGGCCTTGCCCCCACCCTGGCCGCGCTGAAGTCCGGGGCCACCCTGGCACTGGCCAACAAGGAATCCCTTATTGTGGGCGGATCACTGGTGAAGGCCGCAGCCCGGGAAGGCCAGATCGTGCCCGTGGATTCCGAGCACTCCGCCATCGCCCAGTGCCTGCGTTCAGGTTCCGCGGCGGAAGTGGAAAAACTGATCCTCACAGCATCAGGCGGTCCTTTCCGCGGAAGGAGCAAGGATGAACTGCACGGGGTGAGTCCGCAGGAAGCCCTGGCCCATCCCACTTGGGACATGGGCGTAATGGTCACCACCAATTCGGCCACGCTGGTGAACAAGGGCCTGGAGGTCATCGAGGCGCATCTGCTGTTCGACGTGCCGCTGGACCGGATCGACGTTGTTGTCCATCCGCAGTCAGTGGTGCACTCCATGGTGCAGTTCATCGACGGGTCCAGCATTGCCCAGGCCTCCCCGCCGGACATGCGCCTCCCCATCGCCCTGGGGCTCGGCTGGCCGGACCGGGTGGCCAAGGCTGCAGACCCCTGCGACTGGACGCGGGCAGCAACCTGGACGTTCGAACCCCTGGATACCCAGGCCTTTCCCGCCGTCGGGCTTGCCAAGGACGCCGCACGGCAAGGCAGCACGTTCCCCGCCGTGTTCAACGCAGCCAACGAGGAAGCGGTGACCGCCTTCCACGCAGGGCGTATCAGGTTCACCGACATCGTGGACACTATCGGGGACGTCCTCAGCGAACACTCGGGGTCCTCCGGGCTGACTGTGGAGTCAGTCCTGGATGCTGAAGGCTGGGCACGTGCCCGCACCCACGAACGTTTAGCAGTCAGCAGTCTCTAGGAAGCAGCAGCGCGCCAAATGACCCCCCTTCTCCTCTTTGTCCTCGGTGTCGTCTTTGTAGCGGTCGGCATCGCGGCCTCCATCGCGCTCCATGAAGTGGGCCACCTCGTGCCGGCCAAACTCTTCAAGGTCCGCGTGACCAAGTACATGATCGGTTTCGGCCCCACCCTCTGGTCCCGGCGGAAGGGCGAAATTGAGTACGGCGTGAAGGCCATCCCGCTGGGCGGGTACGTATCCATGATCGGAATGTACCCGCCCAACAAGGACGACGGTTCCGTCCGTCCCTCCAGTACCGGCATGTTCCAGACCCTGGCCAGCGAGGCGCGGTCCATGGCGCATGAGGAAGTGGGCCCGGGCGACGAAAACCGGGTGTTCTACCGGCTTCCGGTGTGGAAGAAAATCATCGTGATGCTCGGCGGTCCCGCCATGAACATGGTCCTCGGCGTGCTCCTCACCGCTGTCCTGCTCATGGGCTTCGGCATGGCCACCGCCACCACCACCATCTCCGACGTTTCCAAGTGCCAGGTGGCGGCAGGGGAGACCGTGGACCCGGACTCGGCGGACTGCAGGCTGACACCTGCCGCAGCGGCCGGGCTCAAGCCCAACGACACCGTTACCTCCTTCGACGGGAAGACCGTCACCAGTTGGGAACAGCTGACCGAATGGATCCGGGCGTCGGCGGGGCGTGAGGTTCCCATCACTGTTGAACGCGACGGTGCCCAGGTGTCCACCACGGTGACCCCGGTCCTGTCGGCCCGGCCCGTCATCGGGGTGGACGGGCGCCAGGAAACGGATGACGCCGGCAACCTCCGGTACCAGGACGTCGGCTTCCTGGGAATCGGCTCGCAGACCGAACTGGTGGCCCAGCCGGCGTCGTCCGTCCTCCCCATGGCAGGGGAGAATATCCGGCAGGTGGCAGGGGTGGTGTTCAACCTTCCGGCACGGGTAGTGGGTGTGGCCAAGGCCGCCTTCAGCGAGGAGCCCCGCGACCCCAACGGTCCCATCAGCGTGGTGGGAGTGGGACGGGTGGCAGGTGAAGTGGCCGCCATGGAGGAGATTCCTGTCCAGTCCCGCATGGCCGCCCTGATCGGGCTGCTGGCCGGGTTGAATTTCGCGCTGGCGGTATTCAACTTGATCCCGCTGCTGCCCCTGGACGGCGGACACGTTGCCGGTGCCATGTACGAGGGCGCCCGCCGTCAGGTAGCCAGGCTGTTCGGCAAACCTGATCCCGGAGCCTTCGACATTGCCAAGCTGCTGCCGGTGACCTATGTGGTGGCCGCGCTGCTGATGGGGATGAGTGCGCTCCTTATCTACGCCGACATCGTCAAACCGGTGAACCTCTTCGGTTGACGGGAGGGATACTCCTGCGACTGAGCGGCCTTTTTAAGCCGTATTCGGCTGATATTCCAAAATCAGCCGTCAGCGATTGATAGCAGCGGATCAGCTCCGTATGGTTAGGAGATGTACGTTCTCACCATCGACCAGCGGGGCAGCACCTCCGACATAGACCGCGTACCTGGGTTGATTGCCGACCTGCGCCATTTGGCGCCCGTCCCCTTCGAACGGTCTGTAGGTGATGAACTGCAGGGCGTAGTGGAACACGCCGCCGAGGTAGTGGACATCGCCCTTCATGCGCTGCGCAGCGGCTACTGGTATATCGGCATCGGCATCGGCGCCGTGCACCTCGCTGAAGGAGGCAGCCCGCGTGAAGGGTCCGGCAGCGGTTTCGTGGCTGCACGCAAAGCGGTGGAACTGGCCAAGGCAGCCGCCGGGCAGGTTCCGTTGTCAGTGGTCCCGGGCACTTTGGTCCGGGGAAAGGAAACGAGGCCCCACAGCCACGAAGGTGGCTTGGCCAGTGCAAATGCCCAGGCCGTGCTTCGGTTGCTCGGGCGTGTGGTGCAGCAGCGCACCCCGGCCCAGTGGCGCATAGTGGACCGGCTGCGGGCCCTCCCTGGCGAGGGCAGGCATGGCAGCCAGAAACAGGTGGCCCGGGAACTCGGAATAACCGAGCAATCGGTGAGCCGTGCGGTGCTCAGGTCAGGCTGGCAGGAAGAATGGGCCGCGAGGCCCGCAGCCGCCATGCTCTTGGACTATGCGCATTCAAGAGTCACACATTCAGAGGTTGCCGGCACCTGATGGAAGGAGACCGGTGAACGCACTCTGGATTGCAGCTGCACTGCTTGTTGCCGGATTCGCTGGATGGCCAGTGACCGCGCTGGTGTTCCGGCTGGCCAGGACCATCGACGACAAGGCTGACGCTGCGAAGGCTGCAGAAGACAGGAGGCGGGCAGCGGAAGATCCCTCGGCGGACGTCACGGTGGACCCTCCGCCCGCGGACGGCCAGAGCGTAGATGGCGAGCTGACGGCGGCAGCCGAGCCGCCGCCGTCGGGAAGCACTGGCTCCGAACCCGTGGCTCCCACCCAGCGGATCCTCCGGGGCGGTGCAATCATTGGAATCCTGGAGCGGCTGGGAGTATGCCTGGCCATCCTTACCGGGCAGCCTGTTGCCATCGCCTACATTGTCGCCATCAAAGGCCTGGGCAGGTTCGCAGAGCTGAAGGAAACGCCAGTTGCGGCTGAACGGTTCATCATCGGGACCCTGGCCTCCATGCTGTGGGCGGCGGGAACAGCAGCAGTGGTCAAGGTGATGTTTCTGTCCTGACAACCCATTCCGCAGCTGCCGGCCCGGCAGCTTCCTGCGCCAGATGGGTGCCAAGGCAGGCAGGGCGATAGGGTAGCGGTATGACAGTTTTTGCCGTTGAGTACGTTTATGCCGCCGAATCAGCCGAAGAACGCAACGCCGTGCGGCCGGCGCACCGCGAATGGACCGCAGGCCTTGCCCAGGACGGGGCTATCCTGGCCAGCGGTCCCTACGGTGACGGTGCCGGTGCGCTGCTGATCTTCAAGGCCGCCGACGAGGCCGCCCTCAACTCAATCCT
Source organism: Pseudarthrobacter sp. NamE5 (assembly GCF_005796225.1). Taxonomy (GTDB): domain Bacteria; phylum Actinomycetota; class Actinomycetes; order Actinomycetales; family Micrococcaceae; genus Arthrobacter. Next base: position 173,716 of record NZ_VAHO01000007.1, read on the forward strand.
CAAGCAGGACCCGTTCGCCGCCGCCGGTGTCATTGCCGGCACGCGCATCACCGAATGGTCCCCAGTAACCGGCATGCTGGCCGGCCTCGCCGCCTGAAGCCGCCCCCTTTCAATCTCAAGGAGTCCTCGTGACCTCGGTCAGCCTGGGAATGCCCTCAGCACCGCCACCCGTCCTTGCCCCCCGCCGCAAGACGCGGCAGATCAAAGTCGGCTCTGTGGGGGTCGGCTCAGATTTCCCCATCAGCGTGCAGTCGATGACCACCACGCCCACCACGGACATCAACGCAACCCTGCAGCAGATCGCGGAACTCACAGCCTCCGGCTGCGACATTGTGCGTGTAGCCTGCCCCTCCGCCGATGACGCCGAGGCGCTGCCCATCATCGCCCGGAAGTCGCAGATTCCGGTCATCGCGGACATCCACTTCCAGCCGAAATATGTCTTCGCGGCAATCGAAGCAGGATGTGCGGCGGTGCGGGTGAACCCCGGCAACATCCGTAAGTTCGACGACCAGGTCAAGGAGATCGCCGCCGCCGCCCGCGACCACGGAACCTCCATCCGCATCGGTGTGAACGCCGGATCGCTGGAGCCGGGCATCCTTAAGAAGTACGGCAAGGCAACCCCCGAAGCGCTCGTGGAGTCCGCCGTCTGGGAAGCGTCGCTCTTTGAGGAGCACGGATTCCACGATTTCAAGATCTCGGTCAAGCACAACGATCCGGTCATCATGGTGAGGGCCTACGAGATGCTGGCCGAGAAGGGCGACTGGCCCCTCCATCTCGGCGTTACCGAGGCAGGCCCCGCCTTCCAGGGAACCATCAAGTCTGCGACGGCCTTCGGCGCCCTGCTGTCGCGGGGCATCGGCGACACCATCCGCGTTTCCCTCTCCGCCCCGCCGGTGGAGGAAATCAAGGTGGGCAACCAGATCCTGCAGTCCCTTAACCTGCGTCCCCGCAAGCTGGAAATCGTCTCCTGCCCCTCCTGCGGCCGGGCCCAGGTGGACGTGTACACCCTCGCCGAGCAGGTCACGGCCGGGCTGGAGGGGATGGAGATCCCCCTGCGCGTGGCAGTCATGGGCTGCGTGGTCAATGGTCCCGGTGAAGCACGTGAAGCGGATCTCGGCGTTGCGTCCGGCAACGGCAAGGGCCAGATCTTTGTGAAGGGTGAAGTCATCAAGACTGTTCCCGAGAGCCAGATTGTTGAGACACTGATCGAAGAGGCCATGCGTATCGCCGAAGAGATGGGGGAGGCCGATGGCGAAGATGCTGTCAAAGGTAGCCCCGTGGTTAGCGTCTCGTAAGGACGTCCCCGATCCGCCGGGGATATCCGTCCGCACCCTTGACGGGGAGGACACTGCCGCACTGAGGCTCCTGGCCCAGCGTGATCCGGTCACGAACGTCTTCATGCTTGCGCACCTGCGCGCTGCCGGTACCGCCGCGCCCACCAGCGGCGGAGCCGGCGTCCTTGGCGTGTTCGACGACGGCGTGCTGGCAGGTGCCTGCTGGGCCGGCGCCAACCTGGTCCCCGTGCAGCTTGATCCTGACCTGGCGGGAGTGGTGGCTGCCGCCGCAAACGCATCCGGCCGCCGCTACGCATCCGCCTTCGGCCCGGCGCCCGCAGTCCTTGCCCTGCACGCTGAACTGGCTGAACTGGGACACCGGGCGCACGAAGTGCGCCCGGACCAGCCATTGATGACTATTGACCAGGCACCGTCCGTGGAGCCGAACCCCGGGCTCGCTCTGGGTAATCTGGCAGATTTTGACCGGATCCTGCCCGCCTGCGCCGCCATGTTTGAGGAAGAGGTGGGATATTCCCCTTTCCTCGGCGGACGGGAGTTCTACAGCCGCAGGGTGGAGGGCCTGATCCGGCAGGGCCATTCTTTGGTGCATCTCAATGAAGCCCGCGAGGTGGTGTTCAAGGCCGAACTTGGTGCCGTCACCTCGGACGTCACGCAGGTCCAGGGCGTCTGGATGAACCCCCTCTACCGTGGCCAGGGCTTAAGCGCAGGGTACATGTCTGCCGTGGTGGAGCAGGCACAGAAGATCGCCCCCATCACGAGCCTCTACGTCAACGGCTTTAATACCCGCGCCCGGGCAACCTATGAACGGGTGGGTTTCCGGCAGGTGGGGACGTTCGCCACAGTCCTCTTCTAGCAGGCGCCCTCTTCGAGGAACTGCTGGTCAGCAGCGGGAAAAGAGGGAAAATACTTGTCAACGTGCGCGCCATCACATAGGTTCGATCTAGCTGCGCTGGAGTGGCGTGGGCGGTCTCACCAGTCCTCACCAGTACTTAAGCGATAACGGCGTCGAGCCACGCCCGGATGCGATGACCAGCCTCTTGGGGGGCCAGGGGCTTTGCTGTCCGGGCGTGGCTCAACTGTTTCCGTGCCGGGTATTGAAGCCGGCGTTCCGGCCGGTTGCGCCAGGCCGTGGGCGGCAGCGGACCCGCCGCCGGGAATTGTCCCGCCAGCCGGTAGATTAGTACCCAGACGAAATCCCGGCCCTGCTGCTTAAGCACTTCCCCAGAAACGGATACCCACCCGTGGTTACACGACTGTCCCAGCTGTTCCTGCGCACCCTGCGTGAAGATCCCGTCGACGCCGAGGTTGCCAGCCATCGGCTCCTGGTCCGCGCAGGCTACATCCGCCGCGCAGCCCCCGGCATCTACACCTGGCTGCCGCTGGGACTCAGCGTCCTGCGCAAAGTCGAAGCTGTGATCCGCGAGGAGATGGCGGCCATCGGTGCCCAGGAAGTCCACTTCCCGGCGCTCCTGCCCCGCGAACCCTACGAGGCCACAAACCGCTGGACCGAGTACGGCGAGGGCCTGTTCCGGCTCCAGGACCGCAAGGGCGCCGATTACCTGCTGGCCCCCACCCATGAGGAAATGTTCACCCTGCTGGTCAAGGACCTGTACTCCTCGTACAAGGACCTGCCGCTGAGCCTCTACCAGATCCAGAACAAGTACCGTGACGAGGCGCGGCCGCGCGCGGGCCTCCTGCGCGGCCGGGAATTCATCATGAAGGACTCCTACTCGTTCGATGTCGACGACGCCGGCCTGGACGCCAGCTACGCCGCCCACCGGGGCGCCTACCTGCGCATCTTCGAACGGCTCGGCCTGGAAGTCATCCCGGTCACCGCCACTGCCGGGGCCATGGGCGGGTCCAAGAGCGAGGAATTCCTGCACCCCACCGAGATCGGTGAGGACACGTTCGTCCGCTCCGCCGGCGGCTACGCAGCGAATGTCGAAGCCGTCACCACTGTCGTCCCCGCGGAGATCGACTTCAGCGGCGCCCCTGCCGCCGTCGTCCGTGACACCCCGGACACCCCCACTATCGACACGCTGGTCGCCGCCTCCAACGGGCTGGCCCCCCGGAGCGAGGCCGACGGCGGCGCGTGGACTGCCGCCGACACGCTGAAGAACGTGGTACTCGCCGTGACGCTGCCCACCGGCGAGCGGCAGCTGGTGGTTATCGGTGTCCCCGGCGACCGCGGCGTGGACCTGAAGCGAGTCGAGGCCAACATCGGCTCCTTCCTGCCGATCGCCGGTGAAATCGGCCTCGAAGCCGCCAACGACGAAGACCTCAAGAAGCAGCCCCTCATCGTCAAGGGCTACCTGGGCCCTGGCATGTCCCTTGATGAACCGCTTCTGGGTACCGGAAGCGCAACGAAGCTGCTGTACCTGGTGGATCCACGCGTGGTTCGCGGCACCAGCTGGATCACCGGGGCCAACGAGGCCGGCAAGCACGTGTACGGCCTGGTGGCAGGCCGCGACTTTACCTGGGACGGCGTCATCGAGTGCACCGAAGTCCGCGAGGGAGACCCGGCCCCGGACGGATCGGGTCCCCTGGAGACCGCCCGTGGAATCGAGATGGGCCACATTTTCCAGCTGGGCCGCAAGTACGCCGAAGCCCTGGAGCTGAAGGTGCTGGACCAGAACGGCAAGCAGGTTACCGTCACCATGGGCTCCTACGGCGTGGGCGTCACCAGGGCCGTCGCCGCGCTGGCGGAATCCAACCATGACACCAGGGGGCTCGTGTGGCCGCGGGCTGTTGCGCCTGCGGATGTCCACGTGGTGGCCGTGGGCAAGGGCGAGGAAATCTTCGCCACGGCCGAGCGGCTGGCAGCGGACCTTGAAGCAGCAGGGCTGGACGTCCTTCTCGATGACCGGCCCAAGGTCTCGCCCGGCGTCAAGTTCGGGGACGCGGAACTGGTGGGGGTTCCCACCATCCTGGCCGTAGGCCGCGGGCTGGTGGACGGCGTGGTGGAGATCAAGGACCGCCGCAGCGGCGACGCCGAGAATGTGGCGGTTGACAAGGCTGTTGACTACGTGGTCAACGCCGTCCGCACCAGCTGACTGCGGTGGAGTTCGGACTCGAATCGCTGGGGCTGGCGACACTCCTCCTGATCGTGCTGGCAGGTTTCGCAGCAGGCTGGGTTGATGCAGTGGTGGGCGGGGGCGGGCTGATCCAGCTCCCCGCCCTGCTGCTGGTCCCGGGGATCACGCCCGTCCAGGCACTGGCCACGAACAAGATGGGGTCCATCTTTGGTACCGCCACCAGCGCCGCCACGTATTACCGGCGGGTGGGTCCGGACCTGAAGACGGCTTTGCCGATGGCCGTGATTGCCCTCGCAGGCAGCTTCGGGGGTGCTGTGCTGGCGGCTACGCTTCCTGCCAATGTCTTCAAGCCCATCATCGTCACGGCGCTGGTCGCCGTCGCGCTTTTCACCGCCCTGAAACCGGACGTCGGCGGCATCACTGCCTTGCGCCATGGCGGCCACAAGCATTACGTGGTTGCCTGCCTCATTGGCGCCGTGATCGGTTTCTATGACGGCCTTATCGGGCCGGGAACCGGCTCCTTCCTGGTCATCGCGCTGGTCTCGGCCATGGGCTATGCCTTCCTGGAGGCCAGTGCCAAAGCCAAGATCGTCAACATGGCCACCAACGCCGGGGCACTGTTGTTCTTCCTGCCCCACGGCTCGCTGCTGTGGGGGCTGGGCCTGCTGCTCGGTGCGGCCAACATGGCCGGCGGATACCTGGGCGCCAGGACAGCGGTAAAGCAGGGCAGCCGCTTTGTCCGGGTGGTTTTTTTGCTGGTGGTGTCTGCCCTCATCATCAAGCTCGGCTACGACGTCTGGCAGGAAAACTTCTGACGGCCGCCGGCATCGGGGACTCGTAGGCACCGGGTTTCCGGGCGTAGCATGCAGGTATGTCACACGGGGACGACGAGTACGCCCGGGCTTTGGCAGCGGCAGCCCGCCACTCAGCGGCGTGGCTGCGCAGCCTCCCCGAGCGGCCGGTGGGGCCTGCACTTCCCGCCCACGACCTCACTGAGGTGTTCGGCGGGCCCCTGCCGCGGGAAGGGATGCCGGCTGAGGAAGTGGTCGACTTCCTGGCACGGACGGCGGAACCGGGACTCATGGCAATGCCCTCCGGCCGGTTCTTCGGCTGGGTGATCGGTGGGACCCTTCCTGCCGCCCTTGCCTCTGACTGGCTGGTAAGCGCATGGGACCAGAACGCAGGGCTGCGGTATGCCACCCCGGCCACCGCTGCCATCGAGGAGGGTGCAGGCAAGTGGCTCCTCGAGCTGCTGGGGCTTCCTGCCGGTTCTGACGTCGGCTTCGTTACCGGTGCCACGATGGCGAACTTCACCGGAATGGCCGCCGCACGGTGGCGGCTGCTGGCGGACGCCGGCTGGGACCTGGACCGGGACGGGCTGTTTGGGGCGCCCCGGATCCGCAGCTTCGTTGGCCGGGAACGGCATGACACCGTGGACCTGGGCCTGCGCTACCTCGGTATGGGCAAACCCGCCGTGGTGGAGGCCGATGGGCAGGGGCGGCTGATTCCGGAAGCGCTGGATGCAGCCCTGGCGGAAGGTTCCGGACCGGCGCTGGTGTGCCTGCAGGCAGGAAACCTGCATTCAGGCGCGTTCGATCCATTCCCCGAAGCCATCGGCATCGCAAGAAAGCACGGCGCCTGGGTCCACATTGATGGTGCTTTTGGCTTGTGGGCCGCTGCGGTTCCGGAACTGCGGTACTTGACCGCCGGGTACGGGGACGCCGACTCCTGGGGAACCGATGCGCACAAGACGCTTAACGTCCCGTACGACTGCGGGATTGCCATTGTCCGCGACGCGTCAGCCCTCCGCTCCGCCATGGGTCTTCACGCGAGCTACCTGGTGCATGACGCCGAAGGCCCCGGCGATCCCTTCGAAAAGGTCCCGGAGCTTTCCCGCCGCGCACGCGGTGTTCCCGTATGGGCAGCCCTGAAGAGCCTGGGCCGGGACGGAGTGGAGGCGCAGGTGCGGGGCATGGCAACCGCGGCGTCCGACATTGCCGCGGGACTCGCCCGGATCGACGGAGTGGAGGTGCTGAACGAAGTCAACTACACGCAGGTGTCTCTGGCGTTTGGCGACGACGCCACCACCCGGGCAGTGACCGAACGCATCATCGGTGACGGCAGGGTATGGATGTCCGGTTCCCGCTGGCGCGGCCGGGACATCCTGCGGGTGTCGGTCAGTAACTGGCATACCGCCGGGGAAGAAGTGCGCACTGCCGTCGACGCTGTGGGCTCCGCGCTCTCTGCTGTGCGCGGAAAGTGAGCTGACTCGCGGGAATCCGGCTGCCGAGTGGGGGTTTAACGGCCGCTCGAATTCAGCTCCCGGGAGCCAACCACTGCCCCGGGAGTGCCGGTCAGCCCGTCATGAACGCCTGCCCCGGCTCCGGCAACGCATGTGCCGGGGGAAGCCCGTCAAGAGTCCGCCCCGCGAGCGTGCTCGCCACCCACAGCGAGCGGGCGAGGTCTCCGTGATGGCCCGGCTGCCCGGCGTACCACAGCGCGTTGGCAACCTCCCGGGCCACACCCCACTGCCGCGCGACGTCGGAATCCAGCCCGCCGGCCGCGCTGAAATCGGCGCACCGCTGCCGCAGGCCTGATTTGGGCTGGTTGAGCGGCAGGTCCTGCAGGCGGTTCCACAACAGCGGTGCCACAGCGAACTCCGGCTCGCCAATCATAGGCTGCGGGTCGATGGCGGCGTAAGCATCCGCCGTCGGCTGTCCGTCCGCAGCCGCGGTGCCAGGCCTGGCCAGGATGTTGAGGTAATGGAGGTCCGCGTGGACCAGGACGTCGCGGGCGGTCCGCCGTCCAACCGCCCCTCGCGTCTGGCACACCTCCAGGGCTGCTTCCAGCAGCCACCGGGGAAAGGGCCGGCCTAAGTGTTCCCAGTCCGCGGGCAGGTCGTCGCTCCACTGCTCTGCCCGTGCAGCGATGTGTTCGAACTCCCGCCACTGCGGCCGATCGTCGGGGACGAGGTTCAGCTTCCGGACCAGCCCGCCCCAGACCGCCGCGGCGTCCTCCACCGGCACGGCAGTAAGCGGCCGCCCGGCGTCGAGCCTTTCAAGGAGCATGGAACACGTGCCCGGGTCGGATGCAATGAGCCGCACGGCGCCTTCTCCGCCCCAAAGCGCCAGCGCATGGCGCTCCACCTGCGCCTCATCGTGCGGGAACGCGATCTTGAGGGCCGCGGGCGTGCCGTCCTCCTGCAGCACCGGAAGAACCAGGGCGCCGTGGCCGTGCCAGGGCATGGCGCCTGGGCCGAGGTTGGAGACAAGCGCCCACCGTTCCAGCAGGGTCCCGGCAAGATCCGGCAGGGAGCGGAGCCATGCCCGTCCTTCAGGCATGCCGGCGTACCTGGCGGCAAGGTCCGGGGGAACAGGCAGTACGGCTGGCTGGCTCATCGGATCAAGCCTACGTGCAGCGCCCTTCAGGGGCCCGTTGACGGCAAGCCGGGGCCGGATGCTAACCCCTGCGGTTAACTCCTGGATCCGTAACTTCTACACCACACCGGTGGCGCCCAAGAGGCTGCCGATGCTGAAGGTGGCTGCGAGGGCCAGGGCGCCGCCGAACACCACACGTACTGCCGCCCGCAGCTTCGACCCGCCGCCGATCCAGGCACCGAGTCCGCCGGTCAGGGCCAGTGCCACCAGAACCATGACGAAGGTCAGGGGAACCCGGATATCCGGCGGCGGAAGCAGGATGGCCAGCATGGGCAGGATCGCGCCGATGGTGAAAGCAACAGCCGAAGCAAAGGCGGCGTGCCAGGGACTCACGATGTCGGTCTCGTTGATATTGAGTTCGGCGGAGAGATGCGCCGCCAGGGGATCGTGGGCCGTGAGCTCCTCGGCCACCTTGCCGGCGGTTTCCGGGCTCAGTCCCTTGGCGAGGTAGATCCCGGTCAGTTCTGCAAGTTCCTCGTCCGGCTGCTCGGCCAGTTCCCGGCGTTCCTTCTCGATCAGGGCCCGCTGGCTGTCGCTTTGGCTGCTGACGGAGACGTATTCGCCCAGTGCCATGGACACTGCACCGCCCACCAGGCCGGCCGCTCCCGCGGCGAGGATGGGCCCGGATTCGGCGGTGGCACCCGCTACGCCCACCACGATCGCCGCAACGGAAACGATGCCGTCATTGGCGCCAAGGACGCCTGCCCGCAGCCAGTTCAGCCGCTGGGCAAGGTCATTGGCATGCGGCTCCGTCTCCAGGTGGCGGTCAAGGTCGGGACCTGCGGTGTCAGCCGGTTCCTGTGCATCCATGCCTTCAGCAAACCATTTGAAGTTCTTCGCGGCTACCCTGCCTTAAGGCATGTACCGGCCGTCATTGGCGGGGCCGGACTGGAACGAACGCGGGCAGGTGGTCCTCAGCTGCCTGCACCCGTCGCCGCCGGCTTTGTGCTCTCCGACAGTTCCGGGAGTTTCGGCAGCTGGCCCGCATCAAGGAGGATGCCGGGCACGGGTCCCGGGTCGCCGCCCCAGCGGGCAACGCGCCGGGCGGCTTCCCCCAGGGCGGCAATCGCCCACTGCCGCAGGTCGCCGTCAGCCTGCGAAACGACGTCCCCGTAGGCGGGCAGTGCGGCGAGTTCAAGCCTGGCCAGCCCGGCTGTCGGCGCGGCGAAGAATTCAGCGCCCAGTGCATAGCCCGGCTGTTGGGCGTCCGGATCTCCGCAGGCCGCACGGGAATGGGCGGAGGCTTCGGCGGCGACTTCCTGATGCTGGTCCAGGAAGGCGGCGGCGGTGGTGGCGTCATCCGGGGCGAGCCGGGGAAGTGCGGCCTGGTAGGCGTAAACGTTTTGCTGTTCCACTGCCACCGCCATGGACAGGGCGCTTTCCAGTCCTGCAGGGGCGCCTGCAGTGGTCTCCTGTCCCGGTTCCCCGCCGGCGGATTCAGTTCCCGCAGGCCCGGGCAGGGGAGAGGGGCAGGAGGTCGGCATGGCGCTGGCTTCCGCCGCGTCCGCGGGCGGGGCGTTGGTCTCCTGCATCGTGGCGGGCGTCCCTTGCCGGGCGTGGGGGAGTGCATCTCCGGGGACGCCAACCGAGGCGGCGATGGTCTCCGACGCAAGCAACTGGGCCGTGCCGGCCCCGGCCAGGAGCCGGGCCATCCCGCCGTCGGCCTTTTCCGCGTCGGTGAGGCGCTGCACCCCGCTGCTCGAGAGTGCGGAAGCCAGCTCCCCGGGAGTTGGAACACGTTCGGGGGCCGCCGTCGTTGCTGCCGGCAGCCCTGGCTCGGGCCGGGAAAGCGAACCTGACAGGGAAGAATCTGCCGCCGTGGCTTCCGCCGCCGAGGGCACGGAACCGGGCGGTGTTGGCCGTGCTGCCGAGAGAGGATTCGACGGCGACAGGAGGGCACGTGCCTGCAGGGTCAGCAACGTCACAGTCGCCTCCATCACTGCAGGCTCCACGGGGGCGCCGGCAGCAGGGGTGGCCAGGTGCACGGCGGCTGCGCGAAGACGCAGGGTTTCCTGCAGGGCGGCCGCCCGGGCCTGCTCCGGGAAGGGCGGCTCGGCGGCGGGAGGCGGAGCCGCGGGAACCAGCCCGAATCCAAGGCTCAGGACAAGGAGCGCAGTGAAGGCAAGGACGGCGTACCGGAAAAAGGGCGGCGCGGGGCGGTTTTCCGGATGGTCGGCTTTCACAACAGACCATGGTGTCACGCCGGCGGGAAACTCCGTCCCACCGGACCGGTAAAATAGCTACGCTAGTAATCGGAACATCATCTATAGGGAGGCGGCCGGCATCGTGAGCAATGCAGAAGCCACGGCTTCATCAGGCAATCCGGAAGCGGCCCGGCTCCGTGCGCTCCTTGAACCCTCGGTCCAGGCGAACCGCCTGTACCTGGAGGACGTGGCCATCGTGCCCGGTTCACACCGCGTGGTCCATGTGGTGGTGGACCTCCCGCAGGAGGAAACCGGCGGCGTCAGCCTTGACGTCATTGCAGATATTTCAAAAGTCCTCTCCGACGTCCTGGACAATGATCCGGGAGACGACGGCCGCCCCTACGATCTTGAAGTGTCTTCGCCCGGCGTCGGACGCCCCCTGACGGAACCCCGGCACTGGCACCGGGCCAAGGGCCGTATGGTCAAGGTCAACGTGCTCCAGGGTGAGAACGTCACAGGCCGGATCCAGTCCGTGGACGACGCCGGCGTGACGATCATCCCGGAGGTCGCTGTCAAGAAGGGCATGAAGCCCAAGCAGGGCGACCCCATAAAGCTTCCTTTCGACAGGATCCGCAACGGAAAAGTCGAGATCGAATTCAGCCACCTCTCCGAGGACGGTCTGGAACCTGAACACAATGGACCTTCTGAGGAGGCCTGATGGATATTGACATGAGCGCACTGAGACTTCTGGAGCGTGAGCGTGAAATCCCGCTGGACCTCCTGATCCCCACCATTGAGCAGGCGCTCCTGGTGGCATACCACAAGTCGCCGGGTGCCCACGAAAAGGCCCGTGCCGAGCTGGACCGCAAGAGCGGCCACGTGACCATCTGGGCTGTGGAGATTGACGATGACGGCGCTCCCATCGGCGAATTTGAGCACACCCCCGAGGGGTTCGGCCGCATAGCCGCCAGCACTGCCCGCCAGATCATCCTGCAGCGGCTGCGCGACGTAGAAGACGACAATGTCCTGGGCGAGTTCAAGGGCCGCGAGGGTGAACTCGTGTCCGGCACCATCCAGCAGGGCAACAACCCCCACATGATCCAGGTGAACCTGGGATCGGTGGAGGCGCTCCTGCCGCCGCCCGAGCAGGTGCCCGGCGAGAAGTACGTCCACGGAAACCGCCTCCGGGCACTGGTCATCGATGTTCACCGCGGCTCGAAGGGCCCGTCCGTCACCCTGTCCCGGTCCCACCCCGGCCTCGTCCGGAAGCTCTTCGAACTCGAGGTCCCGGAGATCGCAGACCGCTCCGTCGAGATTGTTGCGCTGGCCCGGGAAGCCGGCCACCGGACCAAGATCGCGGTCAAGGCAAACGTTCCCGGCATCAACGCCAAGGGCGCCTGCATCGGCGAAATGGGTTCGCGCGTGCGCGCCGTGATGACCGAGCTTAACGATGAAAAGATCGACATCGTCGACTTCAGCGAGAATCCGGCGACCTTCATCGCAAGCGCACTCTCGCCGTCGCGTGTGAATTCGGTCACCATCACTGATGAAGCCACCCGGTCGGCCCGCGTGGTGGTTCCCGATTACCAGCTTTCCCTGGCCATCGGCAAAGAGGGCCAGAACGCCCGTTTGGCGGCGAAGCTCACTGGCTGGCGGATCGACATTGTGTCTGACGCCGCCGCCGGCCGCGATAACTGACACCTTCCACTGCCCCCTCCCGTGCCGGAAACACCCGCGAAGTTTCGGGCAGAAGGGCCGGGAGGGGCTAGAATAGTAAAGACCGCGCCCAACGGCCGGCAGTCGTGCGCCCAGGGCGTGCCCCATACCGTGTGCTCCTGGTACCTCCATTGCGGGGTTCCGGTGCACCGCTGAGGGCCCGTCCGCGGCCAGCAGATATGAACGTCAGGAAGATGACCGAGTTAGAAGCAAGCGGGAATCAACCGGAGCGTACCTGCGTCGGATGCCGAAAGAAGGGGCTGCGGTCGGAGTTACTCCGGCTCGTCGCCGAAGGCGGCGGTTCTTCCGCTGTCCTGGTGGATGAACGACGCCGGATGGCTGGCCGGGGTGCATGGCTGCACCCCAGCGAATCGTGCCTGGCTCTGGCGATCAAGCGGCGAGCATTCGGTCGTGCCCTTAACGGCGCAACCGTTACCGCCGACGTCGAGCGCCGGATCAAGTCAGGCCCGAACGTTGCAGGCGTTCCGGCTTCTGCAACACCAACCGTCCAACCTGAAAGCGGGTCAGAAAACTGATGGAAACCCGATGAGTTCCCAGCGATGAGTGCGTAACGATGACAACTTTGTTGCGCTCTGCAATGGGCCCTTCTGCACGCAATGCGGCTGGGGCCCGCAGTAAGAAGTAGACGGTTCGTGCCTGGCTCGGTGCGGACCGAGACAGGAGAAATGTGGCCAAGGTCCGCGTACACGAGCTTGCGAAAGAGCTCGGTATCACTTCCAAAGATGCAGTGACAAAACTGCAGGAACTGGGCGAATTTGTTCGCTCCGCCTCTTCCACCATTGAGGCACCCGTAGTGCGCAAGCTGCGCAACGCCTTCCCCGACGCAGCTCCCAAGGCGTCAGCTCCGGCAGCCGCGCCCAAGGCGGCGGCCCCGGCGGCAGAAGCACGTCCCTCAACCCCCGCTCCCGGCCCGGCAGCGCCCAAGGCGCCCGCCCCCAAGGCGCAGGCACCTGCCCCCGCCGCTCCGGCAGCACCGTCACAACCGACTGCTCCGGCAGCACCGGCCGCCAGCACACCGGCAGCCCCGGCTGCCTCCGCCCCGGCAGCTCCCGCTGCCCCGTCCACCGGCGCAAAGCCCGGCGCACGGCCGGCACCCAAGGCCGAAACCCCCGCCCCACCCACCCGTTCCGGCGGTCCGGGCCAAGGCGGCGCTCCCCGTCCCGGCGGTCCCCGTCCGGGCAACAACCCCTTCGCCACGTCCCAGGGCATGCCCCGCGGCCGCGGCGGCGACGGCGACCGTGCTCCCCGTCCCGGCAACAACCCGTTTGCCACCTCACAGGGCATGCCCCGCCCGGGTGGCAGCCGCACCGACGGCGACCGTCCCGGTGGTCCCCGTCCCGCAGCAGGCGCCGGCGGCCCCCGTCCCGGTGGTCCGCGTCCCGCAGCCGGTGCAGGCGGCCCCCGTCCTGCAGCCGGTGCGGGCGGTCCCCGCCCGGGTGCACCGCGTCCCGGCGGCGCCGGCGGAAACCGTCCTACTCCTGGCATGATGCCCAACCGCACTGAACGTCCCGCACCCGCAGGTGCAGGACGTCCCGGCGGCGGCGGCCGCGGTCCCGGACGCCCTGGTGGCGCTCCCGGTACCGGTGGTCCCGGTGGCGGCGGCGGTGCTCCCGCCGGCGGTGGCTTCGGCAAGGGCGGCCGCGGACGCGGCGGCACCCAGGGTGCCTTCGGCAAGGGCGGCGCAGGCCGTGGCAAGCAGCGCAAGTCGAAGCGCGCAAAGCGCCAGGAACTTGAGCAGATGAGCGCACCGTCGCTGGGTGGCGTGAGCGTACCCCGCGGCGATGGCAACACTGTGATCCGCCTGCGTCGTGGCTCGTCCATCACGGACTTCGCCGACAAGATCGAGGCGAACCCCGCAGCGCTGGTGACGGTACTGTTCCACCTCGGTGAAATGGCAACCGCAACCCAGTCGTTGGACGAGGAAACCTTTGCACTGCTGGGCGAGGAGCTTGGCTACAAGCTCCAGGTTGTGTCGCCGGAAGACGAGGAGCGCGAGCTGCTCTCCACCTTCGACATCGACTTCGACGCCGAGCTCGAAGCCGAAGGCGACGAAGACCTCGAGGCACGTCCTCCGGTAGTCACCGTCATGGGCCACGTGGACCACGGTAAGACCCGCCTGCTCGATGCCATCCGCAAGTCCGACGTCATGGCGGGCGAGCACGGCGGCATCACCCAGCACATCGGTGCCTACCAGGTCACGCACAACCACGAAGGCGACGACCGGAAGATCACCTTCATCGACACCCCGGGCCACGAGGCGTTTACCGCCATGCGTGCCCGCGGTGCGAAGGTCACCGACATCGCCATCCTGGTGGTCGCAGCGGATGACGGCGTCATGCCCCAGACCGTTGAAGCCCTCAACCACGCCCAGGCAGCAAACGTGCCCATCGTGGTGGCCGTGAACAAGATCGACAAGGAAGGCGCCAACCCGGACAAGGTCCGCGGCCAGCTGACCGAGTACGGCCTGGTTCCCGAAGAATACGGTGGCGACACCATGTTCGTGGAGGTCTCTGCACGCCAGAACCTCAACATCGACGAGCTGCTCGAGGCAGTCCTGCTCACCGCGGACGCTGCCCTGGACATGCGCGCCAACCCGAACAAGGACGCCCGCGGCATCGCGATCGAAGCCAACCTGGACAAGGGCCGCGGTTCCGTGGCCACCGTCCTGGTGCAGTCCGGTACCCTGCGCGTCGGCGACACCATCGTGGCAGGCACGGCCCACGGCCGTGTCCGTGCGATGTTCGACGACGACGGCAGCGCCCTGACCGAGGCCGGCCCGTCCCGGCCCGTCCAGGTGCTGGGTTTGTCCAACGTCCCGCGTGCAGGCGACACCTTCTTCGTGACCGCCGACGAGCGCACCGCCCGCCAGATCGCCGAGAAGCGTGAAGCTGCCGACCGCAACGCCGCCCTGGCCAAGCGCCGCAAGCGCATCAGCCTGGAAGACTTCGATCAGGCCGTCGCCGAAGGCAAGATCGACACCCTCAACCTCATCCTCAAGGGTGACGTGTCCGGTGCCGTGGAAGCCCTCGAAGACGCCCTGCTCAAGATCGACGTGGGCGAAGGCGTGCAGCTGCGCGTCATCCACCGCGGTGTTGGCGCCATCACGCAGAACGACGTCAACCTGGCAACAGTGGACAGCGCCGTCATCATCGGCTTCAACGTCAAGCCTGCGGAACGCGTTGCCGAACTGGCAGACCGCGAAGGCGTGGACATGCGCTTCTACTCCGTCATCTACTCAGCAATCGATGACATCGAGATGGCGCTCAAGGGCATGCTCAAGCCGGAATACGAAGAAGTCCAGCTGGGCACCGCCGAGGTCCGCGAAGTCTTCCGCTCCTCCAAGTTCGGAAACATCGCCGGCTCGATTGTCCGCTCGGGCATCATCCGCCGCAACGCCAAGGCACGCGTCAGCCGCGACGGCAAGATCATCGGTGACAACCTCACCGTTGAATCGCTCAAGCGCTTCAAGGACGACGCCACGGAGGTCCGCACGGACTTCGAGTGTGGTATCGGTCTTGGCTCGTACAACGACATCACCGAAGGCGACATCATCGAGACCTTCGAGATGCGTGAGAAGCCGCGCGTCTAGTCTGCGTTAGCGTCAGAAAAGGTGCGGGGTCGTTGGATTTTTCCGGCGGCCCCGCCCCTTCGCCGGGCGGCATGCGATCTTCGATCGCACGCCGCCCGGCTCCGATAGGCCCGATGCCACTCCCAGGCCGCCGGAAAAATCCAACGCGGGTCCGTCGTCGACCCGCCCATAGTGCGTGGCATCAATCGAACCTGGGTACGTCAGCTGCAACACGCCGTCGTACGTCCAAATTTTTAGGAGTTGTTCATGGCTGATCCGGCACGTGCTGCCAAGTTGGCGCAGCGGATTAAGGTTGTTGTTGCTGAGGCCCTGAGCCGGAAGGTTAAGGATCCCCGGCTTGAGGGCATCACTGTTACTGATGCCCGTGTGACGAATGATTTGCAGCATGCCACCGTTTACTACACGGTTTTTGGGGACCAGGCTGTCCAGGCTGATGCTGCCAAGGGGCTGGAGAAGGCCAAGGGCGTGCTTCGGCAGGAGGTGGGCCGGAACATCACCGTTCGGCTGACTCCGAGCCTGGAATTCGTGGCTGACCAGATTCCCGTGGTTGCTTCCAACCTTGAGGAGCTGCTGCGGGAGGCCAGGAAACGGGACGCCGAGGTGGCTGCCCTTGCAGCCAAGGCCCAGCACGCAGGCGACGCGGACCCCTACAAGAGCGATGCGTCCGCCGACGTTGACCTCGACGACGATGATTTCGACGAAGAGGACTTTGACCTCGACGACGACGGGAATTCCGACGAAGACGGGCATAAATAAGACCGTCTGAACAGCCGAAGGCCCGGACCGCACGTGCGGTCCGGGCCTTTTTGCTTCCCGCCCCCATTTTGACCCTTAATGCCGCTGCCGTGGTTAGGATCGAGCTATGACTAAGCCGCATGACGTGGACCACAGCAGCAAGTACCTTGAGCAGGCCGTGGAACTGGCCATCCGGAACGTTGGCGAAGGGGGCGGGCCGTTCGGCGCGCTGGTGGTGACGGCGGACGGGCGGGTGCACGAAGGCGTCAACCGCGTCACCCGCGACAACGATCCCACCGCCCACGCCGAAGTGGTGGCCATTCGCGCCGCCGCTGCAGCCACAGCCAGCTACGACCTGCACGGCGCTGTGCTCTATGCGAGCTGCGAACCCTGCCCGCTGTGCCTGGCCTCGGCGCTCTGGGCCAGGATTGACCGTATCTACTTCGCCGTGGACCGCCACGGCGCCGCTGCCGCGGGTTTCGACGACGCCGTCTTCTATGACTACTTCAACGGAACCCGCCCGGAACTGATGCCGGTCACGCGGAGTGACATCCCGACGTCGGACGCCCCGTTCCAGGCATGGGGCGCCTTCGCGGACAGGAAAGAATACTGAAAGTGGAAGCTGCGCTCACCGCCTGTCCAGCCTGCGGGAAGACCAACCGGGTCCCGGCGCAGGCTGCCGGCCGGCCACGGTGCGGCAACTGCAAGGCTGAACTGCCATGGATCGTGTCAGCCGGCGATGCCGATTTCGCCGCGGTCGCGGAGCAGTCGCCGGTTCCGGTACTGGTGGATTTCTGGGCCGCCTGGTGCGGTCCCTGCCGGATGGTGAGCCCAGTGCTGGACAAGCTGGCCAGGGAGCGGCCGGGCCGCATCAAACTCGTCAAGGTGGACGTGGACAAGTCTCCGCGTCTGTCGCGCCGCTTCGACGTGCAGGCCATCCCCACCCTGATGGTGATGGTGGACGGCCGGGTGGCGGCGCGTCAGGCGGGAGCAGCCCCCGCAGAGGTCCTGCGGTCATGGCTGGACGGGGCCCTGGCCGGCACCCGGCAGTGATTCCTGCCTGTCGGCACTGTGCGCTGGGCTGTCATCACGGATTCCGGTCCGGCAGCCGGCCCAAACCTTCCACGAGCTCGTCCTGTTTTCCACACAGGGCAATCCGGACCCATCCCTCGCCGATGGAGCCAAAGGCGGTTCCCGGTGCCAGCGCAACCCGGGAATCCGCGAGGAACCGGCGAACCCAGCTGCGTACGTCCCCGCCGCTGGCATGGGAAACGTCCGCCCACAGGTAAAAAGCCCCTTCGGCCTTGAGATAGGGGATGCCCTTCGCGGCCAGGACCGCGGAGGCAGCGTCCCTGTTTGCCCGGTAATGCCCGTGGGCGTGCTGGACATAGTCCTGCGGCCCGGTCAGGGCGGCGAGCGCTGCATACTGCGACGGCGAAGCCACGCAGGACACGATCGACTCCATGACGTTGTCCATTTTTTGCTTGAGCCCGGGCGGGCAAATCAGCGCCCCGATGCGAAGGCCGGTGAGGCCGTAGGTCTTGGAAAGAGTCAGCGAAGTGAACACGCGGGAATTATCCGGCGTGTCGCCGTCGAACTTCGCGGGGCTGACGTGCGGCACATCGTAGGTGAAGGCCTCGTAGCATTCGTCCGAAATGACCCACAGATCGTGCCGGCGGGCCAGGTCCATCAGTTCGCGGGTCAGGTCTTCGGCCAGCACGGCGCCAAGGGGGTTGGAGGGGGAGTTCAAGACCAGCACCCGGGTCCGGTCGGTGATGAGGGACTCGATGTCCCGGGTCCTGGGCTGGAAGCCGTGGTCCGCGTACAGCGGGTAACCCACGGGAACGGCATTCAGGAGCCGACTGGTCATGGCAAAGGTGGGATAGCCGGGGTTGGGAACCAGGACATCGTCACCCGGTGAGAGCAGCAGGCTCATGGCAAAGTGCAGTCCCTGTTGCGCACCGGACACCACGTATACGCGGTCTGCGCCTACATCAATTCCTTGCTGCTCCAGGAACCGTGTTGCAAAAGCCTCGCGGAGCGCGGGGATGCCGGCATTTGGGGTGTAATTGGTTTCGTCGCGGTCCAGGCAAGCCATGGCGGCGTCCAGCACGTGCCGGGGGAGCGGGAAGCCGGGCTCCCCAATGCTCAGCACCAGGGCGCCGGGAGTACGCCAGGCGGCCTCGGTAATCTCCCGGATCTGATTGACTGGCACGTCGCGGATATGGGGGGCAAGCTCTGGCATGCCAGCCATCCTAGCTGGCACGTCCACAGGTGCAGGCCTTCCTGCCCTGGCTGTGGGAAGGCGGCAGGACCAGCGCCGATATACTGGGAGGCGTGCTTTCTGGACTGGTGATAGTGGACAAGCCGCAGGGATGGACCAGCCATGATGTGGTTGGCCGGATGCGGCGCCTCGCAGGTACCCGGAAAGTGGGACACGCCGGGACCCTGGATCCCATGGCCACCGGCGTCCTGGTAGTTGGCATCAACAAAGCGACCCGCCTGCTCACCTACATCGTGGGCACCTCCAAGACCTACACCGCCACCGTCCGCCTGGGCCAGTCCACCGTGACGGACGACGCCGAAGGCGAAGTTACCGCCACGGCCGGCACCTCCGCTGTCAGCGATGCAGCAATCCACGACGCCGTTGCCCGGCTGACCGGCGACATCCAGCAAGTGCCGAGCAGTGTCAGCGCCATCAAGGTGAACGGCGAACGCGCCTACGCGCGTGTCCGCTCCGGCGAGGACGTAACCCTGGCCGCCCGTCCCGTCACCATCCATCGGTTCGAGGTGCACGCGATCCGGCGGGACACGGCCGCTGATGTGGTGGACCTGGATGTCACGGTTGAATGTTCCTCAGGTACATATATCCGTGCCCTGGCCCGGGACCTCGGCACCGCACTGGGCGTAGGTGGACACCTCACCGCCCTCCGCCGGACCCACGTTGGTCCCTACTCCCTTGAGCAGGCACGGACGCTTGAGCAGCTGGCCGAGGAACTCAACATCCTCGAGATGTCCCAGGCGGCCCGCGCGCTGATGCCCAACCGCGAGCTCAGCGCCGAAGAAACCACTGAGATCTCCTTCGGCCGGCGGATCGCTGCCGGTGCGGCTCCGGGAAGCCCCGCGGCCGCCACCGCTGATCATCCGACCGCGGCCTTTGCTCCCGACGGAAGCCTGGTGGCACTGCTCGCCGATGCCGGCAACTTCGCCAAGCCCGTCCTGGTGTTTGCGCCGGGCAACGGCAGCTCCGGCCTCGGGGAAGGCTGACCGTGGACGCTTACTTCTACATCATCCTGGTGGTGGGGCTCCTGTCCACGGGCATATGCCTGGCTGCGGGCATCCTCAAGAAGGCCCCGAACGACGTCACCATTCTGTCCGTCGCAGCCGTGGAAGTTTCCCTGCTGGTCTACCTGGTGGGCTCCATCGTCCGCGTCATCGCCGGAGAGCCCATAGCGGGGGAGGCGTGGGAATTCTGGGGGTACATGGTGACCGCCATGCTGCTGCCCCCGGCCGCCGTTTACTGGTCCATCCTGGAACGGACCAGGTGGAGCAATTTCGTCCTGGCCGCCGTCGGGGTGACCGCTTTGGTGATGGCGGCCCGCATGAACCAGATCTGGTACTGAAGTGGAAGAAGCACGCAACGTGAAAAACCAGCGCACCGCATCGCCCGCAGGGCAGGGTCCGGCGGGGGATGCCCCCACAGCCGCCAACAGCCGTAACACCGGCCCCGGACGGCTGCTCATCGCCGTCTACGCCGTGTTCGCTATTTCAGCGTCCGCGCGCGCCGGCTACCAGATCCTCACCAAGTTCCCGGAAGCTCCGCTCGCCTACCTGTTGTCCGCCTTCGCAGCCCTCGTGTACGTGGTGGCCACCGTTTCGTTGGCCAAGGCCGGAAGTACCTGGTTCAAGGTCTCGGTGGCTGCGGTGCTGGTTGAGCTGTTGGGCGTGCTCGTGGTGGGCGCCTTGAGCGTCTTTGATCCGGTGGCTTTCCCGCACGAGACGGTATGGTCCCTCTTTGGCCGCGGCTATGCCTTCGTTCCCCTGGTGCTGCCCGTTCTCGGCCTGGTGTGGCTGTACCGGCGGCGTCCGGGCGCCTCGGCCCCCGCGGCCTGACGGACGCACCGCACGACTCCCTGCTGCGGAAGCAACTGACGGACCGTTGCCCACACATGTGAAATACGTTTCACTATTTTGTGTGGAAGGGAGTATCCCCCGAATGCCACGTCGTCAGTCCGTCCCCCCCTGAGCGGTCCGGCGGGGCAGGCTCCAAGGGAGCCGGGAAAGACCTCCGGTTGGTATATCTGACTGGAAGCGGGTTCCCCTGATGAATGTTCCCCTATGCTGGTCACCGGTTACCGGATGATCAGGCACCGGAACGAGCACTTGGACCCGGAGAAGTCCGCGGCGCTGCGGCTCTTCCGCCGGTACGTCCCCATGACGAATAACTTCCATGGGCAACGTTTCCTGATCCGGCGCGACGGCGTCCTCCTGGCAACCCCGCTGCTGGCCGTCCTGGTGCTCGTTGAGGCCACGGACATCATCTTCGCTGTAGACTCCATCCCCGCGATCTTTGCCGTCACGGACTGGTGTTCACCGCGAACGCGTTCGCCATCCTGAGCCTCCGCGCGATGTACTTTCTCCTGGCGGACCTGATCCACCGGTTCATCTACCTCAAGATCGGGCTGGCCCTTGTGCTGATCTGGGTGGGTATCAAGATGTTCCTGAAGATCGACGTCTACTACATCCCTACCCCGGTCTCCCTCGGGGTTATTGCTGCGATCCTCATGGTGTCCGTGGCAGCAAGCCTCTGGGTCACACGGGGCCAAGGACGCCGGCCCCTGTCGGCACCGGCACGGGCTCCGTTCGGGACGGCATCACCGGATGAGATGGCGGCGCTGGAGCCGCTGATGCGGCGTCATCCCCGCCACGCTTCGGAAGCAGGGACACTGGAAGCAGGGCCGCACCGGGACGGTTCCGAGGAAGCAACGCCACTGCACCAGGACGATGAGCTGGACCGGCAGGCACCCGGCAAGTCCGGCCACCCATAACGAGAAAGCACGGAACATGCATGGCAGCTGAAAGTAGGGGCGGCAGCCCGGGAAAGCCCAGCCACAGCACGGACACATCCGGCGGCGGCCGCCAGGAAACTCCACGCTCCCATCCAGGCGGGCCAGCGCGGCCCGCCTGGACCTTCCTTACCAACCATGGGCATGTCCTGCTTTCCGTGGCGCGCGACCCCGAAATCCGGGTGGCGGACATCGCCGAAAGGGTGGGCATCACCACGCGGGCAGCCTTGCTGATCCTCAAGGACCTCGATGACGGGGGCTACCTGCAGCGGACCAAGGTGGGGCGGCGGACCCGCTACACCATCCGGCCGCACCAGCATTTCCGCCATCCCACCACCGCAGCACAGGAAGTGGACGGGTTGATCCGCCTGTTCCCGGGAGCGGTGCCGGATGACGGGCCGGCATCGGAGAGCGGTGGGGCACCGGGGGACGGGCCGGCACTGGATTCCGGGCAGGGGCTGGAGGGCAGGCAGGGCGCCCCGGCCAACCACCAGCAGGCACCTGGCTAACAGCCCGGGGGCCTTCCCTCGTCAGGGCGGAGCCGGGAATGCGGGTAATCTTAGAGAGTTCCGCGGCCCGCCCGGTCCGGACGCAGAAGCTTGCAAGCGGTTAAGGCGAGGGTGATGGTTTACATCTGGAACGATCCGTCCGAGGTCCCGGCGGACTTCGGCCCATCCGTCGTTACCTTCGGAAATTTCGACGGCGTGCACCGGGGACACCAGCAGGTGCTGTCCGAACTCATCCGCACTGCCCGCATCACCCGCTCAAAAGCGGTGGCAGTCACTTTTGACCCGCACCCTGCCTTGGTGCACCGTCCTGAATCTGCCCCCGAACTCATCATGGGGCTGCAGGACAAGCTCGAGGCACTCGGGGAACTCGGCTTGGACGCCATCCTGGTCATGAAGTACTCGCTGGACCTCGCCAGCCTTACCCCTGAAGAGTTCGTGGAGCAGTACCTGGTGGACCGCCTGCACGCAGCCCATGTGGTAATCGGCCACGATGCCCGCTTTGGCCGCGGCAACTCGGGGGACCTGGACACCATGAAGGCGCTCGGCCAGAAGTTCGGCTTTGAGGTCCAGGTGATCAGCGAGTTTGGCTCCGAGGGTTACCCGCTGCATGACGACGACGGCAAGGACCGCCGCTGCTCCTCCACCTGGGTGCGGGAAGCCCTGCAGGAGGGGGACGTCGCCACGGCGTCCGCTGTCCTGGGCCGTCCGCACAGGATGCGGGGCGAAGTTGTGCACGGCGCAGCCCGCGGCCGGGCCCTCGGTTTCCCCACGGCCAACCTTGCCGGCGATGCCAGCGGGCTGGTTCCTGCCGACGGCATTTACGCGGGCTGGCTCGTGGACCAGGCGGGCAACCGCTGGCCGGCTGCCATCTCCGTGGGCTCGAATCCCACCTTCGACGGCGTCAGCCGCCAGGTCGAGGCCCACGTGATTGACAGGCCGAAGGAGGCCGTAGAGGACTTCGATCTGTACGGCCAGACAGTAGTCGTGGAATTCGTTGCCCGCCTTCGGGGCATGGTGGCTTACCGTGGGCCGGAGGCACTCGTGGAGCAAATGCGCCTGGACGTCGCCCAGGCCCACGATCTGCTGGCCCGGCGCTAGGGGCGCCAGCCACCCAAGGGAAAGGCAGCACGTGTCCGTCGAAAAGAACACCCGGAAGCTGGACAAGGGCATCGTCCGTGACTTCAGTGCACGGATGAGCTACGCCTCCTACCTGCAGCTGCCGACCCTCCTGAGTGCCCAGCAGCCAGTCAGTAAGCCGGAACACCACGACGAACTTCTCTTCATCATCCAGCACCAGACCACCGAGCTGTGGCTGAAGCTGGTGCTGCATGAACTGCGCAGCGCGGCAGCGTGGCTGCGGGACAGCGACCTGGGGTCGGCGCTTAAAGGCATTGCACGGGTCAAACACATCCAGAAGACCCTGACGGAGCAGTGGTCCGTGCTGGCTACTCTGACACCCACCGAGTATGCACAGTTCCGGGGCTTCCTGGGCAACTCATCCGGCTTCCAGTCCGCCCAGTACCGGGCTGTCGAATTCGTCCTGGGCAACAAGAACCGCAAAATGCTCCCGGTCTTCGAGTCTGATCCGGAAGCCCACGCCTTGTTGGAGGAGCTGCTGGCTGCGCCCAGTATCTACGACGAGTTCCTGGCGTACCTCGCGCGGCAGGGGTTCGATGTTCCGGCCTCCGTCCTGGAGCGGGATGTGACGAAGGCCCACGAGTACACGCCCGAACTGGTACCGCTGTTCAAGCACATCTACGAACACGCGGCGGACAACTGGGGCGCGTACGAGGCCTGCGAGGAACTGGTGGACCTTGAGGACAACTTCCAGCTCTGGCGTTTCAGGCACCTGCGGACCGTGCAGCGGACCATTGGCATGAAGACCGGAACCGGCGGCTCCAGCGGCGCCGCCTTCCTGCAGAAAGCGCTGGAACTGACCTTCTTCCCGGAACTCTTCGCTGTCCGTACGGAGATCGGGCAGTGAGCACCGGCGCCACCACTGGGCCTGATGCGGCCCTGAACTTCCGAAAGCCCACCGTGGAAGAGGCCACCATGACCCTGCAGCAGCGCGCCGAAGAACTGGACAGCCAGGACCCGCTGGCTCATTACCGGCACCACTTCATCGGTACGGACACCGGGTTGTCCTACCTGGACGGCAACTCACTGGGCCGTCCCCTCAAACGCACCGTTGACGACATCAGCCGCTTCATCCAGGACGGCTGGGGTGGCCGGCTGATCCGGGGCTGGGACGAGGAGTGGCTGGGCCTGCCGCAGTCCATCGGCGACCAGCTGGGCGGGACCGTGCTGGGCGCCGCCCCTGGCCAGACAATCATCGCCGACTCCACTACCGTGGTGCTGTACAAGCTGATCCGCGCAGCCCTCGCTGCCGTGGCTGACCCCGACCGCAACGAGCTGGTGCTGGACACCGAAAACTTCCCCACCGACCGCTACCTGGTGGAAGGCATAGCACTTGAGGAGGGCCTGACCCTCCGCTGGATCCAGGCTGACCCGGCCGCGGGGGTGACCGTTGACCAGGTGCGTGAGGCAGTGGGGCCGCGTACCGCCGTCGTACTCCTGAGCCAGGTCGCCTACCGCTCAGGGCACCTGGCCGACCTCCCCGCCATCACTGCCGCTGTGCACGACGCCGGAGCACTGGTGGTGTGGGACCTTTGCCATTCCGCGGGTTCAGTGGAAATAGACCTCGACGGCGCCGGAGTGGACTTCGCCGCCGGCTGCACCTATAAGTACCTGAATGGAGGGCCCGGCTCACCTGCGTTCGCGTACGTCAACGGTCGGCACCTGCCCTCGCTGAACCAGCCCATCTGGGGCTGGATGGGCCGAAAGGACGCCTTTGACATGGGGCCGGGGTATGAGCCCGCCCCTGGCATCCGCGGTTTCCTGAGCGGGACTCCGGCGATCTTCGGGATGCTGCCGATGCGGGGGACCCTGGACCTCATCGAGGAGGCCACCATGGCCGCGATCCGGGAAAAATCGAAGAGACTCACCGCTTTTGCGGTGGAGATCTTCGATGCCTGGCTGGCGCCCCTGGGGGCAGAGCTTGCCACGCCCCGCGATTCGGCGCTGCGCGGCAGCCACATCACCGTGGACCACCCGGACTTCACCAAGGAAACAGTGGAAGCCCTCTGGGATGGCGATGTGATTCCGGACTTCCGTTCCCCGCGGGGCATCCGGGTTGGCCTGTCACCCCTCAGCACCAGCTTCAGGGAGGTTCTGCAGGGCATGGAGGCCATGCGGAGCCACCTGAAGCCCTAGCTGACGACCGCTGGACGGCTCACGACACCGCTGTTTCGACAACTTTAGGCAGCGGCCGGTAAACTTGGCGGTGGATCCGGCTGCAGTCCGTGGTGGCTGGTTCCTGTTGCGTACGGCGCGGCCCGAACAACCGGGATCAGCCGCGGCAGCAGACCCGGCAGTGAATTTCTGACCTGGGCCCTCACGGCACATTCCCTAGGAGTTATTGTGGCACTTGACGCCGCTGTAAAGCAGTCCATCATCCAGGAGTACGCAACCGCCGAAGGCGACACCGGTTCACCGGAGGTCCAGGTTGCTGTCCTGACCCAGCGGATCAAGGATCTGACTGAGCACATGAAGGAGCACAAGCACGACTACCACACCCAGCGCGGTCTGCTGGCCATGGTTGGTCGCCGCAAGCGCATGCTGAGCTACCTCAAGAAGACCGACATTGCCCGCTACCGTTCGCTCATCGAGCGCCTCGGCCTGCGCCGCTAGTCGGACTTGGGGCGGCCCTTTCCACCATGGAACGGGCCGCCTTCTTCAAATGAAAAACTAAACAGGAGGATCAACCGCATCACGCATTCGCGGTCCTCGGTAGTGATCCCCGGGAAGGCTTCGTTGACCGAAGCCCCGGCCCGTGGGTCTCGATCGATGACCGGGTGCAGGGCCAGTAGACAGATGCTGGGCTGGGTTGATGCGGCTGGACTTCCGTAAAACAGAAACGGAGGTGACTCTCTTGGAGGGTCCCGAAATCCAGTTCTCGGAAGCAGTCATTGACAACGGCCGTTTCGGCAAGCGCGTAGTGCGCTTCGAAACCGGACGCCTTGCCAAGCAGGCAGCCGGCGCAGCCATGGTGTACATCGACGACGACACCGCACTGCTGTCCGCCACCACTGCCGGCAAGCACCCGCGTGAAGGCTTTGATTTCTTCCCGCTGACGGTCGACGTCGAAGAGCGCATGTACGCTGCCGGCCGTATCCCGGGCTCGTTCTTCCGCCGCGAAGGCCGCCCGTCCACTGAAGCCATTCTGGCCTGCCGCCTGATGGACCGCCCGCTGCGCCCCGCCTTCATCAAGGGCCTGCGCAACGAGGTCCAGATCGTCGTCACCGTCCTGGCCATTAACCCGGACGAGCTCTACGACGTGGTGGCCATCAACGCCTCCTCCATGTCCACGCAGCTGTCCGGCCTGCCGTTCTCCGGCCCCATCGGCGGCGTCCGCGTAGCCCTGGTTGCCGACGAAAACGGCTCCCAGTGGGTTGCTTTCCCCAAGCACTCCCAGCTGGAAAACTCCGTCTTCAACATGGTGGTGGCCGGCCGCATTGCCGGTGACGACGTTGCCATCATGATGGTGGAAGCCGAAGCCACCGATAACTCCTGGAACCTCATCAAGGAACAGGGCGCCACTGCCCCCACAGAAGAGGTTGTTTCCGAGGGCCTCGAGGCTGCCAAGCCGTTCATCAAGGCACTCTGCGAAGCCCAGGCCGACCTGGCTGCCCGCGCTGCCAAGCCCACTGTCGAATTCCCGGTCTTCCTTGACTACGAGGAGGACGCCTACGCCGCCGTCGAATCTGCCGCCACTGACAAGCTGACCGCTGTCTTCCAGATTGCGGACAAGCAGGAGCGCGAGAACGCGGCGGACGCCCTGAAGGACGAGGTCCTCGCGGACCTTGCCGGCCAGTTCGAAGGCCGCGAGAAGGAACTGTCCGCAGCCTTCCGCTCGCTCACCAAGCACGTTGTACGCCAGCGCATCCTCAAGGACCAGATCCGCATCGACGGCCGCGGCCTGACGGACATCCGCCAGCTCACCGCCGAGGTCGAGGTCCTGCCCCGTGTCCACGGTTCCGCCATCTTCGAGCGCGGCGAGACCCAGATCATGGGTGTCACCACGCTGAACATGCTGAAGATGGAACAGCAGATCGATTCGCTGTCGCCGGTGAAGACCAAGCGGTACATGCACAACTACAACTTCCCGCCGTACTCCACCGGTGAAACCGGCCGTGTGGGTTCGCCCAAGCGCCGCGAAATCGGTCACGGTGCCCTGGCCGAGCGCGCACTCGTGCCGGTGCTGCCGTCCCGGGAGGAGTTCCCGTACGCCATCCGTCAGGTGTCCGAGGCCCTCGGCTCCAACGGTTCGACGTCGATGGGTTCCGTCTGCGCCTCGACCCTCTCGATGCTGAACGCTGGTGTGCCCCTGAAGGCCGCCGTCGCCGGCATCGCCATGGGCCTGGTTTCCGACCAGGTGGACGGCCAGACCCGCTACGCTGCCCTGACTGACATCCTCGGCGCCGAAGATGCCTTCGGCGACATGGACTTCAAGGTAGCCGGTACCTCCGAGTTTGTCACCGCCATCCAGCTGGACACCAAGCTCGACGGCATCCCCGCCTCGGTCCTGGCAGCAGCCCTGAAGCAGGCCCGCGAAGCACGCCTGCATATCCTCGAGGTCATGGATTCGGCCATCGACACCCCGGACGAGCTCTCCGAGTTCGCACCGCGCGTCATCGCCGTGAAGATCCCCGTGGACAAGATCGGCGAGGTCATCGGCCCCAAGGGCAAGATGATCAACCAGATCCAGGAAGACACCGGCGCCGACATCTCCATCGAGGACGACGGCACGGTCTACATTGGCGCCACCGACGGACCGTCTGCCGAGGCAGCACGCTCCGCCATCAACGCCATTGCCAACCCGCAGGTCCCGGAAATTGGTGAACGCTACCTGGGTACGGTCGTCAAGACCACCACCTTCGGTGCCTTCGTGTCGCTGACCCCGGGCAAGGACGGCCTCCTGCACATCTCCGAGCTCCGCAAGCTGGCCAACGGCAAGCGAGTGGACAACGTCGAGGACGTTGTCTCGGTGGGCCAGAAGGTCCAGGTGGAGATCACCAAGATCGATGACCGTGGAAAGCTCTCGCTCGCCCCGGTTGTCGCCGAGGAAGAGGGCGCCGAGGTTGAGACCGAGCGTGTCCACACCACGGAACCTGCTGAAGGCGCTGACGTCTAACAGTTCCGGTTTCCGGCACAAGCACTAATCGGCGGGGCCGGTGGATGATCCACCGGCCCCGCCGCTGTTACGATGGCAGCCAGATCCGGCTGCCCCTGTGAAAGGCCTCAATGACTGTTGTACCCCTGCCGCTTGAGCAGAACCATCGCGGCGACACCCTGGTCCACGGCTCCGACGGCGGCTCCGAAGTCCGGCGTTCGGTGCTGCCCGGGGGAGTGCGTGTGCTGACGGAGGCGATGCCCGGACAGAGGTCGGCCACCATCGGTTTCTGGGTGGGTGTTGGCTCACGGGATGAGGCCCCGGGACAGCACGGGTCCACCCACTTCCTGGAGCATCTCCTCTTCAAGGGGACCAAGCGCCGCACCGCGCTGGAAATTGCTTCCGCTTTCGATGAGGTGGGCGGCGAATCCAACGCAGCCACCGCGAAAGAGAGCACCTGCTACTTCGCCCGCGTACTCGACAGTGACCTGCCGATGGCCATCGACGTGATCGCAGACATGATCACCGGTGCTGTCCTGGATCCGGCCGAGATGGAACAGGAACGGGACGTCATTCTGGAGGAAATCGCGATGGACAGCGATGACCCCACCGATGTTGCCCACGAGCACTTCGTGTCCGCAGTCCTTGGCAGCCACCCTCTGGGGCGCCCCATCGGCGGCACACCGGACGCCATCAGGGCAGTGGCCCGCGACTCCGTGTGGGAGCACTACCAGCGCTACTACCGGCCTGACGAGTTGGTCATCACTGCCGCCGGTGGCCTGGAGCACGACGTTGTTTGCGACCTCGTGGTGGAGGCGCTGGAATCTGCGGGCTGGTCACTGAAGACGGACGCTGCACCGGTGGAGCGCCGTTCCACGGAACGGGCCCTCATCACTGGCACCGCCGGACTGCATGTCGTCAAACGGGCAGTGGAGCAGGCGAACATCATCATGGGCTGCCCCACCATCGTCGCTACGGACGAAAGACGTTATGTCATGAGCGTCCTTAATGCTGTCCTGGGCGGCGGAATGTCCTCGCGCCTATTCCAGGAGATTCGTGAGAAGCGGGGCCTGGTTTACTCCACCTATTCCTTCGCATCCTCCTACGCGGATGCCGGGTACTTCGGAATGTATGCCGGGTGCACCCCGTCCAAGGTCCGCCAGGTGCTGGATCTGCTGGCCATTGAGCTAAATAAGCTGGCAGAGCACGGCATTACCGAGGACGAGCTCCGCAAGGCGGTGGGCCAGCTGGGCGGCGGGATTGTGCTGGCGTTGGAGGACACCGGCTCCAGGATGTCACGGCTGGGCCGGGCCGAACTTGTTTCCGGTGAATACCAGGACATCGACGAAACCCTGCGGTTGATTAAGGCTGTTACAGCCGAGCAGGTCCAGGATCTTGCAGCGGAGCTCGCAGCAGCGCCGAGGACAGTCACCGTCGTGGGACCCTTCGAGGAGACGGAGACCTTCGGGCTCTAGGCGCGCAGCGGCCAGGTACCTTGGACAGGAGGTGAGAGGCGGTGGAAGGATTCCCCCCTGTCCGTGGTCCGGGTGTCTTGGCCCGCTTCCTTGGGCACTGGCACGGCAGTACCCGCTTTGCCGCCGGCCCTTGGGGACCGGAACGCACAGTTGAAGCCGATGTGACCTACCGGCCGGTTGCCGGCGGTGTGGCGGTTGTACAGAGCTACCGCCACGTTGAACTGGACGGGACGCATTTCGAAGGCCACGGGGTTTTCACTCTCGATCCGGACCACCGGAACGTCTTCTGGTACTACGTGGACAACGTGAGCCCGGCGCCGGGTGCCCCCGCCCGGTGCACATGGCACGACGGTGCCTTGAGGGTGGAGCGCCATGGTTCCGCCGGTTCGACCCGCCACACGCTGAGCGTCGACGGCGACGAGCTCACCCACGTGACCGAGCTTCGGACCGGCGCCAGGAAAGCTGCGGATGAGGAGCCCGGCGTGGCCGATGGCACTGGCTCAGCGTATGTTCCCTTCATGACCTCGAGGTTTCAGCGGAGCTGAAGGCTTCCAGCGGCTGCGGATACAGCCAGCTCAGAGCTGCATCATGTCGCATTCCCACTCTTTGAGCGGGTCCCCGGAAAGTTTCGGGGGCATGGCGTAGAAGTCGTCCCACAAGCTGTCCTCAGCCGGAAGATCGTCAGGATGCACGAGGTTGTCGCCTGGGGGTTCCTCAGGAGGAGGAACCGCCGGCAGGACATGGCCATCAGCGCCGTGATGGGTGTCGAAGACATCAGCCCAAGCTGCTAGGCGCCCGCTCTCTACAGGTGCCGATGGCTGAACCGGTGACTTACCGGCTTTCCCCTCCCTCGCAGGCCCAGCGCCCGAAAGAACAGGCCGTTCCGGCCATTGTGGTGGTTCCCAGTCGTGGTGTTCGTTTTTGTAGTGGTGGCCGGTGGGTGAGGTCCAGCCGGGTGGTTGGTTTT
>NZ_VAHO01000008.1 GCF_005796225.1 Pseudarthrobacter sp. NamE5
ACGTTCCCTCGAGATGCTGGCGCGCCGTGGCGAGGTTGACGCCCAGGCTCCAATGAAGGCAATCGAGAAGTACAGGCTCCACAACGTGAACGCCGGCACCACCGGCAACGCGGGCGGAGAGGCCTGACCTCACCGTTTGACCCCGTACAGTGACGGCGGCCCCCTCCGAAAGGCGGGGGCCGCCGTCGTCCGTTTGGACTGCCCCCCTGTGACGCACGGCAAAGCGGATTGTAGCCTTCGCACAAATGGAGGTTGGGCGGCACTGCCCGTATGCTCAAAGAATGCCAGCACCTGCCACTCCGTCGGCCCAGCGCAAACCGTCAACTCCGAAGGTCACGCCGGAGAAGTCAGAGACGCTCAAAAAGCTGCGGGCGAACGTGGGCCAGCTCTCCACCACCACTATGCGCGAGCTGGAAAAATCCCTTCCCTGGTACAGCCGCCTCAGCTCAGACGAGCGCTCGGCGCTGGGGATGGTGGCCCAAAACGGCATCGCCGCCTTTGTCACCTGGTATGAGCGGCCAAGCTCGCCCTCGTGGATCCTGACGGACGTTTTCGGAACAGCCCCCACCGAACTGACCCGCTCCATCAGCCTGCAGAAAGCCCTGCAGCTGATTCGGATCGTGGTGGAAGTGGTGGAGGACCAGGTCCCGGTCATCGCACCCGAAGCCGACCAGCCGTCGCTTCGCGAAGCCGTGCTGCGGTATTCACGTGAGGTCGCCTTCGCTGCCGCCGATGTTTACGCCCGCGCCGCCGAATCCCGCGGGTCCTGGGACACCCGGCTCGAGGCCCTGATCGTGGACGCCATCCTGCGCGGGGAGAACACGGACGCCCTGCGCTCCAGAATCGCTGCGCTGGGCTGGAAAGCCCAGGAGCGGTTCACCGTCATGGTGGGCAATTCCCCCTCCGAGCCCAGCGCCAGCTACGTCAGTGAACTCCGCCGCATGGCAGGCCGCTACGCAGAGGATGCCCTGGTGGGGATCCAGGGTGACCGGCTCATCCTCATCTTGGGCGGTGTCACGGATCGCGAAACCGCGTATGTGAAGCTCAGCGACATGTTCGCTCCCGGACCGGTGGTGTACGGCCCCGAAGCAACTTCCCTGCTGGAGGCCAGCGGGTCGGCCCAGTCAGCCTTCGCCGGCCTGACCGCGGCCAGGGCCTGGCCCTCCGCACCGCGCCCGGTGGCCGCGGACGACCTGTTGCCGGAACGGGTGATTTCCGGCGACGACGCGGCACGCCGTTCACTTGTGAAGAACATTTATCGGCCGCTCCTGGCGGCCTCCAACGGCCTGGTGGAAACGCTGGGAACCTACCTGGAACTCGGGCATTCATTGGAGGCCACGGCCCGGGAACTCTTCGTCCATGCGAACACCGTTCGGTACCGTCTGAAGCGTGTCTGCGACGTAACGGGCTGGGATCCCCTCCTGCCGAGGGAGGCATTCGTACTGCAGGCAGCACTGGTGGTGGGCCGCCTTTCCGCCCCGCCGAAGGCTGCCGCCGAACGTCAGGCGTCCCGGAACCAGCCCTGAGTCGTTGTAGACTTCCTACAACCTGACCCCGTGAGCTTGGTGCGGACAAACACCGCTGGATCACACCGCAATTTGGAAAGCTGGATACGTGCTTGCAATAGTCTGCCCTGGACAGGGCTCACAGACCCCGGGTTTTCTGGCCCCATGGCTCGAACTGCCCCCGGTGGCAGGCCAGCTGGCCTCCTTGAGCGACATCGCAGGCATCGACCTGATCGCCCACGGCACCACCTCGGATGAAGAAACCATCAAGGACACCGCCGTCGCGCAACCCCTGATCGTCGCTGCCGGCCTGGTGGCGGCAGCTTCCCTCTTTGACGTCGAACTAAGCTCGCTTCCGATCGTCCTGGCGGGTCACTCTGTTGGCGAGATCACCGCATCCGCCCTCGCCGGCGTGCTCACCGACGAGGAAGCCATGACGTTCGTCCGCGAACGTGCCAACAGCATGGCAGAGGCGGCATCGGTCACACCCACCGGCATGAGTGCCGTGGTGGGTGGTGATCCTGCTGACGTCCTTGCAGCCATCACCGCCTCCGGCGCTGCCCCCGCCAATGTCAACGGTGCTGGCCAGACCGTCGCCGCCGGAACTTTCGAACAGCTCAGGGCCCTTGCGGACAATCCGCCCGCCAAGGCCCGCGTGATTCCGCTGAAGGTCGCCGGCGCCTTCCACACCAGCCACATGGCACCCGCCGTAAGTGCGTTGAAGGCGCTGGAACCGCAGCTGAAGCCGCAGGCTCCCAAGGTTCCGCTGCTGTCCAATTTCGACGGCGCGGAAGTTACCGACGGCCGCGACGGCGTCGAGAGCCTCATTGCCCAGGTGTCACGTCCTGTCCGTTGGGACCTGTGCATGGAAACAATGGTCAAGCGGGGCGTCACCGGCGTCATTGAGCTTGCTCCCGCCGGCACCCTGGCAGGCCTTGCGAAGCGGGGCATGCCCGGCGTCAAGACCGTCGCCGTCAAGACCCCCGACGACCTTTCCGCAGCCCTGGCACTCTTCGCAGAACTGGAGGGAAACGCATGAGCGTTCCCACGCTGAAGCAGGCTCCCCTCCAGGAGCACACCCGCATCCTTGGACTGGGCGCCTACCGCCCCGATGTCATCGTCACCAACGAGGACGTGTGCCAGTGGATCGACTCCTCGGACGAGTGGATCCGCCAGCGCACCGGTATCGTCACGCGCCACCGGGCCGCAGCAGATGTCAGCGTCATTGACATGGCCGAGGGTGCCGCCCGCGAGGCAATGGACAAGGCCGGCATTGAAGCTTCCGACCTCGGCGCTGTCATTGTCTCCACCGTGACGCACCCCTACGCCACACCCTCTGCCGCTGCCAGCCTTGCTGACCGCCTCGGCGCCACCCCCGCCCCTGCGTTCGACATCTCGGCCGCATGCGCCGGCTACTGCTACGGGATTGCCCAGGGCGACGCGCTGGTCCGGTCCGGCACTGCCAAGTACGTCCTGGTGGTCGGCGCGGAAAAACTGTCCGACGTCATCGACAACCGGGAGCGCACCATCTCCTTCCTGCTCGGGGACGGAGCGGGCGCCGTCGTCATCGGACCTTCCGAAGCCCCCGGCATCGCCCCGTCGGTCTGGGGTTCGGACGGCAGCAAGTGGGACGCCATCGGCATGACGCGGTCCATGCTGGATGTCCGCGACCTTGGCATGGCCGCCCGGCAGTCCGACTCCACCGGTGACCTCGCGCTCCTTGAGGAGGCGCAAGCGCTGTACCCAACCCTTCGGCAGGACGGCCAGACGGTCTTCCGCTGGGCGGTATGGGAGATGGCCAAGGTTGCCCAGCAGGCCCTTGAGGCTGCGGGCATCGAGGCCGAGGACCTGGTGGCCTTCATTCCCCACCAGGCCAACATGCGCATCATTGACGAGATGGTGAAGAAGCTGAAGCTGCCCGAGACGGTTACAGTGGCACGGGACATCGCTGACGCCGGCAACACCTCTGCAGCCTCCATCCCGCTCGCGACGCACCGCCTCCTCCAGGAGAACCCGGAGCTCAGCGGCGGCCTGGCCCTCCAGATCGGTTTCGGTGCGGGACTGGTCTTCGGTGCCCAGGTAGTTGTCCTTCCCTAGAAATGCCCAAGGGCCGCACCCGCGGCCTGACCCATTTCCGGCAGTCCCTGCCGGCAATACAAGAAAAGGAGCCACCAATGGCTAGCAACGAAGAGATCCTGGCCGGATTGGCTGAAATCGTTAACGAGGAAACCGGCCTTGCCCCCGAGGCCGTGGAACTCGACAAGTCCTTCACCGAGGACCTGGACATCGACTCCATCTCCATGATGACCATCGTGGTTAACGCGGAAGAGAAGTTCGGCGTCCGCATCCCCGACGAAGAGGTCAAGAACCTGAAGACCGTTGGCGACGCCGTCAGCTTTATCGC
Source organism: Pseudarthrobacter sp. NamE5 (assembly GCF_005796225.1). Lineage (GTDB taxonomy): Bacteria > Actinomycetota > Actinomycetes > Actinomycetales > Micrococcaceae > Arthrobacter. The sequence goes on from NZ_VAHO01000008.1 coordinate 3,910, forward strand.
CGGAGCACAGGCCTAGCTCCGAGCTTCCGCCGTCTTTTCGGCATGGCAGGGCTGCCGGTCCGGTTGACCGGACCGGCAGCCCGCCGCATTTTTCCGGCACATTTCCCGAAGCGGAATGCGCCGATCATTACAACGCGGGACCTCCGGCAGACGGATTCCCCACCGACGAAAGAGTGATCCCATGACACGCAAAGTAGTCATTACCGGTCTGGGCGCCACCACGCCCATCGGCGGCGATGTGCCCACGATGTGGAACAACGCGCTTAGGGGGGTCTCCGGTGCCCGCACCCTGGAGGACGACTGGGTCAGCAAGTACGAGCTGCCTGTCCATTTCGCTGCCCGCTGCAGCACGCCCGCCCTTGAGGTGCTCAGCCGCGTGGAAGCCAAGCGCATGGACCCGTCCACCCAGTTCGGCGTCATTGCCGCCCGCGAAGCCTGGGCCGATGCCGGCATCACGGAAATTGACAAGGACCGGCTGGCCGTTGCCTTCGCAACAGGCATCGGTGGTGTCTGGACGCTGCTGGACGCTTGGGACACGCTGAAGGAAAAAGGACCCCGCCGGGTCCTCCCCATGACCGTTCCCATGCTGATGCCCAACGGTGTTGCCGCTGCCGTCAGCCTGGACCTGGGTGCCCGCGCCGGCGCCCACACCCCGGTCTCGGCATGCGCCTCAGGCACCGAGGCCCTGCACCTGGGACTGGATCTTATCCGCTCCGGCAAGGCGGATGTGGTCATGTGCGGCGGCGCCGAGGCTGCCATCCACCCCATGCCCCTGGCCGCTTTCGCTTCAATGCAGGCCCTTTCCCGCCGTAATGATGAACCCGAGCGCGCCTCCCGCCCCTACGACACGGCCCGCGACGGCTTTGTCATGGGTGAGGGTGCGGGCGCGCTGGTCCTCGAGGCCGAGGAACACGCGCTGGCACGCGGTGCGCGCATCTACGGCGAACTGGCGGGCACGTCCGTCACCGCCGACGCATACCACATCACTGCCCCGGACCCTGAGGGTCTGGGCGCCACCCGTGCCCTCAAGGCTGCGATGTTCGATGGCAGGATCCAGCCGGAGGACGTGGTGCACGTAAACGCCCACGCCACGTCGACCCCCGTGGGCGACAAGCCTGAGTACACGGCCCTCCGCGCTGCCTTGGGAGCCCATGTGGACAGCGTTGCCGTATCTGCGACCAAGTCGCAGATGGGCCACCTCCTGGGCGCATCCGGTGCCGTCGAGGCTGTCCTTACAGTGCTCGCCGTCCACGAACGGAAGGCGCCCGTCACCATCAACCTGGAAAACCAGGACCCGGAGATCCCGCTGGACGTCGTCACCTCTGCCCGCGACCTGCCCTCGGGCAGCATAGTGGCGCTGAGCAACTCATTCGGCTTTGGCGGGCACAACGCCGTGATTGCCGTCCGCAGCGCCTGACAGACCGTGGCGGTCCTGATACCGCGCACGCATAAGAGGAGGCCCCGCCGGTTGGCGGGGCCTCCTCTTTGCTATGGAATAGCGTCTGCTCGACGGCGGTCAGCCCACCTGGTGGAGCCAGCGCACAGGTGCTCCCTCGGCGGCGTGCCGGAAAGGCTCGAGTTCTTCGTCCCAGGCTTCGCCGAGGGCGAGGGACAGCTCGTGGTAGACGGCGGCCGGATCGCCGGAGCCGGATTCGTACGCGTAGCGGATCCGGTCCTCCGACACCATGATGTTGCCGTGGACATCCGTCACGGCGTGGAAAATCCCCAACTCCGGCGTATGCGACCAGCGCCCGCCGTCAACGCCGGGGCTGGGCTCCTCGGTAACCTCGTAACGGAGGTGCGCCCACCCGCGCAGGGATGAGGCAAGCTTGGATCCAGTACCGGGGGCACCGGTCCAGGACAGCTCAGCCCGGAACATTCCGGGCGCAGCAGGCTGAGGGGTCCACTCAAGGTCCGTCCGCTTGTCCACGACGGATCCGATGGCCCACTCAACGTGGGGACACAAGGCCGTAGGGGCCGAGTGAACAAACAGCACACCGCGGGTCATTGCAACAGACATTCCATCCTCCATAGCTCTAGGTACGTCTTCCCCAACGACCTCTGCCTGGATGGAACTGCCGTGCCCTGCACTGCGGCGGTGGTTCCTGCCCGAATATTCAGATGTAGTACTGCTGTTGTCCGTACCCCCGTGGCGCAGGAAGCCGTAGAGCTTCAAGCGCGACTTGAAAGTTGCCGGACGTGACTCTTATTGTGCCGTACCCCACCGAATTACGCCAGTGCGATTCCTGCTGGCCCTTTATGCCCTGGGGTGTGCCTGTTGGTAGCTCTTCCGCAGCCGGTCCACGGAAACATGGGTGTAGATCTGGGTAGTGGCAAGGCTGCTGTGTCCCAGGATCTCCTGGACGGCGCGCAGGTCGGCGCCGCCGTCCAGCAGGTGGGTTGCCGCGGAGTGCCGGAATGCGTGGGGCCCTAATGCGGAGGTGTCGCCCAATTCGTCGAAGAGGGTGTTGACCATGGCCCGGACCTGGCGCTGGTCCACCCTGCCGCCTCGGGAGCCCAGGAAGAGGGCAGGGCCACTGGTGGCCTTGGCGAGCACGGGCCGGCCCCGCCGGAGCCAGTCATCCACCGCAAGGGCAGCCGGAACGCCGTACGGGACGGTCCGCTCTTTGTTGCCCTTGCCGATGACACGCAACGTCCGCCTGTCCGGGTCGAGGTCGTCAATGTCCAGCCCGGCCAGTTCGCCCACCCGGACACCCGTGGCGTAGAGCAGCTCCACGATGGCCCGGTTGCGGACGGCAAGCGGAGCACCTTCCGCCGCCGCCTCTTCCAGGCCTGCGAGCAGCCGGGCCAGCTGCCGGGCCTGCAGCACGGCGGGCAGGGAGCGTTCCCGTTTCGGGGCCTTGAGCCTCAGGGCAGGATCGGCGGTAAGGCGTTCCTCGCCCAGCGCCCAGGCAGTGAAAACCCTGATGGAAGCTGACCGCCGGGCAAGTGTCGTGCGCGCTGCACCGGCCTGGCTCTGCGTCCCGAGCCAGCGCCTAAGGGTGCCGAGGTCAAGGTCCTCGAGGGCGCGTGCACCTTCGCCTGAGGCATGGGCAAGGAGGCTGCGGACATCCCCTACGTAACCGCGGAGGGTATGCGGCGAAACGGCGCGCTCGGCGGTGAGGTAGCGCGCGAAGGCGCCAAGTGCAGCGCCGAGCTCCGCGGGCAGTTCCTCATTTTCCACTCTCCTACTGTCCCAGCTCCGGCCCGGAATGTAGCGCCTGACACGGTCCCTTTGGAGCCGTACCTGGCCGATTGGGGCCCTGGTCATGGCGCCTTCAGTCGTTGACCTTCCCACGTTTCCAGCCGCCGCGCTCCGAGACGGCAAGGCCCAGCAGTCCCAACCGGCCCAGCCCTGCACGGACTGATTCCTGCCCCAAACCGGCCACCACGGAGAGCTTGTCAACGGACGTGGTGGACCGCAGCGGAAGCGCGTCCAGAAGGATCAAGTCTTCGAGCGTCAGCCCGTCCTGCACCGCAGCCTCCCCGTGGCGGGCATCAGGAAGCGCCGAGCCGCTTGGGGCTGCAAGTTCGGCGATTTCCGCAGCGTCGGTCACGCAGACTGCTCCCCCGTCCCGCAGAAGCCGGTGGCAGCCCGCCGAGTTGGCGCTGTGAACCGATCCCGGGACGGCGCCGACAGCACGTCCAAGAGTCTCCGCGTGATGTGCGGTGTTGAGCGCTCCGGAGCGCCACCTGGCCTCGACCACCACCGTCACGGCAGACAGTGCGGCAATGATCCGGTTGCGTTGGAGGAACCGGTAGCGCGTCGGGGCGGAGCCCGGCGGCACCTCCGCGAGTACTGCTCCCTGGTTGCACACTGCCCGCAGGAGATCCTCATTGCCTGAGGGATAGAACCTGTCCACTCCCCCGGCCATCACAGCAATGGTGGGAACGGTACTGGAAGCTCCGGCCAGGGCGGCACGGTGGGCATGGGCGTCAATGCCGTACGCTCCGCCGGACACCACGGTAAGGCCTCTTTGTGCCAGGGAGTAGGCGATGTCCCCGGTGACGGCTGCCCCATAGCTGGTACTGTCCCGGGAACCGACAACGGCAACCGATGCAGCAACTGTGGGAAGCTGTTGTTCCTGCCCCCGCCACCAGAGGCAGATTGGCTCCTGGATCCCGAGGTCGGCCAACTGAGTGGGCCACAGTTCGTCCGCGGGAGTGATCAGCCGCCCGCCGAGGCGGGCCATGGTTGCGAGGTCCCGCTCGGGAGCAAGGTCGGGTATCCGGGGTTGCCACCGCTTCAGGGATGCGGCGAGCCCGGACCATGCGGAGGAAGAACCGCAACCGGCCAGGAGTGCGGTGATTTCCTGTTCCAACTCCGGTCCTGCCGTTAACTGGCCGGTGGCGACTCGCAGCGCATCCACTGCCCCGGTTGCCTGTACGAGTGCAAGGCCTGCCGCGTCCTGCGGCTCCATCAGGCGTGACAGGGCTGCCCGGGATAGGCGTTCGCTGTCGGCCATGGCTGCTTCCTTCATGCTGCGGCCGCCGCTGCCTGTCGAAGCCCCAGGGCCTGCCCGATATCGTTCGTGTCCGGCCTCTCTCCGTGACCCAGATCGGACAGCGTCCACGCCAGACGAAGTACCCGGTCGTACCCGCGGGCAGTCAGGACCCCGCGCTCCAGTGAGTGGTCCAGGATGCGGGTGACGGCGGGAGGCAGCCGCAGTTCGCCCCGCAATACGCGGCCGGGGACCTGCGCATTCGTCTCCAGTCCGTAGGGCGCGAGTCGCTCCTGCTGCCGAGCACGGGCATCCCGCACACGCCGGGCAACGGTGGCTGTGTCCTCTTCGGCTCTTGCCTGGCCAAAATCGGCGAGGGAGACTCTCTCCACCTGCAGCTGGATGTCCACCCGGTCCAACAGCGGCCCGGACAGCCGGGCCATGTACCGCCGCCTCATCAGCGGCGTGCAGGTGCACTCCAGCCCTTTTCCGGTGGCCTTGCCGCATGGACAGGGATTGGCCGCAAGGACCAGCTGGAAGCGGGCCGGATAGGCGGCGGTTCCGGCAGACCGGTGAATCACCAGCTCACCGCTCTCCAGCGGCTGGCGCAGCGCGTCCAGCACGCGGCGTTCATACTCCGGTGCCTCGTCCAGGAACAGGACGCCACGGTGCGCCCGCGACGCCGCTCCCGGCCGGGGAAGCCCGGAACCACCGCCGATGATGGCTGCGGCAGTAGCAGAATGGTGCGGGCTCTCGAATGGCGGCCGTCTCAGGAGCTGGACCGAGGATGACGGCAGTCCGCACAGCGAATGGATTGCGGTGACCTCCATGGACTCATGGTCACCCAAGTCCGGCAGCAGCCCGGGCAACCGTTCTGCCAGCATCGTCTTCCCGGCGCCGGGCGGACCGGTCAGGAGAAGATGGTGTGCACCGGCTGCCGCAACTTCCAGCGCGCGCCGGGCATCGCCCTGGCCGGAGACGTCAGACATGTCGGGGCAACTGCCGGTTTCCGCGCCAGCGTCCCCGGTGCTGTCCGTGTCCTCTGGTTCGAAGTCCAGGGCCAGCTCCTGGGGGTCGGCCCCGAAATCGAGCGCCAGCCGCGCCAGCGTGCTGTACCCGCGCACGTTGGCGTCCGGCACCAGCGCCGCCTCTGCCAGGTTTGCCTGCGCAACAACGATGTCTGGGTAACCGGCCCGGACTGAGGCCATGACAGCCGGGAGGATGCCCCTGACAGGGCGCAGCCTGCCGTCGAGTCCCAGCTCGGCTATGAAGACTGTGCGCCCGGTGGGTTTGATGTCATTGGCGGCCCGCAGCACCGCTATGGTGACCGCCAGATCGAAACCCGAGCCCCGCTTGGGCAGTGAGGCAGGAATGAGGTTGGCGGTGATTTTCCGGCGGCTAAGGGGAATACCGGAGTTCTTGGCAGCGGACCGGATGCGTTCCTTGGCCTCGTTAAGGGAAGCGTCCGGCAGGCCCAGGAGCACGAACGCCGGAAGGGTTTGGCCGATGTCGGCTTCCACCTCGACCAGGTATCCGTTCAACCCCACCAGGGCGATGGAGTAAGTACGGCCCAGGGGCATCACCCCACCCCCTTGAGATGTTCCACCAGGGGGGAGCCGCCGCCGTCGTCAATCACCGCAATGACATCAACGCGCCGCAGCGGCATTCGCAGCTCGCGGTCACGGCACCAGGCGGCACCAAGCCGATGAAGGCGGGCGAGTTTGTCGGGGCCGACGGCCTCGAACGGATGGCCGTAATCCAGGGAACGGCGGGTCTTTACTTCGGCGATCACCAGGGCGTCGCCGTCAAGGGCGACAATGTCTATTTCACCTTCGGTGCACCGCCAGTTGCGCTCCACCACCAGCATGCCAAGGGCTTCCAGATAACCAACGGCAAGGTCCTCGCCGTGGCGGCCAAGCAGGTCTTTTGATTTCATTTCTACCTCCGCAACCAGCCTGATACGGCTGGTTTACAGAGGACAGGGGCCCCGTCCCGTATGTGGACTAGTGTGGGGCCGGCCACCCCTGTGCAGGACAAGTCCGGGCGATGGGCGGAAAGCTAGTGGCCCAGGTCGACGTCCTTGGGCAGCGCCAGTTCCTCGCTGCGCGGCAACTCTTCGACGTTGACGTCCTTGAAGGTCAGGACGCGGACACTCTTGACAAAGCGCGCCGAACGGTAGACGTCCCAGACCCAGGCGTCCTGCAGCGTCAGGTCGAAGTAGACCTCGCCGTCCGCGCTGCGGGCCTGGAGATCCACATGGTTGGCCAGGTAAAAGCGCCGTTCGGTCTCGACCACGTAACTGAACAGCCCGACGACATCGCGGTATTCACGGTAGAGCTGAAGCTCCATGTCGGTTTCGTAGTTTTCAAGGTCCTCAGCACTCATGCTTCCATCTTGCACCATCCGCACGTCAGCTGGTGTCCGAGGCGGGAAGCTCAGCCTTCGCCGGCGGGCACTTCCCCTTCAGCCCGCTCCTCGTCGCCCAGCTCTTCGCCGCCGGCCAGCCCGCCGTCGAGCAGGTCACCGCCCAGAAGCCGCCAGCTGACCCGGTGGTAGGGCGTGGGGCCGGCTGCGCGGAGGACATCGCGGTGCAGTACCGTGGCATACCCCTTGTTGATGTCCCAACCGAAGTCGGGAAACTCAAGGTGCAGTTCCCGCATCATCCGGTCGCGTTCAACCTTGGCGATGACGCTTGCCGCCGCGACGCTCAGGCACTGCATGTCGGCCTTGACCTTGGTGTGCACGGGAGCGTCGCAGCTGACCTCGAAGACCGGCTCCTCAAAGAGAGAGAGCTGTTCGGCGGGGGAAAGCCAGTTGTGGCTTCCGTCCAGGAGCACGGCCTCCGGGCGGATCCCCGTTGAGACAACGTCCTGCCAGGCCCGGGTCCCGGCCAGGCGCAGCGCAGCGATGATCCCGAGGGAGTCGATCTCCTGGGCGGAGGCGTGTCCAACGGCGGCTGCCACGCTCCACCGGCGGACCAACGGGTCCAGGCGTTCCCGCTCGGCAGGGGTCAGCAGCTTGCTGTCCCGCACGCCGGCCAGCGGTTTCTGGCGTTCCAGGTCCACCACGGCGATGCCTACGCTGACGGGGCCGGCAAGGGCACCACGCCCCACTTCATCCACTCCTGCCAGGTAGCGGATACCCTGCGCCTTAAAAGTCCGCTCATGCCTGAGGGACGGCGCCTTGCTGCGGAGGGGCGCCTTGGACCCCGGGCGGGCCTTGACTGCGGGAGGCATGGTCAGGGTGCCGACGGCACGTTCCGGAAAACGTCCGGGTAGTTGTCGAGGGTGGTGATGCGGTTCAGCGGCCAGGCAATGACGGCGGCCTTGCCTTCGAGGTCGTCAAGATCGATGAAACCGCCGTCGGAATCCATGTGGGCGCGGGAGTCGGCGGAGTGGTTCCGGTTGTCGCCCATCACCCACACCTTCCCTTCGGGAACAACCACGTCGAAGTTGCGGATCTGCGGGACCTCAGCGGGATTGACGTAGGTCTCGTCAATCGCAGTCCCGTTGATGGTCAGTTTACCGCCGGCGTCGCAGCACACCACGTGGTCACCCGGCAGTCCGATGACTCTTTTGACCAGGTGCTGTTCGGAGTTGTCCGGCAGAAGGCCTACGAACGTCAGGCCTTCCTGAACCCATGTGAAGGGTCCCTGTGGCTGCTCCGGCGCGGCCGGCAGCCAGCCTTTGGTGTCCCGGAATACCACCACGTCGCCGCGGCTGAGAGAGAACGGCTCGGGTACCAGGAGGTTGACGAAAATGCGGTCGTCCACGTCCAGCGTGTTGACCATGGACTCCGACGGAATGAAAAAAGCCCGGAACAGGAACGTCTTGATCAGGAAGGAGAGTACGACGGCGATGACCACCACCGTGGCGATTTCCTTCAGCCAGGCAAAGACCGGGTTGCCTGCAGGCTTTCCTGCCGCTTTCGCGGCGGATCGGCTGCCTGCGGTGGCGGGAGCAGGAGCGTCAGGACGCTGGCCGGACGCCGCGGGGGCATCGGCCGGAACGTCCGAAGCGCCGTCGTGGCGCGGCTCAGGAATCCGCGCGTGGTTCTCGGGCATCTACTGTCCGTTCTCTGTTGTTTGTCCTGCCGCAGGCGGACGAGGTACTGGAGCAAATCTATCAAGGGGCCAGATGATCTGGACGGGCCTGCCGATCACCCTGTCCAGGGGAACCATGCCGCCGCCGGGGGCGCCAAGCAGGCTTCGGGAGTCGGCTGAAAGGGACCGGTGGTCGCCCATCAGCCACAGCCGCCCCTCGGGGACCAGGGCACTGAACTTCTGGGTGCTGGGCACGTCGCCGGCGAAGATGTACGGCTCTTCCAATGGCTGCCCGTTGACCGTCACCTTGCCGTCGGGACCGCAGCAGGCCACCGAGTCGCCAGGCAAACCAATGACCCTCTTGACATAGGTGGTGTCACTGCCGGAGAGCCCGAGCCACTGGGTGATGCCGGCAGCAGTTTCCGCCAGCGGGCCCCGGCCGCTGTTCAGCGGGGCGAAGGTGCCCCGGCCGTCGAAGACGACGATGTCCCCGCGCCGGATTGGTTCCTCCTGGAAGTCGGTCCGGGAAACCAGGATTCGGTCCCCGCCGTCCAGGACAGGTTCCATGGAATCGGAGGGGATGAAGTAGACATCAAGCCACAGTGACCTCACCAGCCCGCTGATGGCGACTGCCAGAAGTACGGCAAGGAACGCAAAACGCCAGCCCATGTTCCGGGGCTGGCGTTTTGTCTGGTCCATAATCCGTATCCTGGCGCTGGTGCATGGCTCCGGCGCTGGCCGGATACGGCTGCGGCCCAGCCTTTGTAGGTCCGAAGGACTTACTTGGCGGTGCTGAAGTCGCGCTTTTCCTTGATCTTCGCAGCCTTACCGCGCAGGGCGCGCATGTAGTAAAGCTTGGCACGGCGGACGTCACCCTTGGTGACGACCTCGATCTTTTCGATGATCGGGGAGTGCACCGGGAAGGTACGCTCCACGCCGACGCCGAAGGAGACCTTGCGGACCGTGAAGGTCTCGCGGACGCCCTCGCCCTGGCGGCCCATGACGAAGCCCTGGAAAACCTGGACACGGGTGTTCTTGCCTTCGATGATGTTCACGTGCACCTTGAGGGTGTCGCCCGCGCGGAACTCGGGAACATCGCTGCGCAGCGAAGCGGCATCTACGGAATCGAGAATATGCATGATCGCACTCCTGGTGAACGCCACAGGTCATTCACTTTGGGTCACGGCAGGAAAGCCAGGGACGCCGTACTGGCGGACCGACGATTTCTGCCGAAAGTTAGGTGGTCCGGTCCCTTCACTGTTTGACGGGGCCGGTTGTCTTGGCTGTTGGTTGCGCTCCCCCTGTGGCAGGTGCGGACCCAGCAGACACAAGGACTAATTTTGCCACACCGCGGAGGTTACAGCCAATCCCGGCAGGTCAGCCCTGCGGGGCACCCCCGCTGTCCGGCCGGCGGCGCAGACGGCCGTCTACGACGTCGTACCCCAGGTCCTGCAGTTCCGCGCGGTCGGCACGCGGCAGCTTGCCGGCGTCCAACCCATCGAGCAGGTCAGGACGCCGCTCAGCGGTCCGGCGAAACTGTTCGTGCCGCCGCCACTGTGCGATCCTGCCGTGGTTGCCGCTCAGCAGCACCGCCGGCACTTCCCGCTCCCGCCAAACCGAGGGTTTGGTGTAGACGGGGTACTCCAGCAGCCCGTCCGAGTGGGACTCCTCCACCAACGATTCGGGGTTGCCCACCACACCGGGCAGGAGGCGGCCAATCGCCTCCACCATGGCCAGGACAGCCACCTCCCCGCCGTTCAGGACATAGTCCCCAAGGCTGACGGGACGGACGTCGAAGTGCTCCCGGGACCACTCCATCACGCGCTCGTCAATCCCCTCGTAGCGGCCGCACGCGAACGCCAAGTGCTCTTCTTCCGCCAGTTCGTAGGCAAGAGCCTGGGTGAAGCGTTCACCCGCGGGCGACGGGACAATCAGGACAGGCTTTCCCGCATTTTGCGGGCTGTCTTCAACGATCGCCGCAAGGGCCTGGGCCCAGGGTTCGGGCTTCATCACCATGCCGGCGCCGCCGCCATAGGGGGTGTCATCCACGGTCCGGTGCCTGTCCGTGGTGAACGCGCGGAGATCATGGACGCGCAGGTCCAGCAGGCCGTCCTGCCGGGCCTTTCCGATCAGCGAGAGCTCCAGCGGTGCCAGGTAGTCCGGAAAAATGGTGACGACGTCGATCCTCATCTACGCTTTGCCCTCCGCCTCAGGAGAGGCAGGCACATCTTCCGAATTCAGTTCGAAGAGGCCGTCCGGCGGGGTGAGGAGGATGTACCCTTCGTCGACGTTGACTTCGGGAACAATCTGCTCCACGAAGGGGATCAGGATCTCGTCGCCGTCCGGGGTAGTCACCACCAGCAGGTCCTGGACAGGCATGGTGTTGAGGGCGGCAACCTTGCCGACGACCCGGGAGCCCACCCGCGCCTCAAGTCCAACGAGCTCATGCTCGTACCAGCCTTCGTCGTCGTCCTCGTCCAGTTCTTCCGTTTCGATGAAGAGCTTGGCCCCGCGGAGGGTTTCCGCTTCAGTGCGGGTGGCAATTTGGTCGAACCCCAGAAGCAGGATGTCCTTGTTCCAGCGGGCGCTGCTCACGGTCAGCGGGCCATGGGACGCCGGTTCAACCACGAACTCGGTGCCAGGCACAAACCGTTCCTCAGGGGCATCGGTCAGGACCTGGACCGTAACTTCCCCGCGGATGCCGTGGGGTTTGCCGATTCGTGCCACCTGAAGCTGCATGTGTTCCTCTGTTTGGGTTGTGGTTGGTCCACGTGTGTACTGGTGAAAGCACTCCGGCCCCTCCACCGCATTGGTGAAGGGGCCGGAGCCAAAAACTGGAGGTTGCCGAGCGCTCAGCGGCGGCGGTCGGTGTCGACGACGTCGACCCGCACCGGCTCCCCGCCGGCCAGGGCTGCCACCACGGTGCGCAGTGCGCGCGCCGTGCGGCCCTGGCGGCCAATCACCCGTCCGAGGTCGTCCTGGTGCACACGCACTTCGAGGGTGTCCCCGCGGCGGTTGCTCTTGGAGCTGACCTTGACATCTTCCGGAGAATCAACGATCCCCCGGACCAGGTGTTCCAGCGCTTCTGCCAGCAATCTACTCAGCCTCGGTGGTCTCTGCTTCGGCCTCGGCAGGTGCTTCGGCGGCGTCAGACTTGGATGCCTTCTTGGTGATGGCTTCCGGGATGATCACGGAACCCTTTTCCGGGGCAACGAAGGCTTCCTTTTCAGACTTGGTCTTCAGGGTGCCTTCCTGGCCCGGCAGGCCCTTGAACTTCTGCCAGTCACCGGTGATCTTGAGGATCGCGGCGACCTGCTCGGACGGCTGGGCGCCCACGGACAGCCAGTACTGCGCACGCTCAGAGTCGACCTCGATGTACGAGGGCTCTTCGGTAGGGTGGTACTTGCCGATCTCCTCGATGGCGCGGCCGTCACGCTTGGTGCGTGAGTCCGCGACGACGATGCGGTAGTACGGGGCGCGCATCTTGCCGAAGCGCTTAAGGCGAATCTTTACGGCCACTGTTGTGGTCACTCCTGTTTCAGAAAAGGGGTGAACCCGACGTTCTGCACCCGTGGGGCGGGCCGTACTTGCGGGTTCGAAGGACAGGATCCTGACGCGGAGAGAGGGGCCACGCCGATCGAGTACCTGTTTATTGTGCCAGATCAGCGTCCGGATTTCGACTTGGCACCGGCGCCGGCCCCGACAGGTTGCGCGAGGGACAGCTCAGACGGACCAGACATAGAGGCCGGTGCGCTCCGAGTCGCCAACTCCGCCGGCGAGTTCGGCCACCTGCTGCACATACGTCCGTGCCTCGGCGGCGCCGAAGGGCATGTCTTCCTGGGCAGCCCATTGTTCGGCAACATCATCGAGGACGTTGCCTTCGCCTTCGGTTTCATAGGACAACAGGTCGGCCAGGGCGCGCACCATGGCCGGCGGAACCGCCAGGAGCGAGTCGCTCGCCACGTCGACCATGGTCAGCTCGTAATCCGCCCCGCCGGCGTGCACCGCGGTCCCGGCCAAATCGCCCAGCTGTTCAACCTCGAAGTCAGTGATTCCCGGGATTCGGACTGCGTCGCCGGCAGGCGCATGGCCGCCCTGGTCAAGGATGCCTGCGCGTTCCAGCGCGGCATCATGGGTGGCGACAAAGATTTCGGTGAAGCCCATGGGAAGTGCCCTCATTCCGTTGATGGTGCGGCCCGTCGGGAAGCAAAACTGCCGCCCGGCCGTTCGGGTTCAGCAGGTTCGGATTCAGCCTAGTACAGCCGCCGCCGGCTTCCCCGGCGGCGCGGCCCTCGTCAACGCACCGCAACCCGGATCCGGTTGCGCCATGGATCCTCAAACCGCAGTTCGGCTCCAGTGTGGTGGGCAGCAACGCCGGCGACCCTGAGGCGGTCTGCGAGGGCGCCGACGTCGTCCCCTGACGGGACCTCGATGAGCACCTCGCCGAGGCCGAGGGTGTCCTTCCGCGGCCCGGCGCCGCGGCTGTTCCACACGTTCATGGCCATGTGGTGGTGGTAGCGCCCCGCCGAGACAAACAGCGCCTGCCCATGCCAGCCGGCGGTCTTCTCGAAGCCAAGTGTCCCCACGTAGAAGTCGCGCGCCGTCTGGACGTCGCCCACCTGCAGGTGCACGTGGCCCACTCCTGCCACACTGCCGCGCTGGCGTTCGAGGGATTCCTCGGTGAGGTGCTGCTCAAGGTACCGCTGCGGCGGCAGCGCCAGGCTGTCCATCACCACATCCGTGCCGTTCCAGGACCAGTTGCTGCGCGGCCGGTCCCAGTAGAGCTCAATCCCGTTGCCCTCGGGATCGTTGAAGTAGAACGCCTCGCTGACCAGGTGGTCGGCACTGCCCGTGAAGGAACGGGGTTCGTACTGCGCTGCAGTGGCGATGGTGGCAGCCAAATCCGCCTGGTTCTCGAACAGCAGCGCAGTGTGGAAGAGCCCGGCTTCCCCCCTGCCCGGAAGGTTCAGCCCGGGAGCCGGAGCAAGGTGCACCAACGGCTTCTGCAGCCGCCCGAGGTACAGGCCGCCGTCCTGTTCGGCGACAACCTCAAGGCCAAGGGCCCGCTGGTAATAGTCAGTCATGACCCTCATGTCGCCCACCTTGAGCATGACAGTGCCCATCGCGAGGTCGGCAGGAAGAAGATCCTGGCTGGCGGCTTGTGCAGTCATTGAGAACTCCCGGTGGTCGGGGCCGTCCTGGAGCAGAGGCCTTTCACTCTTAAGATTACTTGAAGCTTCAATTTATTCCAAGCCTGCAGGTAAAACTTGTGCCGCCGGTTCTCAGCCGACCACCTGCCCGCGGAGGACAACATGCGCGGGCTCCTTCACCGCTCCGGGCACCTTCCGCGGATCGTCGCGGAAGACGACGACGTCCGCGGGTGCTCCCTCCCGGATTCCCGCCGCCCCGAGCCACGTCCGCGCACTCCACGCAGCCGCATCCAGGGCAGCTGGCATGGGCAGTCCTGCTGCGTGCAGGGCAAGGATTTCGTCGGCGATCCTGCCGTGCCGGATGACGCTGCCGGCATCGGTACCGGCATAGATCCGCACCCCTGCCTCATATGCCTCAAGCACCCGCTCTGCCCGCTGTTGCCACAGCGACCGCATGTGCGCAGCGTACCGCGGAAACTTCCGTTCTGCCCGGGCGGCAATGTCCGGAAAGGTGGCGATGTTGATCAGGGTGGGCACAATCGGTACCTGCTGCTCCATGAACCGGGCAAGGTGCCGTGGCAGCAGTCCAGTGGCGTGCTCCACGCAGTCGATCCCGGCATCGAGCACGTCGTCGAGCGTGTCTTCGGCAAAGCAGTGCGCCGTGACCCGTGCGCCCTCGTCGTGGGCTGCATGCACAGCATCACGGACGACGGCGGGCGGAAAGGAAGGCGCGAGGTCGCCGGCGTCCCGGTCAATCCAGTCGGCAACGAGTTTGACCCACCCGTCGCCGGCCCGGGCCTGCTTTCGGACGGCTTCCACCAGGCCATCGGGTTCAACCTCCTCCGCGAACCCCCGCAGGTACCGGCGGGTGCGTGCAACGTGCCGGCCGGCGCGGATGATCACCGGGACGCCGCTGCGGCCCTGCAGCCATCGTGTATCAGCAGGGGACCCCGCGTCGCGGACCAGCAGGGTGCCGGCGGCAAGATCCGTCCGGGCCTGTTCTTCGGCAACGGCAGGATCAACCGGCCCGTCCGGACCGAGACCAATGTGGCAGTGCGCGTCCACGAAACCCGGCAGCACCCAGCCGTCCAAAAGCATGTCGGGCCCCTGCTTGGGGCGGGTGAAGGTCAGTGTTCCGCCAACTGACCAGAGCCCTTGCTGCTCACGGTGGGGCCCGGTCAGAACCGTCCCGGTGAACCCGATGATTTCCGGCATGCGCACCCCTTCTTCTTCGCCCGTCAGGCTAGCACCGCAATATGACAACCGTTTTTCCTTTACCCGCCGGGGCGCTGTGGTAGCTTCGTTCCTGACCACACGGGTGCCCCTGCAGGGGCTGAGATCGGGCTGAGGCAGCCTGCGACCGTCGAACCTGTCCGGGTAATGCCGGCGAAGGAAGTGAGTATTCCTTGAGTACACCAAAAGAACAGTTCCACCCTGCCCAAAATCAGGCCGGTAGTGCCCGGTCCGGGGCTGCAGGGGCGCAGCCAGCCACACAGTCGCTGAAATCCCATTCACTGGCCTTTATCGAGGACGCGGAGTCCGGCATCCGGGTTCCGGTGACGGAGATTGCCCTGGAGCCCTCGCCCAGCGGAGAGGCGAACGCCCCCTTCCGGACCTACCGCACGGCAGGTCCCGGCAGTGACCCTGTCCGCGGCCTCCGCCCCTTCCGCTCCGGGTGGATCGTAGAGCGGGGGGACACGGAGGCGTACGGCGGCCGGGAGCGGAACCTGCTGGACGACGGCCGCTCGGCCGTCCGCCGCGGCGCAGCATCAGCGGAGTGGAAAGGGGCGCAGCCGGTGCCCCGCCGCGCCGTCGAAGGTAAGACTGTGACGCAGATGCACTATGCCCGGCAAGGTGTCATCACCCCCGAAATGCGTTTCGTGGCGCTGCGGGAGAACTGCAGTGTGGAACTCGTGCGGAGCGAAGTGGCCGCAGGCCGGGCCATCATCCCCAGCAACATCAACCACCCTGAGTCCGAACCGATGATCATTGGCAAGGCCTTCCTGGTCAAAATCAACGCGAACATCGGCAACTCGGCCGTCACCAGCTCCATAGCCGAAGAGGTGGACAAGCTGCAGTGGGCAACCCAGTGGGGCGCGGACACGGTGATGGACCTTTCCACCGGCGACGACATCCACACCACCCGCGAGTGGATCATCCGCAACTCCCCCGTCCCGATCGGCACCGTCCCCATTTACCAGGCGCTGGAGAAGGTCAACGGCCAGGCCAACGAGCTGACCTGGGAGATCTTCCGCGATACCGTGGTCGAGCAGTGCGAACAGGGCGTGGACTACATGACCATCCACGCCGGGGTCCTGCTGCGGTATGTGCCGCTCACCGCACACCGGGTTACGGGGATCGTCTCGCGCGGCGGTTCGATCATGGCCGGCTGGTGCCTGGCGCACCACCAGGAAAACTTCCTGTACACGCACTTCGACGAGCTCTGCGGGATCTTCGCCAAGTACGACGTCGCGTTTTCCCTCGGCGACGGGCTGCGGCCGGGTTCAACAGCAGATGCAAACGATGCAGCCCAGTTCGCTGAACTGGACACGCTGGCGGAGCTGACCGAACGCGCGTGGAAATACGATGTGCAGGTCATGGTGGAAGGCCCCGGGCACATTCCCTTCCACCGTGTCCGCGAAAATGTGGAGCGCCAGCAGGAACTGTGCAAAGGTGCGCCGTTCTACACGCTGGGGCCGCTGGTCACGGATGTCGCGCCGGGCTACGACCACATCACCTCGGCCATAGGAGCTACGGAAATCGCCCGGTACGGCACGGCAATGCTGTGTTACGTTACGCCAAAGGAACACCTTGGCCTTCCCAACAAGGATGACGTGAAGACCGGCGTCATCACCTACAAGATCGCCGCGCATGCGGCCGATCTCGCCAAGGGCCACCCGGGAGCGCACGAGCGCGATGACGCCCTGTCCAAGGCGCGCTTCGAGTTCCGCTGGCGTGACCAGTTCGCGCTGTCCCTGGATCCGGTAACGGCTGAGGCGTTCCACGACGAGACCCTGCCCGCCGAGCCGGCCAAGACCGCGCACTTCTGCTCGATGTGCGGGCCGAAGTTCTGCTCCATGCGCATCAGCCAGGACATCCGGGACGAATACGGGTCAGCCGGATCACAGGCAGCCCTGGCGGAAGCGGCCGCGGGAATGAAGGGAAAGAGCGAGGAATTCCTGGCAGCCGGGGGCAAGGTCTACTTGCCTGAACCTGCCGTTCCCATGACCGGACAGCGCTAGCGGTCCCTACACGCACCCGTCCGGCTGGCAATTTGGGGGCCGGCCGGACGGGGCTGCACCCCGGGAGGGAGTCAGGACGCGCGTGCCTGCACCCGGCTGGCGTCGCTGATGAAGGACCGGATGATGCGGTCCCCCTCGGCGGAGTCATGGGGCCGGTGACCGCCTGCGGCAGTGCGGTGGATGGCCCCGGTCTCCCGGAGGTAGCCGGCAATTTCCTCATACAGTGGTTCCCAGCCGCCGGTGAGGACGAGCGTGGGCACCCCGGGCACGATGTGCAGCGGAGCTTCCCAGGAAGGCGCCTGCAGCCGCAGCCGCCTGGCAGAGCGTTTCTCCTCCGCCGTGGCCGGCAGCTGAAGATCGGTGGCGTAGACTCTGCGGACGAATTCCCGCTGGAAGTCCTCGTCATTGAGCTGGTGCCGGACGGCGAACAGGGGCTGCATTAACCCGATGTGTGCCGACGTGGCCGGCAGTTCGGCGGTCAGGGACAGGCAGTCCGGTTCCACCAGCGTCAGCGAGTAGACCAAATCGGGACGTTCGACGGCGGCCATCATCGCTGCGATGGCGCCCTGGGAATGTGCCACAACGTGTCCGCCGGCGATGCCGCGGCCGTCATCGACAAGGGAACGCAGCAGGATGCGGGCATCCTCCTCGAAAGAGGACTCGACGGGTTCAGCTGTGGGATGGTATCCGTGCCGGCGCAGGAACAGGGCGTCGAAGGACAGGGCCATGCCATGCTGCCGGGGCCATGCCGCAGCACCGAAGCTCCCCGCGCCGTGCACGAACACTACCCTCTGCTTGAACATGACCCAACCCTATTCCACGACAGCGACAACCCAAGTAAGTAGCAGCAGGTGGCGTTCTGAGCCTTCACAACGACATCTGCTGCTACCGGGTTGGGGATGCTGTTACTTGCCGAGGAACTTGTCGAAGCCCTTGGGCAGGTTCAGCTGGGAAGGATCGAAATCACCCGGCTGCTGGCCGAAGGCTGCTCCGGTTGGAAGCGCCTTGGCAGCGTTGGCCCGGCGGGCCTCGGCTTCCTTGCGCTCCTGCGCAGCCTTGGCCGGGTTGCCGGACTTGGCCTTCTTCTTGGGCGCGTTCTTGGCGTTCTTCCGGGCCCCGCCGCCGGCACCGGGCAGTCCCGGCATTCCGGGCATTCCCGGCATGCCGCCCTGGGCCATCTTCTTCATCATTTTCTGGGCCTGGGCAAAGCGCTCCAGCAGGCCGTTGACCTCGGACACGTGGACTCCGGAACCGCGGGCGATGCGGGCACGGCGTGAACCGTTGATGATCTTGGGAGCCACGCGCTCGTGCGGGGTCATGGACCGCACAATGGCCTCCACGCGGTCGATCTCGCGCTCGTCGAACTGCTCCAGCTGCTGGCGGATGTTCTGGGCACCCGGCATCATCATGAGCATCTTCTTCATGGAGCCCATGTTGCGGATCTGCTGCATCTGGGCGAGGAAGTCCTCAAGGGTGAAGTCCTCCTGGTCGGCGAACTTCTTCGCCATCCGGGCTGCCTCGTCCTTGTCCCAGGACTTCTCCGCCTGCTCGATCAGGGTGAGGACATCACCCATGTCCAAGATGCGCGAAGCCATCCGGTCCGGGTGGAAGAGTTCGAAGTCGTCCAGGCCTTCGCCGGTGGACGCAAACATGACCGGCTTGCCGGTGACCGACGCGACCGAAAGGGCGGCGCCGCCGCGGGCGTCGCCGTCGAGCTTTGACAGGACGATGCCGGTGAAATTGACGCCCTCATCGAAGGCAAGCGCCGTGTTCACGGCGTCCTGGCCGATCATCGAGTCGATGACGAACAGGACCTCGTTGGGAACGATGGCGCGGCGGATCTGGCGCGCCTGCTCCATCATGTCAGTATCCACGCCCAGGCGGCCGGCGGTGTCAACGATCACGACGTCGTGCAGCTTCTGCCGGGCTT
Organism: Pseudarthrobacter sp. NamE5; assembly: GCF_005796225.1. Classification (GTDB taxonomy): domain Bacteria; phylum Actinomycetota; class Actinomycetes; order Actinomycetales; family Micrococcaceae; genus Arthrobacter. The sequence goes on from NZ_VAHO01000008.1 coordinate 22,716, forward strand.
CCTCCACGCCCGCACGGGCAACCGCTACAGGATCGCCTGCGGGCTGGTCGAGCTCGGTGGACGTGGCACCGGGGTGGGGCGCGAACACCGGTACCTTGGCGCGCTGGCCCACCACCTGGAGCTGGGTGACGGCGTTGGGTCGCTGGAGGTCGCACGCCACCAGCATGGGGCTGTGGCCCTGGGCTTTGAGCCACTTGGACAACTTGCCGGCGAGGGTGGTCTTACCGGCACCCTGGAGGCCGGCCAGCATGATGATGGTGGGGCCGTTCTTGGCCAGGCGGATCCGGCGGGTTTCGCCGCCGAGGATCTCCACGAGTTCCTCGTTGACGATCTTCACGATCTGCTGGCTCGGGTTCAGTGCACCCGAAACCTCGGCACCCAGTGCGCGTTCGCGGACCCGGCCGGTGAACTCACGGACTACTGGTACGGCAACGTCGGCGTCCAAAAGGGCACGGCGGATCTCGCGGACTGTTGCATCAACATCGGCCTCGGTGAGGCGGCCTTTTCCGCGGAGATTCCTAAAGGTTGCTGTCAACCGGTCAGAGAGTGAATTGAACACGCGACGTGCACTTCTTTCAGTGGATGATCGGGACTCGACTATCTAGGGTACCAAGTCGGGACCTCAAGGTGGCATGCTGGCAAAATGACGAGCCAACCAACTGTAAGAACCCTGCTCATCCTCGGCGCCTCAGGAGACCTCACCGGCCGGCTGCTGCTGCCTGGCCTCGCCCGGCTGGTGGCCAAGGGCCGGGCGGCAGGGCTGCAGCTTGTGGGGGCGGGCTCCGATCCCTGGACTCCTGAGCAGTGGCGGGAGCGGGTGCAGGCTTCCTTTGCAGTAGCAGCAGGGTCCGCGGGCCCCGAGGGGAAGGAAGCCCTCCAGGCCCTGGAAAAGGAAACGGTGTACCACCAGCTGGATGTCACAGCCGACGGCGCCCTCGCGTCGCTGCTTGCCACTCTCGATGGGCCCACCGCCGTCTACTTCGCGCTGCCGCCCCGGATCAGCCAGCTCGCCTGCGAGTCCCTCCGGCCCGGGCAGGTCCCGGCGGGCACCCGGCTGGTGATGGAAAAACCCTTCGGTTCCAGCGAGGAATCTGCCCGGTCCCTGAACCAGACCCTGGTCCGGCTGGTCCCCGAAGACCACGTCCACCGCGTTGACCACTTCCTGGGCAAGGCCACAGTGCTGAACATCCTTGGCCTGCGCTTCGCGAACAACTTCCTGGAACCTGTGTGGAACCGGCAGCACGTGGAAAAAGTGGAAATTATCTTTGACGAGGACCTGGCGCTGGAAGGCCGGGCGCGGTATTACGACGGTGCCGGTGCCCTGCGGGACATGATCCAGAGCCACCTCCTGCAGATCATGGCACTGATGGCCATCGAGCCTCCGGCAAGCATCGGCGAACGTGACCTGCGTGACGCCATTTCCACGGTGCTGCGCGCCAGCAACGTCCGGTCCCCGTATTCCGGCTCCACCCGCCGGGCACGCTACACCGCGGGGCAGGTGGCGGGGAAGGACGTTCCGGACTACGCCCGGGAGGAAGGCGTGGACGCGGCGAGGGGAACCGAGACCCTGGCTGAGGTCCAGGTGAACATCGATAACTGGCGCTGGAAAGGCGTGCCGTTCATCCTGCGGTCCGGCAAGGCGCTGGGTGTGAAACGCAAGGAAGCCGTGGTCACCTTCCGCCCGGTCCCCCACCTGCCGCAGGGTTTCACCGGCGTCGACTCACCCAACCAGCTCCGGATCGGCTTCGGGCCGGACACCCTGGCCTTTGACGTCGATGTCAACGGGCCGGGCAACATCTTCAGCTTGGGCCGGGTGACCCTGGATGCGGTGCTGAGCGCATCCGAACTCCTCCCCTACGGCGAAGTCCTTGAAGGTGTGCTGGCCGGCGACCCGCTGCTGTCGGTCCGCGGCGACACGGCGGAGGAATGCTGGCGGATTGTCGAGCCCGTACTGAAGGCGTGGCAGCAGGATGCGGTGCCGTTGGAGGAGTACGACGCCGGCTCTGCAGGTCCCGCCGGCTGGCCCACCACTGCAGCCAGGGACTAAGAGGGACAACAGCAGGGCGGGCAGGAAACCTTCCGGTTTTCCTGCCCGCCCTGCTGTTGTTGCCTTGTGTTGCTGCCCTAGATGGCTGCGACGCCGCGTTCGCCGGTGCGGACCCGGACCGCCTCGGAGACGTCCATGGTCCAGACCTTGCCGTCCCCGGCCCGGCCCGTGTTCGAACTGGCGATAATGACGTCCAGGATGTCGTCGGCCTGTTCGTCCGTGGCCAGGACCTCGACGCGGATCTTCGGCAGCAGGTCCACGTTGTACTCCGCACCGCGGTAGACCTCCGTATACCCGCGCTGCCGGCCGTAGCCGCTGGCCGCGCTGACCGTCAGACCCTGCACGCCGTAGGCCTCCAGTCCTTCCCGGATGGCTTCGAGCTTTTCCGGCCTGACGATCGCAGTAATCAGTTTCATGCCCCCACGCTTTCCTTACCTGTTGCTGATTCGGTCTTCTGCGCATCCGCCGTTGCTGCGGAAGCCTGCGCCTTGTCCGTCTGGGTCTTGCCGGTAATCATGTCGTGCAGCGGCTGGAAGCTTCCGCCGTGGCCACCGACGCCGAACTCGTAGGCGGTCTCGGCGTGCAGGCTGAGGTCTACACCCACCGTTTCCTGTTCCTGCGAGACCCGGAAGCCCATGGTCTTGTGGATGGCCAGGGCGATGATCGCCGTCAGGATGGCCGAATAGGCGATGGCGATGCCTGCCGCTGCGAGCTGTGCCCACATCTGTGCCATGCCGCCGCCGTAGAAGAGGCCGCCGCCCACACCGTCGGTGGGCAGTGCAATGAAGCCCAGTGCAACGGTGCCGATAATGCCGGAGACAAGGTGTACGCCCACGACGTCCAGCGAGTCATCGAAGCCCCAGCGGAACTTCAGGCCCACGGCCAGGGCAGAGGCCACACCGGCCACGACGCCGAGGCCGAGTGCTCCGACCGGGCTGACGTTGGCACAGGCGGGGGTGATGGCGACGAGGCCTGCAACGACGCCGGAGGCTGCACCCAGCGAGGTGGGGTGGCCGTCGCGGATTCGCTCGGTAACAAGCCAGCCGAGCATTGCGGCAGCGGGGGCGGCGAGGGTGTTCACCCAGATCAGGCCGCCCTGTTCCGCGGTGGCGGCAGCGCCGCCGTTGAAGCCGAACCAGCCGAACCACAGCATGGCTGCTCCAAGCATCACGAACGGGATGTTGTGCGGGCGGTGGTTCGGGTCCTTGCCGAAGCCCTTGCGGTTGCCGATGATCAGGACGAGGACCAGCGCTGCAACGCCGGCGTTGATGTGGACAACGGTGCCGCCTGCGAAGTCGATCGCCGGGCCGAGGGCCTGACCCACTGCGCCTTCGGGACCGAAGAGTCCGCCGCCCCACACCATGTATGCCAGGGGGCAGTAGACCAGCGTGACCCAGACCGGCACGAAGACACTCCAGGCGCCGAACTTGGCCCGGTCCGCGATGGCGCCGCTGATCAGGGCGACGGTGATGATGGCGAAGGTGGCGGCGTAGCCGACCTTGATCAGCCCGTCAGGGGTGTCGATGCCTTCCAGTCCGAACGTGGCAAACGGGTTGCCGACGATCTGCAGGAAGCCCTCGCCGGAGCTCATGGAAGCGCCCCAGAGAACCCAGACAACTCCCACCATGCCAATGGAGATAAAGCTCATCATCATCATGTTCAGCGCGGCTTTGGCCCGGGTCATGCCGCCGTAGAAAAATGCCAGACCCGGTGTCATGAGCAGCACAAGCGCCGCCGACACCATAATCCATACGTGACCTGCGGAAAGTTCCATGGTGCACGTCCTTCCTGATCGAAACTGCGGAGATGATCCGCCTGCCAACGCCTTTTGCGTCCTGTAAAAAGTGTGTCGGCGCTGTGTTTCGCCCACGAAGGTTTTAGGTTGCGTGGCTGTTACAACAACCTCTAGGAAGTAAATGGTGCATATCCGGCTTGTTACGGTTATGTTTCCCCTCCCCCGCCGGTGCCCGGCACAGACGTATGCAAGGACCTCTCGACCATGACGGCAGAACCCCGCGTGAGCCGCGCCACAGCAAGGATTTTTTCGATGCTGCGTCGGGACAGGCAGAAGCTCCCGCGCGATATCAAGGTGATGCTGGCGGCGGCCTTCCTGATTGCCCTTGGATTCGGGCTTGTTGCGCCCGTATTGCCGCAGTTCGCCACAACCTTTGGCGTGGGAAATACCGAAGCGTCCGTGATTGTGGCGATCTTCGCGTTCATGCGGCTGGTCTTTGCCCCTGCAGGCGGTGCCTTGATCGGCCGGCTCGGTGAACGCCCCGTCTACGTCACTGGCCTGCTGATCGTGGCTGCGTCCACGGCTGCCTGCGCCTTTGCCCAGGACTACTGGCAGCTGCTGCTCTTCCGGGGTCTTGGCGGGGCCGGTTCGGTGATGTTCACCGTGGCTTCGATGGCGCTGGTGGTGCGTCTCGCTCCGCCTGAGAGCAGGGGGCGGGTTTCGGGAGCCTATGCCTCGGCTTTCCTCGTCGGGAACGTCTGCGGCCCGATCGTGGGCGGGCTGCTGGCCGGTTTCGGGCTGCGGGTTCCCTTCCTGGCCTACGCCGCTGCGCTGGTGGTGGCCGCCGTCGTGGTCCAGACCCAGCTGAGCCACCAGCGCCAGGGCAGCGGACCGCGGGAGGACCGCGCACCCGACATGCCACTGGCCGAGGCCCTCGGCGCAGGCGCGTACAGGACAGCCCTGCTGTCCAGCTTCGTGAACGGATGGGCGACTTTTGGTGTCCGGATGGCCACGGTTCCGCTGTTCGCCGTCGCCGCCCTGGGTTCGGGACCTGAAGCGGCAGGCTTTGCGTTGGCTGTCTTTGCTGCCGGCAACGCTGCAGCCCTTACCTTCTCCGGCCGGCTGGCAGACACCCTGGGCCGCAGGCCCATGATGGTCGCCGGGCTGCTGGTGGCCGGAGCCGCCACGGCCGCCATCGGCTTCACGTCCGGGCTGGGCTGGTTCCTGGCAGCGTCAGCAGTCGCCGGTGTCGGATCAGGCCTTTTCGGCCCTGCCCAGCAGGCCGCGGTGGCCGACGTCATCGGCAACGGGCGCTCCGGCGGCAAGGTCCTGGCTGTGTACCAGATGACGGCCGACGTCGGCGCGATCGTTGGGCCTGTCCTGGCCGGCGTGCTCGCTGACCAGTTGGGCTACGGCTGGGCCTTCGGCGTCACGGGCGGCATCATGGTGCTGGCTGCGGCCAGCTGGCTCGCCACCAGGGAAACCCTCCGGACAGTAAAGTCCTGACAGTGGACCCTGTTCACTGACAAAACGGCGGCCGCCCCAAGGGACGGCCGCCGTTTTCATGGCTTTCTTGATACAGGTCAGTTCAGGAGTGCATCGACGAACCCTTCGGCTTCGAAGGGGGCGAGGTCGTCGGCGCCTTCGCCCAGTCCGATCAGCTTCACCGGAACGCCCAGCGTTTTTTGGATGGCGACGACGATGCCGCCCTTGGCGGTTCCGTCCAGCTTGGTGAGGACGATTCCGGTGATGTTCACGACTTCCGAGAAGACCTTGGCCTGGTTCAGGCCATTCTGGCCAGTGGTGGCATCAAGTACCAGGAGGACCTCGTCCACCTCGGCGAGTTTCTCCACGACGCGCTTGACCTTGCCCAGCTCGTCCATGAGGCCCACCTTGTTCTGGAGCCGTCCGGCGGTGTCGATCATGACCACATCGACTTCCTGGTCAATGCCGGCCTTGACGGCTTCATAGGCTACGGAGGCGGGATCGGCGCCGTCGATGTCCGACTTGACGGTGGGAACACCCACCCGCTGGCCCCACGTGGCCAGCTGCTCCGCCGCGGCGGCCCTGAACGTGTCCGCTGCGCCGAGCAGGACATCCTTGTCCTCGGCCACCAGGACCCGGGCGAGCTTGCCGACCGTGGTGGTCTTGCCCACGCCGTTGACGCCCACCACCATCATCACTGCCGGCTTGTCAGCGTGCCGCTGCACGTTGAGGCTGCGGTCCATGGTGGGGTCCACGAGCTTGATGAGTTCCTCGCGGAGCAGCTCCTTGACCTGTTCCGGGGTGCGGGTGCCCAACACCTTGACCCGTTCGCGCAGGGAATCCACCAGCTGCATGGTGGGTTCGGTGCCGAGGTCAGCCAGGAGGAGGGTTTCCTCCACTTCGTCCCAGACGTCCTCGTCGATCCTGTCGCTGGACAGCAGCGCGAGCAGTCCCTTGCCCATGATGTTGTTGGACCGTACCAGCCGTTCGCGCAGGCGGACCAGGCGCCCGGCTACGGGCAGCGGGGTTTCGACCGGGATGACTTCCAGGCCCGCGGCGTCGTCCGGAACCTCCGTGGTCTCCAGCCCGTCGAGGTCCACAGGGGCCGGCGCCGTCCGGTCCGCCGCCCCAGGCCTGTCAGCCACCGCTGTACTGCCGCCCCGTGGCATTTCCGGGTCATTGGCATCACGGGTGCCTGGGTACCGGGTGATGTTCCTCCGGGTCTTCACCAGGACCGGAATCAGCCCGCCGACAACCACCAGGGCAGCAAGGATGGACAGAATTATGGGAAGGATGTCATTCACTCCCCTAGCTTCTCACAAACGCCGGAGGCCTCCCGGAGGCCGGGGAGCGCCTGACCTGCCGTTACACGACTGTGCGCCCGTGCCTTAGAGGTTGGCACCCAGCCGCTGGCTGATCACGGTGGACACGCCGTCGCCACGCATGGTGACGCCGTACAGGGCGTCCGCAACTTCCATCGTCCGTTTCTGGTGGGTGATGACAATGAGCTGGCTGGATTCCCGGAGTTCCTCGAAGATGGTGATCAAACGTCCCAGGTTGGTGTCATCCAAGGCGGCTTCCACCTCGTCCATGACATAGAACGGCGAGGGCCTGGCTTTGAAGATCGCCACGAGCAGGGCCACCGCCGTCAGTGAGCGCTCGCCACCGGAGAGAAGTGAAAGGCGTTTGATTTTTTTGCCGGCAGGGCGCGCCTCCACCTCAATACCGGTGGTCAGCATGTCCGAGGGGTCGGTAAGGACAAGCCGCCCCTCCCCGCCGGGAAAAAGCCGCTCAAACACCCGGACGAACTGCGTCTGTGTGTCCTCGAAGGCTTCGGTGAAGACGCGCTGGACGCGGCCATCCACCTCTTTGATGATGTCCAGCAGATCCTTCCGGCTGGCCTTCAGGTCCTCCAGCTGGGTGCTGAGGAACTGGTGGCGCTCCTCGAGGGCCGCAAATTCCTCGAGCGCCAGGGGGTTTACCCGGCCCAGGCCGGCGAGGTCCCGTTCAGCCTTGCGGAGCCGCTTCTCCTGCTCGGCGCGGACATAGGGCTGGCCCTCGATGATCTCCGTTCCGGCCTCGTCCACCGGGGCACGCAGGGCTGCCCACTTGTCGCCGCTGTCATTGGCCGGGACCGGAACCGGTACGTCGGGCCCGTATTCGGCCACGAGGGCGTCCGGGGTGATTCCCAGCTCATCGATGGAACGGGTCTCAAGGGCTTCAATCCTGGCCCTTTGCTGGGTCCGGGCAAGCTCATCGCGGTGGACGTTGTCGGTGAGCTCGGCAACTTCCCGGGCCAGCAGCTCGTTGGCGCTCCTGGCCTCCGCGAGCGCCTGGTCCCGTTTCTCCCGGTTTTCTTCAGCCAGGTCCCGCTCGTGTTTTGCGGCGTCCACGGACACGTCCACGTACCGCAGCGCCTGCCCGACGGCGGCGGATACCGCAGCGGCCCGGCGCGCCTGGATGCGGCGCAGGCGGGCGCGTTTGGCGGCTTCCTCCCGCGCGCGGCGCTCAGTGGCGGCGGCGCGCTCCAGGGACGCCGCGCGGTTGCGGATGGCCGCCAGCTGCTCCTCGGCGGTGCGGAGTGAGAGGCGCGCCTCCACCTCGGCGGTCCGGGCCCGGGAGGCAGCCTGCGCCAGTGCGTCGCGGCGTTCGGTGGAAGGCTCCTCTTCCAGCGGTGCTTCCTGGGCTACCGCCAGGCGGGCCGCCACAGCGGCGAGGACTTCCTCTTCTGCCGCGACGTTGGCTTCCGCCCTGGCCAGGGAAGCGCCAAGGCGTTCGCTTTCGCCGACGGCGCTGCGGAGCACGGAGTTAAGGTGGCCCAACCGTTCTGCGACGGCGGCCAGCCTGGCGTCGGACTCATGCAGCCTCTCCAATGCAGCGTCCGCCTGATCCTGCGCCTCGGCCCTCCTGGCCTCGCCAGCGGCAAGTTCGAACCTGTTCCGTTCCAAACCCCCCCGGACCTCGGCGAGCCGGCTCTCGGCGTCGTCCACTGCCGCCTGCACCTCGAGGAGTGACGGTGCCTTGGCCGAGCCACCCGTGACGGACACGGCAGTGAAGATGTCCCCCGCGCGGGTGACGGCCGTCAGCTCCGGGTGCCGGGCAACCAGGGCGGACGCCGCCTGGATGTCCGGGACGACGGCGGCCCCGGACAGCAGGTGCGCAACCAGCGGGGCGTAGGGATCCTCGCAGCTGACAAGCCCGGCGGCCCAGCGGGCACCGGCGGGGAGGGCGACGGCGTTGCCTTCCGGTGCAGCCTCCAGCCCCGAAGCCGAGGCGAACAGCAGCGCCGCACGCCCGGCGTCGTCATCCTTGAGCAGCTGAAGCACGGCAGCGGCAGTTCCGGCATCCTTGACCAGGACTGCCTCGGATGCCTCACCAAGGGCTGCGGCTATGGCCTGTTCAAAACCTGCCTCCACCGTCAGTCCAGCTGCCACTGTGCCCAGTATTCCGTCAAGGCCCGCCTGCAGCGCGTGCCTCGCTCCGTCTTTCCGCTCGAGGCCCAGCTTCAATGCATCGAGCCTCGCTGACAGCGCATCGCGCTTCCGTAGTCCATCGGCCACGGCCTCCTGGAGGCCGGCGATCTTTTTTACCACGGTGTCCAGCGCCTCGCTGGCGGCCTCGTAATCGGCGTCGAGGGACTCCTCCCCCGCCTCCACGCCTGCAACCTGGTTTTCCAGCGCCGTGAACTCAGCCTGGGCGCGGGCGCGGCGTTCAACCCCCGCCGCCAGGGATTCGCGCAGCCGGCCCAGTTCGGCCTGGGCGGACTCCACCCGCGACCTCGCAGCGGCCACCTGCCCCGCCAGCCTGGCCAGTCCTTCCCGGCGGTCAGCGGCTGCCCTCAGTTCCGCCGTCAGGCGTTTGTCCTCGGCGAGCGCCTCGCGCTCCGCCTCGGCTTTTGCCGCACTGGCTTTTACAAGGGCGCTTTGCCGTTGGAGAATGACCCGCTCCAGTTCGGCAAGCTCCTCGCGGACCCTGGCCGCCTGGCGTTCCAGTTGTTCCGGATCCCGGCCGGCCGGCGGCGGCTCCACAGAGCCGAGGAGGCGGTGGCGTTCCTGCGCCAGGGAGCCCAGGGAGCGAAGGCGCTCCCTGGTGGCCGATAACCGGTACCAGGTGTCCCTTGCCGCGTTCAGCTGGGGGGTTGCCTCGGCCGCGAGTTGCTCCAGCCCGGCCTGCCGCCGGCGGCCGGCCTCCAGCTGCTGGCCGGCAACGGCACGGCGTTCCTTCAGGGCAGCTTCGTCCGCGACATCCTTTTTCAGTGCGAGCTGCAGCTGGACAAGGTCATCCGCGAGCAGGCGTGCGCGGGCGTCCCGGACATCGAACTGGACGCGCTGGGCCCGCCGGGCCACTTCGGCCTGCTTGCCCAACGGCGTCAGCTGCCGGCGGATCTCGCCGGTGAGGTCGGTGAGGCGCTGCAGGTTGGCCTGCATGGCCTCCAGCTTGCGCACCGTCCTTTCCTTGCGGCGGCGGTGCTTCAGGATGCCCGCGGCTTCTTCGATGAACCCCCTGCGGTCCTCCGGGGTAGCGTGCAGGACACGGTCCAGCTGGCCCTGGCCGACGATGACATGCATCTCCCTGCCAAGGCCCGAATCGGAGAGCAGTTCCTGGATGTCGAGCAGCCGGCAGCCGGCGCCGTTGATGGCGTACTCCGATCCGCCGGCGCGGAAGAGGGTCCGCGAAATGGTCACTTCGCTGTATTCGATGGGCAAGGCACCATCCGTGTTGTCGATGGTCAGCGAGACGTGGGCGCGGCCCAGCGGCGGCCGGCCGGACGTACCGGCGAAAATGACATCCTCCATCTTGCCGCCGCGGAGGGTTTTTGCGCCCTGCTCACCCATGACCCAGGCAAGGGCGTCCACCACGTTGGACTTCCCCGAGCCGTTGGGACCCACCACGGCAGTAACGCCGGGTTCGAAAATAAAGGTGGTGGCGGACGCGAATGACTTGAACCCCCGTACGGTCAGGCTTTTGAGGTGCAAGGTTTTTCGGATCTCCTGGGTGGTTGAGGCGGGTGCTTCGCTTCCTAAATCTACTGCGTTGCCGGCGAAAGTCCCGGATTCCGGAAGGCTGTGCCCTGTCAGGCAGCTTCACCCGTACCCCAAGGGCCACCCTGGGTAAGCGCACCACGGCGGGCGGCCAGGCGTGCCCGATGAACAGTTCCGGCGCCGACCCGGCTGCGGCGGACAATTCCGGATGTCACTGCCGGGACTGGCTTCGTCCCAGGGCCTCAAGAAATCCGAAAACTAAGGGCGCTCGCTTACCATCGTCCGTTCCGGGGCCGGGGCTGGCAGACAGGGCACGTGTGCGAGGACCGGTTCATGAACTGCTCCCGTCGGATGGAGGCCTGGACTCCGGCATTGGCGCACCGTTTGCAGGCCTGCCCTGCACGGCCGTAGGCATTAAGGGACCGGTCGAAGTATCCAGAGGCGCCGTTAACGTTGACGTAGAGCGAGTCAAAGCTGGTTCCGCCCGCCGCCAGGGCATCCAGCATGACCTCCCTGGAGCAAGCGAGGACCCTTTCGGCATCGGCGCGGCGCAACGTGTCGGTGGCCCTGGCGAAGTGCAGCTTCGCGCGCCACAAGGCCTCGTCCGCGTAGATGTTGCCAATGCCGGACACCAGTCCCTGGTCCAGCAGGGCCCGCTTCAGGCCGGTCCTGCGCTTCCGGAGGCGCCCGTAGAACAGGTCGAAGGAGAAGGCGGGGTCAAGGGGATCCCGGGCGATATGCGACGCCTCCTCCGCTATCAGCGGCAGGGGCGATTCGGCCAGGCCTCCCGGACCGCCGTCGTCGGTAGGAACCATCGCTGTGACGAAAAGCCCGCCGAAGATCCGCTGGTCCACGAACCGCAACTGTGCAGGCATGGCGTCCCGGGGACTGAGCCGGAAACGGACTTTCAGGTGTTTTTCATCCGGCACCTCCCGGTCCTGCATCAGGAGCTGTCCGCTCATGCCCAGGTGGGCCATGAGCGCAACTTTCGGACGGGGGGATACTGCGGCGTTGGCGCCCCTGCCTCCGCCAGCCATATCCACCAGGGGCATCCAGAGGAACTTGCCGCGGCGGACAACGTCAGCCACAGTGGCGCCCTCAAGGTTCCCGATGAAATCCTCCACGCCCAGTGCGTGACGGCGGATGGAGCGGGGGTCGAGGACCTCGACGCCGGTAATGGTCCGTCCACGGACCCAGCTGACCAGGCCGCGGCGGACCACTTCAACCTCGGGGAGTTCAGGCACGGCGCTAAGTAGCGGTGACGGAACCGGCGGATTTGCGTGTCCCGGCGCTGGCAGCAGTTCCGGAAAGCACCCGCCAGGCGTCGGCGGCGGCTTCCTGCTCGGCTTCCTTCTTGGAATGGCCTGAGCCCTTGCCGTAGGCAGTCCCGCCCAGATGGAGGACAGCGGTAAACGTCCGGGCATGGTCCGGTCCGGAACCCTCCACAGCGTAGTGGATCGCGCCCAGCTGACGGCTTGCGGCCAGCTCCTGGATGCTGGTCTTCCAGTCGGTACCCGCGCCCAGCGCAGCAGCGTCCTTCAGCAGCGGTCCGATGAGGCGCATCACCAGCTGGCGGGCTGTTTCAATGTCGTTGGACACATAGGTGGCACCAATCAGCGCTTCCATGGTGTCAGCCAGGATGGAGGCCTTGTTCTTGCCCTGCGTGAGCTTTTCGCCCTGGCCAAGGTAGATATAGTCGCCAATTCCGAGGCTGCGTCCGATGCCTGCCAGTGCGCGTGTGCTGACCACGGCAGAGCGCCGCTTTGCCAGGTCGCCTTCGGGAAGGTCGGGGTTGTCCCGGTAAAGTGCGTCCGTCACGGAAAAGCCCAGGATGGAGTCCCCCAGGAATTCAAGACGCTCGTTGGTGGGTATGCCGCCGTTTTCGTAGGCGTAGGAACGGTGCGTGAGCGCAAGACGAAGCGTCCCGGCGTCAATAAAGACACCGAGACGCTTCAGAAGCTCTTCAGTTGAAGACATCATGTCAGCCTGAGTGGCCGATTAGACGTCCGCGACCTTGCGTCCCTTGTACTCAAGGAACAGCGCAGTGCCGGCCGAGTCGGTGACGACCTTCGCCTGGTGCGGCAGGCTGTAGGTAACCTGGCCGTTCTCTACGGTCTTCACCAGGTGGGGGGCAGTCGCCTTCCACTGGGAGCGGCGGGCGCGGGTATTCGAGCGAGACATTTTCCGCTTGGGAACAGCCACGGCTAACTCATTTCTCTCTAGACAAACACGTACACATCAATTTTGCCGGTCAGGCTTAGCCAAATCAGCTAGGGCAGCCCAGCGAGGATCCGTGACCTCGTGGTGGTGCCCCGGCTCGTCTTCCAGGCGAACTCCGCATTCGGAGCAAAGGCCCTGGCAGTCTTCCCGGCACACCGGCTGGAACGGCAGCGCGGTCACCACTGCGTCCCGCAACACCGGTTCAAGATCGATTAGATCGTGCTCGACTCGACGTTGCTCTTCGTCATCTTCTTCGTTCGAGAGCTCAACGCCCTCGTAGAAGAAAAGTTCCTGCACATTGACTTCAAGGTCATACGCAAGGGGATCCAGGCATCGGCCGCACTCACCAGTTACCTCGGTAAGAACGGTTCCTGATACCAGAATTCCTTCGTGTACGGCCTCAAGCCTCAGGTCCAGCTCGACATCCGAGCCTTCCTGAACGCCAATGAGCGCCACACCAAGGTCACCTGGTGCGGGTACATGTTCCTTCAGTGTCCGCATGCTTCCCGGGCTGCGCCCGAGATCCTTGACGTCGAACACCAAGGGCGAACCAGCATCTCTTTTAATGAGAACTCCTGTTGAACATATGACCGACGTACCATGTTAGCCCGAAGAGCCGCAGGGACTCAAACCGGCAGGCCGGCGGCGCCGAAGTACCGGACAAGCCTACCCTTTCGGATGCGGGGCCGGAGCAGGCTCGCCGGTGGCGAACCTGCGCTGCACCGAACGTGGGACGTAATCGGCCACGTTGCCGCCCAGGCCGGCCACCTCCTTGATAAGGGTGGAGGACAGGTGGACATAGTGGGCCTCGGCCGGCAGGAATACAGTCTCTACTCCGCTCAGCTGGCGGTTCATGGTGGCCATGGGCAATTCGTAGTCAAAGTCCGAGGACGACCGGAGGCCCTTCACGATGGCCGAAACCCCGCGCTGGCGGCAGTACTCGGCGAGCAGGCCCTCACCTACCGGTTCCACCACGATGCCCTTTAGCGAGGCCAGGGTTTCCCGGGCCATGTCCAACCGTTCAGCCAGCGCGAACCGGTACCTCTTGGCCTGGTTGGTGGAGACAGCCACAATGACCTCATCAAACAGGCTGGCAGCGCGTGCAATAACCTCGAGATGGCCATTGTGGATGGGGTCGAAGGAACCGGGGCACACAGCGCGTCTCATGCTCCGAACCTACCCCATGGGAGCGCCGGGATACCATGACTGGATGCATCCACCAAGGGAAGTTTCCACCCCCATGGCTACCGCTCCCTGGCACCGTGCCGCGCTCGGAGCAAATCTCCTGGCCCCCGATGGAGGGCTGGGAGTCACGATCTTTGAAGAAATGACCACGCTGGCAGTCCAGACCGGTGCCATCAACCTGGGCCAGGGGTTCCCGGACGAGGATGGTCCCCTGGAGATCAGGGAAGCGGCCCGGGCCGCCATCGCCGCCGGGGCAAACCAGTACGCACCAGGCAAGGGCATCCCTGAACTCCGGGAAGCCGTAGCGGCACATCAGCGGCGTTTCTACGGGCTCTCCCCGGACCCGGCAACCGAGGTCATCATCACCACCGGTGCCACCGAGGCCATCGCCGCGTCGCTCCTCGCCTTCGCCGGTCCCGGTGACGAGGTGCTGACCCTCGAGCCGTTCTACGATTCCTACGGTGCGCTGATCGGGCTGTGCGGCGCAACCCATGTGACTGCACCACTACTGGCTCCCGACTTCATGCCGGACATGGCAGCCCTGGAGGCTGCCTTCTCGGAACGCACCAAGGTAGTGCTCCTCAACAACCCCCACAATCCGACCGGCGCCGTGTTCCCCCGCGAAGTGCTGCAGAAGATCGTGGAACTTGCGGCCAGGCACAACAGCATCATCGTCTCGGATGAGGTCTATGAACATCTCACCTTCGGTGCCAGGCACATCCCGGTCGCATCGTTGCCCACTGCCGCGGAGCGGACCATCACCATTTCTTCCGCCGGGAAGACCTTTTCCCTGACCGGCTGGAAAATTGGCTGGCTGACTGGCCCTGAAGAGCTTGTGTCCGCCGCCCGCACCGTCAAGCAGTTCCTGACCTACAGCTCAGGCACGCCGTTTCAGCAGGCCATCACCGCCGGACTTGCTTTTCCCGACTCCTTCTTCGCGGGCATTGCCGCAAACCTCAAAGCTAAGCGCGACATCCTCACCGAAGGGCTGCGGGCGGCAGGGTTCAATGTTTTTTCCCCGCAGGGGACCTACTTCGTCAACGTCGATACGGAGCCCCTTGGCATCACGGATGCCGTGGACCTGGCCCGGCGGCTGCCCAAACTGGTGGGCGTGGCCGCCATACCGGTCCCGGTCTTCTGCCATCCGGAAGGAGCGGAACGGACCCGGAGCCTGCTTCGCTTCGCCTTTTGCAAGCGGACCGAGGTCCTCGAAGAAGCTGCCGGGCGGCTCGCCAAGCTCAGCGGCAGGCTCTGATGGCCGGAGGGCCGGAGAGTCGGACGCGGTTCCTGCGGACCACAGGGCAGCACGCGTCCATAGAACCGGATGCTTTCACCGCAGGCAGCTACGTCCTCAGTATTGGGGGCGCGGAACAGTCGCATGTGAACCTTGACCGGCCGGAGGAGATCTTTTACGAGTACCTTCGCCGCATCGGACACCTTGTGGACCTTGCGGCCCCTGGCGGCCACCCGGTCACTGCACTGCATTTGGGGGCCGGCGCGCTGACGCTGGCCCGGTATGTCCAGGCCACGCGGCCAGGGTCGGTGCAGTACGCAGTGGAACTGGAGCGTGAGCTGCTCGATTTCGTCCTGCGGCAACTCCCCTTGCCCGAGGGGACGCAGCTTCAGGCCATCATCGGCGACGCGAGGGAATCACTCACCCGGCTTGACCCTGCGCTCCGGTTCGACGTGGTAATCCTGGATATCTTTTCCGGGCCGGATGCACCGGAGCACCTGGCGTGCAGCGCGTTCTATCGGGAGGTACGGGAGCGGCTAAGCCCTGCAGGACTGCTGATTGTCAACGTGGGTGACGAACCGGGGCTGACCCTGGTCCGGAGCCAGGCCGCCGCTATGCGGCAGGCGATGGCACATGTGGCCGCGGTGGCGGAAGCAGGAATGTTCGAGGGCCGCTACCCCGGAAACATCGTCCTCGCCGGCACCCAGAACCCCTGGCCCCTGGAGTGGACGGCGGAACTTACGGCCCGCGGACCGCACCCGGCAAGGGTGCTGGCGGGAGTGGACCTTGACCCCTTGGCCGATGACCGGCGCTAAGGCATACACGGAGCTGAGGGCCGGCCCGCTACTGCTGGCCTTCTGCCACTCCCGAAGCCTCGGAAAGATCATCACCGTCAACGGCATCGGGGTCAATGGCATCGGGCACGAACGGCTCGGCAAACCATAGCCTTGTTTCCCCGTATTTTTTCTCCGCGAACCGGGTGAGGCCGTCAGGCCACCACGGCTCCGGCGACCGGGACGAGCGCTCAACCACCACCACCGCGCCGGGCGCCAGGTGCGGGCAGAGCTTCTGCAGCACGGCCTGCAGGGCCACCTCTTCCAGCGGGTACGGCGGATCCAGGAAGACAAGGTCCCACATGTCACCCGCGGCCGCGCGGTCCAGGAAGGGCTCGACTTTGGAGCGGTGGACAGTAACAGCCTTGCGGCCCAGGACGCCGTTAATCAGGTCGGCATTGCGCTGGCAGACTCCGCTTGCCTTGGCATCGGACTCCACCAGGTCCACTGCCGTTGCTCCCCTGCTGCCGCTCTCCACACCAAGGGAGCCGGAGCCAGCGTAAAGGTCCAGCACGCGCGCGCCGGTGATGACGTTGAAGGCGTCGAGGCGGGAAAAGAGCGCCTCCTTGACCCGGTCCGTGGTGGGCCTTGTGAGGGAACCTGGAACGGCCGTCAAAGGGGTGCCGCCGGCGGCACCTGCGATGATCCGGGTCATGCCATGGTCCTGTCTGCGCCGCCGGGCCTCCCGGTGTGCACCTTGTTATCCGCGTTCAAGGAACGCCTCCTTTTCCGGGTTGAGGTACTTCTCGATGGCGTAGGCCAGTTCCGGACGGGCGGCAAGCGCCGGGTCCTCGGCAACAATTTGCTGGGCGTCTTCCCGGGCGCGGGCGATCACGTCCCCGTGTTCCAGGACCCGGAGCAGCTTCAGGGTGGAGCGTCCGCCTGACTGGGAAGCTCCCAGGATGTCGCCCTCACGCCGCAGCTTCAGGTCCTCCTCGGACAGGGCGAACCCGTCGGTGGTGGCTGCCACCGCCTCCAGCCTTCGCCGACTGGGGTGGCCGGGCTCAAGTGCAGTGACCAGCAGGCAGGTTCCCGGCAGTCCGCCGCGCCCCACCCTGCCGCGGAGCTGGTGCAGCTGGGAAATCCCGAACCGGTCGGCATCGAGGATGACCATCAAGGTGGCATTGTGGACGTCCACACCTACCTCGATCACGGTGGTGGAGACGATCAGTTTGGTCCGGTTGGCAGCGAAGTCATCCATGACACCGAACTTCACGTCGGCCTCCTGCCGTCCGTGGAGCGGCGCCAGGGGGACCCCGGCCAGCGCGGGCTCCGCCAGCATATGCTCGACGACGGCCGTCACCGATGCGAGTTCGCGTCCGCCGTCATCCTCGCTGTCCGCCTCCGGAGGTGCCGACTCCCCCGGACTGAAATCGCCGTCGTCGTCCGTTCCGATCCTGGGGCAGACAACGTACACCTGGTGCCCCGCGTCAATCTCCTCGCGGGCGCGCTGCCAGATCCGGCGCACCCAGCCCGGATTCTCGGCGAGCCCCACCAGGTGGGTGGCGATCGGTGCCCGGCCGGCAGGCAACTCATCCAGCACAGATGTTTCGAGGTCGCCGAAGACTGTCATGGCGACAGTACGCGGGATGGGGGTTGCCGTCATGACGAGCAGGTGCGGAGGCTTCCGGGCTTTGGCCCTCAGGGCATCGCGCTGCTCCACGCCGAAGCGGTGCTGCTCATCCACCACGATCAGGCCGAGATCGTAGAAAGTGACATTGTCGCTCAGCAGGGCATGCGTGCCGATGACGATTCCGGCCGTCCCTGATGCGGCATCGAGGAGCGCCTGCTTGCGTGCGGCTGTGGGCATGGAACCTGTGAGCAGCGTGACCTGGACGGAGGCGGCGGCTGTCCCGCCCAGCAGTCCGTCACTGGACAGGGGTCCCAGGGTGCGGCGGATCGATTCGAAATGCTGGGCGGCGAGAACTTCCGTTGGAGCGAGCAGGGCAGCCTGCCCGCCGGCATCCACAACCTGCAGCATGGCCCGGAGCGCCACCACAGTCTTGCCCGAGCCCACTTCACCCTGCAGCAGCCGGTTCATGGGGATGTCCCTGGCCAGTTCGGTTGCGAGGGTCTCACCGACTGCGGCCTGCCCGGCTGTCAGCGTGAACGGAAGCGTGGCATCGAAGCTGGCCAGCAGTCCCTGCGGTACCGGCCGCCGGGCGGTGGCTTCCTCTGCGGCAAGCTGGGCGCGCCGCCGGGCGAGGGCGGACTGCAGTACCAGGGCTTCCTGGTACCGGAAACGGCGGCGCGCCTGCTGCCAGTCAGCGGCTGACTCCGGCGCGTGGATAAGCCGGTAGGCGTCCGGGACCGGCAGGAACTTCTCGCGGGCTGCGACAGCTGGCGGCACCGGGTCCGGCAGCGACCCAAGATCCACGGTTTCGAGCAGTGTTGAGACAGCCTTTTCAATTCTCCAGCTGGGAAGCTTCGCCGTAGCCGGATAAATGGGGATCGGCATGGCTGCCAGTTTTTCCGGATCACGGTCGTCTCCGCTGAAGGGGTCGTCGTCCAGCAGCTGGTAGTCGGGGTTGGTGAGGCCGAGGGTCCCTTTGAAGGATGTGACCTTGCCGGAAAAAAGCGCCCGCCGGCCCTGGAGCAGCTCCGCTTGGGCCTTGTAACCATTGAAGAAACTGATCTTGAGCGTCCCCGGCGCTTTGCCGCGGTAGTCCGTGCCGCCCACCAGCCGAAGGCCCTGCCTCCCGTCGTCGTCGGAGACAACGACGTCGGTGATGGTGCCGCGGCGTGCCTGCATCCGGCGGGTGCTGCTGGACAGCACCCGTGCGATCAGGGTGACTTCTTCGTCCCGCGGGATCTCGCTGATGGGAGTCAACTCCCCCCGGTTGAGGTAACGGCGGGGGAAGTAGTTGAGCAGCCCCTCCACAGTGGTGATGCCCAGGTGCTTCTCAATGACTGCGGCGGAGCGCTTACCCAGCCGGCGTTCCAGCGGCAGCTCCAGCTCAGCGTTCATGCCCGCTGGAGTTCACGGCATCGGTTGCCGGATCCCCCGGCAACGCGAGCTCACTGATGCTGATGTTGGCCGGCTCCCCCAGGGACCGGATGATTCCGACTGCCGGGTCTGCGTCAGGAACATGGACGTGGACGCGCCACCGGTAATTGCCGTCGTCGTCCGGCCCGCCGCCAACCTGGCTCATGATGACAGACTCGCCGATCTCATCCAGCCGCTGGCGCAACGTGGCTGCATTGAGGGGGGAAAGACTGATGGTGCACATGACTTCCACGCCGTCGTCGTCAGGCATTGCTGTATGGATATGCGGATCGGACACGTCGTAGCCGTGCAGCCCGTCGAGGAGTTCGCTTTGGAGTTCCTCCCCCAGGATGGCGGAGCGCAGGCAGTCCAGGATGAGCAGCATGCCAACCCCGCCTGCATCAACAACGTGCGCTGACGCCAGTGCGTCCAGCTGGTCCTCCGTGTGGATGACCGCGGCGAGGGCCCCTTCCACGGCGGCGTCCAGGGCAAGTCCCAGGGCGTGGTTGCTGTCGTCGCCGTTCTGCCCGGCGTCGACGGCGGCTGCGGCACGCGCTGCGGCTTCCATGACGGAGAGCATGGTTCCGGGAACGGGGTCGCTAAGGGCAGACCAGGCACGGATCTGGGCGCGATTCAGGGCTGCTGCCAGCAGGGTGGAGGTCAGGCGGGTGTGCCCTGCCAACGGCTCTGCCGCTGCGCACAGGAAAACCGACAAAAGGGTTCCGGAATTGCCGCGGGCCTCTTCCATGGCGGCCTGCCCGGCAGTGGCCAGGACAGCACCCACGTCCATCTGTGCAGGTTCGTCCCCGCCGCTTGTGATAGACCGCGCGGCCGCCCGCACCGTGACGTATAGGTTTGTGCCGGTGTCCCCGTCGGCCACCGGGAAGATGTTGATGGCATTCAGTCGGTCGCTGTGATTGCCAAGGGCGGTCTCAGCGTTGCCCAACCACCTCTTCATCGCTTGCGCGTTAGCGGCAACCTTAGTCTGCAAAGTGATCCCATCCCCCGGTGTCAGCTGACCGGCCCGCAATCTTGACGCCCGGGCCTTCATTGATTCCCAGTGCTTGTACTGAGCCTATCGCAGTGAATCCCGGAGGCAGCGGCAGCGCGGAAGGGAATGTGGCCAGCAGTCCGTGGTCCTCCCCGCCGCCAAGGACCCATTCCCGGGCATCCGCCGCAAGGAGTTCGGCAGCAGGACGCAGCTTGTCCGCCAGTGTCTGCAGCGGGGCCGGCAGGAGGTCGACGGCGACCCCGCTGGCCTTCGCCAGCCGCTCGCCGTCGCGCAGCATTCCGTCCGAAATGTCCAGCATGGCTGTGGCGCCGCCTGACCGGGCGGCCGGCCCTGCGGCCAGTGGCGGCCGCGGCCTGCATTGGAGTTCCACCAGTGTGCGCTGTTCGGTGGTCAGCGCTTCCACGTCCACCTCTGATTCCAGCAGTGCGAGTCCAGCGGCCGCATGCCCTACAGTGCCGGCCAGGGCCAGGACGTCCCCCGGTTTGGCTCCCGACCTTAGTACGGGCCGGCCGCCGTCGAGGGCTCCGAGCACGGCCACCGTTACCGATATCTCCCTCCCCCGCCCCAGGTCGCCCCCGGCCACCGAACAGTTGGCCGCACCCAGCTCCCTGATGCCGGAGGTAAGACCGTCCGCCAGGTCCTCCACCCAGGCGACGGGAGTGTCGGGGGGAAGGGTGAGGCTGACCACCAGCGAGGTAGCGCTGGCTCCCATGGCGTTGATGTCGCTGAGGTTCTGGGCCGCAGCTTTCCAGCCAACATCGAAACCGGTGGTGCGGTAGCCGTTGGGCCATTCAAGCCGGAAGTCCTGGTCCTGGACCTGGGTGTCGATGCTGATGACGGTCCTGCCGTCGGGAGCCGCCACCACTGCCGCGTCGTCCCCGGGACCGATCAGAGTGGCGTCGCCGTGCGCGCCTCCCATCTCGAGGCGGGGAAATATCCGCGCCAGCAGTTCACCCTCGGACAACGCGGAAACCGTCAGCGGCTGCCCGGCGGCGGGCAGTGGGTCATGGTGGCTCCGCCCACCGTGGTGCAGGGGCTCTTGAGGATGCAGTGGTTGTTCTGGATGCAAAGACTTTTCAGGCAGCAGGGGCTTTTCTGGCACGCCACTACGCTATCGCGGGCCCCGGACATTGTTGCAGTGCACCGGGTGGAGGCCGGAGTGTGAGGGCGGGCTCCAGCGCCCGATAGGCTGGAGAAATGCACCATCCCCGCCCTTCCCTGCCCCTGCGTGCTGCCCGGCTGGCACTGATCGGCACTCTCGCGGCCATTCCGCTGGCGTCCTGTTCGCCTCCGGTGGACGTTCCGGCTGCCAAGGACGCAGCCAACCCTGCCTGCGCCCCCATGATGGTGGCCTTGCCCGACGCCATCGGGGACTCGCGGCTGCGGAAGACGAACAGCCAGGCCACCGCCGCCTGGGGCGATCCGTCCCTGGTGATCCTGCGCTGCGGCGTTAATGTTCCCGGACCCACCACGGACCGCTGTGTCACCGTCAACGGCATCGACTGGGTCATCAAGGAAGGCGACCCGGTGTGGACCCTGACCACGTATGGCCGGGAACCTGCAACGGAGATACTCATGGACCCGGACAAGATCAGCTCTGCCACCGTGCTGGCCGACCTCGCAGCGGCTGCCGGCAAGATCCCGGCGGCAAGGAACTGTGTAGGCCAGGAAGACCTGCAGAACCTGCCGCCGAGCCAGTAGCGGGTGGGCCCAGGGAGCCGGCGGGTGGGCCCACGCCGGCAGGGTTACCTGGCCGAAGCGGAGCGAGGTCAGGGAGCCGGCGGGTGGGCCCACGCCGGCAGGGTTACCTGGCCGAAGCGGAGCGAGGTCAGGGAGCCGGCGGGGATCAGCGCAGGCCGGTTTTCCGGTTCAGTGCCAGGTAGATCAGCTCATCAATGAGGTCTGCATAGGCCAGCCCTGACGCAGCCCACATTTGCGGGTACATGCTCTTGGGCGTGAACCCGGGCATGGTGTTGATCTCGTTGATGATCAGTTCACCGGCGGGCGTGTAGAAGAAGTCGACGCGGCTCAGGCCCTCGGCACCAACAGCATCAAAGGCCGCCGCTGCAAGCTCCCGGACCCGGGCGATGGCTTCCTCCGGTATGTCCGCGGGGCAGCTGAGCGAGGCGGCGTCGTCCTCCACGTACTTGGCGTTGAAGTCATAGAACTCGTGGGTTCCACCGGCCACGGAGATCTCCCCGGGCATGGAGGTCCGGGGGGCATCAGTGCCCCTGCCTTCGAGGACGGCACATTCGATTTCGCGGCCCGTGATGCCGGCCTCGATGACGAGTTTGAGGTCATGCCGGCGGGCTTCCCCGATGGCTGCGTCCAGCTCCGCCAGGGAATCCACTTTGGAAATACCCATGGATGATCCGGCCCGGGCGGGTTTGACGAAGACCGGATATCCCAGCCGGTCAACCTGTTTGCGGACCAATTCCGGGTCTTTGCGCCACTGCCTGTCCGTAACGGCCACATAAGGACCCACGTTCAGGCCGGCGGCCTCAAACACAACCTTCATGAAATGCTTGTCCATGCCAACGGCGGAGGCCAGGACCCCGGCCCCGACGTAGCGGGTGTCGGAAAGTTCCAGCAGCCCCTGGATGGTTCCGTCCTCGCCGAACGGTCCGTGGAGCAGCGGGAAGACAACGTCCACGGCACCAAGTTCCCGGGGAACCTCATTCGGCGATGCGACGATCAGCTGCTGCTCACCTCCGATTTCTGCCAGCGTCACTGTTTGCGGCGACGGCGGCACTTCCGGCAGGGAGGTTGCGGCAAGGGACCATTGGGCGGTGTCGGGGGCCATCAGCACCCATTGCCCGGACTTGGCGATCCCGATGGGGATCACCTCGTATTTGTCCTGGTTAATGGCACCGAGAACGCCGGCGGCCGTCACGCAGCTCACGGCGTGCTCGCTGGAGCGGCCGCCGAAAAGTACAGCCACGCGGGGCTTCGTCCGCCGGGTGGGCTCCCCTGGGGCCAGGTTGTCGTGGGACATCGTCAGTAATCGCCTTCAGGTTTCAGTTCCCGGGACAGCAGGACGGGCCCCAGTTGGTCAACGGACAGCTTGCCGGCCAGAACGGCAACGACGGCGGCAGTGATGGGCATCTCGACACCCAGCTTGCCTGCAAGTTCATGGACGGCCTGGCCCGATTTTATGCCCTCGGCGGTCTGGGTCATCTTCTGCCCCACCTCCTCCAGCGTGAGTCCCTGGCCGAGCAGCCGGCCGGCGCTATGGTTCCGGGACAGCGGCGACGAGCAGGTGGCCACGAGGTCGCCCAGCCCTGCCAGGCCTGCCATCGTCTTGGCTTCACCGCCAAGGGCCAGGGCGAGCCGGGACGTTTCCGCAAGGCCGCGGGTGATGACCGAGGCCTTGGTGTTGTCCCCCATCTGCTTGCCCTCGCAGATGCCGACGGCCAGCGCAATGACGTTCTTGACGATGCCGCCGATTTCCACGCCCACGATGTCGGCTGTGGTGTACGGGCGGAAGTAGGGAGCAGTGCAGGTCCTGGCAAGCCAGCCGGCAGCGGCAGGATCGGTACACGCCACCACCGAGGCGGTAGGTTCTTCCCGGGCAATCTCCATGGCAAGGTTTGGTCCGGAGACAACGGCAATGCGCTCGGTGGGCAGGCCCAGTTCTTCGCTGATGACCTCGCTCATCCGCGCGTCGGTGCCCAGCTCCAGGCCCTTCATCAGGGAAACAACCATCGCGTCCGGGGCGATCATGTCCTTCCACTCGCGCAACTGCGGCCGAAGGGACTGGGCAGGAACCGCGATGACCACGAGGTCGGCACCGTCCAGTACCGCCGCGACATCGGTGGACGCCGTGATGCTCCCGGGCAGCGGGATGTCCTTCAGGTACTGCTGGTTGCGGTGAGTGGTGTTGATCTGCTCCACGATTTCAGGGCGCCTGCCCCATAGTCTGATGGTCCGCGGATGACCGGTGGCAGCTGCGGCGTCAGCCAGGATCTTGGCGAAGGTTGTTCCCCAGGAACCGGCGCCAAGAACGGCAACCGAACGGGCGGAACCCGTCCGCCTGTTGTCAGCGGTCACGGGGTTTCCGTTCCAGGCCCGGCCTGCTGGCCGCCGCGCTCCACGAACCTGCCGTGCTTCGCCTGCTGCTGCTTGGCCGGATCCCACCGCTGCGCGGGAGGTTCCTCTCCCCTGAGCTCCGCCAGGAGGGCAGTGATTGCCTCCATGATGGCGTCAGTGGCCGCAGCCAGCGTTGCCTTGTCGAGGGGACGTCCGCGGAAGGCGCTCAGGTCCACCGGCTCGCCCACCACCACTCGCGATGTCTTGCGGGGGAACAGGTGGAACCGCTTGCCGTAGCGCGGAAAGACCTCGTGGGCCCCCCAGTGGGCGATCGGAACCACAGGAATGCCGCCCTCAAGGGCAAGCCGAGCCGCCCCGGTGTGGCCCTTCATCGGCCACAGGTCCGGGTCGCGGGTCAGGGTGCCTTCGGGATAGATGATGATGGCGCCACCCTCGGCGACCACCTCCTGGGCGACCTGGAGGGAGCGGTTGGCTCCCGCCGTCGAACGTTCCACCGGTACCTGCTTGGTGGCCCGCAGGACCCAGCCCAGGACCGGAACCTTGAAGAGCCCGGACTTGGCCAGGAAGTGCGGAGCACGTTTCTGGTTATAGAGGAGGTGGCCGATGATCAGGGGGTCAATCTCGGTGCAGTGGTTCGGCGCGGCAATGAAGCCTCCCGCAGGCAGCCTTTCGGTGCCTTCCCACTTCTTGTTCATCATGAGGTTGAACAGGGGACGCACTATCGCGGCGACCACCACAAAGGTGGCGCGGCTCTTGGCCGATTCCTTCACTGTGGTCCGCTACTTCGTGGTGGTGATGTCGAAATCGGCACCCAGCCCGGCCAGCTTTTCGGTAAAACGCTCGTAGCCGCGGTTGATGATATCGATGCCCGTGACGCGTGAGGTGCCGGTCGCCGCCAGCGCGGCGATCAGGTGGCTGAAGCCGCCGCGCAGGTCCGGGACGTCGATGTCGGTTCCCTTGAGCTGGGTGGGACCGGAAATGACGGCGGAGTGGAGGAAGTTGCGCTGGCCGAAGCGGCACGGGACGCTGCCCAGGCATTCGCGGTGAACCTGGATGCTGGCACCCATCCGGATCAGGGCGTCAGTGAAGCCAAAGCGGTTCTCGTACACCGTTTCGTGGACGATGGACACGCCTTCGGCCTGGGTCAGGGCCACGACCAGCGGCTGCTGCCAGTCGGTCATGAAACCAGGGTGCACGTCCGTCTCCAGCACCAGCGGGGTGAGCTTTCCGCCGCGGTGATAGAAGCGGATGCCGTCCTCGCCGATGTCCATGCCGCCGCCCACCTTGCGGTAGGTGTTCAGGAAGGTCATCATGTCCCGCTGCGAGGCGCCTTCAACGAAGATATCACCGCGGGTGACCAGGGCAGCGGAGGCCCACGATGCCGATTCGTTGCGGTCGGAGAGCGCGCGGTGGTTGTAGCCGCCGAGGTCGCGGACGCCCTCGATGCGGATGGTACGGTCCGTCTGGACGCTGATGATAGCGCCCATCTTCTGCAGCACGGCGATGAGGTCGATGATCTCAGGCTCGGTTGCAGCACCGGAAAGCTCGGTGATGCCCTCGGCGCGCGTCGCGCTCAGCAGCACCTGCTCCGTGGCGCCGACGGAGGGGTACGGCAGCGAAATCTTGGCCCCGTGCAGGCCCTTCGGCGCCGAGATGTGGATACCGCCGGGGCGCTTCTCCACTACCGCGCCGAACTGGCGCAGGACGTCCAGGTGGTAGTCGATGGGCCGGTCGCCGATCTTGCAGCCGCCGAGGTCCGGGATGAACGCTTCACCAATGGCATGGATCAGCGGTCCGCAGAGCAGGATGGGAATCCGGGAGTCGCCCGCGTGGGCGTCGATCGCAGTGCTGGGCGCCGTCTTGGCCGCCTTCGGATCCAGGGTGAGATCCCCGTTGACCGGGTCCTTCTCCACTGTCACGCCGTGCAGTTGCAGGAGGGAGGTGACCACCTCCACGTCCTTGATCTCCGGAACGTTCCGCAACACCGACGGTTCGTTGCCCAGCAACGCTGCCACCATCGCCTTGGGAACAAGGTTCTTTGCTCCCCGGACGCTGACGCGGCCTGTAAGCGGGACTCCGCCGCGAATTGTCAGAACACTACTCATATACCGGTTTCCTTACGATCATTCGCCCCCAAATCCTGGCAAAGGCTCCAACCAAGCATAGGAGGTCGCGTTACCGAACCGAAATAAGCGCGCGACGGCGGCAGGGCGTGGCGCGCCGCCGTGACCCTTGCCAGGGCTGCTTCAGCCCCTCAGGAAAGGCGGGCGGGCAGGGTTTTGGGCAGAAACGCGGGACGGGTTGCTTCATAGGCCGTGATATCCGACTCATGCTGCAGGGTCAGCCCGATATCGTCCAGCCCTTCGAGCAGGCGCCAGCGGGTGTAGTCGTCAATGTCGAACGGGGCCACGATGTTCCCGCACACTACCGTCTTGGAGACGAGGTCAACGGTGACTTCTGTTCCGGGGGCGTTCTCCAGCTCTTTCCAGATCAGCTCGATGTCGTCCTGGGCAACCTGCGCGGCCAGCAGGCCCTGCTTGCCCGAGTTGCCCCGGAAGATGTCGGCGAACCGGGAGGAGAGCACGGCCTTGAAGCCGTAGTCCTTCAGCGCCCACACAGCGTGTTCGCGGGAGGAGCCGGTGCCGAAGTCAGGGCCAGCCACGAGGACTGATGCCGCGTTGAAGGGTTCCTGGTTCAGGATGAAGGACGGGTCCTTGCGCCATGCCGAGAACAGGGCGTCCTCGAAGCCGGTGCGGGTGATCCGCTTGAGGTAGACCGCGGGGATGATCTGGTCCGTGTCCACGTTGCTCTGCCGCAGCGGGACGCCGATTCCGGTGTGGGTGGTGAACTTTTCCATGGCTTTGTCCTAGGCTGCGTCGGTGCGGATGGCGGCTGATTCAGGGGCCGGATCAAGGTCCGACGGCGAACTGAGCGTGCCACGGACGGCGGTGGCTGCAGCAACCACCGGCGAGACCAGGTGCGTGCGGCCGCCCTTGCCCTGGCGCCCTTCGAAGTTCCGGTTCGAGGTGGAGGCACAGCGCTCCCCAACCTCCAGCTGGTCAGGGTTCATGCCCAGGCACATGGAGCAGCCGGCAAAGCGCCATTCCGCTCCGAAGTCCTTGAACACCCGGTCAAGGCCTTCAGCCTCGGCCTCGAGGCGCACGCGCGCGGAGCCTGGCACCACCAACATGCGGACGTTGGGGTCCTTCTGGCGGCCGCGGATGATGTCCGCGGCGGCCCGCAGATCCTCCATGCGGGAGTTGGTGCAGGAGCCCAGGAACACGGTGTCCACCCGGATGTCCTTCATGGGCGTGCCGGCTTCGAGACCCATGTACTGCAGGGCGCGCTCCGCGGCTGCCTTGGCGTTCTCGTCACCGAAGTCCTCGGGTGACGGCACGGCTTCGGACAGGGAGACGCCCTGGCCGGGGTTGGTGCCCCAGGTGACGAAGGGCTCAAGCGTGTCGGCGTCCAGGTCCACCTGTGCATCGAAAACTGCACCGTCGTCCGTGCGCAGCGTGTTCCAGTACTCGACGGCGGCGTCCCAGTCAGCGCCCTGTGGTGCGTGCGGACGGCCCTTCATGTACTCGTAGGTGGTTTCGTCCGGCGCCACCATGCCGGCGCGGGCTCCTGCCTCGATGGACATGTTGCAGATGGTCATGCGCGCTTCCATCGACAGGGCGCGGATGGCTGAGCCGCGGTATTCCAGGACGTAGCCCTGACCGCCGCCGGTGCCGATCTTCGCGATGACCGCCAGGATGATGTCCTTGGCGGTCACCCCGGGAGGCAGCGTTCCCTCAACGTTGATGGCCATTGTCTTGAACGGCTTCAGGGACAGCGTCTGGGTGGCCATGACGTGTTCCACCTCTGAGGTTCCGATACCCATGGCCAGCGCGCCGAAAGCACCGTGGGTGGAAGTGTGGGAGTCGCCGCAGACAACGGTCATGCCGGGCTGGGTCAGGCCCAGCTGGGGACCGACGACATGCACAATCCCCTGCTCGGCATCACCCAGGGAGTGCAGCCGGACGCCAAACTCGGCACAGTTGTTGCGCAGCGTTTGGATCTGCGTCCGGCTGGTCAAGTCGGCGATAGGCTTGTCGATGTCCAGCGTGGGAGTGTTGTGGTCCTCCGTGGCGATGGTCAGGTCCGGCCGCCGCAGCTTCCTGCCGGCCAGGCGCAGGCCCTCGAACGCCTGCGGGGACGTGACCTCGTGGACCAGGTGAAGGTCGATGAAGAGAAGGTCAGGCTGGGCGTTGGCTCCGTCGCCGTCGCCTTTGCGCACCACGTGTGCGTCCCAGACTTTTTCGGCCAATGTCTTTGCCATGGCCATCTCCCTTCACTGCTGTTTGGCTGATGAGATCCACTGAACCAGTACCGCTTCGCACTGCGCCAGCCCAAAGATTTGCATCTCAGATATTGAGACGGCAATATCATTACATGGACAATTCTAGTGGAGTCGGTGTCATTGATAAAGCGGCCCAGGTGCTTGATGCACTCGAAGCCGGCCCCACTACTCTGGCGCAGCTGGTGGCGGCCACCGGCCTTGCCCGGCCCACTGTCCACCGCCTCGCCCTTGCCCTGGTCCATCACCGGCTGGTGAGCCGCGATATCCAGGGACGCTTCGTCCTGGGCAGCCGCCTGGTTGAGCTGGCATCCGCTGCCGGCGAGGACCGGTTGATCGCGTCCGCCGGCCCAGTGTTGATGCAGTTGCGCGATGCCACCGGCGAGAGCGCCCAGATTTTCCGGCGGCAGGGCGACTGGCGCGTCTGCGTCGCTTCAGCTGAGCGCCCAATCGGCCTGCGGGATACCATCCCGGTGGGGACCCAGCTGTCCATGAAGGCAGGATCGGCCGCCCAGGTGCTGCTCGCCTGGGAGGACCACGACCGCCTGCTCGAGGGGCTGCAGTCGGCCCGCTTCACGCCTACTGTCCTGGCGGGCGTACGACGGCGGGGCTGGGGCCAGAGCCTTGGCGAACGTGAGCCGGGGGTTGCCTCAGTCTCGGCGCCGGTGCGGGGACCTTCCGGCCGGGTCATTGCGGCTGTTTCGATTTCCGGCCCCATTGAACGCCTCACCCGCCAGCCCGGGCGGCTGCATGCAGAAGTGGTCTGCAACGCGGGCCGGATCCTCACCGAGGCCCTCCGTAAAAACAACGACTGACGCGGGAACAACGGCCCCTGCCGCCGCAGCCCTGACCTCCGCCCTCCCGGCGCTAGGCTTTTCGGCATGGGCAGCTATGCAGTCTTCCTCCGCGGCATCAACGTCGGCGGCATTACCATCAAAATGGCAGACCTCCGGGAGGCATTGAAGGGCTGCGGCTTTCCAGCTGCCAAGACCCTCCTGGCCAGTGGGAACGTGGTGCTGACCAGCAGCCTCGATGCCCGCGCCGTCAAGCAGGAATGCGAGAAGTGCCTCCGGGAAGCGTTCGGTTATGACGCTTGGGTTGTGGTCCTGGAGGCAGCCCGGGTGGCAGAACTGGTGGCTGCCTGCCCCTACCCGGACAACGACAAAACCACCCACACCTACATCACGCTTTCCTCTGATGAAGAAACGCTGGATGAACTCGACAAAGCAGGGGCGGCGCTTGAGGGCCATCAGCAGAAGAGGCTGGGACCCGAGGCTCTCGCGTGGCTGGCCCCTGCCGGCGGAACACTCGACAGCCCCTTCAGCAGGATCTCGGCCAAGCCCCGGTTTAAAGGCGCCACTACAACCCGCAATTTGCGGACCCTGGTCAAGGTGCGGGACGCAGCTGCGGATCTCGCGGCCGCAGCGAGCCAAGGCGACTTAGCCCCTCCCGCCGGTTGAATCCAGCTAGCCGGCGGCGGCTGTCTTCAAGGCGGCACTGAAAGCAGCCTGCCTGCTGACTTCCACCTCCACCGGTTCCACCACCAATTCCTGGGCCACTGCGGCCACTGCGGCATTGAGCCGTTTCCGCGCTTTCGCCGCCCGTGCATTCGCGGCGGCGGCGGCGATGACCCGGCCGGTGACAGCAAGGAAAATCCCCAGTGCCACCCCGCCGGCTATCATCAGCGTGGGGACCGGCCAGCCTTCCACCCGGAGCACCTCCGGCACCGGCATCTGGAAATATCCCAATGCCGCCAGTACGCCGAGCCACCCCAGTCCAGCGAGCACGGTGAGCAGCGCCAGCCACTGGATGACGTTGAACACCCCCCACCACCAGGACTTCCGGTTGGCGGCAAGGTCGGTTCCCGCGATGGCCTGGTCAAGTGCATCCGGCAGCCTCTCCCTGCCCTCGCGGGCGGCGGCCCGGATGGCGGCACGCCAGGGACCCGGGGCGCCGGCGCTGGCGGCGTCGGCGAATTCGCGCACCGCCGCGTCCGTACGCGCCCGCTCCGGGGCTCCGGCCGCCGGCAGGGAGGTGCGGTTCAACTCGGAAGGTGAAGTACTGCGGAGATTCAGCCGACGCAACGGGTCTGCACGGAACCTGGAGAGCCACCGGGTCACCGGCCAGCCCGTGCGCCTCACCGACTCCAGGCGGTAGGACTGTCCTACCGCCCGGACTACCACCGGCACGTTGGCTGCCACCGCCAGCTCGTCCGCCAGGCGCCGTGTTGAGGCAGGCCGGACACCTGCGGCCGTCCCCTCGCCGGAAGCGGCACCCAGTTCCGCCGAAGCTTTCGTGATATCGGCGGCAAGGCGCTGCGACTGGGCATTCCGCTTGACGGCCACATCGCGAATGGCTCCCCGGACCTGGTTAACGCCCGCCCCGGTCAGGGCGGAGGCCGCGAGGACCTGGACCTTGCCGAGGCCGTCGCGGGAAAGGATTGACCGCAGGGACTCCATGACGGGCTGCACGTCGCGCTCGGGCAGCCGGTCCACCTGGTTCAGCACCACCAGGGTCACCGCCCCATGGGAAGCCAAACGGGACAGGAAGTCATTGTGCACTGCCGCGTCGGCATACTTCTGCGGATCAAGGACCCACACCAGGACGTCCACCAGCCCTACCATCCGCTGCACCACTTCCCGGTTGGAAGCCTTGGTGGAATCGAAGTCGGGAAGGTCCAGCAGGATCAGGCCGGTGCTTTCGTCAGCGAAACCCTCCACCGCAGCAGCGTGGTGGCGGTTGCGAACCTCCAGCCAGTCCAGCAGGGGCTCGCTGCCCTCGGCTCCCCATACCCCTGCCAAAGGCTCGGACGTCGTGGGACGCCGGGCGGCCGCCGTCGCGATTTCTGCTCCGCTAACCGCATTGAAAAGGGAGGACTTGCCGCTTCCGGTGGCGCCGAAGAAGCCGACGACGGTGTGCTCGGCAGACAGCGAGCGTCGTGAACTGGCACGCTCCAGGACGCTGAAAACCTCCTGCAGGGACTCGTCGGGGAGCACCCCTTCGCCGAGCTCACGTGCGTCGTTGAGGGCCGAGAGACGGCGGTCCAGCCGGGATGATTCGCGCGTGTCACTGTGCCGGCTCATCCGCGGTCCGCCAGCCGGACCAGTGCGTCCGCGTGGGCGGCCAACGCCTCCGGTGCGTGCTCATCGCGTTCAGGCAGGCGGGACAGGAACTTCTGCCGCTCTTCCTGCAGCAGGCGCTGGCAGCGTACGTGCAGGTCCTCCCGGGCCTTCTCCGCCATGCGCCGGACCGCGTCCTCCCCGAAAACTGCCTCCAGCAACCGCTGGCCCACGACGGCGGTGCCTCCTGCCACGCCTACCTCCAGTCCTGTCAGTCCCGCCGTCATGGAAAACACCACGATCATCAGGGCGGCGCCCAGGCCGTTGATGCCGAAGGACAGCCAGCGCGCCTGGGTGCGCTTTCCCTGGCCTTCGGTGCGGATCAGATCCATCAGCGCTTCCTGCCAGGCCCTGATTTCCGCAGCGGCCCGATCCTCGAAGCCGGACGTCGTTCCCGAGAGGTCGTCCTTTCCCAGGAGCTGGCGCCCGGCGGGGTCGGTGCGCCAGCGCTGGTCCGTGTCCTCGGCGGCATTGGCAGCTTCGTCGACGATGACTGCCTGCAGGCCTGTCTCGATGGCTGCTTCCACCCTCACCGCAGGGGGCGGCTCGCCCCGGAAGAAGGCGCCCACCCGGTCGCGGAACCGGCCCACGTTCTGCTCGAGGGTCCGGAAGAACTCCCCCGTGCCCACGAAATCCTGCCAGCGGGCCAGAACTTCTCCCCGCAGGAGCGCACCGTCCCTGGTCGAATCCAGGATCCGTTCGGCGGCGTCCCGGTAAGCGGCCATGGCGGCAGCCTCCAGGGCGTCTGCTGCATGGTGCTGATCCTTTGCCGCCTGTGCCACTGCCGCAACCCGGCCCGCCAGGGCCCTGACAGTCCCGTTCAATGTGCGCCGGGCGATGTCGGACCGGCCGGCAGCGTCGGCAGCCAGATCCGCCAGCCATGTCTTCAGCGGCAGGACACTCCCGGCCGGCAGCATGCCCAGGGAATCGAGGTTGGTTTCCGGTATGACGAAGAGCTGGGCTGCGCCCAGGCCTTCGCGGTCCAGGAGCCTGCGCAGGTCCGCGCTCACTTCTGCCTCTGCGCCCGCCGGCACCCGGTCCAGGACTACGCCTACCATGATGTCCCGCGAGGCGGCGTCCAGGAGCAGTTTCCAGGGGACGGCGTCAGCGTAGCGGTTGGCGGTGGTGACAAAGATCCACAGGTCGGCAGCGGCCAGGAGCTGTGCGGCCAGTTTGCGGTTGTCGTCTGAGATGGAGTCGACGTCAGGGGCGTCCAGGACCGCGATTCCGGCCGGAACGCCGGGGTCGGCCACAAGCACCAGGGAAGACATGGCGCCCGCGTCCGGGGCGGCGCCGGCCCGGCTGGCCGGTACCGGACTGCTGGTGACGTAACCCCGGATCCTGCTCAGGCTGGGCAGGACACGCTGGCCTTCAAACCACGCGGCCTCGGACGGGTGGTGAAGGAGGATCGGCTGCCGGGTGGTGGGGCGGATGGCCCCGGAACGGGTGACGGGGTGGCCCACGATACCGTTGACGAGCGTTGACTTCCCGGCGCCCGTGGAACCGCCGACAACTGCCAGGAGCGGCGCGTCAAGGCTGCGGTACCGCGGGAGAATGTAGTCGTCGAGCTGCGCTACTGCGCTGCCGGCTTCGCGTCGGGCCTGTTCGGCTTCAGGCAGGGCCAGCGGCAAAGTTGCGCCGGTCAAGGCATCACGCACTTCCTCCAGCAGTGTTACGGCTGCCAGTGCAGTACCGCCGTAGGACGGCGCCGTTGGCGCACCCTGCAGGTCATCGTGCTCGTTGAATGAGGTCACAGGATCATCATGCCAGTTCAAGCACCCGCAGTTCTCGGTTCCGGCGCGCCTGCAGCTGCTGCCCCACGTTGGCTTGTGCAACACTGACGCTTTCCGCACTCCTGCGGGCCGCGTCACCAGGGGAAGCAAAATGGCCCCGGGCGCCTGCCCGGGACCATTTCCTTGGTGACCCCAGCGGGATTCGAACCCGCGTTACCGCCGTGAGAGGGCGGCGTACTAGGCCGCTATACGATGGGGCCGTGTACTTTACCGTACTTTTTCAGCGTTTCCGCTGGTCAAGCTCAGTGATTGTTTCACACACTTCGCTCTGGTTTCAAATCGGCGAACCGCATGAAACCTTCTGTCCTGAACACCGAATCAGTCCTCAAACCAGAGCTGGGATACCAGGACTCGAACCTAGAATGACGGTACCAGAAACCGTAGTGTTGCCAATTACACCATATCCCAATGGCACTTTCGGGCCGGTTTTCAAGGGCTTTCCCCTGCTCCGTGCGCCTCAGCACGAGAAATTACTTTACCCGACACTTCCGGCCCGCACAAATCGGAGCACTGTGATCTAGGTGACCAGTTCGTCCAGGGAGGCCACCATGCCGCCGTCGAACCCCTCCACCTGCTCCCCCGCCCGGTTGAGCCAGACGCCCAGGAGGCCGGCCGCCGTCGAGCCCTCGGCGTCCAGCAGGCGGTTGTCACCCACGTAGAGGGTCTCGAAAGGCGCCGTGCCCAGCAGCCGGACTCCTTCAAGGTAGATGGCCGGATTCGGCTTGGCCACGCCCAGTGTGTCTGTGCCCACCAGGCGCCGCACCCGTTCAAGGCCGGCACCGTCGAGCTTCGCGCGCTGGTAGTCGTGGACGTTGTTGCTCACGGCGCCATAGGGGATGCCCGCCCTGTCCAGCACGTCCAGCAGTGGCATCACGTCCGGAAAGGGCTTCACGTACGCGGGCTGTTTTTCCATGTAGGCCGTCAGCCACTGATGCGATTGCTCACCGTCGGCCAACTCGACCCCGAAGTGGCCCAGGGCAGCCCGGCCGCGCAGCAGGCGCTGTTCGTTGAACGTCAGCTCACCCGCCAAATAACGGTCGTAGTAGTGTGTGGTTTCGTGCGTGAAAATGCGCCCGAACCGCTCCCACCCGGCCTGGTCAAGGCCGGGCAGGAGGTGCTCGCTGACTTCCCGCAGGGCGGTGGTCATCGAAAATTCGAGATCCACCAGCGTGTCATCGATGTCGAACAGGATCCCCCGCACCATCCCGAAGCGGGTGGAAAGAGCAGCGGAGGTGGCGGTGCCGGGCGCAGTCATCAGCCGCGGAAGGTCCGGAGCCTGCGGAGGGAGGAGTCCCTGCCCAGGATCACCATGGACTCGAACAGCGGCGGGGAAATGCGCCGGCCGGAAACAGCCGTCCGCACCGGACCGAAGGCGAGGCGGGGCTTCAGGCCCAGGTCCTCCACGAGCGCCTGCTTGAGGGCAGCCTGGATGTCTTCGGCCGTCCAGTCCTGGACACCGTCCAGGACGGTGATCGCCGCGTCCAGCACCTCCTCGAGGTTGGCCGGCAGGCCCTTCCGGGCGTCGTCCGCGATGTCGATTGCGTCGTCGTCCTTGAACAAAAAGCCGAGCATCTCCGGCGCCTCGCCCAGCAGAGTGATGCGTTCCTGGATCAGCGGAGCTGCCTCGGTGAGAATCTTCTCCTGCCGTGCCGTGAGCTGCTCCCCCACGTAGCCGGCAGTGCGCAGGTAGGGCACAAGCCGGTCCCGGAAGTCTTCTGAAGCGAGCATCCGGATGTGGGTGCCGTTGATGGCCTCGGCCTTCTTGATGTCGAAGCGCGCCGGGTTGGCCAGCACGTCGTGGACGTCGAAGTTTTCGATGAGCTGGTCCACGGTGAAGATGTCCTCGTCAGCGGAGAGGCTCCAGCCCAGCAGCGACAGATAGTTGAGGAGGCCCTCGGGGATGAAGCCCCGGTCCCGCAGGAGGAACAGGTTGGACTGCGGATCCCGCTTGGACAGCTTCTTGTTGCCCTCCCCCATCACGTAGGGAAGGTGGCCGAATTCAGGCATGTACTGTGCCACGCCCAGTTCCATGAGCGCCCGGATGAGGACAACCTGGCGCGGCGTGGAGGAAAGCAGGTCCTCCCCGCGCAGCACATGGGTGATGCCCATGAGGGCGTCGTCAACGGGGTTCACCAGCGTGTAGAGCGGGGAACCATCGGCGCGCACAATGACATAGTCCGGGATGCTGCCGGCCTTGAAGGTGATCTCGCCGCGGACGAGGTCGGTGAAGGTGACGTCCTCATCGGGCATCCGGACGCGGAGCACCGGTTCCCGGCCCTCGGACTTGAAGGCCGCCACCTGCTCTTCGCTGAGGTCGCGATCAAAGTTGTCGTAGCCGAGCTTCGGGTCGCGGCCGGCGGCCCGGTGGCGCGCCTCCACTTCCTCCGGCGACGAGTAGCACTCGTAGGCGTAGCCGCCTTCGATCAGCTTGGCCACCACGTCCTTGTAGAGGTCCAGGCGCTGCGACTGCCGGTACGGCTCGTGGGGACCGCCAACCTCCACGCCCTCATCCCAGGTGATGCCCAGCCACTTCAAGGCTTCCAGCAGCTGCTCGTAGCTCTCCTCCGAGTCGCGTGCCGCGTCCGTGTCCTCGATCCGGAAGACGAACGTGCCCTTGGTGTGCCTGGCATGGGCCCAGTTGAACAGCGCCGTGCGGACCAGCCCGACGTGCGGGGTCCCGGTAGGCGAAGGGCAGAACCGGACCCGCACGGGTGTGTCGGCGGAAATGGAGGGCAGGGAGGCAGCATTCGACGCAGAAGCAGTAGTCATAGTGGCTTCAACTTTACCGTCTGCCGCCAGTGGTTCAGGTGGCGCGGGGTCAGCGGCGCACGATGGGGTTGGACAGGCGGCCGATGCCTTCGATGTCCACCTCGATGCGGTCCCCCGGGCTCACCAGGCCAACTCCAGCCGGTGTCCCGGTCATGATGACATCACCCGGCAGGAGTGTGAACGCCTGCGAGACGATGGACACCAGTTCGCGGACTCCCCTGATCATCTGGCTGGTATTTCCATCCTGCCGCAGCTCCCCGTTGAGCCGGGCCTGGATCCGCACGTCCTCGGTGTCCAGCTCGGTCTCAATCCACGGCCCCAGCGGCGCAGACGTATCGAAGCCCTTGGCGCGGGTCCACTGCAGGTCGGTTTTCTGGACGTCCCGGGCGGTGAGGTCGTTGCCGCAGGTGTAGCCGAAGATGACGTCGTCCACGCGGTCCTCGGGCACGTCCTTGCAGATCCGGCCGATCACTACGCACAGCTCCGCCTCGAAAGAGACTTCCTCGGAGAAGTCCGGCAGCACAACAGGATCGTTGGGGCCGACGACGGCGGTGTTGGGCTTCAGGAACAGGAGCGGCTGGGCGGGGACTTCGTTGCCGAGTTCACGCGCGTGCTCCACGAAGTTGCGCCCCACGCCGATCACCTTGCTCCGGGGAATGATGGGGGCCAGCAGCCGGATGTCCTCCAGCTTGTGCCGTACGGAGGTGCGCTCCACGCCGCTGAAGAAGGGATCTCCGTGGATGACAGTGATCTCCTCACTGCCCGTCTCACCTTCGACAACACCGTAGAGGGGATCAGAATCGACGACAAACCTGGCAATACGCATGGCTCCTACCCTACCGTCTTGCCCCCAGCCTCCCGGCCGCGGCTAGTGCCGTGCTGACCCGCCGCGCAGGTAGTGGAGCTGCGCGGCAACGGAAGTTTCAGCGGCGCGCCGGACGGAGGGGTCGACGTCGGAATAGACGGCGTCGGTGACGTCACGGACGGCTGCGTCCTGGCCCA
This sequence comes from Pseudarthrobacter sp. NamE5, assembly GCF_005796225.1. Classification (GTDB taxonomy): domain Bacteria; phylum Actinomycetota; class Actinomycetes; order Actinomycetales; family Micrococcaceae; genus Arthrobacter. The sequence continues at coordinate 59,507 of NZ_VAHO01000008.1, forward strand.
GCCGGTCCAAGGCGTCGCGGATCTGCCCCAGCCGGTCGAGACGGTGGCTGCGGTAACTGCCGACGATGTCCGTCAGCGAAGTGAGTGCGGGACCGTGCGCGGGCAGGACGGTCGCCTCGCCCAGGGCTTCAAGCGTGTCCAGCGAGGCCAGGTAGTCGCCCAGGCTGCCGTCCGGATAGTCGAGCATCGTGGTGCCGCGGCCCAGGATGGTGTCCCCGGTCAGGACCGAACCGTGCGGGCCGTCGCCGGGTAGCTGGAAGCAGACTGAGTCGGAGGTGTGGCCGGGAGTTGCCATCACCCGGATCTCCAGTCCTGCCGCGAGGATGGTTTCCCCTTCCACAAGAGGGTGCCCTCCGCCATGGCAGTGGTTGGGATCGGCGGCGCGGACAGGAGCTCCCGTCAGTTCACGCAGCCGGCTGGAGCCCGCGGTGTGGTCTGCGTGCCGGTGCGTAACAAGGATCAGCTTTACCGGGCCGGCGGCCGCCAGCGCCTTGAGATGGGCCTCGTCGAGTGGACCTGGGTCAACCACCACGGCGCCTTGATGACCCGGGGCCCGCAGCACGTACGAGTTGGTTCCGTCCAGGCTCATCGGCCCGGGATTGGGAGCCAGGATCGATTGCGTCAGGGCGGAGCTGCGGTGAAGGGCGGGACCGGAAGCTGAAGTCACCACCCCATCTTTGCATCGACGGCTGGATCGCGGGTGTCCCGGCAACCGGAACGTCCGCCGCAACCGGGCGATTGCCGAAGAAGCGGCACGGAGGCACTGAAGCCAGTGTCCCGCAAGGCCCTCAAGATCGCCGCCCGGACGGCCGCCCGCCGCTGACGGACGGCGGCCGCCGGGACCTGGCCCGGCAGCCGCCGTCGTACGTCAGGATTGCGCTGGACTACGCCAGGCGCGTCAGCCAGCCGTGCGTGTCGGGGAGCCTTCCGGTCTGGATGCCGAGCAGCTGCTCGCGGATGGCCATGGTGGTCTCCCCCGCCTTGGCGTCCTCGGAACCAATGAACTCCGTCGCGTCCTTAAGGACACCGATCGGAGTGATGACGGCGGCCGTACCGCAGGCGAAGACCTCGGTGATGTCGCCGGAGGCAACGCCGTCGCGCCATTCGTCCAGGGTGATCTTCCGCTCGGTGACCTCCCGGCCCATGTCCTTGGCCACCTGGATGACGGACATCCTGGTGATGCCTTCCAGGATGGTGCCGGTGAGCGCCGGAGTAACCAGCGAGCCGTCCTTCAGCACGAAGAAGACGTTCATGCCGCCCAGCTCCTCAACGGCGTTGTCGTTGAACTGATCAAGGAAGAGGACCTGCTTGCAGCCGTTGGCTTCAGCTTCCTGCTGGGCGATCAGCGAGGCAGCGTAGTTGCCGCCGCACTTCGCATCGCCGGTGCCGCCTCGGCCTGCCCGTGCGTACTGGCGTGAGATCCAAATGGAGACAGGCTTCAGTTCGCCGCCGAAGTAGTTGCCGGCCGGCGAGGCGATCACCCGGAAGGACACCTCACGTGCAGCCCGCACACCCAGGAAGGCTTCGGTGGCGATCATGAACGGCCGCAGGTAGAGGGCTTCGCCGTCACCGCTGGGGACCCATTCCTTGTCAGCAGTGACAAGCTCACGGATTGCGCCGAGGAAGTATTCGGCCGGCAGTTCAGGAAGGGCGAGCCTGCGCGCGGACTTGTTCAGCCGTGCCGCGTTTGCTTCGGGGCGGAAGGACCAGATGGAACCGTCCGCGTGCCGATAAGCCTTGAGTCCCTCGAAAATCTCCTGCCCGTAGTGCAGCACCGCGGCGGACGGGTCCAGGACAATCGGTCCGTACGCTTCAATCCGGGCATTGTGCCAGCCGCCGTTGCCGTGCTCGTCCACGCTGTAGTCAACAACCGCTGTGTGGTCGGTGAAGTGGTTGCCGAATCCCGGGTTGGCCAGGATGGCTGCACGTTCTTCAGCAGACTTCGGGTTGGCCGATAGCTGCTGGCTGAATTCGACGCCGGGGGCGGTCTGAGTCATGGTTCCTCCACGATCGGCCGCCCCGGGTTCAGCGCTGAACTACCAGGGCGGCATTTGGTGATTCGAGACAAGCTTACGCCCCTAGCCTGAGGCCCTGGCGCGGGGTCAGAGCCCGGCGGCGATGGCGTCGCCGATGGCACTGGTGCTGCGTGCACCGCCGTCGCGCCTTTCGACGTCGGCAACCACTGCCGCTTCAATCCTGCGGGCCGCTGCAGCGTAACCGAGGTGGTCCAGCAGGAGGGCGGCGGAGAGGATGGCGGCCGTGGGGTCCGCTTTGCCCTGCCCGGCAATGTCCGGGGCTGAACCGTGGACCGGCTCAAACATGGACGGCGCCGTACGGTCCATGTTGATATTGCCGGATGCCGCAAGGCCGATGCCGCCGGTGATGGCCGCGGCAAGGTCGGTGAGGATGTCACCAAAGAGGTTATCGGTGACGATCACATCGAAACGGGACGGGTCCGTGACCATGAAGATGGTGGCGGCGTCCACGTGCAGGTAGTCGTGGGTAACCTCGGGGAATTCCTGTGCCACTGCCTCGACGGTGCGCTTCCACAGATGGCCGGCATACACCAGGACGTTGTGCTTGTGTACCAGGGTGACGTGCTTGCGTTCCCTGGCGCTGGCTCGGCGGAAGGCGTCCCGGACCACGCGCTCCACGCCGTGGGCCGTGTTGAGTGAGACTTCGGTCGCCACCTCCTGCGGGGTGCCGACGCGCAGGGTGCCGCCGTTGCCCACGTAGGGCCCCTCAGTGCCTTCTCGGACCACTATGAAGTCGATGGTGCCGGGGTTGGCCAGCGGGGAGCCGACGGTTCCGTAGAGCCGGGAGGGCCGCAGGTTGACGTAGTGGTCAAGGCTGAAGCGGAGCTTGAGCAGCATCTCGCGCTCAATGATGCCGGAGGGAATGCGGGTATCGCCGGGGGCAGCGCCCACCGCGCCAAACAGGATCGCGTCCCGCCTCCGGAGATCCGCCAGGACCTCGTCCGGCAGGGTCTCCCCCGTGGCCAGCCAGTGCTCGGCGCCGAGCTTGTAGTGGGTCTGCTTGAGTTCTGCACCCTCAGCCGCCACCGCCTTTTCAAGGACTTTGAGTGCCTCAGCAATCACCTCGGGGCCAATGCCGTCGCCGGGGATAACTGCAAGATCAATGGAGGATGCGCTCATGGATTCAGGGTAGCCAAGCGATCCATATGCTGGTCAAGCCGTCTCAGGTTGTGGACGCGCGGTAACCCTCCTGCAGTTGATGCGCGAAAACGGCGAACGCTCTCTCACTTCCCGTTCAGGGGTGAAAGAGCGTTCGCGGAAAAGCCGCGTTAAGTAAGAGAGCGTCCGGACTAAGCCTCCGCAGGCTCCTCGTACTTGGGAAAGACAGGCGCAGGAGCCGGCAGTTCGATACCGGAAGCGATGCGCGTGGCGATGGCGCTGAACTGGCGGGCGTCGCCTTCGGGCTGGCCCAGTGCGTCCAGGAGCTTGGCCGTGGCGTTCGGCATGACCGGCTGCGACAGGATGGCTACGGTCCGCAGAACTTCCAGCGTCACGTACAGGACGGTATTCATGCGCTCGACGTCGGTCTTCCGCAGCACCCAGGGCGCCTGCTCAGCGAAGTAGGCGTTGGTGTCACCCAGCACATGCCAGATGGCTTCCAGGGCGCGGCTGAACTCCTGCTTGTCGAAGGCGGCACGGGCAGTGTCAAGGAGGGCATCGGCCTGGGCAAGGATGGCAGTGTCAGCGGCCGTGAATTGTCCTGGAACGGGAACGCGTCCGTCGCAGTTCTTGGCCACCATGGACAGGGAACGCTGGGCCAGGTTGCCAAAGTTGTTGGCAAGGTCCGCGTTCATCCGGCCCACGATCGCCTCGTGGTTGTAGCTGCCGTCCGCGCCGAAGGGAACTTCCCGGAGGAAGAAAAAACGCACCTGGTCCAGGCCGTACTGGGCCACGAAGTCGGCCGGAGCCACCACGTTGCCCAGCGACTTGGACATCTTTACGCCGTTGTTGTGCAGGAAGCCGTGGATCATGACCCGCTTGGGCAGTTCCAGGCCCGCGCTCATGAGGAAGGCGGGCCAGTAGATGGCGTGGAAGCGTGAGATGTCCTTGCCGATGATGTGGACATCCGCGGGCCAGTACTTGCGGAACTTCCCGGACTCCACGTCCGGGTACCCCACGCCTGTCAGGTAGTTGGTCAGGGCGTCCACCCAGACATACATCACGTGCTTGTCATTGCCGGGAACCGGTACTCCCCAGTCGAACGTGGTGCGGCTGATGGAAAGGTCTTCCAGGCCACGTTTGACGAAGCTGATGACTTCGTTGAAGCGGTACTGCGGCGCACCGAATTCAGGTTGGGCCTCGTAGAGGGCAAGGAGTTTTTCCTGGTACGCGGAGAGCCGGAAGAAGTAGCTTTCCTCAGCGGTCCAGGTCACCTCGGTATCGGTTTCCCTGGAGTACCGCACGCCGTCGTCCTTCACCACAGTGTCATCTTCGCCGTAGAAGGCCTCGTCACGGACGGAATACCAGCCTTCGTACTTGGAGAGGTAGATATCGCCGTTGGCCTCCATCTTCTTCCAGATCGCCTGCGAGGCGGCATAGTGGTCGGCATCGGTGGTGCGGATAAAGCGGTCGTACGTAATGCCAAGGGCTGCGTGGGCAGCTTTGTAGATCTCGGCGTTACGGTCCACGAGCTCCTTGGGCGTTACACCTTCCTTCTCGGCCGTCTGGGCAATCTTCATTCCGTGCTCGTCGGTGCCGGTCAGGAACATCACGTCATAGCCGTCAAGGCGCTTGAAGCGCGCCATGGCGTCCGTGGCTATGTACTCGTAGGCGTGGCCGATGTGCGGCACACCGTTGGGGTAGGTGATGGCCGTGGTGATGTAAAACGGCGTTTTCTCTGAAGCAGTCACGTGGAGGACGTTACCTTCGGTGCGGAGGGACGGGCTAGATGAGTTCAGTCAGGCTGTCGCTGAGCCGGACCAGTTCGTGGTCGTGCGAGGCCACCAACACGGCGATACCGTCCGACGTGGTGTCCTTCAGGATGCTGATGATGCGGTTGGCGGAGGCACGGTCCAGGCTCGCCGTCGGCTCGTCCACCACCAGCACCCGGGTGCCCAGGATCAGGGCGCGGGCAATGGCAACGCGCTGGCGTTCGCCGCCGGAGAGCTGGGCCGGGCGGTGCCGCATCCTGCGGCCCAGGCCAACCAGGTCCAGGAGGTCCTTGGCCATGTCCCGCCGCTGGTCCACTTCGCCGTCCGGGACGGCGGGGAGGAGAACATTCTCCAGCGCGCTCATCCCGTCGATCAGGGCGCCGCCCTGGTCAACGTAGCCGATAAGCGCACGACGGCGGTCGGCAATTTCGTCATCGCCCATGCTTTCAAGGGAATCACCTTCCCAAAAGACGCGGCCCGACGTCGGCAGCGTGAGTCCCGCTCCGACGGTGAGGATGCTGGTCTTGCCGGAGCCGCTTCGGCCGGCGACGCAGTGCATCTCGCCGGCGTGCAGGGTCAGGTCGAAGCCCTCCACCACGCTGACGGCCTCCGCCCCGCCCTTGCCGCCGCCGTAGCGGATGGTGATGTCGCTCAGCTCCAGCGGGGTGGCGTGGTCAGCCGCCTTGACGATGGTGTTGGCGCGGGTCTGCAGGGGAACCTCGCCGGAGCCGCCCCTGCGGCTCCGCTGGACGTTCGTCGGGTTTGTCATTGGACTACTTTCGTTGCAATCGGTATCCAGCAAAGTACAGCCACAAGGCCGGCGACGCCTGCCCACAGCGCGGCATAGGGGGCCAGCAGCAGACCGATGCCCAGGGCGCCCAGCACGCCCAGCGGCAGGGCCACGGTTCCCACCAGGGCATTCTCGAACAGCCGGACCTGGCGGAGCATGTCCGGGTTCCAGCCCATCGCCTGGAGGATGCCAAGGTACTGGCGCTTGGCATTAAGTTCGAAGCGTCCGGTCACCAGGGTCAGCACCAGGCCCACCACCACTCCGGCAAGGGCCAACAGGATGCTCGGCATTGCCACGGCGGCGGCTGCCAATCCACTCAGTGCACTGGCTCCGGCAGCGCGCGGGATGTCGATGAGCAGGGCAATGAGACCGCCGACTGCTGCTCCGAACACACCAACCGCTACGGCGAGCGACAGGGTGTTGAACTTGTTGGTGCTCAGCTGGCGGTTGGCGAAGGTCAGCGGTGAATCCACCTGGATCAGCCGTTCGTCATGCTGCGGTTCCTGGTCGATGACGTCCCTGTGGCGCAGCTGCTGCGCCGCGAAGAGGGCGGCTGCCGCGTAGAGCACCAGGACGGCGACGCATACCAGCGCTGTGGCAAGGCTCCAGCTGACCAGGCTCAGCACGACCCCCGCTACGGCAAGCAGGACGGCGCCGACGCCGAACTCTTCCAGCACCCAGCTGCGGATCCGCCGCTGGGTCCAGCCCATGGCCCTCAGGGTTCCCGCCTCGCTCCGCCGCTTGCGGATGTAGCTCACGGTGGATGCACCGGTGAGGAGGGCAGCGCCGCAGAGCGTCAGGAAGAGCAGCGTGACGTTGGTGCCGGACAGTGAGCCGGTGACGGCGTCAGCGGCGTTCTGCCGGACCCACGACTGCTGGACGGTGCCCAGGGCGGACTCCTTGCCGGCGTCGTCCTTGGTATAGCCGGGGACGAAGATGCTGGCGTCCTCGCGGGCCGAGCCGGCAACGATGGTGGCCTCGAGGCCCATCCCGCGGATGTCGGTGGCCAGCTGCTCGACGTCGGGCTGCGCCTCCTTCCAGCTGCCTGGCGCCTTCGCACGGACGCGGACGGCGTCGATGACGGCCGCGTTTTCGGTGTAGCCGCGGGCGGCGGCGAGGCCGTAGTAGTCCGTGATGGCGCCTGCCGACTGGCTGGCGAGTCCGGTGGCACTCAGGGACGGTTCCAGCTCGGTGGCGGGAACGTCATTCCCGGCGGCATCCTTGACCAGCGTCATGGGGGTGGGATCATAGCCGCCCAAGGGCAGCTTATTGACGTCCCCGGCGGCAGCAGCAACTGCAGAGGGGTCGAACGTGCCGTACACCATGGCCAGCGGAGCTGCCGTTTTTTTGCCTGTTTCCAGGTCCTCCCGGTAGGCACGCTCGTCTACGGGCTCGCGCTGTGTCTGGTCAACGGGGGCGCCGTTGGCGCTCTTCTCGGGCAGCCGGTTGACGGTCACCCATTCACCGGGCACCGCTGCCTTGTCCACTGCGCCGTTCGCGGCAGTGTCCCCGTCGGTGTAGCGGGGTGCGGCAGCGAAGTCAGTGCTCCATTCGGCCGGGGTGTACAGGCCCTGGTTGAAGTTGCCTGTTGCGCCGAGCAGGGAGGAATGGTCTGTGGAACCGGGCCAGGACAGGACGAACGGATCCTTCGAAACGAACGGAAGGTAGTCCTTGTCCAGTGAGCGGGACACGGTGCCCACCTCCTGGACCAACTTGCCGGCGTCGTCAATCTCCTCGATCTTGACGTTGTACTTCAGGTCCAGGGAGGTGCCTGAGCGCACGATCAGCGGAATGGCCTGCGAGTCGGCGGTCAGCTGCCCGGTCCGCTTGGCCTGCTGGTACTGGGTCATCAGGGGCGCCCAGTACTTGAGCTTGACGCCCAGGAAGTCCGGCCCCTCCTCCAGCTCATCGAGGCGGATGCCGTTGGTGAAGAGACCCTCAAAGTAGCGACCGATGGCTCCGGCGTCACGGGCGTCGGCCGGCGGCGCCTTTTCCAGTGGGGCAAGGAAATCGCCGGCTGAACCCAGCAGTGCACGTTCCGCGGCCGGATCGACGGCCACCACGGATTCCGTGACTTCCGGGGCGAGGGGCAGCGACACGGAGACATTGAACAGGTTGTGTTCGGAGCCACCGGCAGGAGACGGAAACTTGATGCCGGTTTCGTCCCCGGGGGCGGCTATACGGATGCTCGTTCCGCCCGCCGCCTTCTCCTCCACGAGGCGGGCTTTGCCAAGGGTGCCTTCAGCCGTGGACTTGAAAAGGGTCTGCTCGGACACACCGTCCGAACTGACTGCACTGGCGGTCAGCCGGTACTTTTTGGTGTCATCGCCCAGCACCGATTCTGCGGCGGGCCACTGGTCCGGCGCCGTGGCGCCGGCAGCCTGGTCCGCGGTCGCAGTACCGGCGAGCCCGGCGTTGTAGCCCAGGTAGTCCATGGCGTCGAGGCGGGGCGCCTCGAGGTTCTGGGTCACCCGCGAGACCAGGCTGATGGGTGCTGCCACGGAGGTTCCCGACAACTTCCTGATGGCCTCCAGCTGTTCGAAGCTGATCCCCCCGGTCCCGTTGGCGATCTCCGGCTGCAAAAGCGCCCCGGTGGGGGCTTTCGCCTGCACCAGGACGTCGTACAGGCCCCGTGAATTTTCGTCCACGGTCCGGCTGAGTGCAGCCTGCGACTGGCTTTCGACAAGGACCGACAAGCACATGGCTGCGATCAGAATGGCCGCGGTCAACAGCAGCACCCTGCTTCTGATGAACCTCTGGACGGCGTTCATGGAGCTCCCTGGAACCTGGATTGCGTGCGCACATTCGGGTCCGCCCCAGGCGGACATGGGCTATGACGGACGGATGTGCAAAAGGTAGTGGCCGGCCTGCGGGCCGGGTCCTGGAACAGGACCAAGCCAATTTAAGCAGACCGGCCAATCATACGTGGCCTCCCCGGGACTCGCCGAAGGGAGGCCGGTGGTTCGGTGTTTCCCTCGGTGTGGGCTAGTCCTCCAGGTCCACTTCACGAACCATCTCGGCACCAATGCCGGCCTTGATGGCATCCAGGACCTGCTGGGGCACGGAGCTGTCGATGGTGAGCAGCGCAAGCACCTGTCCGCCCTCGTCCGAGCGTGCAACCTGCATGCCGGCGATGTTGATGTTGTTCATGCCCAGGATGTGCCCGATGGTTCCCACCACGCCGGGACGGTCGGTATAGGCCACAACCACCAGGTGTTCACTGATGGGGATTTCCACTTCGAACCCGTTGATGCCCACCAGCTTCTGGATCTGCTTGGGTCCGGTCAGGGTGCCGGCCACGGAGATCTGGCTGCCGTCGCTCAGGGCGCCGCGCAGGGTCAGGACGTTCCGGTATGACTCGGTTTCCGGCGTGGTGATCAGGCGGACATTGATGCCGCGCTGCTCAGCGATGACCGGGGCGTTGACATAGGACACCTGCTCGGTAACGACGTCGGCGAAGATCCCCTTCAGTGCGGCCAGTTCCAGGACCTTGACGTCAAGGGAGGAGATCTCGCCGGCCACTTCGATGTCGAACTGCGTCAGCGAGGCGTGCGTCAGGGCGGTGAAGATGCGGCCGAGCTTCTCGATCAGCGGGAGGCCCGGGCGGACGTCGGGGGCGATGACACCGCCGGCGACGTTCACGGCGTCGGGAACCAGCTCGCCGGCAAGTGCCAGGCGGACGGACTTCGCAACCGAAACGCCGGCCTTTTCCTGTGCCTCGTCGGTGGAGGCACCCAGGTGCGGCGTGACCACCACGTTGTCCAGCTTGAAGAAGGGCAGGTCGGTGCTGGGCTCCTTGGCGAAGACGTCGACGCCGGCGCCGGCAATTTCCCCGTCCTGCAGGGCCGTGAAGAGGGCTTCTTCGTCCACGAGGCCGCCGCGGGCCACGTTCACCACGTACGCGGTGTTCTTCATCTTCTTGAAGGCATCCGCGCCCAGCATGCCCACAGTCTCAGGCGTCTTGGGCATGTGGATGGTGATGAAGTCGGCCTGGGCCAGGAGTTCGTCAAGCGTTACCAGCTGCACGCCGAGCTGAGCTGCGCGGGCGGAGGTGATGTAGGGGTCGTAGGCGAGGATCTTGGTGTCGAAGCCCTTGAGGCGGGCAGCCACGAGGGCACCGATCCGGCCGAGGCCGATGATGCCAATCTTCTTCTCGAAGAGCTCGATGCCCGTGTACTTGGAGCGCTTCCACTCGCCGTCCTTGAGGGCTGCGCTTGCCTGCGGAATGTGGCGGGCCAGGCTGAGGATGTGGCCAACGGTGAGTTCGGCGGCGGAGACGATGTTGGAGGTGGGGGCATTGACCACCATCACGCCGGCCTGGGTGGCGGCCTTGATGTCCACGTTGTCCAGGCCAACACCGGCGCGGGCGATGACCTTGAGGTTCTTAGCGGCGGCAATCGCCTCGGCATCGACCTGGGTGGCGGAACGGACCAGGATCGCGTCAACGTCGCCGATGGCAGAGAGCAGCTGGGAACGGTCGGCGCCGTCTGTCTGGCGGATCTCGAAGTCCGGGCCCAGTGCCTCGATCGTGGCGGGGGAAAGTTCTTCGGCGAGCAGTACTACGGGTTTTGACACGGCTGATCCTCTGCGTTGCAGTCCTGGGGATGAAACAAGTCTAGGCCGACGGAAAGGCCGGGCTCACATTATTAAGTGTGAACCCGGCCTCACGGTGCCCAAGGGGTGGTTGGCGGCAGACAGCCTTAGCGGGCTGCTGAGCCTTCCACGTAGTCCACGTCCTGCTGCTGCCAGGAGAACAGAGAGCGGAGCTCGCGGCCCACGGCCTCGATGGGGTGCTGCTCAGCCTTGGCACGCAGCTCCTTGAACTCGATGCCGCCGTTGTCCTGGTCCTCGATGAAGCGCTTGGCGAAGGCACCGGACTGAATGTCGGCCAGGACGGCCTTCATGTTTTCCTTCACCTCGGGGGTGATGACGCGCGGGCCGGAGACGTAGTCGCCGTACTCTGCGGTGTCGGAGACGCTCCAGCGCTGCTTGGCGATGCCGCCTTCCCACATGAGGTCAACGATCAGCTTGAGCTCGTGGAGCACCTCGAAGTAGGCGATCTGCGGCTGGTAGCCGGCCTCGGTCAGGGTTTCGAAGCCGTACTGGACCAGCTGGGATACGCCGCCGCAGAGGACAGCCTGCTCGCCGAAGAGGTCGGTTTCGGTCTCTTCGGTGAAGGTGGTCTTGATGACGCCGGCGCGGGTGCCGCCGATGGCCTTGGCGTAGGACTTCGCCAGGTCCCAGGCGGAGCCGGAGGCGTCCTGCTCAACGGCGATAATGTCCGGGATGCCACGGCCGGCCTCGAATTCACGGCGCACGGTGTGGCCGGGTGCCTTCGGGGCGACGAGGATGACGTCAACGCCCTCCGGCGCCTGGATGTACCCGAAGCGGATGTTGAAGCCGTGGGCGAAGGCCAGTGCCTTGCCCGGCGCCAGCTTGTCCTTGATGGACTCGTTGTAGATGGACCGCTGGTGCTGGTCCGGAGCCAGGATCATGATGACGTCGGCCCATTCGGCGGCGTCGGCGACGACCTTGACGGTGAAGCCTGCGTCTTCGGCCTTAGCCTTGGACCGTGAGCCCTCCTGAAGGGCAATAACAACTTCGACGCCGGAATCGCGCAGGTTGAGCGCGTGGGCGTGGCCCTGGGATCCGTAGCCAACAATGGCAACCTTGCGACCCTGGATGATCGACAGGTCGGCGTCGTCGTCGTAGAACATTTCAGTCACTTGCGTAACTCCTCTTGAGTGGTTTTCTCGATGTGTGTTGTGTGGTGCTGCGGTTACGGGCGGAGGTCCGGCCCAGGCCATATTGCCTAGGCGGAACGCAGCGCCCGGTCACTCATGGAGCGGGATCCCCGTCCAACGGCCAGGGTGCCGGACTGCACGATTTCGCGGATGCCGAAGGGCTCCAGCACTGAAAGCAGGGCTGCGAGCTTCTCCGGGGTACCGGTTGCCTCGATCACCAACGAGTCTGTGGACACGTCGACGACGGCGGCGCGGAACAGGTCTGCAGCCTGGGTTACCTGCAGGCGTGTTGCGGCATCTGCACGTACTTTGACCAGGATGTGGTCTCGCTGTACGGAAGATTCAGAGGTGAGCTCAACAATTTTGATGACGTTGATCAGTTTGTTGAGCTGCTTGGTGACCTGCTCGATGAGGTCGCCGTCGGCGTCGACGACCACCGTCATCCGGGAGATCCCCGGAACCTCGGTGGGGCCCACTGCCAGTGAGTTGATGTTGAAGGCACGGCGCGCGAAGAGGCTGGCGACCCTGGTCAGGACGCCGGGCTTGTCTTCGACCAGAACGGAAAGTGTGTGGCGGCTCATGGTCAGTCCTCTTCTTCCCATTCCGGGGTCATGTTGCGGGCAACCTGGATCTGGTCGTTGCTCACGCCGGCGGGCACCATCGGCCACACCATGGAGTTGGGGCTCACAACGAAGTCGATGACTACAGGGCGGTCGTTAATTTCGAGGGCCTTCTGGATGGTGGCGTCGATGTCCTCGTCGCGTTCGCAGCGGAACGAGGCGCAGCCGTAGGCCTCCCCCAGCTTGACGAAGTCCGGGATACGGACGGTGTCGTGGCCGGTGTTCAGGTCCGTGTTCGAGTAGCGGCCCTCGTAGAAGAGTGTCTGCCACTGCCGCACCATGCCCAGCGAGGAGTTGTTGATGACAGCCACCTTGATGGGGATGTTGTTGATCGCGCAGGTGGCCAGTTCCTGGTTGGTCATCTGGAAGCAGCCGTCGCCGTCGATCGCCCAAACCACACGGTCAGGCTCGCCTACCTTGGCGCCCATCGCTGCCGGAACGGCGTAGCCCATGGTGCCGGCCCCGCCGGAGTTCAGCCATGCGTGGGGGCGCTCGTACTTGATGAACTGCGCGGCCCACATCTGGTGCTGGCCCACACCGGCTACGTAAACCCCTTCGGGACCGGTCAGCGCGCCGATGCGTTCGATGACTTTCTGCGGGGCCGTGAGGCCGTCCTCCGGTTCAGTCCAGCCCAAAGGATAGGTTTCCTTGAGGTTGTTAAGGAAGGCCCACCAGGTGGTGAGGTCCGGAACGCCGGAGGCCTCGAACTGGGTCCGGACTGCGTCGGTGAGCTCAGGGATGATCTCCTTGACGGATCCAACGATGGGGACATCAGCGGGCCGGTTTTTGGAGATTTCGGCCGGGTCGATGTCCGCGTGGATCACCTTGGCCATGGGCGCGAACGTCTTGAGCACGCCGGTGACACGGTCGTCGAAGCGCGCGCCCAGAGTGATCAGGAGGTCTGCCTGCTGCAGGGCAGTCACGGCGGAAACGCTGCCGTGCATGCCGGGCATTCCAACGTGCTGCGGGTGCGAGTCCGGGAAGGCACCTTTGGCCATCAGGGTGGTGACCACCGGCGCTCCGGTAGCTTCCGCCAGGGCACGCAGTTCGGCAGAGGCGTGCGCCTTCACCACACCGCCCCCCACGTAAAGCACGGGCTTGGAGGAGGCGGCGATCAGCTTTGCTGCCTCGCGGACCTGCTTGTTGTGGCCACGGGTCACGGGCCGGTAGCCGGGCAGGTCCACCTTGGGCGGCCAGGAGAAAGTCATCTCCCCCACCTGGGCGTCCTTGGCCACATCCACCAGGACGGGCCCGGGGCGTCCGGTGGAAGCGAGGTGGAACGCTTCGGCCATGACGTGCGGGATGTCGTTGGGGTCGGTCACCAGGAAGGAGTGCTTGGTAATGGGCATCGTGATGCCCACGATGTCGGCTTCCTGGAAAGCATCGGTGCCAATGACACCACTGGAGACCTGCCCGGTGATGGCAACCAGCGGCACGGAGTCCATGTGGGCATCCATGATGGCGGTAACGAGGTTGGTGGCGCCGGGGCCCGAGGTGGCGATGCAGACGCCTACCCGCCCGGTCACCATGGCATAGCCTTGCGCGGCGTGGCCGGCTCCCTGTTCGTGACGGACCAGCACGTGGTTCATGCTGGAGGCCATCAAGGGGTCATAGGTGGGCAGGATCGCGCCACCGGGCAAACCGAAAATATCGTCGACGCCGAGTTCTTCGAGCGAGCGGACAATAGCTTGCGAGCCGGTCATCACCGTTGGGGGTACAACTTTGTTCGGCCCAAGGACAGGAGAGACGGCAGCAAGGTCGGCGACGACGGCGGCATGGTCAGCCGTCCGGTCGGCGCGTTCCGGAGCCTTGGTGGCTCCAGTGGACTTGGTGGCCATCAGCGAGGGGCTGATGGGCGATCCTTTGCTCATCGGACTCTTCCTTGTGGATCATCTGTGGTTCATGGAAACAACGGGAAATAAAAAAACCCCTCAGCCTGAGCGGCTCTTCGAGGGGTTGCGCGTGACGGTTCGTTACCGGAGGAGGCTAATGTGCCACGCGCTTGGTAAGGACGACGACGGTGCCGGCGGTAACGAAAGTCATGCGTTCAGTTTTCCCTCTGGTGAGATACGTGTCAACGAGGCGCTACCCGATCTCACCATGTGGACATCATTGTCCACCAAACGATCCGATCAGCGAAAGGACCAAAACTTTCAGCAGCCTACCCAAGCCGGGAACGGCTTAATAAGGGTGGCACCGAGGGGCCCCGTGCGTGCGGCGCTCAGCGCCGCACGCACGGGGAAGGCGTCACCCGCAATACGCCCCTGTGCTGGCGCTGTGCACCAGCTTGGCGTACTTGGCCAGGACGCCTTTGGTGTAGCGCGCCGGCAGCGGCTCCCAGCCCACCTTGCGGGCCTCGAGCTCGGCCTCGTCCACCAGCAGGTCGAAGCTGCGTGCCGCGATGTCGACGCGGACACGGTCGCCGTCTTTGACGAAGGCGATGGGGCCGCCGTCGACCGCTTCCGGGGCAACGTGGCCGATGCAGAGGCCTGTGGTGCCGCCGGAGAAACGCCCGTCTGTTAGGAGGAGCACATCCTTGCCAAGGCCTGCACCCTTGATGGCGCCGGTGATGGCGAGCATTTCGCGCATGCCCGGGCCACCTTTGGGGCCTTCGTAGCGGATCACGACGACGTCGCCGGCATGGATCCGGCCGTTGTCCAGGGCATCCAGGGCACCCTGTTCGCGTTCAAAGACGCGGGCGGTGCCTTCGAAGACGTCGGCGTCGAAGCCGGCACTCTTCACCACGGCACCTTCGGGCGCCATGGAGCCGTGCAGGATGGTGATGCCGCCGGTCTTGTGGATCGGGTTGTCCAGCGCGCGCAGGATCTTGCCGTCAACGTCCGGCGGGTTGATGGCTTCGAGGTTCTCGGCGACCGTCTTGCCCGTCACGGTGAGGCAGTCACCGTGCAGCAGGCCGGCATCGAGCAGCGCCTTCATGATCACCGGCACGCCGCCGATCTTGTCGACGTCTGTCATGACATAGCGGCCGAAGGGCTTGAGGTCGCCCAGGTGGGGGATCTTGTCGCCGATGCGGTTAAAGTCGTCCAGGGTCAGTTCAACCTCGGCTTCGCGGGCGATCGCCAGCAGGTGCAGCACGGCGTTGGTGGAACCGCCAAACGCCATGGTGACCGCGATGGCGTTCTCGAAGGCCTTCTTGGTCATGATGTCCCGGGCTGTGATGCCCTGGCGGAGCAGGTTGACCACTGCCTCGCCGGACTTGCGGGCAAATTCATCACGACGGCGGTCTGCCGAGGGCGGTGCGGCTGAGCCGGGCAGCGACATGCCCAGCGCCTCGCCGATGCAGGCCATCGTGTTGGCGGTGTACATACCGCCGCAGGCGCCTTCGCCCGGGCAGATGGCCTTTTCGATGCGGGTGAGGTCCTCCATGCTCATTTTGCCCGCGGCGCAGGCACCAACCGCCTCGAAGGCGTCAATGAGGGTGACTTCCTTTTCGGAGCCGTCCTCAAGCTTGACCCAGCCGGGCATGATGGAGCCGGCGTAGAGGAAGACGCTGGAGAGGTCAAGGCGGGCCGCAGCCATGAGCATCCCCGGGAGGGACTTGTCGCAGCCCGCCAGCAGCACGGAGCCATCGATCCGCTCAGCCTGCATGACCGTCTCCACGGAGTCGGCAATGACTTCACGGGACACCAGGGAGAAGTGCATGCCTTCATGCCCCATGGAAATGCCGTCTGAAACGGAAATGGTCCCAAACTGCATCGGGAAACCGCCGCCTGCGTGAACGCCTTCCTTGGCGCCCTGGGCAAGCCTGTTCAGGGAGAGGTTGCATGGAGTGATTTCATTCCACGAGCTTGCAACGCCTACCTGCGGTTTTGCGAAGTCGTCGTCCCCCATGCCTACTGCCCGGAACATTCCGCGTGCCGGTGCAGCGTGGATACCGTCGGTCACCACCCGGCTCCGGGGTTTGATGTCAGGCTTGTTCTCGGTTGCGGTCTGGGTGTCACTCATAAGGGAAAGTCTATGGCTCCGGGACCCGCTGGATGACAGAACTGGCGCCTCCGGGACGAAAAACGGGAAATTTCCCATCGAAGGCTGGGCTTCCATCTCAGATGGTGAGACGAGGCCCCTCGCACTCCCCAATGCCTGTGGCACACCTCACGTTCCGGCTGTCCGGCCCGCCATGCGGCGTGCGTTTGCCTTATATGAACCTAGACAGCCGTGGCGACCAGACGTAGCGTCGGGGCAGGACAGCTTGGAAATCCCGACTGAAGGGCTAGATGTGGATCTCGTTTTCTGGATCATTCTTATTGTTCTCCTCGCCGGCGTCGTTTGGTGGCTGTTGAACCGCAGCCGTGCGTCGAAGGATGGTACTTCTTCCAGGGCGCCAGGTGCGCCAGGCACTCAGGGCAGCCGTGCGGACGGGGCCCTGTCCGCTGGCGGCGGGACTGGGGTCTCCGCCGAAGCCGCCGGGACCACCGGCATTGCCAGCGCAGCAGGGTTTGGGCGGGCTGCCGAACCAGCCGCACCGGCCACTGCGGAGGAGCCCGCTGAAACTGCTGCGGCGCCCGCAGCTGCAGGCGGCCCGGGAAGCACGGGGGCAGACTCCTTCACGTCGTCCACAGCAAGCCGGGAAGAACACCGCCGGCGGGACGAAGCCGAGTGGGAAACCCAGTGGTCGGAAGCATCCGGCTCCGGCTCGTCCGCAGTTCCCCAGGGCAGCGGCGGGAACGACGCGATCAAGGACACGGCCGGGAAGGCCTCTGGCGGCACGGAGGGACGCGGCCAGGAAAGTGCGGCCGCGATGGCCGGTGCATCCGCGCACCGGGCAGAAGCCGCACCGGTGGCGGGCCCCGCGGAACCTGCGCCGGACGCAGCAGCTGCCGGAGGCCGGCCCGTCCACCATCCTGAGTACACGGATCCGCACGCCCCCACCCTCCCCGGTGCGGAAACGGCCGCTGTAGAGGACCTGGATGACGCCGGTACAGAGGTCAGTGCCCCGACGCCGGCGCGACCGGCCACCACCGGGCAGGGCATGGCAGCAAACCAGGCGCCGGATTCAGGACAGGCAGGGGCTGTTCCCGCGGCCGCCGCCGCTGCCGAGACTGCAGACCGCACCCAGTCCTCGGCACTGGTGGAGGCCGGAGCGGACCACACCGGGGAGCCGCAGTCCGCCCCGGCGCACGAAGCGGCGGGGCACCTCGCGGCAGAAGAGCCCTACGGTGCCGGCTCAGCCGCCCCCGCAGCTGACGGAAGCGGACCGGCAGACTACCGGGTGAAGGGTGATGCCGGAGCCATGGTCTACTACGGCGAGGAGCACCCTGACTACGACCAGGCCAGGGCGGACGTGTGGTTCGAGTCCGAGGCCCATGCGGAAGCGGCCGGGTTCCGGGCTCCGCGGCGGAAACGCCTGTAAGGCGACGGCGGACAGTTCCACAAATGGGCGGGCAGGCGAACGGGTTCTGTGTGCCAATTCACAGCCCTTATCGCGTGCCCAAGCCCCCGCGGACGGGCAACCAGGAGGCCGTTAGAGCCTCCCGGTGAGTCCGGAAACCGCGGATTTCTGCTGGTTTTGCCATCGACAGAAAAGCCGGGCCCTCAACTCCGCACCGATTTCACATGAACCAAAAGTTCGTGTAGAGTTTCATGTCGTTGCGGAGGTCAACGGGGAAAGAAAAGCCCGGCGATCAAAGCAAAAGGAATGCACCTCTAGCTCAATTGGCAGAGCAATTGACTCTTAATCAATGGGTTCCGGGTTCAAGTCCCGGGGGGTGCACCAGGGAGAAAAGCCTCCGGCTCACAGCAATGTGGGTCGGAGGCTTTTTTGTTGCCTCCCCACTGTTAGCACCGACGCGCTCCTGATGTCGGGCCCCGTCCATTTCTCGGCGGCCATGGCCGGAGCACAAAAAAGGCGTGGCCCCGACCTGAACAAGTTGGGGACACGCCGGGGCAGCATCGGGGCCGCCTGAAATGTCTAGGGAGTGTTGTCAACCAGGGCTTCGGCGCTGGGCGAGGTGGCGAACTGGCTGGCCAGCTCCCGCACCACCGCCTGGAGCTCCTGCCGGAGCACATCAGGATCGATTGACGCGGACGCCAGCACTGAACGTTCCATCTCCACTGCCGCTGCCACTGCCTCCTTGCCGCGCTCAGTGAGTGACACAACATGGCTCCTGCGGTCCGACGTGCTGCGGACGCGGACAATGTGCCCGTGCGACTCCAGCCGGCTCAGCGTCTTCCCCATGGTCTGGGCCTGGACACGGACGTATTGGGCAAGCTGCGCCTGGGTCATGGGGCCTTGCGCGTCGAGAACCTCAATGGCGATAACACCGGCATGGGTGAGGCCAATAGCACCGAGTTTTTCATTCCAGGAGTGTTCGACGAGGCGCGCAGCAGTGGACAATAGGCGCCCCGTGGGCCAGTGATCCATATCAGGCATAGCAGCAAGTATAGCCAAGTGGTGATTAGCACTGGTTCCCCCTGCTTACTAGGCTGTTGTGTCCCGCCTGCAACAAGGAGAAAAACATTGGCTGAAAGACTCGTAGCCGGAGACGACGCGCCCGGCTTTACCTTGAAGGATTCCTCAGGTGCAGAGGTGGCCCTCTCACCCGGCACGGGCCGCCACACCATCGTGTACTTCTACCCGGCGGCCGCAACACCGGGATGCACCAAGGAAGCATGCGACTTCCGGGACAACCTGGCTTCCCTCCAGTCTGCGGGCTACGACGTCCTGGGCATCTCCCCTGACCCCGTGGAAAAGCTGGCCAAGTTCGCCGCCAAGGAAGACTTGAGCTTTCCTTTGCTCTCGGACGAGGACCATTCCGTGGCGGAGGCCTACGGCGCCTGGGGCGAAAAAAAGAACTACGGCAAGACCTACCAGGGACTCATCCGTTCCACTGTCGTGGTGGACCCGGATGGCAAGGTTGCGCTGGCCCAGTACAACGTCAGGGCAACGGGCCATGTGGCCAAACTGCGGCGGGACCTGAAGCTGGACTCCTGACCCGTCACTGGCTCCTGCTGCGGCTGACCCCGGATCCCGCCTTGGCAAGGCTACAATGGACTCTGGCATCCGCCGTCGACCCTTTTGGAAAGCGGCGGGCAGCCCTGCGCGAGTGGTGAAATTGGCAGACACGCAGGATTTAGGTTCCTGTGCCTTCGGGCGTGGGGGTTCAAGTCCCCCCTTGCGCACCATGTGATCCCCCGGCTTTGGCCGGGGGATCACCGCGTTAACGTCTGCTGCAGAAAAATCTCCCTGGACTTACCCATCCGCATCCTGCACCCGGCCGAATACCCAGTGAGACACCAGCCACGGGCAGGTGCCCACCGGAAAAGCCCCGAGTGCCGCGGACATCCTGTCTGCGGCGGGCAGAAGCCACAACCCAAGGAGAACTGAAATGCCGACCATCAAGCGCACAACCTTCACCGTCGCAGGCGTTGCAGCCGCAGCTCTGTTCAGCCTGACCGCATGCGGCGGTTCCGCCTCCACGCCAGGCTCCTCCGCCCCCGCAGACTCACCCTCGGCCTCCAGCATGGCTCCCTCCCCGTCGGCCACCTCCTCCCCCGGCGCCTCGGCCGGCGCCATGGATCCCGCCGCCAACCTGGTGGGTCCGGGCTGCGCTGCGTATGCAGAGCAGGTGCCCACCGGCGCAGGTTCGGTTGAGGGCATGGCCCTTGACCCGGTGGCCGTTGCCGCATCCAACAACCCGATCCTTAAGACCCTTACGTCCGCGGTTTCGGGACAGCTGAACCCCAAGGTTGACCTGGTGGACACTCTCAACGGGGACGAGTTCACCGTCTTCGCACCGGTGGATGATGCCTTCGCCAAAATCGATGCAGCCACCATTGAAACCCTGAAGACCGATGACGCCCTGCTCAGCAAGATTCTGACCTACCACGTGGTGCCCGGCCAGATCACCCCCGACATGATCGCGGGCACGCACGCAACCGTCCAGGGCGGATCCGTGACGGTTACCGGCAGCGGCGACGAACTCAAGGTGGATGAGGCCAACGTTATCTGCGGCGGCGTCCAGACGAAGAACGCCACCGTTTACCTGATCGACTCGGTGCTGATGCCGAAGTAGCAGCAACTGCAGGCAATCTGTTCCAGCAGGTAAGCCGGGGGTGGCTCCGCGAAGACGCCCCCGGCTTCGCTGTCGGCGTCCCGGGGAACGCCCAGGAACGGCAGGGGACGTCCATTAGACTGGGGTCCGGTCCGCAGGCGGCGGTGCCGCAAGATCCAGAGGTGATGTTTGAGTGCCCAGCAGTATGTCCCGGCGGACAGTCATCAAGACTGGCGCTGTCCTCCTGGCGTTGGGCATCACCTCCTGCACAGCCACCCCGGCCCCCTCGCCAACGTCCGGCTCCCCCAGCCCCGCTCCTGCCGCCGAACCGGCCGCCACCTTTAACTTCGGAACTGCTGCCCAGCCGCTGGGCCTGGATCCCGCCCTCTCAAGCGACGTCGAGTCGCAGCGCATCACCCGACAGATCCTCGAGGGTCTGGTGGGCGTTGACCAGACCACGGGCAAACCCACTCCCCTGCTGGCAACGGAATGGACCGAATCCAATGAAGGCCGCTCGTACACCTTTAAGCTCCGGTCCGGCGTCGTTTTCCAGGACGGCACCCCGTTCAATGCCGACGCCGTATGCGTCAACTTCAACCGGTGGTTCGCTTTCCCGGAGGCGCTGAGGCGGCAGGCCCCGGGCAGTTCGTTCAAAGGGGTCTTCAAGGCGCACTCGGACGAGCCGGAGCTCTCCATCTTCAAGAGCTGCACGGCAGTGTCAGCGGACACCGTGCGGATCGACCTTTCCCAGCGGTTCACCGCGTTCCTGCAGGCGCTCACCCTTCCTGCCTTTGCCATCGCTTCACCGGCCGCCCTCACCGCCGGCACGGCTGATGTGCTGGACCAGAACCGGGGCGGCCAGACCCTCTCCGTCTTCGGCACCAATCCTGTGGGTACGGGTCCGTTCCGTCTTGCGTCGTGGGACGAAGGGAGTGTCACCCTGGCCACCAACACGTCCTACTGGGGTGAACGGGGCCAGATTGCCACCATCAACTTCCTGGCCTACGACCATCCGCAGGCCCGGCTGCAGGCGCTGCTGGACGGCACCATAGACGGCTATGACGCCGTCACAGTGGGCAACTTTGACCAGCTCGTCAAGCGCGGGAAGCAGATTGTCCAGCGCGACCCGTTCTCGGTAATGTACGTGGGCATCAATCAGGACATCCCCGTGCTCCAGAACCTCAAGGTCCGGCAGGCGATCGAAATGGCGATCGACAAGGAAACCCTGATCCGCAGGTTCTTTATCGACAACACAGCAAGGGCCACACAGTTCGTCCCGCCAAAAATCAGCGGATTCAACAACGATGCGCCGGAACTGGGCCACGACCCGGCCAGAGCCAAGGAGTACCTCAAAGAGGGCGGGTACGCGGGCGAGGAACTGAAGTTCTACTATCCGTTGAACGTCACCCGGCCCTACCTGCCCACCCCGGAGAAGGTTTACGCGGAAATCAGCCGGCAGCTCACGGCGGTTGGGTTCAACATCCAGCCGGTTCCCGTTGAGTGGTCCGACGGCTACCTGCAGAAGGTGCAGTCCCCCGGCGACCATGCCCTCCACCTCCTGGGATGGAACGGCTCCTACTCGGACGCGGACAACTTCGTTGGCCCTCTTTTCGGAGAGAAGAACGGCGAGTTCGGGTACCAGGATCCCCAGGTCTTCTCCAAGATCAACCGGGCGCGCGGGATGCCGGAGGGCGAAGAACGGGATGAGCAATATCACACCATCAACGCCCAGATCGCGGCCACAGTCCCCGCCGTCCCTGTGGCGTTTCCCATCTCCGCGCTGGCCCTTTCCGACCGGGTGCTGAGCTATCCCGCCTCACCGGTCTTAAATGAAGTTTTCACGAAGGTGCAGCTAAAACCTTGACGGACCGCCTCAATTTCAGTATGCCCGCGCCCGGGGATATTCTGTGACAGCCAGAGCCGCTGCAATCGGAGACTGATCGTGACCTTTATTTCCAAGACCCCACATGCCGACGTCGTCCTGATTGGCGGCGGCATCATGAGCGCCACGCTGGGGGCATTCATCAAGCAGCTGGAGCCGGACTGGACCATCTCCCTCTTTGAGCGGCTGGACCAGCCCGGCCTGGAAAGCTCCGGCCCCTGGAACAACGCCGGGACCGGCCACGCTGCCCTTTGCGAACTCAACTACTCCCCTGTAGCCAGGGACGGCTCGGTGGACCCCTCCAAGGCGCTGCTCATCAACGAACAGTTCCAGCTTTCCCGGCAGTTCTGGTCCCATTTGGTGGACCAGAACCTGATCGGCTCACCCAAGCGCTTCATCAACACAGTGCCGCACATGAGCTTCGTGATCGGCGAGGACCATACCCGGTTCCTGCGGACCCGCTACGAGGCCCTGAAGCCCCACACCCTGTTCCGCACCATGGAGTACTCCGAGGACCACGGCCAGATCGCCAAGTGGGCTCCGTTGATCGTGAAGGGACGTGACCCGAAGCAGCGCATCGCAGCCACCCGCGCCGCCGAGGGCACCGACGTCGACTTCGGGGCACTGACCCGTGAGCTGACCACCTACCTGGGGAACAACGGCGTCGAAATCAACTACGGCCACGACGTCACGGACGTTTCAAGGGCTTCCGACGGCGGCTGGAACATTTCGCTGAAGCATCCCAAGTCAGGGGAACACGGCAAGATCCACGCCAAGTTCGTCTTCGTGGGCGCCGGCGGGGGTGCCCTGCACCTGCTCCAGGCCTCCGGCATCCCGGAAAGCAAGGGCTACGGCGGCTTCCCCGTCTCCGGGCAGTTCTTCCGCTGCACTGATGAGACCATCGCCGCACAGCACAGCGCCAAAGTCTACGGGCAGGCGTCGGTGGGAGCTCCCCCCATGTCCGTGCCGCACCTGGATACGCGGTACGTGGACGGCAAGCGCTCACTGCTGTTCGGACCCTATGCAGGGTTTTCCACGAACTTCCTGAAAAACGGCTCCTACCTCGACCTTCCGCTGTCCATCCGGCCCGGAAACATCATTCCCATGCTTGCCGTGGCTAAGGACAACATGGACCTCACCGCATACCTGGTGAAGGAAGTGATGAAGAAGCACACGGACAAGGTGGAGGCACTGCGGGAGTACTACCCGGAAGCCAAGGACGGCGACTGGGAACTGATCACCGCCGGCCAGCGTGTACAGATCATTAAGAAAGATCCGCAGAAGGGCGGCATCCTGCAGTTCGGCACTGAAGTGATCGCGGCCCGCGACGGTTCCATCGGAGCGCTCCTTGGCGCCTCTCCCGGTGCCTCGACTGCGGTACCGATCATGATCGAACTGCTGAAGAAGGCTTTCCCCCGGAACTTCAAGGGGTGGCAGTCCAAGCTTAGGGACATGATGCCCGGCTACGGGGTCAAGCTTGACGAGAACCCGGACCTGGCCATCGAGCTGGAGAAGGCGACGGCGGCATCACTTCAGCTGGAGAGCGTTTCGGCCAGCCGCTGACCCTGCCGGGGTCGGCGGACCGCAGCTTGCGGGTCCGTATCAGCCACTTAACCCCACAGGAGATCATGCGATGTTCCGCCTGGCTCAACTTTCCCTCGCGAACCGGGCCCTGATCGCACTGGTCACCGTCTTCGCCTCCGTGTTCGGCGTGATCACCATGTCGTCGCTGAAGCAGGAACTCATCCCATCCATTGAGTTCCCCCAGATCACGGTGCTGACTGCCATGCCCGGGGCCTCCCCCGAGGTGGTGGACAAGCAGGTGAGCGCGCCGCTCGAAACTGCGTTGAACGGCGTGGAGGGGCTGGAATCCACCTCCTCCACGTCGCGCAACGGCGTCTCCCAGATCACCATGGTCTTTACGTATGGTTCCAATCTGGACCGCGCGCGGAACCAAATTGACCGGGCCATCTCCAACGCCAAGCGAAATCTCCCGGAGGACGTCCAGCCGCAGGCCTTTGCGGGCAGTATCAACGACTTCCCCATCGTTTTCCTGGCGGTCTCCTCCGACAGGAGCCTCAGCGAACTAAACGCCGACCTCCAGCGGCTGAGCGTACCCAGGCTGCTGAAGATCGACGGCGTCCGGGGCGCCGACGTGACTGGCGGCGCCACCCAGCACATCGAAATCCTTCCCCGCCCCGAGGCCATGGCGGCCTCCGGGGCCACCATCACCTCCATCCGGGATGCCCTCGGCAACAACGGCGACCTGATCCCCGCGGGCACTCTTGAAGAACAGGGCAAGACGCTGTCCCTGCAGATCGGCAGCCCCGTGGACTCGCTGGACGCGATCAAGGCGCTGCCTCTTGCCGGGGCCGGGAACGATGCCACTATCGGCGCCGTGGCGGACGTGTCACTCAAGGACGACGAGCGGACCTCCATCACCCGCACTAACGGAGCAGAAACGCTCGCGGTGTCGGTGACCAAAAAGCCTGAGGGCGACACTGTGGGCATCTCGCATGACGTGCGGGACACCCTGGACGAGCTGGAGGCCGAACTTGGCTCGAAAGCCAAGTTCACACCGGTCTTCGACCAGGCACCCTTCATTGAAAAATCCATCAAGGACCTCACCACCGAGGGCCTGCTGGGCCTGGGCTTCGCTGTGGCGGTTATCCTGGTCTTCCTGATGTCCGCCCGGTCCACGCTGGTGACCGCGGTATCCATTCCGCTCTCGCTCCTGATCACTTTCATCGGGCTGTCAGCCACGGGCTATTCGCTCAACATCCTCACCCTCGGCGCACTCACTATCGCCATCGGCCGGGTTGTGGACGACTCGATCGTGGTGATCGAGAACATCAAGCGGCACCTCAGCTACGGCGAGGACAAAGCCACCGCCATCCTGACCGCCATCCGGGAAGTCGCCGGGGCGATCACGGCCTCCACACTCACCACGGTGGCGGTGTTCCTCCCCATCGCGTTCGTGGGTGAGCTGGCGGGCGAACTGTTCAGGCCCTTTGCCCTCACCGTGACCATGGCGCTCCTGGCCTCGCTGCTGGTCTCGCTGACCATCGTCCCGGTGCTGGCGTATTGGTTCCTCAAAAACACCGGCGCTGCGCCCGGGGCCGCTGCTCCAAACGCCGCAGCCGCCCGCCGCACAGCTGCCGAAGCCCGTGCGAGGGCGCTGGAGGCAGAACAGCGCAGCAGGCTCCAGCGGGGGTACCTCCCCATCCTCACCAAGACGCAGAAACATCCCGTGGTCACACTGGTTGCCGCCGTCCTGGTACTCGGTGCCACGGCAGCCATGACTCCGCTGCTGGCCACCAACCTGCTGGGCAATTCAGGCCAGAACAGCCTCACGGTGCGCCAGGTACTGCCGGCCGGCACCAGCCTGGCAGACACCAGCGCGGCAGCCATCCGGCTGGAGGAAGTGCTGCGCGGCGTCGACGGCATCAAGGATGTCCAGGTGACCTCCGGCAACGCCCAGGCAGGCTTCGCAGCACTTACTTCCACCGGTTCCTCCAACTCAACCTTCACCGTGGTCACGGACGAAAAGGCCGACCAGGAACAGCTGCAGGAGACCGTCAGGAGCGAACTGTCCAAGGTGCCCGATTCGGGCAAAGTCTCGGTAGGAACCCAGCAGGGCGGCTTCGGCACGTCGTCCACTGTGGACATCACGCTCAAGGCCGCCAGCAGCACCGACCTTCGGAAAGCCAGCGACACCATGGTTGCCGCGATGACCGGCGTGCCGGGAACCAGCGAGGTGCAAACCAACCTCGCCGCCAGCCAGCCGGTGGTCCAGGTCAAGGTGGACCGGGCAAAGGCTGTGGCAGCCGGGCTCAACGAAGAACAGGTGGCTGGGGTCCTGGCCTCCACCATCAGCCCCATTCCGGCCGGCGAAGTCCGGATCGACACCAATGACTTCCCGGTGCAGATCGGCCAAGGCACCAAATTCACCAGCATCGACGCGGTCCGTCGCATCCCGCTTCCCGCGGCAGGAGGCCCGGTGCCGCTGGCCAGCATCGCCTCGGTGGAACAGGTTGACGTGCCCGTGTCCATCACCGCCAGCAACGGCCAGCGCACGGCACGTGTCTCCGTCACGCCGTCGGGTTCCAACCTGGGCGCTGTAAATGCCGAAGTACAGAAGCGGCTGGAGGACGTCCAACTCCCGCCGGGTGCCACCGCTGAAATCGGCGGGGCCACCACGCAGCAGCAGGAGTCGTTCCAGCAACTCGGACTGGCCCTGCTGGCGGCAATCGCCATCGTGTACGTGATCATGGTGGCCACCTTCAAGTCCCTCATCCAGCCGCTGATCCTGCTGGTCTCGGTTCCGTTCGCGGCCACGGGTGCGGTGGCGCTGCTTCTTGTGACGGGCGTGCCGCTGGGGCTTCCGTCGCTGATCGGCATGCTGATGCTGGTAGGCATCGTAGTGACCAATGCCATCGTGCTCATCGACCTCATCAACCAGTACCGCCAACCTCGGGACGGACGCCCCGGCATGAGCGTGGCGGATGCGATCATCCATGGGTCCCGGCAGCGCCTCCGTCCCATCCTGATGACTGCACTCGCCACCGTGTTCGCCCTGACGCCCATGGCGATGGGACTCACCGGCGGCGGCGGGTTCATCTCCCAGCCGCTGGCTGTAGTGGTGATCGGCGGACTCATCTCCTCCACGGCACTGACCCTGGTCCTGGTGCCAGTCCTGTACAGGCTGGTGGAGGGCAGGCGCGAGAAAAAGGCACTGCTCCGGGAACTGCAGGAACGCCCGGAGTACAGCCCCGGCGCCAACGTCGATGAGGAGTTCCGGGACTGGACCACCGGCATGGTTCCGAAGACCAGTGGCCGCCGGGCCAGGCCAGGCAGCCCCGAATAGCAGTTGAGGAATATTTTCCCGAGGGATGCGTTATACCCGGCGGTAGATGCAAATGCATCTAAATTGGACTACACTGGAACCGAGCCAGGACAGTCCAGGAACGGAAAGGCACACCATGCAGATCGGCGTCTTCAGCGTCAGCGACATCACCACTGACCCCACCACTGGCCGGACCCCCACGGAGAACGAACGCATCAAGGCCTCCGTAACCATCGCGAAAAAGGTCGAAGAGATCGGGATGGATGTCTACGCCCTGGGCGAGCACCACAACCGGCCCTTCTTCTCCTCCTCCCCCACCACAACGCTGGCCTACATCGCAGCGCAGACCGAGCGCATCATCCTCTCCACGGCCACCACGCTGATCACCACGAACGATCCGGTCAAGATCGCTGAAGACTACGCAATGCTGCAGCATCTGGCTGACGGCCGCGTTGACCTGGTCCTCGGCCGCGGCAACACCGCCCCCGTTTATCCGTGGTTCGGCAAGAACATCCAGGACGGCGTGGAGCTCGCGATTGAGAACTACAGCCTGCTGCGCAAGCTGTGGGACGAGGACACGGTGAACTGGTCCGGCAAGTTCCGCACGCCGCTGCAGAACTTCACCTCCACCCCGCGCCCGCTCGACGGCGTTCCCCCCTTCGTCTGGCACGGCTCCATCCGCACTCCCCAGATCGCGGAGGTGGCCGCCTATTTCGGCGACGGATTCTTTGCCAACAACATCTTCTGGCCCAAGGAGCACTACCAGCAGCTGATTGGCCTCTACCGTGAACGCTACGAGCACTACGGCCACGGCAAGGCGGACCAGGCGACTGTCGGCCTGGGCGGCCAGTTCTTCATGCGGAAGAACTCCCAGGACGCCGTCAAGGAATTCCGGCCCTACTTCGACAACGCGCCGGTGTACGGGCACGGGCCGTCCCTCGAGGACTTCACCTCGCAGACCCCACTGACCGTGGGCAGTCCACAGGAAGTCATCGAGAAGACCCTCACGTTCCGTGAGTACTTCGGCGACTACCAGCGCCAGCTGTTCCTGATCGACCACGCCGGCCTGCCACTGAAGACCGTGCTGGAGCAGCTGGACCTGTTCGGCGAGGAAGTTCTCCCCGTCCTGCGCAAGGAATACGCTGCCCTCAAGCCTGCCCACGTTCCGGAGCCGCCCACCCACGCCAACCGCGTTGCTGCCGCACTGGCCGCCCAGGAGGCTGAGAAGTCCGCGGCGGAGGCGTAATGGCAGGCAGAGGTTCCGAATCTCCGGTACGGCTGGCGGCGGAGACCTGGGAGTCGCTGTTCCGGACGCAGGTGGCCGTGATGCGCAGGCTGCAGTCCGGACCAGCCTTCCGGAAGCTTCCCGTGAACGAGTACGACGTCCTGTTCACGCTGTCCCGCTGTCCGTCCGGCTGGCTGCGGCTCAATGAGCTTAACGACCATGTGCTGTTGAGCCAGTCCAGCCTGAGCCGCCTGGTGGAGCGGCTGGAAAAGCGCGGGCTGGTGGCCAGGATGCCTGCGCCCGAGGACGGCCGGGGTGTGCTGCTGAAGCTGACCGACGAGGGGCGTGAACTCCAAAAGGAGATCGGCCGGGAACACATCCGGGACATTTCGGCGCTGGTAACACCGGCGCTGACACCGGAGGAGCAGAAGGAACTTACGCGGCTGACGGACAAGCTGCGGAGCTCCCTGGGGAAACGACAGCAAAGCCGGTAAGCCCAGGACGGGCAACCCCGCGCAACCCAGGCGCTGACAGCCCCCAGCCCGGACGGCTAGCCCAGCGCCACCAGCCTGGCTGGGTCCTCGACCGGCAGGTCGCCGTTAACCACGGCGGTCACCTTCATCTGGTTCAGGATCAGGCTTCCGCCCACCGTCGACAGGAACGCAGTATCGGCCGAGTCACGCCCCGCGGTAATGCGCAGCATGGACTCCCGGGGGGCAAGCCCCGTGGGGTCGATAACGTGCCAAGCGCCCTCGACGTACGCCTCTGTTACGGCGTGGAAGTCCATGGGGCTCAGGCCCGGCGCGTACACGGCGGCCAGGCGGGCAGGGATGTCCTTCGACCTCAGCAGGGCAATGGCGAGGTGGGCGAAGTCCCGGCACACTCCGCGCCGGCTGAGGAGGGTCTCCACCGCCCCGTCCGTCCCCCGTGAGGAGCCGCTGAGGTAGCGCAATTCCCCATTGACCCAGTCGCGCACGGCATGCAGCAGCCTGCCGCCCTGCACACCCTCGAACTCGGCATAGGCTGTGGGCAGGAGACGGTCCGATTCCGCGTACCGGCTGGGCCGGACGTAACGGATCCGGTCGGCCAGACCGGATTCCTCAGGCCGGCCCTTCCCGACGACGGTAGCTGAGTATTCCACCGTCACCTCGGCGGGCTCCGCGAACTCCACATAGTGGAGCCGGCCGCCGTGATGGTCGGGTACCTCGCTGACGGGAACCTGCCCGCCCCCTGCAGTGACGGACAGGTTTTCCTCGAAGGAGGAATAGCCGGCGTTCTTCGCTGCGGCTATGGCCATCGCCACTTTTGTGTTGGCTGTGGTTGTGAAAACCAGGCGTGCGGAAACAGTGCGTTCCATGACTCTCCGGGGGTGTCGGCAGGGGAAGGAAGCCGCCGCTTGGTCAGCCAGTGATGTGGGCCGGCAACGGGACTAGTCCTTGATCTCCAGAGACATTAGCATCCGCTGGACGTTGGCGAAGTCCGGGCTCCCGCCAACGAACCTGGCGGCCTCCTCCAGGGTGTTGAAAGCCTTGGCGGGCGCCACTTTCTCATCCGGCGCGAACGCTCTGAGCGTGACCACGTCCCCGAACGAGTAGTCCCCCTGGCCCGCAGGCCCCCGCAGGATGTTGTGCAGCTGGCAGGCCTGTCCGTCCGCGCCGCCCACAACGTTGGTGATGCCGTACGACCCGGAATACCGGTACCCCTGGATGACCCGGAAGACCACCCGGGGCGCAATGGTTCCCTCCCCGCCTTCGGCGGACAGCTCTGCCGGGACGCTGCTGAGCACGGTGTACGCCCGGCGTGCGCCGTCAGGACATTCAACGGACGACGGCGGCAGGCCCGTCCGCAGCGCAGCCATGAAGGTGCCATCCGGCTTCTTCACCTCGATCTTGAGGGCACCCGGGAGGCTGCCCTCCTCAGGGGACACTGACTGGGCTATCCACTGCTCCGGCAGCTCAAAGCTCACGGTTTTGCCGGGGTCGGAAAAGGTCTTCCAGGACGACGCCGTGGCGCCGGGCTGGGGTGTTGCGGAGGCACTGGCGCCGGGCGTGGCTGCTGCGGAAGCCCCGTCCGGGGCGGAGGCTTCGTCCGGTGCAGATCCGGACGCGGAGGCAGGTGCAGATGCGGTGGCCGAAGCGGAGGTGCCGGCTGCGTTCGGCTCCACAGTCCAGCCCGGGCCACCGTCCGACGCCGCTGAGCAGCCCGCCGTGAGCGCGCCGGCCAGAATCACGGCTGCGTACCGGACAGCTGTCGTTGCGATGCCTCTCATGCAGCCAGCCTAACCGGAGGGGACAGCGGCGGAAGGTGAGCTGGTACGGCGTTTCCCGGCTCCCCCTGTCCCACCCCGTCCCCACCAAGCCACGCCGGACACCACGTGCCGGACACCAGAGGTGCGTGTCGCCGTCGTACGGGCAACTGCGGTACCGGGGACTAGGCTGTTGCCTATGGAAGCGCACCACGGCACGGCTGAAGAAGATTTGGCGGACATTTCCGCCGTCGACATCGCCGACTGGCGGCTCCGGACCTTCGCCCTCTACGCCAACGTCCGGAAGATCGCGGCGGATAGTCCATCGGAAGCGCATTTGTACTGGCGCCACCAGCGCGACCTGATGTTCGCCACCCACCCTGCCTCCCCGCTGACTGCCGCGGGCAAGGCACGGTTCTCAGGCCTGAAGACGGCCGACTATGATCCGATCTACCGTTTCCACATCCCGCTGACCAAAGAAGGCGCCGGCCGGGAAATGAGCGTGGAAACCGGGACTGACGGAGTGGTTAATTTCGTCAGGCTGGGCACGTTTGATCTTCCGGAGATGGGGCAGCTCGCCGTGTGGAAGCTGCGGGGGTACGGCGGGGGCATCTTCGTACCCTTCCGCGACGCCACGGCCGGACAGTCCGGCGGAAGCTACGGCGCAGGCCGCTACCTGCTGGACACCATCAAGGGAGCCTTCCACGGTGTCAGCGGGACAGGACCGGATGCCACCTTTGTTGTGGACTTCAATTTTGCCTACAACCCGTCCTGCGCCTACAACGAGGCCTGGGCGTGCCCGCTGGCAGGGCCCTCCAACCGGCTGGCCGTGGACATCCCCGTAGGAGAGCTTTACTAGCGGGCCTTACTGAACCTGAAGCTGCTTCCGCAGGCGCCGCTGACTTCCAGCCCTGGCCCGGCCTCCAGCCCGCCGTACTTCCAGTCCTGGGCTTCTAGCCGCCGAGGGCGCGTACCGTGGCTACTGCCTGGCTTACGGCGCGGGCAGCGGTGCCGAGGTCTTCCGCCGTGACTGCCGAGTCGAAACTGAAGCGCACCGCTGTCTGTGCCACCTCGGCTTTGAAGCCCATGGCAGTGAGGACGGGAGACGGGGCGTCGGATCCGGCTGCGCAGGCTGAACCGCTTGAGCACAACACCTCCTGGCGCTCCAGCTCCAGGAGTACCGACTCTCCGCTCGTCCCGGGGAAACAGAACGAGGCCACCGAGGGCAGTCGGTGAACCGGGTGCCCGGTGAGGACGGCTCCTGGGACACCGGTGAGGACCTCGTTGATGAAGGTGTCGCGCAATGCCGCCACCCGCCGTCGTTCCTCCACCTGGCGGGCCTGGGCGAGCGTGAGGGCAGTGACAAGGCCCACTGCCGCGGCCACGTTCTCGGTCCCCGACCTGCGGCCGCGTTCCTGTCCACCCCCATGCAGGAGCGGCTCGATCCTGGTGCGGCCACGGACAAACAGCAGGCCGCTGCCCTTCGGCGCCCCGAGCTTATGCCCGGAAATGCTCATCGCATCGACACCCAGCGCCTTCGTATCCAGGGGCAGCCAGCCCGCGGCCTGGACGGCATCGGTGTGGAAGGGAATTCCCAGATGGCGTGCAGCGGCGGCCAGCTCCGCAACCGGCTGAACTGTCCCCACTTCGTTGTTGGCATACATAATGCTCACCAGCGCTGTTTCCGGTTGCAGGACTGCCAGCAGCGCCTCCGGGGTAACCTGCCCCCTGCCGTCCACGGGCACCACGTCGACGCTGAATCCGTGGAAGCGTTCAAGGTAGCGTGCGGACTCCTCCACAGCGGGATGTTCGACGGCGCTGATCACCACCCGGTTCAAGGCGGGGTCTGCGGCCTGCCGCGCCAGGGCAATTCCTTTGACGGCCAGGTTGTCCGCTTCGGTGCCTCCGGAGGTGAACGTCACCTCACCGGGGCGGCAGGCCAGGAGGGCGGCCGCCGTGGCACGTGCCCCCGCCAGCGCATGCGCAGCCGATTCGCCCAGGGTGTGATGGCTTGAGGGGTTCCCGAAGTCACCGGTCAGGTACGGCCACATGGCGTCCAGCACTTCACGGCGGAGGGGGGTGGTGGCGGCGGCATCCAGGAAGATCACAGTGTTATCACCCAGCCGTCAGTTCCACGTCCAGGCCAAGGTCCAGGGCTGCCACGGTGTGCGTGAGGGCACCGACGGAGATGACATCCACCCCGGTGCCGGCGATTCCGGAAACAGTCTTGAGGTTGACGTTGCCGCTGGCTTCCACCCGCGCACGCCCTGCCACCAAAGCCACCCCGGCCCTGAGCTCCTCCGATGTGAAGTTGTCCAGCATGATGGTGTCCACGCCTGCTGCCAGGACAGGTTCGATCTGGTCCAGGCGGTCCACCTCCACCTCGAAGTG
The DNA here is from genome assembly GCF_005796225.1 of Pseudarthrobacter sp. NamE5. Taxonomy (GTDB): domain Bacteria; phylum Actinomycetota; class Actinomycetes; order Actinomycetales; family Micrococcaceae; genus Arthrobacter. The sequence goes on from NZ_VAHO01000008.1 coordinate 92,168, forward strand.
CGTGGTGTGCCCCAGCTGGGCTTTGGCCGCCATCAGCAGTTCAGTGAGCCTGGTTGCATCCCCTCCGGTCATCACGGCCAGGTGGTTGTCCTTGGCCAGCACCGCATCGGAGAGGCTGTACCGATGGTTGGAGCCTCCCCCGCACCGCACCGCAAACCGGTCGAGAATGCGGAGGCCCGGGGTTGTTTTCCGGGTGTCGGTGATCCGTGCCTGCGTCCCTTCGGTGAGCCGGACGAATTCAGCAGTCCGGGTGGCGATGGCGGACATCCGCTGGACCAAATTCAGTGCCACCCGTTCTGCGAGCAGCACAGACCTCGCGCGGCCGCTGACCCGGGCAAGGTGGGTGCCGGCGTCGAACCTGTCCCCGTCCGCCAGCAGCAGTTCCACCTCCGTCTCCGGATCCACCAGGAGCATTGCGTCCCGGAAGACGGTGGCTCCGCTAAAGACGCCCGGCACGCGTGCGTTCAGGACGGCAGCGGCCCGGGCGGCGGCCGGGATCAGCAGCTGGGAAGTGATATCGCCAGCTGGGGCGTCCTCCGCAAAGGCACGCTCCAGGATCTCGCGGACGGGTGCCGACGGCAGGGCAAGATCGAAGCGCTGCCCGTTGGCTGCCTGCGGATCAATCACGAAGTTTTCAGTCACGGACAAGGCTCGCTTTCGGGCGGAGTGCATAGGCTTCTTCAGGTTCATCGCTGCGGTAATGGGCACCGAGGGATTCAGTGCGGTCAAGGGCTGCTGCCACCAGCAGGCGGGCCGCCAGCAGCAGGTTGCGGTCCTCGTGCCCCACGGGGTCGGCATTGCCGGCGGGAACGGCGTCGGGATGGACGACGGCGGTCCACCGGTCAAGGGTTTCCGCCGCCTCGGTCAGGAGCTTCCCGCTCCGAAGCACCCCGGCTTTGGCAGTCATCAACCGACGCAGAGCCTCCCGCGAGAACACTTCTTTTCCCCCATCGGAGCTGGCGGCCGTGCTCCCTGCCGAAACACCCGGTTCGGCCGCCGTGTTGGAGGGGAAAAGCTCTGAAGGTGCCAGTCCCTCGTCGGCCGAGCTTGCGAGGTTGGGGGGATCGTGGGGAGTACGCGGAGGAGCACCGCCAGGCGCTCCCCAGTCAGAGCCACCAAAGAGGAAAGATTCAACAGCGCGGCGGCCGAAGACGAGTCCCTCAAGGAGGGAGTTGCTGGCGAGCCGGTTTGCACCTTGGACACCGGTGCACGCAACCTCTCCGGCAGCGTACAGCCCGGGAACGGTGGTGCGGCCGAGGAGGTCGGTGACCACTCCGCCCATCCAGTAATGTGCTGCCGGCGCCACGGGTACCAGGTCGCGGGTCCAGTCGAAGCCTGCGTCGAGGATCCGCCGGGTGAGGGTGGGGAACCGGCGGGCCAGGAAACCCGGCCCTTTGGCCTGCTCGATGACGCGGGCATCAAGGTACACATGTCCGTTGGGGTCACCCAGCTTGGCCAGGTGCAGGGCAATGCTGCGGGAGACTACGTCGCGCGGGGCGAGTTCCGCGTCCCGGTGGTAGGCGGTCATGAAACGGCGGCCGCCGGCATCAACCAGGACTGCGCCCTCGCCGCGCACGGCCTCGGAGATCAGCAGGGGCTCCCCGTTCAGGCCGTTATTGGTGTCTCTGGTGGCGCCCGCTTCCTCCGCCCAGCCTTCCTGCACGCCGCCCTCCTGTACCCGGCCCTCCTGGGCGAGGCAGGTGGGATGGAACTGGAAGAACTCGAGGTCGGCCACTGCCGCTCCTGCCCGGACGGCGAGCGCCAGGCCGTCGGCCGTCGCAACGGCGGGGTTGGTGGTCTGCGCAAACACCTGGCCCGCTCCCCCGGTGGCCAGCAGCAGCGCGTCGCCCATGAGGGTGTGCTGCCGCCCGTCCCGGAGGTATTCCACGCCGTCCACCCTTCCGGATGACAGCCGGAGCGCTGTGGCCTGTGCGCCGGACAGCAGCGTGATCTTTCCGTCCGCCTGCCGCGCCAGCACCGACCGGATCAGTGCTGCGGCGATTCTGGCGCCGGTGGCGTCTCCCCCGGCGTGCAGGATGCGGGGGGCTGAATGGGCTGCTTCCAGCCCCAGCGCCGGGCCGCCGTCGCCGGCAATATCGAAGTGCGCTCCGAACCGCTGCAGCCCGGCGATGTCATGGCGTGCTTCGGTGCACAACACCTGCACGGCGGCGGCATCGCAATGGCCTGCCCCTGCCTGCAGCGTGTCCTGGACGTGGGCAGCTATGGTGTCGCCGGGAGCCGGACGATCCAGGACGGCCGAGATGCCGCCCTGCGCATACCACGTATTGCTTTCGTTCAGCTCACCCTTGGTCAGCAGGACAACGGAGGCGCCGGAGTCGACAGCCAGCAGCGACGCATACAGTCCGGCAATGCCGCTTCCGACGACGATCAGCCTCGGCACCCGGGGACGAAAGGCAGGTTCCCGGCTCACGATGGCCTGGCAGCGAGCATGCGTTCGAGCGCGGTCCTGGCGTTGTCCTGGACCGCATCCCCTACGGTGATCCGGTTGACTACCCGTCCCGCCACCAGCTCCTCAAGCACCCAGGCGAGGTAGCCGGGGTGGATCCGGTACATGGTGGAGCAGGGGCAGATTACGGGGTCCAGGCAGAAGATGGTGTGCTGCGGATACTCAGCGGCGAGCCGGTTGACCATGTTGATCTCCGTGCCGATCGCGAAAGTGGTGGGTTTGGTAGCCGCCGCGATCGCCTTCTTGATGAAGTCCGTTGAGCCTGCAGCATCGGCGGCGTCCACTACTTCCATGGGGCACTCGGGGTGGACGATCACCTGGATTCCGGGGTAGTCAACCCGTGCCTTCTCGATCTGCGCCACATTGAAGCGCTTGTGCACTGAGCAGAACCCGTGCCAAAGGATGACCCGGGAATCAAGCAGCGACTGTTCGTCATTGCCGCCCAAGTCCTTGCGCGGATTCCACATTGGCATTTGTTCCAGCGGCACACCCATGGCTTTGGCGGTGTTTCGGCCCAGGTGCTGGTCGGGAAAGAACAGCACCCGCTGCGCCCGCTGGAAGGCCCACTCCAGGACAGTTTTCGCGTTCGAGGAGGTGCAGACGATGCCGCCGTTCTCCCCGCAGAAGGCCTTGAGGGCAGCGGAGGAATTCATGTAGGTGACAGGGATGACCGGAACCCGGCCCTCGGCGTCGGGCTCGGTACCGTACAGCTCCTCGAGCTGCTCCCAGCACTCGGCCACGGAGTCGGCGTCAGCCATGTCCGCCATGGAACAGCCCGCGGCCAGGTTGGGCAGGATAACGGCCTGTTCGGGTGCGGAGAGGATGTCCGCTGTCTCCGCCATGAAGTGCACGCCGCAGAAGACGATTGCTTCCGCGTCCGGCCTGGTCAGTGCTGCGTTGGCCAGCTGGAAGGAGTCGCCCACGAAGTCCGCGTACTGGATCACTTCATCGCGCTGGTAGAAGTGGCCCAGGATGACGGCACGGTCCCCGAGCACGGCCTTGGCGGCGCGGATGCGTTCGCCCAGCTCGGCATCGCTGGCGAGCTTGTACTCCTCCGGCAGCTGGCCCTGCCGGGGCGTGGACGCCGGCGCCACGTCTGAGCTGGAGGCGCCCGGTCCGTAGGCGGGGACGCCGGCGAGCGCCTCAGCGAGGTCGTAGTCCCACGGGCCCTTGGCCAGGGCGGGGCTGCAGGTGCCGCCCTTCGCCGTCGTGCCGTTTTCAGCCTGTTCGCGCGTGATCAGCTGGATTGCTGTGTTGACGCTGCTCATGGTGTGCTCCTGTTGTCTGGGTCAAGGCCGGGCCGGCCGGTGTAGCGGTAGAGGCGCGGGGGGCGGTGCTTGCCGCCTTGGAGGTATTCGCCGGTTTCTTCGATTTCAGGGGTGGCCTTGAGCTGCCGGCGGAAGTTGGCGGGGTCCAGTTGCCGGTCAAGCACGGCTTCATAAACCTCGCGGACTTGGGCGAGGGTGAAGTACTCGCCCAGCAGGTGGTACGCCACAGACCCGTAGGTCAGCTTGTTGCGCAGGCGCCACAGGGCGTAGTCCACGATGGCGTTGTGGTCGAAGGCGAGCTCCGCCAGCCGGTCCGCCCGGAACCACCGGACGTTTTCCGATTCATCCGCCAAGGCAGCCTCGGTGGGCTGGACCAGCGCCCAGTAGACAATCGACACCACGCGCTGGGTAGGTGACCGGTGGAGTCCGCCGAACGCGTACAGCTGTTCCAGGTAGCTGGGCGCAAGGCCGGTGGTCTCCCGCAGGTTCCGGGACGCCGCGTCCTGAAGCGATTCCGCGTGGCTAAGGGGGCCGCCGGGAAGGGCCCACAAGCCTTTGAAGGGCTCGCGGATGCGGCGGACAAGGGGCAGCCAGAGCGTTGGCCGGCCGGAGCTTTCGCTGGGCCGGAGCGCGAAGATGACCGTGGAGATGGCCAGTGACGGCGGCGCAGCCTGGCGCTCTGAGACATTCGCTGAGCTGTAGTACATGGTGCCACCGCCTTTCAATCAGTAGGGGTTCGGCCATTGGGAGGAACCCGGCTAGTTATGGTCATTCTGACCAAAACTGATTCTAGGTGCATGAAGGGCCAAATAGCCAATGTTTCCTGCTCGTGTGGAAGCGCCGCCGCGCGCGGGTCCACTGGCCCTGCCGCGACCAGGGGTCGCCCCGGCCCGCGGCGGCAAGCGGCGGCAGTAGTCCCGGGCGTGGCAACGGGCCATGGCTGGAGGCGGTAAATTCGAGTGGTCACACAAGGAGCCCCCAAACCCCAAGAAGGTTCACTGCATGATGACGACGAAGTCCACAACGCCCCGCCCGCAGGGACGCGTGGTCCACAACATGAAGCCCCGCCAACTGACCATGATGGGCCTGGGCAGCGCCATCGGGGCGGGACTGTTCCTGGGCTCAGGCGCTGGGGTGCAGGCCGCCGGCCCGGCAGTGCTCATTTCCTACCTGGTGGCCGGAACACTCATCATCCTGGTCATGTGGGCACTGGGGGAAATGGCGGCCGCAAACCCGAACAGCGGGGCCTTCTCCGTCTATGCGGAACGCGCCCTCGGAAACACGGCCGGAGCGACCATCGGCTGGCTCTGGTGGCTCCAACTGGTGGTGGTGATCGCGGCCGAAGCCCTCGGAGCCGCCGCACTGCTCTTCTCCGTCTCGCCCGCCATTCCGGTGTGGGCACTGGCACTGGCGTTCATGGTGGCCTTCACCGGCATCAACCTTGCGGGCGTCCGGAACTTCGGTGAATTCGAGTTCTGGTTCGCCCTCCTGAAGGTAGTGGCCATTGTGCTGTTCCTTGCAGTGGGCGCCGCGCTGCTCCTGGGCCTGCTGCCCGACACCCCGTCCCGCGGCCTGGCCAACCTCACCGGTGACTTCGCCCCGCAGGGCCTCGGCGGAATTGCGTCCGCGCTGTTCATCGTGATCTTCGCGTTTGGCGGAACGGAGATAGTGTCCGTCGCCGCAGCGGAGACGGAGGACCCGGAGCGAAGCGTTGCCTCGGCAATCCGCACCGTGGTGTGGCGGATCCTTGTGTTCTACATCGGTTCTGTTTTTGTCATCGCTGCCGTCCTCCCGGCAACCTCGGAAAGCCTGGCGTCTCCCTTCGCCGGCGTCCTGGACGCAGCCCGGATCCCGGGCGCCGGAACAGCAATCACCCTCGTGGCCGTCGTCGCACTCCTGTCCGCCCTGAACGCCAACCTTTACGGAGCCTCGCGGATGGCTTATTCCCTGGCGCAACGCTCCGCGGCACCCCGTTTCCTGTCCCGCCTGGGCCGCGCGGCAGTGCCCGTGCCGGCGGTATGGGTATCGGTGGCGTTCGGGTTCATTGCCACGGTGCTGGAACTGCTGTTCCCGGAACGGATCCTTCCCGCCCTGTTCCAGCTGGTGGGTTCCACCTGCCTGGTGGTGTGGGGAAGTGCGCTGGTGTCGCAGCTGGTATTGCGGCGGCGGGCAGACCGCGCAGGCCTGCCCATGCCCCTGCGCATGAAGGGCTTTCCCGCCCTGACCATCCTGGGACTTGTTCTCCTCGGCCTTATTTTCGCTGTGGGTTTCAGCGCCGAGAGCAGCCGCCTGCAGCTCTTCAGTACCTTTGGCCTGATCGCCGGCATAGCCCTGGCCTGCGCAGCGGGTGCCCGGTTCGGCAAGGGAACGCGTGCGCCAGGGTAGGCAGCACCAACTGCCGCCTTCGGGCCGCAAAGCTGCGCCCGGCGCCGCCCGGGGTGAAGTCCGCACTGCCGCCTGGTGGGGGCCGGGAGTGCCTGGTCCCCCGGCAGGTAGAGTAATTTCAAAGCGCGAGGCACCGATGCGCCGGGTTTGCCCGGGCGCCGTACTTGATGAGGGATGAGAGCATGAGCGGCAGGCACACCGGCCAAGAGCAGACGCACACCGTGGAAGGCACAGACCCGCAGCTCTACGTGGGGGTGCATGATCCGGCCGCCGACGCCGGACTGCGGCCGGTCCTCCTGGTGCACGGGTTCTCCTCGTCCAGCAAACTCAACTGGGAGGACACCGGCTGGGTGGCTGCCTTGCTGGAAGCGGGCCGCCGCGTGATCACCATGGACCTGCCCGGCCATGGCTGCAGCGGCGCGCCGGAGGACCGGGATTCCTACTCCCCCAGCAGGATCAGGGCGGACCTGCTGCAGACCGCCTTCGACGCCGGCGTGCGGCCTGTGCAGGACGGCGACCCTTCCAGCGGTTTGGACGTAGTGGGCTATTCGCTGGGCTCCCGACTGGCGTGGGAGTTTGGGGCCACCCAGCCGGAGATCGTCCACCGCCTTGTCCTGGGCGGCCCCAATATTTCCGATCCCCTTGCCGAGTTCGATCTTCGGGCGGCGCAGGACTACCTGGCTGACGGTACCCCTATTGCAGACGAGTCCACAGCACGCCTCCTCAAGATGGCCCTGCTGCTTCCCGGCAACAACATCTTTGCGCTGTTTTCCCTGGTGGAAGCCATCAAGGCCGAGCCCTACGACCCCTCGGGGGCAGTTCCCCATGTGCCCATGCTCCTGGTCGCCGGCGAGAAGGACGAGCGGATCGGCAGCCTCCCGCAGCTCGCGGAACTGGCACGGAAGGCGGGCTCCACGGCCGAGCAGCTGATCCTTCCCGGCCGGAACCATACGAATGCCGTCACCAGCAGGGCGTTCAAGCAGGCGGCCATCTCCTTCCTGGCTGTCTAGTTCCCCGCCCTGCAGACGTGAAGCCAGGAGCCTGATGGGCACTTATTTCGAGAACCGCACGGACGCCGGAGAACGGCTTGCTGCCCTCCTGACCCAGTTCCGCGAGCGGCCGGATTCCGTGGTCCTGGGCCTGGCCCGCGGCGGCATCCCCGTGGCAGCTGCGGTTGCCAAGGCGCTTTACCTGCCGCTGGGGACGGTCCTGGTGCGGAAACTGGGAATTCCCGGCCATGAAGAAACCGCCTACGGGGCGCTGGCCTGGGTGCATGGCCGCACCGTCCGGCTGGTCAACAAGCCCCTGCTGGACCGGGTCCTGGAACGCGGCATTCGGCAGGAGTGGCTCGACGCGGTGGAGCAGCGGGAACGCGCAGAGCTGGCCCGCCGAGTGGAGCTCTACCCGGGGGCAGACCTTGACCTGGCGGGGAAGACGGCCCTGCTCATAGATGACGGCCTGGCCACCGGGGCCACTATGAGGGCAGCCGTGGAAGCAGTGCGGGAGGCCGGCGCAGCCACGGTGGTGGCAGCGGCACCGGTCGGCTCGATCGAGGCTGAGGCCTCCGTGGAGAGGGTGTGCGACGCCGTGCTGTGCCTGCACCTGCCGGGCAAGTTTCGGGCGGTGGGCAGCTTCTACCGTCACTTCGAGCAGCTGGGCGACGACGACGCAATCAATCTGCTCAAGCAGTAGCCGTCCTCCGGTGGTGCCCCGGGCGGTCAGGCCGGCAGACGCCTCCGGACGCGGACAGCTTCGCGTCACGCAGGCAGGCGGGACCTGGAGGCGTGGTCGAACACGACTGCGGGCACGGACCGCCCCGGTCCGCGCCCGCCGTCGTTGCTGTTGTTCCGCTGGTTGTGCCGCGGCTGGCTGTGCCGGCCTGTCGCGTTGGCTCCCTGGCTCCTAGTGGTGGCTGACGCCCAGCGGCCTGCCCTTGGTCTCCTTGGCCAGCACCACACCGATGGCCGAGATAACGCACAGGATCATGATGTAGATGCCGATCGAACCAGTCCACTTAGTGGTCTGAAGCAGGGCTTCCGCGATGGTTGCGGCGAATGCCCCGCCCAGGATGGCGCCGAACGCGTACCCGATGGAGATGCCCGAGTACCGGACGTTGGCGGGGAACATCTCCGCATACATGGCTGACATGGGGCCGTAGGACAATCCGAGTCCGATGGTGAGGACAAACAGGGCAAGGCCATAAAGCCAGATGTTCTTTGTGTCGATGAGGGCGAACATCGGGATCATCCAGGCAAAGATGATGGCGTAGCCCGTCAGGAAGGTCTTGACCCGGCCGATCCGGTCCGAAAGCCAGCCGCCGGCCAGGGTGAAGATCAGCCAGCCGAAGGATGCGAGCGTGGTGGCCAGGAGCACCTGGGGCGTGGGCATCTGCAGCGTCCTGGTGGCGTAGGCGATGAAGAAGGCAATCAGCAGGTAGCCTGCGGCGTTGTTGGCAATGAAGATCATGGTGGAGTACAGGACCGGCTTCTTGTGCTTGCGGACCAGTTCACCCAGGGGTGCCTTGCTTTCCTGCTTCCGCGCAGCCATCTCCTGGAAGACCGGGCTCTCGGCAACGGCCCGCCGGATCAGGTAACCCACCACGATGAGGATGATGGAGAGCAGGAACGGCACCCGCCAGCCCCAGGACGCAAAGTCTTCCTTTGACATGCTGCTGTTGAGGAAGAACAGCAGCCCGGTGGCCAGGATCATGCCGATCGGCACACCGATCTGCGGATAGGCACCAAACAGGCCTCGCTTGTTCAGGGGTGCATGCTCAACGGCCATCAGCGCCGCTCCGCCCCACTCGCCTCCGGCCGAGAAACCCTGGATCACGCGCAGCGTGATCAGCAGGACGGGAGCCCAGGCGCCGATCTGCGCGTAGGTGGGCAGCATGCCGATCAGGGCGGTGGCTGCCCCCATCATTACGAGGGTGAAGACGAGCATGGCCTTGCGGCCGAGGCGGTCACCCAGGTGGCCGGCAACGACCGCGCCCAGGGGCCGGAAGAGGAAACTGATGCCAATCAGGGCAAACGAGAGGATCTGGGCCAGCCCGGGGTTTGATTGGTTCAGCGGCGCCAGGAACAGCGGTGACAGCAGCGTTGCGGTCAACTGCGCAAAGATGAAGAAGTCGTACCACTCGATGGTGGTGCCAACGAGGGTGCCGGCGAGGACCTTGCGCTCCTCCCGCCGGGAACTGGGACCGGCGAGGGTGTCCACCTTGGAAGGTGTGGTCATTGAAACTCCATTGTTCAAGGCAGCAGCGCTGCCGGGTCGCCTCAGAATTACCGACAGAACGGTCAGTTAGTAAGCAGGGTACTACGAAAATGTGAGACACAACACGGTCCGGTGGAACTTTTATCTTCACCAAACGCCTCTGCCGCCGCTGGCGTTGGTGGCCGCACGCTAAGAACGGATGGACCGTCGCGCGGAGCAGTTCTATATTGGAACCGTTGTTTCAATATAGAACATGTCCGGACTGAGAGACCATGACAAGAGGGGGCGGCACCTTCAGTAGCTGCACCTAGGATGGACACCATGAATTCCACCGCCGCAGCCCCGGCCGGAGCAGCGCCGGCGCAGGCTTCCCCCTCCCAGACCCTCTCCCGTGGAATCCGTGTCCTGGAGATCCTGGCAGCCGCGCCGGGGCCGCTGACCATAGCGGAACTGGCAGAAGCAATGGGCGTGCACAGGTCGGTGGCATACCGCATCCTCCGGACGCTTGAGGACCACTCGCTGCTGGTAAGGGACGATGCCGGTCGCTTCCAGCCCGGTCCCGGGCTCGCGGTGCTGGCACGCGGCGTTTCGCGCAGCCTGCAGGCGGCGGCCCTCCCGGAACTGACGCATCTCGCCAACAGTCTGGACATGACGGCCTTCGTGGCCGTGTGGGACCATCATGACTGCATCACCCTGCTCACCGTCGAGCCAAGGCATTCGGGAGCCACCGTTGCCCAGCATCCCGGCACCCGCCACCCCATCAACGCCGGCGCACCCGGCATTGCCATCCAGTCGTCGCTCACTGAAGCCGAATGGGAAAAGCTGGCCACCGGCATCCCCTACCGTCCCGAGGCTGCAGAGGCCCGCCGAACCGGATACTCCGCCAGCCACGACGAGGTCATCCCCGGCGTTTCCTCCCTGGCCGCCCCCATCCGGGTTCCCGGCGCCCGGCCGGCCGCCCTCGCCGTCGTCTACATACGCTCGTCCCATCAACCCGTTGCAGTGGGTGCCGCCCTCGTCGAGAGCGCCCGCAGGATCGAGAAGCAACTGGCGTAGGAACCCCCGTGCCAGGGGTGCTCCCGCGGAGCACCCCGGTTACCTCACGCCTTCAGGGCCCAGGCGCGGCTGCGGTGAAGCACGGCGGCGGCTCCCGCGCCCAGGAGCGCCAATGCCGCTGCCGCGCAGGCAGGGACGAGGAAGGCGGCAGTGTAGCCGGATGCCTCGGCAAAATGGCCGCCCAGGGATGAACCCAGTGCAGTGCCGGCCACGATGCCGCTGGCCAGTGCGGTCATCACCGTGCCGAGCCGTCCAGCCGGAGCCAACGTGCCCCCTACCGCAAACACCGTCACCATGACCGGCCCCACCGGGAGCCCCAGGACCAGCAGCGCCGCCACCATTGCAGGCATCGATGACGGCAGGAGCAGCAGCAGGGCCAGCGCCGCCATCAGCGCGGCACAGAGCATCCATCGCCACGAAAGGCTGAAGCGACGGGGCCAATAGGCAACCGAGAGTGCTGCCACCGCTGAACTGAGCCCCATCGCTGCATACAGCAGGCCCGCCGCCTCCGAGCCGGCAAAGCCCGCTGAAAACGAACTCAGCGCAGCCTGCGTCGAGCCGAAGAAGGTTCCCATGCAGACCATGGCCAGCACCGGCAGCGCCACGGCCGGCGGAAGTCCGCGGGCCCTCTTTGTGCTGATTGCGTTTGTACTGGTTGCCGGGGCGCCGGGTCCGGAGCGGTGCAGGTGATTTCCGCGCGTCGTTTCATCGCCACCGTGTTCCCGGGGGCGGTGGGTCTGGACTGCGCGGTGGGTCCGGTGCACAGCGAACGCGGGAACCAGCGTTATGGTGAGCGCCACCGCCACGGCAAGCGGCAGCCAGGGAGCCACCAAACTGGCGAGGATCCCCACCAGCGCAGGCCCCAGCACAAAGGTCACTTCGTCGGCGGTGCTTTCATAGGAAAGGGCGGTGTCCAGGTCCCGCGACCTCTCGGCAGCAGTCCCGCCGGAGGTGAGGGCCATCCAACGGACCCGGGCCAGTGGTCCGACCTGCGGGCAGCTGGCCCCGGACGCAAAGGCGGCGGCGAGCAGGGCCACTGTGGATCCTCCGGCCCCTCCCGTTACCAGGGCGGCCAGGATGAGAGCCACGACGGCGATGCTGTTGAGAAGGGCGGCAGCCAAGAGCACGGGGCGTTGCCCCCGGCGGTCGGCAACGGCTCCAAGGACAGGGGCACCAAGGGCTGAACCAATGCCCACCGCCCCCGCTGCCGTTCCGCCCAGCGCATATGAGCCGCTCACAGACGTGACCAGGGTGAGCGTCCCTACCGTCAGCATGGCCAGTGGAAGCCGGGCAATCAAACCCAGGGGGATGAAGCTGCGGCCCGCCAGATGAGGCAACCGGGCAAATCTGCCGCGGGAGGCCGGGTTCTTGCGGGAGAAGGGCCCGCCAGCGGCGGAATCCGCGGTCTTCCCCTGTGCAGAAGGAGTGCCGGCGGGGAGGGCTTCGGTGCCGGCAGGTGAAGTGTGTGAAGTCATTCCGGGCTCGCAAAGATCATGCGCATCGTCCCTCCTCCCGATGCGCGCAACCCGGTAACTGTCACAGTATATCCGGCCCGCCGGTGGTGCATTGCCGTGCTGCCGCCGGTGCTTTCCCTGCCGCCGGTGCATTTCCGGGCTGCCGGCGGGGGCCTTCCGTAATCCCGGCGTCGAACTACTCTGGCGCCTCCAGGGAGTCCGAAATCCGCAGGGTTGACCCGTTACGGCCTTTGAGGACCTGGAGCTGGGCTCCGATCCGCTGCTTCATCTCCGCAACATGGCTTACCAGCCCGACAACCCGGCCGCCATCCCTCAGTCCTTCGAGGGCGTCCATGACCTGTTCGAGGGACTGCTCATCCAGGCTCCCGAACCCCTCGTCGACGAACAGTGTCTCGATCTCCACTCCGCCGGCTTCCTGCTGAACCACATCGGCCAGGCCCAGCGCCAGGGACAGCGAGGCCATGAATGACTCTCCTCCGGAAAGGGTGGAGGTATCGCGGCGGTGCCCCGTCCACTGGTCCACCACCTCCAGGCCGAGCCCGGATTTTGCGCCGCGTGCTGCCTTGGCGTCAGTGTGCTGCAACAGGTACCTTCCATCGCTCATGGCAACCAGGCGCTCTGAGGCTGCGAGGGCAACCTGCTCCAGGCGGGCGGCAAGGACATAGCTGTTCAGGCTCATCCGGTAGGTGTTCTCGCCGCGGCCGGCGGCGGCGTCGGCCAGCCCGGCCAGCATCTGCGCCCGCTCCGCAGGCTGCCGTGCCGCCCCTGCCAGTTCTTCGTATTCTGCCCTGAGACCTTGCAGCGACGCCAGGCACCGGGCCGCCAGGCCCGCAGCCAGGTCCGCGTCCCGTGCCTCCTGCAGGGCAGCGGCGGCAGCGTCTCGGAGGGCGGCAAGCCGCTCGCCGTCCACGTCATAACCGGCGTCCTTTTCCTCCACCGCCAGCACGATGTCCTCGGACATGAACAGTTCCGCTACGCGGGCTGCCTCGTCCTGCGCCGCCCGCACTTCTGCCTCCAGTGCCGCTGCCTCGGGCGCGGCCAGCAACTGTTCGCGGGCCTCATCCGCTGTTGCAAAGCCGGCCGCCGGCAGCGCGAGCTCCAGCTGCTGCCTCGCCTCTCCGGCGTGTGCCTCAGCCGTTTCAAGCTGGGCCTGCGCTTCCACCGCCTTGTCCAGCACCGCCACGGCATTCTCCAGCGCCCGCAGCCGTTGGGAAAGCCCCCGGTGCCCTCCCCGCAGCCCCGCCAGCGACTGGTCAAGGGCGGAGTACTGTTCGGTCAGGTCGGTCAGCAGTGCAACTGTACGCGCCAGTTCCGACTCTGCGCCGGACCGGGTTTCCTCTGCCGCCGCTACAGCAGCCTCCAGTTCATCCAGTTGCAGGCGCACCGATTCCAGTTCTGCCACTGCCTCTTCTGCATCGGCGGCGGCCAGACGGGCATTTTCAGCTGCACGGAGGGCGTCGTCCGCGGCAGTGTCACCGCCCTGCCCGGCCAGCACTGCCACCCGCTGGTTGGCTTCCGCCAGCTGTTCGGCCACGCGGCTGAAGGCTGCCTCCGCCGCTTCATACTCAAGCCGGGCGTCTTCCTCTTCCTGGGCCAGCCCCGGACCGGCGGAACCTCCCGAGGCGGGACCGGGATGGTCCGGGCTGCCGCAAACCGGGCATTGTTCCCCTGCCACCAGCTTGGCCGCCAGCTCAGCTGCGGCGTTGGCCAGCCGCAGTTCCCTTAGGTCCAGCCAGCGGCGTTTCGCCTCCAGCTGCTTCTCCCGCAATTCGTCCCAATGGACCTTCACTGCCTCCTGGGCAGCCAGCGCCGACCCGTAGCGCTGGACAACATCCAGCAGCTCTTCCGCCGCAGCGGCTTCCTTTCGGCGCAGGGCCGCAGCCCCCGCGCGCTGCTCGAGTTTTTGCAGCCCGACCTGAAGGCGGGACCGCTCCTCCTGGAGCTTTTCCCGGCGCAGGCCGCTGTCAGCAACGGAAAGGGCCAGGTCTTCCTGCTTCTTTAGCAGCCCGCTGTGCCGCTTCCCCAGTGCCTGCAGCCGGTCCTCGTCCGGAAGTCTGGCCTCCACTACCGCGAGGAGGGAACGGAGCCGCCCCAGTTCAGCCGCGGCCCCGACTGCCGGCCCAGCCGCCTCCGGAGCACGTGCTCCTTGCGGCTCGAGGTCGAGTTGTGCCAGCTCCGTGCTTTCCCCCGCAGCCAGGGTAAGCAGGGTGAATGCAGATTCGGCAGCACTGGCTGCATTCCGGACCCTGGCCGCGCTGGCATCAAAGTTTTGCAGCTGCCCGTCCAGGACTGCAGCCTTTCGGTGCCGGGCAAGCCGGAGGAGCTGCTCGTCCAGGATCGGCGCCTGCTGCTCGGCGGCGGTTTGCCTCGCCGTCGCGGCATCAAGCCTGCGGCGCCTCTCCTCGCGCGCCGCTTCCTCATCCACGGACTCCCGGCACTGCCGGCTTGCGGTTTCGGCCAGTTCTGCAGCTCCAGCGAGCTCCCGCTGGCGGTCACGCACGGCATCCTCAAGCCAGCTCAGCCTTGCGGCGATATTTTCCGGCGGAGGGCCGCCGGTTCCGTTCAGGGTCAGGCGGGCGGCTTCTGCCTCCGCCCGCGCCGCCACCAGTTCAAGCCGGCCGGCAACAAGGGCAACTTCTTCCCTGGCTGCCTGCGACTGGCGGGACAGGTCCTGTTCCACTGCTTCGAACCGCTCAGTGCCGAAGAGTTTCTGCAACAGTTCCAGCCGTTCGGTGGCCTTGGAACGCAGGAAGGCAGCAAAGTCCCCCTGGGGCAGCAGGACCACACGGGTGAACTGCTCGCGGTCCATGCCCAGCAGCGCCAGTATTTCAGCGCCGGCTTCGTCGTTGCGGGCCGACTTTTCCGTCCAGATACCACCCACCCGTTCACGCAGCAGGGTCTTGGCCTGCTGCGTGGTGAAGCCGTTCTTTCCCCGGGCGCTGGGCTTGTCCCAGGCCGGCGACCGTGTCACTTCCAGCCGGCGGCCCTGCGCCGAGAATTCACAGGTGACGGCGGGTTCCTGTGTTGGCTCGGCATGGTCGCTGCGGAGCCGCTTTCCGTCCTGCCGGGCTCCCGGGACCGAACCGTAAAGGGCGAAGCAGATGGCGTCCAAAACGCTGGTTTTTCCCGCTCCGGTGGGACCGTTGAGGAGGAAGAGGCCGTGGGCTCCAAGCCTGTCGAAGTCGATCTCCTCGGTGCCGGCAAAGGGACCGAAACCGGAAATGCTGAGGCGGTGGATCCTCATCGTGATGCCTCCCGGACGCGCACATTCTCGAGCGCCGATGCCAGCGCTGCCTTCTCGTTATCATCGGGCACCCTGCCGCGCACGTGCTCCAGGAAGCCGCAGCACACCGAGAGGTCGTCCGGCGCGTCAGCAAGCCTGCTGCTGTAACTCCTGATTGCAGCAGGTGCTCTGCCCTCCGGGTCAAACCCAAGGACCAGTGTGTCCGGAAACCTGGAACGCAGGCGCTCCATGGCCCTGGCCGGCCGCTGCGCATCAGTCAAAGTGATCTGGCAGTAGGCGGTTTCGGCCCACTGGTGTTCAGGCGCTTCCAAAAGCTCCGCGAGCGTACCCCGCAGCACCGCCAGTGCCCGCGGCGCCTCCCACAGGATTTCCGCCACCGAACTGACGCCGTCCGTGCCGATGTCCACCAGCCAGCCGCCTTTCCTGTGGGTGGCCTCGGAAAAGGAATAGGCCAGGGGCGAGCCCGAGTACCTCACCTGCGGCGAGAGTGCCTGGCGTCCGTGCAGGTGTCCCAGCGCTGTGTAGCTGAAACCGTCAAAGAGATCCAGCGGGACTGCGCCCACGCCGCCGATGCTGAGGTCGCGTTCGCTGTCCGAGCTGATCCCTCCGCTCGCAAATGTATGCGCCAGGACAACCGGATGGACAGTGGAGGAAGCTGACCGGCGTTCGATATCCTCGCGGATCAAGGCAGTGGCTGCACGGGTGACCTCGAAGTGGCTGGCAGTTTCCACCCCCAGTTGTTCGGCGACCAGCCGCGGCTCAAGCCAGGGTATGCCGTAGATGGCCACCACAGCTGCGGCCTGATCCCCGGCCCCAGGGTCCTCCAGCGGCAGCAGCAGCGGCTCGGCGAGGTCCGCCGGCCTGGTCCGGAGATGGACTCCCCCGCGCTCCAGGAGCCGGGAGGCGAAACCAAGACGGATGGCCGAATCGTGGTTCCCGCTGGTGAGCACCACTTTGGCTCCTGCCGAAGTCAGCCGGACCAGGGCCTCGTCCAGCAGGTTCACCACGTCCACGCCGGGAAGGGCGCGATCGTAGACGTCGCCTGCTACCAGGACGACGTCAACGCTGTGCCGGCTGACGGCTCCGACCAGCTGGTCGACAAAGTGGCGCTGTGCATCCAGCATGCCAACGCCGTGGAAGGACCGCCCCAAGTGCCAGTCGGATGTGTGAAGTAACCGCATGTCCCTAAGCTATCGGCCGGCACGGACAACCGGCGCAACGTCAAACATCACCAAGGCTCAGCCCCGCTTGCCTTCAAAGAACTCCTGGGCTTCACTGCCGGGCCGCCCGGAGCCGTCCCCGCCCTGGTGCACGTGCCCGGGGGCGCCCGCAGCTTCCGGCGAGGCATCGGTCCCGCCCGATCGGTTTGGTTCCAGTGCTGCAGCAGGGCGCGTGTTCCCGGGAACGTCGTCAGTACCGGGTCCGAAGCTTCTGAACACCAGCCCCGCAAGAGCGGCGCCCACCAACGGAGCGGCGAGGAAAACCCACAGCTGTTCAAGGGCCCAGCCGGAACTGAAGACAGCGGAAGAAACAGCGCGGGCAGGATTGTACGGCAGATTGCCTACGGACTGTCCCAGCTGCAGCAGGACTGCAAAGGACAGGCCGACGGCGACGGGCGCCGCGGCCCCATGGCTGACGGAGGCGCCGCTACCCGGGACGCCCTCCCTGCTGCGGGCGCCGGCCCTGCCGGACGTGCCCAGGAAGACCGCGACGATAATGGCGGCACCGAGCATTTCAAGAAGCAGCGCCGCCGCCAGCGGAGCCTGGATGATGGAATGCTCGCCAAAACCGGCGGTGACCGTGTCGAAAGCCGTCCGGCTGTCAGCGATGCCCGGAAGGGTCCGCAGGACGCCGAACAGTGCCAGGGCACCGGCAAGTCCCCCGCCCAGCTGTGCTGCTGCGTAGGCCGCAGCAGCGCCTGCCTGGATGCGGCCGGCCAGCAGGTGTCCCACAGTGATGGCCGGATTGAAGTGCCCGCCCGAGACGTGGGAAAAAGCGAGCATGCCGGCGGTAACGGCCAGGCCGGCAGCAAGGGCAGCAGGCAGGGGGCTGGAGTCCGGGATGGTGAACAGCGGAACGCCGAGACCGGCCACCACAATGAACAGGCTGCCGAATGCCTCGGCCGCCAGCCTTGGCAGGAGCCCGGGACGTGAATCTGCTGGGGTTCCCGGTTGCAGTGCGTCGCTATGGTCGATGGCGGGGGTGCTCATGGTAGGACCCTTAAGTAGTCAAAAGGTGTTGGTGCTGCCGCCGGGCAACCCCACCATTATTCCAGCCGCAACTGAACGTTTGCTGAGGCAGCGCACTTGCGGGCAGGCGATGCCCGGCAGGCGTGCGGGCGGGGTTTTGCAGCCGCGGTAAATTTACAGGATGAGCATCGAACCTGGCCCTCTCGCACCCGCCCTGACATCCCGCATCCATGGCTGCCTGCTCGGCGGTGCCCTGGGCGATTCACTGGGCTACGCCGTCGCCGAGGATCCGATGGAAGAAATCCGCCGCCGCTTCGGGGCCCGCGGGCTTGCCGGCTTCGACGCTCTCCCGGACAGCAAATTCTCGGACGAAACCCAGCTGACCCTTTACACGGTGGACGGTCTGGTTGAGGCGCTGGAATGGGCAAATTCCGGTGTGGGGGCTGACGTGAACGCCTGCCTGTGGCTGGCCTACCTCCGTTGGCTGGAAAGCCAGGGTGAGGAGGCCGGTCCGTCGGCACCAGCGCCCCAGCCCCGGTGGATTGACCGCCAGGCTGTGCTTCACCAGCGCCGGAACCCGGATGAGGCCTGCATTTCAGGGCTTGCAACCGGTGAAATGGGCACGTCCGTCCGCCCTGTCAATCCCGCATCGGGAGGCTACGGAACCGTGGTCCGCTCGGCACCCTTCGGGCTGATCCCGCACATCGCACCCGAGGCCGTTTACAAGCTGAGTGCGGACGCCGCCTCCCTGACCCATGGGCATCCGGCGGCACGGCAAAGCTCGGGAATCTTCAGCCTCCTGATACATCGGCTGGTATCAGGTGAAGGGCTCTCGGATGCGGCGACTGCAATAACAGCCCACGCACGCACTTTGAATGAGGTGGCCCCGGAACTGCCTGAAAGCCTCGAGGCTGCCCTCCAGCTTGCCGGCAAGGGAGTGGTCACCCCGGAGGAGCTCACTGCCACGCTCGGTCAGGGCCGCCTCGCGGAACAGGCCCTCGCCGTCGGGCTTTATGCAGCGCTGGCAACGATGCCCGAACCCGGCACGTATGTTATGGCCGACATCGGCACGGACACCCTGCCAGTCCGCCACTTCCGGGAGGCGGTGGCACTGGCGGTGAACCACGGCGGCAGCAGTGATTCCACCGGATCCGTCACCGGAAACATCCTCGGCGCATTCTATGGCGAGGACTGCCTGCCCGCGGACTGGCTGGAATCGCTGGAGGCACCTGATGCGGTCCGGGGCATGGCCAACCTGCTGGCGGGGGTCACGTCCGCCGAAGGCTGATGTTGTTGCACGCCTCGCAGACGTCTTCAGGGATCATTCCACGGCGCTGCAGGAACCCGAAGACCACGCACCCTAGGCAAAAACCGGCAAAAGCTTCCAGGGACGCCGCCACAATCAGGATGCCGAGGACTGCCCAGGCAGCGGGCACCGCTCCGGCCACGAACAATACCAGTGCGGCAGTTGAAACCGCCGCCCCCATCCCCTGGGCGAAGCGTTTGGGCGGGCCGGGAACCAGTTTCACCCGCCCCAGCCATGGAGTGATGACCTTCACGGACAGCAGCGCCAGCGGCGAGATCCTTGGGCCGAAGAGCACCCGCAGCCAGAATCCGACGGTGATGGCCGCGAGGCCCCACACGGACCCGGTGGCCATCGTGGCGGCCGCCAGCAGCACCACCAGTCCCGCTGTGACTCGGGCGGCATACTCGTTGACGGGATTCGGGAAGGTGAACAGAGAACCCATGGGCCAAGGCTAGGAGCGGGCGCGGCTCCGGCAAAGCTTTGTTGCGCCGGATGAATCTTGGGCCCCTAGGCTATGGCTGCCGCCGGCACATCCCCCACCATCTGCAGGAACTCGCCTTCGGACAGCACCTCAATGGCCTGGCCGCGTTCATGGAGCTCCAGCACCCGCCTGGCCTTGCCGGTCAACCTGCCCGAGCGGAGGTCGGATGCCACAAAACCGTCCCCTACCACCAGGACGGTGGTGCGTCCCGTCACCCTGCTTTCCGGCCGGGCACCGTAATCTGCGGAAAGCCGCTTCGCTTCGGGCCGCCCCATGGAGAGCTGCCCGGTGAAAACCACCGTTTGCCCGTACAGGGCGTGGCCCGGCTCGGCTGCGGGATTGGGAACCGGGTTGGCGCCCTCCTCAGGCCAGCCCGACCGGAACGGCCGGAGCGGCGCAGCACTGTTCACGGCCGACGCGGACAGGGCGGCGAGGCTGGGCTTGGACAGCAGCCCGGTGGCGGGGTCGAAGGCCTGCTGGCGCGGCACCGCCAGCCCCAGGGAGAGATAGAGTTCCCCGATACTGTTGGCCTGGTTCCGCCGGGCAATGTCGATCAGGATCCCCGCACACGCCCTCGCGTCCTCGGCGGCGTCGTGGTGTTTCAGCAGGGGCACGCCGGCTTCCACCGCGGCGAACGGCAGCGAGTTGGACACCAGCGAATAGCACCGCCGGGAAAGCATCACTGTGCAGACGTAGTCGTAGGCGGGCCCCGGCAGTCCCGAGACCTCCAAGCCGGAGCGGATCACCCCCAAATCGAAGGCAGCGTTGTGGGCCGCGAGGATGTCGTCCCCAATGAAGGCGCCGATCTCCGGAAAGAGCTCCCCGAAACGGGGGTAGCCGGCCACATCCTCAGCCCTGATGCCGTGGATCCGCACGTTGTGGTAATCGAAGTGGTCGTGGTTCCGCGGCGGCCGCATGAGCCACGAGGCCTCCTCGACGATCCGTCCGCCCCGGACCTTCGTGAGGCCAACCGCGCAGGGAGAGCCCCGAAAGCCGTTTGCAGTCTCGAAGTCGATCGCCGTAAAGTCCAAACCCACGGCCCCCACCTTACCGCCGGTCAACGCCCAAACCGGTCAAGTACCCTTGAGGGGTGAACTTTCCTGTGATGAACGACCTCGCCGTGTCCCTGCTGGGCGGGGCAGGACCGGTCCAGCCGCAGCTGGCCTCCTTCCTGCCCGACTGGCTGAACCCCCAGGTTTTCCTGGCCGATCCTGCGCTGGCTCCCTGGGTGGTCCTGCTTGTGTGCGGCATCGTCTTCGCGGAAACGGGCCTGCTGGTGGGCTTCTTCCTCCCGGGCGACTCCATGCTGTTCACCGCCGGGCTGCTCGTCGCCACGGACACCATCAAATTCAACGTCTGGCTTTTCGCCCTGCTGATCATCATCTCGGCCATCGTGGGGAACCAGACCGGCTACCTCATCGGGTCAAAAGCCGGCCCCGCCATCTTCAACAAGCCGAATTCACGCCTCTTCAAGCGCGAAAACGTCGAGAACGCGCACGCCTTCTTCGAAAAGCACGGCGGCAAGGCGCTGATCCTGGCGCGTTTCGTCCCCATCATCCGGACCTTCGTGCCCGTCATCGTGGGCGTGGCGCAGATGAACAAGAAGAAGTTCTTCCTCTACAACGTCATCGGCGCAGTGCTCTGGGGCGGCGGGGTAACGCTCCTGGGTTACCTGCTGGGCGACCGGATCCCGTGGGTCCGGGACAACCTGGACATCATCTTCATCGCCATCGTCCTGGTTTCGGTCCTGCCCATCGGCGTGGAGGTCCTCCGCGGGTTCTCCGCCAAGCGCCAGGCGAAGGCCTATGGCACCGATCCGGTGGAGGAGTTCATCGAGGAACACGCCCCCGAAGACGAGCAGAAGACCCGCCGCCTCCCCTAGGAGCGACTACGAAAAAGGCGCGCTCCCCGATGAAACGGGAAGCGCGCCTTATGTTGTGCCGCTTCTTTTATGAGTCCTGGTGCCCACCGGCGTTGGGACTGAGGGCAGCCTCCTCCAGCGCGTCGATAATCGCCGGCAGGAGTGCCCGGAATGCCTTGCCGCGGTGGCTGATGGCGTTCTTTTCCTCGGCCGACAACTCAGCGCAGCTCCGGTCCTCCCCCATGGGCTGCAGCACCGGATCGTAGCCGAAGCCGCCATCCCCGCGGGGCTCGCGCAGCAGCACGCCTTCCAGCTGCCCGTACTCCACCACCTCGCGGCCGGAAAGGCCGTCCAAGGCAGGCACCGCCAGGGCTGCGGCGCACACGAAGGCAGCACCCCGGTGGATGTCCGGCACGTCGGAGAGCTGGCTGAGCAGCAGGCGGAGGTTGGCTGCATCATCGCCATGGCTGCCGGACCACCGCGCCGAAAAAATTCCCGGCGCTCCGCCCATGACATCAACGGCAAGGCCCGAATCGTCCGCGATGGCCACCAGGCCGGTGGCCTCCGCAACTGCACGCGCCTTCAGCAGGGAATTCTCGGCGAAAGTAACGCCTGTTTCCACGACGTCGGGGGCACCTGCCGCAGCGGCGTCGACTACCTGCGTATCGACGTCGAGCCCCGGCACCTGCCCGCGCAGCAACTCCCTCAGCTCACGGAGCTTGCCCTTGTTGTGGGTGGCCAGGACAAGGCGCGGCGCAGCGCTGCCGGCCGCGCTCACAGCGTGTCTGCCAGGGTCTCGCGCTGGATGGCGGCGAGCTGCGTGGTGCCCAGCAGGGCAAGGTCCAGGAGCGCGTCCAGTTCGGCCCGGTCGAAGGGCGCGCCTTCAGCGGTTCCCTGGACCTCCACAAACTTGCCCGATCCGGTGACCACGACGTTCATGTCCGTCTCCGCCCGGACGTCCTCGACGTACGGCAGGTCCAGCATGGGTACGCCGTCGATGATGCCCACGGACACGGCCGCAATGGTGTCCATGAGGGGCTGGGCGTTCTTGCCGATCAGGTTGTTGTCGCGGGCGAAACGGATGGAGTCGGCGAGCGCAACGTAGGCACCGGTGATCGCGGCGGTGCGGGTTCCGCCGTCTGCCTGCAGGACGTCGCAGTCCAGCACGATGGTGTTCTCGCCCAGTGCTTTGGTGTCGATGATGGAACGCAGTGAGCGGCCGATCAGACGCGAAATCTCATGGGTGCGTCCGCCGATCTTGCCCTTGACCGATTCACGGTCGGAGCGGGTGTTGGTTGCCCGGGGCAGCATGGCGTACTCGGCGGTTACCCAGCCGCGGCCCTCACCCTTGAGCCAGCGCGGAACCCCGGCGGTCAGGGACGCTGTGCACAGGACCCGGGTGTTGCCGAACTCGATCAGGGCCGATCCCTCAGCCTGGTTGGACCATCCGCGTGTGATGCTGATGGGCCGGAGCTGGTCGGGGGCACGGCCGTCGGCGCGCACGATGGGCACTGCAGTTGCTTCAGAAGTCATGTCTTTAGCTTATCCACTGCAGGTGCAGCAGGTGCCTTTTGCATTTTGCCGCGCCCAGGGTGCAGGGCCCCAGCTTAGATCGTGTAGTGCACTCCGGCGACCGCTACGGCAACGTCGCCGCTGAACGCCGGCCGGGCTTCGGCCATCACTGTGGTCTGCGACGTCCAAACAGGAATGTGGGTCAGCAGCAGCCTGCGGGCCCCGGCAGCCGCGGCCGCCTCACCTGCACGCTTGCCGGTGAGGTGGACGTCCTTGATGCCGTCGTCGCGCCCTTCCTCGAAGGCCGCTTCGCAGAGGAACAGGTCCGCATCCTTGGCGGCCTCCTCAAGGCCCGCACAGGAGTCCGTGTCCCCCGAGTAGGTCAGGGTCCGGGCAACAAGGTTGCCGTCCTTGTCCGGTTCCACCACCTCCACCCGCAGGGCGTAGGCCTCCTCGATGGGGTGGTTGACGGCGAACGGCGTCACCGTGAACGGGCCCACCGTCACGGGTTCGCGTTCGGTCCAGTTGGTGAAGTCGAATTCCTCATGCATGCCCGGATCAAGCGCAAGCCCATAGGCCGTGGCCATGCGGTCGGCAGTGGCCGCCGGGCCCCAGACGGGAATCCGTCCGCGGCCCCATCCGCCGGGCTTCCAACGGATGGCGACGTGAAGGCCGCAGAGGTCCATGCAGTGGTCCGGGTGCAGGTGGGTGAGGAAGATTGCGTCGATGTCCTCAAGATCCGTGTACCGCTGGATCGCCCCCAGCGCCCCGCTGCCCAGGTCCATCACCACTTTCCAGGTCCGTTCGCCGTCGTTCGCCGTCAGGAGGTAGCACGACGCCGGGGAACCCGGGCCGGGAAAGGATCCGGTACAGCCTACGATGGTGAGCTTCACTGGCCAGGGCCTCGGGTCACTATGCTGCCCACGAAGTTGGAGATCCGGGGCCGCGCCGCGGCGCTCTGCGCAGCGGCGATCATCTCCGGGGTGATGCGGGCGAGGCTGCCGGTGGGGTACTGGGCCGACACATGGTCGACGTGCCGGACCGAGAGCACTTCGGGTCCGAGAAAGCGCCGGGCCAGGGCTTCGAACTGCCGGGCATCCCCGGTGGCCACGAAGTGGTGTTCCGGCGGGGCATCGTCCGTGCGCTGGAGATCGTGGGTGGCCAGGGCGCGGTAGACATCCTTTGCTGTTTCCTCGGCGCTGGACACCAGCGTCACGTCTGCTCCCATGACGTAGGAAATGACGCCGGTCAGGAGCGGATAGTGGGTGCAGCCCAGGACCACCGTGTCCACTCCGGCGGCCTTGAGAGGGGCAAGGTATTCATCGGCCACAGCCAGCAGGGCGGGCCCGGTGGTGATTCCCGCTTCGACATAGCTGACAAACTCCGGGCACGCCACCGAGGTGATCTCCAGGTCAGGGGCGGCGGCGAAAGTGTCCTCATAAGCACGGGAACCTACAGTGGCTGAGGTGCCGATTACGCCCACCCGCCCACTCCGGGTTGCTGCAACCGCCCGCCGTACGGCGGGCTGGATGACCTCGATGACGGGGATGCCATACTTCGCCGTGTAGCGCTCCCGGGCATCCCGCAGCACAGCGGCCGACGCCGAATTGCAGGCAATGGTGAGCAGCTTGACGCCGGAGTCCACCAGTTCGTCCATCACGCCCAGGGCGTTGGCGCGGACTTCGGCGATGGGCAGGGGGCCGTACGGCCCGTGCGCAGTGTCCCCGACGTAGAGGATGGACTCGTTCGGAAGCTGGTCGATAATGGAGCGGGCAACCGTCAGCCCGCCCACGCCTGAATCAAAGACACCGATGGGGCGCGATTCCACTGCGGCCGGGAGGCAGGCGGCTTCAGGGGCCGCTGCGGTGAGAGCCGACGGATCCATGCTTGAGGCTGTTGTCATGATTATTCGAGGATAGGTCTTCCCTGCAGCGTCAGTCATGATGTTGTGGCCTGCGGCTCATGTCTGGTGTGTCACAGCTGGCCGTCCGGGACGGTGCGGAACAACTCATCGGCGGGTTTCCAAAGACTGGAGCATGGCCTGGACCAGTGACTCCTGCAGCCAGGTGGCGAAGTTGTACACCAGGGCCAGGTAGCTTTCCACGTCCTCGGCCTGGGACCAGTCCTGCATGCGGTGGACATGCTCGGCGTCCTCCTCATCCTGGATGTCCAGCCGCTCGGCAAGCACCAGGCGGACGTCGTTAAGTGCCATGGACCAATGCCGTGCCCCTTCAGGCGTCAGCACAATCTCATCCTTGTCCAGGTCCAGCGCCGCGGCGCGGAGGGCGCCGATCTTCGTCTCCCGCAGCGAGCGTTCGGTGAGCTGGCGGAACTCAAGGGAGGCGCCGGCGTCGTCCTTCACCACGTTTGGAAGGAGGCGCTTGACCGCACGGTCCGAGGGCTCGGCGACGTCCATGTCCAGGCCGATCAGCTCTGCCAGCGGGTCCTGGCCGCCCCGTTCCTGTGGCTGGAGCATGGAGATGACGTCAGCGATGAGGCTGCGCAGCAGGTCACGTTCGGCGGGTTCCAGGTAGCCGGTGATGCCCTTGAGTCCGTACTTGAATGCCTTAGCCACGTTTCCCCTTGCCCTGGCCCGGCCCGCCGGACTTTCCTGGTGTGCCGTCGTTCCCGCCGCTGGCTTTTTCCACTGTGGCCCACAGCCCGAAGCCATGCATGGCCACCGCATGGCGCTCCACCTGCTCCTTGCTGCCGGAGGCAACAATGGAGCGGCCCTTCCTGTGGACCTCCAGCATGAGCTTGTTGGCCTTGGTCTCCGAGTAGCCGAAATAGCTCTGGAAAACATAGCTGACGTAGCTCATGAGGTTGACGGGATCGTTCCAGATCACCAGGTTCCAGGGGATGTCCGGGGCGGTCAGGGAATCTGTGGCCTCCGCTGTTCCGGTCCGGGTGCCCTCCCGTGTGCCGGGGCCGGGCGCAACGCTTATGGTCATCTGTCCATTCTATGGGGAGGGTGGGCCCACGCCGGCGAGGGCCCCGCGGCGAAGCGAAGCAAGACGTGGGAGCCGGTGGGTGGGCCCACGCCGGCGTAGGGCCCCGCGGCGAAGCGAAGCAAGACGTGGGAGCCGGTGGGTGGGCCCACGCCGGCTAGGGCCCCGCGGCGAAGCGAAGCAAGACGTGGGAGCCGGTGGGGACTAGAGTGACTTTCGTGAGTACCTCCGCCGGCTGGGAGCAACCCCGCACGTCCTTTTACACCGACCACTACGAGCTGACCATGCTGCAGGCGTCACTCCATTCGGGCGCAGCGCACCGCAAGTCGGTCTTCGAGGCGTTCGCGCGCCGGCTCCCCGACGGGCGGCGGTACGGCATCGTGGCAGGAACGGGCCGGCTCCTGGAAGGAATTGCGAACTTCCGCTTCGGCAAGGCCGAACTGGATTTCCTGGCCCGCACCAAAGTGGTCAATGACCAGACCCTGGAATACCTTGCGGACTACCGCTTCTCCGGCGACATCTGGGGCTACGCGGAGGGTGAAGCATACTTCCCCAACTCCCCCATCCTGATTGTCGAGGCCACGTTTGCCGAGGCCTGCATGCTGGAGACCTACCTGCTCTCCGTCCTCAACCACGACAGCGCCATTGCCTCCGCTGCTTCCAGGATGGTCAGCGCAGCACATGGCCGCCCCTGCATCGAGATGGGATCGCGCAGGACGCATGAGGAAGCGGCTGCTTCCGCTGCGCGGGCAGCCGTCATCGCAGGATTCAGCAGCACCTCGAACCTGGAGGCCGGCATCCGCTACGGCATCAGGACCGTTGGCACCGCAGCCCATTCCTTCACTCTCCTGCATGACAGCGAGAAGGACGCCTTCGAGGCCCAGATCGCCGCGCTCGGCGACGGCACGTCCCTCCTGGTGGACACGTACGACGTCGAAACGGCCGTCCGGACGGCAGTGGATTTGGCAGGTCCCCGGCTGGGTGCCGTCCGGCTGGATTCCGGTGACCTCGTGGATCAGGCCCAGTGGGTCCGCCGGCTCCTGGATGACCTCGGCAATGAGAACACCAAGATCGTGGTCACCTCCGACCTGGACGAGTATGCAATCGCAGCGCTGCAGTCGGCGCCGGTTGATTCCTACGGGGTGGGCACGTCCCTCGTCACCGGCTCCGGCGCCCCCACCGCCAGCATGGTCTACAAACTCGTAAGCCGCACAGATGACGACGGGAACTTTGTCTCCGTGGCAAAGGCAGCCAAGAACAAGGCCAGCGTGGGCGGCCGCAAGTACGCCCTGCGGAAGCTGAACGAACAGGGCATCGCCACCGCCGAGATCGTGGGCGTGGGGCACCGGCCCGAGGATGACGGCAATGACCGCCCGCTGCTGCACCAGTTCATGAAGAACGGTGAGCTGATGCCGGGCTGGACGGGGGCCGAGGGCGTCCTCAAGGCGCGCCAGCGCCACGCCGACTCCATGGCCGAGCTGCCGCCGGTGGTCAACCGGCTCCAGCGCGGCGAGGCGGCCATCCCCACCATCTACGAGGAGAACTGATGTCACGTGCGCTGATCATCGTTGATGTCCAGAATGATTTCTGCGAGGGCGGCTCGCTCGCCGTCCAGGGCGGGGCAGCCGTTGCCGGCGCTATTAGCGACTACGTTGACGCCCATCACAACGAGTTCGACCACATCGTGGCCACGCAGGACTGGCACATAGACCCCGGGGAGCATTTTTCCGAGGCGCCCGACTTCAAGGACAGCTGGCCGCCGCACTGCGTGGCCGGCACCCACGGCGCGGAGCTGCACCCGGACCTCGATACCGAGTACATCCAGGCCTACTTCCAGAAAGGGCAGTACTCCGCTGCCTACTCAGGCTTTGAAGGACTCCTGGCGCCCGAAGACGCAGTACCAACCGGAGAACGGCAACCGGGGGCCCTGCCCGGTTCCGGGGATGCCGACAGGTTCGCTCCTGACGAGGACGCCATCGGCCTGGACGACTGGCTGCAGAGCCATGACGTTGAGGACGTCGTGGTGGTGGGAATTGCCACCGACTACTGCGTCATGGCGACTGCTTTGGACGCCGTCCAGGCGGGCTACTCGGTGACGGTCCTCAGGTCCCTGACCGCCGGGATCGCCGAAGACCTGGAAGAGGCCGTGGCCGACATGGAGCTTGGCGGCGTCGACGTCGCCTGACCCGGGCAGTTGCAGAGTGGCCCGGTGCGCTGCACCGGGCCACTGCTGTTTGGGGTCCCTGCTATTTCCTGCCCACAAACCAGTCCTGCAGCTTCCGCAGGCGGGACTTCAGCTGCTCCTCGTTCGCCTGCGCCACGGGAGGCCCGCCGCAGACCGTCCGCAGCTTGGTGTGGACCACGCCGTGCGGCGTGCCGGTCCGCGCGGACCATGCCGCCACGTTCTTTGCCAGCTCGTTGCGGAGGTCCATCAGCATCCGGTGGTCCGGGACGAGCGGAGCCTGGCTTTCAGCCGCAGCAGCGGGAGCTTTCCGGTTCTTCCTGTTCAGCTGCTCGTGCTGGCGCTGCCGGAGGAGGGTGCCCACCTGCTCGGCGTCCAGCAGGCCTGGAATGCCCAGGAAGTCCAGCTCGTCATCGGAGCCCACCTCGCCGCCGGTGCCGAACTCGCCGCCGTCAAACAGGACCCGGTCGAAGGAGGCCTGCGAGTCCAGCGCCTCGAACTTGCCCTTGGTGAGGCTGTCCGAGGCTTTTTCCTCGCGGTTGGCCTCCTCCATCAGCGAGTCCTCCGGGTTGAAGAGGCCGTCGCCGTCCTCCTTCTCGGGCCGGTCCAGCGCGTGGTCGCGCTCCATTTCCATCGAGTTGGCCAGGGCCATCAGCTGGGGCACCGACGGCAGGAAGACCGACGCCGTTTCGCCCCTCTTGCGGGCACGCACGAAGCGTCCCACGGCCTGGGCAAAGAACAGCGGGGTGGATGTTGAGGTGGCGTAAACGCCAACCGAGAGCCGCGGGACGTCCACGCCTTCGGACACCATGCGGACCGCCACCATCCAGCGCTTGTCCCCTGCAGAGAACTCCTCGATCTTGCTGGAGGCCTTGGCATCGTCGGAGAGGATCACAGTGGGGGACTCCCCCGTGATCCTCTTCAGCTGCCCGGCGTACGCGCGCGCATCCTCGTGGTCGGTGGCAATCACCAGGCCGCCGGCGTCAGGTACGGTGCGGCGGACTTCGCTGAGCCGCTTGTCCGCCCCGGCCAGCACGGCCGGAATCCATTCGCCGGCCGGATTCAGCGCCGTCCGCCAGGCATGGGACGTGATGTCCTTCGTGACGGCCGCCTCACCGAGCGACGCAGCCATCTCCTCGCCGGCACTGGTCCGCCAGCGCATCTGCCCGGAGTAGGCCATGAACATCACGGGGCGGACAACATGGTCCCGCAGGGCGTTGCCGTATCCGTAGGTGTAGTCGGCCTTGGAACGGCGGATCCCGTCCCGGTCCTCGGCGTACTCCACGAAGGGGATGGGCGAGGTGTCTGAGCGGAACGGCGTTCCGGTCAGTGACAGCCGGCGCACAGCCGGATCGAAGGCCTCCCGCAGGCCGTCACCCCACGAGAGGGCTTCGCCACCGTGGTGGATCTCGTCCAGGATCAC
The DNA here is from genome assembly GCF_005796225.1 of Pseudarthrobacter sp. NamE5. Taxonomy (GTDB): domain Bacteria; phylum Actinomycetota; class Actinomycetes; order Actinomycetales; family Micrococcaceae; genus Arthrobacter. The sequence continues at coordinate 121,178 of NZ_VAHO01000008.1, forward strand.
CAGGGTGCGGGCAGCTTCCGTCTTAGCACGGTGGAGCAGCGGCTTGCTGGCCACCTGGGCGTAGGTGACGGCGACGCCAATGAAGCCGCGGCCGTGCTGCCCGTCGGAGTTTTTGAAGTTGGGGTCGATGGCGATACCAACGCGGGCAGCGGCATCCGCCCACTGACGCTTCAGGTGGTCAGTGGGCGCAACAATTGTCACCCGGTTGACGGCTCCGGAATCAATCAGCGTGGATGCAATCCGCAGCGCGAACGTCGTCTTGCCGGCCCCCGGGGTTGCCACCGCCAGGAAGTCGCGCGGACTGTTTTTCAGGTAGAGATCAAGGGCCTCCTGCTGCCAGGCACGGAGTTTTGGGGCGGTTCCCCAGGCTGCACGTTCCGGGTAGGCCGGAGGCAGGGTGGGGCCGCCAAAAAGAGTTTCCGTCACTACTTGCTGTTGCCCGAGTCCCCTCCGGGACCCTTCCCGCCGTCATTGCCCGGGCGAAGGCCGTCGTAGACCTCCTTGCACGTTGGGCACACGGGGAACTTCTTCGGATCCCGGCCCGGCGTCCAGACTTTGCCGCACAGTGCGATGACGGGCTCCCCGGTCATCGCGGACTCCATGATCTTTTCCTTCCGCACATAGTGCGCAAAACGCTCGCGGTCGCCCGGTTCCACCTCCTGGCGCAGTTCCTCGCGCTCAATGGTGGCTGTGGACGTTCCAGCCCCGGAAAGCTCGCGCATCGGGTCGTTTTCGAGAGGGTCCGTCGTGCTAGTCATGCCAACCATCTTAGCCGTTCGGGCAACGGCACGTTCGACGGCGGCGCGTCTCCCCAGCGGATGAATCGGCCGCACGGGGCAGGCCGCCGTCGAACTTTTCCTAAACGCTCCAGTGAGCTGCAACGGGAAGCTAAAGGCCCTGCCAGGCAGGCTTGTGGTCGTACGTGTGCCGGTAAAAGTCGGCCAGCTTCAGTGCCGAGGCGGCGGCCTCATCCAGCAGGATCGTGGCGTGCGGATGGAACTGGAGGATGGACGCGGGGCAGATAGCCGCAACGGGTCCCTCCACGAAGTCCCTGACGGCCTGCGCCTTTTGGGCACCCGTTGCGACCAGCATGACGTGCCGGGCGTCCATGATGGTTCCCAGCCCCTGGGTCAGGACGTGGTGCGGCACCTCGGCCAAGCTGGTGAAAAACCTGGCATTGTCCCGGCGCGTCTGTTCGATCAGGCTTTTGATCCTGGTCCTGGATGCGAAGGAAGACCCGGGTTCGTTGAAGGCGATGTGGCCGTCCGTTCCCACGCCCAGGATCTGCAGGTCAATGCCGCCGGCGGCCCCGATGGCGTCCTCGTAGGCCTGGCAGGCGGCAGGGATGTCGGCGGCGGTCCCGTCCGGTCCATGCACGTTCTCCGGCGGGATGTTCACCCGGTTGGTGAACTCCCGGCGGACGACCTCGCGGTAGGACTCCGGGTGTCCGGCAGGAAGGCCCACGTACTCATCCAGCGCGAAGCCGGATGCCCGGCTGAAGTCCAGGCCGTCCCGCTCGTGGCGCGCGGCCAGCTCATCGTAGATGGGCAGCGGGGAAGACCCGGTGGCCAGCCCGAGGACCGCGTCCGGCTTGCGCCGAAGGAGCTCCCCGATCGCATCGGCCGCCAGCCGGGCAATCTGTCTGCTGCCGTTGAGGATGACAACTTCCATGCTGTTCCTTTCTGCCGTCCCCGAGCGCCGTCAACGGTTGACGGATACCTGGGCCAGAAGCTCGGGCCCGCGGGCATCCAGCCATTTTCCGCCCAGCCTGACTCCCGCCACAAACAGCCCCGTGCCCAGGCAGGCTCCGGCAGCCAAATTTATCCAGCCGAACAGGGCATTGCCCGTCACGAGCTGGGCGATCAGCAAGGCCACCTCCGGAAGGACCAGCACCATCAGCACCACCAGTCCGCCGAACTGAACGGCCAGGGTCTGTCCCACGTTGCCGGGCGGTTTCTTGAACGGACTCTCCCCCGGCAGCGGAACAGCCACCGTATACCGTGCCGATACCACCGACGACAGGCCCAATCCCGTGAACAGGGTGCCCAGGCTCAGGCCCAGCTGGCCGGGCAGCGCCGCCCAGTCGCCCGTGAACACGGAGTATCCCACTGCAAACACCAGCACCACCGGCAGGGCAAACGCCAGGCAGGCGAGCGCGCGGCCCAGCCTGTCCGCAACACCGCGGACGCCGGAGGCCAGGTGCAGGGCAAAAGCGGTGTTGTCGTAGGAAACATCCGCCGAAATCGACCAGGCAAGGATGAAGGCTGACAGCGGAGCCAGGAAGGCAAGGCTGGTGAAGTCCCCGGTCTGGGTCCCTTGGAACACCAGCACCACCGGAAGCAGCGGGATCACCACCAGGGAACCGGAGTACCGGGGGTCGCGGAACCAGTATGTGAGGGACCTTGCCATCACAACTCCCGCAGGAACCGCCGGCAGGATTCCGAGCAGTCCGGGCTTCCCGCCCTTCCGCTTTCCGCTGCCCGCGTAGGGAGGCGTCACCAGTGCCCGCTCCAGCAGCACTTTCCAGGCCCAGGTGAGTACTGCGAGTGTTGCTGCGGAAATGAGCAGCTTCAGGAGGGCGGGCCCCGGCCGGCCCGCTGCAACATCACCGGCAACGGCCCACGGTGCCCCCAGCGGTGTCCAGGAGAGGGTTTGGGCCAACACGGGCAGGAACCCGGTGGACCCCGAGATTCCCTGGCCTACCCCCGCCACGATGGGTCCCATCAGGACGAGCGGCACCATGAAGGCGATGGCGCTCACGTCCTTGAAGCGGCGCGACGACGCCAGGCTTGCGGTTGCCGTGGTCACCACTTTGGCGAGCACAATGCAGGTCAGCACACCCAGTGCTGCCCCCGCTGCAGCAGCGAGAGCCGGAAGGAAGCCGCGCCACCACGTGGCCACCGTGGACAGGGCCACCAGGGACGTTGCCAGCCCGGGAATACCAATCACTCCGCCCAGCGCCAGCCCCGCCAGCATCTGCTTCATGGGAATGGCAAAGGTGGTGAAACGGGCAGGGTCCAGGGTCATGTCCGTAGCGGAGGCGACCACCGGCACAATCCCCCAGCCCAGGATGGCAGCGGATCCGCCCAGGACCACCGCCGCGTACGCAACGTCCTGCGGCGCGTTGCGCAGCAGGACCAGTGCCACCACCAGCGTTGCCACCAGGCCAAGGGCGTACAGCCCGGCGAACGCCATTCCCACCAGCTGCCACGGGCTGCGCCGCAATCCGTTCCGCAGCAGGGTCAGTTTCAGCTTCAGGAGGTGCGCAACCATTCCAGCCCTTCCGTGTGGCTGCGGCCGCCCACCAGCTGCACGAACCGGTCCTCCAGCGAGGCGCCGGCCCGTACGTCATCCACAGTCCCGGCGGCCAGCAGCCGGCCGCCGGCCACCACCGCAACGTGGTCGCACATGCGCTGCACCAGGTCCATAACGTGGCTTGACACGATGACGGTGCCCCCGGACGCAACGTAGCTGTCCAGGATCGAGCGGATGTTGGCGGCGGAGACCGGATCCACCGCCTCGAAAGGCTCATCCAGGACCAGCAGCCTGGGCGCGTGGATCAACGCCGAAGCAAGGGCAATCTTCTTTGTCATGCCGGCGGAATAGTCCACCACCAGGGTACCAGCGTCATTCTGCAGGTCGAGTGCAGCGAGCAGGTCGGCAACCCGCCCGGCCACCACGTCCTTGTCCATTCCGCGCAGCAGCCCCGCGTACATGATCAGCTGCTCGCCCGTTAGCCGGTCGAACAGCCGTACCCCGTCCGGCAGGATGCCCATCAGTTTCTTGGCCTCCAGCGGCTGCCGCCACACGTCCACGCCGTGGACAACTGCTGTGCCAAAGTCCGGGCGCAGGAGTCCGGTGGCCATGGACAGCGTCGTGGTTTTGCCCGCGCCGTTAGGGCCCACGATGCCGTAAAAGGACCCGGCCGGAACCTCGAGGCTGATACCGTCTACGGCGATCTTGCCACCAAAGCGCTTCGCGAGCCCCTGAATGGACAGGGCCGCCGGGGTCCCTGCGTGCGGGGGCCGGTCATACAGCGGCCGGTCAGGTATCGGAGCAGTCATGAAGCCAGACTAGCCGTCCGGGTGCTGCTGAGGGGTCCTCCTGCAGGAGTAGCGAAAAAGGCGTAGGACTAGCTTCCGCGACCCACCCGTTCCTGGTGCCCTGGACCGGTTTTACTTGCCCTGCTTTACCCTGCGGATGCGGATGGGCCCCTTGGCGGTGGCGGGATCAACGACGGCACCGCCCTGCGTGATCTCCACCTCGCCGGCTTGAACCAGGCGCCGCGCGGCCGTGCGGGCAGGCTCCATGAGCCCGCGCCAATTCTCGCCCCCGACAGCACGGGCAGCATCGGACGGGCAGATACTCGATGTTGCGGCCCTGGCAGCCAAGAGTTCCAGGATGGCGGCTTCCAACTGCTGCCCAGTCGCACTGCCAGGGGCGGGCGCCGTGTCACGGTCTTCGTGGTCCATCAGCAACCTCGCAGTCAGAACGTGCGCCTCGGCCTGGCGCGCTCGTACTGCGGCGGCCAGGCGGTCTCATGCCCCAGTTCGAAGGCTGCACGCAGCCACCAGTGGGGGTCCCGCAGTGCTGCCCGTGCAATGAGGACACCGTCAGCCTGTCCCGTCACCACTGCGTGCTCGGCCTGCCCTGCAGAAGTCAGCAGGCCCACCGTCCCGGTGGCTACTCCCGCCTCCTTCCGGATGGCAGCGGAAAATCCGGTCTGGTAGCCGGGGCCGGCGCTAATCTGCTGGTGGGCAACAGCTCCGCCGCTGGAAACGTCAACGAGGTCAACGCCGCGTCCGGCAGCCTCCCGGGCCAGGCGTATGGAAGCCGCCAGGTCCACGCCGCCCTCGGCCCAGTCCGTGGCGGAGATCCTCAGCAGCAGCGGCATTGACTCCGGAATGACTTCACGCACTGCATCCACCACCTGGAGCATGAGGCGGTTTCTCCCTGCTTCATCCCCGCCCCAGGAGTCGGTGCGGGTATTGATCAGCGGACTCTGGAACTGGTGCAGCAGGTAGCCGTGGGCGCCGTGGATCTCCATGGTGTCAAAACCGGCCTCAACGGCCCGTATTGCCGCGGCAGCAAAATCGCTGACCACTCCCCTGATCTGTTCCTGGGTCATCGCGGCAGGTTCGGCGTATCCATCGAACGCCGATGCCGAGGGCGCCACTGTGGCCCACCCGCCGTCGGACTCCGGCACGCTGCCGTGCTTGCCGGCAAAGGGCCAGTAGGTGGATGCTTTCCTCCCGGCATGCGCGAGCTGGACGCCGATCTTTGCCTCTGCAGCTCCATGCCGGTGCACAAAGGAGGTGATCCGCTCCCATGCCTCCGCCTGTTCGCTGTTGTAGAGGCCGGCGTCGCGTGGGCTGATCCTGCCTTCGGCGTTGACCGCGGCGGCTTCGGTAAGGATCAGCGCGGCGCCGCCCGCAGCGAAGGATCCCAGGTGCATCAGGTGCCAGTCGTTGGGAACCCCGGGGGCGTCGTCGGGATCGCAGCTGTACTGGCACATGGGCGAAACCCAGCCCCGGTGCTGGAGTTCCAGCGAGCGCAGCTTGAGGGGCTCGAACAGCGCCGGCACTAGAAGAGGACCCGTGCGAGCGCCTGGCGCGCCTTGGCCACGCGGGCGTCGGACGCGCCCACCACGTCGAACAGCTCCAGCAGCCGGACCCGGGCCGTTTCGCGCTCGGGACCGAAGTTGCGCCCTATGAAGGACACCAGCCGGTTCAGCCCATCCTCCACATGGCCCCCGGCGATGTCGAGGTCAGCAACACCGAGCTGCGCTTCCAGGTTGTCCGGCTCGGTGGCAGCGAGGGTCCGCAGGGCTTCGCTGCCCTGGGCCGAGAGCGGCTGCAGCCTGGCCATCAGCTCCACCTGGGCCAGGCCGGCCTTTGCCTCGTGGTCCGAGGGCATTTCATTCAGCGCCTGGCGGTAGGCCTCGGCTGCAGCCGCGTAGTCTCCCGCTTCGATGGCGTCGAAGGCCGCCTGGTGCAGCGGGGGCAGCGGTGCGGAGGCCTCCTCCCCGCCGGCTCCGGCGTCGAGGCTTCCGGTCACGCCGTTGGCGGCCGCCACCTTGAGCAATTCATCAAAGAGGCTGCGGACCTGCTGTTCGTCGGCGCTGCCCTGGAACAGCGGCACCGGCTGGCCTTTGAGCACTGCCACGGCCGTGGGCACAGCCTGCACCTGGAAGGCCTGGGCCAGCTGCGGGAACGCTTCGATGTCGGCGGCCCCAAGGACCAGCCGGCCGCCGTAGCTTTGCACGATGCTCTCCAGCGTTTCGAGCACGCGTCCGGACTCGGGCGAGTACGAGGCCCACAGCGCGAACACCACGGGCACTTTCATGGAGAGTTCCACCAGCTGCTGGAAGTTTGACTCCGTGACGTCCACCGTCAGCTCTGGGGTACCGGCGCCGCCGGGCTGCGTGCCCTCCTGCGGCGTGCCGGGGCCGGCCGGGGATGCCGGGCGCTGCTTCAGGGTGGAAAGGTCGACGGCGCCGCGCAGGTTAAGCATGTTGGCAGCGGCAGGAGGGACTGGGCGGGAAGCTGGCGAACTCATGCTTTCCACTCTAGCCACTCCGGCCGCTGCCGGTGCTACTGCGGGATGGGGGTTTATTTGAAGCTGGCCCCGGTCAGCCCGCGGGTGGCGGCGACGAGCTTCATGGGGTCGGTCGAACCTGCCGGCGGCACGTACACGGCCATGGACTCGGCGAAGCTCAGGACCATGCCGGTGGTTGTTTCCTTGCCGCCGGCGAGGGCGGCTGCATCGTCACCGATGGTGAGTTTGTCGCCCGCCGCCTTCGGGGTTCCCTCGAAGCCGAAGTTGATCCGGCCCAGGACCAGGGCGCCGCCGTCGTCGGTCCGGAAGACGACCGTGCTTTCCGGAACCATCTTGTGCGTGAAGGAGAAGTTGCCGTTTTCGCCGGCCTTCACCACCTCTGCCTGGTAGGAGAGCGTGTCTGCGATGTAGGGCGAAGACTCCCCTTCCACCAGCTTGTCCTTGAATGCTGACTCAGGCGAGGTGAGGCGGTCCGCGAGGCCGGCCAGGGCTTCCTCACCGCTGTAAAGCAGGCCGGTCTTGTCGCCAGCCGCCAGGGTTTCCGTGCCGTCCCGGCTGATGGCGGGGAAGGTTGTGCCGGGCTGCAGCGGGGTGGTTTCCACCAGCTTGTAGTTCTCCCGGGGCGAGGACTGGACCAGCGTCAGCAACTGCGGCACTACATTGCCTTCGCCCTGGGTCACGGCCAGGACTGAGCGCGGCCACTCCGGATCGCTGGTCACCACTGTGGTGAGGAGCTTCGTGGAGCGTACCGGCATGCGAGCCTCGTAGGAGCCCACCTGCGAGCGGATCCTGTAGTTCTGCGTACGGACTTCCAACTCGGTCCCGCCGACGCGGTCCCCGAGCTTTGCTGCGTCCTTTGCGGCGTCGCCGGCGTCAACGGCGCTGGAGACCTGCTCCAGGATCCGGCGGAACTGCGCATCCAGCAGAACGGGTGCCGGGTCGTCCTGCGAGGCCGGTGCTGTGGAGCCTGCTGGGGAAGGGGCAGGGGCGGTTGCATATGCTGCGGTGCCCGTGCCTGCCACCACTGTTGCCGCCACCATTCCGGCGGCCATCATGCCCAGGCGGGAGGACTGCCGGGCCCCGGTCTTGGCGCGGGCACGCTGCGCATATTTGCTTCCGGCAGTGTCCTTGCCACCGCCGCTGTCCTTGCCGGCCGCACCGTCGCCGTTACCGCTGCGCTTGCGGACGGAAAAAAGTGCCAGGGCAATCCCGCCGAGAATCAGGAGGGAACCCAGGACCATGAGTGGAACGGCCCAGGGGGTGGAGGTGTCGTTCGGGAACGTCATGGAAACGGAGGAGGGCGCAGGCCGGGTGCCGTCGGAAGCAAGCATGAGGCTCCATTCGCCGTCGGCCGGAGGCGTCCATGAATACTCAAGCTCACCGCTCGCATTCTCGGTGGAAACCCAGAGGTCCGAGGTTGCGGGGTTGGGAACTGCAGCCTCGCCTTCAGCATGCTCAACCATCAGCGACTTCTCGTCCTCGGAGATGCCGGTGATGGTGTTGTGCGCCGCCTGGCCCACCCAGGCGTCCACATCGTCCGGCCGGCCGGCTGCCAGCAGGAAGTTGCCGTCACCCTCAATGTTGATCTTCACCGTTCCGTCGTGAAGGGTGCGCAGGTCCTGGTCGATCACGGTCACGGGTGCCGGGGCGCCGTCCGCCGGAGCGGAGGCCGTGAAAGTCTCGGACGGGGCCCAGATGGTTCTCTGGCCGATGCCGGCCAAAAGTGTCAGGAGGCCGAGCAGCACGAGTGCGACTGCAGTCTTTAAACGCAAGGGAACACCTATCATCAGCGGGGGTTTCCCTCCAATGGTAACCGTTTTGTTACCACAGCCCCGGACCGGGGCCTCCTGCAGGCTTGCCGCGCGGCCTCCGGCCCGGGCCTTCAACTGCTGTTGACAAGGCTGCTGATAGTGTTTGCGATGATCATCACACCGGCACGCGCAGGCGCTGCCACGCACGGAACAGGCCCCCAACAACAGTGACTGACAAGACGGACGAGTCCTCCGAGGCACCCGAGAATCCTGGGGGTGGGCAGCCGCCGTCGTCAGCCGCTCCGCAGGATCCTGCGGCTGCCCGCCGGAAGAACCCGGCCGCCGCCGCCCTTGGACTGCTGGTACACAGACTGCGGCAGCCTCTGCCCGGGGCCCAGCCCCGGCTCCGCTTCGAAATGCCGCCCGAGTACTCGCTCCAGAACGGGGACAGGGACAGCACCGACAGCGGAGTGCAGCCGCAGTTCGGCAGCCCCGGCCCCCGGATCTCGCCGCAGCATCCGCTGTACCTGGGCTTCATGGGCACGGTGGGCGTGGGGCTTGCCCTTCTTGTCTACTGGATCGGTTCCAACACCACGCAGCTGCTGCTGTGGATCGTGGCTGCGCTGTTCATCGCGCTGGGACTGGAACCGGTGGTCAGCTGGCTCGAGAGCCGTAAAATTCCCCGCCCGGCCGGAATCCTGGTGTCCGTCACAGTCCTGGTGAGCGCCGTCGTCGGCTTCTTCGCCACCCTCATTCCCACCATCGTGGAGCAGGTGACGGAAATCGTCCAGCAGGCCCCGGTGTGGATCCGGGACTTTATCGACTCCGACTTCTTCCGCAGCCTTGATGACCAGTTCGGCGTGCGCGAACGGGTCACGGAGGAGCTGGACAAGTTCGTGAACGATCCGGCCGCGATGGGCGGCATTTTCGGCGGTGTGGTGGGCTTTGGTTCCACCGTGGCCAACAGCCTGTTCGGCACGCTCGTTGTCCTGGTGTTAAGCCTGTACTTCCTGGCAGCCCTGCCGGCAATGAAGCGGTGGGGCTACCGGCTCGCGCCGCGCTCCCGCCGCCACCGGGTCGAGGCCCTGTCCGAGGAAATCACCCGTTCGGTGGGCAACTACGTGATAGGCCAGGCAGCCGTAGCGCTGCTGAACGCCACCTTCGCGTTCATCGTGATGTCCATCGTGGGGATTCCCTTCGCGTTGCTGCTGGCATTCGTGGTGGCGCTGCTCGCGTTCATTCCGCTGGTGGGCGGCATGATTGCCGGAATCGTGGTGCTGCTCGTCTCGCTGACCGAGGGCTGGCAGACAGCGGCGGTCTACGGCATCTGCTACTTCGCCTACCTGCAGTTCGAGGCCTACTTCATCTCCCCGCGCATCATGCAGAAGGCCGTGGCCGTACCAGGCGCGGTGGCAGTGATTTCGGTGATCGCCGGGGGCAGCCTTCTCGGCGTCCTCGGTGCCCTGATCGCCATCCCCACCGCGGCAGCGGTGCTGCTGCTCATCCGGGAAATCTATATTGTCCGCCAGGACCAGCACTAAAGCGGCCCACCATGACCAGCGCTAGCGCTGCCCACCGGGACCGGCACCACCACGCAGGCAGCCGTGCCAGCCTAAGCGGACGCGGTGGCGGCTGGCCCGTTCCACTCCTGCGGCAGTCCGGCAGGGCCTGAACCTGCCTCGCTGACCTCGTCCACGATTTCGTTGAGGACCCGGGCGGCATGCTTCTCCCCCACCCACAGGTGCTTGGCGCCGTCCACGCCCACCACCCGCGCCTGCGGAATAAGGCTGAAGCGGCCGGCCGCCTCGTCCGGTTTGAGGTAGTCGTCGTGCTCCGGCACCAGGACCGTGAGCGGCTTCCCTGATTCGGCCCACAGGAGCAGGTGCTTGTCGGTGGCACGGTGCAGCGGGGGTGAGAGCAGGATGGCCCCTTCGATCAGGGCGGCCACCGGCTCCACTGCCCCGTACATCAGGGCGAGTTCGGTGCCGAAGGACCATCCCACCAGCCAGCGGTTGGGCAGGCCCCGTTCGACGGCGAAGCGCACGGCTGCCTCGACGTCGTGCCGTTCCCCAATCCCCTCTTCGAAGCTCCCGCTGCTGGTGCCGCGCGGCGAAGCGGTTCCCCGGGTGTTGAACCGCAGGACTGCTATCCCGGCCAATGCGGGCAGCCGGTAGGAGGCCTTGCGGTAGACATGCGAGTCCATGAAGCCGCCATGCGTGGGCAGCGGGTGCAGGGTGATCAGCGTGGCATTGACCGGCCCGGAATCGGGCAGCGCCAGCTCACCGACCAGGGTGTGGCCGTCCTCCGTTCGCAGCTCGACGTTTTCGCGCCTCGCCGGCAGCACGGTGGACGCACGGATGGGAGTGGGGCCTGCTGCCTGGCGGAATTGGTACGAGGCCGGATCAAAAGTCATGCATGCCAGCTTAGCGACAGGCGGCGCGGCTTTGCCCGCCGCCGCCCCTACCGGTAGCGGTAACTGCGCGACATCCAGCAGTTGGTGTGCCAATGCCGCCGCTCGGCCAGTCCCGCCGCAGCGCCGAACAGGTGGTCGTCCTTCCAGACGACCAGATGGGCCACGCCGGGAAGCACTGCTGTGGAACATTCCGGGCAGATATAGGTTTTCCCGGCGTTCCTGGCGGTTATGGTGCGGACCATCCACTCGCCGTCGGGAGCGCTTTCCCGGCGGGCTATGCCGGCGCGTGCACGCTCCAGGTCCAGTTCGGGAGCCTCGCCGCCACGCTTTCTGCCGGCACCGTTTCTTCCGGAGGCTGTGCCTTTTCCGGACACCGGGCGGCGGGGACGGTTGGAACGCGGCATGCCTCCATTCTGCCCCAGCCGCCCGCCCACCGCCGCGTGCTGAGGACCTGCAGCGCCGCCGTCGGGATCAGCCGCTGCAGCGGCAGGCGGTAGTCTGTACGGCGTGCGACTTGTCATAGCCCGATGCTCCGTTGATTACGTTGGCCGGCTCAAAGCCCATCTCCCCCTGGCAACCCGGCTCCTGCTGGTGAAGGCGGACGGCTCAGTCCTGGTCCATTCCGACGGCGGTTCCTACAAGCCGCTCAACTGGATGAGCCCGCCGGCCACCTTGCGGATTTCCTCCCCGGAAGAGGTGGACCTTGAGCTGGGGGTCGTGGAACAGTGGACCGTCCAGTCGGCAAAAACCGACGACCGGCTGATCATCAACATCCACGAGAAGCTTGACGAGTCATCGCATGACCTGGGCGTCGACCCCGGCCTGATCAAGGACGGCGTGGAGGCGGACCTGCAGCGGCTCCTGGCAGAACAGATTGAGACACTGGGAGCCGGCTACTCCCTTATCCGCCGCGAATACTTCACGGCGATCGGACCCGTGGACATCCTTGCGCGGGATGCTGCCGGCGCCACTGTAGCCATCGAGCTGAAGCGCCGCGGCGACATCGACGGCGTGGAGCAGCTGACGCGCTACCTGGAGTTGCTCAACCGCGACCCGCTGCTGGCGCCTGTCCGCGGGATTTTTGCCGCGCAGCAGATCAAGCCGCAGGCCAAGGTGCTGGCCAATGACCGCGGAATTGATTGTGTCACGCTGGATTACGATGCCATGCGCGGCGTGGACGACAGCGAATCCAGGCTTTTCTAACGGCACCCGCACCCGCCCGATTCACCCTAATAAGCCGCTGACATGCGTATTAACCAGCATTTTCCCCAAAATTTATCCGATTCGAAGCCCAAACCGTTGACCTGCGGGAATGGGCGTGAAATTCTTATCTCAGTCTTTGTGTAGGTGTTTTTCATGCTCGCAAGACATGTTGCGAGCGCGAAGCTCCTGCAGCACCGGATCCCTTTTAGGGAGAGGTATACAGGATTCTTCTCGCGGAGTGACCAAGGCCGGTACGAGGTGTGCCGATCTTACAAAGTTCCACAATGAGGAGAAATAAATGGCACAGGGAACCGTCAAGTGGTTCAACGCTGAAAAGGGCTTCGGCTTCATTACCCCGGATGATTCCGACGGTGACGTTTTCGTTCACTACTCCGAAATCCAGACCGGCGGCTTCAAGACCCTCGACGAGAACCAGCGCGTTCAGTTCGAAATTGGCCAGGGCGCCAAGGGTCCCCAGGCTACCGGCGTAACCATCGTCTAGTCCCTGCGAACCCGGCTGCACCCGCGGCCTGCGACGCAGTAATGGTCCCCGGCAATATTGCCGGGGACCATTACTTTTAACCTTTTCCGGGATTACCGGCGCCCTTGGGGAAAGGCGCATCCAGCCGCAGCGAACAGCTTTTCCGGCAGGGGCAGCCCGCTTACTTGACCAGTTTCCGCACCAGGCGCGCCCCCTGTGCAAGTGAAAGCCCCGGAAGATAGGCGCGGGTGAGTGCCCTGCCGATGGCGGGCAGATGCAGCGGATCCTGGTAGTAGAGGTACAGTGCCCGGTATTCGGGCTTGAACCTTGACTTGAATGCCGCCAGGGACCGGAATCCGTAGACGGGCTCAAGCGCGTGCCCTACCAGGTCCAGGATCCGCACCAAATTCTCCGGTCCCGTCTGGCTGCCGCCGCCTTCTGCGTCGCCTGCATCACCGGAACGGGCAGCATGCATTCCCTCCGGGCTCCCGGCTGGGGGTTCACCGGAAAGACTTGCCAGCGGAGAGCCGGAGAGGGAGATGACCTCCACGGATCCGCGGAGCTCCAGGACAGCAGAGGCGATGAGGAATTCCATCACCCCCGGAAAGCCTTCGGCGCCCCGGCGCATGACGTCCAGCGTCCGGCTGACCAGCCGCCCGCCGTCGTAAACAGGGAGCCAACTGGTTACCCCGTGAACTGTACCGTGGCCGTCAACGGCGAGGCAGCACAGCACCTCCCCATCCTCAAGCTCATCCACTCCGCCCAAAGTGAAGCCCATCTCGGGGACGGACTTTCCGGCCGCCCATTCCTCGGATACCTCGTTCAGCCTGGTCCGCAGGACTGCCGGCAGGGAGTGGTAAGGCCCCCACACTGCACGCACCCCCAGCTTGGCGGCGCGGTTAAGCGCTGTCCGCACGTTCTGCCATTCCTTTCCCTTGAACTCGAGTTCACGGATGGGCAGGCGGGTTTCCTGGGCCACTGTCACGCGGGAGAATCCGCGCTGCTGCAGCGCCGGCCACATCACGCCGTCGCATGAGTAGAGTGCGGGGATCAGCGCATGCGCCCGACAGTAGGCGAGGAATCCTTCCGTCACCTTCTGCTGGGTCTCCTTGGGGCCGAAGGCGCCGCCAAGAGTCAGGGCAACACTGCCGTGCTGCTGGAAGGCCACGGCGCCCTCGCCGTCCGGACTGAACCAGTAGTTATTGGGTTCCCACAGGGCCATCCAGGAAAGGGGCCCGCCGCCCTGCCGCAGCAGCCCGCGGGCCCGCTCCTTGTCCTCTGTGCCTGAATCAGTGCCGTGCGCCTTGCCCAGCAGCACCCACCAAACGGCGGCCAGCGCAATGACCCAGAACACCGGTCCCGAAGCGGCAAAAAGCAGCGACTCGAGGCTGTTCCGGTCCGCGAAAACACGGTGATAATGCTGCGGGATGGGAATGGGGACATACTGGCGGGCCAACTCGGCAAGAAGTCCCAGCATGCCGCCGTCCCGGGAAAGTCCTCCAGACCACAGCCAGGCCGCAGTGTAGGAAGCGGCGAGGGCCAGCCAGGTTCCTCCCACCACGCCTGCGAGCACCCGGCGGGCCGAGGGCGCCGTCTGCACCCGGAACTGCCGCCGGTTAAGCCAGAGGACCAGGGCCAGCAGCAGCGGCACCACCACGAGCGGAAGTACATGGGCGAAGGCTGAGCCCATTGGAGCCGCATCAGGCCGGGAGACCCGGGAGGGCACCAGCGCGAAGAGGGCAAGGTACACGGCAGCCAGCGCTGTGACTGCAAGCTGGATGGCCAGGGCGATATTCAGGGCCAACCGCCTGCCGCGGCGCATGCCGTCAGCACAGATCAGCAGCAGGACCACCGGAACCACCGCCAGCGCCAGGCCGAACGGCCCCGCGAACCCCGCCCTGCCGGCTTCCAGGCAGGACGACTCGACCGTGGCACCGCAGTTGACTGCGAGCTGCCCGAGCGTCGGCAGCGGATTCAGGACCACATCGCGCAGCAGGGCCAGCGGGCCTGTGGGCGCCCGCGCTATCCCGGTAAGGATCGGTCCCACGGCAAAGACGGCAACGGTCAGCGCCAGAAGGTTCCTGGTTTCCCGGCCGGTGGAGCGGTGCCGGTGCAGCTGGCCTTGGTCCCCCTGGATCCACCATCCCGCCACCAGCCCCAGCATGGCGCCCAGCAGCCCGATGACCGTCTCGGCATGCCCGACGTACAGGACCAGCAGGAGCGAGACGGACAGCACCGCAGTCCGCAGCCTTCGCTGCCACAGGACGGACAGGCGGGCGCTGCCGGCAAGACCGGCGGTCAGCAGCGGCGCATAGGGGCCGATCAGGACATCGTCGGTCATCCGGTCCAGCCAGCCGTCTCCCAGATATACGGCAAGCTGGGTCACCAGCAGGAACAGCGTGACGGCGGCGAACTGTCCGCCGAGCAGCAGCGCCGCGGCTGCGCGCGTACCCAGTTTGCGTTCGGCAAGGCCCAGCAGCAGTACGATCATCAGCGAGGCCGTTAAGTAGGCCAGCGGGTTCGTGGCGAAGAACATGCTCGTGAACAATGACCACCAGTTGCCGTCCCGCAGCCCCGGACCGCTGACGCCTGCAAGGCCCAGCAGGTGCTGGGGCGGGCCTGCAAGGAAGCTGCCTGTCACTGCGCCGGCTGCAAGGAAGACACCGAGGACGGCCAGTGTGAAGGGTGTCGATTTCAGCTCTCCTGTGGCCTGTCGCAGGGCGGGCCGTCCCACGGTTGACCAGGCGAGGGCAATCGTGCGGACCTGCCTTTCGGCACTCACCCCGCGATCCCCCACCTCTCGGCCAGGAAATCCAGTGCGTCCGCAATGCGCTTGGAGGACGTGTCCCAGGAGTGGCCGGTGTGTTCCACTTCGTAGGCACGGACGGTGAAGCCGGCTTCCTTTCCGGCTTTCGCGAGCGTTCGCAGATAGGCCACAAACTCCGGATCATCCTGCCCGGCCGTCAGGTACATACCGCTGCCTTCGAACCGCCGCTCCTTCATGATGGCCAGCGGCGTCTGCCGGTTGAATGCTTCAGGGTCTCCAGGAAAGGAAGCCTCGATCGTCTTTTCGCGTTCCTTTGCGATTGCTGGCTCTGCCTCGCCGGAGAAGGATAAAACGGCCGGGAACAGCTGGGGATGCCGGGTTGCCAGCTGAAGGGCACAGGTGCCGCCAAACGAGAAACCTCCCGCAGCCCAACGGTTGTGGTCAGTTTCGACGGAAAGGGTGGACTTGATCCACGACGCGACATCCTGCGACAGGTAGGTGTCCGCGCGTGCGATCCGGCTGTCCATGCACATGGTGTTGGCAGACTGCGAACCATTGGGGTCGGGCACAACCACCACGGGCGCCACTCCCCCGTGCGAACGGGCATACGCGTCCATGTGTGCCTGCAAAGTGCCTCCGGTCAGCCAGTCTGCGGGACCACCGGGCTGGCCCGCCACCAGGACCAGGACAGGAAGGGCGGGACGATTGTCTGCAAAGTAGGCCGGTGGAAGGTAGATGTAGGCTTCACGCGTCTTCATCCCGGACACCTTGCCGGGAATGGCGGACTTCCGCAGGACGCCCTCGTCGGGCACAGTCCCGTGCGCTGACCAGCCCTGGAGGGGAACGCCGTCGGACTCCCCCGGCTGCCGTTGCAGCTCAGCCTCCAGCGTGGGAATCCGCGCCAGGTCAGTGCCTAAGAGGTCGCTGACCGTACGGTTGAGGCCAAAGTAGGCGTTGACCTGCACCGCGGAAAGCGCGGCCACCATGAGGACAGCGGCCAGGCCGGTGGTGCGGCTGCCCCATCTGGTCCGGGGAATCCGCAGGACCAACAGGATCAGGGCGGCGACAGCAAGCACTATCCAGAGCAGAACGGTATCGGGAACGTTGTCCGGGAACAGTGAGAGAATATTGATAAGCGCCCAATGTATGCTGGCCACCAGGGCAAATGCCGCTGCCAGGGCAGCGATGACGCGAACCACCCACTGCCGGCCAGCAAGGGGCCCGGGCGGCCACAGCAGGTAGGCGGCACCGGCCAAGCCCAGAATGGACACCAGCCAATACAGGGGTCCGTCAATGAGCCGGATGTCGAAGAACCACTCCACGCGGCTAGCGCCAGGTGCCCACGCCGATGACCGGTCCGGCCTCGAGCCAGGATGAAAGCCCGGTGTAGGCGTCGAATTTCATGGCAAGGCGCAAGTCCTTGCCCTCGTACCGCAGCTCCACAATCACGACGTCGGGCTGCACCTTGACTGCCTCGGCCTCGGTGGGCTTGCGGCGGCCCAGCAGTTCCAGCGAGTGCCGTTTGAACTTGTGCTTGGGCCGGACACTCAGCGAGAGCAGCCTGAACCACTCAAGGTCGTTGTCCTGATAACGACAAACCCCCATCTGCCAGCTGTTTCCAGCCGTGCAAATGGAGGCGTCCACCGTACCGAGGGCACGCCGCAGGTTGAAGCGGCGTACCCCCGAAAGGCACAGTGCAAATATCAGCAATCCCAAAGCGACTGCCAAAGCGATGAACGGAAGACTCGATGCGTCCATCAAGGTGGTGCTAGCGGATCCCAGCGGTAGCCGAGCCGGCCAGATGGGCGTTATCAGCAACAATGACCACGCGGTTGTTGTCCACGGAGAAGAAGCCGCCGTCAACATCTACCGCAATACGGTCTCCCGACACCGGCTGGATGGCCAGTTCACCCTCGGCCAGGATCGCCAGCAGGGGCGAGTGGCCGGGCAGGATTCCGATTTCACCATCGCTGGTGCGGGCCTTGACCATCTTGGCCGCTCCGGACCACACGAAGTGGTCCGCTGCGACAATCTCAACCTCAAGCTCAGCCATATTACTTGGTCTGTTCCTGGATCTTGGCCCACTGGCGCTCAACGTCATCGAGGCCGCCGACGTTGAAGAACGCCTGCTCCGCGATGTGGTCCAGCTCGCCGTCGCAGATGGCTGCGAAGCCTTCGACGGTGTCCTTGATGGAAACCGTGGAGCCTTCGACGCCGGTGAACTGCTTGGCGGTGTAGGTGTTCTGCGAGAGGAACTGCTGGATGCGGCGTGCACGCGACACGACGATCTTGTCCTCTTCGGAGAGTTCGTCGACACCCAGGATGGCGATGATGTCCTGGAGTTCCTTGTTCTTCTGCAGGATCTGCTTCACACGGACAGCCGTGGTGTAGTGGTCCTGGCCGATGTACTGGGGGTCCAGGATGCGGGAGGTGGACGTCAGCGGGTCAACGGCCGGGTACAGACCACGGGAGGCAATTTCACGGGAAAGTTCCGTGGTCGCGTCAAGGTGTGCGAAGGTCGTGGCCGGAGCCGGGTCCGTGTAGTCATCTGCGGGAACGTAGATGGCCTGCATCGAGGTGATGGAGTGGCCCTTGGTGGAGGTAATGCGCTCCTGCAGCAGGCCCATCTCGTCAGCCAGGTTCGGCTGGTAGCCCACGGCGGACGGCATACGGCCGAGCAGGGTGGAAACCTCGGAACCTGCCTGGGTGAACCGGAAGATGTTGTCGATGAAGAGCAGCACGTCCTGGTTCTGCACATCGCGGAAGTACTCCGCCATGGTCAGGGCGGACAGGGCCACGCGCAGACGCGTTCCCGGCGGCTCATCCATCTGGCCAAATACAAGGGCGGTGTCTTTGAGGACGCCTGCCTCTTCCATTTCAACCCAGAGGTCGTTGCCTTCACGGGTACGCTCGCCCACGCCGGCGAAGACGGAAGTACCACCGAAGTTGCGGGCAACACGGGTGATCATTTCCTGGATCAGGACGGTCTTGCCCACGCCGGCGCCGCCGAACAGGCCGATCTTTCCACCCTTGATGTACGGGGTGAGGAGGTCGATGACCTTGATGCCGGTTTCGAGCATCTCGGTGGAACCTTCGAGCGAGGCGAAGTTCGGGGCCTTGCGGTGGATAGGCCAGCGTTCGCTGATC
Source organism: Pseudarthrobacter sp. NamE5 (assembly GCF_005796225.1). GTDB lineage: Bacteria > Actinomycetota > Actinomycetes > Actinomycetales > Micrococcaceae > Arthrobacter. Next base: position 139,498 of record NZ_VAHO01000008.1, read on the forward strand.
TCCAGTTCCGACTCGGCAACGTCGAGGGGCTGGCCCAGGACGTTAAAGATGTGGCCCTTGACGCCGTCGCCGACCGGCACGGAGATGGGGGCACCGCTGTCCACCACAGACGTGCCGCGGACGAGTCCGTCGGTTGCCTGCAGGGAGATGGCGCGGACGAGGTTGTCACCCAGGTGCTGGGAGGTCTCGAACGTGATGGTCTTGGTCTCACCGTTGAGAGTGATCTCGGTGGTGAGTGCGTTGTAGATGGACGGGATTGCGTCAGCCGGGAATTCGACGTCGACAACCGGGCCGATTACGCGCGCAATACGGCCGGTGGCACCGGACGTTGCGGCTACGTGTTCGGTAGCAGTGGCAGTCATCTCTCTCACTTCACTCAGTAGATGGCGTGGGGTTAAGTGTATCTGTGGTGGTGCAGGTGCAGCGGAACCGGGTCAGTGCAGGCTAGGACGCGAGGGCGTCGGCGCCGGCCACGATCTCGGAAAGCTCCTGCGTAATTTCAGCCTGGCGGGCGGTGTTGCGCAGACGCGTGTACTTCTTGATGAGGTCCGTCGCGTTATCGCCCGCGGACTTCATGGCCCGCTGGCGCGCAGCAAGCTCGGAAGCCGCAGCCTGCAGCATGGCGGCGAAGATACGGGATTCGATGTAGCGCGGCAGCAGCGCGTCGAGGACGCGCTCCGTCTCCGGCTCGAATTCATAAAGCGGCAGCAGGTCCGATTCAGAAGCAGCCTGTTCTTCCACTACCTCCAACGGAAGCAGGCGGATGACCGTGGGCTCCTGCGTCACCATGGACTTGAAGCGGGTATAAACGACATGAATCTCGTCGACGCCGCCCTCTTCATAGTCCGTGGCGAAATCGGCCAGCAGCGCTTCGCCGATTTCACGCGCGGTGGTGAACTCGGGTGCGTCGGTGCCTCCGGTCCAGACCCGCGCGTATTCGCGGTTCCGGAACTCGTAGTAGGCCTGCGCCTTGCGTCCGACGACGTACGTCTTGACTTCTTTGCCTTCAGCGTGGAGCAGCTCATTGAGACCCTCCACCTGCTTGAGCACGCTTGCCGAATACGAACCAGCCAGGCCACGGTCCGAGGTGATTACCAGGACGGCGGCACGGCGGATCTGCTCCGGCTCGGTGGTCAGCGGGTGGTCGATTTCGCTCTGGCTGGCGACAGCAGAAACGGCGCGCGTGATCGCGTTCGCGTAAGGCAGTGAAGCTGCTACGCGCGCACGGGCCTTGCCGATGCGCGAGGTAGCGATCAGTTCCATCGCCTTGAAGATCTTGCGCATCGACGTGGTCGAGCTGATCTTTTGGCGGTAGACCCGGATCTGGGCTCCCATACTTATCCTTTCCTAACATTCCGTAGACCGGGCGTGCCGGACCCGGAGGGCCCGGCACGCCCGGTCATTGGAACTAGCGCTTCTGCCTGACGATCTTTTCCTGGTCAACGTCGCCCTCGGAGATGGCTTCATGCTCCTCGTGGCCGGCGGCCACCAGAAGGTTGTCACCTTCGCCGAAGAAGCCCTTCTTGAAGTCCACGATGGCGGACTTCAAGGCTTCCACGGTGTCGTCGTCCAAGACGTTGGTCTGGGCCAGCGTGGTCAGGATCGAGGACTTGTGCGTCAGGTGCTCCAGGAATTCGCGCTCGAAGCGGCTGATGTCCTCAACCGGAACGTCGTCCAGGTAGCCGTTGGTGCCGGCCCAGATGGAAACAACCTGGTTCTCGACCGGGTACGGCGAGTACTGGCCCTGCTTCAGCAGTTCCATCAGGCGTGCGCCACGGGTCAGCTGCTGGCGGGATGCAGCGTCCAGGTCGGACGCGAACATGGCGAATGCCTGCATGTCGCGGTACTGGGCCAGGTCCAGCTTCAACGTACCGGAGACCTTCTTCATGGACTTCACCTGCGCGGCACCGCCCACGCGGGACACAGACACGCCCACGTCCACAGCGGGACGCTGGTTGGCGTTGAAGAGGTCCGACTGGAGGAAGATCTGGCCGTCGGTGATCGAGATGACGTTGGTCGGGATGTAGGCGGAAACGTCGTTCGCCTTGGTCTCGATCAACGGCAGGCCCGTCATGGAGCCGGCACCGAGTTCGTCGGACAGCTTTGCACAACGTTCCAGCAGGCGGGAGTGCAGGTAGAAGACGTCGCCCGGGTAGGCTTCGCGTCCCGGCGGACGGCGCAGCAGCAGCGATACGGCGCGGTACGCTTCAGCCTGCTTGGACAGGTCATCAAACACGATGAGCACGTGCTTGCCGCCGTACATCCAGTGCTGGCCGATGGCCGAACCGGCGTACGGTGCGAGGTACTTGAACCCGGCGGGGTCGGAAGCGGGAGAAGCAACAATGGTGGTGTACTCCAGAGCGCCGTTGTCCTCGAGGGTCTGGCGGATGGCGGCAATGGTCGACGCCTTCTGCCCGATTGCCACATAGATGCAGCGGACCTGCTTGGTGACATCGCCCGAAGCCCAGTTGGCCTTCTGGTTGATGATGGTGTCGATGGCAATGGCGGATTTGCCGGTCTGGCGGTCACCAATAATGAGCTGGCGCTGGCCGCGGCCGATCGGGATCATGGCGTCGATGGCCTTGAGTCCGGTCTGCATCGGCTCGTGCACCGACTTGCGCTGGGTCACGCCGGGAGCCTGGAGCTCCAGTGCGCGGGTGGTCTCGGCCTTGATCTCGCCGAGGTCGTCAATGGGCACGCCCAGCGGGTCCACGACGCGGCCCAGGAAGGCGTCGCCCACGGGTACGGACAGAACCTGTCCGGTGCGGTGCACTTCCTGGCCTTCCTCAATGCCGGTGAAGTCGCCGAGGACGATGACGCCGATTTCACGGACGTCGAGGTTCTGGGCCAGGCCCAGGGTGCCGTCCTCAAAGCGAAGCAGCTCGTTCGCCATGACCGAGGGAAGGCCCTCAACACGGGCGATGCCGTCACTAGCGGTGGTTACGCGGCCGACCTCTACGCGCTCTGCGTTTCCGGGTTCGTAGGACGCCGCGAACTCGTTCAGCGCATTACGGACGTCGTCGGCGTTGATGGTCAATTCGGCCATCTGCAGTCCCTGCTCTCCTGTTTTGTGGTCACCGTTGTCCACGGTGACCGGGGTTTCTATCAGTTGGGTTGTGCTTGTCCGGCTAGCCGGCCAGCTGGCGTTGCAGCTCGCCCAGCCTGGTGATGACCGAAGCGTCGAGCACTTCGTCACCAACCTGGACGCGGATGCCGCCAATGAGTGCCGGGTCAACGTTCACGTTGACCTTCAGTTCCCGCCCGTACATTGCATTCAAGCCCGCCTGTAGGCGTTCCAGCTGCGTCTGCGTCAGGGGACGGGTCACGCTGACCGTTGCAATCCAGCGCTGCTGCCGCTTGGCCGCCAGTTCGGCGAACCGCTCAACCAGCCGGGTGGGCTTGATGCCGCGGGGCTGGGTGACGGCCTGGGTGATGAGGACTTTGGCTTCCTCGCTCACCCCGGGCACAAGCTTTTCGGCAAGCGCAGCCTTGGCGGCGGCGCTGGCCTGTGGTTCGGACAGAGCACGTTGTACCTCGTGGCTGGAGGCCACAGCCTGGTTGAAGGAGAACAAGTCATTCTCCAGCTCTTCCAGGCCAGTGATTCCGGAGGCAGAAACGGCCGACTTGTTTTCAGCAACGGAAATGACCACCGTTGCGGCAAGAGTCTCGAGTGCATCGCCGATATCACGGGCACTTGCCCAGCGTGAGCTGGCCAGTCCGCCTGCGATGTCTGCAGCATCAGCGGAGACTTTTCCGCCAACCAGCTGCCTGACCAGTGCCGACTTTTCGTCACCGTTGCGGGACGGGTCAGTCAGGGCGCGGCGCAAGCCAGCCGAGCTGTCCACCATTCCCAGAATTCCGAAGAGTTCCTTTGCCAGCTGCAGCGACGCCGTCGGAAGCTTTGCCTCCAACGCTGCCAGCGCTGTTGCCAGCGATTCGCTCGATACGCCTGCCATTACTTAGCTGCACCTGCGTTCTGGGTCTCCAGATCTGCCAGGAAACGGTCCACTACCCGGGCTGCACGTGCGTCGTCGTTGAGTGCTTCACCAACGATTCGCCCGGCAAGGGTGGTGGCCAGAGTGCCCACCTCGGAACGCAGGGACACAACAGCCGCCTGGCGCTCCGACTCGATCTGGGCGTGGGCCTGGGCAGTGATGCGGGCAGACTCTGCAGCTGCCTTCTCCTTCAGATCCGCGAGGATCTGGGCACCTTCGGCACGGGCTTCCTCACGGATGCGGTTGGCTTCGGCGCGGGCGTCGGTCAGCTGCTGCTTGTACTCTTCGAGTGCAGCAGACGCCTCAGCCTGGGCCTTTTCAGCCTTTGCGATGCCGCCTTCAATGGCCTCGGCACGCTCGGCGAAGGTCTTTTCGAACATCGGGACAACAAACTTGACCACGATGAACAAGAGGATGAGAAAGCCCGCGAGGACAACGCCCATCTCCCAGAGGTTGGGCATCAGGGGGTTGACTTCGCCCTCAGTGGCGGCTGAGATGATCAGCTGATTCATGTTTCACCCGTCCTTTTCTACTCGGTTCTGTAAGTTCGCTTCGCTCTAGGACTAGAGAACGAAGGCGAAGACCAGGCCGAGGATGGCGAGGGCTTCGGTCAGCGCAAGGCCGAGGAACGCGATCGGCTGGAGCACGCGCTGTGCTTCCGGCTGGCGTGCAACACCGTTGATATAAGCAGCGAATACGAGGCCAACACCGATACCACCGCCGATTGCGGACAGACCGTAACCTACGAGGTTGAGATTGCCTTCCATTTTTCTTCCTTTCAAGATGCCACCCGTGTGGCAGGTTGTTTGGGTTGCTCTATCCCCGCGAGGGGAAGTCTGTTGGGTGCCGGCCGGCGATGGGCCGTACGGCAGGGTGTGCCTAGTGGCTGTCGGCGTGGAGCGCGCCCTCAATGTAGATCGCGGTCAGCAGGGTAAAGACGTACGCCTGCAGGACCATGATCAGTGCTTCGAGCATGTACAGGGCGATCGCGCCGACCAGGACCAGGAGGGACGTGCCCTTCAGCAGGATGTTCTCCTGCATGACCAGGAACTCGATGCCGGAGCCGGCGATCATCATGATCAGGTGGCCGGCGAGCATGGTGGCGAAAAGTCGGAGACTGTGCGTGACAGGCCGGACCAGGAAGTTCGAGATGATCTCGATCGGGATCACGATCGGAAGGATGAACCACGGGACACCGGAAGGCACGGTGGCGAGCTTGAAGTAACGGATACCGTTCTTCTTCAGGCCAATGGCGATCCAGGTGAAGTAGACGAGGCCGGCCAGGACGTAGGCGCCGCCAACGTGCGAGAACGTCGGGAGCTGGAGCAGCGGGATGGCGCCGTAGATGTTGTTCACCAGGATGAAGAAGAACAGGCTGAACAGCAGGGGGACGTACTTAATGAAGTCCTTGCCGCCGATGATGTCCTTGGCGATTCCGTTGCGGACGAAGCCGTAGGCGGCTTCGCCGGCGAACTGGAGCTTGCCGGGTACCAGCTGCTGCTTACGTGCGGCCAGCACGAAGAAGGCGGCGATTATGACGACAGAGAGGAGGACCAGCAGCATCTGCTTGGAGAATCCTTCTGCGGCACCCCACGGCAGGATTGCCGGCAAATGCATTTCGTTAATACCAGGAGGAGTGAACTCTCCTGAATCTTGGGCCGGGAGCGCAAGCGCGATCAACGCGTTTCCTCTCTGCAGTGTCCATCGTTGGGCGTTGGGCGGGGACCGGCAGCCTGAAGGCCTGCTGTTCCCCCTGTGAAATTATTCGGCATTAGTGTCGCCGTCCTGGGACGGCCCGCTGGCAGCATGGCGCTCCCCAGTATTTATACGAGAACTGGTTAGGCCATGCATGTGGGAAAGGTAGAAACCTCCGACGGCTCCAAGCAGAGCGCCTGCGAGCACGATCCAGCGCGTTCCCCACACGTAATCCAGTCCCCACCCTATCAAACTCCAGACGATGATTCCGCCAATGATGTAGCTGAATACGGCCATGCCGGCGTTGTATCCGCCGTTGGTTCCGTCGGCTGACACACCGGGTGCAGAGGTGCGTGCGCCAGGCTTGCGGCTGCCGCCTTTGCCGGGCTTTTTCGGATCACGCATTGGAGGTTTCCTTGTTTTCTGGATCGTTGTAGATCTGAAGGCGCGCTTTGCTGAAACCGTATAGTTCTGACGCTTGCCACAGCGCCACGGCCGTCACCGCGCCGGCGACGAACCAGCCTCCCTGCAGCCACTGCGGAGCACCCACGGCGAACAGGACCACCGCGAAGCCGACGACCTTAATGAAGTAGGTTGCCACGAACATGCCGATGGCGCCGGAGGGATTGCTGCGGCCCACGAAGTGTCCTACCAGGAGGCTGATCCCGAAGAAGAGCATCACCAGCAGTCCGCCCGAGCTGCTGGACAGCGCACTGTCCAGGCCCTGCAGGAAAGAGGCAACCACGGCGAGGAGCAGCACCCCGGCAGCGGACGCTGTCGTGCTCAGCTTAAGGAGGTGCAGCCACAGGGAACGGGTAGGGCCGGAGGCGCCAACGTATCCATTGCCGGACGCGCGTCCGGACTCGGCGTTGGAGGTCATTCGATCCCAATCGTCACTAAGGGCAGGTCACCAGGAGGCTGGTGTGGAGGGGCAGTTTTGGCTGCCCCTAAATTCTACACGAGATAGAAATATTACCGCACAGACGTCACGCCGCGGTTTCGCCGGCTGTCTCGTCCCCCCGGCGGGCAAGGTACGGCCACGCGGTGATGAGTCCCATGACCAAGGTGGCAAAGAGGTCCACAGAGAGCACGATCTGCCAGGGGAAGATGGCAAAGGCCAGTCCCCCAAAGGACAGGATCCCGGTCCAGAGGTACATAAGGATGACGGCGGTGCGGTGCGAATAGCCGATGTCCAGCAGTTTGTGGTGCAGGTGGCCCCGGTCCGCAGACCAGGGCGAGCGGCCCCGGGCAGTGCGCCGGACTACGGCAAGACCGAGGTCCAGCAGCGGAAGGAAAAGGACTGCGAAGGGAAGCAGGATGGGGATCACTGTGGAGATACCGTTGGCCCTGTCGTACAGGCCTGAGGTGATTTGACCCGTGGAGACAACGCCGGCAGAAGCCATCAGCAGCCCGATGAGCATCGCCCCCGAGTCGCCCATGAAGATTTTGGAGGGAAACCAGTTGTGCGGCAGGAACCCCAGGCAACTGCCCACCAGGACCGCGGTGATCAGGGTTGCGAGGTCGGAGTAATCCAGCAGGACAGCGTTGCGGTGCACCCAGTAAGCGGTAAAGAAAAACGCGGTTCCGCCGATGACGGCCACGCCTGCGGCAAGCCCGTCCAGGCCGTCAATGAAGTTGAACGCATTCATTGTGGTGACGATCAGCCCGGCCGTCAGCAGGACCCGGACCGTCTCATTCTCAAGATAAATGGGTTCCGGCACCCACGGCACGATGGTCATCTGCACACCCCAGATGGCAACAGTAAGGCCGGCAACGCTTTGGCCGATCAGTTTCACCCACCAGCGGATGTCCAGCAGGTCATCGGCAACACCCACCAGGACGATGATGGCAGCGCCGGCCAGGACGCCCCAGGGTGAGAAGTTGTTTCGGTAGATGTCCTTCACGAAGAATGATTGGCTGGCGACGATCAGCGCCACCATCACGCCAAGGAAGATCGCCACTCCGCCGAGCCTGGACACGGGAATGGAGTGCATATCGCGGCTGCGGATGGGCAAATGGAGTTCGAGCCGGTGGCCGACGATGCGCGCGCCCCAGGTGGCTGCATAGGACACGACGGCGGCCGTCAGCCCCATCAGCAGGTACATGATCATGGGGCGGAGGCCGTTTCGGGGGTAAGGCCAAAGCCCTGAAACCGCTTTTGCAGTTGGTCCTTCGCCGATGGGCTCACTGGCCGGGAATCTGTTCTTCGATAAATGAAACTTCTCCGTCGCCGGGCGCGCAGCAGGCAGTACTGGGTGCCTTACAGGGCTGTATTACAGTGGACTCTAGTCAAAGATACTAGCGCCAACAGCTACATGGCTTCGCGCCACACTGGCGCAGTGAGAGCGGGGAAATCCCTGTCAGCCATGCTGAAAGGACCCCCATGAACCCCCGCATAGCAGTGGCCGCCGTGACCTTCGACCGGCCGAAGGAACTGTCTGTCCTGCTCGATTCCATCAACGCCCAGACGGCAGAAGTGGACACCATCTGCCTGGTTGACAGCGGTACAACGCCCGCCGCCGGTGTGGCCGCACAACATCCAAACGTCGATTACATCCGCTCTGAAGCGAACCTCGGCGGCGCCGGCGGCTTTGCGCTGGCTGCGCTGAAGGCAATTGCCAGCGGTGCCAGATGGATTTGGATGATGGACGACGACGCCGAGCCGGCCGATCCGGAATGCCTCGCCACGCTGCTGCGGGAGGCTGAAGCCCGCGACCTGGAGGCGGTGGTTCCGCTGGTCACCGCGCCCGGGCAGCCTGACCGGCTTTCTTTCTTCTTTCGGCTCGACCGCAGGGTCACGCACGATCGTGCAGAAGTTGAAAAGCTGGGCTTCCTTCCCAACGACGGGCATTTCTTCAACGGAGCGTTGATCCGCTCCGATGTCTTCTTCAAGGTGGGCCTGCCGGATATGCGGCTTTTCATCCGCGGCGACGAAGTGGACTTCACCATCCGGCTGCGCAAGGCGGGGATCAGGTTCGGCACGGTGACTACCACCGCCATTACCCACCCCCATGCATTCTCCGAGACGCAGCACGTCTTCGGCGCGGGCTGGCACGTCATAGTCCCGGAATCGGCGTTCAAGCGGTACTACTACTACCGGAACCGCGGCTACCTCATCCGCAGGTACTTCCGCATGAAGTCGCTGGTGGCAGATGTAGGCGGCTACGTGGGCTATTTCGCGCAGCGACGGGACCTCGGTGGCTTCCTGGACTGGGCCCGGTCCTTCACCACAGGGCTCCGCGGCAAGGGATTTGCGCCCCTGGAGGACCAGAAGTTCTAGGTTTGGGCGTGCCGTTCCGCGGTTCAGTCCCGGGCACAGCCTTCAGCGCCTGAAGTTCCGGCGCGCTTCTGCCCTGAAGCTCCTAGCGCCTGCGCCCGGACAGTTGCCGCATAACCCATCGTGATGCCAGAAGCCACAGCAGGACCCAGGGTTCCCCGAGCACGCGGTAGGCAACCCGGCGCGGATGAAGCAGCAGGCGCCAGGCCCATTCAAGACCCAGCCTGCCCAACCAACGCGGCGCGAGCTTCTGGAAACCGGCCAGCTGTTCGATGGCCCCACCCACGGCGCAATAGACGGCGGGAGGAAAATCGTCAAGGCGCCGCTGCAGCACCTTTTCCTGGAGCGGCATCCCAAGTCCGAGCAGCACCAGTTGCGGCTGCTCCACGTGCAGCCATTCCAAGGCCTTGGACTCAAGATCCTCGTTCCAGCCCTCGCCGGGAAATCCGGTAACCCGGGCGCCCGGAACCAGCGACTGGAGCCTCCTGACAGCTTCGGCGTTTGCCGCCGCTCCGGCCCCGAGTACGGCTATGCGTTCAAGTCCCTCCACCTGGTCCAGCGCCGGAAGCCAGTCCGTGGAGCCCAGCCGGTAATCCATGACGGGGCCTTCGGCTTTCCCGGTCTTCCCCCAGAGCCAAAGCACGGGAGCGCCGTCCAGCAGGACCACGTCACTCTGCTGATACAGGGTACGGAAGCCCTCATCGGACAGCGTGAGCGTCACGCTGTGCAGGTTGTGGCCCAGAACCGTGCGCTTGGAGCCCTCCCGGATGTAGCGGCTGAGTTCGTCCACCAGCTCCGGGACCCGCAGCGGGGTTGCCTCAACCTCAAGCAACGGAATCCGCTGGCGGTCCAGCGCCATCAAGATCCGGTGTCCCGAGCCGGGGCTGCAGAGGCTGAAGGTCCCACAGCCGAGGAACCCGAAGCCGACGGCTGGACCTCGTCCGCCGTGGACCCGGATCCTTCGGCCCTGGATTCAGCCGGGTTGGGTTCTGCCGGGCCGGAGTGGGCCGGGTTGGCACCAGTGGGCGATTTTGCAGCAGGCGTACCCCCGGCTGGTTCTCCTTCGGCAGCCGGAGCTGCTTCCACCGGTCCCGGTTCAGCAGCCGGCTCCTTCACCAGCTCTGCTTCCGCGGGTTCCTCTTCCGACGGTTCCTCTTCGGCCATGGGAATCTCACCGAGGCCCAGGACGCCGGGCACATGCTCACGGAGCTGGTCCAAACTGACAGCCCCGTTCCGGACAACACGCAGGCGCGGACCCGTGGCGTCAACGATCGTGGAGGGTACACCGGCATCGCCTTCGACTGGCCGGGGACCGCCCTCCAGGTACACCTCAACGGAGTCGGCGAGCTGTTCCCGCGCAGCTGCGGCGGTTTGTCCGGGGGCTTGGCCGGTACGGTTCGCGGAGGAAACTGCCAGCGGGCCGGTGAGGGTCAGCAGCTCCAGGGCAATCTCGTCGTCCGGCATGCGGAGGGCCACTGTCCCCTTGGTTTCACCAAGGTCCCAGTCGAGTGACGGCTGGGCGTGCAGGATCAGGGTCAGGCCGCCCGGCCAGAACGCTTCGGCCAACTTGCGGGCCTCAGCGGAGACCTCCGTGGCGAGCCCGTCCAAGGCATTGATGCGCGGAATCAGCACGGGCGGCGGCATGGTCCGGCTGCGCCCCTTGGACACCAGCAGCATGGTCACTGCCTGCGGCGAGAACGCATCGGCGGCAATCCCGTAAACAGTGTCCGTGGGAAACACCACGCATTTTTTCTCGCTGATGGCACGCTGGGCGTGCTCAAGTCCCTTGGCGCGCTCATCGTCGCTGCTGCAGTTATAGGTTGTGGTCACTCGCCTATTCTTTCATTCCGAATGGTCCGGGTCTGCGAGCAGGGCGCTGGTGGCGCGCTCCTTGCCGTTCAGGTCCAGATGAGTGCTGACGGCAGTCCAGTTTCCTGTCCTTGCCAGCATGGCCGCGATCCAGCCTGCCTGGACTTCTGCGTGTTCTATCACGAAGTACCCGCCGGGGCGCAGAAGCCGGCCAGCTGAGGCAGCTGCCGCCGTCGGAAGTTCCATGCCGTCCGCTCCCCCGCCGTACAAAGCCTCCGGCGGATCATGCAGCGCCACCTCCGGTTCGTTCGGGATGGCTTCGGCCGGTATGTACGGCGGATTAGACACCACGACGTCGAAGGTTCCGTTCAGCTCCGGTAATGCGTTCCGCAGGTCCCCCAGCACGAGCCTGACGCCCAGTGGTGCCAGGTTCTTCGCCGCCCAGGCGTGGGCGAAGGCGCTGTATTCGACCGCATGCACCTCTGCACCCGGTACTTCATGGGCTATTGACCCCGCGATCGCACCTGAACCCGTTCCCAAATCGACAATCCGGGGGTGCGGCATGCCCTTCACGTGGTCGATCACCAGTTGCACCACGGATTCGGTTTCAGGACGGGGAATGAAGACGCCTGGCCCAACCGCCAGTTGGAGGTAGCGGAAATGCGCCACCCCGGTGATGTGCTGCAGGGGCACGCGGCCGGCGCGTTCAGCCACCAGGTCCGCGTAGCCGTCGGGCGCAGGCGAGTCCCCCAGCATCATGGCCCTGAGGCGGCCCAGCCCGACGTTCAGGAGATGGTCGGCCAGCAACTCGGCGTCCACCCGGGGGCTTGGAACACCGGCGTCCCGGAGGATGGCAGTGGCCTGGGTGACGGCGTCCGCAAGCGACTGGCCTGGCTCGAGTGTCATACCGGGAAAGGGCTAGTCTCCGAGGGCGTCCAGGCGTGCCTGTTCGTCCATTTCAATGGCAGACTGGATCACCGGCTCCAGGTCGCCGTTCATCACCTGGTCCAGGTTGTAGGCCTTATAGCCCGTACGGTGATCCGCAATGCGGTTTTCGGGGTAGTTGTAGGTGCGGATCCGCTCAGAGCGGTCCATGGTGCGGATCTGCGACTTCCGCTGGGCCGAGTTCTCGGCGTCGATCTGCTCCTGCTGGTGTGCCAGGATGCGGGCGCGAAGCACGCGCATGCCCGCTTCACGGTTCTGCAGCTGGGACTTCTCGTTCTGCATGGCCACCACGATTCCCGTGGGAAGGTGGGTGATTCGCACTGCAGAGTCGGTGGTGTTCACTGACTGGCCACCGGGACCCGACGAACGGTAAACGTCGATCTTGAGGTCGTTCTGGTTGATCTCCAGCTCTTCGGGCTCGTCCACTTCGGGCAGGACCAGCACGCCGGCGGCGGAGGTGTGAATGCGGCCCTGCGACTCCGTGACGGGAACGCGCTGCACCCGGTGCACGCCGCCTTCGAACTTGAGCCGCGCGTACACGCCCTCGGCGGGGTCGTTGGAGTTGCCCTTGACGGCCACCTGGACGTCCTTGTAACCACCGAGGTCGGATTCGGTGGCAGAGATGATTTCGGTCTTCCAGCCGCGGGACTCGGCATAACGGGTGTACATCCGCAGGAGGTCGCCGGCAAACAGGGCGGCCTCGTCGCCCCCTTCACCGCCCTTGACCTCGAGGATCACGTTTCGTGCATCGTCCGGGTCGCGTGGAATCAGCAGGCGGCGCAGTTTGGCGGCAGCCTGTTCCAGCGAAGCCTCCAGCTCAGGAACCTCGGCAGCGAACTCAGGATCCTCTGCAGCCATCTCCTTGGCAGCGGCAAGATCGTCCCGCAGCCCCTCCCACCGGTGGTAGGCCTCGACGATGCCATTGAGCTGAGCCGACCGCCGCCCCAGCTTCCGGGCGAGCCGCTGGTCAGCATAAACAGCAGGATCCCCCAGCTGCGCCTGGATAGCGTCATGCTCATCAAGCAGGCCCTGTACGGACTCAAACATTCTTAAAACCTCTTTCGACTTGTACAAGTCTAGTGATGCACGCAGCGGCAGGTGACGCCCGGCCGTCGTCGCATATTTTGCTGGCCGGGGAGCGGCGCACGGCGAAGGTGACGGAAAACGGAGCGAGCCGCTGATCCTGCTGCCCCGGGAGTGGCATCGGCCTGCCGAAGCCGGGTGGCTTGGGATCGTAAATCGCAAGCCACCCGGTGTAGGGGCGGGGGCAGCAGAATCAGCGGCTCACGGAGCAGCTATTTGTCGTTATCCGACTTCGCGCCAAGCGTCGTCTTCTGGACCTGCATGAGGAACTCGACGTTGCTCTGGGTTTCCCGGATCTTGTTGGTGAGCAGTTCAAGGCTCTGCTGGGTTTCGAGTCCGGAGAGGACGCGGCGCAGCTTCCACATGATCTTGACTTCCTCGGGCGAGAGCAGGTTCTCCTCGCGGCGGGTACCGGACGCGTTAACGTCCACGGCCGGGAAGATACGCTTGTCCGCCAGCTGGCGGGACAGGCGAAGCTCCATGTTGCCGGTGCCCTTGAACTCTTCGAAAATAACCTCGTCCATCTTGGAACCGGTCTCCACGAGCGCGGTGGCCAGGATGGTGAGCGAGCCGCCGTTTTCGATGTTGCGGGCCGCACCGAAGAAGCGCTTGGGCGGGTAAAGGGCTGCGGAGTCCACGCCACCGGACAGGATGCGGCCGGAGGCCGGCGCTGCCAGGTTGTAGGCACGGCCCAGGCGGGTCATGGAGTCCAGCAGGACCACCACGTCCATGCCCATTTCCACAAGGCGCTTGGCGCGTTCGATGGAAAGTTCAGCCACGGTGGTGTGGTCGTCGGCGGGACGGTCGAAGGTGGAGGCAATGACCTCGCCCTTCACCGTGCGCTGCATGTCCGTGACTTCTTCGGGGCGTTCGTCAACCAGCACCATCATGAGGTGAACCTCAGGGTTGTTGGTGGTGATTGCGTTGGCGATGGACTGCAGGATGAGCGTCTTGCCGGCCTTCGGCGGGGAGACGATCAGGCCGCGCTGGCCCTTGCCGATCGGGGCAACCAGGTCGATGACGCGGGGGCCGATCTTCTTGGGGTCGGTCTCGAGGCGCAGGCGCTCTGACGGATACAGCGGCACCAGCTTGGCGAATTCGACACGGTCCTTGAGCTCTTCGGCGGTCTTGCCGTTGACGGAAGTGACGCGGACCAGGGCGTTGAACTTCTGGCGGGCCGACTGCTGGCTGCGGTCTTCGCCGTCACGCGGAGCGCGGATGGCGCCCACGACGGCGTCACCCTTGCGAAGGTTGTACTTCTTGACCTGGGCCAGGGAGACGTAGACGTCGTTGGGGCCGGGCAGGTAGCCGGAAGTACGGATGAACGCGTAGTTCTCCAGGACATCCAATATGCCGGCGACCGGCAGCAGGACGTCATCGTCGGTGACCTCGACATCGTCGACGTCGGGTCCCTGCGCGCGTCCGCGACGGCGGTCGTTACGGTCGCGGAAGCGGTCGTTGCGGGAGTTGTTGTCCCGGTCCTGGCTGCCGGAGCGGTCATTCCGGTCGTTCCGGTCACGCCGGTTGCGGCGGTTCCTGCGGCTGCCGCCGTCGGCGTCGTCGCTGTCGCGGTTGTCGTCGCGGCGGGTGCTTTCGCGCTGGCCTGCCTCACGGCTGCCGGCGTTGTCACGCCCGTTGTCGCCGCCGTCGCGGGTGTCGCGGCCACGGCCGCGGCCGCCTTCCCGGCGTTCGGTGCGCTGGCCGGCGTCGCCTGCCTCAGCGGGAACTTCAGTGCGCTGTTCTGTCGCACGCTGCTCAGCGGCGCGCGGATCAGCGGTGCGCTGTTCGACGTCGGCCTGCTCAGCGGGAGCCTCGGCGGCATCGGCGGCCTGCGGGGCTGCGGCAACTGCTTCGGCCCGGCGGCGGTTGCGGGTGCGCGGCTGGCGGCGTTCGGTGGCGCTTTCGGTTGCTTCGGGAGCTTCTGCCGCGGCAGGAGCTTCCACCGGGGCGGCGGTGCCGGATTCGGCAACGGCGGTTTCGGCGGCAGCAGGCTCAGCGCCGGCCGGTGCCACTACTCCGTCGCTCACTGCGCGGCGGCTGCGGCCGCGGCCGCGGGCCCGGGTTCCTTCAGCAGCGGGCGCCTCCGCGGTTTCGGCGGCAGGTGCTTCTGCGAACGCGGAGGCAGCCGGAGCGCCAGCACCGGTGCTCTGAGAGGCCTTGTCAGCGGCCTTTGCAGGGGCCTTGGCGATGGGAGTCCCGGCGCGGTGCGCGGAAATGGCCGATACCAGGTCCCCCTTCCGCATGCGGGATCCGCCGGAGATGCCGAGCTGGCTGGCAAGCGCCTGCAGCTGGGCAAGCTTCAAGCCGGCAAGGCCGCTGCTCTTGGCGGGTGCGGCCGGCGGTTCGGCAGCAGAAGATGATAGTTCCACAGCTGGCGACAGCTCAGTGGTTTCGGTCACGAAGGATCCTTCCCCCTCGACGGCGTCCAGGCGAGGAGCTGGACGCGATGATTTGATCTGGGCTGCAGTTCAGATCTGCAGCCGGATTTTCGGCCTTGCCGGTTGGATATCGGCCAGCAGGGCCGGATACTGATTCACCTTTCGCTCCGCCCGTGGCGGGACGCTGGGCTGACGCTTGAGGGGCAGCGAACACTGCAGATTCCTGCGACAGACCAAGCAGGCGGCACCGGAATAGATTGCGCAGTAGGAGATCAAATCGCAACTAGGTGCAGTAGCAGATCAGATAGGCGGAATTACCGCCGGTGCACCTCCACCTTAGCACCTTCAACGTCCACTGCGAGCTTCAGTACGCGCCAGCCGATATCCGGCGTGTTGGCTTCAACAAACTGCTCTATGAAGCGGACCGCGGCAGCTGCTTCATCTTCTCCGTTTGCCAGGACCAGTACGGTGGGTCCGGCGCCGGAAACGACGGCGGCGTATCCGCCCGTGCGCAGTGCCGCTATCAGCGCGGCGCTGGGCCGCATTGCCTCTGCCCGGTAGCTCTGGTGCAGGTAATCCTCGGTGCCTGCCAGCAGGAACTCGGGCTTGTGGGTCAGTGCATGGATCAGCAGTGCGGCCCGGCCGGCGTTCATTGCGGCAGCGTGGTGGCCCACCGATGCCGGCAGCAGCGCGCGGGCCGCCTCGGTGGACAGCTCGTAATCGGGAACCGCCACAATGGGGATCACGGATCCGGCCACCGTGGCACTGGTGCTGCTGTACCGGTCACTGTCCTGCCAGGACAGCGCCAATCCGCCGAAAATGGCAGGAGCGACGTTGTCCGGATGTCCCTCCAGTTCGCTGGTGAGCTGAAGGATCCAGTCCTGTCCCCTGCGGCTCTCCGCGGGAACCATGGCGTTGGCTGCCGAGACCGCTGCCACCACCGCGGAGGCGGACGAACCGAGGCCCCTGCCGTGGGGATTGATGTTGTCGGCGGTCACCTTCAGGCCGCCGTGGCGGAACCCCAAACGTTCAAACGCCGCTTCCATGGCGCGGATGACCAGGTGGCTGGCATCCCGTGGGAGTGTTTCAGCGCCTTCACCGCGCAGGTCGAACAGCAGTTCGTCCGTTTCGAGGCTCTCCACTGTCAGCGTGTCATGGAGCGCCAGGGCCAGGCCCAGGCTGTCGTAGCCTGGGCCAAGGTTGGCCGAGGTGGCCGGCACGCGGACTGTGACAGTCTGGCCGGCCTCGATCAGTTGCAGTCCAACGGCGGTCTGCGAGGTGGTGTCCAAGGCTACTTTGCTTCCAGTCCCAGTTCGGCAGCAACGGTGACGACGTCGTTGGGTACCTTGACCGGCTGCACGTCGCTGCCGTCCTCGGTGCGCAGGGCCCACTGGGGATCCTTGAGTCCGTGCCCGGTGACGGTGATGACAATCGTCTTGCCGGAGGGGACCTCGCCCGCGGCATGCTTCTTCAGCAGCCCCGCCACGCCGGCGGCCGAACCCGGCTCCACGAACACACCTTCACGGGAAGAGAGCCAGCGGTGGGCGTTGAGGATTTCCTCGTCGGTCACGGCATCGATGAGTCCGCCGGATTCGTCGCGGGCACCGATGGCACCGTCCCAGGAGGCCGGGTTGCCGATCCGGATGGCGGTGGCGATGGTGTCCGGCTCCGTGATCGGGTGGCCGGCAACGAACGGTGCTGCACCGGCGGCCTGGAAGCCCCACATGGCAGGTGTCTTGGTGGCCACCGGGGCAAGGGTGCCGGCGGTCTCGGACTCAAACGGAGCGGAGTACTCCTTGTAGCCCTTCCAGTACGCGGTGATGTTGCCGGCATTACCGACGGGCAGGACGTGGATGTCCGGTGCATCACCCAGTGCGTCGACGATCTCGAAGGCGCCGGTCTTCTGGCCCTGGATGCGCGCCGGATTGACGGAGTTGACCAGGAACACCGGGTAGGACTCCCCCAGCTTCCGGGCGATGTCCAGGCAGTTGTCGAAGTTGCCGTCGACCTGGAGCAGGGTGGCGCCGTGGGCGATGGCCTGGCTGAGCTTGCCCATGGAGATCTTGCCCTCCGGCACCAGGACAGCGCACTTCAGGCCGGCGGCCGTGGCGTAGGCGGCAGCGGAGGCCGAGGTGTTGCCGGTGGAGGCGCACACGACGGCCTGGGCACCGGAGGCGACGGCGGCGGTCATGGCCATGGTCATGCCGCGGTCCTTGAAGGAACCGGTGGGGTTCATGCCCTCCACCTTCAGGTACACCTCGGAACCTGTCAGCTCGGAGAGCTTCTGCGCGTGCACGAGCGGGGTGCCGCCCTCACCGAGGGTGATGACCCGCGTGGACTCCGTCACGGGCAGACGGTCAGCATATTCGCGGATGACGCCGCGCCATTGGTGAGCCACTTAGACTCCTTCTACCCGCAGAACGGATGTAACTGAATTGATGACGTCCAGGCCCTTCACGGCCTCGACGGTGGCCGCAAGGGCAGCCTCTGACGCACGGTGGGTGACAATCCGCAGTTCGGCGGACTCCACGTTGGACTCCACGTCCCGGTGGATGGTCTGCCGCATGATTTCAATGGACACGCCGTGCTCCGCAAAGAGCTGGGCGATTCTGGCGAGCACACCGGGCTGGTCGGCGACGTCAAGCCCGATGTAGTAGCTGGTGACGGCTGCATCGATTGGCAGCGCGGGAACGTGCCCCGTGGTGGTTTCCGTGCGGCCGGGGCCGCCGAGCACCAGGCTTCGCGCGGCCGAGACCAGGTCGCCCATGACAGCGGATGCTGTGGGGGCGCCACCTGCTCCCTGTCCGTAGAACATCAGTTCGCCTGCGTTCTCGGCTTCGATGAACACCGCGTTGAACGCGCCGTGGACGGCGGCGAGCGGGTGTTCGCGGGGAAGCAGCGTGGGGTGCACGCGCACGGAGACGCCCTTGGCGCCGTCGGAATCCCCAAGCTTCTCCGCGATCGCCAGCAGCTTGATGACAAAACCCGCGTCCTTGGCGGCAGCAATGTCCGCCGCAGTGACCGAACTGATCCCTTCGCAGTGGACGTTCTCCAGCGCGAACCGGGTGTGGAACGACAGCGAGGCCAGGATGGCTGCCTTCGCGGCCGCATCGTGGCCTTCGACGTCGGCGGTGGGGTCTGCTTCGGCATAACCCAGCCGCTGTGCCTCGGCGAGGGCGTCGGCGAACTGGGCGCCGGTGGTGTCCATCTGGTCAAGGATGAAGTTGGTGGTGCCGTTGACGATGCCCAGGACGCGCGTGATGCGGTCTCCGGCAAGGCTGTCGCGGATGGGCCGCAGGATGGGGATGGCACCGGCGACGGCGGCCTCGTAGGAAAGCTGGACACCCGCCTTGTCAGCCTCTTCGTGGAGGGTGGGGCCGTCCTGGGCCAGGAGCGCCTTGTTGCCGCTGACAACACAGGCCCCGTTGCGGAGGGCCGAAAGGATCAGTGTGCGGGCGGGCTCGATGCCGCCCATGAGCTCGATGACCAGGTCCGCGTCCTTCACCAAGGTGTCGGCATCGGTGGTGAAGAGTTCCTGCGGCAGGTCCACGTCACGCCTGGCGTGGAGGTTCCGCACGGCGATGCCGCTCAGCTGCAGCTTCGCCCCTGCGCGGGCGGCAAGGGTGTCGGCGTCCTCGAGGAGAATCCGCGCAACCTGGGCCCCAACGTTGCCACAGCCCAGCAGGGCTACTTTCAGGGTTCGCAATTCCGTCACTTCAGGCTCCCATGTCGCGGTTCAGCAGATCTTCTTCGGTTTCCCCGCGGACAATCAGCCGGGCAGATCCATCGCGCACCGCGACGACGCCCGGCCGGGCCAGATAGTTGTAGTTGCTTGACAGGGCCCAGCAGTAGGCGCCGGTTCCCGGTACAGCAAGCAGATCACCGGCTGCCACGTCCTCGGGCAGATATACATCTCTAACAACTATGTCGCCGCTCTCGCAATGTTTGCCCACCACGCGGGACAGCTGCGGAGCCGCCGGGGATGTCCGTGACGCCAGAATGGCCGAGTAATCCGCGTCGTACAGCACCGGGCGGGCGTTGTCGCTCATCCCGCCGTCCACCGAAACATAGCGCCGCGGATACGTAACGTTGTTGCCTCCATCACTGGCGTTCAAGGTGCCCGGTGCATCCACGCGCACAGTCTTGAGCGTGCCCACCTCGTAGAGGGTAAAGGTGGTGCTGCCCACGATGGCGCGGCCCGGTTCGATGGAGATGCGTGGGGACTTGATGCCCAGCTCCGCGCAGGTGGAACGGACTACGGCGGCCATCGCCTCCGCGATTTCTGCTGCGGGGCGGGGGGTGTCCACCGGGGTGTAGGCGATTCCGTACCCCCCGCCGAGGTCCAGTTCGGGCATGCTGATCAAATGCTTCTCCTGCATGGCGGCAAGGAAGCGGAGGAGCTTCTCGGCCGCCAGCGCAAAGCCATCCGGTTCGAAGATCTGTGAGCCGATGTGGCAGTGCAGGCCGAGGAGTTCGATGCCGGGGTGGGCGGCGGCTGCTGCCACCGCTTCCTCCGCAGCGGACAAGCCCTGGTCGGTGGTGTCGGCCGCCATCGAGAGGCCGAACTTCTGGTCCTCGTGCGCGGTGGCGATGAATTCGTGGGTGTGGGCGTGGACCCCGGGCGTGAGCCGCAGCATGACCTTGGCGTGTTCACCCCGTGCCTGGGCGATGTCGCCGACGCGGACAAGTTCGGAGAGGCTGTCCACCACAATGCGGCCCAGCCGCATGTCCAGCGCACGGTTCAACTCGCCGTCGGACTTGTTGTTGCCGTGCAGGGCCACCCGCTCCCCCGCGATGCCGGCACGGGCGGCAACAGCCAGTTCGCCGCCGGATGAGGTGTCCAGCCGCAGGCCTTCCTCCTCCACCCACTTCACGACTGCGGTGCAGAGGAAGGACTTCCCGGCGTAGTAGACGTCCACTCCTCCGCAGATGTCCGCGAAGGCTGCGTCGAAGGAATCTTTGAAGGCACGGGCGCGGGCACGGAAATCCGCTTCGTCCATGACGAAGAGCGGGGTTCCAAACTGTTCCTTCAGCTCCTGCACGGGGATACCTCCCACCGCGAGGGATCCGGCGTCGTTGCGCTGCACGCTGCCGGCCCACATGGGCGGGGTGAGGGCGTTCAGGTCAGCCGGCACAGCCAGCCATTCAGGGGCCAGGGGGGAAGCAGTGTTGGTGTCCTGTACAGACATTGTGCTCACATCCGTTCCGGTGCCGAAACACCAAGCAGGTCAAGGCCGTTGGCCAGCACCTGGCTGGTGGCGTCGTTGAGCCAGAGCCGCGTGCGGTTGGTGTCGGTTACCGGCTCGTCGCCCATGGGGGCAATACGGCAGGCGTCATACCAGCGGTGGTATGCCCCCGCGATGATCTCGAGGTGACGCGCCACGCGGTGCGGTTCACGCAGTTCGGCAGCCTTTGCCACAATCGAGGGGTAGCTGCCCAGGTACGAGAGCAGCTCGTTCTCAGTGGCGTGATCCAGCAGGGAGGCATCGAAGGCGTCCTTGCCATCCACGCTTCGTTCCACCCCGGCAGCCACCGCGTTGCGGGCGGCACCGCGGGAGCGCGCGTGGGCATACTGCACGTAGAAAACGGGGTTCTCGTTGCTGTGCTTCTTCAGCAGCTCCGGGTCAAGGGTCAGCGGTGAGTCGGCGGGGAAGCGGGCCAGGGAGTAGCGGACGGCGTCCTTGCCCAACCAGTCGATCAGGTCCTTGAGCTCAATGATGTTGCCCGCGCGCTTGGACAGCTTGGCGCCGTTGACCGACACCAGCTGTCCGATGAGTACCTCGATGTGTACCTCGGGGTCATCACCGGCGGCGGCGGCAATCGCCTTGAGCCGGTTGATGTAGCCGTGGTGATCGGCGCCGAGCAGGTAGATCTTCTCGGTAAAGCCGCGGTCCTTCTTGGACAGGTAGTACGCCGCGTCGGCGGCGAAGTAGGTCGGCTCGCCGTTGGCGCGGATCATTACCCGGTCCTTGTCGTCGCCGAAGTCGGTGGTCCGCAGCCAGACGGCGCCGCCATCGTCGTACACGTGGCCCTGCTCCCGAAGGCGGGCGACGGCACTTTCGATAGCGCCGGCGTCGTGCAGTTCCTGCTCCGAGAAGAACACGTCAAACTCGACGCCGAAGTCCGCAAGGGTGGCCTTGATGTCCTTCATCTGCGCCTTGTAGGCGGCGGCACGGATGACCGGCAGGGCTGCCACTTCCGTCAGTTCCCGGATGTCCGGATGCTCGGTGAGCACCTCGTGGCCCAAGTCAGCGATGTACTGCCCCGGGTAGCCGCCCTCGGGTACCGGGAGGCCGTGCAGGCGTGAGTAGACGGAGTGCGCAAACACGTTCATCTGGGAGCCGGCGTCGTTGATGTAGTACTCGGCGGTGACCTCCGCACCTGACGCGCGCAGCACACGGGCGATCGAGTCACCCAAGGCCGCCCACCGGGTGTGCCCGATGTGCAGGGGGCCGGTGGGGTTGGCGGACACAAACTCCATGTTCACCGTGTGGCCGGCGAGCGCTGAGTTGGTGCCGTACTGCCGTCCGGCTGCCACAATGACCTTTGCCAGGGCACCGGCCGTGGCTGCGTCCACGGTGATGTTCAGGAACCCAGGGCCTGCAATATCCACGGCGGAGACGCCATTGATGGTCTTCAACCGGGCGCTGAGGATGGTGGCGAATTCACGTGGGTTGGTGCCTGCCTGCTTGGCAAGCTGCAGGGCAATGTTGGTGGCCCAGTCGCCGTGGTCCCGGTTCTTCGGTCGCTCCACGCGCACCTCATCAGGGACAGCTGATGCGGAAAGGGCGATGTCACCGGCGGCGACGGCGTCCTTCAGGCAGGCGGATATGGCGAGGGAGAGTTCTTCGGGAGTCACCCCTCTAGCCTACCGGGGGGCCAGTAACAGCAAGTAATTCAGGGGCCTCCGCTGCACAGGTAACCATAATTGCGGACACAGGATGAACCAATACGCTGTGTTCGGCGTTGACACCAACGTAGCCACTGACCACTTCCTGACTTTCCCAAGTCTCCTGACGAAACGAGTGCCGTGATGAAATCCGCAGTACGCAAGAGTGTTTACGCCGGAATTGCCGGCTTGTCTTTGGCCGGAACAGTGGCGGGGTGCGCGCCTTCAGCCACGGAAAGCGCCCCGGCTGAGTCCTCAGGCAGCAGCGCTGCCGGGACCTCCGCTCCCACGACGTCGGCCGAGGCATCGTCGCCCGCCGGCGGCGGCTCCGGCTACAAGGACGGCACCTACAGCGCCGACGGCAACTATGTCTCTCCCAACGGCACTGAGACCGTGGGCGTTCAGCTGACCCTCGCTTCCGGAAAAGTGACGGACGTGCAGATCACACAGCACCCGTCCAACCCGAATACCCGCAAGTTCCAAGGCGAGTTTGCGGGCGGAATCGCGGACCAGGTAGTGGGAAGGAACATTGACGAGCTTAATGTTTCCAAGGTTGCCGGTTCCTCCCTCACCAGTGGAGGTTTCAACCAGGCACTGGAGCAGATCAAGTCGGAGGCGCAGTAGGCCATGCCGCACGCGGGCTGGGACGATTTCCAATTTGACGGGATCGGCACCCGCTGGGAAATTGCGACGCCGCTGCAGCTGGAACCCTCCCTGCAGGCGGCCCTCCTGCGCCTGGTTGAAAGGTTCGACGCCGACTGGTCCCGTTTCCGGGATGACTCACCTGTCACTGCTCTTGCCAGGGAGCCCGGCCGTCATGAGTTTCCTGCAGAAGCAGGGCCGTTGGGGCTGCTTTACCGGAGCCTTTATGACGTGACCGGCGGCGCCATGACCCCGCTGATCGGCGGCAGCCTGGAACGCCTGGGTTACGGCGCCGGCTACTCCCTGCAGCCTTCCGGCCCGCCGCTGCCGGCGCCTGCCTGGGACGAGGCCCTAAAATGGACGGGCAGCACCGTCACCACCAAGGCCCCGGTGGTGCTGGACATTGGAGCTGCCGGCAAAGGCGTGCTGGTGGACCTGCTGGCCACTGAACTGGAGGCTGCAGGTGTCAGCACCTTCATTATTGATGCCAGCGGGGATCTCCTGGTGAGGGGTCCGGAGGCTGTTCCGGTGGCCCTGGAGCACCCCTACAACACGACGCAGGCCATCGGGATGCTGTCCTTAACTGGAGGGGCACTGTGCGCTTCTGCGGCGAACCGGCGCGCATGGGGAGACGGGCTGCACCACGTCCTGGACGGAAAGACCGGACGGCCTGTCCGGACAGCAGTGGCCACGTGGACACTTGCCGAAACTGCAATGCTGGCTGATGCGCTGGCAACAGCCCTTTTCTTCGTTCCCGGTCCTGAGCTCCAGCAATCCTTCGAATTCTCCTGGCTGACGGTTTTCTCAGACGGAAGTGCAGCGTATTCGAGTGAATTTGAAGGGACACTGTTCACATGAGCCCCGTCGAAACCCCTAAAGCCCGGCCGCCCCTTTCCGTGGGCGCCCGCGTGGATACCGTGCTCGGCCGGTTCACCATGTACCGGTTGGTCCTTTTGGTCCTTGCGGTCCTGGCCGTCTACAGCATGGTGCTCGATGCCCTGGGGTGGCTGGCTTTCGGCATTCCGGAGATGCTGGCGCACCTGGGGCTGTGCCTTGGCCTGACCTACGCCTCGAACAGGGGGCTCGCAGCGCTGTTCCGGGTGCGGCCGCATACTGAGTCGTCGCTGATCACCGGGTTGCTGCTCTACTTCCTGTTCTGGCCTTCCTTTGGGCCCCTCGATGTTGCCGGCGTTGCATTGGCGTGCGTCCTGGCATCGGCGTCCAAATACGCCCTTGCCTGGCGCGGCCGGCATATCTTCAACCCCGCAGCGGCAGGAGCGTTCATCACCGGGCTCACGGGCCTCAACATCGCAACCTGGTGGGCAGCTACCCCCGCCATGCTGTGGCTGCTGGTTCCAGGGGCCCTCCTGGTCCTGTACCGCACCCGCAAACTCCTGATGGCAACAGTGTTCCTGCTGGTGGCGGCCGCCATCATTACGGCCGAACTGCTGGAAGCGGGAATGTCAGTTGGCATGGCCCTGTGGCAGTCATTTGCCCAACGGCCGCTGCTCTTCTTTGTGGGATTCATGCTCACCGAGCCACTGACGCTGCCGCCGCGCCGGTGGCAGCAACTGGCCTTGGCTGGGGTGGTGGGAGTGGTGTTTGCCGTTCCCTACAACTTCGGCTTCCTGGCCAATTCGCCGGAGGCCGCGCTGCTGCTGGGCAATCTCCTGGCTTTCCTGGCGGGTCAACGCGGGCGTGTAACACTCCGGCTTGCCGGCACCAGGCGGCTGACGCCGAGCACCACCGAGTTTTCCTTCGAACCGTCCCGTAAGGTTCGCTTCGTACCCGGACAGTACATGGAACTGGACCTTCCGCAGGTAAAGGCGGACAGGAAGGGCAGGCGCCGAATGTTCAGCCTCACCGGTTCGCCGGATGAACGCCTGGTCAGGTTCGGGGTGCGGACGGCCGGGCCGGTGTCCGCGGCCAAGAAAGTCCTCCTTGGGCTGCAGCCCGGCGATAAAGTGACGGCTACGTCCGTGGGCGGGGATTTTGTCCTCCCCCGCGATCCGCGGAAGCCCGTACTCCTGGTGGCTGCGGGTATTGGCATCACGCCATATCTCTCACATGTGTCCTCAGGGAGTTTACGGGAACGCGATGCCGTCCTCCTGCTCCTGGCCAGGAGCGCGGACGAGGTTGCCTACGCCGAGGAACTCCGGACGGCTGGCATTCCGGTCCTCGTCTACACTGCGGATGGTTCCGCCCCGCCGCCGGATCTGGCAATTGCCTCCTGGGACCGCGGCCGGCTGGACGGCGAAGCCCTGCGGACACTGGTTCCGGATATCGCCAAGCGTGAAGTCTTTATTTCGGGATCCCCCGCAAGCGTTGCTTCCCTGCGCCGGGCCGCCAGGCAAGCCGGGGCGAAGCGGGTGCAGGTGGACTCATTTTCCGGCTACTGATGTCAGGCGGAGTTGCGGGCCTCTAAGGCTTGCTTGAGCGGCACCACGAGAAGGGCCAGCCGCAGATTTTCCCTTGCGGGCCACCTTACTGCTAAGCTCTAGGACGTCCCGCCAGCAACGGCAGGAACCCCGGATTGCCCTCGTAGCTCAGGGGATAGAGCGTCTGCCTCCGGAGCAGAAGGTCGTAGGTTCGAATCCTATCGAGGGCACCATTGAGAAGCACCACGGTTTATCGACCGGGGTGCTTTTCTTTTCGTACGGGTTACCGCCACCAGGACGGGTGACCTGCGTTAGCGGCCCGATGACCGCCGCGCAGGCACATGACCGGCCCCACGAGCAAATGACCGCTACCGCAGCACTCCAGGGGTGCGGCCAACTCGGAGGCCGCTAACCGTTCATCAAACCGGGGACCAGCCCTAACCAGGGACGCTGATTGATGAATGCGCTGAGCACCCCTGAACACCGGGCCACTTAGACCCTGCACTCCATAAAAGCCAGCAGAGGGTGCCAATCAGGGAACGGGTCCTGGGGCAGTTCGTTCTCGGGGACGCCGGGGGCCTCCGGCATGTCGAACTCCGGCGAGTCCACGAAACGCATGTCATCCTCGACTGCCTCCAGCCAGCCTGAGTCTTGTTGAAGCATCTCCGGTTCCGACAGGCACAGGCACCGTAGAGGCGTTGCCGGGTCCTGAACGGCTGCGCCAGCCATGGCACCATGTTGTACACCCTCAAGCGTCGACACCGACGGCAGCCAACCCGGTAACTGTGGTGGTTCCCAGTCGTGGTGTTCGTTTTTGTAGTGGCGGCCGGTGGGTGAGGTCCAGCCGGGTGGTCGGTTCA
>NZ_VAHO01000009.1 GCF_005796225.1 Pseudarthrobacter sp. NamE5
GCGTCCGGCGCCACAGGCACAGAATCGAGCATCCCAAGAACCCCAGCCACCGAAGGGACCCCGGCAACAGAAGGCAGATCCTCCACGAGCGCGGCGCCGACAACAGCACGGACACCGGCAACCGGACGGACCTCATCACCCCAGTCCACAGCTGCCGCCACCGCTTCCCCAAACGTCTCCATACACAAAGTCTTCCAGCAGAGCCAGAGAAAAACCGGCGCCACCGACGCTATGTGGATAACGGCAACCAAGGCGCCTGCACAATGCCAAGGAGGCGCCGCCGTCGTCCTCCAGGCAGGCAGGGGAGGCGCCGCCGCCCAGCCAAAAGAGCGAGCAGCGGCGCCACCGAGGCAGGCGTCAGTCTTCTTCGATTACCGCGACTCCGCCAGCAGGAACCGTGCCGTTAAACCGCTCCCCGGAGAGCAGGTCGGTCCCGGCGGCCTGGACGGAAGAGTCAGAGCGGTTGTGGTTGATGGCGAACAGGAAGTTCCGCCCGTCGGCCAGGCGGCGGCGGGTCAGCTCCACACCGGGATCTGCCACAGCAACAGGGGCAACGCCGGACTCACCAAGGAGCTGGTCCACAACTGACTCGATACCGTTCGAATCGGGGAACGTCGCTAGGTACCACGCGGCCCCGCTCCCCACGGGACGTCGGGTCAGGGACGGCACGCCTTCCAGAGGGTACTCGGTGAATGTCTGCAGGGTTTCAGCACCGTCGAGGTGGACGTGCTCGCTCCAGATGGAGGAAACGGTTCCGTCACTGAGCTTCAGCTGCGAGCCGGCCAACAGGGGATGGAATTCCTCGACCCGCACCCCCAGGAGTTCGCGGAACGCGCCCGGGTAGCCGCCAAGCCGCACGTGGTCCTTCTCGTCGACGATGCCGCTGAAGTAGGTGATCAGTACGGTGGCGCCGGCGGCAGCCGCGGCAGCAATGTTTGCCGCAGCTTCATCCGTGACGGAGTAGAGCGTGCAGACGAGGACAAGGTCGTAGCCCTCCAGGGTGGCGGAGGGGTGGACCATATCCACGGAGACACCCCGCAGGAACAGCGAGCGGTGGAAGGCCCGCAGGAGGTCCAGGTAGCGCACGTCGATGCTCGGCTTGGAGTCGATCTCACTGGCCCACCACGCCTCGTGGTCGAACACGATGGCCACCCGGGATTCCACCCGCGAGCCCCGCACCGGCTCCAGAAGCTTCAGCGCGGCCCCCAGGTCCACCACTTCGCGCCACACCCGGGTCAACCGTCCGCCATGCGGCACCATCGCTGAGTGGAACTTCTCGGAACCGGCGAAGCTCTGCCGCCATTGGAAGAACATCACGGCGTCCGCGCCGCGGCCCACATGGGCCAGCGAGTTGCGCAGCATTTCGCCGGGCATCTTGGGCTGGTTGCGCGGCTGCCAGTTGACGGCCGACGTCGAATGTTCCATCAGGATCCACGGGTCGCCTCCCGCGATGCCACGGGTTAGGTCCGCGCTGAACGCGAGCTCGACGTGGCGTTCGGGGTCTGCGGCCACGAGGTAGTGGTCGTTGGCGATGACATCCAGGTCTTTAGCCCAGCTGAAGTAGTCCATGGCTTTAGTGGCGCTGGAGGCCATCAGGTTAGTGGTGCAGGGGACAGCCGGGGTAACTTCGCGCAGAACTGCAACGAGCTCGCGGTAGTAGTCCATCAGAAG
The DNA here is from genome assembly GCF_005796225.1 of Pseudarthrobacter sp. NamE5. GTDB lineage: Bacteria > Actinomycetota > Actinomycetes > Actinomycetales > Micrococcaceae > Arthrobacter. The sequence continues at coordinate 1,672 of NZ_VAHO01000009.1, forward strand.
CCAGGAGTTGAAGCGCTGGAAGTCCAGCTGCTGGCCCGGGTTGAGGGTGGACGGGGCAACGCCGGGCGGGAGGATCTCCTCGAAGGAGCCGTAGTTCTGGGACCAGAAGGCCGTGCCCCAGGATGCGTTGAGCGCGTCAGTATTCCCGTATCGGCGCTCCAGCCACTCGCGGAAAGCGGCAGCATCCTCCTCTCCGTAGAACTCGGAGACGTGGCAGCCCAGTTCGTTGTCCACGTGCCACAGGGCCAGTGCCGGGTGGTCCTTGTACCGTTCCGCCAGCATCCGGGTAATGCCCTTTGCGTACCGCCGGTAGACGGCCGACGACGGCGTGTAGTGCCGCCGCGAGCCCGGTCCCAGCACGGTCCCGTCAGCAGTGACGGGCAGGATCTCCGGGTGCTTGCGCACCAGCCAGGCGGGCGGGGCCGCAGTTGCCGTGGCCAGGGCTACCTTGACGCCGATGCTGTGGAGGTTGTCCATGACCTCGTCGAGCCAGCCGAAGTCGTACTGTCCCTCAGCAGGCTCCAGGAGCGCCCAGGAGAAGATGCCGACACTGAGGAAGTTCACACCTGCTTCCTGCATCAGCTCCAGGTCCTCCAGCCTCACGCTTACGGGCCATTGCTCCGGGTTGTAGTCACCGCCGAACGCGATGCCCTCGATGTTGTTCCAAACGCTGGCCGGGATGGAGCTTGCCTGCTTGGTCATGGGACTCCTTTGTCTGCTGGGACGATGGTGGCGAACCGAAAACCAGGTGATTGGAAAACGCTTGCCCATTTGCACGAATGGGGATATTGTATCGTTTCAGAAGCCGTGTAAGCCAGCTCACTACTCGCGTTGTAGAAGAGAAAAGGGATTGCACACATTGAGCAAGGAGGCTCCCGTGATCAACAGAAGGCATTTCCTCACCACCGTCGCAGTCGGCACCGCATCTGCCGCAGCCCTGGCGGCGTGCGGAACCGGATCCAGCAGCGCCGGGAAGACCGGTTCCGCTGAAAACCCCGTCACCATCAACTACACCTGGTGGGGCAATGACGACCGCGCCGAGCGTACCCGCAAGGCCATTGCGCTGTTCGAGTCCAAGAACCCGGACGTCAAGGTCAATGGCAACTTCACCGACTTCGCCGGCTACTGGCAGAAGCGCGCCACCGAAGCAGCCGGCGGCGGTCTGCCGGACGTCATGCAGTGGGACCTCTCCTACCTGCGCGACTACGGCCAGCGCAACCAGCTCCTGGACCTGGGCACCGTCAACATCAACACCGATGCGTTCGAGAAATCCCTCCTGCCGTCGGGCCAGATCAAGGGCAAGACCTACGGCATCCCCACCAGCACCAACGCGTTCGCGGTCTACTACGACCCCGCCAAGCTGGCCTCACTCGGCATCGCCGAGCCGACCGGCAAGTGGACCTATGACGAGTACAACGCTTTCCTGACGGAGGTAGGCACCAAGAGCAATGGTGCCCTCTTCGGCGGCACCGATTACACCGGCGTCTGGTGGATGTTCAACATCTGGCTGCGCCAGAACAACATCGAGGCCTTTACCGAGGACGGCAAGCTCGGCTTCACCAAGGATGACCTGAAGAAGTGGTGGAACCAGACGGCGGCCCTGCGCGGCACCCCGGCCATCATCTCTGAAGAGCGCGTCACCCAGCTGGCGCCCAAGTCGCCGTTCGGTTCCAACGTCACCGCCACCGAAGTCACCTGGGATAACTTCATGGCCGGCTACCTCGCCGACAGCGGCGCCAAGGAGCTCAAGCTGGTTCCGGTTCCCTCCGACGATCCGGACAACCTGGGCCTGTTCCTGAAACCGTCGATGCTGATGGTGGCCAGCGCCAAGACGCAGTACAAGGACGCTGCCGCCCGCTTCATCGACTTCATGGTCAATGACCCCGAGGTGGGACAGATCTTCAAGACCTCCCGTGGCGTACCGGCCTCCAAGACCCAGCGCGACGGCACCACCTTCGAGGGTACCGACAAGCTCGTGGTGGACTACGAGAAGTCCATCGAGCAGTACCTCAAGGACGCACCCGAGCCGCCCATCGTCGGCTTCGGCACCCTGGAGGCCTCCTTCAAGCGCATCGCCTCGGACCTGAACTACGGCAAGCTGGACATCAACGCCGCCACGGATGCCTGGTTCAAGGAAGCCGAAGACCTCATCAAGCAGAACGCCTAAATTCCAGGCGCCCAAGACTGACGGATTGAACTCGTGACTCAAAGCCCAACACTGAGCAGGCGTTCGACGACGTCCGCCCCGGCTCCGCTTCGCAAGTCGAAGCGGAGCGGGGCGGATGCCCGCGCCGGCTACACCTTCCTGCTGCCCTGGCTGCTGGGATTCATTGCCCTCACTGTTGGGCCCATGATTTCCTCGCTCTACCTGTCCTTCACCAACTACAACCTGTTCGAGGCGCCCAAATGGATCGGCTTCGACAACTACACCACCCTGTTCCAGGACGAGCGGTTCCTGCAGTCGGTAGGCGTGACCGTGAACTACGTAATTTTCGGCACCCCGCTGAAGCTCGCAGCCGCACTGGCCGTGGCGATGCTGCTCAACAGCAAACGGCGCGGGCAGGGTTTCTACCGGTCCGCGTTCTACGCACCGTCCCTGATCGGCGCCTCGGTGTCGATCGCGATCGTGTGGAAGGCCATGTTCGGCGATAACGGTCCCGTGGACCAGGGCCTGTCCATCTTCGGGATCAACCTGGGCGGCTGGGTGGGCAACCCGGCCATGACCATGCCGATGTTCATCCTCCTGACGGTATGGCAGTTCGGCGCCCCGATGGTGATCTTCCTCGCCGGCCTCAAGCAAATCCCCAACGAGCTCTACGAAGCGGCGTCCATGGACGGTGCCGGCCCGGTGCGGAAGTTCTTCAACATCACCTGGCCCATGCTTTCGCCGGTGATCTTCTTCAACCTGCTGATGGAAACGATCCACGCGTTCCAGATCTTCGCCTCGGCCTACATCATCTCGAACGGTGAAGGCGGCCCGGCCGGCTCCACTCTCTTCTACACCCTCTACCTGTACCTGCGGGGCTTCAGCGATTTCCGGATGGGCTACGCCTCGGCCATGGCCTGGCTGCTGGTGATCGTGGTGGGAATCATCACCCTGATCTTCTTCCGCACGTCCAAGTCCTGGGTCCACTACAGCGGTGATTCACGATGACAACAATGGCAACCCCCACCCAGTCTGCACCGGACGCGCCGGCGCCGCACTACAACCCCAAGTCCGAATCGGCAGGGGCCAAGCGCGCCAAGAGCACCTTCTTCCACATGGTGGCCCTGGCACTGACCGCCGTGGTCCTGTACCCGGGCCTGTGGATGATCGCCTCGGCGTTCAAGCCGAACTCGGAGATCGGCGGCGCGAACACCTCGCTGTGGTCCAGCAACTTCAGCATGGACAACTTCGTCACCGCCATGGAGGGCATCGGGGGGGTGTCCACTCTGCAGTTCTTCACCAACTCGCTGGTCCTGGCCATCGGCGCGGTGGTGGGCACCGTCCTCTCCGCGTCCGTCTCGGCCTACGCGTTCGCAAGGATCAATTTTCCTGGCCGCGGGCTGTTTTTCGGCATGATGATCGCCACCCTGCTCCTGCCGTTCCACGTGGTGATCATTCCGCAGTACATCGTGTTCCAGCAGCTGGGCCTGGTGGATACCTACATCCCGCTGCTGATCGGCAAGTTCCTGGCCGCTGACGCGTTCTTCGTGTTCCTCATGGTCCAGTTCATGCGCGGCCTGCCCGCGGAACTGGACGAGGCGGCACGGATCGACGGCGCCGGACATGCCCGCATCTTCGGGTCCATCATGCTGCCGCTGATGAAGCCGGCCCTGATCTCCACCTCGATCTTCTCCTTCATCTGGAGCTGGAACGACTTCCTGGGCCCGCTGCTGTACCTGAACACCCCGGACAAGTACCCGCTGCCGCTGGCCCTGCGGCTCTTCGTGGACCAGACCCAGTCCTCGGACTACGGCGCGATGATCGCGATGTCGGTCCTGGCTTTGCTGCCGGTGCTGATCTTCTTCCTGATCTTCCAGCGGTACATTGTTGAAGGCGTTTCCACCCAGGGCCTCAAGGGCTAACGGAAGAGCGAGACAGAATATGACCGTCATGGACAGCACCACACCCGCCCCCAACCACCACGAACCCGTCCCGGTGAACCGTTTCGCGCTGTTCTCTGAGACTCTCCTGGCCGGGGTGCTGGTGCTGGTGCTGTCCCTTCCGCTGGTGACGATCCCCGCCGCGTATGCGGCGGGGATCACACATCTGGAACGGCACCTTTCCGGCCGGGATGATTCCGTCCGCGGCCTCTGGGGCCTCTTCAAGGCTGCGCTGCCCGGCAGCTGGAAGCTTGGACTCGCGACGGCGGCGGCCGCCGTCGTGATTGTCCTGAACCTTTTGCTCGCATGGGCAGGGCAGCTTCCCGGCCGGGAGATAGTGCTGCCGTCCACCTTGATCCTCGCCGCCTGCGGGGCCATTCTCCTGCTGCGGACCTCCTCTGCCTGGTCTGTCCTCACCGGCGTTACGGCCGATGCAAGAGCAACCTGGCGCTCCGCCCTGGAGACGGGGCAGGCGCTGTCAGTGAAGGATTGGACCGGTTCGCTCCTGCTCGCGGCCGCACTGTTCGGGGCTGTGGTGTTCGTCTGGATGCTCGTCGCCCTCTTCGTAGTGGTCCCCGGCACCCTCATCCTCGCGGCAGCGGCAGTCAAGATGCGCTCCACCCGCTCCTGACACACCAAAAGCGTCCGAGGTACCACCGGCGCCATGTAATCGTCTGGTGCTGCCCGCCACTACCGAGTTGAGTCCCACGTGTCTTCCGACCGCCAGCGTTCCCAGCAGTCCCTCCACAAGCCAAAAAACCAGCCCACCTGGTATCAGCCCCTGACACAGCGCAACTACCGGATTTTCCTGGCAATGGTGTTCACCGGCAGCGTGGGGGTGTGGATGCAGCGCCTGGCCCAGGACTGGCTGGTGCTGCAGCTCACCGGCAGCCCTGCGGCGGTGGGCGTCGCCGTAGCACTGCAGTTCCTCCCGATGCTGATTGTGGGTCCGCTCAGCGGCCTGCTCGTGGACATGTTCCCCAAGCGCCGCATCATGCTCGCCTGCCAGGCCGTCATTGCCCTCCTGGCGATTGGTCTCGCCGCCTGGGCCGCAAGCGGAACCATCACCGTTTGGGCCGTTTATGCCAGTTGCGTTGCACTGGGCGTAACGTCAGCCATCAACCAGCCCGCAACCCAGGTCTTCGTCAACGAGGTAGTGGGTGACGCAGCCCTCCGGCCCGCCATAGGCCTGAACAACGCCATTGGACAGCTGGGCGCGATGGCGGGTCCGGCGGTGGCTGGAGTGGTCATCGCCCAGGCAGGATCGGCCGCCGCCTTTGCCGCAAACTCATTCCTGTGCCTGCTGGTGCTGAGCATGATCGCCGCGATCCGGCCGGCCGAGCTGCACCCCAGTGCCCCCGCCGGACGGGGGCGCGGGCAGCTGCTGGCCGGTTTCAGCTATGTGCGCGACAGGCCGCGGCTGCTGCTCATCATCCTGCTGGCTGGACTCCTCGGCGCCTTCGGCATGAACGGGCCCGTGGTCCTGGCGGCCTTCGCCGAGCGCGTGTGGCACAACGGCGTTGAGGGCTTTGGCCTGTTCAATACCGTCAGCGCGGTGGGCGCCCTGGCCGGCGCACTCCTCGCCGCCCGCCTCAAGAATATGGGGCGCAAAGGCATCGTGGCCGCTGCCGCCCTCTTCGGCCTGTCCCAGCTCGTCGCGGCGCTGATGCCGAACCTGGTGCTGTTCGTGGCCATGCTGGTGGTGGTGGGCCTGATGACCCTCCTTTTCCTCACGAGCGCGGCCACCGCCGTGCAGCTCGAAGCCGGCCCGGAGATCCGCGGCCGTGTGATGGCCCTGTACCTTCCCCTGCTGCTGGGCGGGCACGCGCTGGGTGGACTGCTGGCAGGCTGGCTTACGGAACAGTTTGGCGTGCGCGCAGGGCTGGTGGTCACGGGCGGGCTGGGCATGCTCTCGGCCCTGGTCATCGGCCTGCTGCTGTGGTGGCACGGCCGCCGCCGCACCCTTGCAGCCATAAGTTAGCACCCTTGACGTGTGTGCTGAGTCACACCTACGCTGTGGAAACCGGTTTCTATTAGGTCTCAGCAAACCCGCGCCAAAGGACAAACAATGATGTTTAGCGCCCAAAAAACCCTGTTGCCTAAAGCCGCCGCCACGGCAGTCGCCCTTTCACTGGTTCTTACCGGCTGCGGAAGCAGTTCCCCGGAAACCGCGTCGGACGGGCCGGTGACGCTGCGGTTCAGCTGGTGGGGATCGGATACCCGCCACAAGCTGACGGAGAAATTGATCGCAGCCTTTGAGGCGGAAAACCCGAACATCAACATTGAGGGGGAGTACGGCGACTGGAGTGGCTACTGGGACAAGCTGGCGACCCAGGTGGCATCGCAGGACGCCCCCGACGTCATCCAGATGGACGCCGCCTACCTGGGCGAGTACTCCGGCCGCGGCGCCCTGCTGGAGCTGACGGACGTGGACCTTTCCAAGTTCGACCAGCCAGTAGCGGATTCGGGCAAAGTGGACGGAAAGCAGTACGCGGTCACCAGCGGCGTGAACGCCATGGTGGTGCTCGCCAACCCCGCGCTGGTCTCCGCCAGCGGCGTGACTTTGCCCGACGACGAGTCCTGGACCTGGGACGACCTCAACAGCACTGCGGCCGCCATCACCAAGGCCAGCCCGGAGGGTGTCTACGGAATCGGACAGGTCAACAGCGACGCCGCCGCAAACCTGTGGTTCCGCCAGCACGGCAAATCGCTGTTCACCTCGGACGGGCTGGGCTTCGAGGAAGCTGACCTGGCGGAGTGGTACGAGTACCAGGCTGCGATGCGGGACTCAAAGGCGGTTCCTCCAGCCTCGGTGATCACCGAGGACGCCAACGCATCCATCGACCAGCAGGGCCTGTCCACCAACAAGTTCGCCATGAACATGTACTGGTCCAACCAGTTGGGGGCCCTGAGCAAGGCCTCCGGCCAGGACCTGGAGATCAGGCGCCCGCCAAGTGTGGAGGGCAAGGCCTCAGAAGCCCAGCAGTTCTACAAGTCGTCCATGTTCTGGTCTGCGAGTTCCCGCACCAAGCATCCGGTTGAGGCCCAGAAGTTCATCGACTTCGTCACCAACAATCCGGCTGCCGGCGAGATCAGCCTGGCGGACCGCGGCATCCCCGCCAACTCCGAGATCCGCGAAGCGGTGGCGTCCAAACTGTCCCCGGCAGACGCGAAGACGGCGAAGTTCATTGACGAAATCTCGGACGAACTGGGTAACGCGGTGCCGGTTCCCCCTGCCGGCTCAAGCGCCGCCGTGGAAGCGTTGACCCGCTACTCGCTGGAAGTGCACTTCAGCCGGCTGTCGCCGCAGGAGGCCGCCAAGAAGGCGATCGAAGAGGCCAAGAGTGCCCTTCTCTGACCTACTGGTCCCACGCACGCCGGGGACGGCAGGCTAAGCGGGGACGGGCCTGGGGGTGAAGGTCCAGGTCCCGGGGTGGACGCGGAAGTCCACTTTTTCCCCACCTGCTGCCGTTTCGCCGCCGGGGCTAAGGCGGGCTGTTCCGGCACTTTCGCGGGCAGGAGGTACGACGGCGGCATCCGCCGTCGGGCCCTCACGCCCGGAAGCGACGGCGTAGCTGCCGGCGGGCAGGCGGACCACGGCGGTGACGCCGGGCGGGATGGTGCACTCCAGCCGCATCAGCCCGCCTTCCCGTTGCCAGCTCGCCTCCACGCAGCCGCTGGCCGCGGGAACGCTGCCGCGCGCATGCTCCAGCCGGCACACGGGGGGCTCTATCAGCAGTTCGGCGCCTGCGGCGGACGTGTAACGGACGCCTAACAGGTGTTCGAAGATCTCTTTGACCACTGAAGCAGACCAGGCATGGGACTGGCTGTAGTCGGTCCCCTCCACCAGGTCCCAGGCTTCCCAGGTGAAGGTGGCGCCGCGTTCCAGGAGCCGCGCCCACCCGGGCTGGTCCTTGTTCGTCAGGAGGTCCAGGACGGCATCCGTGAGCCCTTGGGACAACAGCGCACGGACCAGCCGGTGCACAGTCAGCGGTCCCTGCTGCATCCCCATGGCAGCGATCCGCCGGGCATCCACAAAGGCCAGGTCCGGGGCCGTGATGCCCAGCGACAGCGGGAAGGACGTGGCGTGCTGCGACGCGTGGGCACTGGGGGTGCCGTCGGCATGCAGCCCGTCCACCATGACCCCGTCGACGCGCAGGCGGGTGCGGATGGTGTCCGCCAGCTGCCGGGCCGAGGAGGCATAGCGGATGGCGGCCTCCTCTTCGCCCGCCAGGCCGCAAAGCCGTGCCGTGGCCATCAGCGCGGAGTAGGCCTGCACGTTGACAGTGGTCTTGGCGGCGCACTCCATGTCGTAGCCGAACCGGCCGGGTTCCGGCCAGTCCACAATGCCGTGGAGATAGGGGCCGGAGCCGCCACCCAGCGTGGTGACCAGTCCCGCCGTCGGGCCCTCTGCCGGAATGTACCGCAGGGCATAGTCGGCTGTGCTGCACAGGTGCGGCAGCAGTTCCCGGACCAGGGCAAGGTCCCCGGTGCGCAGGTGGTATTCCTCGATCCACTCCGGGATCATGAGCGAGAAGTCCGGTATATCCCGTTTGCCGTCACCATTGGGGTAGACGGCGTTGTAGCGGCCCTTGTCCTCGCCGGTGGTCCAGTAGCGGACGGCGGACCAGCCGAACTCGCGTAATGCCTGGGCCGTGTACGCGTGTTCCCCGAAGAGGGACATGGTGGCATAGGAGATGTTTACGGCGTCTGCCAGGAACTGGCCCTTCTCACGCGTGGGCGTGTCCACAAACTGTTCCTGGACGCCGTACAGAGCCGAGTCGCGCAGCAGCTTGAACACCGCATCCAGCGTGGCATCGGAACTGCTGAAACTTCCCTCGCCCGGGTGCCGGCCGTGAACCACCACAGCGCCCACCTTGGAGAGGTCCGCTGCCTGCACAAAGGGAAGCTCGAGGTAACGGAATCCCAGGTGGACGCTGGCCCGGAACTGCTGCGGTCCTGCCGCCTGCGTGTACGGAAAGGACATGTCCGTGTTCTGGCTTGCCGTCTTTCCGGCGTCCACCCGTCCGTCCGGCCGCAGGCCGTACCCGGCCCGGATCATCAGGGTGCGGCCCGGCACGCCGTCAAGGAAGTCCACCTCGGGCCGCCCGGGAAGAACCTGGCCGAAATCCGCCACCAAGGTCCCGTCATCGGCCGTCAGGAACGCCTTGGGCGCCACGAATTCATCAGCGATAAAAGTGCGGCGGGGGTGCACCCGTGGGAACTCCAGCGTGGGGTGGCTGCCGTAGCTGATAGCTGCCGGCATGTCATCCATGGCGGAAGACAGCGCGGCGGCAAGGGCCGCGGCGGCCTGCCCGTCCAGGTGCTCCACGGGATCGCCTTCGTCGTTGCGGTAGCCGGACTGCCGGTACGGCGCCTCGCCCGCTGACCAGTCCGCCCCGGAGCCAAATACTTCACGGCGGCCGTCGGTGTAATGCACGCTCAGATGGACCAGGAGGCCAGGGAGGCCTGCCGCCCGGCCCTGCCCGGGGCCGTACCAGTGGAGCAGCGCCGTCAACGGAACCGGAGTGTCCAACGGCTGCGCGGCAAGGAGGGCGGTGACGTCAGCGGCGTCGTAATAGCCCTCGCCGGGGTAGCCGAAGGACGTGGTGCTGAGGCAGTGGGTTTCGGCCAGGGACAGCTGGGCGTGATGGTTCGCGGCTACGAACAGCCGGGCCCGGCGTACCATGCCCTTCAGCTCCACGCTGGTCCGGAACAGCGTCCATTCATCCGGCTGCCGGTGCGCTGTGGTGGAGGCCCAATGGGCCAGGCAGGCGCGTGCGTGCTCCTCGGACGCGTCAAAGCGGTGGTCCAGGAGGACGGCGTCAGTGCCGGCGGGATCGCAGGTGCCGGTGATACGCAGGGACGCGTACTCCGCCTGGCTGCGTGGTCCCTGGTGAAGCGCAAACCTGCCAGGGGCGGCCGACGCTTGAGGCTCCTGCACCGCCAGCAGTTCCGCGCCGTCCAATGAGACGGTGATCGTGGCGCCGTCGTCGGAGACCACCAGGTTCTGCCAGGAACCGGCCACCAGGTCCTTGCCTGGCAGCCGGGCCTGGTGGATGTCATGCGTCCGGAACGCCTGGGCCTTCGCCAGTACGGCGGTTTCGGGAACCCCCGGGGTGGGAATTTCCCACTCCGGGACCTGCCGGAGGACCACCTCGCCTTCAGTGTTGAGTTCCAGCAGCAGCCCAGTTCCCGGGCCGGTGCTCCGCAGGATCAGCCCGGCCCAGCCCATGACCGGCCGGACGCGGGCTTCGAGCCGGAAGCTGCGGACCGGCGGGCAGGGGGCCGGCAGGAAAGGCGAGCCGGCAACCCGCAGTGCCTGGTTCAGGACTTCCAGGGGTGAGCGGCCGCCGGGGGCGCGCCGGATCCAGCCGGCCCGCCACTCCGCATCTCCAAGGCCGGTGCTGAACGGCTGCGGGCAAGACCAATCCCCGGGGATTCCCGCCGCATCACGGACCCGCACGCGCCACGCGTAGTCCGCGTCGTCCTCGAGTGCCGGCCCGTCGTAGGGGATGCCGCGCCGGGCAGGGGAGGAAACCGGCCCGGAGCTCCAGAACTTCGTGCCCTGGGCGTCCTCCAGCGCGATCTCGTAGCCGGTCTGCACGGCGCGTGCCGGGTCCGCCTCCTCCGGCTGGGCAAGCTGCCAGGTGAAGGTGGGGTGCGGGGACGAGGTCAGGCATTCGGCGAGGCCGTCCGTCAGGAGGCCGACTGCGTGCAGCTGCCCCTGCTCCTGGCTTGGGCCCGCGGCGGGCGCGGTGGCGGGCGCCTTTGCTCGCTGCGGCCGCATCAGAAGGCGGGCACGCTGCAGGCGGAAGGGGCAGAAGTGGCCCAGGGCAGGCCCAGTTCACTGAAGGTGAGGTGCCTGCGGCCAGCCTGTTCCAGGGCGGCCTCGATGTCCACCACGACGGCGTGGGCTGCTTCCCCTTCCCCCTCCCACCGGACGTACGCGTCGCCGATGGGTGCCGGCAGCGGCGCGGTCCGCACGGCTTCCAGCACCAGCATGAAGGCGCCGCTGTCCAGGAGGGGGCTGATCAGCGGGGCGCCTGCGCTGCGGTGTGCCAGCAGGTTCTCCGTTAGGTCATCGCGGCCGTAAGTCTTCTCTGACGTGCCTGACGCCGTGGTCACGGTGAGGCGGTCCTCGGTGTAGTGGAAAACGGCCGTTCCGGCAGAACCGTGGAGGGTGACGTACGGCTCCACGGCCTCCGCTGCGCAGATGGTCAAGGCGCAGGTGATAGGCAACCCGGTGGACGTGCGGATGCGGATCACCGATGTGTCATCGGATTCGATGTCGTTGGCGCGGTACAGCTCCGTCTCCACCGAGGAGACATCGGCTGTGGTCCTGGCCCCCGCAATCCTCAGGGCCGTGGCCACTGCATGCGCCAGGGGGTTGGTGGCCACGCCGTCCACCACATCAACACCGCCGATGCTGCGTTTTCCGGCCCAGCGTGAGCGCTTGTAATAAGCCCTGTCCCGGACCCAGCGCCCCGTTGCCGAGATGCCCTCGAGCGTGCCGATGGTGCCGGCGGACAGCAGGTCTGCGATCCCCTGCAGGGCGTGCGAGCCGAGGCTCTGGAAGCCGATCTGGACGCTCCTGCCCGATGATGCAGCGGCATCACAAAGCCGGTTAAAGTCCGCCAGGGAGGCGACGGGGGGCTTTTCCAGGTACAGGTCTACCCCGGCGTCCAGGGCGGCCAGCGCCAGCGGGGCATGCGTCTGGATGGGGGTTGCCACGATGATCAGGTCCAGCGCTCCGGTGGCGGACAACAGTTCGTCCAGCCCCGGGAAAACCTGGGCCGACGCCGGCACGGAGCCGGGTGCCGGCGGTTGCGGATCAGCTACAGCGACGAGTTCGAGGGCGCCTGCAGCCTGGAGGCGTGCGAGGTTGCGCAGGTGGTGGGTGCCGAAGCCGTGCACGCCCACCAGGGCGACGCGGGCGGGAGCGCTGTGGGGGGCTCCGGAGGCAGCGTCTGCTTCAGCCGAAGTTGGGGGAGTCCCCGCGGGGGCGTCCGGGCTGTGGGTGCCAGTCGGCATTCCCATGGTTCTCCATTCCGCCCCTTCGGGGCACGCATTCCACCGGCATCGCCGTCGCCAGCAAACGCTTTCCAAACAACATTGTGCGCCATGGCGCTTGCGCCAGTCCACCTGTGTAACGATTCAAAAAACAGCTTGACCTTGCCGCCGAAGTAGGTCTAGATTTCGAGAAACCGATTACCGGCGTGACGCGGACCACTTCCGCCTTCGCCTCTGCAACGATGGAGAAATGAAGGGAGCAGCGCCATGCTGTCTGGAACATTCAGCGCCCGGGCCTACTCGTTCTTTGACACCCTCCTCTGGATCGCCTGCCTGAACCTGCTGTGGATTTTTTTCACCGTGATTGGCCTTGGCGTCCTCGGTGCGGGTCCGGCGACGGCGGCTGCCCACATTGCCGTGCGGAAGCGTGCGCGGGGCGAGGCGGCACCATTGGCCCGGAGCTTCGCCTCCCAGTTCTTCGGGAACTTCGGCAGGGCCAACGCCCTTGCCCTGCCGGTGATGGCTGTCGCCGTGGTGTTGGCCATGAACTGGAACTTCTTTTCAACCTCCGACGGCCTGTTTCCACAGCTGATGGCGGTGGGAATCCTTGCCGTGGCCATCCTCCTGGCCGGTGCCAGCTGCTACCTCTTCCCGATGTACGCCCGGTACGAGCTGCCCCTGGGCCAGTACCTGTTCCTCTCGTCCCGCTTCGCGTTTCGCCACCTCGCCGGAACTGTCATCCTGCTGTTCATTACAGCCGCAGTGTTCCATGCGAGCAGCACCGTCCCCGGACTGATCCCGTTCTTCAGCATCGGCGCCTGGCTTTATGGCACGGGCTGGCTGTGCGACAGGTTCTTCAGTGCCAATGATGAATTCGTCGCGGCAGCAGAAGTCCCGGCAGCGGAGCGCGCGCTCCCGGTGGCCTCCGTGGCCTGACCTGGGTCGCCCCGCGCCGCTCCTTTGTCCGGAAGGCGCTGTCGGCCTGCCTGTACCCCCGAAGGTGCCCTGCCGGCGTCGTAATGAAACGTATCAAAAGCAACCCCAATTTGCCCGAAACAACCCCGAAGAAGTGGAAAAGGAAAACCATGCTCCGTAGAAAATTCTCCCTGGCTGCCGCCGTCGTGACCGCCACCGCACTGTCCCTCACGGCCTGCAGCGGGGGTGAGGCCCCGGCGGCTGACCTCACCACGGTGTCCATCATGGCGCCCTTCCTGGAAGCCCAGCCGCCAACTGCTGACGGTGCTGTCCAGAAAAAGCTGGAAGAGCTGACAGGCAAGGACATCAACATCTCCTGGACCCCCAACGCGTCCTATGAGGACAAGACCAACATCACCCTGGCCTCGTCGGAGATACCGCACATCATGGTGATCCAGGGCAAGACTCCCGGGTTCGTCAAGAACGCTGAAGCAGGTGCCTTTTGGGACCTGACGGACAAATTGGACGACTACCCGAACCTCAAAACCACATTCCCGGAGATCCAGGAAAATGCCAGCATCAACGGCAAGGTCTACGGCGTCTACCGAGGCCGTGCCCCGATGCGCGCAGCCGTAATGTTCCGCCAGGACTGGCTGGACAAGCTGGGGCTTGAGGCGCCTAAGACCACCGAGGACCTGTACAAGTTAGCCAAGGCCTTCACGGAGCAGGACCCGGACGGCAATGGCCAGAACGACACCTGGGGCATCACCATCCCCAAGTGGGGCGCGCTGGGAACCAACAGCCCCTACGACTTCATCGAGACCTGGTACGGCGCCGGAAACCGCTGGACCGAGAAGGACGGGAAGCTGATCCCGAGCTTCGAAACCGAGGAATTCCTCGAAGCCAACCGCTTCGTCAAGAAGATGGTGGACGAGAAGCTCATCAACCCTGACTTCGCCACCTTCGACGGCACCAAGTGGAACGAACCGTTCTTCAACGGCAAGGGCGGCATCATTGTCGACGTCGATTCCCGCGTGAGCGTGCTGGTGAACCTCTTTAAGCAGGCGGACCCGAACAACTTCGAGAACAAGGTGGGCTTCGTGGGCAACCTGAAAGGACCCGACGGTGAACTCCACGCCCACCCCACGGACGGCTACTCGGGCTTCCTCGCCATACCCAAGGCCAGCGTCCGCACCGAGGCCGAGCTGGAAAAGGTGCTGGAAGTGCTGAACACCATGAACGGCAAGGACGCCGCCATCCTGGTCAACAACGGGATCGAGGGCGTGAACTTCACGGTTGAGGACGGCAAGGCCGCCACCATCAAGCCCGAAACCGAAGAAGGCAAGGCCGTCACCACGGACATCAAGAGCTACGCCCAGCTGGGCATGAACGTGAAGGGCAACGAATTTTACCCGGTCAAGCAGCCTACGGACTACGAGCAGCAGGTCTTCGACAAGCGCACTGAAGTCATGGCAGAGGACCTCAAGAGCGCGGTCTACAACCCGGCCGCTCCCTACGTCTCCGCCACCTATGTGGCCAAGGGCGCCCAGCTGGACAACATCGTGGCCGACGCCCGCATCAAGTACCTCGCCGGGCAAATCGATGAGCAGGGCCTGAAGGATGCCATCAAGCTCTGGAACACCAGCGGCGGCGACAAGGTCAAGGAAGAGATCAACCAGCTCTGGCAGGACAACAAGTAAATGGCAATTCCTGTCATTGACACCCGGGCCGGGGAGCGGGCGCCGTCCACAGCGTCCGCTTCCCGGAAGCGGGGCGGTTTCTCCGTCCACTTCGCGCACTACAAGTGGCTGTACCTGCTGCTGCTGCCCGGGGTGGTGTATTTCGCGGTGTTCCGCTATGCCCCGATGTACGGGGTGAGCATCGCCTTCAAGGACTACGTGCCGTTCCTGGGCATCAACGGCAGCCCGTGGGTGGGCTTGCAGCACTTCCAGGACTTCTTTTCCAACCCGGATTTCCCCCGGCTCCTGGGCAACACCTTGATCCTGGCGTTCCTCAACCTGGGCATAGCGTTTCCGCTGACCATCGTCCTGGCGCTGCTGCTGAACGAGGTCCGGCTGAGCATCCTCAAACGCACCGTCCAGACCCTGGTGTACATCCCGCACTTCCTGTCCTGGACCATCGTGGCGTCCCTGAGCTTCCTGCTGTTCGCCCTGGACTTCGGCCCGCTGTTCCTGTTCCTGAACTCGGTCATGGGCACCAACACCGACTTCCTGAGCGATCCCAACTGGTTCCGGACGCTCATTGTGCTGCAGGAAATCTGGAAGAACACCGGCTGGGGCACCATTATCTTCCTGGCTGCGCTCGCCACGGTGGACCAGGACCAGTACGAGGCCGCAATCATTGACGGCGCCGGCCGGTTCCGCAGGGTCTGGCACATCACCCTTCCCGGCATCCGCTCCACCATCATCGTGATGCTGATCCTGGCCATCGGGCAGATGCTCAACACCGGGTTCGAACAGATCTACCTGATGACCAACGCGCTGAACCGGTCCGTGGCCGACGTCTTTGACACCTATGTGTACTTCGTCGGCATCACCCAGGGCGCCTACAGCTATTCCACCGCAGTGGGCCTGTTCAAGGCCGTGGTGGGCATCGTGCTGATCTTTGGCACCAACGCCCTGGCCAAGCGATTCAACCAGAGCGGACTGTTCTAGCCATGAAAATCCACAACACCACCGGCGGGCGGATCTTCGACGCCGCGAACTACGTCTTCCTGTCCTTGATCGGGATCGTCACCCTGCTGCCGTTCATCTACGTGATGGCGGGCTCCTTCGCCAACGAAGCGGAAATCACCCGGCGCGCCTTCTTCGTCTGGCCCGAGCAGTTCACCCTCAGCGCCTACGAATACATCTTCTCCACCCCTGCCTTCATCAGGGCCCTGGTCACCACCATCCTGGTGACCGCCGTGGGCACCCTGGTCCAGCTGGCACTGACCGTCACCATGGCGTATCCGCTGGCCAAGAAGACCCTCCGCGGCCGGCAGGTCATCCTGTCCCTGGTGGTCTTCGCCATGGTGTTTTCCGGCGGCATGATCCCCACCTTCCTGCTGGTGAAGGACCTGGGCCTGCTGAACTCGTACTGGGCCCTCATCTTGCCGGCCGCGATCAACCCGTTCAGCCTGATCATCATCAAGAACTTCTTCCAGGAACTCCCCGCGGAGCTGGAGGAATCGGCCAAGATGGACGGTGCCACCGAGATCGGCATCCTCTGGCGGATCCTGCTGCCGCTCTCCAAGCCCGTGCTGGCCACCTTCGCGCTGTTCTACGCCGTGGGCATCTGGAACGACTTCATGTCACCGCTTCTCTACCTCAGCGACAACTCCAAGTGGACCCTGCAGATGTACCTGCGCCAGGTCACCGCAGCCTCCGATCTCCTGGGCACCGGCAACGTGGACCCCACCTACATACCGCCGGAGCAGGGCATCAAGTTCGCCGTCATCGTGGTTGCCACCCTGCCCATCCTCATCTTCTACCCCTTCCTGCAAAAGCACTTCGCCAAAGGCATGCTTATCGGCTCGGTAAAGGGGTGACCTTCACCAGAAAGAACACCATGAAAATTCTGCTTGCCGGAGATTCCACCGTGGCCACCTGCCCCACCCACGAGTACCCCATGAGCGGGTGGGGAGCCCAGCTTGCACCGCACCTCTACACCCGTGCCGCCGTGCACAACTTCGCCAAGGGCGGGGCCAGCACGGAATCCTTCCGGGATGAAGGGCTGTGGGAGGCGCTGCTGGCAGAGGCCGGGGAGGGCGACCTGGTGCTGATCCAGTTCGGCCACAACGACCAGAAGAAGCAGCATCTTGCCGCCCGGACCGGGTATGCGGCGAACCTCCGGGCCATGGTGCGTGAGGTGGAGAGCCGGGGAGCGCTGCCTGTCCTGTGCACCTCCGTGGAGCGGCGGCACTTCCTGGACGTGGCGCCGTCGGGCACTGCTGCCTTGGAACAGAGCCTGGAGGACTATCCGGAGGTGGTCCGGGAAATCGGTCTCGAGCTGGGCCTGCCCGTCATCGACCTGAACGGGTGGACCCGCGCGCTGTACCTTCGGCTGGGGCGGGAGGACTCCAAGGTGCTGTTTTGCCATTTCCAGCCTGGGGAACATGCCCACTGGCCGGACGGACTTACCGACAACACGCACTTTTCGCAGCAGGGTGCGGCGCTGGTGGCCGAGCACGTTGCAGCGGAGCTTCAGGAGCTGAGGCTGGTGCCTGCCAGCGTGTTAAGTACGACGGCGGGACGCGGCTAAGTGGCAACGGCGGGCATGGAGACGAAAGTGCTTTACCAAAATGCGCTCGCCGGGCCAGGAGACGTGGCAGGGTGGGTGGCCGAAGGGCCGCTGAGCCTGGGCCGCCACGCGGGTGCGCTTGAACTCGCAGGTGCGCTGGACGACGCGGAATTCGGCGACCAGGCCCACTGGACCTTCTGGTGCCCCGTGGAGTTCCCGGACGGCGTCCGGATCAGCTGGGAGTTCCTTCCCGTGGAGGAACCGGGCTTGGCCATGCTGTTTTTCGCCGCCCGCGGACACCGCGGACTCGACCTGTTTTCACCCGCCCTGGCGCCGCGTACGGGTTACTACCCGCAGTACCACACCGGGGACATCGACGCCCTGCATGTGTCCTACTTCCGGCACAAATACGAGTCCGAGCGGGCCTTCCGGACCTGCAACCTGCGGAAAAGTGCAGGCTTCGAACTGGTGGCCCAGGGCGCCGATCCGCTGCCGCCGGCCGAGGATGCGCTGGACTTCTACCGCCTGGAGGTGGTGAAGGACGGGCCGCGGGTGGCTTTCTCGATCAACGGGCTCCCGCTCTTTGACTGGCAGGATCGTTCAGGCAAGGTGCTGGGCGGCGGCTATCTCGGCTTCCGGCAGATGGCCCCGCTCCGGGCCGCCTACCGGAACCTGGTGGTGGAGAAGCTCTAGCTGCACTGACAGGGTTTGATGCTGTTCAGAACGCGTAGCGGATGCGGCAGTAAGGCGTGATTTTCTCCATAAGACCGGTCAGCTGGCGGATGTAGCGGGCTTTGGTTCCCGAGCGGTAGCGGACGTTGGTGAAGCCGTTGGATGAAACCTTTGATTCCTGGAGGTCCGGACGCCACAGCACGTTCTCGGCCTGCGGATGCCACCCCAGGTTGACCTCGTGAAGGCGCTCATTGTGGGTCAGGAAAATTACTTCCGCCGCGAGCTGGGCTTTTGCTGCGGGAGTCAGCGTGGCATCGAGCTGGCGCAGCAGTTCCTCCCAGTCGCTGAGCCAGGTGTCTGTGATGATGACGGGAGAAAAGTTCACGTGCACCTCGTACCCGGCGTCGACGAAGTCGTTGATGGCGGCCAGGCGCTCGGCCACCGGGGAGGTCCGGACGTCGATCGATTTCGCCAGATCGGCGGGCATGAGGGAGAAACGGATCCTGGTGTGGCCACCGTGGTCCCACGTGAGCATTGCCGGGTTCACGTACTTCGTTGCAAACGACAGCTTGGCGGTGGGCAGGTCGCGGAAGAGGGTAACGAGGTCCTCCACGTTGTCGCTGATGAGGGCGTCAACGGAGCAGTCACTGTTCTCGCCGATGTCGTAGACCCACAGTTCAGGATCGCACTGGTTGGGCTCCAGCTTGATGCCCTGGCGGGTAACGTGCCGCTCAAGCGCCCCGGCAATCTGGTCGATGTTCGCGAACACCGTGACCGGGTTGCTGTACCCCTTGTGCCGGGGCACGTAGCAGTAGGCGCATGCCATGGCGCAGCCGTTCGCGGTGGAGGGGGCGATGAAGTCTGCGGACCGGCCGTTCGGCTTGACGGTCAGTGCCTTCTTGACGCCGAGGACCAGCGCCTCTGTCTTGATCCGGGACCAGCGGGGGACGTTCGTCTCATCGCCGTGCACCGCCGGAATGTTCCAGTGGTTGTCAACAAGCTCGATGTCGGCGTCCGGCCATCGTTCAACGATTTCCTTACCCCGGGCGAGCTCCAATGCGGCAGGCTGTGCATAGATGCGGCGGATCTGCAGCAGCCGGTTGAATTCCATACCTTTATTCTTCCAAGACGCGGGAAGATCCGGGGCTGGTTAAGCCGAAGGCGTCAGGCCATGCTCTCCAGCGCCAGTTCCTCAACAGCCTCGGCAAGGGCTTCCATATCGAACCACTGCACGGGCAGCATGTGATGGACGAAGGCGTCGAATTCAAAGGGGTGGCAGCGTCCGCCATGGTTCCAGTACAGGATCCACAAGTCGATCAAGCCACGGTCTTTGCGCTGCAGCAGGTGTTGGGCAGTATGCCGCAGGTCATCCATAACCAATCCTTGCTTCTGCTACCGGCCCCCCACAAGAGCAGTAGCCGAAGGATTCGCCCCAGCTGCGGCAAGGGAGGAGAATCAGGAGGTCCAGAGTCTGAACAAGGGAATAAGGAAGGGAGGCAGGGTTTGGCACCGGAAACTGTCGACGGCGGCAAGGGTACCGTGGAGCTGCGCTCCGACGGCATCATCCACCTGATTTGGGAACCCAAGGTCCGCATAGAACTCGAAGACGCGCAGGCGGCCATGGCGGCGGTTAACCGGATTGCGGGGGAGGAGACCTACCCCATGCTGGTGGACATGGCCACCACCGAGGACGTCACCAGGGCTGCCCGTTCCGTCTTTTCCATCCCCTGCGCCGCTAACCGGATCGCACTGCTGGGCGCCAGCCCGGTGGACCGGATCATCGCCAACTTTTTCCTGGGCGTGCACATCCCGCCCTGCCCCACCCGCTTCTTCACTTCGCGGACCGAGTCCATGAAGTGGCTGCAGCAGGCGGGGTAGCCACCGGGCCGCGCCCGTCAGCCGGCGGACGAAGTGCCCGTGCTCTGCCGGACCACCAGCTCCGGGGTGAACACCACCGCGCGGTGCGTGGGGTTCTGGGATTCCACCTCTTCGGCGAGGAGTTCGATGGCTGTGCGTCCGAGCGCCTCCGTGGGCTGCCGGATGGAGGACAGCGGGACCACGGCCGAGACCGCGAAGTCGATGTCGTCGTAACCAATCAGCGCAACGTCGTCCGGGATGCGGTAGGTGTGGGTCATGGTAAGGGACTGCATGACGCCCAGTGCCAGGAGGTCGTTGGCGCAGAAGATGCCGTCCGGAAGGTTTTCCCGCCCCCGCTCCACCAGCATGTTGCCCACGCTGCGCCCGGCGAGGACGGTCTGCCCCTCGGACTCGAGCACCTCAAGGGTGGCATCAGCTTCTTCTTTTACGGCCCGCTGGGCCCCCTGCAGTCGGTCGGCCACCTGCCGGATGGAGGTGGGACCGCCCACAAAGGCGAGCCGACGGCGGCCGGTGTCCAGCAGGTGCCGCGCAGCAAGGTAACCGCCGGCGTCGTCGTCAACTGCCACTGAGCTGAACTTTGCCTCGTCGGCCAGCCGGTCCACCAGCACGGTGGGAACCCCGCGCTCGCGGAGGAGGTCCAGCCGTTCGGTGACATCCCCAACTGGTGAGATCAGCAGGCCCTGGACGCGCTGCTCCTGGAACAGGTCGATGTAGTTGGCCTCCCGGCCGGCGTCGTGGCCGCTGTCGCCTAGGAGCACCGCGCTGCCGTGCAGGGCAGCGGCATCCTCGGCGGCCCGCACCACGGACGTGAAGAAGGGGTTCCCCACGTCCAGGACAATCAGGCCAATGGTTCGGCTGTGGCCTGCCCGCAGCTGGCGGGCCGCGTCGTTGCGGACGAACCCCAGCTCGTCGATCGCCTTCAGCACCCGGTCCTTGGTCCGCTGCGAAACCCTGTCCGGGTAATTCAGCACATTGGATACCGTGCCTACGGCCACGCTGGCATGGTTGGCGACGTCCTTGATACTGGCGGTGCGGTTCATGATTCTCCGTGTTGCAGGGACGCGTGCCTCGGGTCCGGCCGGGCTGCTGACAGCCGGGCCGGAATGCTTGACACCTACTCAACTACAAGAGTACTTTGAATCGTACCAATGAAACGATTCAAACTTTGGCGAGTTCAGGAGGGTCCAAAATGAGGGTGTGCTTCCGCTCCTCGATTCAGCCGGCGCTGATCGACGAATACCGCCGGCGGCACGCTGCCGTATGGCCAGAGATGCTCCGTGCGCTCAAGGACGCCGGCTGGCACAACTACTCCCTGTTCCTGGCGGAGGATGGCCTCCTGGTGGGCTACGTGGAATGCGACGACTTCGATGCCGTCCGCGCACGGATGGCGCTGACCGAGGTCAACGCCCGCTGGCAGGCGGAAATGGCAACGCTTTTCGAGAACACCGGCCAGGCTCCCGACGAAGGGTTCCAGGTCCTCGAGGAAGTCTTCAATCTCGACAGCCAGCTTGCGGCGGCGGGTTCCTCCACCTCCTAGCACCGGCGGACTGCCAAACATCGGGCTCCAGCAGCGGGGCGGCGCTTATCAGACCAACAGCATCACAAGACACCGGAAAGAACCATCATGAATGACGTAGCAACGGCGCTGGGCAGGCTCGAGGAGCTTGCAATTGAGGTCCCTTCGTGGGCTTATGGAAATTCCGGTACGCGGTTCAAGGTGTTCGGTACGCCGGGCACCCCGCGTACCGTGCAGGAAAAGCTGGCGGACGCCGCCAAGGTCCACGAGCTGACCGGCCTGGCCCCCACCGTCGCCCTGCACATTCCGTGGGACACAGTGGATGACTACGCTGCCCTCAAGGAGTACGCGGCAGGACTGGGCGTTGGACTGGGAACCATCAACTCCAACACTTTCCAGGATGACGAGTACAAGTTCGGCTCGCTGACCTCATCCAATGAGGCCGTGCGCCGCCGTGCCGTCGATCACCACCTGGACTGCATTGAGATCATGCACGCCACCGGTTCCAGGGACCTGAAGATCTGGCTGGCTGACGGCACCAACTACCCGGGCCAGGATGATATCCGCGGCCGCCAGGACCGTCTGGCAGAGTCGCTGCAGGAGATCTATGCCGCCCTGGGCGATGAGCAGCGCCTGGTGCTCGAGTACAAGTTCTTCGAGCCGGCTTTTTACCACACCGATGTGCCGGACTGGGGCACCTCCTACGCCCAGACCCTGGCCCTTGGCGAGAAGGCGTTTGTCTGCCTGGACACCGGCCACCACGCCCCGGGCACCAACATCGAGTTCATCGTGATGCAGCTGCTGCGCCTGGGCAAGCTGGGGTCCTTTGACTTCAACTCCCGCTTCTACGCCGACGACGACCTCATTGTGGGTGCCGCGGATCCGTTCCAGCTCTTCCGCATCATGCACGAGGTCATCCGTGGCGGTGGCTACGGCAAGGACTCCGGCGTTGCGCTGATGCTGGACCAGTGCCACAACCTGGAGGAGAAGATTCCGGGCCAGATCCGCTCGGTCCTCAACGTCCAGGAAATGACCGCCCGCGCCCTGCTGGTGGACACCGCGGCCCTGAACGAGGCCCAGCGCGCCGGGGATGTCCTGGCCGCGAACGGCATCTTCAACGATGCCTTCTACACCGACGTCCGGCCTGTCCTGGCCGAGTGGCGTGAATCCCGCGGCCTGCCCGCGGACCCGCTGGCCGCCTTTGAGGCCAGCGGGTACCAGAAGAAGATTAACGAGGACCGCGTGGGCGGCCAGCAAGCCGGATGGGGCGCCTGATAGCTATGACGAACAAGACTGTTGAAGACCTGATTTCCCGTTCCAACCGCCTCGGCGCAGACAAGCGGAACACCAACTTCGCCGGCGGCAACACCTCCGCCAAAGGCACCGAAAAGGATCCGGTGACCGGCGAGGACGTGCAGCTGCTGTGGGTCAAGGGCTCCGGCGGGGACCTGGGCACCCTTAAGGCGGAAAACCTGGCCGTCCTGCGGCTGGACCGCCTGAACGCGCTGAAGAACGTCTACCCCGGCGTCGAGCGCGAAGACGAGATGGTGGCCGCGTTCGATTACTGCCTGCACGGCAAGGGCGGTGCCGCCCCCTCGATCGATACCGCCATGCACGGCCTCGTGGACGCCGCGCACGTGGACCACCTTCACCCGGACTCCGGCATTGCCATTGCCACCGCAGTTGATGGCGAGGCGCTGACCACCAAGATCTTCGGCAACAAGGTGGTCTGGGTTCCCTGGCGCCGTCCCGGGTTCCAGCTGGGCCTGGACATCGCCGCGATCAAGGAAGCCAATCCGCAGGCCATCGGCACCATCCTCGGCGGGCACGGCATCACCGCCTGGGGCGCCACCAGCGAAGAAGCCGAGCAGAACTCGCTGTGGATCATCGAACAGGCCGAAAAATACATCAAGGACAACGGCAAAGCCGAACCCTTCGGCCCGAAGCTGCCCGGCTACGCAGTCCTCCCGGAAAACGAGCGCCGCGCCAAAGCTGCAGCCCTGGCACCCGTGATCCGCGGCCTGGCGTCGACGGACAAGCCGCAGCTGGGGCACTTCAGCGATGACGCCGTCGTCGTGGACTTCCTCGAAGCCGCCGAGCACCCGCGCCTCGGCGCACTGGGCACGTCCTGTCCGGACCACTTCCTGCGCACCAAGGTCAAGCCGCTGATCCTGGACCTGCCCGCCGATGCGTCCATCGAGGACTCGATCGCCCGGCTGCACGAGCTTCACGCCGACTACCGCGAGGACTACCAGGCCTACTATGACCGCCACGCGGACGAGGACAGCCCGGCGCTGCGCGGCGCTGATCCGGCCATTGTGCTGGTCCCCGGCGTCGGCATGTTCTCCTTTGGTGCCAACAAGCAGACCGCCCGTGTTGCCGGCGAGTTCTACATCAACGCCATCAACGTGATGCGCGGTGCCGAGGCGATCTCCACCTACGCCCCGATCGAGGAATCCGAGAAGTTCCGGATCGAGTACTGGGCGCTGGAGGAAGCCAAGCTGGCCCGGATGCCCAAGCCGAAGTCGCACGCCACACGGATCGCGCTCGTGACCGGTGCGGCGTCGGGAATCGGCAAGGCCATTGCCACCCGCCTCGCCGCGGAAGGGGCCTGCGTGGTCATCGCCGACCTGAACCTGGAGAACGCGGAGAAGGTGGCCGAAGAGCTCGGCGGCCCGGACATCGCCATCGGTGTCCAGGCTGACGTGACGAACGAGGCCCAGGTCGCGGCCGCGATCGACGCCGCAGTCCTGGCGTTCGGTGGCGTGGACCTGGTGGTCAACAACGCCGGCCTGTCCATCTCAAAGCCGCTGCTGGAAACCACCGAGAAGGACTGGGACCTGCAGCACAACGTCATGGCCAAGGGCTCATTCCTGGTGGCCAAGGCCGCGGCGAAGGTCATGATCGCCCAGGGCCTGGGCGGGGATATCATCTACATCTCCTCGAAAAACTCCGTGTTCGCCGGACCGAACAACATCGCCTACTCCGCCACGAAAGCAGACCAGGCCCACCAGGTCCGCCTCCTCGCTGCGGAACTTGGTGAGCACGGCATCCGCGTCAACGGCATCAACCCCGACGGCGTGGTCCGCGGCTCCGGCATCTTCGCCGGCGGCTGGGGCGCCAAGCGCGCCGCCGTGTACGGCGTGGACGAGGAGAAACTGGGCGAGTACTACGCCCAGCGCACCCTGCTCAAGCGCGAAGTCCTGCCCGAGCACGTGGCCAACGCCGCCGCCGTCCTCACCAGCAACGAACTGTCCCACACCACCGGCCTGCACATCCCCGTGGACGCCGGAGTGGCCGCAGCCTTCCTGCGATGACCGCTCAGCAGAACAGGAAAACCGCCCCGGCCGAGGCCGGGGCGGTTTCCGCCGCTCCCGCTTCCCGCGTTTTTGCCGCGGTGGATATCGGTGCTTCCTCCGGCCGCGTCATCCTGGGCAGACTCGCCGAAGGCGCTGTTGAACTCGAGGTGGTGCACCGGTTCCCGAACGGCGTGGTGGAGATCGACGGCGGACTCCGCTGGGACTTCGACGCGCTGTTCGCCGAGGTGCTCAAGGGCCTGACCGCTGCGGCGACAGTCGCCGCGGTGCAGGGCGAGCAGGTGGCAAGCATCGGTATCGACACCTGGGCCGTGGACTACGGGCTGGTGGACGCTGACGGAAAGCTCACAGCCCAGCCCTACAGCTACCGTGACGACCGCAGCCGTGCCGCCGTCGAACCCGTCCATAGGAAACTGGATCCGGCCCGCCTGTACGCCACCACGGGGCTGCAGTTCCTGCAGTTCAACACCCTTTACCAGCTGGCCACGGAACCGGACCTGGCCGGGCTGCAGGCACTGCTGATTCCGGACCTGATCGCGTTCCAGCTCACCGGCCGGCGCCGGACCGAGGCCACCAATGCCTCCACCACGGGGCTGTTTGACGCGGTGGCGGGGGAGTGGGCCGCCGAATTCCTCACCGCCCTTGGCCTGCCCAAGGACCTGTTCCCGCCGCTGGTCCAGCCCGGTGAAACCGTTGGGACCCTCCTGCCCGGAATTGCCGCGCAGGTGGGCCTGGCACAGGACACACCGGTGGTGGCCGTGGGCTCGCACGACACTGCCTCGGCTGTCGCCGCAGTCCCCGCCCAGGAGGAAAACTTCGCGTACATCTCATCCGGCACCTGGTCCCTGGTAGGACTTGAGCTGAAGCACCCGGTCCTCACCGAGGCCAGCCGGGAGGCGAACTTCACCAATGAGCGGGGCGTGGACGGCACTATCCGCTACCTGAAGAACATGGGCGGGCTGTGGCTGCTGAGCGAATGCCAACGGACTTGGGCCCAGGAGGGTTTCAGGCCCGAGCTCACGGCGCTGCTGACCGCCGCCGCTGCGCTGCCGCCCGGAGGTCCGCATATCAACCCTGACGATCCGTACTTCATCGCTCCGGACAACATGCCGGAGCGGATCCGGGCGGCGGTCCGCCGCGTGGGCGATGTGCTGCCGGACGATCCGGCCGCCATCACCAGGTGCATCATGGACAGCCTCGCCACGGGCTACGGCCGTACCATCCGGGACGCCGAGCGGCTGGCCGACCGGTCGGTGGACGTGGTGCATGTGGTGGGCGGCGGCTCGCAGAACAGGCTGCTGTGCCAGCTGACCGCGGATATAGCGGGCAGGAAAGTGGTGGCAGGCCCAGTGGAAGCCACAGCCCTGGGCAACATCCTGGTGCAGGCGCGCGCCGCGGGCTCTGTCACGGGTGGACTCGCGGAACTGCGGGAACTGGTGGTGCGCAGCCATGACCTGCAGGTCTTTGTGCCTGAACTCTCACGGCTGTAGCTGTTGATCAATGCATGGGCCGCACTGTCCCTATCCGCCTGCCGGCCCTAACATTTGGACCCATGGCTGCTGAACACCTCCTTGCCTACGACGCCCCTGCCGCCCAGTGGCTCGAAGCGCTGCCGCTTGGAAACGGCAGGCTCGGCGCCATGGTTTTCGGGGCCGGCCAGGCGGACGGGGGAGTGGAACACCGGTTCCAGCTCAACGATTCGTCCGCCTGGTCCGGGTCCCCGTGCAGCCAGGGCCGCGAGCCCGTCTTCAACCGGGGGGATGCGGACCGGATCCTGGATGAAAGCCGCCGCCGGATCAGCGCCGGTGACTTTGCGGGAGCCAGCGAAGCCCTCAGGGGCCTGCAGCACCGGCACTCCCAGGCGTACCTTCCGTTCGCCGACCTGTACCTTGCGGCATCGCTGACTTCGACGGCGGCAGCAGCAGACGGAACCGGAGCCGGGGAACTGACTGCAGGGCCGGGCTCCCAGTATCACCGCGGCCTGGACCTGGCCCGCGCCCTTGCCACCAACAGCTACCGCCTGGAGGGCCATGCTGTGCGGGCAGATGCCTTCATCAGCCACGACCCTTCCGTGCTGGTGATCTCGCTGCGGACCGAGGCGCCGGGCGGCCTTGACCTTGCACTGCGTCTGGACTCGCCCCTGGGCGTCCTGCGCCGGTCGGCCGTGGGTGGATTCTTTTCGCTCGAACTGAAGCTGCCCTCGGACGCCGCCCCCTCCCACGACGGCGGCCGGGTGGAGTACTCGGAGGACGATGCCCTCAGCCTGCAGGGCGCGGTGGCGGTTTCCTGGGAACACGACGGGCAGGCCCGTCCCAATGCAGGGTACGACGACGGCCTGGCCGCCACGGGCGTGAGGCGCGCCGACATTTACGTCACCACCGAAACCACCTTCGCGGGGCTGGCCCGGCAGCCCCAAGGGACGGCCGCCACAGCTGCCGCCGCCGCACGCTCAGTCCTGGACCATGCCATGGCTGCCGGCACGCGTACACTGCAGGCACAGCACGAGGACACCCACTCGCGGCTCTACCAGGCCGCCCGTATTGAGCTGGACGTGCCGGCCTGGAAGGGCGCAGACACGGGACGGCGCCTGCTTGAGGCCAACGTGCACCCCGCCGGTCCGCTGGCTGCCGATGCCGGATTGGCAGCCCTGCTCTTCAACTACGGCCGGTACCTGCTGATCTCGAGCTCCAGGCCGGGGCCCTCAGGTTTCAGCCAGGGAACCGCCAGTCAGGGGAGCGCCTGGCGGGGAGTGCCGGCCAACCTGCAGGGCATCTGGAATGCAGAGCTGCCGGCGCCCTGGAGCTCCAACTACACCACCAACATCAACCTGCAGATGAACTACTGGGGTGCGGAGCCCGCAGGCCTGGCGGAGTGTGTGAAACCCCTTTTTGCCCTTATTGAGGCGATGCAGGTGACCGGAGCCGTCGTGGCGCGGGAGTATTACGGCGCCCGCGGCTGGACGGTGCACCACAACTCGGATCTCTGGGCCTACGCCAAGCCGGTGGGCCACGGATTCCATTCGCCGGAGTGGAGCTATTGGCCCATGGCGGGCCTCTGGCTTGTCCGGCATCTGTGGGAGCACCTCCAGTTCGGTGCTGCTTCCAAGGAGTTTGCCCGCGACATGGCATGGCCGGCCATCCGAGGTGCCGTCGAATTCGCGCTTGACCTGCTGGTGGAATTCCCGGACGGCTCGCTGGGAACCTGCCCCTCCACCTCTCCGGAGAACACCTTCGCCGCAGTAGACCCGGCCTCTGGGCAGCGTACCCAGGCAGCCGCTGCCGAGTCCTCCACGCTGGACCTCACCCTCATCGCCGATGCCTTCAGGATGCTCGACACCTTGGCCCGGCAGCTTGGCCTGGACGCTGATCCGGTGGCCACTGCAGCCAGGCGGGCACTGCCCCGGATTCCTGTCCCAACACCGGGACGGGACGGGAAGCTCCGCGAATGGCTGGCGGATCCGGAGGAGTGGGAACCCGGGCACCGGCACCTCAGCCACCTTTACCTCGCCTACCCCGGAGATACTCCCTTGTCTGCTGAGCTGGAGGCCGCAGTCCATGCCAGCCTTGACGGGCGTGGCGACGAAGCCACGGGGTGGTCGCTGGCCTGGAAGATCCTGCTCCGGGCGCGGCTTCGCCAGGCCGCCAAGGTCAGCGACCTGCTCCGGCTCTACTTCCGGGACATGAGTACAGACCGCGGCGGGCAGAGCGGAGGACTGTACCCGAACCTGTTCGGCGCCCATCCGCCATTCCAGATCGATGGAAACCTGGGGTTCGTAGCGGGCCTCACGGAGTGCCTGGTCCAGAGCCACCGCAGCGGAAGCGGGCTCCGGGAGATAGAACTGTTGCCCGCCCTGCCCGCCGAACTGCCCAGCGGCCGGGCAGAGGGGCTCCGCGCACGGCCCGGTGTGGAACTTGACCTGCGGTGGCAGCACGGGCGGCTCATTCAGGCAACCCTGTCCGCCAGCGAGCAGCTGAAGGTCCTGGTCCGGCACGGGGCGGCCGTCGAGGAAGCCACGATCAGGCCCGGACAGGCAACAATCCTCAACGTTTCCCCTTCCGGTGCCTTGCGCCTGGACACCCCTGGCCCCACCCAACACCGCCCATCGCAGCGCGCCTACTGACAGGACATGGATAACAATGCCGCTCTTTGACCTTCCACTCGAACAGCTCCGCACCTACACGTCGGATGTGACGCCCCCGGCGGACCTGCGCGCCTTCTGGGATGCGACAATTCGGGAGGCCAGGGCTTTCCCGCTTCGGGCAACCTTTGAACCGGTGGAGAACTACCTTTCGGTAATTGACACTTTCGATGTCACCTTTTCCGGTTACGGCGGAGCCCCCGTCAAAGGCTGGCTGCATCTCCCCGCCCACCGGGAAGCGGAGGCCAACCTGCCGGTGGTAGTCCAGTACGTGGGCTACTCCGGCGGCCGCGGGCTGGTCAACCAGGACACCCGCTGGGCACAGGCGGGCTACGCGCACTTCGTCATGGACACGCGGGGCCAGGGATACGGCGGCACCCTGGGCGAGACGCCCGACCCGCATCCGTCCGCAGGAGGGGTAGCCCACGCCGGCCTGATGACCAGGGGCATCGCAAACCGCGAGGACTACTACTACCGCCGGGTGTACGTGGACGCCTTTCGCGCCGTGGAAGCCGCGCAGTCGCATCCCAACGTCGACCCCGCCAAAGTGGTGCTAGCGGGCGTCAGCCAGGGCGGCGGAATTGCCGTGGCAGCCGCGGGGCTGGTGGCAGGAAGGCTCGACGGCGTCATCGCCGCCCTGCCGGACGTCCCGTTCCTGCAGGATTTCCCGCGTGCCATCGATATCACCCCGCGCGGCCCCTACCCGGAAATCGCCCAGTTCCTGGCCCGCCACCGGGACCGGTACGGGGCAATGCTCGCGGTCCTCCGCTACTTCGACGGAGTCAACCTGGCCCGTTGGGCAACTGCGCCGGCGCTCTACTCGGCTGCCCAGATGGACGACATCTGCCCGCCCTCCACCGTCTTCGCCAGCTTCAATGCCTACGGGGCCGGGACCGCAGGTTTGTCAGGCAACGGCCCCGCCAAGGACATCGAGGTCTACAGGTTCAACAACCACGAGGGCGGCCAGGAACACCAGTGGATCCAGCAACTGCTGTTTCTGCGCAAAATTTTGGGGTAAGTTTCCTCCTGCGGGCCGAGAAAACGGTTTCCCGGCTCGGGCAGGAACAAGGAAGCAATGAAGAAACTCAGCAGGCTCAGCGTCTTCGGCTACGGCGCCGGAGATGCCGCCAACAGCATGATCATCAGTACCGGGAACATGTTCCTGCTTGTCTACTACACAGATGTTGCTGGAATCGGGGCAGCAGCGGCCGGCACACTGCTGCTGCTGGCCCGGGTGTTCAACGCCTTCACGGACGTTGCCGCCGGCCGGATCGTAGACCGCCTCCACAGCCGCCGCTGGGGCAAGTTCCGCCCCTTCCTGATGTTCGGCTTCGTTCCACTGCTGCTGAGCGTGGCGGTGTTCCACGTCCCGGACGTGGACCCGTCCCTGAAACTGCTCTATGCGTACTGCACCTACGGCCTGGTATGCGTCGCCTACAGCATGGTCAACGTGCCTTACGGCTGCCTCGTGGGCGCCATGACCCAGGACGCCAAGGAACGTGCACGGCTCGGCGGCGCGCGCACCATCGGCGGGCTGTCGGTGGGAGCCACCCTTGGCTTCTTCATCGCCCCGCTCCTGGGCGCTGGGCAGGACATGCAACAGATCTTCACCTGGCTGACCCTTGCTTTCGCGGTGCTGGGTTCAGCCCTCTACTTCCTCACCGGGGTGGTCTGTGTTGAGCAGGTGCCCGGCGGCATCCCAAAGATCACGTTCAGGCAGAGCGTCGCAGCCCTGAAAGCCAACTCCCCGCTGGTGATCCTGTGCGTCAGTTCTGTCCTGTTCGTCACCGGAACGTCCGCCACCGGCGCAGCGCAGTTCTACTACCTCCGGGACGTCCTGTCCCGCGTTGACCTTTTCCCCGTCATGGCCGGCGCGCAGGTGGTCATCACCCTTATCTTGGCCGTCCTCATCCCGCGTCCAGTGGCACGCTGGGGCAAACGGGCGGTGTACTGTGCGGGGGCCAGCCTTGGCGGGGCCGGCGGAGTGCTGGTCTTCCTTGCCCCGGCGGACGCGCCCCTGGTTGGCCTGGCCGGCCTGCTGCTGGGGCTCCTTGCGTCGGCATCCGTCAGTATCGTTACGTGGGCGCTCATTGCGGACACCGTGGAGTACGGCGAGTGGAAAACCGGGGTCCGTGTGCAGGGGATCAATTACGCGCTCCTGGCCGCCACCAGGAAGCTGGGCATGGGGTTCGGCGCCGGCCTGGTGGCCTTTTCACTTGCCTGGGGCGGCTACGCATCCGGGGTGCCGGAGCAGTCCGGCTCTGCCACGCTCGCCATCCGGGCTGCTGCCGGCCTGCTGCCCGGCGTCCTGGTGCTGGCAGCTGTCGGAATCATGCACTGGTACCGCCTGACTGACCAGAAGCATGCGGAGCTGGTGGCGCGGCTGACCCGGGAGGCGGCGTAACAGTTTTGCCATGCGGGGATGCTCCCGCTATGGTTCAAGGCATGACTAACCGTTGGTATGCGTATTTTCCGTTGGCTCTGGAGGGGCCCGCGTTTAACTGACACGCATCCAACTTTCCTTCAGAGCCAACAGGGCAGAGATCACTCTCTGCCCTTCGCCGTTTCTCCGGCGGGTTCTGATCCGGGCCCGCTTCCCATCTGGAACAGGACCCACACCATGAGCACCGCAACAGCCCCCGCAAGCACCACCGCCGGC
This sequence comes from Pseudarthrobacter sp. NamE5, assembly GCF_005796225.1. Lineage (GTDB taxonomy): Bacteria > Actinomycetota > Actinomycetes > Actinomycetales > Micrococcaceae > Arthrobacter. The sequence goes on from NZ_VAHO01000009.1 coordinate 33,108, forward strand.
ACCAAAGCCGCAAAGTCGACGTCGAACCTGCGCGTCAGCGAATTCACGGCGCTGCCCACACCGTCCGAACTCATCGCGGAACTGCCGCTGGATGCCCGGGTGGCAGGCGTCGTCGAACGGGGCCGCGACGAAGTCCGGGCTGTCATGGACGGCGTGGACGACCGCCTCCTGGTGATCGTTGGCCCCTGCTCCATCCATGACCCCGAAGCGGGGCTGGAGTACGCCCGCCGCCTGGTCAGCCAGGCCGAGAAACACCGGGAAGACCTGCTGATCGTCATGCGGACCTACTTCGAAAAGCCGCGCACCACCGTGGGCTGGAAGGGCCTGATCAATGATCCGCGGCTGGACGGCAGCCATGACATGGTGACCGGCCTCCGCACCGCCCGGCACTTCCTGCAGCAGGTCACCGTGCTGGGGCTGCCCACCGCCACGGAGTTCCTCGAACCAATCAGCCCCCAGTACATGGCGGACCTGATCTCCTGGGGCGCCATTGGTGCCCGCACCACCGAGAGCCAGATCCACCGCCAGCTCGCCTCCGGCCTCTCCATGCCCATCGGCTTCAAGAACGGCACCGACGGGGACCTCCAGGTGGCCATCGACGCCTGCGGTGCGGCCGCTGCGGCCCAGGCCTTCCTCGGAATCGACGGCGACGGCCGGGCAGCACTCGTGGCCACCGCCGGAAACCCTGACACACACGTCATCCTGCGGGGCGGACGGAAGGGGCCGAACTACTCAGCGGCCGACGTCGAGGCTGCCTCGGCCAAGCTGGCTGGTAAGCAGCTGAACCCGCGCCTCATTGTCGATGCCAGCCACGCCAACAGCGGCAAGAGCCACCACCGCCAGGCTGAAGTGGCACTGGAGATCGGGGCGCAACTGGAAGACGGCGGCGCCTCCGCCCAGGCTATTGCCGGCGTCATGCTCGAAAGCTTCCTGGTGGGCGGCGCCCAGAACCTCGACGTCGCCGCACATGCCGCGGGAGAGTCGGAGCTGGTGTACGGGCAAAGCGTCACTGACGCCTGCATGGACTGGGACGTTTCCGTCTCCGTGCTGGACCAACTCGCCGCCAGTGCACGCAAGCGGAGGGAAGCGAATTAGGGGTTCCCGCTACTTTCACTTCTGCCACAGGAACATCTAGAGTATCTAGATAGGTGGTTGGTGGATGGCTCAGCATCGGAACACCGCATTGGCACGTACCTGGGGTGACTGTTGTCCATCCGTCAGCAAAGGAATATAGGGAAATGTCGGCAGAACAGAACTTCTCCAACGCGAAGTTCCTTACCGTGGCTGAAGTTGCCCAGGTCATGCGCGTCTCCAAGATGACCGTGTACCGGCTGGTCCACTCCGGTGAGATGCCGGCAGTGCGGTTCGGCCGCTCCTACCGGGTACCGGAGCAGGCCGTGGAGCAGTACCTCAAGGGTGCCGTGGTGGACGGCCACACGGAGACCGCCTGACAAGCCTGTCCTGAGCGGCCTCCGGGAAGCGGTACCCTGTTAAGGAACGTTTTACGTCATTGTAAGAATCTGTCAGTTGTTCAGTTCGTAGCCTCGTCCACGAACCACTTCCATCAGACAGGTACTGCATCTAGTTTGGTAAGGAACTTTCGTGGGTTCAGTTATTAAGAAGCGTCGCAAGCGTATGGCCAAGAAGAAGCACCGCAAGCTGCTTCGCAAGACCCGTCACCAGCGCCGCAACAAGAAGTAGAGATATTTCGGACAGCGTAGAAATGCCCGCCGCCTTCCAGCGGCGGGCATTTCTGTTTCCAGCCCCCAACTAGGTAGCAGCAGATGTCGTTATGGGGGCTCATAACGACATCTGCTGCTACCTAGATGCGGGGGCCGCGGATGCGGGCGAAGCCTTTCCACAGCCCGTAGACGGCGCCGCCGGCCGTCGCCGCCTTGAGCCCGAACGTGGCTGCCCGGCGTCCTGCCCGGAAGTCGTAGACGGGCCAGTTGTGGTCCCGCGCATGGCGGCGCAGGCGGGAATCCGGATTGATGGCCACCGGGTGGCCCACCAGGGACAGCAGCGGGATGTCATTGTAGGAGTCGCTGTAGGCCCAGCAGCGCTTGAGGTCCAGGTCTTCGGCCTCCGCGATGCCCTGGACAGCCACTGCCTTGGCGGAGCCGTGCAGGATGTCCCCGACCAGCCGGCCCGTGTACATCCCGTCGGAGATTTCGCCCACCGTGCCCAGGGCCCCGGTGAGTCCCAGCCTGGTGGAGATCACTGTGGCCACCTCGATGGGGGTGGCGGTCACCAGCCATACCCGCCGCCCCACCCGCAGGTGCTGCTCGGCGAGGGCCTTGGCGCCGGGCCAGATCCTGGAGGCAATCATTTCGTCGTACACTTCTTCACCCAGGGCCTTGATGTCCTCAACGGTGATGCCGGCGGCCAGGGTCAGGGCGGAGTCGCGGACTGCATGGACGTCGTCCATGTTCTCCCCGCGGGCCATGAACTTGAGCTGCTTCCATGCAAAGCCGGCCGCCTGGGCCATGGTGAACGCGCCGCGCTGGTGCATCTTGCGTGCGACGTGGAAGAGGCTGGCACCGCGCATCAGGGTGTTGTCCACATCGAAGAACGCCGCCTCGCCGGGCTGCGGCGCAGCAACCGGCTTGGTGACTACGGCGACGTATTTCTCCTCGGGCATGAACTTGAGTCTAGTCAATCCACTATGCATTCCCTTGCGCTGCTGCACCCCAGCGTCGCCGGGCACCGCGAACGGGGATACGGTTAAGGTATGGCCATACCCCGCGTTGTCCTGATCACCAAAGCAGACTGCCACCTTTGCCAGGACGCGCGCGACGCCGTCGGGCGGGTTACTGCCGCCCTGGGGCTTGAGTGGAGCGAAGCGCCGGTGGACCACCAGCCGGAACTTCGCGAGCGCTTCGCAGAGGAAATTCCGGTGGTCCTGGTGGACGGCGTGCAGCGGGATTTCTGGAAGATTGACGAAGCCCGGCTCGAACGGGTGCTCCAACGCGCCATGGCGCAGTAGGCCAACGGTACCTATGACGGCGCGAACAATGGTGTCACCTGCTTTGTTGGCATCGCGGGCGGGGCTCTAGAGTGGAGTCACAACGCAATGCGAGGGAGGGGCTGGTGAGTTCGCTGGATTCAACTCCCCACGCTGTCCCGGACCTGTCCGACGCCGCTTCCACCGCTGGTGCCGCAGCCGCTGCCGGTGCTAAGCAGATTCCGCCCGCTGCCGTGGCCCGGCTGACCCTTTACCTGCGCGCACTCAATACCCTGCTGGCGGAGGGCGTGGAACGGGTTTCCTCCGAGTCCTTGGCAGAGGCCTCCGGCGTCAGCTCCTCGACCCTGCGCAAGGACCTCTCCCACGTCGGTTCCTACGGAACCAGGGGCGTGGGTTATGAGGTGCAGTACCTCAGCCGGCACATAGCCGCCGCCCTTGGCTTAACGCATGACTGGAAAGTGGCCATCGTCGGTGCCGGCAACCTGGGCAAGGCGCTGGCACGGTACGGCGGCTTCGAGTCCCGCGGGTTCGACGTCGTGGCCATCTTTGATGCCGACCAGATGGTGATAGGCAACGAGGTGGGCTGGCTGCGCGTCAGCGACGTGGCCGACCTGGAGACTGTGCTGCATCGAACCGGAGCGAACATGGTGGTGCTGGCCCTGCCTGCCGCTGTTGCCCAGGATGTCTGCGACCGTGTAGTGGCGGCCGGCGTGCACAGCGTCCTGAGCTTCGCCCCGGTGATGCTCCAGGTTCCTGAGGGGGTCAACCTCCGCAAGGTGGACATGGCTACCGAGCTGCAGATCCTGGCCTACCACGCGCAACGGGCGCAGGCCCCGGAGCAGACCGCCTAGGATTCGGCGCCCGGGACCCACGCCCGCAGGGGTGGTTGGTGCGCGTCCTACCGGCCGTACGGGTTGCCCATGCCGCCGCCGTAGGGATTGGCGAACGGCTGCTGCCGCCTGAAATACGGAGCGGCTGCCGGCAGGTACAGCAGCACGATGGCCGCGATTCCCAGCAGGGTGCCCAGGGTGGCGATGCTGGGCGGGCCGAAAAGGCCGAAAACGGAAAGCGCCGCGAACACGGTGCCCAGGATACGGGCCCAGTTCTTGCCCTTGCGGACAAAGAACGCCACGAGGAGATACAGGGCCAGGCCGATGATGGCGAACACCACCAGGGTTCCGGCGATGACGCCCTTCATATCCTCATAGGTGACGCCGGCCCCGCTGCCCTCAACCTGGTCTTCGAACACGTCCCGGAACATGGGATCGTCCAGGGTGGCCAGGCCGGTCAGCGTGGAAATCACGAAGATCACCGCAGATGCGATCAACAGCCAGAACGAAATGTTCACCAGCTGGGGAACACCACCGGTTCCGGACGGCTGCGGCTGCTCGGACGGGTACTGGGCATAGGGGGACTGGCCGTACGGAGACTGGCCGAACTGCTGCTGCCCGTAGCCTGGAGCTGCTGGAGGGTTCTGGCCGTACTGGGGGAGGTTTTGCCCGTACTGGGGTGCGTTCTGCCCGTACTGGGGTGTGCCGGAGTTCTGGCCGTACTGCGGCGGGTTTTGCCCGTACTGCGGAGCGCCGGACTGGCCGTACTGCGGCGGGTTCTGGCCGTAGCGGGGAGTCTCGCCGCCGGACTCGGGATCGTTCGGAACGGGAGGCGGGACAGGGGGAGTGCTCATCAGCGGTCCTTTGGCATGTCGGGTTGCAGGTAGGCTGCCGGGATCGGTCCTGTACCCTACCCCCAGCATGGCTTAAGTCCACCGTACCCCCGGGCGGGCGGCTTGGGGATCATTCGGCAGAGGTATTCCGCTGCGCTGCGGCTGCCGCAAAGTAGGCCCGGGACGCTGGCAGCCAAAGAAGCACGGCGGCAACCAGGCTGATGAGGAAGGCAATCCAGTTGCCCGCCTGTCCCACGCCCATGGCGCCATTGGCCACGGCCAGTACCAGGGTGGCCCCGGACAGTGCCGTCAGCGCCAGCCGTGCCCAGTTCCTGCCGGCTTTCATCCTGACCGCAAGCACCATTTGCACAACCCCCACTGCGGCGGCCAGCAGCATCAGGGTGACGACGGCGGCAGCGGTTGAGGGTGCTGCAGAAAAAAGCACCAGCGATGCCAGCATTCCCAAGAGCCCGCCGAGCATGCCCAGGATGCCGCCGATAAGCCAGATCCAGAACGAGACCTTGATTTCGGTGGGGCGGCCTGCAACCGAGAACAGCGAACCGAGGACGCCCTGCCGCGGGCCGGAAGTGTAGCTCATGGCGTTCACTGTAGTCCCGCCGTCGTCTGTTAAAACACGGCCACCCCGGTGCCGCCTGGAAGCGGGTGCCGGGGTGGCCGCGTTCTATAAGGAGTAACTGCTTACGCTGCAGGAGCGATGAAGGCCAGTTCCAGGTTGATGGCAACCTTGTCGCTGACCAGGACGCCGCCGGTCTCGAGGACGGCGTTCCAAGTGAGGCCGAAGTCCTTGCGGCTGATGGTGGTCTCGGCGGAGACGCCGGCGCGGGTGTTGCCGAACGGGTCCACGGCCACACCGTTGAACTCGGTTTCGAGGGTGACGGGGCGGGTGACGCCCTTGATGGTCAGGTCGCCCATCAGTTCGTAACTGTTGCCCTTGGCTACCAGGTTGTTGGAGACGAAGGACATTTCGGGGAACTTCTCCACGTCGAAGAAGTCTTCACCCTTGACGTGGCCGTCGCGGTTAGCGTCGCCGGAATCGAAGCTGGCGGTCTGGATGGTGGCGTTGATCCTGGAATCGGCTACATTCCCGGCGAGTTCCAGGGTTGCGGCTGCTTCCTTGAACTGGCCACGGACCTTGCTGATGCCGGCGTGGCGGACGGTGAAGCCGATCTCGCTGTGGGAGTTGTCCAGGACCCAGGTGCCGGTGGTGACGTCTGCGGGAAGTGCCATGATGTTGCTCCTTAGAATTGGTGGCGCTGCGGTTCGGTCGTGCTGTTGAACTTCATCTGTTGAAGTCTCAACTAACTGCTGCATCTACTATAAACATGCATATGCATCTTTTGTTCCCGCTCCCGGAACATTTCTTCACAAACTTCAGTTCTACTGGGTGTAGAAAATTTCGGATCGCACGCCATCTTTGAGAAACTGGTAAACATGCCCCAAGCCACTGTCCATTTGCTCCGCCACGGCGAGGTCCACAATCCTGACGGCGTTCTGTACGGAAGGCTGCCTGAATTTCACCTCTCCGAACTGGGGCAGCAGATGGCACGCACGCTCGCCGAGCACTTCAGCAGCCGCGCCGCTGCCGGCGCCAGGATCACCTACCTCGCAGCATCACCTTTGGACCGGGCGCAGGAAACGGCCAGGCCGACGGCGGATGCACTGCGCCTGCAGATCCACACTGACGCGCGGATCATCGAGGCGGAGAACTACTTCGAGGGGATGAAGGTCACCAAGGCGGAACTGCGCCGCCCCAAACACTGGCCGCGGCTGGTCAATCCGCTGAGGCCCTCCTGGGGAGAGCCCTACAAGAAGCAGGCGGCCCGGGTCATGGCCGCAGCCCGGGAAGCGCGTTTGCGCGCCATAGAGCTGGCAGCCGGGGACTTTGGGGCGGACGGGCCCGAGGCGATCATGGTGAGCCACCAGCTCCCCATCTGGGCAACCCGCTTGAGTGCTGAAGGAAAGCCGCTCTGGCACGATCCGCGGAAACGCGAATGCACCCTGACCTCCATCACGTCGCTGGTGTTCGACGACGACGGCGCGCTCCTGCGCGTGCAGTACAGCGAGCCGGCGGCCTCCCTTCTTCCGGGTGCGGCCAGCACCACTGGAGCCTAGTTGTGACCGACAGTAACAACACTTCCCGCCGAAGCGTGCTTGCCGCCGGCGGACTCGCCCTCGCAGCGCTGACCATGGGCCTGTCCGGGTGCGCGCAGGAGGACGCCCTGGCGCAGCAGGCCAAGGCAGGGGACAACAAGAACTATGTGGCCGGAGACGGGTCCGTGACGGAGTTTGCGGCCGGGGACCGCAAGTCCGCCGTCCAGGTCGAGGGCACGCTTTTCAACGGCACCACCGTTGCGCCTGCCGACTTCCAGGGCAAAGTGACGGTGTTGAACTTTTGGTTCGCTGCCTGCGCCCCCTGCCGGGTGGAAGCGCCCATCCTCGAGGAGCTCCACCAGGAGTTTAAGGACCAGGGCGTGCAGTTCCTCGGCGTCAACCTCCGGGACGAGAAGGCCACCGCGGAGGCCTTCGAAAAGACCTTCAACCTCACCTACCCCAGCTTTGACGACAAGGACGGCAGTGTCCTCCTGTCCGTGTCCGGGCTGGTGCCGCCCGGCGCGGTTCCCACCACCCTGGTCCTGGACAAGCAGGGCCGCGTGGCGTCACGGGTCCTGGGCGAAGTCCAGAAGGGCACGTTGAAGGCTCTCATCGCTGCGGCCGTGGCAGAGTAGCGCGGACCCATGAACAGCCCCTTTGCCGAAGCCATCCTCAATGGCTCACTCCTGCTTGCCATTCCGGTGGCACTGCTCGCCGGATTTGTCTCCTTCCTGTCCCCGTGCGTGCTGCCCCTGGTTCCCGGCTACCTGGGCTACGTCACCGGGCTCAGTGGAGTGGACCTGCAGAAGCAGAAGCGCGGCCGGATGCTGCTGGGAATCGGCCTGTTCGTGCTGGGCTTCTCCGTGATCTTCGTCCTCCTGGGAGGCGCTTTCGGCCAGCTGGGGACCCTTATTACCGGCTCGCAGAACGCCTGGATAACGCAGCTTTTGGGCGTTCTGGTGATCGTCATGGGAATCGTGTTCATGGGCGGCTTCGGCTGGCTGCAGCGGGACGCCAAGATCCATGCCAGGCCTCCGGCAGGGCTTTGGGGTGCACCGCTGCTGGGCCTGACGTTCGGCCTGGGCTGGGCGCCGTGCATCGGACCCACCTACTCGGCGGTCCAGCTGCTGAGCCTTTCCGGCGGGTCATCCGCCGCCAAAGGTGCTTTCCTGGCCTTTGTCTACAGCCTGGGCCTGGGGATTCCGTTCCTGCTGATCGCCCTGGCGCTCCGCCGGGGAATGGGCGTGATGGCGTTCTTCCGCAAGCACCGGGTAGCGATCCAGCGGCTCGGCGGCGGCATCCTGGTCGTGCTCGGCCTGCTGATGGCCAGCGGACTCTGGGGGACCTGGGTGACCGAATTGCAGTACTGGTTCCAAACCGATGTGAAGTTGCCGATCTGATGAGCGAGCGCGTGAACGTAAAGAAGAAGTCCGCACCTTCGGGCGGCATCAGAGTGTCGGAGGCGAAGGCCGACGCTGCGCTGCCCACGCTGGGACCAAAGGAGATGCTGCGCTGGGCGTGGACGCAGCTGACCAGTATGCGCACGGCCCTTTTCCTGCTGCTCCTGCTGGCCGTCGCCGCTGTCCCGGGGTCCCTGTTCCCGCAGCGCCCGGCGAACCCCGCCGTCGTTACCCAGTACATCAAGGACAATCCGGACTACGGACAGCTGCTGGATTCCCTCCAGCTGTACGATGTCTACTCTTCGGCCTGGTTCTCGGCCATCTACCTGCTGCTGTTCATTTCCCTGATCGGGTGTGTGGTGCCCCGGGCGATTGCCCACTACAAGGCGATGCGGTCCCAGCCGCCGCGCACCCCCCAGCGCCTCTCACGCCTTCCCGAGTACGGCACACTGGTGATTCCCGCCCATGCCGGCATCCCGGCGTCGGACGCCATCCATGGTGCCGCCCGCCTGCTGAAGAAGCGCGGCTACCGGGTGGAGGTGAGGGACGACGACGGCGCGCGGCCGTCTTTGGGGGCCGAGCGCGGCTTCCTGAAGGAAGTGGGCAACCTCGTCTTCCATACGTCGCTCATCGGCGTGCTGGTTTCGGTGGCCGCGGGCGGTCTTTTCGGCTACAGCGGGCAGCGCATCCTGGTGGAAGGGGACACCTTCGTGAACACCCTGGTGGGCTACGACCAGTTCAATCCCGGCACCAACTTCCAGTCCGGCCAACTGCAGCCCTATTCAGTGCAGCTGGACAAGTTCGACATCACCTTCGACCGTGAGTCAGAGGGCAAGTTCGGCCAGCCAATCGACTTCTCGGCCGCCGTGACCACTAAGGAGAACCCGGACGCCCCGGCACGCCAGGAGACGCTGAAGGTCAACGATCCCATCACCCTGGGCGGCACCAGCATCTACCTCACCGGCAACGGATACGCCCCGGTGGTGACCATCCGGGACGGTGCGGGCAACGTGGCCATGCAGGGCCCGGTAGTGGCCAAGCTGCAGGGGGACAACTACTACTCCTCAGTGGTGATCAAGGTTCCCGACGCCAAGCCTGACCAGCTCGGTTTCGCCGGCTTCTTCCTGCCCACCGCCTTCGTCACCGATGAAGGGGTTTCCTTCAGCGGGGACCCGGAACTCTTCAACCCGCAGCTGACGCTCAACTCCTACTACGGCGATCTTGGCCTGGATGAGGGATCCCCCCAGAACGTGTTCGAACTGGACGTCCAGGACCTCACGCCGCTGAACGCGCGGAACCTCGATGCCGGCGGCATCACCCTGGCGCCCGGCTCCTCCTACACGCTGCCCGACGGCAAGGGCACCATCAGCTTCGACGGCGTCAAGCGCTACATCGGGGTGGACATCCACCACAACCCGGGGCAGCTCTACGCCCTGATTTTCGCGCTCCTCGCCGTGGCCGGGCTGATCCTCTCCCTCTACGTGAACCGCCGCCGCGTCTGGGTGCGCACGGGCACGCACGGGGACGGGCGGACCATGGTGGAGTACGGACTCCTGGCCCGTGGCGAAGACCACCGGCTCGCCGGCGAAGCCGCCGCCCTGCGGAAGCTGCTGGCCGCCGAATGGCAACTTTCCCAGGATGAGCCTGCACATGCTTCTTCCCCCACCACCCCAGCAGGCCCCAGCGGGCCCGAAAAGGACCAGTAATGCCTTACGGAATCAACGAAACCATGGGCCAGTACAGCGAGCTCTTCATGCTGCTGGCCGCAGGCACCTACACCGTTGCCTTCATCGCCTTCGCCTGGGACCTGGCCAAGAGCAGCAAGGCCCTGCGCGCGGTTGACCTCAAGGCGGCGCAGGCTGAAGAGGCGGCGCGCGTGCCGGTCGGTGCCGCCGCGGGGATCCGCGGCGAGTCCGACCTTGCCGGGCCGGCGGACCGGGCTGAACGGCCGTCGTCGTCCACTTCCCGGGGTGCAGGGGCCGGGGGAGCGGCCACCGCCGACGCCGACATGCGCTATGCAGCCGAGCGGCGCGCTCCCGCCCGGGTTGCCGTGGCCCTGACCGTCCTCGGCGCGCTGATCCATGGCGCCGGCGTGGTGACCCGTGCACTCGGTGCCGGACGGGTGCCGTGGGGCAACATGTACGAGTTCCTCACAACCGGCGCCTTCGTGGCGGTTGCCGTGTTCCTGCTGGTGCTGGTCCGCCGTGACCTCCGCTTCCTGGGCACGTTCGTGGTGGGCCTAACCATCATCATGCTGGTGGCCGCCTCAGTGGCCTACTGGACCCCGGTGGGACACCTGGTTCCCGCCCTGCAAAGCTACTGGCTGATCATCCACGTCTCCATCGCAGTGTTGTCCTCGGCGCTCTTCACCCTGACTTTCGCGATGTCCGCGTTGCAGCTGGTCCAGTCCCACCGGGAGAAAACGGTAGCTGCCGGCGGGACAGACAAGCTGGGCTTCATGCGCCTGGTCCCGTCCGCGCTGAGCCTGGAGAACTTGTCCTACCGCATCAACGCCATCGCCTTCATCGGCTGGACCTTCACCCTGATGTTCGGCGCCATCTGGGCGGAGAAAGCCTGGGGCCGGTTCTGGGGCTGGGACACCAAGGAGGTGTGGACTTTCGTCATCTGGGTGGTTTACGCGGGCTACCTGCACGCGCGTGCGACCCGCGGCTGGACGGGCACCCGGGCTGCTTGGCTCTCGATTGTCGGCTACCTTTGCGTGATCTTCAACTTCACCATCGTGAACCAGTTCTTCAACGGGCTGCACTCGTACTCAGGCCTGTAGCAGGGGATTCCCCACAAAAACCGCAGCTGCACCCGCTGAATAGCAATTCGATGTAGCAACGGGGGTGTTCCCGTTCCCTTGGTGGTGCTACCTTGGTGACGTTCGCCAGTGATGAAGCTTGCAGGCGAGACAACAGTTTCCTGAGGTACCCATGAGCTACGTTCTGGCCATTGACGTCGGGACCAGCTTCACAGCTGCCGCTGTTGCGCGCCTTGACCATGGAGCTTCTTCCGCCCCCGAGTGCCTGCCACTGGGACTTCGCGGAGCATCCGTGCCCTCCGTGCTCTTCTACCCGGAGGATGGCCCCCTGCTGGTAGGGGAAGCTGCTGAACGGCGAGGTCTCGATTCGCCGGCACGCGTTGTCCGGGAGTTCAAGCGCCGGGTAGGCGACGCAGTGCCAATCTCGGCGGGAACGCTGTCCCTCCCCGCTGAAGACGTCTTCGCCACCATGGCCCGCTGGGTGGCTGACCGCGCCGCAGAGCGCGAGGGAGCGCCGCCGTCGGAAATCATCCTCACCCACCCTGCCGCCTGGGGTATCCACAGGACTTCCCTGGTACAGAGCGCCCTCGCCGATAAGGGGCTTGGAAACGTCACCCTGCTGACCGAGCCGGAAGCCGCCGCCCTGCATTACGCGTCGCAGGTGCGGGTGGAGGACGGCAGCATCATCGCCGTGTACGACCTCGGCGGCGGAACGTTCGATACCGCGGTCCTGCGCAAAGTTGCGGGTAACCGGTTCGAACTGCTGGGGCCGCCGGAAGGCTTTGAATACATGGGCGGCGCCGACTTCGATGCCGCCCTTTTCCGCTATGTGGCTGACCATAGCGGCGGCGCCCTGACCGGGCTGGAACCCAACGAACCTGGAGTCCTAGCTGCCCTTGCCCGGCTGCGGCGCGAGTGCGTGGAAGCCAAGGAAGCGCTCTCGGTCGACAGTGAAGCCAACATCTCCGTCCTGCTGCCCGGAATCCAGCAACAGGTCCGCCTCGTCCGACCCGAATTCGAATTCCTCATCGAAGAATCGGTCCGGGACACCGTGGATGCCCTTGAACAGTCGCTGAAGCAGCTTGAGCTGGAGCCGGCGGACCTCACAGCCGTTCTCCTCATCGGTGGATCCTCCCGAATCCCCCTCGTTGCACAGCTGATCTCGGAGCAGCTTGAGCGGCCCATTGCCGTTGATGCCGACCCCAAGTCATCAATCTGCCTGGGGGCGGCCGTGTCCGCGGTACTGGGACAGAAAACCGCCGCGGAAGCGACCACCGGCGGGGACGCGGCGGAGAACGGAGCCCACGCCGTCGTCGTACCCCATACTTCCGACGAGCCAGCCCGTCACCTGCCGCCGTTGCTGCCCAGCTGGTCCCGTAACGACACCGCCGCGCCACGTTCCGTAGCGCCCGCGGCCCGCGGGCCAAGCCGCGGGGAGAGAAGCGGGGCGCATGCACCGAAACCGAGGGTGCGGCTTACTGCCGTCACGGCCACCGCGGTCCTGCTGACCGCCCTCACCGCCACCGCAGCCCAGAGCCCGGAGGGGTTCAACAGCCTGACCTCCGTATTTGTCCCGCCGGCCGGCGCTTCCAATGACCTGGGGTCCCTCCCGCCCACCGGGCCCGGGGGAGGCGACGGAACCGATGCCGCTGCGGCGCTGGAGGACGTCCGGTTCCCGGCGGCAGGCATTGAGTCCGGCCTGGAGCGGGCAGCTTCTGCCCAGGGGACGGGGCCGACGGCGGAGCCCAGTACCACCAGCCGGGTATCCTCCATCCGGGCCATTGAGGGGAGCGCCTCCGGCGAAGCCTCCACCGGCGGTGCGCCGGCCGCTCCGGCCACCAGCAGCAGCGCTGCGGAGGAACCTGTGCCAGGGACGGAAGGCACGACGGGCAATCCCACGACGGGGACTCCTACAGAGACCCCCACTCCCACAGACACGACAACCACTCCTACCGAGACGTCCTCGGGAGGAACGCCGTCACCGACAGGCACGTCTTCCTCCGCCGCGCCGAGCCGTGCACCTGACACGGAAAGCCCTACATCTACACCATCTGGAACGACTACTGCGCCGCTGGAATCTGAAGAGCCGTCGTCGCCCGGAACCGGCGATTCGGTCACACCAATGGTGTCCTCGAACTCTGCGACCGCTACGACCGCGGCCACGACAATTAGTCCGGCGGCCTAGGATGGCCAGCTACCAGCCGCAAGCGCAGAAGCCCGTATTCCCTCATCCCGAGCCAAACCATCAAGGGCAGGCACGCCAAGGTGCAGAGCTTATGGCCAGCCAGCTGAAGGGCGAAAATGCTGCAGTCCGCGAACTGTTGCTGGCGTTGTCAGTCGGTTTTGCCCTGCCGGCACCGCTGCCTTCCGATCTGCAGCGCAAGCTCGACGGCAACGGGCTGGAAAGCATCGATGCGCTGGTACAACGGGCGGAGTCCTCAGGCCTTTTGACTCCTGACGGGACTGTCGTGGGTCCGGCTCAGCACGCACTGCTCGCTGTCGCCCCCACGACCAAGGTGCATGCGCTCCAACGGGAGCTGGTAAACGTATACGCCGCGAACGGCCAGCCGCTGGGCGATCTTGCCCGGGAGCTGGCCCGTTCCGGCCTGGCAGATCCGCGCGTGGCAGCCGAACTGGAGCAGGCAGGCGACAAAGCGCTTGAACGCGATCCGGGGTTGGCATACCAGCTCTACAATGAGGCCCTGCTGGCAGGCAGCGACGACAAAGCCACGGCGGCCCGCCGTGCTCAGGCCGCCGCCGCCAGCGGTGACCTTGACACAGCCACCCGGATCGTCGACGCCTTGCTGGTGCAGCAGGATCCGCCGGACGTCCGCCGTGCCGTCGATGTTGCCGCCGCGGTTTGGGCCCAGCGGGGCATGGTGGCACGTGGAGCCGAGGTCTACAGTTGGCTCGGATCCTCCCGTGTAGGTGAGTCCGCACCCCTTGCTGCCGTTGCCTTGGTCGGGTGCGGTGACCGGTCCGGCGCCGAAGGCATCTTCCGTCCCGACGCCCCGCCCACGTCGCCCACCCTGCTTGCGGCCACTTTCGCCCAAATCGGCAAGGGCGTTCTCCAGTCACTTGCCGCAGACCCGCACCCGGGCCTTCAGATCCTGATTCACGCTTCAGACATGTTCAACGCGGCCGGTGCGGCCCTGCCCCTGCCGGAGATGCCCGCCGTGCTGGCTGCACTAATGGCGTTGCACAGCGGCGAGCCGAACCTCGCGGAAACTATCTGCAGGTCTGCGGCGGCAGCCGGCCAGGGCGGTGATACCGCCCAGCCACGACTGTTCCTGGTGCAAGGGTGGTCGGCGATGATGCAGGGAAAGCTTGAGGACGCCCGGCTCGCTATTAATGAAGCCTCAAAAGCGAATCACTGGCCCCTGGTACCACGGGACGAGTTCCTCTGTTCGGCCCTGGAAGTAGGCCTCGCCCGGCGCAACGGCGACTTTCCTGAACTCATCAAGGCGTGGGAGCGGGCGCGGGAAGCGATGCTCCACACGGCGGTTGATCTCTATAGCCTCCTGCCATGGGGCGAACTCATGATCGCAGCCGCCCGCCTTCGCGAAAACCACAGGATCGCCCCCTACCTTCAAGAGGCATGGGATGTGCTGGAGCGGCTGGGAAATCCCCTGTTGTGGGCTGTGCCGTTCCATTGGTCGGCAGTACAGGCGGCTCTGTTGAACGAAAGCCCTGCAGATCTGGCGCCCCATGCAGCCGCGCTGGCCCGGGCCGCAGGGCAAAGCCACCTCGCGGCCGTACTTGCAGCGGCTGGCAAGGCCTGGGTCACCGTGCTGGCCGAGAGATTCCGTCCCGATGACGTCGAGGCGGCGGCAAGGGGCCTGGGTGCGGTGGGAATGCCGTGGGAGGGGGCCAGGCTCGCCGGGCACGCTGCAGCCCGCGCGCATGAGCGCAAGGACATGGTCCGCCTGCTCTCGTGCGCCCGGGACCTCCATCCACAGGCCAGTTCGTCAGGGTCCGGGGCGGCGACACCCGAGTCCCGCAATGCGTCGCCCGCCGAGACCGGTACCGGCACGCAGTCGGATGGTGCAGGCCTGAGCGAGCGTGAAAAGGAAGTTGCCAGGCTGGTGCTCGACGGCAAGACATACAGGGAAATCGGCGAGGCCATCTACATATCACCCCGCACGGCCGAGCACCATATTGCCCGGATGCGGCGCAGGCTGGGCGCGGAAAACAGGTCCGACCTGATGGCCAAGCTGCGCCTTGCCCTGGGGCCGGAAGATCAAGCCCATGACTAGTCCTCCTCAACACCCCTAATGTGGGCCGTGGCCATTCCCCGCCAGAGGGAACGCCGATTAGGGGGAGCCGCCCCATGCTGATTTCCCGCTAGGCAACTACAGTCGGTGCAAGTTCAGCACCAGGACTGGCGAACCGTAAAGAGAAAAGATGTGAGGACCAGCAAATGACAGTCGCAAAGGACATCGTCCAGTTCCTGATGAATATGTTCGCCGACCGCCACGCAGCACAGGAGTTCCTGGATAATCCCGAAGGCGTTCTGAAGGACCACGGACTGGGCGGTCTTAGTTCTGCGGACGTTGATGCCGCCATGCCTGTCGTCCTGGATTACGCCCCCCTCAGCGTGAATGCCCCGACCTTCGGCAGGGGGTTGGATGCGAGTGCCACCAGCGCCGGCGGTGCCCATGACGATCACGGGCAAGCCGTGGAGCAACTGGCCCAGGTAGTGGCCAAGCACTCCTACCCCTCAGCTCCGGATGACCGCCCGCCCGTAACGGATCAATCCCCGGCCCACAACATTTGGGCAGACGGCGATGTTGAGCAATGGTTCGACAACGATGCCGCTTTCACAGGCACTGCCGCAGGTGCCACCCCGGAGATGAGCTTCGCTGACATTCGGATCGACCACTTCTTTGACCTTGAAGCCGGCACGGAAACCGGGGTGGAGGATACGGTCCCTGTCTCCGCCCCAGGCAGCTCCATCGAGGATTCCCTCAGCCAGCTGGCGGCAGCGGATTCCGCCATTGAGCAAACCATCCTGGGCGCCGATGACAGCGGGTTCGGCTTGACCGCGGACGGATCGGACACCATTGACACAGAAGATGACGTCGACGACGCTGGTGGCGAGGCGGCAGGCTACCTGGAGTTTGGTGCCTAGCTGCCAGACCTGTCGTGGTAGGAATTCAAGGCTCAGTGTGGAGGGCGGGCTGTGGGAGAAGCAGGACCGGCGACGCCGGCATCACCGGCAGCGGCCGGAAAGCTGATCCAACTCGTGGAGCACGGCCTCCAGCTCGTCCGTGACGGAGACCGGGAGGATCTCCGAAAACGCCTGGACCTCACGTTGGGAAGACTTAAGGACCCCAGTATCCGGGTCATCGTGGCGGGTGAGTTTAAGCAAGGAAAGAGCAAGTTCATCAATGCCCTGGTGGGGGCACCGGCATGCCCGGTTGACGACGACGTCGCCACCTCAGTACCCACCGTAGTCCGTTATGGGGACCAGGCCTCGGCTCTGATCCTGGTGCCCACCGCCGATACCGACCGCGGCGATGAAACCAAGGTTGACCGCCAGCCGGTCGCTATCGCCGACCTTCCGGCCTATGTTTCCGAGCACGGGAACCCAGGGAACAGCAAGAAGCTCCTCGCAGCGGAGGTCTGCCTTCCCCGGAAGGTGCTGGCCGGCGGGCTCACCGTCATTGACTCACCCGGGGTGGGGGGCTTGGGGTCCGCACACACGCTGGCCACCCTCACGGCACTGCCCACCGCGGACGCCATGCTCCTGGTGTCGGACGCGTCGCAGGAATACACCGAACCGGAGCTGCGTTTCCTCCGCCAAGCCATGCGGATCACCCCGAACGTCGTAGCGGTCCTGACCAAGACCGACCTCTACCCCGACTGGCGGCGGGTGGAGGAAATCGACCGATGCCATCTCAAGACGGTCGCGTCCGATATCCCGCTTTTTGCCGTCTCCTCGGACCTGCGCCTTGAAGCTGCCAGGCTGCAGGACGGCGAGCTGAACGAGGAATCCGGCTTCCCTGCCTTGATTGCCCACCTTCGCACCCGGATCGTGGACGGGGCGCAGCGACTCCAGGGCCGTTCCGTCAGCCAGGACCTTCTCACTGTCACCGAAAACCTGCGCCTTTCCCTTCAGTCCGAGCTTGAAGCACTCGAAAACCCCGAAGGCACGCCGCAGATAATTGCGCAGCTTGAGCTGGCCCGGGCGGAGGCCGACGACCTGCGGAAGCGGTCTGCACGCTGGCAGCTCACGCTAAACGACGGCATCAGCGACCTCATCGCCGACATGGAATACGAGCTCCGCAACGGCCTTCGCCGCATCCAGCGCGAAGCCGAAGCCGCGATCGACGAGGGGGATCCGGGAACTGCCTGGACCGATTTTTCCAGGTGGCTTGAGGTATCCACCGCCGCCGCCATTTCTGACACCTTCATCCTGACCAGTGAACGGGCGCAGTGGCTGGCTGCCCAGGTTGCCGAGCACTTCGCCGCTGAAGAGGTGAGGCTGCCGGCCGTGCACGTTTCCGATACTGCCGACGTGTTGGATCCTGTGGACGCGATGCCGGGAATGGACGCCGGATACATCAATCCGGTGCAAAAGGTGCTGATCGGTATGCGCGGTTCCTACGGCGGCGTGCTGATGTTCGGGCTCCTGACAGGCATTTTCGGCATGGCACTGATCAACCCGTTCTCCCTCGGCGCCGGCGTCCTGCTGGGGCGCAAGGCCTACCGGGAGGACAAGGAGGCACGGCTCAAACGCCGGCAGGGGGAAGCCAAGGCCCTGGTCCGGCGGCAGCTCGACGACGTTTCGTTCCAGGTTGGCAAGCAGCTGAAGGACCGTCTGAGGCTTGTGCAGCGCTCCATCCGCGACCACTTCACTGAACTGGCGGACGAACATCACCGTTCCTTGGCCGACTCGGTGTCCGCGGCTCAGAAAGCTGCCAATACCTACGCCCTGGAAAAAGCCGCCCGCATCAAGCACATCAAGGCGGAGCTCAAGAAGGTGGATGCACTCCGACGGGCTGCCGAAGCAGTTGCTGCGGAGGCAGCGTGTGAGGGAATCAGGACTTCGGCAGGTGGTCCGCCGTGACCGGTTCAACAGTTGCCGGTGCAGCAGGGCTGGTCCAGGAGGCATTGGAAACCTATGCCGATGATCCGGCAATTGCCGCCGTGCTGCAGGGAATGGCGCGGCGGCTCGCGGAGCCGCTGCGCATTGCCATCGCCGGCATGGTAAAGGCTGGCAAATCCACGCTGCTGAACGCCATTATCGGCGAGGAGATCGCTCCCACTGATACAGGGGAGTGCACCCGGATCATCACCTGGTACCGGCATGGGCATACACCCCGCATTACCCTGTACCCCAAAAACGGCAACCCCCGGACCTTGCCGCTCAAACGCGTGGATGGCCGCCTGGTGTTCGTGCTCGGCGACATGGCGGCGGCAGACGTGGACCGGTTGGAGGTGGACTGGCCGTCCCCGGCGTTGCGGAACATGATCCTGATCGATACTCCCGGCATCGCTTCTCTGTCCCAAGAGGTCTCTGCCCGGTCCACCGCCTTCCTTGCTCCGGCTGATACGCACTCGGAGGCGGACGCCGTCATCTACCTGATGCGCCACATGCACGCAGCCGACCTCCGGTTCCTCGAATCCTTCCGTGACACCGAAGCTGGACGCTCAGGTACGGTCAACGCAATCGCCGTGCTCTCACGGGCGGATGAGATAGGCGGTGGCCGCATCGATTCCCTGCTGTCTGCGGGAGAGATCGCGGACAGATACCGCCGTGACCATAACCTGCGGAGACTCGCCCTGGGTGTGGTGCCGGTGGCAGGGCTTTTGGCGCAGAGCGCCCGGACCATGCGCCAGCAGGACTTCGAGGCTCTTCAACTGCTTGCCGGTATGGCCCGCGCAAACCGCGAGAAGGCGCTGCTTTCGGCCGACAGGTTCGTCCGCTCCGCCGGTCCGGAAGGGCTGACGGCGGAAGTCAAAGCGGCCTTGCTCGCGAGGTATGGGCTGTTCGGTATCCGGCTGGCTGTGGTCCTGATCCCCAACGGATTCAATGAACCCACCCCGCTGGCCCACGAGCTGGCCAGGCGCAGTGGCCTTGATCCCTTGCTGGAACTTCTGGGCCGCCAGTTCCAGACGCGTGCAGAAACACTGAAGGCACGGACGGCCCTGGTGGGGGTGGAATCCCTGCTGCGCACTTCGCCACGTCCCGGGACCGGGCACCTTGCCGCGGCCCTGGAACGGCTGCAGGCCAACGCCCATGAGTTCCGCGAACTCCGGCTGCTGGCTGCCCTTCGCACCACCGGCGCGCCGCTCAGCCCCGAACTGGCTGCCGAGGCCGAGGCCCTGATCGGAGGGCGGGGCGCCGCGGCACACGTGCGGTTGGGGCTGGACCGGGACGCGGCGCCCAACGAGATCGCCGACGAAGCACGCCGCTGCCTGCTCCGGTGGCGCGCCCTGGCGGAGAGCCCGCTGACGGACCGCTCAGCCCTTGACGTCTGCAGGGTCGTCATCCGCAGTTGCGAAGGCGTGGTGGCCGATTCGTTCGCAAGGCAACGCCAACCCGCCTAGCCCCGGTGCCCGCCAGGGGCGCCAAGAATCCGGAATCTATTTCAGGCCGTCGGCATCGTGTTCGTCGGTCCCGTGCTTGTCCTTGCCGCCGTCGTCGTCCTTCGCTTTGGCATCAAGCTCATCCTTGAGCTTTTTCAGCCGTATGGCCTCGGCTTCCTTACGGCGCCGGATTTCAAGGTTGCGAAGAAATTCAGGATCGTCATCGGGGGCAGTGGGACCGCGGTAGTTCTGACGCTGCGGTGGAGTGCCCCGCGGCCGGCCAATCAGGAGCCACAGGATAGCGCCGACAACAGGCAGCACGATCATGACCACGATCCAGGCGGGTTTGGAAATCCCGCGCGTGAGGCGCCCGTCGGTCCGGATCACGTCCACGAGGCCATACACGAAGATGACGAGGACTGCCACGGCCAAAGCCACACGGAGGAGCATGCCATTAAGTCTATCGTCAGCGGGCGCAGGGGCCCCGGGCGGGAGGCGGCTAAACTTGAATAGTGGCCTTTTTGAAATATTCCCTGATCCGCCTGGCTCTGTTTGCGCCCCTGTTCGTGCTTTTCACCTTCCTGGGCCTGGGCGCCCTGATGTCCGTGATCTGTGCGGCCCTGATTGCGTTCGCCCTCAGCTACCTGTTCTTCCAGAAGCAGCGGGATGAAGCAGCGGCCGCCCTGCACCACCGTTTCTCCGGCAAGGCCAAGCCGCTCCGCTCTGCCGGCGAGGTCCAGGATGCGCACGCCGAGGACGCACTGCTGGACGCCAACCCGGACGTGATCATCAGCAACGACATGAAGGACCGCAAGAGGGCCTGAACGCCTCCGTCAACAGTCCCTGTGCGCCCCGGCAACGCCATCAGAAACCGTGGCTGAGCACCAGTCCCAGTGAAAACAGCAGGCTGTAGCCGAGGTTGATGAGCCCGGTCTGCTTCAGCACCGGGATGAGGCTCTTGCGCTTGCGCCCGTTGATCATCAGCCATGCAGGCATGAGGCAGGCCGGAATCAGCAGGAGCACAATCAGCATCCACGGCCGGCCGGGGGCCAGGACCACCACCAGCAGGATGGCCACCGCCAGCATCAGGACATAGCTTTCCCGGGCATGCTTGTCGCCCAGGCGGACGGCAAGTGTCTTCTTGCCCGCCTGCGTGTCCGTGGGGATGTCCCGGACGTTGTTGGCCATGAGCAGGGCGGTGGCGATGAGTCCGGTGCCGATGGCGCCAATGATGGCGGGCAGGTTGATTTGTCCGGCCTGGGTGTAGGTGGTGCCCAGCGTTGCCACCAGCCCGAAGAACACGAACACGAAAACGTCGCCCAGGCCCATGTAGCCGTACGGGTTCTTGCCCCCGGTGTAGCCCCATGCAGCCATGACGCAGCCCAGTCCCACCAGGATCAGCCACCAGCTCTGGGTGATGATCACCAGGATCAGCCCGAACACCATGGCGGCGGCGAAGGCGCCGAACGCCGCCCGCTTGACGTGTTCGGGGCTGGCCGCACCGGACCCCACGAGCCGCAGCGGGCCCACGCGGTCGTCGTCAGTGCCGCGGATGCCGTCGGAGTAGTCGTTCGCGAAGTTCACGCCCACCTGCAGCAGGAGTGCCACCAGCGCCGCGAGGATGGCGTTGGGCAGAAGGAAGGAATCCATCTCGTAAGCGGCGGCGGAGCCGATCAGCACCGGCGCAATCGCTGCGGGCAGCGTCCGGAGTCGGGCGCCTTGGATCCATTGTGCGGCTGTAGCCACGGTCAGTACCTCGCGTGTGGTTGGGGAAGTCGGCAGGAGGGGGACCCTGCCGGGTGGTGCAGGTCTACTTTACTTTCCGCCGTGCAGGGCATTGAGCTCGGCGGTCATCGCCAGCCGGTCCGGCTTTCCGTTGGGAAGCATCAGCAGGGCGGGTGCCGCGAGGACTGTTTTGGGGGCAAGGATGCCCAGCGTGCGGCGCCATTCCCGTTCAAGCACGACGGCGGGGTCCCCGCCTTCCGCGTCCCGTCCGGCCCCGGCAAGGGACGCACCGGGGGACGCCGGGAGGGACACTTGCGGGGCCAATGCCACGTAAGCCGCCAGGGCCTGGCCCCATTCCGCTGAAGGGACCCCTGCCACGAAAGCTGCCGCGACGGCGTCGGACTTTTCCAGCTCTTCCTGCACGTGTGCCGCGGATACTTTCAGCCCGCCGGTGATGATCACATCGTCTGCCCTGCCCAGCACGGTGAGCCGGCCGTCGTCGTCAATGCTGCCGATATCGCTGGTGCGGTACCAGCGCACTCCGTCCTCCTCGAAGAACGTGGCGCCGTCCTGGTCGGGAGCTTCCAGATAGCCGGCGGCGATCGTGTCGCCGCCGAGCAGGATCCGGCCGTCGTCGGCAACGCGGACCGAGACCCCTTCCAGCGGGTAGCCGTCGTAGATGCACCCGCCGGAGGACTCGGCGGAACCGTAGGTGGTGACCACCCGGACGCCGGCGTCGCGGGCTGCTGCCAGCAGGGAAGCCGGGGCGGGCGCACCACCCAGCAGGACGGCATTGAAGCGGCGGAGCACGGCGAGCGTGTCCGGCGAGGGATCCTCCAAAAGGCGCTGCAGCTGGGTGGGAACCAGGGACGTGAAGCGGATCTTGTCCGTCAGTTCGAGCGCCGCCGCGGTGAAGGCCTCCGGCGTGAACCCGCCGGACATGTCCATCACCCAGGGGCGGGTGCCGGCGAACAGCGAACGCCCCAGGACCTGGATCCCGGCGACGTACTGGACGGGCAGGGCCAGGAGCCACTGCCCCTCACCTTTGAGCGCCAGTGCGGTGGCCATGGAAGAGGCTGCCAGCGACTCCACCGTCAGCACCGTGGCTTTGGGGGTGCCGGTGGAGCCGGAAGTTCGGACCACGGCCACGGCGTCGTCGCAGCCCGGCGTTTCCAAATGTCCCACTACCAGGGCGCCGTCTTCGCCGATGTAAAGTTCGACGGCAGGGCCCTCGCCGTGGAGGGCTGCCGCGAGGGCCTTGAGTGCGGGCTCGATGTTAAGGGGGCCGCCGGTGGGCGTTGTGCTGTTCATGTGCCGCTCCTGCCTTAGAAGTAATGCGGGAAGCTGGACCAGTCGGGGTCGCGTTTTTGCAGGAAGGCTTCCTTGCCCTCCACCGCCTCGTCCGTCATATACGCCAGCCGGGTGGCTTCACCGGCGAACACCTGCTGCCCGGCCAGTCCGTCGTCGGCCAGGTTGAAGGCGAACTTCAGCATCCGGATGGCCTGCGGGGACTGCCGGGCGATATCCGCGGCGTACTCCAGGGCAACCTCCTCGAGGCGTTCGTGCTCCACAGCCTCGTTTACCGCGCCCATCCGGACCATGTCCTCTGCGGAATATTCGCGGGCCAGGAAGAAGATCTCGCGTGCTGCCTTCTGCCCGATCTGCCGGGCCAGCAGGGCAGAGCCGTAGCCGGCGTCGAAGCTTCCCACGGTGGCGTCCGTCTGCTTGAACTTCCCGTGCTGGCGGGAGGCGATGGTGAGGTCCGCCACCACGTGCAGGGAGTGCCCGCCGCCGGCTGCCCAGCCGTTGACGACGGCGATCACCACCTTGGGCATGGTCCGCATCAGCCGCTGGACTTCCAGGATGTGCAGCCGGCCGGCGCGGACGGGGTCGATGGTTTCCTGGGTGTCGCCGTCGGCATATTTGTAGCCGTCCCTGCCGCGGATCCGCTGGTCACCGCCGGAGCAGAAGGAATGGCCGCCGTCCTTGGGGGAGGGGCCGTTGCCGGTGAGCAGCACGGTGGCGACGTCGGGGGACATCCGGGCGTGGTCCATGGCGCGGTACAGCTCATCAACGGTGCCCGGCCGGAAGGCGTTACGGACCTCCGGGCGGTTGAAAGCGATCCGGACGGTGGGCAGGTCCCGCACCCATCCGCCGGCGGAATCCCGCTCCACCTGCCGGTGGTAGGTCATGTCCTGGAAGTCCTCAAAGCCGGCCACAACGCGCCAGCGGGTGGGGTCGAAGACATCGGACACCGGGGCGGGAATCTGTTTGCTCACCGTCCAAGTCTAGTAATCGGGGTCAGCTGATGCAGAACTCGTTGCCCTCGGGGTCCGCCATCGTGTGCCAAAAGTGCGGCCCCTGGTTGGCCGTCCATAGGAAGGTGGCGCCGCGGCCCTCCAGTTCCCGGCGCACGCCATCTTTGTCCCGGCCGGCCAGGTTCAGGTCCCAGTGCACCCGGTTCTTGACCGTCTTCGCCTCGGGTGCGGTCTGGAAAAGAAGGCGCCGGGCAGGGGTTTTTGTGTCCAGTTCCTCGGGCGGGCGGATCGCGCAGCCGTCGCGCCACACCAGCTTGCCGTTGTGGGTCATCGTCTGGTCCCCGGTGGCGAAGCCCTGGTCGATCATGGACCGGATGAAGCCTTCATCCTGGGGCTCCACCGCCCACCCGAGGGTCTCTGCCCACCAGTCAGCCAGCTGGTGCGGCTCCCTGCAGTCGATCACTATCTGAATGTTCAGTCCCATCCCAGCAGGGTACGGTGACAGGTGCTTCTCCGGTAGGTTCGCCGTGCTGCAATTGCGGACGTCACCGTCTACAACGCGAGAAAGTGCTCTTGACACATTGTCATGACATAAGTCACAGTGATGCGGAAAGGCTTTTCCCTCCGAGGCAGTGCAGCCGCAGGAGGGCACACTTTCAGCAAAGGCCAACACTGGGCCAGGAGCACAGAGAGACAGGACAGAGCATTGTCAGAGAAGACAGCAATCTCCAGCATCAGCCGCCGGCAGTTCGGACTGACGGCATTCGGACTCTCGGCCCTGGCCGCCGGGCTCACTGCTTGCGGCGGCGGTGGCGGCTCCTCCGAGGGTGGCGCCAAGACGCTGCAGCTGGTCCTCTCCGGTGATACCAATCAGGGCGGGGCCTTTGCTGCCGCCGCAAAGAAGTACCAGGAAGCCACCGGCATTACCATTGAGGTGGTGGACGTTCCGACAGCGGACATCACCACCAAATTGAAGAATGCTGCCACCGCCAACGACCTCCCGGCCCTGGCACGCGTTACCGGGCTTGACCCGCTCTGGGTCAATCAGCTCCAGGACCTCTCCGACATTGCCAAGTCGCGGGGCATCGACGAGAACTTCCTCCAGGAATCGCCGGACGGCATCATTCCGGCCATCCCCTCTGACCTCACCGCAGTCGGCCTTTTCATCAACAAGAGCCTGTTCGATAAAGCGGGCGTCAGTTTCCCCACCGACATTGACAACACCTGGACCTGGGATGAGTTCGTCACGGCCGTCAACCAGGTCCGGGAGAAGGCCGGCGCCAAGTACGGCTTCGTGATGGACCGCTCCGGGCACCGGCTGCGCGCCATGATGTATGAGTTCGGCAGCACTGCATTCGCCAAGGAAGGCGACAAGTACGCCGGCGACGAGCAAGCCGTGGAGACCCTGGAGTACTTCCAGAAGATCAACGATGACCAGACCATGCCCAAGTCGGTCTGGCTCAGCGGCGAGGACGGCAACGCGATGTTCAAGAGCGGCCAGGTTGCCGCCTACTTCTCCGGCTCCTGGCAGGTGGCGGATTTCAACAAGAACATCAAGGACTTCGAGTGGCTCTCCGTGCCGCTGCCCAAGAAGGAAGTTAACGCCACAAACCTTGGCGGCGGCTTCATGATCGCCTTCAAGGACACCGGCGCGGACGAGGAAGCCAAGAAGTTCATTGACTGGTTCTACGAGGACGCCAACTACACGGAGTTCGCGAAACAGGGCGGCTACCTCCCTGTCAAGGACCTCAAGGTGGAGTACCCCTTCCAGCAGGCTTCCTTCGAGCTGTACCAGAAGCAGATTGCCGGCAATGAGGCCAGGGGGGACAACGCCATTAAGCGCGTTGTTGCCGAGGCCTACGCTGACACCCCGTTCTCGGGAGATCCGCTGCGTGAAGAGACCGTCAAGATGCTCTCCGGCAGCCAGGATGCCAAGACCACGGTGGACAACATCGTGAAGCTCTACAACGGCGCCTGATTTCGGTGGCCAATCCAACCATGAGCACCACGGCGCCGGCCAGGCCCCAGCCCGGGGCGGTCCGGAGCAAATCACAGCAGCAGCGCCGGAACCGCTACGTCATTGCCCCGCTGATTCTTCTCGTTGTCAACGTGGTGCTCTTCCTGGTCTTCTTCGTCTGGCCCGGGGCGCTGGGCCTGCTGTACTCCTTTACGGATTACCGGGGCGTGGGCAAGCTGAACTTCGTCGGCCTGGCCAATTTCCAGAAGCTTTTTGCGGACAGCACCTTCTACGCCGCGCTGGGCCGGACCTTCGTATACACGGTGCTCTCCGTACCGCTGGTCTACGTGTGTTCCCTCGGTGTGGCGGCGCTCCTGGTCAGCAAGGCAGTCCGGGGCCGCACGGCCGCCAAGATTGTGATCTTCCTTCCCTGGCTTATTTCGCCCATTGTGGTGGGTGTCATCTGGAAGTGGCTGTTCGGCCAGGACTTCGGGTTCGTCAACTTCATCATCTCCACGCTGGGCGGCGCCCCGGTGCCCTGGTCCAGCAACGGCAACCTGGCGCTCGCAGTGGTCATTTTCGCCTCGGCCTGGGGCGGGACTGCTTTCAACATGCTGCTGTTCGTCGCCGCCCTCAAAAACATCCCGGAAGCCCTGCTGGAGGCGGCCGAGCTGGACGGCGCCAACGCGTGGCAGCGCTTCCTGAACGTCACGCTGCCAGGCATCGCGCCGACGTCGTTCATGGTCATCCTGCTCTCCACCATCCATGCCATGAAGGAGTTCGCCATGATCCAGGCGCTGACCAACGGCGGCCCGGGCACCGAGAACACCCTGATCGTGCAGTACATCTACAAGACCGGCTTCGAGCAGTCCAAGGTGGGCTATGCGAGTGCCGCCTCAATGGTGCTCATGGTGGTGTTGCTGGCGATTGCCCTCATCCAGCTGCGCTTCAACCGGAAGAAGGCCTGAACCATGGCAACAGCTGCAAACCTGCCTCCCGCCGTCGCGGAAGAAGCGGCACTCGGCGTCGAAAAGGCGGAATCGGCCAAAGGTCCGCGCAGCGGGCCAGGCCGGGGCAACCGCGAGGCCCGCGCCAAGGCGTCCGTTCCCCTGACCATCCTGATGTGGCTGATCGCGTCCATCTACGCACTGCCGCTGCTCTGGTTCATCCTCAGCTCGTTCAAGCCGGGCAGTGAGCTGTTCAGCTATCCGTTGTCCATGATTCCGCGGGACTGGACGTTCCAGGGCTTCGTGGATGCCTGGGAGCGCGTGGACTTTGCCCAGTACTTCCTGAACACCGCTACGGTGGCCATCGTCACCACTGTCCTCACGGTCTTCTTCAGCGCCTGCACCGGCTATGCGCTGGCCAAGTACAACAACAAGGGCACCAGGCTGTTCTTCGTCTGCATTCTGGCCACCACCATGCTGCCCACCGAGGTGATCCTGAACCCCACGTTCTCGGTGATCCGCGACCTTGGCCTGTACAACTCGCTGGCAGGCATCATCGTGCCGTCCATCCTGACAGCCACCGGCGTGTTCATGTTCCGGCAGTTCTTCCTCACGGTTCCGGACGATCTCCTGCATTCTGCCCGGATTGACGGCGCCAGTGAGTTGGCCATCTTCTTCCGGATCATGCTTCCGCTGTCCAGGCCAATCCTGTTCACGCTGGCCATCTTTTCCTTCCAGTGGCGCTGGAACGACTACATCTGGCCGCTGATCGTCCTGAACGATCCCAAGTGGTACACGCTGCAGGTTGCGCTGCGAAGCATCGTTGGCGCGGAAAACATTGACTGGCCAGTGCTGCTCGGCGCCTCGGTGATCTCCATCCTGCCGCTGGTGCTGGTGTTCTTTGTCTTCCAGAAGTACGTGCTGAACGCGGACGTCAGCGCCGGTCTGAAGGATTAGTCCGGCCCTGTGGGGTGCCGGGGAAAGGTATTTATTGTGCAGACAGCTTCAGCCGACGCCACCTTCCTGAACCGGGTGGCCTATGCGGCGGACCGGGATGTAAGGGCATTCCTGGAAACGCACGACGACGATGCGCAGGCCCTGGCGCACCGGCCCGCCATGGGCAGGCTGCTGGCCATGGTCGCAGTGTTCACGGAACCAGGCTCAGCCTTCCACGGGTCGGCTGTGCTCCATGAACCGATGGGCCGGTGCCTGGACCGGCTTGAGCTGCTGCAGGGCCCCACCGGCCTGTTCGACGGTACCAATCTCTGCTCGCCCCCGGACTCCGCCTTCACCCTCAACGACGTGTGCCTCGCGCTCGGCCTGCTCCGGGCTCTGGACACGCCACCCGAGCCCCTGCTGGCGGAGGTGGACCACCGGCTCAGCGGCATCGTCGCGCGCGCCACCGACGCCCTGGTCACCGGGGGCGTGCACACCCCCAACCACCGTTGGGAACTGTGCGCAGCGCTGGCCCAAATCAACCAGCTCCAGCCGCGGCAGGACATCGCGGACCGGATCGGAGAGTGGCTGGCCGAGGGGATCGACCAGCTCCCCGACGGCATGTACTCCGAGCGCAGCCCGCTCTACGCGACCGCCGTCACCAACCCGTCCCTGATCACCATTGCGGACAGTGCCGGCCGTCCGGAGCTGCTGGACCATGTCCGGCGCAACCTCACGGCATTCCTGCCCTGGTTCAACCCCGACGGCACTGTGGAAACGCTGTTTTCCCGCCGCCAGGACCAGTGGATGGATTTCGACGCCGCCCCCTTCCTCCGCCTGTACCGGCGCCTTGCCAGCCAGGACGGACGCCAGGACTTCGCCGCCGTTGCCGGCTGGCTTGCGGAGCTGCCCCTGCATGAGCCGGCCAAGCTGCTGGCCCTGGCCCGGCTCGACCCCTGGCTGCGCGCGGCACTGCCCGCCGCCCAGTCCCCGGAAGGGGCGCTGCCGCCGCCGGACGCTGAAGCAGCCAGGCCGGAACTTCCTGCCCCGGCACGGGCAGCACTGGAAAGCTGCGGGGCGTTCCGGTTCCGGGAAGGAAAAACAGTAGCCACCGTGTTTGGCGGCTGCGACGACCTGGTTCCAGGCGTGGTGTCCGGGCTTGCCACGAACCCCACGTTCCTCCGCTTTGCGCACGGTTCTGCGGTTCTGGCGGGGGTTAGGCTCTCCCGCAGTTTTTTTGACCTGGGCCCCTTCCGCAGCCAGCACACGACGCTGGCCGGCACTACGGTCTCCCTGGCCGAGGAGCTGTCCGCCAATTTCTACCTGCCGCTGCCCGTTCCGAGGCGGCGGGCGGACGGCATCTACGCGCTGGAGCATGAAGGCCGCTTCAGTGCCGGCATGGGGTTCACAGCCCGACCCGCCGTGGTGCACCGGCTTGCCACAGACCTCACAGTCCAGGTGGACCACGGACAGGTCACGGTGGACATCGCCTTTGACGGCGCGGATACAGCGTTCGCGCTGGAGCTTACGTTCCAGCCCGGCGGCGTGCTCGACGGGGTCATCCCCGCTGGCGCCCCGGAAACCTTCCAGCTGGTGGACGGGGTGGGAAGCTACCGGTCGGGTACCGACATCATTGAGTTCGGTCCCGGTTCACCTGCAGACCCGGACACCCCGCCCGCCTACAACCCCGGCGAAAGCTACCGCTACCTGGCCGGCACCAACGCGTCGGAGGGCGTGAAGGTGTACATCACCGGCCGGACCACAGGGAGCCGGCGCTTCACCTTCCGGGGCGTGGCTGGGCGGCAGTAGCTGTTTTAGGGCTGGACCTGCTGGAGCTGTTCGAAGACCTCCGGGGGAATGGCGTAGATGAACACCACGGCAAGCAGGTTCTTTGCAGCGTGCACGAAATAGGCGAACATCAAGTTCTTCCCGGTCCAGACGTACACGAAGACCAGCGTGGCGCCCATGGCCAGGTAGGGGAGCAGTGCGGTGAACGTGATCGCTTCCTGGCCCACAATATGCAGGGCCGCGAACAGGACCACTGACAGGATGCAGCAGATCCAGATGTTCACGCGCCGGCTCATTTTGCCGATCAGCAGGTGGCGGAAGATGTACTCCTCCACGAACGGTCCCACCACCACCAGCAGCGGAACCATGAGCCAGGCGGGCACCTGCTGCATGAGCTCCTGCAGCCCCGCCTGGTTCGCGGAGGTCTGGGCTTCACCGCTGGCCGCTACCACCACAGCCGTCAGGATCATCATGGCAATGACGGCTGCAGGGACCATCAGCAGGGTGAACCAGGGCCGGGTGGCCAGCACTTTCAGGTCGCGGCCCACCACCTTCCGTGCGGCCACCAGTGCCAGTATGCCCACTGAGGCATAGAAGAGAAGGTTCACGGCGTAGGAGGCAGCGGCCGGGGTAGGAGCCACCTGGCGGAGGAACGGTGCCAGGACTTCCCCCGCCACGGCGAAGAACCCTGCGACGGCCACATACGTCAGCAGGGTGGCGACATCCAGGGGAGTGAAGCGGTACAGGTGCGGTTGCGGGGCAGGGGGCAGTCGTTGGGCGGTAGCCATATCTTCAGCCTAGCCCCCAACTAGGTAGCAGCAGATGTCGGTTTCAGGCGTCAAAAGGACATCTGCTGCTACCTAGTTGGGGAGGGCTGCGTTGTCGTGGGAATCCGGCGGCAGCTAAAGTATTCGGTATGCCTAAATTCTCTTTTCGGTGCGCCAAAGTAGTCGACCGGACCACTGCGCCCAAGGTGCGCTTCCCCGTCCTGGCGGCGGCCGCCGTCGTCCTTTCCCTTTTGCTGACCGCCTGCGGTGGCGGGGCCGCGGGAAACGGGGACGGCAAGCCGGTGGTCCTCACCACGTTCACTGTTCTGGCGGACGTCGCCCGGAACGTCGCGGGGGACAAGCTCACCGTGGAGTCCATCACCAAGGCGGGGGCCGAGATCCACGGCTACGAGCCGACCCCTGGGGACATCCGTAAGGCATCCAGGGCCGACCTGATCCTGGACAACGGACTGAACCTGGAGGCCTGGTTCGGGCAGTTCGTCGAAGGGCTGGACGTGAAGCACGCAGTGGTCAGCGAAGGTGTGGAGGCCATGTCCATCAACGAGGATGCCTACCAGGGCAAGCCGAACCCGCACGCCTGGATGTCGCCGCTGAACGTCCAGGTCTACGTGGACAACATGGTCAAGGCTTTCAGCGAACTCGACCCGGAGAACACCGAAGCTTTCAAGGCAAACGGCGAGGCCTACAAGGCCGAACTTCAGGCCGTGCAGGACCAGATGACCGCCAGCCTCGCCGCTGTGCCCGAACCCCAGCGCGCCCTGGTCACGTGTGAGGGGGCTTTCTCCTACCTGGCCCGGGACGCCGGCCTTAAGGAGCTCTATATCTGGGCCGTCAACGCCGAACAGCAGGCCACGCCCCAGCAGATTACCCGTGCCATTGAGTACGTTAAGGCCAACAAAGTACCGGCCGTCTTCTGTGAATCCACAGTGTCCGACGCTCCCATGCAGCAGGTGGTGGAAGCCACGGGCACAACGTTCGGCGGGACCCTGTACGTGGACTCCCTCTCAGAAGCTGACGGTCCAGTGCCCACTTACCTGGACCTGATCCGGCACGACGCGGACGTCATCACCAAAGCCCTTACGGAAGCAGGGTCATGAGCACCCCGGCCATCCTCGTCGACAACGTAACCGTCCACTACGGCGAGGTCCTGGCCCTGGACGCCGCGTCCCTGACCCTGGACCCCGCGCGGATCTGCGGCTTGGTGGGCATGAACGGCTCCGGGAAGTCCACGCTGTTCAAGGTAATTATGGGCATGATCAAGCCCGACGCCGGCACCGTCCGGATCCACGGAGAGCCGCCTTCACGGACCCGGCGGGAAGGGGGCATCGGCTACGTACCGCAGAGCGAGGAGGTGGACTGGCAGTTCCCGCTGTCCGTCCGCGATGTGGTGATGATGGGCCGCTACGGCCACCAGGGCTTTACCCGCCAGGCGTCCAAAGCGGACCGGGCTGCCGTGGACGAGGCCCTGGACCGGGTGGAACTGGGAGACTACGCCGGCCGGCAGATCGGCCAGCTGTCCGGCGGGCAGAAGAAGCGTGCATTCGTGGCCCGCGGCATCGCCCAGGGTGCCACCACCATGCTCCTCGACGAACCCTTCGCCGGCGTGGACAAGCGCTCCGAGGCCACCATTACCCGGCTGCTGCGCGAGCTTGCCTCGGACGGCTGCACCATCCTGGTGTCCACCCACGATCTGCATGCCCTCCCCGAACTGTGCGACGAGGCAGTGCTGCTCATGCACCGGGTCCTGATGCACGGCCCGCCGGAACTGGTGCTCCAGCCGGAGAACCTGGCCATGGCCTTCGGGCTGGACGTGCTGAACCGGGACCAGCGGGACAGTCATGAGAGGAGGAGCGCCTGATGGAACTGCTGCTCGAACCGCTCAGTTACGACTTCATGGTCCGCGCCATCGTGACTACCGCACTAGCTGCCGTCGTCTGCGCCGTCCTCAGCTGCTGGCTCGTCCTCATCGGCTGGTCCCTCATGGGGGACGCCGTCTCGCATGCGGTGCTGCCCGGCGTCGTGCTGGCCTACATTGTGGGTGCCCCGTTCGCGCTTGGGGCGCTGGTGTTCGCGCTGGTGGCCGTGACCCTGATCGGCGTGGTGCGCAACACCAGCAGGGTCAAGGAGGACGCCGCCATCGGCATCGTGTTCTCCTCCCTCTTTGCCCTGGGCCTGGTGCTGATCTCCGTCACGCCCAGCCAAACGGACCTGAACCACATCATTTTCGGCAACCTGCTGGGCGTCAGTGTCCCGGACCTCATCCAGGTCCTGGTGCTGGGCGTGGTGGCCTTCGCCATCCTGATCCTGAAGCGCCGGGACCTGACCCTGTACGCCTTCGACCCCACCCATGCCCACGCCATCGGCCTGTCACCCCGGCGGCTCGGCGCGCTGCTGCTGGGCCTGCTGGCCCTGACCTCCGTGGTGGCGCTGCAGACCGTGGGTGTGGTGCTGGTGGTGGCCATGCTCATCATTCCCGGCGCCACGGCCTACCTGCTCACGGACCGGTTCTCACGGATGCTGGTCATCGCACCGGTGGTCTCGGCACTTTGCTCAATCACCGGGATCTACGTCAGCTACTACCTGGACACGGCCTCCGGCGCCATGGTGGTGCTGACGCAGGGCGTCGTGTTCGCTGCCGTCTACCTCTTCAGCCCGCGGCAGGGGCTGATCGGGACCCGGCTGGCCAAGGCCCGGCGCAGGAAGGCAGCAGCGGTCGCGGCATAGCGGACGCCTGGCGGTGAGATTTGCTTTAAACAGTCTTTACCGCACGAACGGCAGCCTGAAACATCCCCGGCGCAAGATGGAGCCACGCCCGTCTTCCCGCCGAAAGGACTTGTCCGTGATTACCAAGAACCTTTTCCTGCAGGGCATCTACCATTTCCAGGGCCTGGGGCTGGAAAAGCCCATGCCCCTTCACAGCGAGCTTTCGCACTACGTCCCGGACGGCGTGGTCAACCAGGCACTTTACTTCCGCGGCGGCAATTCCAGCAGTGAGCTGATCGCCGTGGTGCTGATGCGCAACGGCGTGCCCATGCGCTACTTTCCCATCGGCGCCAAGAGCGACGTCCATGTGCCGCTGCGGGTGGTAGAGGATATCGACGGCGGCTCGGTAATCGAGCTCTATCTGGCAGCTCCCGAGGGACTCACCGGATCCGTGGTCATCGACCTGGGGATGGTGGAGCACTGATGTCACGGTCCGGCATGCGGGACAACCGGCGCAGGCTGGTGGTCATCGGCAACGGCATGGCAGGAGCCCGTGCCGTGGAGGAAATCCTGGCGCGCGGTGGAGCGAAGCAGTTCCGGATCACCATGTTCGGGGACGAGCCCTACGGAAACTACAACCGGATCATGCTCAGCCACGTCCTTTCCGGGGATGAGGATGACGACGCCATTTTCCTCAACCCGCTCTCGTGGTACCGGGACAACGGGATCACGCTGCATGCGGGCGTCCGGGCGAAGCGGATTGACCGCTTTACCAAGAATGTTTTTTCCAGCGATGGCAGGGTGACGCCCTATAACACCCTCATTATCGCGACCGGAAGCCGTTCCCACATGCCGCCCATGAAGGGGCTCTACACTCCGGGCGGGTCGGTGAAGCAGGGCATTTTCGGTTTCCGGACCATCGATGACACCCGCAAGATGCTGGCGTACGCGCAGCATGAGCAGCACCGGCATGCGGTGGTGATCGGGGGAGGCCTCCTTGGCCTGGAGGCTGCCTCCGGCCTCCGCCGTTATGGCCTCGAGGTGGACGTGGTGCACTCCGGCGGCCACCTGATGAGTGCGCAAATGGGGCCCGACGGCGGTGCGGTGCTCCGGAGGAGCGTGCAGGCACTGGGTATCGGGGTTTATACCGGCAGCCGGACCACTGCCGTGCTGGGAACGGACAAGGTGGCGGCTGTCCGCCTGCGGGACAGGTCCGACATCGAGTGCGACATGGTGGTGATGGCGGCCGACATCCGGCCCAATGTGGACCTGGCGGTCCTCAGCGGGCTGCCGGTGGAACGCGCCATTGTGGTGGATGACAGCCTGCGGGTCCAGGACGAGGACGACATCTATGCCGTGGGGGAGTGCGTCCAGCACCGGGGCCAGGTGTACGGGCTGGTGGCGCCGCTGTGGGAGCAGGCGGCCGTGCTGGCCAACCACGTCACGGGTGCGGACACGAGCGCCGCCTATCATGGCTCCCGCACGGCCACCAAGCTTAAGGTCGCCGGCATCGAGGTTGCTTCGATGGGCCTGCAGGGGCCGGAACTTGAGACCGACGAGCAAATTGTCTTTTCAGAGCCCAGCCGCGGGGTGTTCAAGTCCATCGTGGTCCGGGACAACAAGATGGTTGGCGCCACGCTGTTGGGGGACAGCCGGAAGGTCGCCTTCCTGACGCAGGCCTTCGACCGCGGCCTGCCACTGCCCGAGGAACGTCTTGGCCTGATGTTCGACCTCGGCACGCCCGGTCAGGAAGTGGGAGTCGCGGAGCTCGACGACGACGCCCAGGTCTGCAGCACGGAGACGGGTACGAAGACCCACATCCTGGGCTTCCTGGAGCAGATCCCGGTAGGGGAGGGGCGCGCCTTCGCCGTGGACGGGAAGCAGGTGGCCGTGTTCCGGCTGCGGAACCATACACTGCGGGCGGTGTCTGCCGTCTGCCCCCACCGCGGCGGCCCGCTGGCGGACGGCACCATCGACGGGCAGGTGGTGATGTGTCCCCTGCACCAGCACGCCTTCGACCTTGCCACCGGCTGCTCCACAACAGGTGCAGGCGCGCTGCAAAGCTACCGCGTCAGGCTGGACCGGGAGCAGAACCTGGTGCTGGAAACGGTCCCCGTGTAGTGCGCGTCACGTAGCACCCCCGCGCGTCTTGTAGGATGGACGAGCCGCGTGAAGCTTCGGCTGTGCGAGCGGATGCACTCATAAACGTCAGCTTTCAGAAGATTTGACCGAATTTTGTGAGCTGCATTACTCGTTTCCCGGATGCGGCCAACCCCCGACCCACAAGGAACCGTTGTGCCTCAAAGTACCCCTACAGACCTGCAGAACCGCACGGCACCATCCACCGCCGTCGACCCGACCCTCAGCGCCGAGGGTTACAGCAAGACCCTGGGCCGGCGCCATGTCACCATGATCGCCATGGGCGGCGCCATCGGCGTCGGCCTGTTCATGGGCGCCGGCGGACGCCTCGCCTCCACCGGCCCGGCCCTAATTTTCTCCTACGCCATCGCCGGCGTCATCGCCTACCTGCTCATGCGGGCCCTCGGCGAGCTCATCATGTACCGCCAGACCTCCGGTTCGTTCGTCAGCTACGCCGGCGAAATGTTCGGCAAGAAGGGCGCCTTCCTGTCCGGCTGGATGTACTTCATCAACTGGGGCATGACCGGCATCGCCGAACTGATCGCCATCGGCCTCTATTTCCAGTTTTTCTTCCCCAATGTTCCGGTTGAGGCTTCCGCCATCGCGGCGCTGGCCCTGCTCGTCGCCGTCAATCTGCTCAGCGTCAAGGCCTTCGGCGAGTTCGAATTCTGGGCCTCATGCCTGAAGGTGGGCGCGATCCTGATCTTCCTGGTGGTGGGCACGTTCATGGTGGTCACCAACGCCCAGGTAGGCGACGGCAACGCGTCGGTGGCTAACCTGTTTGCTGCCGACGGGGGCATGTTCCCCAAGGGCGCCCTGGTAATGGTCCTGGTCCTCAACGCCGTCATCTTCGCCTACAACGGCATCGAACTGGTTGGCATCACCGCCGGCGAGATGCAGAACCCGGAACGCGAAGTGCCCAAGGCGATCCGCGCCGTCGTCCTCCGCATCGTGGTGTTCTACGTCGGTTCCGTGACCCTGCTCGCCATGCTGCTGCCCTCGGACCAGTACAAGGCAGGCACGTCCCCGTTCGTTACCGTCTTCGGCCAGATGGGCCTGGGCTGGGTGGGCGACGTGATGAACATGATCGTGATCACTGCCGCGCTTTCCTCCTGCAACTCCGGCCTGTACTCCATCGGCCGCGTGTTCCGCACCATGGCCAACAACGGCCACGCCCCGCAGTGGCTGACCAGGATGTCCAAGCGCCACGTCCCGTACGCGGCCATCCTGGGCATCGCGGCGTTCTACCTGGTGGGCATCATGCTGAACATCTGGCTGGGCGGCTCGCACGCATTCGACCTCGCCCTGAACACCGCCTCCATCGGCGTTATTTTCTGCTGGGGCTCCATCTTTGCCAGCCAGATTGTGCTGCGCCGCCGCAAGGGTGTCACGTCCACCCTGCCGATGCCCGGTTCGCCGTGGACCAGCTGGGCCGGCCTGTTCGGGCTGCTGGCCATCACGGTGCTGATCGGGTTCGACACCATGACCAGCAAGACCGGCGAGGTCTTCTACCTGGGCCTCTGGACCCTGGCCACCATCCCGTTCTTCGCGGTGCTCCTGTGGCTGGGCTGGCAGAAGGTCAAGAACAACGAGCCGAAGAGTGAGCTGTTCAGCTAGTTCTTTCGCCTCATAAGTGGCCGGATTCGCCGGAACAATGCAGGAACGCCGTAGCGTTCCGGCGTCCCGGCGGTATTCCAGCGACCTTGCGCTTGAGCACACGACGGCGGGACGCCCCTGGGGAGGGCGGGCCCGCCGTCGGCGTTTCCCCGCCTTTACTGCTCGGGGTCGCCTCAATCGCCGGAGCCGCGCCCGGTAGCCGGACCGCTTCAGCGTGCGGACACTGTTCCGGCGATTTAGGCGCTGTGGGCACCCTCAGGGCCGGAGGGCACCGAGGATGCGGTTCTTGAACTCGTGCTCCCGGAACAAGTCCATCCATTCGATTCGGACGAAGACCCATCCGTCTTCAGCGAGCGCCTTCTCCCGGCGCCGCTCCTGGAACAGGACTTCGGCCGTTGGTTGGTAGTCGAAGTACTTGACCTTTCCGTCGAATTCGAGGGCTACTTTCTTCTCCTTCCAGGCGAAGTCAAGACGATGCCGGCCCACACGGCTCTGGACCTCAACCTGGGCGTCAGGCATGGGCAGCTTCAGCCGTACCAGGAGCTCACGGGTCAGTGTTTCACCGGCCGATTCTGCGCGGATATCAGCGCTGGCGAGTGCCCTGCGAAGGTTCCTTACTCCGCTGCGGCCCGGGAGGTTGCCCGCCATGGAGTTCATCAGGTCCAGGCTCGCGCCAAGCCTGAGCGCGTGGTCTGTGAGTATCAGCGCTTGGCGGTATTTGAGCACCATGGCGCAGTCCACCACTGTCCGCTCCAAAGAGGTCACCCTAAGCCGTCCGAGGGTTGTCACTTCCGCGTCGGTATACGGCCGGGTGTGGCCGCGGACGTCCTTCCCGAGGCGCTCGCCGGAGGGCCGTACCCGGAGCAGGATATGGATCAGGTCATCCGTGTTCCACAGGAACAGTCCGTGGAGGCGGGCCGCGGAGGTGTGGCTGTAGACAAAGTCGCCCCTTGAAGTGGTCAGCGTCCCGTGGGCGTGCGCATGGATCAGTTGCAGGCTGCGGACTGTGGGAGACTGCTTCTCCCACAGGGCAGCCCGGATGTAGCAGCCGTACCTGAGCCGGACCAGGCCGCCGCGGTTCACCAACTGCCGAATGGCCCGTGAGTTGAGCCCTACGGCATTCAGTTGGTCGGTCCGCCAGAGATTTCCAGTGACCGGCAGTGGTGGCAAAGGTGCTGGGAGCGGTGTCATCCACCCACCCTTCGGTAAGGGCAGCTCCTGTGCCAGGTCCCGCCGTCGTTATGTGGAAAGCTCCACG
Source organism: Pseudarthrobacter sp. NamE5 (assembly GCF_005796225.1). Classification (GTDB taxonomy): domain Bacteria; phylum Actinomycetota; class Actinomycetes; order Actinomycetales; family Micrococcaceae; genus Arthrobacter. Next base: position 70,663 of record NZ_VAHO01000009.1, read on the forward strand.
GACGCTGGAAGGGTGCGAAGTCTCCCTAGCGGTTCAGCGTCCCGGAACGATTCCAGCGCTTACGACGGCGGGAGGCCGGGCAGGTGCTGGTGCGTACTGCCCGGGGCGTGCAGACTGGGGCTTGTGGGCGAATCCTGGGTGCTGCATGTGGACCTTGACCAGTTCATCGCAGCTGTCGAAGTGCTCCGTCGGCCCGAACTCGCGGGCAAGGCGGTGATTGTTGGCGGCCGGGGCGATCCCACCGAGCGGGCAGTAGTGTCCACCGCGTCATACGAAGCCCGGGCGTACGGGGTTGGTTCTGGGATGCCGCTGCGCATCGCCGCGCGGAAAGTGCCGGACGCCGTCATCCTGCCTGTCGACCAGGACGCCTACCTCGCAGCCTCCGAAAAGGTGATGTCCGTCCTGCGTTCCCAGCCGGGCGCCACTGTCCAGGTGCTCGGCTGGGATGAAGCGTTCGTCGGTGTGCAGGTTGAGGATCCGGAGGCCTACGCCCGGCAGCTGCAGCAGGCCGTACTCGAGGAGACGCGGCTGCACTGCAGCGTTGGCATCGGTGACACCCTGGTCCGCGCCAAGGTGGCGACCACGCTTGGCAAGCCCGCCGGCGTTTTCCGGCTCACGGCAGGGAACTGGCTCGACGTGATGGGAAACAGGCCCACCATCGAGCTGTGGGGGGTGGGAACCAAAGTGTCAGGCCGCCTCGCCAAGCTCGGCATCAGGACTGTGGCGCAGCTCGCGGCATCGAACCCTGACGACCTGGTTCCGGAGTTCGGCCCGAAGATGGGTCCCTGGTATGCGCAGCTCGGGCGGGGTGACGGAGCGCGGACAGTTGACGACACGCCCTGGGTGGCGCGTGGGCACAGCCGGGAAACCACCTTCCAGCGGGACCTTACCGAGCCCGGGCAGGTCGACGGTGCGGTGAGGGAGCTGGCGGGCCACGTGCTGGAGGATGTGGCGGGCGAGGGGCGGCCGGTGGTGGGGCTGACACTGAAGGTCCGCTACGCCCCGTTCACCACCAAGACGTACGCGCGGAAGATCCCCGAGACGGCGGACCCCGCGGAAGTCCTCGCCCGTGTTCTGGACCTGGTGGCGAAGATCGAGCCGGGCCGCCCTATCAGACTCCTCGGGCTGCGGGCCGAAATGACGATGCCTGAAAACTCCCGGCAGGGGCATACCCCCACGCGCAGCGGATGGTGAGGGAAGAGTTCCGGACAGCACAATGGCGGCAGATCCCTTAGGATCCACCGCCATTTGGGCTGCTGCAGCACGCCGTTCGCTGCGGCTGCATCAGCAAGGACTAGCCGCGCTTAAATTCGTCCTTGACGCTTTCGCCAACCTTCTTGGCGTCCGCCTTGACCTGGTCCGTCTGGCCTTCAGCCCTCAGGCGGTCGTTGTCAGTTGCGTTGCCGGCAACTTCCTTGGCTTTGCCGCCAAGGTCCTCTGCCGCGTTACTGATCTTGTCTCCGAGGCCCATGATGGACTCCTTCCGTTTCATCGATCAAACTGACAACTTCACACTAACACGAAGCATGCTTACTAATTCAAGTCCATCACGCAGCCTCGGTCCTGTCGCTTGTCTGCGCCCCCGGCTAGGCTCGAAGCCATGGACCACAGCACCAGCCTTACCCGGCACATCCAGGCCCCGCCCGAGAAAGTCTGGTCCGTCATTACGGACATTCCAGGTTCGCCCGCAACGCTTTCCGGGGTGGCTTCCGTGCAGCTGCTTACCGATGGCCCCTACCGCGAAGGAACGCGATGGAAGGAGACCCGGAAAATGATGGGCAGATCCGAAACGGTGGAGATGTGGGTGGCAGAAGCCGAGCCCAACAGCAGCATCACGGTCAAGGCAAACCAAGGTGGCGCTGACTACACCACGCATTTCAGCCTGGTCCCGAAAGATGGCGGAACGGACCTCTCCCTGACCTTGGGGGCCAAAGTCCTCAAGCCGACCGTCGGCAGCCGCCTCCTCATGCTGCTCTTCGGAAGGATGGGCATGGCCGCCACCCGCAAGGCCCTCACCAAAGACCTGACAGAAATTGCCGCCAAGGCTGAATCCCTGTAACCACGTCCTGGCCCTAGCCCCAGCCTGTCCATTTTCGAGCTACGCAACGGAAGCCCTGCCGTGTACTATTTACAGAACGAACGGTCGGTAAGGAGTGTGGGCGCTGCCAACCTGCCGATGACAGTGCTGTTTATCGCGTGAAGGGTGTTTCCAATGGCTGCAACCGCAGGTCCGCAGGCTTTCCTGGTGGGCGGGGTACGAACGCCGGTGGGCAAATACGGCGGGTCGCTCTCGTCGGTCCGCCCAGATGACCTCGCGGCCCTGGTGCTCCGGGAGGCGGTGGGCCGGGCCGGCCTCGATCCGGACAGCATCGACGAAGTCATCATGGGAAACGCCAACGGAGCGGGGGAAGAAAACCGCAACGTGGCCCGGATGGCCACGCTCCTCGCGGGACTTCCCCTCCACATTCCGGGGATCACCGTCAACCGGCTGTGCTCCTCCGGGCTGAGCGCCATCATCCAGGCAAGCCACATGATCAAAGCCGGAGCCGCGGACGTCGTGATCGCCGGCGGCGTGGAATCCATGACCCGGGCCCCCTGGGTGCAGGAGAAGCCCTCCGCTGCCTTCGCAAAGCCGGGCCAGATTTTCGATACCTCCATCGGCTGGCGCTTCACCAACCCCCATTTCCAGCACGGCAGCCTCTCACGTGATGGCAAGATGACCTACTCCATGCCGGAAACGGCCGAGGAAGTGGCCCGCGTGGACAACATCTCCCGCGAGGACGCGGACCAGTTTGCCGTCCGCTCCCACCAGCGGGCCCTGGATGCCATCGCCGCCGGTCGGTTCAAGGACGAGATTGTTCCTGTCACGGTGAAGAGCCGGAAGTCGGAGACCGTGGTGGACACCGATGAAGGCCCCCGCAAGGACACCACTATGGAGGTGCTCGCCGGCCTCAAGCCTGTGGCCCATGGCGGCTCGGTGGTAACAGCGGGCAACTCGTCCTCCCTCAACGACGGCGCTTCAGCCATCATCGTGGCGTCCGAGGCAGCCATCGAGAGGCTGGGACTGACCCGGCGGGCAAGGATCATCGACGGCGCCTCAGCCGGGTGTGAACCCGAAACCATGGGCATCGGCCCTGTACCTGCCACCCAAAAGGTCCTCAAGCGGACGGGCCTCAGCGTAGGCGACCTTGACGCCGTCGAACTCAACGAAGCCTTTGCCACGCAGTCACTTGCCTGCATCCGGCGCCTTGGCCTGGAGCCGGACATCGTCAACAACGACGGCGGCGCGATCGCTTTGGGGCATCCGCTGGGTTCCAGCGGGGCACGGATTGCCATCACGCTGTTGGGCCGGATGGAGCGCGAGGACGCCATGATTGGCCTGGCCACCATGTGCATCGGCGTCGGGCAGGGTACCGCCATGCTGCTGGAGAAGGTCTGATGGCAGGCGCCGTGGATTTGGCGGCGGAGAAATTCCACGCACTTCTGGTGGAGGAGCGCACTGACCGTGTGGTGGTGATGCTGAACCGGCCCGAGGTGCGCAACGCCATCGACCAGCAGATGGTGGACGAGCTGCACATCGTCTGTACGGCGCTGGAGCAGGACCCCAAGGTGCTCATCATCGCGGGCGTGGACGGCGTGTTCGCCTCCGGGGCGGATATCGCCCAGCTGCGCGAGCGGCGCCGCGACGATGCCCTGCAGGGCATCAACTCCACCATCTTTGTGCGGATCGCCAAGCTGCCCATGCCGGTGATCGCCGCCGTCGACGGTTACTGCCTGGGCGGCGGCGCGGAGCTCGCCTACGCCGCGGACTTCAGGATTGGAACTCCCGCCGTGCGCATCGGCAACCCGGAAACCGGGCTGGGCATCCTCGCTGCCGCCGGTGCCAGCTGGCGGCTGAAGGAACTCGTGGGGGAGCCGGTGGCCAAGCAGATCCTCCTCGCGGGCCGCGTCCTCACCGCGGAGGAAGCCCTCGCGGTCAACCTCATCACCGGGATCCACGAAGCCAGCGGACTCATGGACGCGGCTCACGATCTGGCGGACAGGATCGGCCGGCAGGATCCGCTGGCGGTGCGGATCACCAAGTCCGTGTTCCACGCCCCGGCTGAGGCCCACCCCCTGATTGACCAGCTGGCGCAGGGCATCCTCTTCGAATCCGAAGCCAAGTTCAGCCGGATGCAGACGTTCCTGGACAGGAAGGCCGGTAAGAACGCAGAAACCGGAAAGAAGGAGAACGCGTGAACGTCCCCCATCCCGCCCCTGGCCTGCCCGCCCGTGTGGGTGTCCTTGGCGGCGGACGCATGGGCGCCGGAATCGCCCACGCTTTCCTGGTCAAGGGTGCTGACGTGCTGGTGGTCGAGCGCGACGACCAGTCCGCGGTGGCTGCCCGCGAGCGGGTTGAGTCGGCCGCGGCAAAGAGCATCGAGCGCGGAGTGGCGGACGCCGACCTGCACGAGATGGCTTCCCGGCTTACCGTGGGTGTGGACTACGATGCCTTCGCCGACCGCGGGCTGGTGGTGGAAGCCGTCCCGGAGGACTGGGACCTGAAAGTCGCCTCACTGCGCGGCATCGAGGAGCGGCTGGCCCAGAATGCGTACCTGGCGTCCAACACATCCTCGCTCTCCGTCAGCGGTCTCGCCCGTGAGCTGAAGCGGCCGGAGAACTTCCTGGGCCTGCACTTCTTCAATCCCGTGCCGGCGTCAACCCTGATCGAGGTGGTGCTGGGGGAGCAAACCTCGCCCGGACTCGCGGCCGAGGCAAAAGGGTGGGTTGAGGCACTCGGCAAGACAGCCGTCGTCGTCAATGATGCCCCTGGCTTTGCATCCTCACGGCTGGGGGTGGCAATTGCGCTGGAGGCGATGCGCATGGTGGAGGAAGGCGTTGCCTCCGCGGAGGACATCGACGCCGCAATGGTCCTGGGCTATAAGCACCCCACCGGGCCACTCAGGACTACGGACATCGTGGGGCTGGACGTCCGGCTGGGCATCGCCGAGTACCTGCACTCGACCCTCGGTGAGCGGTTCGCCCCGCCCCAGATCCTCAAGGACAAGGTGGCCCGCGGGGAACTGGGGCGCAAGACGGGCAAAGGGTTTTTTGACTGGCCCGGCTGAGCCTAGTCGAAGAAACCGACGATGTAGCCGATGAAATAGAGCAGCGACAACAGAACCACGACGCCGATAACCGCGATCCAGAAGAACTGGGTGCTCTTTTTCGTGCCGTGCTCGTCATGGCCCTGCGTGGTGCTCGTGGATGCCTCACCCGGCGGCGTTTCGCCCGGCGGTACCCCGCCACCAGGCTCCAGGCCGGTCAGTTTGTCTTCTTCCGGGTCCGGATTTTGTCCTGACACGTTTTTCTCCCTCGTCGTCGTCCTGTGCTTTTCCCAGCGTAACCGGCCCGGATGGTTGGACCTAGGCTGGTGCAATGACTTTCCTTGAACCCCTTACCCTCACCGGCAGGCGTGTAATCCTTGAGCCTCTGACTGAGGAACACCACGACGGACTGGTGGAGGCGGCCGAGGACGGCGGGCTCTGGAAGCTCTGGTACACCTCGGTTCCAACTCCCGAAGAAATGGCAGGTGAAATCCGGCGCCGCCTGGCCCTTCAAACGGAGGGCTCCATGTTGCCGTTCACCACCCGCCTGATCGACAGGGATACCGGCGGTCCGGGCAGGATCATCGGCATGACCACGTACATGAACATCGACGCCGGCACTCCCCGGCTGGAGATCGGCTCCACCTGGAATGCTGCGTCGGTCCACGGGACCGGCACCAACCCGGACTCCAAGCTGCTGCTCCTGGGCCATGCCTTCGACGTTCTTGGCTGCCCGGCCGTGGAGTTCCGGACCCACTGGCTGAACCACCAGTCGCGGGAAGCCATCGCCCGGCTGGGCGCTAAACAGGACGGCGTGCTCCGCAGCCACTCGAGGACCCGCGACGGGATCCTGCGGGACACCGTGGTGTTCTCCATCCTGGAGCACGAGTGGCCCTCGGTCCGGGCCGGGCTGGAGTACCGGCTGGACCGGCGCGGCTAGCGTCTTATGGGCTGCTTGTGACGTGCGCGTTTGGGTGCCTTGTGGTTAGCTGTGCGGATGAATAGACCGGGCAGATCCATGGACTGGGATGGTGCTGTCAACGCCTGGCAGGTTGCCGGCGGCGTATATCGGATGGGCCGGCGTGAATGGCTTACCGAAGCGGGCTGGCGGCAGGCATACGACGACGGCGTCCGCACAGTGATCGACCTCCGCAACTCTGCGGAGGCACGGCGCAGGGAAACGGATCCGGTAGTGCCCGGTTCAGCCTGGTCAAGGATCACCGTAGTTTCCTCGCCCACCGAGGAGCCGGGCGATCCCCGCCTCACCGCCGTCACCGGCCCTTACCTGAACGATCCGGCCCACTATGCGGAGAACGCCCGCATCTTCCCGGAGAAGCTGGTGGGCGTTTTCCGGGAACTGGCCGCAGCTGCCGGCCGCGGCGCCGTGGTGCTGCATTGCGCGGCCGGACGGGACCGCAGTGGCATGGTGGCTGCCATGGTCCAGGACCTCGCGGGGGATTCCGACCACGACATTGCCGAAGGCTATCGGCGCTCGGCCCGCGGCATCAATGAGCGGTACCGCACCCACGGCCCGCCGCACTCGCGCGAACGCTACCTCGAAGAGGAGGAGTTGGCTCCGCTGCTCGAAGCCCGCGGGTATGCCGTGGCCGAATTCGTGCGGAACCTGGACACTCGAAGGTTCCTGTTGGCGAATGGGCTGCGGCCCGAGGAGCTGGACTCTGTGCTGTCCCTCTGCGAAGCAGCCTGCCACAAGGAACCACAATGAGAACGGGCACTTTGTTCCGCCGGGGAAAGCGCGGTGTAGCACTGAACGCCGCGGCCGGCATCCTCGCCGCTTCCGTCCTGGGTTATGCCCCCGGCTGGGCCGTGATGGAGGCGCAGGACCCCGCGCCGGCGGTTCCGGCGGCAACGCCCGGCCCTGCCGCTGCCGCCGCACCCGCCCCTGGGGCGGAGAACGCAGGGCTGAAGGACGCGGGCCTTTCCGACGCCCTCCTGCGGGACTTGCGCCTGACCCCTGAGCAGTTCATTGCGGCAGGGGAACTGGGCAGCCGGGCTGCAGCTGCCGCAAGCCATTTGCGCGGCGTCCCCGGCTATATAGGCATCCGGCTCCAGGACAACAGAATCATCGTCAGTGGCACGGGAGCCGAGCTCTACCTGGCCGTCGACCGGCTGTCCCGCACCATAGCCGACGTCTCCATCGAAGCGCCCGCCACCGCAGGGCCGGAGCCCGCACCCAGTGCGGCTCCAGCGCCAACCGTCCCTGCAGCGGAACCAAGCGCTGCCGCGTTCGCCGGCGCCCCGCCGTCGGCCGCCCCAAGATCCCAACTTGCCGTGAGCGTGGAACAGCTGTTCCAGGCCTACCTGAGCGAGGTCGGAACCGCTGGGCTGCAGGCAGTGGTCGCCTCGGGCGGCAAATTCGTCATCCGGACGGGGAGTATTGCAGCGGAGTCAACGTTGGCGCGCGAAACGCCCGCCAACCCGCCTGGCGAGCTGGCCACCACTGCCGCCCCCGGGAAGATCTCGCCATCGGAATTCGTCTCCAGGTACGCGAACGTAGTGCTCGACGGCGGCTCGCCCCTGAGGCCTGAGGCGGACGTCCCCGGCGGGGTGGGCTACCAGACGGACAACCGCGCCATCTGCTCCACAGGGTTTTCCGCGTTTGATCCCTCGGGCCTGCCTGCAGTCTTCACTGCAGGGCACTGTACCGATGACGGCACAGCCACCAACGCCGAGCTGTTGCTTCAGGGCACGCCCGCCGGGCCTTTGGGTGCCTTCCAGTTCAGCCAGCTGGGCGGGCCCGGCAACTCGAGAGTGCTGAACCCCAACATCTCCACGGACCAGAACGGTGTGGCAGTTACGGACCCCGGCAATGTGGGAACCGACATCGCGGTGATCGGTGCACTCCGCCCTGACGTGGATCCCCTGCCAGCTGCCACCACCTATGGCGACGCGCGGCAGCCCGGGCCGGATGTCAAAATCATCGGCACTGCCACCCCCGTAGTGGGCATGGAGGTCTGCCGTTCCGGGTGGAGAACGGGCTGGTCCTGCGGAACCGTGAGCGCCGTGGGGATTTTCCTGTTGGGAGGACCCACCTATCCCGCTAACCCTGCCGATGTGCGAGCCTTCAACGGTTTCCTGTCCTACGACGTGCAATCGAGCGGTGGTGACTCCGGCGGTCCGTGGATCAGCGGAAATTATGCGGTGGGGACGCACAGTGCTGGTGACGCCCCCGGGCCCAACGAACCAGAGCCCCTGAACTTCGCCGTGGCGGCCACCCTGGAATCATCCCTGGAGGTGCTGCCCGGCTACCAGCTGGAGCTCTTCCTCAACAAGCCCGAACTCGTGCCCCCTGCGGATAAGACAGCCAGGGCCGGTACCAGCATCACGGGCCGGGTTGCGGCCGCCCCTGCCTCCGCCGTGGCCCCGGGGTCCCGGGTGCGGATCGCCCACGCCGGCCGGCCGCCATTCGACATTGCCGTGGACGGGTCTGGCAGTTGGTCGTTCACCGCGCCGGAAGCGCCTGGCACGTTCACTTTTACGGCTGAAACCGTAAATGGTTTCAGCCGCTCTGGTGCCGTGTCGCTGGGCATCGTCATCGCACCGTCGTTCCTTCCCGCGCCGGCCTTCACCACACCGGCCAACCAACCGATGCCGGACTTGAAGACCGTCGAAGGAACGGGAACGCCCCGCGCCACCGTGACACTCTCCGGTGACGCCGCGGGCTCGGCGCTGGTGGGGGATGACGGGCGCTGGTCAGTTTCGCTGCCGGCTCAGGTCCCGTACGGCAAGGTGAACGTCACGGCGGTACAGTCCTATCCCGGCCTTCCGGACAGCCCGGCCACCACGGCAACCTTCGCCGTCATGCCACCACCGCCGGCCGTTACCAGCCTTTCCCACGGACAGCACCTCAAGCAGGACGGCCCGCCGGCAGCCATAGCGGGAAGCGGACTGAACGGCGCGGAGGTGACGGTGTCGATTGACGGGAAGCCGCTCTCCGCCGCAACGGTTGGCGCCGCACAGGGATCCCGTTCCGTGGCTCTCGTCCTGGCGCCTTTGGTGCTGGTCAACGGTGGCATTTGGCAGGTTCCGTTCCCCGCCGGGCTGGCAGTAGGCACCCACGATCTGTCGGTGACGCAGGCGGTGGGCGGCGTCGCGTCTGCCCCGGCGCACCTAACCTTCATTGTCGACGCCCCGCCGTCCGTCCTGCCGGCAGGGCACACCCGTGACGGCGGCCTCGCCGCCACTGGCGCCGCGGGGCTGGTCTCCGCAGTGGTCACAGCTGCGGCCGCGCTCGCCGTCGGGATCCTGCTGATGGTGCTGGTCCGCCACCGCAAGAAGCGTTCGCCACGGTAGCAGCTACTTGTGGCGCCTCATCAGCAGGTTGGTGATGCGCAGGGTGCAGAGCCGCTGGCCGGCCTCGTTGGTGATGAGCACCTCGTGGGTGGTGATGGTGCCGCCCAGGTGGATCGGCGTGGCGGTTATGGTGACCTGCCCCTCCCGTGCCGAGCGGTGGTGGGTGGCGGAAACATCCACGCCCACCGCCGTCTTTCCCAGCCTGCTCGCATGGATGACCGCGGCCCAGGAACCCACGGCTTCGCCGACCGCCAAAGATGCGCCCCCGTGCAGCAGACCGAAAGACTGCCTGTTCCCCTCCACAGGCATAGTTGCCACCACCCGCTCCACGGACTCCTCGAGGATTTGCACGCCCATCTTCTCGTCCAGTTCGCCGAGCGTGATCTTCCATAGTTCGTGATCGGTGACGGGGTGGGTTTCCGCGGCTGTCTCCTCGGGTGACGGGGTGGTCATGTGCTCTCCTCATTGTGGCGGATTTGGCAGGGGCGCTTTCCAGTGTGCACCAGACTCCTAGTGTGCAGCGGGGCACATTCCTGTATGGTAAATATATTACCGAACGGACGGTCAGTAATCATGGCCGCTCCTGTATGCCCCTTTGTTGGAAGGACCCGTCAACGATGACCACCACTGCCACAGCTCCCCAGGCCACGGTTGACACCGTGGAGACAGTGCCCAGCTTCATCATGGATTCCTGGTGGACTCCCGACGCCGGGGCGTCAGCGTCAGCAATGCCCGTCCGGGATGCGAGCACGGGGCAGATCCTGGCGAAGGTAAGCACGGAGGGGCTGGACCTTGGCGCCGTTGTGGAGTACGGCCGGACCACCGGGCAAGCGGAACTCGGCCGGCTGACCTTCCACCAGCGCGCACTCAAGCTCAAAGAGCTGGCGCAGTACCTTCACGCCCGGCGCGAGCACTTTTACACCTTCTCGGCGCAGACGGGCGCCACCAAAGTGGACTCCATGATCGACATCGACGGCGGCATCGGCGTCCTCTTCACTTTCGGTTCCAAGGGCCGGCGCGAACTGCCCAACTCCCAGGTGGTGGTGGACGGGCCCATGGAGGTGCTCTCCAAGGACGGGTCCTTCGCCGGCGAGCACATCTACACCCGCATCCCCGGTGTTGCCGTACAGATCAACGCCTTTAACTTCCCGGTCTGGGGCATGCTGGAAAAGTTCGCCCCCGCCTTCATCGCAGGGGTTCCCACCATCGTGAAGCCTGCCACTCCCACCGGATACGTGGCTGCGGCCGTGGTCAAGGCCATTGTTGAGTCCAACATCCTCCCCAAGGGTTCGCTGCAGCTGATCTCCGGTTCAGTCCGAGGCCTGCTGGATGTCCTGGACTACCGTGACCTGGTGGCCTTTACCGGCTCGGCCTCCACCGCGCTGTCCCTGAAATCCCACCCGAATGTGGTGCAGGGCGGGGTGCGGTTCACTTCCGAGACCGACTCCCTCAACGCCGCCATCCTGGGCCCGGACGCCGTAGAGGGCACCCCGGAATTCGACGCCTTCGTGAAGTCCGTGGTCACCGAAATGACGGCCAAGGCCGGGCAGAAGTGCACCGCCATCCGCCGCGCCATTGTGCCGCAGGAGCTCGTCCCGGCGGTGTCCGCCGCCGTTGGCAAGCGCATCCAGGAGCGGACAGTGCTGGGGGATCCGCGCGCCGACGGCGTGACCATGGGCGCGCTCGCCTCCGTGGAACAGCTTGAGGACGTGCGGGCAGCCGTGCAGTCCATGCTCGACGCCGGAGGTGAGCTTGGGTACGGAACGCTGGATTCGCCGTCGGTCACCTCTGCGGATGGTTCCACCGGTGTGGTGGACGGCGGCGCATTCATGGCCCCGGTCCTGCTCACATGGCAGGACCCCGAGGCGGAGGAAGTCCACTCGCTGGAGGCGTTCGGCCCCGTTTCATCCGTGATCGGGTACAAGGACCTTCCCGACGCCGTCCGGCTCGCCGCCAAGGGCAGCGGCTCCCTGGTGGCAACGGTCTGCACCAACGATCCCTCGGTGGCGCGGGAACTGGTCACGGGCATCGCCGCGCACCACGGCCGCGTCCTGATGCTCAACCGCGAGGACGCCCGCAGCTCCACCGGCCACGGATCGCCCGTGCCGCACCTGGTCCATGGCGGTCCCGGCCGTGCCGGCGGCGGCGAAGAGCTGGGCGGGATCCGCTCCGTGATGCACCACATGCAGCGCACCGCCATCCAGGGTTCGCCGAACATGCTGACCGCCATCACGGGAATCTGGCATGCCGGCGCGGACCGCAACTTCACGCTCGAGACCGAGGGGACGCACCCGTTCCGCAAGTCCCTGGAGGCGTTGCGGATTGGCGACGCCGTCCGGTCGGACCTGCGGCAGGTCACCCTCGAGGACATCACCGCATTCGCGAACTCCACCGGCGATACCTTCTACGCCCACACCAACCAGGAAGCGGCGGAAGCCAACCCGTTCTTCCCGGGCATCGTGGCGCATGGGTACCTCTTGCTGGCATGGGGCGCGGGACTCTTCGTGGAGCCTGCGCCGGGCCCGGTCCTGGCCAACTACGGGCTGGAGAACCTGCGCTTCATTACCCCGGTGGCCGCGGGCGATTCGATCCGGGTGACCCTGACTGCCAAGAAGATCACCCCGCGCGAAACGGACGAGTACGGCGAAGTGGCCTGGGACGCGGTCCTCACCAACCAGAACGATGAGATCGTGGCCACCTACGACGTCCTCACTCTCGTGGAAAAGTAGCCCCACCCCGGGATGCCCCATAACAGCGGGAAAAGGCACGGTCTTTTTGGCGGGCGGAAGCGTAAAATTCTGCCCGTAGGAGGTGGCCACATGAGCCTAAGAATGAACACAGCCACAACCGTCCTGCCAGTCGATGACGCAGCGCGGGCCCGGAGGTTTTACACCGAAAAACTCGGACTCCCGCACCGCGGCAGGGCAGACGACGGAAGCGAACTACTCGGCAGTGACGGCGGTCCCATGCTGCAGTTGATGCCGGTCTCCGACGGCAAGCACTCCGAACACACAGCCCTGAGCTTCGAGGTCACGGACATTGAGAAGACCGTCCGGGACATGGAGGCAAGGGGCGTAAAGTTCCACGACTACGACCTGCCCCACCTAAAGACGGAGAACCACATCTGCACCACCAATTCGGAGAAGTGCGCGTGGTTCATGGATACCGAGCACAACATCCTCTGCGTCCACGAGAAGCTCGGCGTTCAGGCCGAATACGAGCTCTAGTGCAGCGCCGTTAAACGGCAGCAGGGGCGCCCCGGGATAATCCGGGGCGCCCCTGCTTGCCAGTATGGCCGGTGGTGGCCGGTCCGAAACGTCAGGACTCAGCGCCGCCGTGCAGGCCGTCGTCGCTGCTGTCATCCTCCGGGCCAGTCCCGCGTCCGCTGTCGCTCTGGTCGGAGAGGTCCATGTTGCCGCGGGCTTCCGCCATAGTGGGACCGCCCGAGGGGATGCTGTAGGTGTCCGGGCGGATGCCGTGGGCCTGTTCCTCGATCAGGGCCTGCTCTTCGCTGAAGCGGATCACGTTGGCCTCGTCGCCGGCGTCGCCGGGAATGTCCTCGCGGACCTGGGAGGGGTCCGGGACGATGAAGCCGGCATCCGGTTCTTCTTTGGGGTGGCTCATTTTTCTTACCTTCCTATCGGTTGTTTCCTGTTGGCCGGTCGATGAGGTCCGCCTTGAGGTCAAGGCTTTGGTCCTCCCGCTTGACCTTGAACGCCACGGTGTCACCGGGGTTGCGGTTGCGGAGTTCGGCCAGCAGCTTCTCCGGCGAGGCCAGTTCAGCGCCTTCCATGGACTCCAGCACGTCACCGGGCCGTATTCCGGCGCGTCCCGCCGGTCCGTCCTCGTCCACGGCCAGAACCACGACGCCGGTGCTGGCGTCGATGCCCAGCTGTTCGGCAATCTGCGCCGTCAGTTCGCCCGGTGTCAGGCCCAGGTAGGCGTGCTCGGCGGTGCCGTCCGCCAGCAATTCCTCGGCCACCTCCACTGCGGTGGCAGCGGGGATGGCAAAGCCGAGTGCCACGGCGCCGGCTGACGGCGGGATGTACGCCTCGCTGATGCCGATGATCTCGCCGCGCATATTGATGACCGCGCCGCCGGAGTTGCCGGGGCTGATGGGGGCGTCGGTCTGGATCAGGTCCACGAGGGAAAGGCTGTTGGAGGCGGAGCCGGGAATGGAGCGGTGCAGTCCGGAGATGATCCCGGAAGTGGCGGTGTTTTCGAAGCCGAGCGGCGAACCGAGCACCAGCGCACCCTCGCCCACCTGCGGAAGGGTGGTTTGGTAGACGGGCTTGGGCAGCCCGGTACGGTTGGCCTGGACCAGGGCAAGGTCGGTGACGGGATCAGCGGCCCTGACGGTGCCCTCCACCCGCTGGCCGTCGGCGAAGGCGATCTCCACCCTGTCGTTGCCCCGGATCACGTGCTCGTTGGTAAGAATGAGGCCGTCCTCGGAGTAGACCACGCCGCTGCCCAATCCGCCTTCGGTGAAGATGGTCACCACTGATGGTGCAAGGTTCTCCACCAGCCGGGGAATGTCGCCCGAGGCGGCCGGCGCCTGGGGTGCAGCGGTGCTGCCGGCCGTGCTGCCGGATGTGGCAGTGGAGGTGGCTCCGGCGGCGGAAGTCTCGGTGGCTTCCGGGGGAGGGGTACTGCCAGTGCAGGCAGTGAGCGCCAGGGAGGCTGCCAGGACCAGGCTTCCGGCCGCAGTGCGGACAGCGGCCCTGCGGGCTGCGGCACTGCGGGCGGGGGCTGCACGGCGCAGTCCGCTGCTGGCGTTGGTGCTCATGGGCGGGCCTCCTTCGGGTCCTGGCTGGTCCTACCACCGTAGCCGGGGATCCGCAGAAATACCAAGCACCCTTAGTATTTTGGCCTACGGCTTAGTGGAGTGCAGCCCTTCAAAGGCCATGGTGATCACGTCGTCGGCAAGCCGCTCCGGTGAAAGGGATCCGCCCGGCTTGTACCACTCCACAATCGAGTTGATCATGCCGAACAGCAGCCTTGTCACGGTCCGCGGGTCGATGTCCTGGCGCAGCGAGCCGTCGTCCCGGGCCGCGGAGATCAGCGCGGCCACCTTGTGGTCGAAGGTCCGCCGGCGTTCCAGCGCGTCCCGCTCGATCTCCGTGTTGCCCCGCAGGCGCAGGAGCAGCGTGACGAACGGCAGCCTGTCCACCAGTACGGCCACGGTCTGCCGGAGGACAAACTCCAGGCGCGCATCGGCGGCGCCGGACGTCGCCTCGGGCTGTTCAAGGATGGCCTCGAGCCCGCCCAGGGCGTGGTCGAGGGCGAGCTTGAGGAGGTCCCCTTTCGAGGGCACGTGGTGGTAGATGGCGGACTTTGAAATGCCCAGGTTGTCCGCGAGGATGCCCATGGACGTCGCGTCGTAGCCGTGCCGGTTGAAGACGTCGACGGCGATGCGCAGCACCGACTGTTGGTCGTATCCGGGGCGGCCGCGTTTCGCGCCGTTGCCGGTGCTTGCTGTTTCAGTGGTGCTGGGCATGGACGTTAGTTTCTCATGAACGGTCGGTCAGCCGGTGCTCGTACTACCCCTTGGGCCTCAGGTCGTAGATCCGGCGGAGTTTGCCGTTGGACCGCTCCAGCGAACCCGGCTCCACCACATCCACCTCGCAGGAAGACCCCACGTGGATCTTGATCTGCTCCTTTAAGGTGCGTGCCGCCGTCGTGCTCTGCTCAGCGGTGACGCTGTCCCGGCGCTCGATCTTCACCGTCATCTGGTCCATCCGCTGTCCCTCGGGCCGGGTCAGTTCGAGCTGGAAGTGCGGGCTGAGCTCGGGAATGCGCAGGGCAATTTCCTCAATCTGCGACGGGAACAGGTTCACGCCCCGCAGGATGATCATGTCATCGCTGCGGCCCGTGATGCGCCCCATCCTGCGGTGGGCTGGACGGGCGCTGCCGGGGAGCAGGCGGGTGAGGTCCTTGGTGCGGTACCGGATGATCGGCAGCGCCTCCTTGGTCAGCGAGGTGAAGACGAGCTCGCCGTGTTCGCCGTCGCGCAGGACGTTCTCCTTGCCCACCACCGGGTTGAAGGGGTCGATGATTTCGGGCCGGAAGTGGTCCTCCCAGATGTGGCTGCCGTCCTGCGTCTCCACTGCCTCGCCGGCCACCCCCGGGCCCATCACCTCGGAGAGCCCGTAGATATCGCAGGCCTTGAGGTTCATGGTGACTTCGAGTTCGTGGCGCATCTCCTGGGTCCACGGCTCGGCGCCCAGCACCGCGTACTTCAGCGACGTCGAGGTGGGATCCATGCCCATGTGCGCCATGGCGTCGGCAATGGTGAGCAGGTAGGTGGGGGTGCACAGGATGGCGTCGGGCCTGAAGTCCTGGATCAGCTGGATCTGGCGTTCGGTCTGCCCGCCGGACATTGGGATCACGGTGCAGCCCAGGGCTTCGGCGCCGGCGTGCGCGCCCAGTCCGCCGGTGAACAGGCCGTAGCCGTAGGCGTTGTGGACCTTCATGCCGGGGCGGATGCCGGAGGCCCGGAAACAGCGGGCCACGAGCTTGGCCCAGTCGGCCAGGTCCTGCTTCGTGTAGCCGACCACGGTGGGCCGGCCGGTGGTGCCGGAGCTGGCGTGGACGCGGGCCACCTCGTTCTGCGGCACGGCGAACATGCCGAACGGGTACTCCTGGCGCAGGTCTTCCTTGGTAGTGAAGGGGAAGTTGCCCAGGTCGTCCAGTTCGCGCAGGTCGCCGGGGCGGACGCCGGCTTCGTCGAATTTGCGCTTGTACAGCGGCACGCGCTCGTAGGCGTACGCAACGGTGTGCTGCAGGCGGCTGAGCTGGAGGGCCTCGAGCTCGTCGCGGGAGATGGTCTCCTCGCGGTCAAGGCCGGCATCGGCTGGTGCGGCGGCGGGGGTTTCGGGGGCATGCAGGGTCATGGTTTCCTACTTCCTGGGGATGGTGCGGCTGCGTCCGCGGAACTCGGCTATGAGCTCGCCTGGCTGGCTCGGGTCGGGGCTTGAACCATGGGTTTCGGGGCCCGGCTCCAGCGCGTCGGCGGCAAAGATCTGGATGTCGTACAGCCCGCTCCGGCCCGCGCTGGAGCGGCGGTCTGCCACTGCGGTCAGCATTTGGCCCCGGAAGGCGGGTTTCAGGAAGTTGATGTCCACGCCGGAGGCCACGGTGATGCTGTTTTCCTCGCCGGGGGCCGGCACGGCGGGGTTGCAGGCGAGTGCGAAGGCCGTATCCCCAAAGGCGAAGATCATTCCGCCGTGGGCCATGCCGAAACCGTTGAGCATTTCCTGCCGGAGGGTCATCCGGATGGTGGCATGCCCGTCGCTGAGGGCGAGGACCTGGATGCCCATCCACTCGGAGGCGTAGTCGTTCTCCAGTATCTGGTGCGTAGGCCCGGAAAGGGCGGTTTCAGCCATGCGTCATTGCCTCCAGCTTTATTTACCGAATGTTCATTAGGTAATCCCATGAGGGGGTACCGTGTCAAGGGTCACTGGGGTTGTGGCCGTGCCTCCCTGCCCGGTTGCTCCGGCGGGCCAGCGGGCCCTAGCCGGGACACGCCGTCGTGCGTGGTGCGCCGGGCGGGTGCGGGAAAAGCAACCGGGCGGGAACGTACCACGGCGGCACGCACCTGCCGCCGCAGCCCGCCCTGCGTGCCCATGCCCACACGTTCCGCAACGCCAAACCTTGCCGAAAGCCGCGGCCAAAGTGCAAGGATGGAAGGACCGGCACCAGCACACCAGCAAAAGGGCGGACCATGGCCACAGGCATTTACGTCAGCGCAACCACCCCCGGCTCAGGCAAGTCACTCGTGGCTTTGGGCCTGGCGGACACCCTGCACCGGCATGCGGACAGGATCGGGTTTTTCAAGCCTGTGGTCCACGGCCCGGATCCCGCGGCGGATCCCATGGTGACGCTGATGAAATCCCGCTTCGCGCTCGAGGATGACACGTGCCGGGGCGGCCTGACGCATGAAGAGGTCCGGGCCCTGCTGGCTGAAGGAAACCGGGCGGAGATCGATGCCCGCTGCGTCGAGATCTTCGCCGAAATCTCGCGTTACTGCGACGTGGTGATCGTGGAGGGGACGGACCTGGTGGGCCAGGACTCCGCCGTCGAGTTCGACCTCAACGCACGCCTGGCCAACAACCTCGCCACGCCTGTGGTGGCCGTGGTGGGCGCAAAAGGCCGCACTGTGGCTGAGACCGCGGCGGCCGTCGAGGTCGCCCGGAAGGAACTCGCCGCCGAAAGGTGTGCCCTGCTGGCCATCCTGGTTAACCGTGCGGACCCGGAGGACCTGGAAGGGATCCGGGCTGCTGTGAAGCCCGGCGCTTCCAACCGGCCCGTGTACATCCTCCCGGAACTGGACGAGATCGCCCGGCCCACCACCGGCGAGGTGGCCAGTGCCCTGCAGGTGCGCCAGATCGCAGGGCGGGCGGACATGGAGCGCGATGTGAAGGACATCAAGGTGGCGGCCATGAACGTGGGCAACTTCCTGAACGTGCTGGATGAGGGTGCCCTGGTGATCGTTCCCGGTGACCGCGCCGATGTGATGGTGGCGTGCCTGGCCTCGTCCTTCTCCCCGGAGTTCCCGGTGCCTTCGGGGCTGATCCTGACGGGCGGGCTCGCGCCGGACGCCAACATCTACCCGCTGCTGGCCCAGGCCCCGTTTCCCGTGTTCGCCGCCAGTGAGGATACGTACCAGACCGCACGCCGGGTCGCCGAGGTCCGCAGCGAGATCTGGTCCGGGCACCGGCGCAAGGTGGCGTCTGCACTCGGGCTTTGGTCCCGCCGGGTGGACGAAACCGAGCTGGTGGAGCGCCTGCACCTGCCCCGGCCCGAGCGGATGACCCCGCTGCGCTTCCTGCATGACCTGATTGAGCGTGCCCGCTCGCAGCGCCGGCACGTGGTGCTGCCGGAGGGCACGGACGTGCGGATCCTGCGGGCGGCGGAAATCCTGCACCGCCGCGACGTCTGCGACCTCACCGTGCTGGGGCCTGAATCGGACGTCCGTGAACTGGCTTCTGCCCAGGGCATTGACCTCTCCGGCATCAACATTGTGGACCCAGTAATTTCGGACCTTCGGCAGAAATTCGCCGAGAAGTACGCCGAGCTGCGGGCCCACAAGGGCGTGGACCTGGCGAAGGCCCTGGAGATTATGCAGGACGTGAGCTACTTCGGCACCATGATGGTCCAGCTCGGAGTGGTGGACGGCATGGTCTCCGGCGCTGCCCACACCACTGCCCACACCATCCGGCCCGCGCTCGAGTTCGTGAAGACGCGCCCCGGGGTGAAGATCGTCTCCTCGGTGTTTCTGATGCTGATGCCGGACCGGGTGCTGGTCTACGGTGACTGTGCCGTGAACCCGGATCCAAACGTGGAGCAGCTGGCGGACATCGCGCTCGCCTCGGCGGAGACCGCAGCGCAGTTCGGGGTGGAGCCCCGCGTGGCGATGCTGTCCTACTCAACCGGCGGTTCGGGCGCCGGGGAGGCGGTGGACGCGGTGCGGCAGGCCACCGAACTGGTGCGCCAGCGCCGCCCGGACCTCGCCGTTGAAGGCCCCATCCAGTACGACGCCGCCGTGGACGCTTCCATTGCCGAGTCCAAGATGCCGGGCTCCTCGGTGGCAGGCCAAGCCACCGTGTTCATCTTCCCGGACCTGAACACGGGCAATAACACGTACAAAGCTGTGCAGCAGAGCTCGGGGGCCGTGGCCGTGGGGCCCGTCCTCCAGGGGCTGCGGAAGCCGGTCAACGACCTCTCGCGCGGCTGCACGGTGGAGGACATCGTGAACACCGTGGCAATCACTGCCATCCAGGCGCAGGCCCAAAATCCCGCGCAGGAGCCGATCCAGAGCGCAGCGCAGGCACCGCCTTCCTAGAGAGGCCAATTGCAAAACAAAGGACGACGGCGGCACCCGCCTGAGCGCCGCTATCGTCCTTTTGCAGGTCTCAGCTGTTGTCCGGCTTGGCCAGGCTTTCCTCGTCCTCCTGCTTGGCCGGCTCATCGGAGAGACCCTGCGGCGTGAGGTCCAGGTCTTCTGCGTTCTCCAGTGCCTGCGGGGCCTCGCCGGTCTCAGCGGCCTTATCGTTTCCGGTGTCGTCCAGTGCAGGGTTGGCACCCTCCACCCCGGTGGGGTCCTGCTTCCCCGACCCGCTGCCGGGGTCCGAATCCGCCCTGGCATTCAGGGGAGCGGTGCTGCTGGATCCTGTGTTGGTGGGGTCGTTCTCGTCGATCGAAGTGGGCTCGTTCGTCATGGAAGTGTCCTCTCGGGCGTGGTCCAGCCTGTCTGCCGACTCTAGGCACAGCCGGTCCCCATCCGCAAGGAAACCGCCGGCGGGGCAACCTATAGTGGGGACTGAACTGCAGAAGCAAGGCTCAGGAGGCCCCGCATGCTCGTGCTCGTCATCAATTCCGGCTCGTCCTCGCTCAAGTACCAGGTGCGTGACGTCGCCGCCGGCAGCGTCCTGACTGAGGGGCTGATCGAGAAGATCGGCATGGGCA
Source organism: Pseudarthrobacter sp. NamE5 (assembly GCF_005796225.1). GTDB lineage: Bacteria > Actinomycetota > Actinomycetes > Actinomycetales > Micrococcaceae > Arthrobacter. The sequence continues at coordinate 90,531 of NZ_VAHO01000009.1, forward strand.
ACGGCGGCGGCGGGGACGGCGAGATCGAGGGCCCCAGGGATCATTCAGAGGCACTGGAGCAGGTGGACGCCGCCATCCATCGAGAACTGGGTGAACTGGAACTGGGCGCGGTGGGGCACCGGGTGGTGCACGGCGGCGAGCGGTTTGCCGAGCCCGTGCTGATCGACAACGAGATCACCAGGGCCATCGAGCGGCTCAATCCGCTGGCGCCGCTGCACAACCCGGCCAACGTGCTGGGCATCCGTGCCATCACCAGGAAGTGGCCGGACATGCCGCAGGTGGCCGTCTTTGACACCGCCTTCCACCGCACCCTCCCCGAGCACGCCTGGCGCTACGCGGTGCCGGACGAGCTCTACACCAACCACGGCATCCGCCGCTACGGCTTCCACGGCACGTCCCACGAGTACGTCACCCGCCGCGCCGCAGCACTGCTGGACCTCCCGGTGGAGGAGTTCGACGGCGTCATCGCCCACCTGGGCAACGGGGCCTCGGTCACCGCGATCCAGGGCGGCTGCTCCGTGGACACCTCCATGGGCTTCACCCCGCTCGAAGGCCTGGTGATGGGCACCCGCTCAGGCGACCTGGACCCGTCCATCCTGGTGTTCCTGGGCCGGGCAGGCTGGACGCCGGAGGACATCGACACCATGCTCAACCGGGAATCCGGACTCAAAGGTCTTGCCGGCAACAACGACATGCGCTCAGTGGTGGAAGCCTCCGAGGCCGGTGACGCCCGCGCTGCCATGGCGCTCGCCGTCACGTCCTATCGGCTTGCCAAGTACATCGGTGGGTACCACGTGGCCGTGGGCGGGGCGAAGGCCTTGGTGTTCACCGCCGGCATTGGTGAGAACTCCCACCAGTTCCGCGGCCTGGTGGCGGACAGGCTGGCTGCCCTGGGCATTGAGCTCGACGCCGTCCTGAACGGTGAGCGGTCCAAGGAGCCGCGCGTCATTTCCACGGCACAGTCGGCCATCCCCGTCCTGGTGGTTCCCACCGACGAGGAACAGGCGATCGCGGAGGCGACGGCCGCCGTCGTCAGTTCCGCAGGGTAGCCGGCCCGAGGGACGCTCTCTCACTTGATGCGGGGTTTTCCGGCACGCTCTCTCAGGTCAGGCCCTGCCCTTGAGGATCAGGTTCCAGTAGATCTGCGGGAACACGTCCCGGTCCACCACCCAGGAAAGCTTGCTCTCGTTCCACGTGGGCACGCGGGGGATGGTGGGCATTGGCCGGAACCGGTCGTCGAACTCGGCGAACACCACGGTGTCACGGGAGACGGTGAAGGGGCACACCGAGTAGCCGTTGTACTTGGCGGGCAGCGGCTTGCCCTTCCGTGCGGCGACGAGGTTCTTGGCCAGGACTTTGGTCTGCTTGCGCAGAGCCCCGCCCGACTTGGAGTTGGTGGTCCCGGCCGCGTCCCCGAGGGACCACACGTTCGGGAACCTGATGTGCCTCAGTGTCTGGCGGTCCACCTCCACAAACCCCCCGGCATCGCCTGCCGCCGGAAGGTTGGTGGACTTGAGCCAGTCCGGCGCCGACTGCGGTGGAACAGCGTTGAGCACGTCGTAATGCAGGTTTTCTTCCGAACCGGTTCCGATGTTCCGGATAGTGGCTTTTTGCCCTGCCGCATCCACGGAGACCAGCTCGCTGTTGGTCCACAGCTCAATGCCGTACTCCGCGATCTTGCGGTCAAGCTCCCGGTCCACCTCCGGCACCCCGAACACCGTGGGGTAGGGCTGGACCATGACCACCCTGATCTTGTCCAGTACGCCCTGTTCCCGCCAGTAGTCGCAAGCCAGGTACATGGGTTTCTGGCTGGCGCCGCCGCATTTGATGGGACCGGCCGGCATCGTGAAAACGGCCGTTCCCGAAGCGAGCCCGCGGAGCAGGGTCCAAGCCTTGGGTGCCAGCTCGAACTCGTAGTGGGAGGTCCCGTTTGGCGAATGCACCGCCTCGGCCAGCCCAGGCACGCTGTCCCAGTCGTACTGCAGCCCAGGGCACACCACCAGTTGTCCGTAGGACACGGTGGATCCGGATGCCAGGGTGACAGTGTTGGCATCCGTGTCGACGTCCACGGCGCTGTCCCGGATCCAGGTGACACCCGTGGGCGTCACCGATTCCTGGGAGCGGACGGCCTCCTGGGCCTGGGCCCGGCCGCCCGCAATGTGTGAAAACAGCGGCTGGAAGAGGTGGTGGTCCTTGGGCTCGATCAGGGCCACGTCCTTGACGCCGTAGCGCTCCAGCCGGGCCGCCAGGGAAACGCCCGCGTTGCCGCCGCCAATAATGACCACTTCATGCTGTGGGGCCATGTGCTACTTCTTTTCGGTCAGGGCAGAGGCCTTGTGCGCTGCCCTGGCGCCGGTCTTGTCCGACTCCACCACGTACTGCGGTTCATCTTCGCTGGCCCGGTGCTTGTGCCCGTCCAGCTCAAAGTCGCTGGTTTTCTTTTCCACGACCTTGCCGTGCGTCTTGCCCTGCGAAGTATTCCACTCCACATGCGTTCCCTTGCTTAACGACATCTGTTCTCCTAGCTGGGGTTTGTGGTGGGTAGGGGTTCCGCGGCCGGGGCCGTGCCCCCAGTATCCGCCGTTGGGAGCGGTGTCTCAATGGGGATGTACGACGGCGGCGCGCCGCCTGCGGGCTGTGTTGCCGGGGTGGTGGGAACCGCGGTCCCTGCCGGAGGCGGTGCCCCTCCTCCCGGTGGGTGGGTGGCAGGTGCACCGGGAGTCCCGGCGATGGCGCCCGTCGTGGTCGGCGTGGTCGTCACCGGTGCACCCGAAGGCGTGGCCGAAGCGGCGGCCTTCGTGGCGCTGGGATCAGTCTTGATGATGGCTGTGATCTGCTCCTTGTACTCGGCAAGCCGGGCCTGGATCTCCGAGAGAGGCACGTTCCGGATGTTCCGGCCATATTCTGCAATCTCTGCCCACAATGCCTTCAGCTGGGCCAGGCTGCCTTCGCCAAGCGGACCATCCAGTGTGAGGACCAGCTGGCTCGCGAGCGCGTACGTGAGGCAGTCCCGGCAGTTGTAATTGGCTGCCGCGGAGAGGTTCTCCGGGACAATGACATTCGTTTGGCCTACGACGAGGACCACTTGGAAGCCCACCGCCACGGCGGCGCAGCCGGTACAGCTGGCGAAGGCATAGGCCTCGTTCCTCGCGTCCACTGTTTCGCCGTCCTCTGCCCAAACGAGCGCAAAAGCCACACTGTAGGTAACTGTCCCGTCAGTGCTGTTCACGGCGAGTGCCTGGTTGCCGTTCTCCTCGGGCGCTGCAGGGAGGTCGAACGGGAACACCCAGGATGGTTCAGCATCGGCGGCGGTGGTGGCGGCGGATGCATGGGATCCGCCCGCAGCTGCCGCGCCCTCTACGGGGACCAGCACCATACTCAGCTGCGGGTTCTCCCTGGTTGGCTTCGCTACACCTGCGGGCCACAGTGCCACTGTCCTGCCGCTGCCGCCTTCGCGCAGCCTCACCGTGCTGCCTTGCGGGAAGAGCGAGGTTGTGGCATCAGCCAGCGTGCCGCGCTCGTAAGGCTGCACAGCACGGTACGTCCCGTCGTCGGGCCACCACGCCCAAGTGAGCCCGGCCAGCAGGGCGGCGACCGCACCCATGGCGGCGGTCCTTTGGAGGGCTTTACCGCGGGTCTTCCGCCACAGCACGGTGACCAGCTGGCGCAGCAGCCGGAGCAGGATGTACAGCATCCCCAGCATGGGAAGCGCGACAGCGATGATGGCCAGCACACGGACGCCAGCCCCTGCTAAGTCCCCGGCGGAAAGGCTCCCGGCAAACAGTTCCTGCTGCCTGGAGGCGCTCTCCCAGGCGGTGGCCAGCAGCCGCGGCAGCGCAATTACCATCAAGGCCAAACTGAGCAGCAGCAGCGGCACGGTGACCAGGACCCACGCCGTCACCACAACCCTGGCCCAAGGCTTCAGGATCCGGTTTTCCGGCTTTCCCCAGTTCCAGGGCAACAGTCCCAGGAACGTGGGCTTAATGCGCTGGAACAAGTCGGGCACGCCCGAAGCGTCAGCGAGGATGTGGTATCCGTCGAATCTCACCAGGGGGAGCAGTTGCCGGACCATCTGCAGGATCTGGGTGACCACCACCAGCAGCAGCGCGTCGAAACCGGTGACCCACCACAACCCCATGATGACGACTGCGACGATTGCGTTGAAGTAGAGGCCGCCCAGATCGGTGCGGAGACGCCCGCCCCTGCCCAGCCTGTAGGAGTCGGTGACGTCAGTAAAAAAGGCGGGCCATACCAGATAGAGCCCCGCACCCATGGCACCTGGAGTTGCCCCGCCCCTGCGTGCGGCGGCGGCATGGCCAAACTCGTGGAAGCCGGCGGAAAGGATGGTGATGGCAAAAACCAGCAACAGCAGCGAGGGGTTCGCGAAGGCCTCGTGGGTTGCTGAACCCAGGCCCTTCACCATGAGCACCCACCAACACGTAGCCAGGAACGCCGCCGTGGCCACCGCCACGAGCAATGGACTGAATAGGGCGGCGAACGGGGCTGTGATTGATAGGGTGCGTTCCGGATCCGTCACTGTATAGCGGAAGCGCATCCCGAGCAGCGGATCAGCCTTTTTTACCTCTGGCTGGGCACCGTCCGCCAGGCGGAGCAAACCCATCGGCAGCAACTGGGAATGCATCAGTGTCCGCACGTTGTCCGCGCTGACCAACCGCCCCGAACCCTGCGAAACGTGCTGCGCGATCTCCTCCACGCTGCGGTTTCCGTCAGCACCCTCCAGCACGAGGTAGAGCAGCCGGGTCAATTGCAGGGTCTGGCCGTCCGCCCGGCGGACCAGCGAGGGTGGTTCCCGGTAGCCGGACCCTTCGGACTGGCCCGACAGCTGCACGCCGTCGGCCCGGGCGGGAACCTGCAGCGGGTGCCCGGCAAGAAGGGAGGCAGGGGTCGACGGCGGGCCGTCCTGAGCGCGCGGCCCGCCGGTGGCGTGGGTCATCGGTGCTTACTGTTCGAGGTTTGACTGCTGGTTGGCAGAGGCGTTGGCCTCGCCCTCGATGTGCTGCGAGATGATGGCATCCTGATCGGCCACCGCGTAGGCCTGGCTGTCGATGGAGCCGATGTTGGCCGCCACTGCCGCGTCGATCGGGGCAGCCACGTTGGCGTTTGCTGCCACGGCGCCGTTGATTGGCGCGGCGATGTCGGCATCGGCGGCCAGGTCCACGTTGACGTTGAGCAGGTCTCCGTCCAGAGCTGCGGCCGGATCCACCGGCAGCGCACCGACGCCCGGGAGAGTGCCGTCCGCAAGCGTCCCGTCCGGAAGGGTGCCGTCGGTGACTGTTCCATCGGTAAGGAGGCTCCCGCCGTCGGGCGTTCCTGTTGCGGTGCCGGTGTCATCCGTGGTGCCGCCGTCGTCGATTGTGTCATTGCCCTGGTTGATGGTGCTGTCCTGGGTGGACTCGGCGTTCGCGTCGGCCACGATTCCCTGCTCGATTGAGACGCCCTGGTCCGCGAGCGCCTGGGCCTCCGAGCCGAAGGAAAGGATGTTGGCGGAGGCTGCCGCGTCAATTGGCGCCGCCACGTTGGCATTCGCGGCTACGGCCAGGTCGATGGGTGCTGCGGCATCAATGCCCAGGTCGAGGTCCGCGTTCAGGTCCAGGACGGACGCGACTTCCTTGTCCGGCAAAGCTGTGGCCTGCTCCGACATCAGTTCATCGTCAGTCAGGGGACGCATCTCATGTTCCATGGTTATGCAACCTCCGAATCGCGCGGGTTGGTCTGCCCCCAGCGGGCAGCCCGGCACCAGCCAATAGTAAGCATGATTAGCTTTTTTGGGAATCGCGCGGTGTGCAGGGCTGGCAGCTCTTTTCATAGAGCGTTGACAGTGCCCTATGCGAGGTTCAAGCTGGCGCTGTGCCTGCCTTCCCGCTGGCCGAGCCGGGCCGGCGCCAGGTGCGATTCGCAGGAGACGGGTTTTCGGCAGGCTGGCGGATCCTCTGGTCGAACGGGCACAGGGGCGTACAGTCCGCGCCAACCTTGAAACCTTGGCGGAATGGCTGTCCGGACACCCGCAGTCCTGACCCCCCGCCGGGGTGCAGCGGCATAGAGGGCGGACGTGCGAGGCGGGAACCGCCCGCCGTCGTACGCTTCGGTGCGCCGTGCCTACTTCAGCCCGGCTCCCGGCAGCAGTTCCGTCGCCCCCAGGGCATCCGCGATGAAAGCGTAGTCCCAGGCCCGCTCGCGCCACTGCACGTACCGGCCGGAGGCGCCGCCGTGGCCGCCCTCCATCTCGATCTTCATGACGATCGGCTCGGTACCGGTGGTCTTGTTGCGCAGTTCCTGCACCCACTTGGCGGGCTCCACATAGAGGACACGCGTGTCGTTGAAGGACGTGACGGCGGCGATCTTGGGATAGGCCGCCTCACGCACATTTTCATAGGGGGAGTAGGACTTCATGTAGGCGTAGGCCTCGGGGTCGGTGATGGGATTGCCCCACTCCTCCCACTCGAGCGCCGAAAGCGGAAGCTCCGGGTCAAGGATGGTGGTAAGGGCGTCCACGAACGGGACCTGCGCCACGATCGCCGCGTACTTCTCCGGGGCCATGTTTGCCACGGCACCCATCAGCAGGCCGCCGGCCGAGCCGCCCAGGGCAGCGATGCGGGACGGGTCCACCCAGCCGGAGTTCGCCAGCCAGTCGGTGGCGTCCACGAAGTCGGTGAACGTGTTCTTCTTGTCCAGCTTCTTTCCGCTCTCGTACCAGTGCCGGCCCAGCTCACCACCGCCGCGGATGTGTGCGATGACGAACACCACGCCGCGGTCCAGCAGCGAAAGCCGGGCAATTCCGAAGCCGGGGTCCATGCTCATCTCATAGGAGCCGTACCCGTACACCAGGCCGGCCGCCGTCGAGTCCTGCCGGACGGCCTTGTGCCGCAGCACTGAGAGCGGAATCCTGGTGCCGTCCGCGGCCAGCGCCCATTCCCGGGTGGCCACATAGTCGCTGCCGTCGTAGCCGCCCAGGACCGGGCTTTCCTTGCGCAGCAGCAGCTCTCCGGCGGGCCGTTCCGCGGTGGGCAGCACGAAGTCGTACACCCGGGACGGCGTGAAGTAGGAGGTGTAGCCCAGCCGGATGACCGGTGCCTCGTAGTCCGAGCCGCCGACGCCGGCGGTGTACAGCTCTTCGTCGAAGGCCGGCTCCACCGGGGCCTCCTGTTCCGGCGTACCCAGCCCGGCCAGCCCGATGAACTGGACCCGCTCGATGGTGTCCTTGCGCACGGAAACGATGAGGTGCGTGGAGGTGACGCCGGCACCGTTGACGCGGACGTCGTCGGAATGCCCAACGACGGTGACCCACTGCTGTTCGGCGAGCGGCTTGGCGAGCTCGGCCGGGTCTGCCAGGGAGACCATGGAGTTGATGGCGCCGCGGTTGTGCGTGAGCAGGATTCGTTCCTCACCAGCCAGCAGGAACGGCTCGGCCTCGTAGAGCACGCGCTCGTCCCGGGAGATGACCGTGATGAGTTCCTGCGCAGGATCATCGAAGCGGAGCAGGCGGGTTTCGCTGTATTCGGAGCATCCGATGCCCAGCACCAGGTAGCGCCTGTCGGAGGACAGCTCGAAGCCCAGCCACATGGCGGCGTCGTCCTCCTGGTAGATGACCACGTCCTCGGCCACCGGCGTGCCCAGCGTGTGGGCCTTCACCTGGTAGGGGCGCCAGGATTCGTCCACCACCGTGTAAAAAATCCTGGTGCCGTCGGGGGAGAAGGCGATGCCGTAAAAGATGTTCTCGATGACGTCGGGCAGCAGTTCGCCGGTGCGGAGGTCCTTGATCCGGAGGGTGAAGCGTTCGTCCCCGGAGTTGTCCACGGCATAGGCATACAGGTTCCCGTCCACGGTCACGGCCGAACCGTCCACCGCGAAGAAGGGCTTGCCCTCGGCTTCCACGTTGCCGTCCAGCAGGACCTCCTCCCGGGGGATCTCGACGCCGGGCTGCACCGCCGGGGGAGTCCAGTCGGCAATCTTGTCCTCGGTATCGGCGGCCCTGACCCGGCACTGGATGCCGTATTCCTTGCCTTCGACCGAGCGGCTGAAGTACCACCAGCCGTCCTTGCGGTGCGGGACGGAGAGGTCGGTCTCCTGGGTGCGGCCCTTGATCTCCTGGAAGATGGCCTCCCGAAGGGGCTCCTGGTGTGCCGTGATGGCTTCCTGGTAGGCGTTTTCAGCCTTCAGGTGCTCCACGACCTCGGCGGATTCCTTGTCCCGGAGCCACTCGTAGTTGTCCACGAATGTGTCCCCGTGGTGACGGCGCTCGGAGGGGACCTTCCTGGCTACCGGCGGCATGGGAGTGGCAGTGGCGGCGGAATCCCGCAGAGTCTGGGTCATTCCCTCAATATATAGATCCACGCCGACAAATGGCCCGTCGTTCGCTACCGGGGAATTACCCTTCCGTCGAATGGGCTCCTTCGGCTGCCCGCCGGCCGGGACGGGGATGAAAGAGGCCAAAGACCCTGATGCCGGGGGCCCGGCTGGTCGCCGCCACCCCGGGCTAACAAGCCCGGCCCGCCCTAGTGGGCTTGAGGTGGCGGGCGTATCCTGTTCACGCCAAGGCACGTCCATCAAACCTGAGAGGGGAACGTCAATGACCATCCCGCCAGTGCACGAGCCCGAGCCGTTTCCGCCCGAACCGGGCCCGGACCAGCCGGATCCCACACATCCGGGCCACCCCGGTCCGCCTGCTCCGAATCCTTTCCCTACGCCTGAGCCGCCAGGCCCGCTGCCGGTACCGGATCCCGGCCCGGCACCGCTTCGCCCGGACCCCACCAGGAGCTGATACACCCGCGCTGAGGGGCCTTTTGCATGCTGCGAAGGGCCCCTCAGGCGTGCCTGGGGAAGCGCAAAAAAGTCGGGAAAATCTCTGCCGCAACCTCTTGCAGATCTCCTTCTTGAGTGCTAAAAAATCTATATCAGCCAATACAGATCGGCTGGTACCAAAAACAAGTGTTGGACCGTCTCTTACGAGGAGGGAAAGCCATGTTGATGCGAACCGATCCGTTCCGCGAGCTGGACAGGCTGGCCCAGCAGGTCCTCGGCACGGCGGCGCGCCCGGCAGCGATGCCAATGGACGCGTGGCGGGAGGACCAGGAATTTGTAGTCGCCTTTGATCTGCCCGGTGTCGCTCTGGATTCTGTGAATCTGGATGTGGAACGGAACGTCCTGACGGTACGGGCCGAGCGCCCCGAACCTGCAGGCAAGGACACCGAATTGATCGCCTCCGAGCGGCCGCGCGGCGTATTCAGCCGCCAGCTGATCCTCGGGGACACCCTGGATACTGAGAACGTAAAGGCTACGTACGAGTCCGGTGTCCTGACCCTGCGGATTCCTGTCGCCGAAAAGGCCAAGCCGCGCAAGATCGAAATTGAGACGAAGGGGGCAAAGCAGGAGATTGCCGCCTAGTTTCAACACAGGATCGGAAAGTCGGGATTTGCTGACTGCCTTTTGGGCGGATCGCTAAGTATGCACGCCACAGCGCTTTCAGCGCACCCGCAGCCTACACCCGCACTTCCCGATATGGCGGCCCCCGGCTTCAGCCGGGGGTCGTCTCATGTCCGGGAAGTTCGGCCCAAGTCTGCTAGGTGTTGAGCTCCAGCATCAGGGCCGGCAGCTCATCCGCGAGTTCGCGGGCCAGGAAGCCCAGGGGTCCCAACCGGCTGGCAAGCCTGTCGGCAGCTGCGGCATGCAGGTGGCTTCCCCAGCACGCGGCCTGCACGTCACTGGTTCCCCTGGCTCGGAGCCCTGCGATTGCGCCGGCGAGGACATCACCGCTGCCGGACGTTCCCAAGCCGCCGTACCCAGTGGTGATCTTCCACAGTTCGGGCTCTTCGGTATCGTTCCCGGGAGGGCGTGCGACGAGCCCCTGGCAGCTCACCACGGCGTCGAAACGCTCGGCAACTGCGGCAACATCCGCCTCCAGGTCCTCGACGTCCCGGCCCAGCAGTACCGCTGTCTCCTTGGGATTAGGCGTCAGGATCAGCCGGCCCCGCCAGGGGTCCAGTTGGTCCTCCAGCTTTACCAGTCCGCCCAGTGCGTAGGCGTCAAGGACGACGGCGGCACGGCCTTCCCCGTTCGGCCCGCCGGAAGGTTGCTCCCGCTCCAGCAGGGCCCGCAGCAGCTCCTCGGCCAGGCCGGGATCATCCAGCCCCGGTCCCACCAAAACCGCGTCGGCCCGGTCCAGGTACTTGGAAATCCGGTCCAGTCCTTCGCCGCTCACGGACCCGTCGGCCGTCTCGGGCAGTGCCATGGCTCCGCACTCGGGCAGCGCCACCCCCACCTGTACCGCGACGGACTCGGCGACGGCCAACGTCAGCTTCCCGGCACCTGCGCGCAGTGCTGCGGTGCCGGCGAGCAGGGCAGCGCCGGGTGTGCCACGGGCTCCACCGATCACCAGGACCGAGCCGCGCGAGTACTTGTCCTCGCCGGCAGCCGGCAGCGGCCAGTCGCGCAGCAGCGATGGCGTTACCAGTGTTGCTTCATCGGCCTTACCGCGGGTGGACACTGGTATCTCCGGCGTGCTCTGTCACGGTGACGCCGTGTTCCGTCAGATGGTCGGCCACATTAAAGCTCTCCAGCGTCCAAGGACCCTGGCCGGCAGGCCGCACATACCGGGTCAAGGACGCGTTCAGCACCGAGGTGCTGGCGGCCAGGTCCAGGACTTCCTTTTCGCTGAGCCCTTCGAGCACATAGCGGAACAGCATGATCACGGCGTCGTGGCAGACCAGCATCACGCGGTGTCCAACGCCGAGGCTGTTCAGCTCGGCCAGGACAGAGCGCAGCCGCAGCGCAACGTCTGCCCAGGATTCCCCGCCCGGAGGCCGGTAGTACAGCTTCCCGAGCCACTCACGGCGTTCCACTTCCTCGGGGAAACGCTTCTCCACGCCCCGGCGGGTAAGCCGGTCCAGAATGCCGAGCTCGCGGTCCCGCAGCCTTTCATCGGTGCGTACCTTCACCGGCCAGCCCGCCGCCTCCACGGCAATTTCCGCCGTCTGCAGGGCGCGGGCGTAGGGCGAGGAAACCACAGCGTCCGGCCGGAACTCTTCGGCAATCCGGGCCAGCGCCATGCCCAGGGCTTTTGCCTGCTCCTGTCCCGTGCCGGAAAGGTTTACGTCAGCGTCGCGGGCAGGCACTGCGATGACCTCCGCCCCGGCCTGCCGCGCTTCCGTGGCCGCGACGTTGCCTTCGCTCTCACCATGGCGGATCAGCAGCAGCTCCACCGCCCCGGCTTCCTGTACAGCCTCTGTCAGCTGCTCCTCTTTCACAAGAAATCACCCCGTCCGCGTGTCGTGCCGAATGCAGGAACACTACCAGCGGCGTACCCACGGAGCGCTGCCAGTAAACGCCGGGTAAGTGATGGACGACGGCGATCGCCCGCCGAGGGGGCGCGGCCGCACCGGCGGTGGAGCTACCGCTCCGGCGTCAGCACTTTGGAGAACACCGTGGCGCCGTTAGCGTTTCGCAGGCTGGCAGTGAAACTGTTGTCTTCGCCAAGCTGGACGTGCCCGAAGAACTGGTTCTCGCCGTCCCGCGGTGATTCGCCGGGGAACCGCCCGGCTTTCGAGAACACCACCTCCGGGCCGAAGGTGCCGTCCATCGCGTTCGGCCCGAAGGATCCGGCCGCGATGGGTCCGGCCACGAATTCCCAAAACGGGTCGAAGTCGGTGAACGCTGCCCGCTCGGGAGAGTAGTGGTGGGCGGCGCAGTAGTGCACGTCGGCGGTCAGCCAAACAATGTTTCTCACCCGGTTCCGCTTGAATGCGCTCAGGACTCCGGCGATCTCCAGCTCCCGGCCCAGGGGTGCGCCGGCATCGCGGTTGGCCAGGCTCTCCTGGTTCACGGGGCCGTCGGGCACAATGATGCCCAGCGGCAGGTCCGCGGCGATCACCTTCCACGTGGCTTTCGACGCCGACACCTCGCGGATCAGCCAGTCCACCTGTTCCTGGCCCAGGATGCTGGTGGCGTAGCCTTCCTTGCCGTCGGTGTTGGGCGACTTGAAGGTGCGCATGTCCAGGCAGAAGACGTCCAGCTGCGGGCCGCGGGGAATCTTCCGGTAGATGCGCGCCGGCTGGTACTGGCCGGCGTCGTCGAAAGTGCCGGGACGCCACAGCGCGGAACCCTCCGCGATGGGCATGTACTCCTGCCACGCCTGCCGGCCGCGGGCCGCCAGGGTGTTGACGTCGCGGACGGTGTAGCGGGGGTCGTCCAGGATCTCGCCGGGGTACCAGTTGTTGGTGGTCTCGTGGTCGTCCCAGTTCGCGACCACGGGGACGTCCGCGAACATGGCCCGCATGTTGACGTCCATCAGGTTGTAGCGGTGCCGGCCGCGGTACTCGTCGAGCGTCTCCGCTACTTTGGAGACCTCCTCGGTGACCAGGTTCCGCCACACCTGCCCGTCCTTTTCCATCACCGTTTCGGCCAGCGGCCCGTCCGCGTAGACGGTATCGCCGGAGTGGATGAAGAAGTCCGGCCGGGTCTGGTGCATGGCCCGGTAGCCGCGCATCCCGCCGATCTCCTCGTTGATGCCCCAGCCCTGGCCCGCTGTGTCACCGGTCCACACAAAGCTTTGGGCGGACGACGCCGGTACCTGGCCTCCGTTGCTTGTGTCACCGGTGCGGCCCTTGCCGTTGTACGTCCCGGCGTCGGGAGCGGTGCGGAAGGTGCCGCGGGCCGTCTCACCGGCCGCGCCGCCGTCGTCCTCGAAGCTGATCTCCAGCGCGAACCGTGTGTTGGATGGCAGGTTTCCGGCGTGGATCTTCGCCGTGAAGTCGGACGCTTGCGTGGCCCTTGGCCCGCGGACGACCCGCTCAAAGGCGCCGCGCCCGCGCAGGATGTCCCCGCCGTCGTCCACTGCCCGCAGCACCGCAGTCATCCGGCCGGATCCTGAGGAACGGGACCACAGCACGGCTGAGTCGGAGGTTACGTCCCCGGTGGCGATGCCGCTGGGCAACGTGAGCCGGTTCCGGACCAGCGCGACGCCGGCGGGGGAGTTCGCGGGAGTGGCGTTCGCGGCGGCAGGGACGGAGGCCAGGGCGGCGGCGAGGACGGAACCTTTGACGATGGTGCGGCGGGACATGCCAGCGCGGGAGAAGTCAGTCATGGCGTCAGGCTTCCGCAGCCCGGCGCACGGATAGTTGCCCACGAATGAACGGGCGGTGAGCCCGGATTGAACACCCGGGACTATGGCCTGGCGAACTCGCCGATCCGCCCCTCCCGCAGGGCTGCACCTACAGCGCCAATCCCGCCGTAATCAGGGAAGAGGACGGACTGCCCCGCCACGAATCCCGAGCCTGCCGTCGGCAGTGTCATGGTGCCGATTGCGTTCGCGTCCAGGTTGCGCAGGCTGTAGGCAAGGATGGCGGCCTGCACCAGATCGAAGCCCTTGTTCACTGTCAGGCAGCACGAGGCAAGATTTACCAGCCCGCGGACGGCGTTGACGTCGTTCAGCGCTCCGCCGGCCGTTAGCTTGGCCAGGATTGCCTTGAGCAGGATCTGCTGGTTGCGCACCCGCTGGAAATCGCCGTCGGAGAAGGCATAGCGCTCGCGGGAGAATTCCAGCGCCGCCTGCCCGTCCAGGTGGTTGATGCCGGGTGTGAAGACGTGCCCTGTGTCGTGAGTGGACTGGAACGGGACGGGCACGTTGACGTCAATACCGCCAAGCGCGTCGGTGAGGATCCTGAGCCCGCCGAAGTCCAGCATCAGGGAGTGGTCGATAGTGATCCCCAGCAGTGATTGGACGGCGGCCACCTGCAGGTCGATCCCCCCGTACTGCAGGGCAGAGTTGATCTTTGCGCCGCCGAACCCCGGGATGTCCACCCACGTGTCGCGGTTGATCGAGATGATGTACAGGGTCCGCCGGTCGGCGGGCACGTGGACCACCATCAGCGTGTCGGCCCGGTGGTCTGACGGTTGGCCGGTGGCGGCGGTGTGGGCTGCTGCATCCTTCGCGACGCCGCGCATGTCGCTGCCGATCACCAGCACATTCATGGGCACTGCGGGGTGCTCCGGGATGGGTTCTGGAGGGGGCGGGGGAGCGGGGGCCGGGGGAGGCGTCTCGGAGGGGGTTTCCGAAGGCGACTGGCTTTGGGTGGCAGCAGGCTGCGTCTCCATGCCGGCGCGGTTCAGGCTGATTACCGCGACGACGGCTGCGGCCGCCAGCACCAGTGCCAGAAGTGCGGCGATCCAGCGGCGGCGCCCGTGCGCCACCATGTTCTGCGGACTGGAGTCAGAACCGGGGCTGGATGGATCAGAACCGCCAGGAGCGCTCATTGTGCCTTCACCTCATCGTGCTGGGCGGAAGTTTGCGTTGATGGGATCAGTCTCTGCCCGCGGGGCTCCTGCTGGCTACGAACTTGTCCAAACCGTCATCTGCCGGAATCTCTGGAATGGAGCTGTAATCCGGCAGCAGGATTGGCTGGCCATCCATCAGAATCCGGAGGTGAGGGCTTCATTGGTTCGGCATGGATGCTTCAGCTGCGTGCTCATTCCGGAAAATTAGCACCGGCAAAGATGCTTCACATCGGGGGAATCCGCAGAAAAACCGCAGAGTACTCCACAATTTACGACGGCGCGTGGCTGGATGAGGCGGGTGCGTTCAGGCGCGCATGGCGAAGGATGGAGACGATCGCCGGCGCCAGCTGGTCTTCCATCTGCCGGTACACCTCTGGAGCGCGGCGGTAGGGGTCCACGATGTCGTTGTCGCCCGGGTCGGCGGCCAGGGCGAGGTGCCGCACCCCTGCCGCTCGCGGAGGCAGGCCCTTCCAGAAGGCGGTGTTGGCAGGGAGCCGCCCACCGCCGTCGTAATTCTCTTCCGAAAGGGCGGCGGCCGGCCCGTTGCCTGCCGAGGCTGCTGCCCGCTGGTCCAAGACGTCCAGCATCCGGGCGAACTCGCGAATGGTGAAGGTCCGCTTGAGGAGGGCCGCGTCCAGCTGAAGTACTTCACCGCGGTGCCCCGCGGTCATGGTGAGTACGAGGTCTACGCCTCGCAGGATCTTCGAATTCAGCTGGCGCGCGGCAAAGTTTTCCGGGTCCCCGCCGAAGGTCCGCACAATGTCCGCTGAGATAGGCTGCATGGGCTCGCCCACCAGGGCCCGGGTTCCTGCGCTGGTGACCATGAAACCGCCCGGCACCACCTGGTCGAGTCCCGCCTGCAGCAGTCTCTCGGCCACCGGCGACCGGCAGATGTTACCGGTGCACACGGTCAGGATTCTTACCGGTTCGGTTGTATCCAATGGGAGAGTCTCTTTCCAGCCGATGCCCGCGGCCCGTCCGGCCCGCGAACTTCAACTTAACATGCATACTCCGACGCTCTCTCACTTGATGCGGCTTTTTGCGTGACGCTCTCTCACTCGACGCGGCTTTTTCGCCAACCTTCTCTCAGCTCACGGTTGGCAGGTGAGAGAGCGGTGGCCGATTTGGCACGTCAAGTGAGAGAGCGTTGGCCGATTTGGCACGTCAAGTGAGAGAGCGTTGGCCGATTTGGCACGATAAGTGAGAGAGCGTCCGGCGGGAGGGTCAGCGCGCCGCCAGCATTTCCTTCATCTGGGCGATCTCGGCTTCCTGTGCGGCGACGACGTCCCGGGCGAGCTGGATGCTCTCCGGGTGCTTGCCGGCGCCGATCTCCTGCTGTGCCATGTCCACGGCCCCCTCATGGTGCCCGATCATGTGCTCCAGGAACAGCCGGACTGCTTCCGTTCCCTGCGCCTCCTTCAGTTTCTCCATGCCCTGCGGGTCAACCATGCCGGCCATCCCGTGCCCGGAATGGTCCGACTTCATGGTGGGCACGTTCCACTCTTCAAGCCAGCCGCTCATCAGCTCGATCTCCGGCGCCTGCGCGTCCTTGATCTTGGTGGCCAGGGCAGTGACTTCCGCCGGCATGTCCTGCTTGGCCAGGACGAGGTCGCTCATCTCCACGGCCTGCGCGTGGTGCGGGATCATCATCTGCGAAAACATGATGTCCGCCTGGTTATGGTCTGCGCTGGCATCGGGCATCATGCTGGACATCGCACTGGGACTGCCGTGATTCGAGCCGTGCATGGTGTTCCCGCCCGAACTTCCGGAGCCGGCAGCGCAGCCAGCGAGGCCGATTGAGGCTGCCAGCGCAGCAGCGAGGGACAGGGTCCTAATCTTCGTGTTCATTCTTGGTGGTCCTTCAGGAAAGTAGGTGAACTGGGCCTGTTGCAGAGCGCGGAGCAGCCGCGCGGCGCAGTCCGGTTTACGTTCGGCTGATGGACAGTTCACCCGGAGTTGGGCTTGCAGGAATGTAGGAGTAACCGGAGGTCTCCTGCGTGCCGCCCGCAGACTCAAGATGCACCGCCAGGTTAATCGGGGGCGGAACGGTTGCCAGCGGACCGGTCTTGCCCAGGGGGATGCAGTATGCGCCGGCCTCCCGCACATCAGGGCAGCCGGCGCCACAGGACTCCAACGCCGGGAACGGCTCCGCTGCATTGCCGGGCGCAGCAATATGCCCTGCGTGGGAGTGTCCGACGGCGGTGTGCCCGGCCGGGTGCGCTGCACTGGCGGGTGCCGCAGCCGGCGCCGCTGTTCCGGCATGCCCTGCATGGGACGAATGGCCCGCCGTGATGACGTGCATCCCGAAGATCCCCGCCACGATGGAGAGGACCGCAGCCAGCAGCCCCGCCCGAAGGACGGCTGCCGACAGGACGCGGACACGTGCGGTCATGCTGTTCCCTCCTTCGTACGGGGGCTTGATGCTGGAGCTTGAGCGGGTTTCCGTATTCTCAACGTACCTCGGACGGGTTCAGTCTCACCCGCCGGAGCAGCTGTGCGTTCAGGGCCACCACAATAGTGGACGCGGACATCAACACAGCGCCGGCTGCCGGTGAGAGCACCACCCCGGCGAACGCGAGAATGCCGGCGGCCAGCGGCACGGACAGGACGTTGTAGCCCGTAGCCCACACCAGGTTCTGCCACATCTTCCGGTAGCTGGCATGGGACAAGTCCACCATCGACAGGACGGCACGGGGGTCGTTCCCGGCGAGCACCACACCGGCGGACTCCATGGCGACGTCGGTGCCGGCACCGATCGCGATGCCCACCTCGGCCCGGGCCAGGGCCGGTGAATCGTTGACGCCGTCGCCCACCATGGCCACCTTCAGGCCGCGGGCCTGGAGTTCGGCCACCTTCTTGTCCTTGTCCGCCGGCAGGACTTCCGCGAACACCTCATCGATGTTCAGGTCCGCCGCCACAGCCTCGGCCACCTGCCGCGCGTCGCCGGTGATCATGCCTACCCTGACGCCCCGGTTCTGCAGGGCCGCCACGGCCTGGCGCGACTCCGCCCGCACCGCGTCCTCCAGGCTGACCGCCCCCAGCACGCGGCCGCCGTCGTCAATCACATGCAGTACGGCGGCGCCGCGCTTCATCCACGCGCCCGTGGACTCTGCCAGGGCGGAAGGCTCGACGGCGTCCAGCTCGCGCAGGAGCGCAGGCCCGCCGACGTGGACCGTGCGCCCGTCCACGGTGGCCCGGACTCCGCGGCCCGTGAGCGAGGCGAACTCCGAGGCTCCCGGCAGGGCAAGGTTCCGTTCCCGGGCTGCCCGGACGATGGCCCGCGCCACGGGGTGCTCGCTGTCCGACTCGACGGCGGCGGCCAGGGCCAGCAGCCTGTCACTGTCCACGCCTTCGGCTGCGGCGGCCACGTCCTTCAGCTCGGGCTCGCCCTTGGTAAGCGTGCCGGTCTTGTCGAACAGGACGACGTCGATGGTCCGCATCCGCTCCAGCGCCATCCGGTTCTTGATCAGCACCCCGGCGCCGCGGGCAGCCTGCTCGGTGGAAATGGCGATAACCACCGGGATGGCCAGGCCCAGGGCATGCGGGCAGGCAATGACCAGGACCGTGACGGTGCGGGTGACGGCCTCCGGGACGCTGCCCAGCAGGGTCCATGCGATGAAGGTGAGCACCCCGGCCCCTGCGGCGAAGTAGAACAGGAAAGCTGCAGCACGGTCAGCCAGTGCCTGGGCGCGCGAGGAAGATGCCTGCGCCTCCGCCACCAGCCGCTGGATGCCGGCAAGGGCCGTGTCCTCGCCCACCGCCGTGACCCTTACCCGGACACTGGTATCCGTGGCAACAGTTCCGGCCACCACAGTGTCCCCTGGGCCGCGTGCAACGGTCTTGGATTCGCCGGTGATCATCGACTCGTCAAACTCGGCCTGCCCTTCCACCACTGTTCCGTCGGCCGGCATCCGGGCGCCGGAACGGACCAGGACCAAGTCGTCGGGGCGGAGTGCGGAGACGGGAACGGTTTCAGTGCCGGTGTCCGTGACGCGCTCGGCTTCGTCGGGGAGCAGGGCGGCAAGGGCGTCCAGGGCACCTTGGGCCGAACCCAGGGCGCGCATTTCGATCCAGTGGCCCAGCAGCATGATGGCCACCAGCAGCGCCAGCTCCCACCAGAAGTCCAGGTCGAAGCCGCCGATGCCAAGGCTGGTAACCCAGGACGCAGCGAAGGCCACCGTGATGGCCATGGCGATCAGCAGCATCATGCCGGGCCTGCGGTCCTTCAGTTCCTGCAGGCCGCCCTTGAGGAAGGGCTGGCCGCCGTACACGAAGATGACGGTGCCCAGGACCGGCGGGATCCAGGCTGAGCCGGGGAACATTGGTGCCATGTAGCCCAAGATGTGGCCCACCATGGGGCTGAAGTAGACAACGGGAACGGACAGCGCCAGCGTCAGCCAGAACCTGTTTTTGAACATCGCAGTGCTGTGCCCGGCGTGCTGGCCGTGGGTGTGGACGGTATGGTCGTCATCGTGGCGGGCGGTGGACTCGTCGCCGTGATGCCCGGGGCCATGGTGCCCGGGATGCTGGTGCACGCCGTGCCCGGCGTGTCCGGCGCCGGCTGGCGCAGCTTTCGCTGCGGTGACTGTCCCGCCTGACTGGCGGTCGTCGTCGTGATGGTGAGTGTGCTGGTGGTCCTGCATGGGATCCTCCTTGGAAGACGGTCCGGGCGGGTAGGCCCGGGCGCGGAAGTCAGTTGGATGCCGGGGAATACCCGGCCGAGGTGACGGCCTGCCGGATGGCGGCGTCTGTGGCGGAACCGGCAACGGTGAGGCCGGAACGGCCACCCGGTACCAGGTCAACGGTGGCCGACTCGACGCCCGCAAGGGCGGAGACGGCCTCCTCGACGGTCTGGACGCAGTGCCCGCAGGTCAGCCCCTCCACGGCAAAGGTGCGCTGGGCGGCGGCACCGCCGTCGGAATATGCGACGGCGGCCTGCGCCTGCGGTGCGTCACCGGAGGGAGCGCAGCAGCTGCAGCCGGCGCTGGAAGCGAGGGGGAGGATGGTCCGGTTTTCAGTGTCGAACATGTCAGTTTCCATTCCTGGGGAAGGACGATTCCTGGAAAAGCGTGCTGGGGTTGAACGGCTGTGTAGGCGGTGGGCACCGGCCGGGACATACCACTTCACTGACAACACCTCGAATATACCCCTAGGGGGTATGCGCGTCAAGCCCGCCTGCCACTCTCCCCTGTCCCCTGGCTGGGGAAAGGGGGAGGCCCGCCACTATCCCGGCAACACCTGCGCCCACCATAATTAAGAAAGTGCGCCTGGTGCCTACCGGCCCGCGGACGTGTCGACGCTACATGGAGGTGGCCCAGTGACAGAGCTGACCGGCCCGTACACCTATTCCAGTGCGCTGGGGGACAGCCAGTGCACCGCTGGCACTTTTCATGCGGATCTGAGCACATGGAAAATCCATTGGTCTGACGGCATGTTCCAGCTGCACGGGTACGAGCGGGGCGAGGTGGTTCCCACCCTTGAGCTGCTGTTCGCCCATAAGCATCCGGAGGACCGGCCGCGATGCGAGGAAATCGTTGCGCAGGTCGCCCGTACCGGCGGCTACTTCTGCATGTACCACCGGATCATTGACGCCCGGGGCAGGACCCGGCGGGTTTTGACCTCGGGGGACGGGATCATGGACGGGGACAAGGTCATCGCATTGGACGGGGTGATGATCGACCTCACCTCCACCCTCCAGCGCGAGACAGAGCAGACGGCACGGGCGGCCGTCGAGGGGGCCACCTCCACCCGGGGCGTCATCGACCAGGCGCGCGGCATCCTGATGGGCCAGTTGAAGATGGGCTCTGAGGATGCCTTCCAGATGCTGGTGAGCACCAGCAGCCACCGGAACGTCAAGCTGGTGGTGGTGGCCGCCGAGCTCGTGCAGTTGGCCAACTCAGCGGAATCCCGAAACTACCTGGATACGGCCGTCAAGGCCATTCAGATGGAGGGAAGGCCCTCCCAACGCCGGCGGGCCGTCTAGGAGCTGCCGGGGCTAGTGATGCTCCACCCAGCACGCCAGGATGGTGGTGGACAGCTGGTACGCCAGCGCATTGCGGCTGATGCCGTCCGGGCCCAGGGCCTCAGGCAGCCCTGAAGCGTCCGCCTGCAGCACAAAGCTGTCCTTCTGGAAGACCGCTGTGCCGCCCGCCGTCTCGTAGGCGGGGAATCCCAGGTTTGCTAGCCCCTTGATCGCCGTGGCATCGACCGCCAGTGCCTGCATGGCATCAAAGTACATCAGTGCCGTCGCCTGGTCCGGTGCTTCCCTGACGGAGACTTCCAGGGCGCCCTGG
Organism: Pseudarthrobacter sp. NamE5; assembly: GCF_005796225.1. Taxonomy (GTDB): domain Bacteria; phylum Actinomycetota; class Actinomycetes; order Actinomycetales; family Micrococcaceae; genus Arthrobacter. The sequence continues at coordinate 111,110 of NZ_VAHO01000009.1, forward strand.
TCCAGATGGTAGATGCAGGTGAAAGTGCTGTCCGCCCAGCTGTTGACGGTATGCGGGTCCTCCCCGAGGTCCAAGATGTCCGTCAGCCGGTCCATCGGCTGGTCCCCGCACACCATCTTTGCGGCCTCGCTGGGGCCATCGGAGCTCGGCCGTGGATCAGCCGAGGCACCGCCGTGGTGCCTGCCGTGGATGCCATCGGAGGAAGACAGCGCGGACGACGGCGGGGCGCCTGCAGGTGCGGACGCCCCGGAAGGAGTTCCCGACGGCGGCGCGGAGGCCGTCCCCACGGACCCCGCCGCCGCAGCGCAACCGGAGAGCAGCAGGGAGGAGAGTGCCAGCGAGGCCAGCAGCGGGCTGCGGTGTGTCATGGCTCTTCCGTCCTGGCCGCTCCTGTTCAGGGGGTGCGCGGCCGCTTAGATAGGCAGGTTTGGACTTTGCCGGGAGCAGGTCAGGCCTTGAGTTTGGCGAAGACCACGTAGTTGTCGTCAAAGAGCCCGGTGCCGGGATCGTAGCCGTCGCAGGTGATCAGACGGAGCTCAGAGCCGGAGGTGTTGCCGTAGACCTCCAGCGTGGGAAAGCTGTCCTTGCTGTACAGTGCGCCGCGGTCCACCGTGAAGACGGCGGTGCTGCCGTCCGCCCGCGAGACGTTGATGTCTGCACCGGGGGTGAGCTTCCGGAGGTCGGCGAAGACACCCCCGCGCCCGCTGGGGGAATTGACGTGGCCCAGCATGACGAAGGGTCCCTGTTCGCCGGGGGTGAGTGATCCGTTGTACCAGCTGGCCGGGGTGCCGCTGCCGTTGTCCTGGGGCACTTCGAGCGTTCCGTTGTCCCGCAGGCCGCGCCTGAGCAGGTCGGTCCGGACGCCGATGGACGGGATTTCCAGGGTTACCGGCTCGGAGCGTGGAAGGACCCCGGGCTGTGAGGCGGCCCATGCTGCAGGTTGGGGTTGGATGCTGCCGGTGCCGGAGCCGCAGGAGTGGCTGCGGTGGAGGCATGGGGTGCGGAAGCTGCGGCGGAAGCGGAAGGTGCGGTGCCGGCGTCGGATGGTCCGGAACTGCCGCAACCGCCCAGGGGCATCAGGAGCAGAAGCCCGGCCGCCGTGGAGGCCAGCAGGCCCCCGCGGCGGCCGGATTTCATGTTTGCCACTGGTCAGTCAGCTCAATCTCAGGCTGCTGAACCGGCGGTGCGGCGGCGGACCAGGTAGGTACCCCCGGCTGCTGCTGCCAGTACCAGGCCACCGCCCAGGGCGAGGGCCCCGGCGTCAGTGCCGCCGGTCTCCTGGGCAACTCCGGTATCCGCCCCGCCCGCAGGCATCTTCATCTGGCCGGCCGTCAAGGTGCCGCACAGGGCGGGCGAGGTGGCGGCCAGCGGAAGCTCCGGAACCAGGTCGGACTTCGCGGCCTGGCCTGCCGGGCTCAGCGTGGCCGGGTCAAGGCCGTGGACAACCACCACTGCGGTGCCTGCCTGGAGGGCGGCCTTGGTTTCGGCGTTCAGTTCGAAGGTGCGGTCGATGGTGTACGCGGCGCCCTGTCCGGCGACCTTGAGGTCGAGCCCGGCTGCGGGGCTGGTGTCACCGCTGGTGGAGAGGGTGGTCACAATACCGCCGTAGCCCGGCGCGCCCTCGGTGGTGGAGATGACCTGGTCGCCGTCCTTGTCGGCCGAGGGTGCCGGGCAGACGCCCTGCGCGCCGCCGTGGATGTGCTGGACGTGCGGGTAGGGGGCATCCATGAAGGTTGCGGCCAGGCCGGAAACCTTCAGGACGGCGTGGGCCTGGTTGCCCGTGACATCCACAGTGATGGTGCCGGTGGCCGAGCTGCCGTTGATCTGGCCCAGCGTCGACTGGTAGTGGTCGGCACCGTCGTGGGCCATGGCGGGAGCACCGGAAAGCGCAAGGGCGCCCAGGGCGAGGGTTGGTACGGCAAGGAAGCGAAGTGTCTTGTTCATCGGAAAGCAGTCTCCTCATACACGTGACGTTCGTCCCAGATGAGGGACATGGGTGCTTCGGAGACAACGCTGTTAAGGATGGGAGAAATGTGAAACAGGGCACATGCGGGGTGCTCTCTGGCAGGGATTACTGGCTCCCGCGGCGGAAAGCACCGCCTGTAGGATGGATCAAAGGTGCGCCGGGAAGTCTGGTCGGCATAGTTTTGTCGACCCCACAGTGCAGGAGCCTTTATGAAACATCCTTCGTCCTCCGTCCCGCCGTCGAATTCCCGAAAGTCCGCGGTGTTTTCCCGCGGCAGTTACGCCGAAGCCCTCCGGATCGGGGAGATCCTCCGTAAGGAAACGGTCGGTGGCGCCCTGCTGGTGGCTGCAGCGGTGATTGCCCTCGTCTGGGCCAACTCGCCGGCGTCGGACAGCTACTTTGCCCTCCGCGATTTCAAGGTGGGCTACGAGCCCTGGCACCTCGAACTGAGCCTCGGCGCCTGGGCAGCCGACGGGTTGTTGGCCATCTTCTTCTTCCTGGTGGGCCTTGAGCTTAAGCGCGAATTCGTGGCTGGGGACCTGCGGCAGATCAGCAAATCGATAGTTCCCGTCGCCGCGGCTGTAGGCGGCGTAGTGGTTCCGGCATTGATCTACGCGGTGATCAACCTGGCCAGCCCGGAAACCCTGCGCGGCTGGGCCATTCCCACCGCCACGGACATCGCTTTTGCGGTGGCGGTCCTTGCCATCATCGGCTCCCACCTGCCCAGCGCGCTGCGGATTTTCCTGCTGACCCTGGCCGTGGTGGACGACCTCATCGCCATCACCATCATCGCGTTCTTCTACACCAGCGACCTCCACATCACGCCGCTGCTCCTGGCCCTCATTCCGCTGGCCATCTACGCCTTCCTGGCGCACAGGTACCGCCACTTCTTCGGCATGAAAGCGCCAGCCGCCTGGGTCATCCTGCTGCCGCTCGGTGTGGTCACCTGGGCATTGGTCCACGCTTCCGGCATTCACGCAACCGTCGCCGGTGTGCTGCTGGGCTTCGCCGTTCCCGTGATCCGCTCGCAGGCCGCCGGGGGACCTGAAGCGGGGCCGGGGCTGGCTGAGATCTTCGAACACAGGTTCCGGCCCATCTCCGCCGGCATTGCGGTCCCCATCTTCGCGTTCTTCTCGGCGGGCGTGGCCGTGGGCGGGTGGGAAGGGCTGGGATCAGCTCTTACGGACCCGGTAGCGCTTGGCATCATCGCGGGCCTGGTCCTGGGCAAGCCTATTGGCATCTTGGGCGTCACATGGCTCCTGACCAAGGCCACCCGAGCTGAGCTGGACAAGTCGTTCAAGTGGGTTGACGTGTTTGGCGTTGCGCTCCTGGCCGGCATCGGCTTCACGGTGTCCCTGCTGGTGGCCGAGCTGAGCTTCGGGCAGGGGAGCCTGCACGATGACCATGCCAAGGTGGGCATCCTGGCGGCGTCCCTGTTCGCGGCGCTGCTGGCCGCTGCCGTGCTAACCATGCGTAACCGCCAGTACCGGGCCACGGAAGAGCTGGAGAAGGTGGATGCGGACCAGGACGGCGTCCCGGACGTCTACCAGGAACGTTCCTGAACGAACTTCCCCGGGAGTTTTTGTCCAGATATGCCGAGCTCAGGCGAGCTGAAGGCGGCGTATCTGGACAAGAACCCCGCGGGGAAGTGCCGGCCGGCTAGCGGCGCACTGACCTCCGGCGGCCAACGACTGCCTCGGCGGTGCCTATCAGGAGCACCGCGGCGATGACAGCCACTATGAAGCCCAGGAAGTTCAGTTCGAAAATGTTCCCTGTGCCCAACAGGGACGCCACCACTCCGCCAATAACTGAGCCAACAAGGCCCAGCAGGAGAGTGGCGAGCAAGCCAAGGTTCTGCTTGCCCGGCTTGATGAGGCGGGCCAGTGCGCCGATGATCAGGCCGGCAACGATGAAACCAATCACGGTGTGCTCCTTCAAGGTGTAACCGGGCTCAGCCCGGACTGCCGCGGGGTGCCGCAATGGATCTATTGTAAGCATGCTTACTGTTGTGCCGGTTCCCGTGCCGGTGCTTGTGCTGGAGCGCTCAGGTGGTAGCGAGTGGCCTGGCCGGCTGTTCCGCGTGCCGGATTTCCAGGGCTTCTGGATCCAGCAGCTTCCGGGCGCCGGTCCTGGCGTCCAGGATCCAGAACAGTTCAAGGTGCGGAACCACGTCCGTCACCCGGCCGCGGTGGAAGAGCTTGCCGTTGTGCCACGCCTCGATCTGGTCGCCGATCCGGAGCTGGTCCGTGCGAATTCCTTGTGCCTCCATGATGTGCCTCCTGCTGTTGTATCCCCGTATGCACAGCATGCCGGGGCCAGGTTGCTGAATTGTTTCAGTGGAGTGTTTTTTCTGTGACCTTTGTTGGTTGCGGCCAGCTCTGCGCACAAACGGAGCCGCGGGAATCACGACGGCGGGCGGCAGCCCTGGGATCAGGCAGCGGCCGCGCGGCGGGCAGCTGCCACGGCCTCCTTGATGCCGCCGGTCCAGGGTTCGCCGTGGCCCGGCAGGACCAGGGAGGCGCCCGTCTGCGCAAGCTGGGCCAGCGTCTCCAGGTTCTGCCTGCTGTCCATGGTGGCTGCTCCGGCAACAATCCGCGGACCGGTCCGGCCGGTATACGGGTCAAGCGTTACCAGGGCGTCGCCGCTGAACAGCACGCCGCGGTCCCGCAGGTACAGGCCGCAGTGGCCGGCGGTGTGGCCGGGGGAGAACACCACTTCCGGATAACCCGGCACCGGGAGCGAACGGGGACCGGCCTCGTCGGCCTCCGCAGGAAACAGGGTCACGCCGTCCACGCCCCGCACCCGAAGCGCCCCGGCGGCGGCCATCCGCGCAAGAACGGGCAGCCCGCCGGGATGCGCCAGCGAAAAGACGAAGCGTGATTTCTCGTGCCGATACCGGTAGGGGTGGCGGGCGATGAATGAGTCCCCCGAGTGGACCCATACCGGCACCCCGAACTGGGTGTGCAGCCGATGCGCTAAGCCAAGGTGATCGAAGTGTGCATGCGTCAGGACCAGGGCCTTGATGTCGTCCAGCGAGTGCCCCAGTCCGCGGAGCGCGGCGTCCAGGGTCTTCCATGACGCCGGCAGCCCGGAGTCCACCAGGGTCAGCCCGTCACGGCTCTCCACCAGGTAAAAGTTCACGTACGCCTCGGAAATGCGGTGAACGCCGTCGGCCACTGTGGTGAAAGCAGCCCGGCGCTGCTCTGCCTGCGTCATTTCCGCCCCGAAGCGCGCCGTGCCAGTGCCCGCACCGCTGTCACTGCCCCGAGTCCTGCCAGCACCCACGGTCCGCCCACAAGAATGGGGTCGATCCACTGGTGGTTGACGTCAGCCCGCTTGCTGCCGAACCTTGAGCGCAGCCCATGCCGGGCAGGTTCGCTGAGGACGCCGGTCTCGGTGACAGGGTTGTCGGGACGGAGGGTGGCGAGGGAGCGCAGGTGGTGTTCCCAGGCGTTCACGCGGTCCGCGGCGATCAGCAGCAGCCAGTGGGCTGCCCTTCCCTCGCTGTACTTGTAGGCGTACTTCCGGATGGCCCCGGAAACCCCTGCAGGTGGAGTGGAGGTGCCGAAAACGGGGGTCACGAAAGCATGCTCGATCGACTTCTCGCGGGGCCGGGACTCCGGCTGGCGCTCCGGAAAATCCCAGTGCGCGCCGGTCTGGATGCCCGGCTGCTCGCGCGGAAACGAGGGCCGGTCCGCAGGGTCGAGGTCCACGCCCCACCCGGGGATCCTGGCGCGCAGCGTCTCCGCCAATTCCATCGGGGTGCGCTTTTCGGCGACGTACGGGGTAGGTGTTTCGGTCATGACGGCCTTCCCTTTCACGATGCGCTGGAGACGATGAGGGGCTTGATGCAGCCATCAAGCTTTGCAGAGAACATGTGGTAGCCCTCTTCGATGTGCTCCAGCGGAATGCGGTGCGTCACAATGTCGCTGGGCTTGAGGTACCCGTTGCGGATGTGCTCGAACAGGCGCGGCCACTGGCGCTTCACCGGGCACTGGTTCATCCGGAGCGTCAGCCCCTTATTCACGGCGTCACCGAATTTCACAGCGCTGAAGATGGGGCCGTACGCGCCCACCACGGACACGGTGCCGCCCTTCCGCACGGAATCGATGGCCCAGTTCAGGGCCACCGCCGATCCGCCCTGCAGTTTCAGCTTGGTTCCGGTCACCTGCTGGAGGAAGTTGCCGTCAGCTTCGGCGCCCACAGCATCAATCACGACGTCGGCGCCCAGGTAGTCGGTTGCCTTCTTCAGGTGCACCACAATGTCGTCGTACTCGGCGAAGTTGTACGTTTCCGCATGGGCAAAGCTCCCGGCCTTGTCGAGCCGGTACTCGAGGTGGTCGATCACGATCACCCGCCCGGCGCCCATGAGCCACGCGGATTTGGCCGCGAACAGGCCCACCGGCCCGGCGCCGAACACCACCACGGTGTCACCCTCGACGATGTCGCCCAGTTGTGCGCCGAAATAACCGGTGGGCAGCGCATCGGTGAGCAGCACCGCATCCTCTTCGTCCATCCAGTCCGGGATCTTGGTGGGCCCCACGTCCGCGAAGGGAACCCGGACGAATTCCGCCTGGCCGCCGTCGTAACCCCCGCAGGTGTGGGAGTAACCGTAGATGCCGCCGACCGCCGTCGCGTTCGGATTCACGTTGTGGCAGTTGGAGAACAGGCCGCGCGAGCAGAACCAGCACGAACCGCAGTACACGTTGAACGGGACCATCACCCGGTCGCCCACGGCCAGGTTCTGCACCGACGGGCCAACCTCATGCACCACGCCCACGAACTCGTGTCCGAACGTCATCCCCACCCGGGTGTCCGGCATCATGCCGTGGTAGAGGTGCAGGTCCGAACCGCAGATCGCCCCGGTGGTGACCCGGACAATCGCGTCGTTGGGGTGTTCGATCCGGGGCATGTCTTTTTCTTCGACCCTGATCTTGTACGGGCCGCGGTAAACCATCGCTCGCATGAATGCCGCCTTGTGGTTTTGCTGTCAGTGCAGGTCCCGTTGGTGCCGGAACCACCCCTTTGCTTGAGGCCCACCGCCAGCCCTACGCTTCCATTTCCCACTGCCGGGGTCAAGGGTTCAGCCCCTGCGTAGCCAGGAGGGGAGGCCGCGATGGTTAGGGCGTCCGACGGCGGGTAGGGACAAAGGTGACAAGGTCACCAAACCAAGGGGGAGCGGAAGCATGTCCCGGGAAATGCATACGGCACGCGGCTCCTCGGGTGCCGGAGCTCTGGACGAGGGCGGCGCACCGGCCGCGGCGCCCGCCTTCCTCTTCGGGATGGGGGTGGGCGGCTTCGTGGACGGCATCGTCCTGCACCAACTGCTGCAGTGGCACCACATGCTCAGCCACACCGACAGCGGGAATACCAAGACCGTGGCCGGGCTGGAACTGAACACCCTGGCGGACGGACTGTTCCACAGCGCCATGTGGGTGCTGGTGGTGGCGGCGGCCGTCCTCGCCATCCGCGCCCGGCAACAGGGCAGGCTGTCCCCGGGCTGGAGCTTCCACTGCGGGCTGGTGCTCGCGGGCTGGGGTGTCTTCAACATTGTTGAGGGTCTGGTCAACCACCAGTTGCTGGAGATCCACCACGTGCGGGATGACCTCGGCGGGCCCCTGGCCTGGGATCTCGGCTTCCTGGCTCTTAGTGCGGTGCTGGTGGTAGCTGGATGGTTCTTATACCGGCATGGCAAACGACTGGAAAAACCGGCTGCCATGGGTCAGGATAGTAAGCATGCTGATTAAATCGGCAACCGGAACAGATCATTCCACCCAATCCCTATGTGAGCTCGAGAGGACATACTCATGGTTTTCTTTCACAAGCAGGAACTGCAGTACAAAGCCACCCCGGACAAGCCGGACGCCGTTTACGCCCGCAAGCTGCAGGAGGTGCTCGGCGGCCAGTACGGCGAGATCACCGTGGCCATGCAGTACTCCTTCCAGGCCTGGAACGCCCACATGCCCGGCAAGTACCGGGACATGCTCTTCGGCATCGGCGCGGAGGAATTCGGCCATGTGGAGATGCTGGCCACCATGATCGCCCAGCTGCTGGAGAAGGCTCCGCTCGGCATCACTGAGGACGCCGTCCAGTCCGATCCCACCGTGGCGGCCATCGTGGGCGGGACCGATGTCCAGTCGGCCATCGTGGCAGGCGCCGGTGTCCGCCCGGTGGACAGCAACGGCAACCCCTGGCAGGGCAGTTACGTTACGGCCAGCGGCAACATGCTGGCCGATTTCTGGGCCAATGCCAACGCGGAGATGCAGGGCCGGCTGCAGGTGGCCCGGCTCTATCACATGACCGATGACCACGGCATCCGGGACATGCTTTCCTTCCTGCTTGCCAGGGACACCATGCACCAGAACCAGTGGATCGCCGCGGCCAAGGAACTTCAGGAGGAGGGCAAGGAGAACTTCCCGGTTCCCAGCAACTTCCCGCTCAATAAGGAGATGCGGGACGTCGCCTACCAGTACCGGAACTTCTCCGACGGCCAGGCTGCCGCGGAAGGCTCCTGGGCGAAGGGCCCCACCCCGGACGGGCTGGGCGAATTCAGCTACGTTGCAGAGCCGGACTCCACCGTGCCCATGCCGCCGCCCACGCACCCCGACTCACGCTTCTACGGCACCACCGAACTGCCGAACACCATGGAGAAAGCAGCCGGCACCATCCAGGACAAGCTGCACAAGGAATAGCTTCAGGACGCGCAACGCGTCTACGACCCGCTAAAGCGCTGGCGCTGCCGGAATTCCGGCAGCGCCAGCGCTTTTGTGCGTCGGGATGCATGTCCTGCGTCGCAGGACAGTGCGCCGGGGGAGATGACGACGACGGCCCCCGCCTAAGTGGGGCCCGTCGTCGTAATCTCCTCCTTGGAGCGCTACTCGTTTGGGTTCGGGGACCGCACGTCCTTGTCGCCAATGTCCGCGGCACCCAGGACGTCGGCGGCAGGGCCGTGTGCCGCCGGGTGCATGCGCACGCTTAGCTCCGGGTGGTGCAGGTCCAGGGCGGGACGCTCGGAGCGGATGCGGGGCAGGGAGGTGAAGTTGTGCCGCGGCGGCGGGCAGGACGTGGCCCACTCAAGCGAGGCGCCGAAGCCCCACGGATCGTCCACGGTCACCTTCTTGCCCTTCCGCCACGTGATGTACACGTTCCACCAGAACGGGATCAGCGAGGCGCCCAGGAGGAATGAGCCGATGGTGGAGAACTGGTTCATCGCCGTGAAGTTGTCCTCCGGCATGTAGTCGGCGTACCGGCGGGGCATGCCCAAAACACCCAGCCAGTGCTGGATCAGGAATGTGGCGTGGAATCCCACAAAGAGCATCCAGAACTGAATTTTGCCCAGGCGCTCATTGAGCATGGTTCCCGTGAACTTGGGCCACCAGAAGTAGAAGCCGGCGAACATCGCGAACACCACGGTGCCGAACACCACATAGTGGAAGTGCGCCACCACGAAGTAGGAGTCAGAGACATGGAAGTCAAGCGGCGGCGAGGCCAGGATGATGCCCGTAAGCCCGCCGAAAAGGAACGTCGCCAGGAAGCCAATGCTCCACAGCATCGGCGTCTCAAAAGTGAGCGAGCCGCGCCACATGGTCCCGATCCAGTTGAAGAACTTCACGCCTGTAGGCACCGCAATGAGCATGGTCATGAAAGCGAAGAAGGGCAGGAACACCGCCCCGGTGACGTACATGTGGTGGGCCCAGACCGTCACGGAGAGGGCGCCGATGGCGATCGTTGCGTACACGATGCCCTTGTAGCCGAACAGCGGTTTACGGCTGAACACCGGGAAGATCTCGGACACGATGCCGAAGAACGGCAGCGCGATGATGTACACCTCGGGGTGGCCGAAGAACCAGAACAGGTGCTGCCAGAGGATAGCACCGCCGTGGGCAGGATCGAAGATGTGCGCCCCGAAGCGCCGGTCGGCACCCAGCGCGAACAGTGCCGCCGCCAGCGGCGGGAAGGCCATCAGGACCAGGATGCCGGTGATCAGCGTGTTCCACGTGAAGATGGGCATCCGCCACATGGTGAGCCCGGGCGCCCGCATGCAGATGATGGTGGTGATGAAGTTGACCGATCCCAAAATCGTTCCGAAGCCGGACAGCGCCAGCCCGAACACCCACAGGTCGCCGCCGATGCCTGGGCTGAAGGTGGTGTTCGACAACGGTGTGTAGGCGAACCAGCCAAAGGATGCAGCACCCTGGGGGGTGATGAAACCCGCCGTGGCGATGGTGGAGCCGAAGAGGAAGAACCAGAAGGCCAGGGCGTTCAGCCGCGGGAAGGCAACGTCAGGTGCACCGATCTGCAGGGGCATGATCACGTTTGCGAACCCGGCGAACAGCGGGGTGGCGAACATCAGCAGCATCACGGTGCCGTGCATGGTGAACAGCTGGTTGTACTGCTCCTTGGTCTGCAGGAGCTGCATGCCGGGCTGGAACAGCTCTGCGCGGATCAGCAGCGCCATGACGCCGGCCAGGGAGAAGAAGACGAAGGACGAGATCAGGTACATGTACCCGATGGTCTTGTGGTCGGTGGAGGTGATCCAGCTGACCACTATGCTGCCCTTGGGACGTTTTACGGTCGAAGGCGCGGCCGTATCGGACGTAATGCCGGTGTTCTGCGTGGTGGTCATTACGGTGCCGTCCTTTCCTGTGCCGGCTCCAGGAACGGGCGTGCAGGGTTCTTGTCATACTGGTCGCCCAGGATGCCTGTGTTGCCGCGGGCCCGAAGGTCTGCAATGTGGTTGTCGTATTCCTGCTGGGTTACCACGCGGACGTTGAAGAGCATCTCCGAATGGTATTCGCCGCACAGCTCCGCACACTTGCCAGTGAAGGTGCCGGTGCGGTTCGGGGTGATGTTGATGTAGCGGTTGTATTGGTTTTCCCCGGGGTACATGTCGCGTTTCTGCATGAACTCCACCACCCAGAAAGAGTGCTGGACGTCGCGGGAGTTCAGCTGCAGTTCCACCGTCCTTCCCACGGGCAGGTACAGGGTGGGCAGCCGGTCCGGCGCGCCAAAATTGCCGTCCAGGTGTGCCTGCACGCCGGGGTCCTCATGGACGTCTTCCTTGACATAGTTGAAGTCCCAGGACCACTGCTTGCCCCGTACGTCAATGACGACGTCCGGGTCGGGATCCCGGGCGTCAATGGCCCTTTGGTCCCGGTCAGTGAAGATGAAGAGGACTCCCACGATCATCAGCGGTACGGAAAGGTAGAAGACCTCCAGCGGCAGGTTGTAGCTCATCTGCGCCGGGAAACCGACAGTGTCCTTCCGGCGGCGGTAGGCCACGATCACCCAGATCATGAGCCCCCACGTGATGATGCCGATGATGACCGCTGCGATCCAGGAGTTGACCCACAGGTCCGTGATCAGGGGGGTGTGGTCGGTGGTGTCCCGCTCGCCGGGGAGCCAGCCGCGCTGCACCTCTGCGCTGCAGGATGTTGTGGCCAGTAAGAGGCCGAGGGCGGCGAACGCGGTTGCCCGCCGCCGCCATCTTGGATCGCGTCGAACTGTGGCCACCTAAAAACCCCTCCGGTACGTTCCAGAGGCCCTCTGCATGAGCCCGCACCTCCGCCGTTGAGCGGGAGGCTTGTCCTGCCACCCTAGCGCGGGCAGGATTCTGACGGAAGGGGACATGCTGCAACAGCAGAAGCTGCAGCTCACATGACTTGGAGCAACAAGTCATCCTTGGAAAGGACAGCACGATGCGCGTGGCGGTAGGCCAGTTCAGTGCAGGCACAAATACCCATGAAAATACGACGGCGCTGGGCCGGATGGTGGAGGCAGCGGCGGCTGCGGGGGCGGAACTGGTGGTCCTTCCCGAGTCCAGCCTGTACGGAACCAGCGAGGGGGCCGGGGCGGTTGCCGCCGTGGCGGAGGACCTGGACGGCCCGTTCGTGAACGCCGTCGCCGGCTTCGCCGACAGGCATGGAATCGCTGTGGTGGTGGGGACGTATGAGAGGAACCCGGACGGTCTGCCGCACAACACCCTTGTGGCGCTGGACAGCAGCGGGGACATCTTGGGCACTTACCGCAAGGTCCACCTCTACGATGCCTTCGGCTACCGGGAAAGCGAAGGAATAGCTCCCGGCAACCCGGGGGAGCCGTTGGTGTTCAGCCTGGGCGGCTTCGGCTTCGGCGCGTTCACCTGCTATGACCTGCGGTTCCCTGAAAGTGCCCGTGCAGCCATCGACGCCGGAACCGACGTCCTGCTGGTTCCGGCCATGTGGATCCGCGGCCCGGGCAAGGAGGACCACTGGAGCACGCTGCTCAAGGCGAGGGCCATCGAGAACACCGCCTACGTTCTGGCTGCCAACCAGACCGGGCCGCTGGCCACCGGGTACTCCATGGCCGTTGACCCTGCCGGAGTTGTCGTGGCCAATGCCGGAGAGGAGGCGGGACTCATCGTGGCGGACCTGGACCGGGACCGGCTCAACCGCGTGCGCAGGCAGGTGCCGGTACTGGACAACCGCCGCTTCGCCGTCGTCCCCCAAGCCCCGGTCCGCTCAGCGGAGTCGGGGTGAAAAGCCCGGGTACGTCTCCTCCAGTTGACCCGCTTTCCTGGCGGATTAGGTATCTCCCCTTCCCCGTACCCTCCAGGAAGCCCCGTAGTCAGGGGGCGGGCCGCAGGGTACGGCACCCGTATTCGGGAGTAGGGTTAAAAGAGCGATGAGGGTTAGACGGTTCCGGTCGCGTCGCCCTTCAGAGCAAAGTACGGGGCACCAAAGAAGGAACGGGGCCTTGATGGCCAAAGAACATTCCAGGGAAACAGGCACGGAGGGCCTCAACGAGCTTGTCCTCACCAGCTCCCACGTGGAGGAATTCCTCCAGGAACTTGCAGTCCTCGCTGCGGATCAACTGTTCCTGCCGGGACACGACGTTTCGTGCTCGGTGACGCTGGTCAGGCACAAGAGGCCGGCCACGGTGGCCAGCAGTGATGCCCGTGCCAGGGCCATGGACGAGGTTCAGTATCACTTCAATGAAGGGCCTTGCCTGACTGCCCTGGGGGAAGAAGCAACGGTGTACGTACCGGACCTGGAGAGTGAGCAGCGGTGGCGGGATTACCTCCACGCCGTGGACAAGCGCGAACTCCGGTCCGTCCTGGCCGTTCCGTTCCAAGCCGAGGGCGGGGCCAAGGCTGCACTTAACCTGTACTCCGACCAACCGGACGGTTTCCCGCCTGAATTCATCGAAAAGGCAGAACAGTTCGCGTGGCAGGCCAGCCGGTCCCTGCGGTTGGCGCTGCGGATAGCCCAGCTGACGGACAGCCGGAACGACCTCAGTGCGGCAATGGAATCCCGCACCATCATCGACCTCGCTGCCGGTGCCATCATGGGGCAAAACCACTGCAGCCAGGAAACGGCTATGACCATCCTGAAGAGGGCCTCGAGCAGCCGCAACCTCAAACTCCGCGAGGTGGCCGCGACTGTGGTGGCTTCAGTCAGCCAAGACGCCTCAGTCAGCACGCACTTCGACGCGTGATGAACGACGGCGGCCCCACCCGCCGTCGTTCTTTCCGCTGCTGAGCCACGTGCTTTGGCTTGGGCCGGGCTACCTACGCCGGCGGTCCGGAGTTACCCTTCTCCCGACTGTCACCAGTTGCCCCGTTAAGCTGGTCCCCATACGGCGCCAACAGCGGCGGTTTGTCATCATTGAATGCCTCAGGACTCTCCTCAATCAGCTCGTTGGCGGCCATGGCCAGCAAGTCCCGCTGGCCCGCGGGCAAGGACAGGAGGCCTTCAAGGTAAGCCTGGACCTCATACTCGCCCGCGCAACCGCCGAGGCTGAAGTAGCGCAGCCAGAGCTCGGCCGCGGTGATGTCCGCCACGGCCAGTGCCTGAACCAGTCTGCTTCGCTGCTCCGGTTCTTGCGGATCGAAGCCCACGTCCTCCTACCTTTCAACAGGCGGCACCTTGGCGATCAGCTGTTGACTGATCCGGACCAAGGCGGCGTCCCGGGCGTCTCTGACCAGTCGCTGCAGTGCCTGGTCCTGGCTCATCCCGTGGCGCTCCAGCAAAATCCCGCAGGCCCGGTTGACGGTGTCCCTGCTGGCCAGCGTGGCGTTGGGCTCTTCCGTCATCCGCTGTGGGGTTTCCTTACCTTGGATATGGGCCAGGAGCGTGGCCGCCATCCCGGCTCTGGTCCGGAACTTCCATCTGGAATCCGCACGCGCACCGCAGTACGCGGGTTGTCAGGTAAACCTTGAGTTCCTCCGGCAGGTTCTTTCCGGTATACACGGCGGAAATGCTGAGTAAGTCAGCTCCGGCGGGGGTCATCGGCTGCCCGCAGTGCATGTAGTTCCCATCCAAAGCCAGATCGTCGGAACCGGTGCACCGTCCGTTCGGCTTCCTGGCCGCCGGGCTGGCGCTTGCCGGCCGGCCGTAGTGGAGCGCCATCACGCGACGGCAGGGTAGCTGCAGAGGATGTAGTTGGCAGCCGCGGGGCCGGTCATCCTCAGCTTGCTGTCCGCCAGGTCGATGCCGCAGCGGTGCATGCCTGCACGGAACGCCTGGTCTGACTTCGGGTTTAGCCCGTGAAGTTCGGCCCAGCTGACGTACAGGCCGTAGAGGCAGTCTGGCCCCAAAGCTGCGTCGCTGGTGGGATCAAAAACTGTTGCTTGCTTCAAAAACTGCTGGAAGTGCGAGGTTGCCATGATTGGCCCGTTCCGCTTCTGCATCATCTGCCGCCGTTTTACTACAGCAGCTGCTCCAGGGGCCTGTGCAGGGGGCCGGGGAGGTTGAAATGTGAATCCCGTTACATCTCCGAGGTTACCTGCCGGGTAGAGGGATGTACAGCGCGGCTGGTCCGGGCCGGGACCGCTGACCTAGCCCAGCAGCACGCTTTCGCAGCGCGTCATCAGGAGGAGAACTCTTCCCGAGATATGGTAAGCGTGCTTATGATGTTCCCCTTTAGACGGTATGCAGAGCCCGTCAGTTCGCTTTCCCATGAAGGGCTTCGCCCGGGTGGGAACTGCTGAAAGGTTGCCATGCAGCTTGTCAAGGCGGAGTATCCCACCCCGGACCACGTCCTGGTTCACATCAGTGATCCCCACTTTGTTGCCGAGGGGCTGCTGTACGGGGAGACGGATCCCCAGGTGGGCCTGGTGGAAGTACTGGACTCCATCGAGGCGAGCGGCATTGGGCCCGAGGCAATCATTCTCTCCGGTGACCTGACGGACAAGGGCAGTGCCGAGGCGTACCGGAAGCTGCGCACCCTGGGCGATGCTTATGCGAAGCGGATGGGCACGCAGATCATTTGGGCCATGGGCAACCACGACGAACGTGGCAACTTCCAGAGCGTGCTGCTCGAGGAGGAGCCGCGGCCGGAGCCGGTGGACCGGCGCTATGACCTGGGCGGTCTCAGGGTACTGGTGCTGGACTCGTCTGTCCCCGGCCACCACCACGGCGGCCTCACTGAGGACCCGCCCGTGCCTCCGGTACAGGACCTCGCAGTGCTGTCCGAGCTGCGGGACCAGGAGGCCCTGGCGCAGGTGCTGGAGGGCAGCGACGTGATCGGCATCCTGTCCGGCCACACGCACTGCACCGTCTTCTCCACCTTCGCCAGGATCCCGGTGTCCGTGGCGTCGGCCACCAGCTACACCCAGGACCTGGCGCTGCCCCCGGCCGCGATGCAGGGCAGGGACGGCGCCCGCTCCTTCAACCTGGTCCGGATCCATAACCGCACCTTCGTCACTGCAGTGGTCCCGGTAGGGGCGTACGCCGCCTTCGGGAAGCGCATCACCGCGGAAGAGGCCCGGCGCCGGCTCAGGTCCGCCGTCGAGATACCAGAAAGAGGAAGCAACCAGACAGGAGGCGCCCTCAGCGGCCGCAGGTAGCGGCAAATCACCAGCAACGAAAGGACAAATCATGCAGCCACCTTCTTTCCCGCCCGGTACCCGGAGCACCACACGAGGCAGCGCCGGCGCCCGGCCCTGGAACGCAGCCGTCATCCTGGCCGGCGGCGTCGGGGCCCGGATGGGCCTGGACATCCCCAAGCAGTTTGTTCCGATCGCGGGCCGGACCAGCCTGGAACACACGGTGGAGCTGTTCCAGTCCTGCGAGCTCGTGGACGAAATCATCATCATGATGACCCCCGGCTACATACCGAAAGCCAAGGAACTGCTGGAGAAACAGCCCAATGGCAAAATCACCGCCATCCTTCCGGGCGGCGCGGACCGTAGCGAGACGTCCCGCCTGGCCCTGGCGGCCATTGCGGACAAGGACGCGAACGTCATTTTCCATGACGCCGTACGCCCGCTGCTGGACGGCGACATCATCGGTGCCTGCATCCGCGCACTCGACGTCTATGCCGCCGTCGACGTGGCCATCCCTTCAGCGGACACCATCATCGAAGTGGACGAGCACAACTTCATCCGCGCGGTGCCCCCGCGGGCCAAGCTGCGGCGGGGCCAGACACCCCAGGCCTTCCGCCTGCCGGTAATAGCCCAAGCGTACGAGCGTGCTCTCCAGGACCCGGACTTCGCGGCCACGGACGACTGCTCGGTGGTGCTCAAGTATTGCCCGGACGTCCCCATCTTCGTGGTGGACGGGGATGAGGCGAACATCAAGATCACCCAGCCCATCGACATCCACATTGCCGACAAGCTGTTCCAGCTCAGGCACAAGACAGCCCTTCCCGGCGGCCACGCCGAGGGGCTGCGTGGTTCCACGGTCCTGGTGTTCGGCGCCAGCTCCGGAATCGGGCTGGAGCTGGTCCAGCAGCTTGAAGCGGAGGGTGCGCGGGTGGTGGGGCAGAGCCGCACCGGCAACGGCACCTATGTGGAGGACCGGCGCTGCGTAGCACAGGCGCTCGCAGATGCCGCCGCCACTCACGGCCGGGTGGACCACGTCATTCTTTCCGCCGGCGTCCTCAGTGTTGGTCCGCTGGCCCAGCTGACGGACGAGCAGCTGCACCACGACGTGGACGTGAACCTCACGGCGGCCTTCATCGTGGCCCAGGAATCCCACAAGTACCTGGCCCGGAGCAAGGGGTCATTGACGCTTTTCGCTTCCAGCTCGTACACGCGCGGCCGGGCCAACTACACGGTCTATTCGGCCACCAAGGCAGCAATCGTCAACCTCACCCAGGCGCTCGCGGACGAATGGAGCGCGGACGGCATCCGGGTCAACTGCATCAGCCCCAGCCGGACCGCCACGCCCATGCGGACCAGGGCGTTCGGAGTGGAGGAGGAAGGTTCCCTGCTGCCGGCGGCGGCGGTGGCCGGGGCGAGCCTGCAGGTCCTGGCGTCGGCCATGACCGGACAGGTAGTGGATGTCCGCCTTCCGTACACGGACGCCAGCAATGATCCGGCGCTGGTGGCGCAGCCATGAGCCAGGATGTGGAGACCGAACTGCAGGCCGCCAGCATCCATAGCCACACCATCCGGGCGGACAAGCGGTCCCTGACCCTGGCGGGGCCGCCCATTCCGGCGGACGCCACGCTGTCCATCCTGCTGGACGGCAGGCCCATCTGGAACGTCCGCGCCGGAGACGCCGCCCGGCCCGGACCCGGTGGCTGTGTGATCGACTGGCCTCCGGCGCTGTCCGGGCGGCTTTCCGGCTGGGCCCAGCTGGCGGTCCACCAAGGGGGTATGCCGTTAAGCCCGACGGCGAGGATCGCCTTTGATGAGGCTCCGCACCAGTTCGCGCTCGAGGAGCCGGGCACCGGGATGCCCCAGATCGTGAACAAGTGGGGCCGCATCGCCCGGAATTTTGAGGGGCAGCGGGCCTACCTGATTGATGAGGCGCTGGACGAGGCGTGCCTGCTCGTGGAGTGGGCGCGGAGCCGCGGACTGGAGTTGTTTGTCACCGGCGGAACGCTGCTGGGACCGGTCAGGGACGGCCGCGTCATGCCCGGTGACGACGATGTGGACCTGGCGTACCTGAGCCGGCACGAAAACCCGTCGGACATTGCGCTGGAAGGGTTCGAACTGGAACGGGCCCTGCACGCCCGGGGCTACGAAACCGTACGGCACTCCGCCGGGCACCTGCAGTTGCTCTTTCCAGGCGCGGACGGGACGGACCGGTTCTACCTGGATATCTTCACCTACTTCAACACCGGCGGCTGGTTCCACGGTACGTTCCATGCCCGTGAGCCGGTTGACAAGGTCACCATCTTCCCGCTGCGGAGCATCAGCATCAACGGCAGGGACCTGCCGGTCCCGGCAGAACCGGAGCAAATGCTGGCCGCCATTTACGGTCCGGGCTGGCGCACTCCGGATCCCGCGTTCCGTTTCGTCACGCCGCCGCCGGCCCGCCGCCGCTATGACACCTGGCTTGGCGGCCTGGACTGGGACCGGGAGAACTGGGAGGACCACCACCGGGCGCTGCTGCGGGGTGAAGGAGGGGACCATGCCGGCCATACTCCGTCGCCCTGGGCACAGGAATTGGCGCGGGAGCTTCCCCCGGCGTCACGGATCCTGGAACTCGGCTGCGGCCTCGGTGCGGACGCCCGGCACTTCGCTGGACAGGGTCATCATGTGGTGGCTGTTGACTACAGCCGTCCGGCAATCGGGAAGCTGCGCGCCCTGCAGGCCCGGCCCGGAACCCTGGAGTTCCGCCGCGTCAACCTCAACTCGCTGCGCGAAACGGCCCCGCTGGCCAAACTCGTGCATGAGGGCGCAGGACCGCTCCACGTGTACACGCGGCTGCTGCTGAATTCACTGGATTGGCAAGGCCGGGAAAACACGCTGGAGCTGATCCGGCAGCTGCTGAAGAACCAGGGCCCGGCTGCTGAAGCCTTCCTGGAAGTGCAGGTGGGGGACTGCGGCCCCGCCTTTCCGGAGTGCCGCTTTTACGGCCCGGTGGATGCTGCAGAGCTGAAGAGCAGCATCACGGGACTGGGGCTGCAAGCAGAAGATGTTCCACAACTTGCGCGCCAGGACGATGGCGCCATAACCACCTACCGAGTGAAAGTGAGGGCCCTGCCATGAACGATCCACTGATTGACGCCATCAACGAGCACGAGCCCTTCGATGACCCGCTGCAGGAGGTCAATATGCGGCTGGCCGTCGCGGCGTCGGACATTGCCGAGCTGCGGGCTGAGGTTGCCCGGCTGGATCGGGACCTCGACGAATCCCGGCGGCTGAACCGGAGGGCTGCGGAACTGCTGGACCTGGTGTACGAGCACCTGGCGGACGGCCGCCGTCCAGCCGTCAGCCCTGCACTGCAGGGCGAGGGGGCCGGCATATGAGCGGACTCGAGATCATCGGCGCCTTCGAAAGCACCTACCTTCCCCGGCACGATTCGGACATTTTCGAATCCACCGCCCATGACGTGCACTGGAAAAAGGACCTGGACCTGCTGGCCGGCTGCGGCGTAAAAAGGCTGCGGTACCCCGTCCGCTGGCACCGGGTGGAGGCCGAAGAAGGGGTGTTCAACTGGGCGGATACGGACAAAGTGCTGCACTACCTCCGGGACCACGGATTCCGGTCCATCGTGGACCTGGTCCACCACACCAGTTACCCCAAATGGCTCGAAGGCGGGTTCGCCGATCCCAGGTTCAGCAGCGCCTACCTGCGGTACACGGAGGAGTTCGCCAAACGGTACCCCTGGGTGGAGGAGTACACGCTGTTCAACGAGCCCTTCTCCACCCTGTTCCTCACCGGGCACGAGGGCATCTGGCCGCCCTACCAGAAGGGCCTGGACAACTTCGTGGCCCAGGTCCTGAACGTGCTGCCGGCCGTGGCGGAGGCCAGCAGGGCCTACGCAGACCTGCTGCCGGGGGCAAAGCACGTGTGGGTGGACACCTGCGAGCACCACACCGGGGCAGGGGCAGGCGGAAGCGCCTACGCCACGATGGCGAACGAACGCCGGTTCCTGGTGCTGGACAGCTTCCTGGGCAAACATGGCGGGAAGGGCTACGACCCCCACGGCCCCATGGCGGAACTGCTTGGTGAAGCCGGGGGAGAAGCCCTGCAGGACCTGGAGCCGGGACGGATCGACGTGCTGGGCCTGGACTACTACGCCCACTGCCAATGGCACTTCGACGACAAGGGCGGAGCGCCCAACACGCCGTTCCCGCTCCCGCTGGCCCATCAGATCTACCTGTACTGGGACCGGTACCGGCTGCCCTGCATCGTGACCGAAACCAACATCCGGGGCCGGACATCGGACCGGGCCACCTGGTTCAAGTACGTCCTGGAACAGTGCGAGCGGGCCCGGCAGATGGGCGTACCGCTGGAAGGGCTGTGCTGGTTCCCGGTGATCGACTCCACGGACTGGAACTCGCTCCTGTTCCGCAATGACGGCCACATCGACCCCGTCGGCGTGTACTGGCTGGACCAGGAACTGGCCCGGCAGCCCTCCGTCATGTCCGAGTCCTACGCAAAAGCCGCCGCCGGCACGCCGTCGAAAGACCTGCCGGCCTTCACGCTGGGCGAACCCGTGGCCACCTGGCTGCGCGGTTACGAGCCGCAAATGTCCCACTGGAACTGGACGGAGGCCCCTGACGCGGATCTGGGAAACAGTCTGCCCAACACGCAGACCCGAATGGAATTGAGGATTGTCAATGCAGAGTGAACTGATCGTCTTGTCGCATCTTCGCTGGGACTGGGTATGGCAGCGCCCCCAGCACCTTGTCTCACGGCTGGGCTCCGGCTGTTCCACCTGGTACGTGGAGGAACCGCTGACGCCCTCGCCCGGGTTCCAAGGGCAGAACCGGATCAACTCTGCCAAGGTGGACGGGCTGAACCGGGTGTGGCTGGAGATTCCGGAGCAGGGCCATCACGTGGGGTTCTTCGACGACGTCCTGCCGGACTATATCGAACAGCTCCCCCAACTGGTAGGCGAACCGGCCGGCGAACGGGTGGTGTGGCTGTACACCCCGCTGGCCCTGGAACTGGCCCTAGCACTCAAGCCGACAACCCTCGTTTACGACGTCATGGATGATCTGGCAGCGTTCAAGGACGCCCCGCCGGAACTGGTGGTGAGGCAGCGGCAGGCGCTGCGCCGGGCCGACGTCGTGTTTGCCGGCGGCCGTTCGCTGCACAAGTCCATGGTCCGGCAGGGGCGCGCGGACGCGCTGCTCTTTCCGAGCGGAGTGGAGCCGGAGCACTACAGGCTGCCGACGGCGGAGCCGCGCCAGGAAGGCCGGCGTCCGGTGGCGGGATACGTTGGCGTTTTGGACGAGCGGCTGGACCTTCAGCTGCTCGCCGGCCTGGCAGCCGCACTGCCGGAATGGGACATCAAAATGTACGGGCCGGTGGCCAAGATTGATCCGGCCAGCCTGCCCCAGGCGCCCAACATCAGCTACGAGGGCTACACCTCGTATAAGGAGCTGCCGGAGGCCATGGCGGGCCTGGACGTGGCGCTGATGCCGTTTGCCCTGAACGAGGCAACGCGCTCCATCAGCCCCACCAAGACCCTCGAATACCTGGCCGCCGGACTGCCGGTGGTGTCCACCCGGGTGCCGGACGTCGTCGCGGACTTCCCGGGCGTGGTCCACCTGCGCGACGACGCCGCCGGCTTTGCTGCGCTGTGCCGGACGCTGGGCCAGCGGGATCCTTCGCGCGGGCCGAAGGTAAAGACCCGTGAGCTGCTGAAGAAGTACCACTGGGATTCGATCGCCGCCCGGATGGCCGAATCAGCGTTCAGCGGGGGCCTGCAGCGGCCCGACCCATCCGAGGCCACCGCCTGACGGGCCGTACGCCGCCGGCACCGCGGTATTTCTGTGGCCCCTGTACCCCGGCGGCGCATCGCGGTACGGTAAAACAAGTAAGGCTACTTACTATCCTGAGGAGGACCAATCGTCATGAATGAAGTACCCCTGCACAAGGACCTGCCGTTGCCTGACTATGACCACCTTCCGGTGGGGACCCTGCCCACGCGCATTTCCGGCCTGGAGGAGGCGGACGTGGCGCAGCTGATCACCTACGAGAAGGCGCACGGGAACCGGCTGCCCATCCTGCAGGTCCTGGAGAAGAGGCTCCATGACCTGCAGGGCGGCACCGTTCCACGCGGCCCGCAGGCCCCTGACACGCCCGAGGTGAACACCGGGCAGCCTCAGACAGCGAAGGCCGCCAGCGTACCCGGCCCGCCCATCAACCCGCCGTCCCAAGGCGATCCCACCAATCCTGCCCAGCCGCGCTAAGGCCGGCGGGCAGGAGCACGCAGCAGGAGCTGACATGGACACGCAGGGTGAAGCAGGCCACCATTCCGGGGAACACGGCGGCGCTGACCTGCATGCCCATGTCAGCTCCCGCCGGGCCGAGTTGGAGCGGCAGTTGGCCGAGTGGGTGCGCGTGCACGGCGTCTTCGGTATGCCGGAGCACCAGCAGGACCTGCTGCGCTCGGCCAACTGGCTCGCCGGCGCCTTCCGGGAACTCGGTTTCCCGGTGGTGGAGGTGCTGCCCACCGGGAAGTCCCATGCCGGGTACGCGGAGTGGTGCACCGCGCCTGGCGCCCCCACCGTCCTGGTCTACAGCCATCACGATGTCCGGGCGGCCAAGCCGGAGAACTGGGACCAGACAGAACCGTTCGATCCGGTGGTCCGGGAGGGCAGGCTGTACGGCCGGGGCAGCTCGGATGCCAAGGGCCAAATTCTGGCCCACCTTGAGGGACTCCGCGCCCACCTCCACAAACGCTCCATCGCCTCTGGCCCGCAAACCCCGGACGCTCTCTCACTTGATGCGGGAAAATCGCCAACGCTCTCTCACTCCACGGCCCCTGCCGTCAACCTGAAGTTCCTCATCGAGGGCGAGGAGGAGGGCGGCTCCCCAAACCTGGCCAAGCTCCTGGAGGAGCAGGCGGACAGGTTCCGGGCCGACGTCGTGGTTTTCTTCGACACCCTCCTTTGGCACCAGGACCACCCGGCACTGTGCGTGAGCCTGCGCGGGATGCTGACCGCCAAACTTGAGGTGTACGGGCCGGAGCGAGACGTCCACAGCGGCGCAGTCTCCGGCAACGCGCCCAATCCCGCCTTCGAGCTGGGCCGGCTGCTGTCACTCCTGCACGACGCCGACGGGCGGATCGCCGTCCGGGGGTTCTACGACGACGTCGAGCCGCTTCCGGAGCACCTGCGGCGCGCGTTCGCGGACCTTCCGTTCAGCGAGGAGGACTGGCTGAAGCGGTCCGAGACCGGCGCCATCACCGGCGAGGAGGGGTATACGGTACTGGAGCGGCTGTGGCTGCGTCCCGCCGTCGAGGTCACCTCCATCATTGCCGGCGACCCGCTTGGTGTGTCCCGTGCGGCAGTGCCGGCAGTGGCGGCGGCGGACCTCAGCTTCCGCACGGTCCCTGGGCAGCAGGCGGAGAAGCTGGCGGATCAGCTGCAGCACTGGGTGGAAACCACCATCGGGGACGCCTTCGGACATTCTCTGGTGCCGGACCTGCTGACGGCCCAGGCGCCGTACCGCACCCCGGACCACCCCGCCGTCGCCGCGCTGGAGCGGGCCATGGCGGCCGGGTTCCAAACCGAAAAAGTGGGCAGGATGGGCAACGCCGGCGGCGGACCGGCAGAGCTCCTGGCCAGCACACTGAACGCGCCCGTGCTGTTCTTCGGCACCGGACTGGTGGAGGACCACTGGCACGACAGCGATGAAAGCGCCAGCTTGGACGTCCTGATGAAGGGCGCGGCCACGCTGGCGTGCCTTTGGGACGAGCTTGCTGTGATGCAACGAGCAAAGGACGACGGCGATGGACATCTACGGCAATGAGAGGGCAGGCGGGGCAGGGGCAGGGCCACGGACCTTCGGAATCGAGGAAGAGCTGCTCCTTGTGGACCCGGCCACGGGGGAAGCCGTGCCCATGGCGGGGGCGCTACTCGACCTCTACGTCCGTCCCCTTGCTGCCAATGCCGGACCCGTCCTCACTGCCGAGTTCCAGCAGGAAATGATCGAAGTGGTCACGCCGCCGCACTCCACCATGGCCGGGCTCGAAGCGGACATCATCGCAGGAAGGGCCATCGCCCGCCAGGCCGCGGAGGACATCGGCGTCAGGGTGGCCGCGCTGGGGACCTCGCCGCTTCCGGCCGATCCCCATCCAGTGCAGCTCCGGCGCTTCAAAGCTATGACGGAAGAATACGGGCTGACGGCCCGGGAACAGCTCACCTGCGGCTGCCACATCCACGTCTCCGTGGAATCCCCGGAGGAAGCCGTCGGCGTGCTGGACCGGACGCGGATCTGGCTGCCGGTGCTGATCGCGCTGAGTGCCAATTCACCGTTCTGGCACGGGAGGGACTCAGGCTACGCCAGCTACCGCTCGCAGGTGTGGAACCGGTGGCCGTCCGCCGGGCCCCTGGAGGTCCTCCGTACGCCGGACGCCTACCACCAGCTGGTCCACGACATGGTGAATACCGGCGTCGCGCTGGACGAGGGCATGATCTATTTCGACGCACGGCTCTCCCGGCACTATCCCACGGTGGAGGTCCGGATTGCTGATGTATGCCTCCGGCCGGAAAACACCGTGCTGCTGGCCGGCATTGTCCGCGGCCTCGTCGAGACCGCGGCCCGCGAATGGCGGGCGGGGACCGAGCCGCCGCCCGTGCCCGTCGCACTGCTGAGGCTGGCCGGCTGGAAGGCGAGCCGCTGGGGACTGCGTGCTGAACTTGTGGATCCGGTGACCAGCCGCCCATCCCCGGCGCTCGGCGTCGTCAACTCCCTCCTGAACCACATCCGGGAAGCGCTGCAGGACATCGGGGACCTTGACCAGGTGGAGTCCCTGGTGGACGAACTGCTGGGCACCGGCACGGGGGCGGTGCGTCAATTGGAGGTGCTGCACCGGACCGGGAACCTCGAGGACGTGGTGGCGGACGCTGCCAACTGCACGGTGGCCGCGACGTAGTACAGGTGGTGGCTTAAATCCGCTCCGGACGCACCTTGATCCCGCCTAGGGTGCGGAGCAGCGCGACGGCGGTGATGGCACCTGCCGCGAGGATTGCGGCCAGGACCACTACGCGCCGCCGAAAATTGCGCCGACAAAAGCGCCAGGGAGGGTGACCAGCCCAGTGGTCTTGGTCTGGTCGATCGAGGGGATCAACGCGGAATGGATGGACAGGCGGGCCTGGGTGAGCGTGGCCCGCCGAGGCGCGGCACCGAGGGCCAGCCAGCCCTCCACCTGGTCCCACTCGCCGCGGACCGCCTCAAAGAACCGGCGCCCGGCGAGGACGGCGATGGTCATGCAGTTGCCAATCACGATGCCGCCCACGGCCAGGGCATACCGCGGCTCCAGCGCGACGGCGCCGGTGCCGAACACGACCACCAGAGTCACTGCAATGCCCACCGCCATGGTTGCTGCCACTGCAGCGAACCGGTGCCAGGACCAGGCCAGCCGCCGCGTGGCGGTCACCGCCGCCACGCTGAACATGACCAGCAGGGCCACTGCCACCCAGAAGGGGTCGGTGATGATGCCGCCCAGCACCAGGCTGATGAGGGCCAGCTGCGCGGCCCCGCGGACGACGGCCAGTGACGGTGCAAGGAACGACGGCGAGCGGGCGCCCCAGAGGACTGCCGTGGCCACCGCCATCAGGATGGCAAGGGCCACCAGCGTGGGAACCAAGGCAGGAAGGTTGGGCACCGGTCCAGCCTATCGACGCCGAGTATGGTTACGATGGAAGTGTTAGCCGCCGGTGGCATGCCGGCGGAAGCCGACCGTAGGGAGAAACACCATGGGTTTGGACGACAAAATCGGAAACGCCGCCGAGAAGCTGGGCGGCAAGGGCAAGGAAGCCACCGGCGAAGCCACCGGCGATGAGAGCCTGGCCACGGAAGGCCGCGGAGACCAGGCCAAGGGCGACCTTAAGCAGGCCGGCGAGAAGGTCAAGGACGCTTTCAAGAAGGATTAGGTCCGGTCCGGCAGGCTTCAATACGGAAGGGTGTGGCTCCACCGGAGCCGCACCCTTCAGTTTTTCCGGTTGCCCAGGGTAAAGGCGCTACTGAGGCAGGTAGGGCCTATAGGCGTCCAGGGTTCCATCGAGGACAGGCACCTGTAGTTCTTCCTTCTCCGGGCCAACCGAGATATCCACTGTTACCCGGGACCCGGGGATGTCCTCCACTGAGTTGAGTACGGCGGGGTTTGTATCGAAACCGTGGCTGGCTCCGCCCTCAACCGTAACGGCCAACTTGTCGTCGGCATCGGCGATGGAAACCTCCACCGCCTCTGGGGATTTGTTGAACAGTGTGCCCAGCAACCGTCCGGGTTCTGATTCGGCTGCCGAGACGATCAGAAGGCTGCGGACCTCCACATCACCGATATCCGCATTAACCCCATTGGCGATCGCATAGGTGTCTTCCTCAGGTGCTCCGGAACAGGCGGCAAGGAAAAGCACGGAAACTGCGGCGGCAAGAGCTTTTGTCGATCTTCCGCGACCTACGCCCGGTGGTGCGTACATCTCGCTTCCTCTCTTTCCTGATTCCTTTTTGAGGTGTCATTGTTGCCCGCCGGGCGTACGGTCCTCGCCGAGAGACCGAAATCATCACCTCGTGTGGTGCCCGTGCAAAAGCGCTCTCCTGAGGCGTTGGCCTACACTGACGCCCATCACCGGCTGCCGCCCTGGTGCTGGTAGCCATCAAGGAACCAATGCGCTCCGGCAATCATCAGCAGGAAGCCGGCCGCGCCGACGATGATGAGTTCTGTCGCGCTCCCCACGATGACGAGCGTCAAAGCGGCGATCAGAGTCAGGACACCGCGGACCATGCCGGCGGCCTCCCTCCGCTGTTTGCCGGGCGTACCGGCCTGCAGTTTCTGGTACAAATCCGGGTCACTTGAGGCCAGTTGCTGCTCAAGCATGTCAAGGCGCCTGCGCTCTTCTTCAGACAGTGCCATCGAAGCCCCTCGTCACTTCTTGAATCAGGTGGGCATTGGAATCCCAGCCGGGAAAATTGGTTTCCCGGTGAATCGGCAAGCCCCCGCTTTCCACGTTAGGCAGCCACTGAACTCCAACTCAACGCCTGTAACTGATATGCAATGGCTATTCCCGGACTGGTTACTCACCTGTTACTGGCTTCGGGCGCTTCAGGAAGTGCCCCAGTCAGTCCTGCCGCTGATCGAAGCTGAACCCGCACGCACACCGGTAGGTGGCCATGCCGCCGTCGTTCCTTTCCGTGACTGGTTCCCCTGGCATAGCCAGGTCTGTGACCAGCTGCATCTCCTCGCCGCACTGCACGTGCGAGGTCAGCATCCGCCGCAGTTGGGAATCCTGGGGCGGTCGGCCGGTGGCCGCCCTGAGCTTTTCCTGTTGACGGGCACGCCGGGCCACCCGGGAGATCTGTGGATGTTCCATCTGGTCCGCCTGCTGCTAGCCCAGGGAGGTGAGGAGTTCGGTGCAGGCGCGTTCGCACCGACGGCAGGCCTTCGCGCACACCTCACAGTGCCGCTGCAGCGAAGCATGCTCTCCGCATTCGCCGGCACAGGCCCTGAAGGCGGTGCGGCATGCCTGGACCGCTGCACGGGCGATCCCCGCGGCATAGGCAACATGACGGGACAGGATTTTCCTGGTGGCTGTGAAGACACGGAGACCATCCCGTCTCCCGGCTGCCAGCCCGTCAGTGCGGGAGGGTCTACCGTGCCGGATCTCACCGGGGCTGGGTCACTGCGGGGAGCCTGGCGCCGTTCGCAGCAGTCCTTGTCCAGCTCTTCAGCCGCAACTGCCGGCCCGGCCTGGTGAAACAACGCCGGTTGCTGGTACCGGGCCATGATCAGGAACGATGGCGTACCGGCTGCCCTGCGTGTAGGAGGCGGCACCTGCCAGCAGAAGGGCCAGAAGGAGCCACAGAAAATGCCCCGCAGCGGCGAGAGCGGGCGGCGAAGCACTCCTGGCGGGGACCAGCTCAGCGCGGCCATTCCCGGCTCCCGGTAAGCGCCCTTCACCCAGCCTAGCTTCGGGCACCCTGTCAGGTGGTCACACCTGTATCACTTTTGGCGCTCATTCGAAACCCTGGTGTTCCTGGCGGTTGATGCGGGTGAGTGCGATCTTCGCGCCGGAGGGGTCGGCGACGATCGCGATCCAGTGCCCGGGGGCGCTTTCCACAGGTTGAAGGAGAATTCTGCCGCCGTGCCGCACTGCCTTGGCAAGTGCCGCCTCCAGGTCCTGGGGTTCGAAATACGGCAGGATGTCCCCTGGCTCGAGCACCTCCACAACCGGTGCAAAGCCGCCGCGGAGGTCGGGAAAACCGCCCTCGATGTTTCCGCCGTGAAAGCGGGTGTGGGCCCCGGGGGTGGTGGTGAACCCGAGGACGCCTTCATAAAAGGCCGCGGAACGGGCAGGATCGAGTGAGGCGATGTCCAGGAATCCGAGTGGGAGCATGCCAGCGAGCCTATAAAGCAAGAGTTGTGCGGGCAATGATCTGCCGGAAAACGGTTCCAAAGCCTATGG
The DNA here is from genome assembly GCF_005796225.1 of Pseudarthrobacter sp. NamE5. Classification (GTDB taxonomy): domain Bacteria; phylum Actinomycetota; class Actinomycetes; order Actinomycetales; family Micrococcaceae; genus Arthrobacter. The sequence continues at coordinate 139,377 of NZ_VAHO01000009.1, forward strand.
AAGGGTAGGTAGCCAAGACGGGTGGATTGCACTGCCCGCCGACGCCTGATGTGCACGCCTCGTCTGAAACCGCCGACAAAAGGAGCTGTCCATGACCGTGAAGTCCCAGGTAGACCGGAAAACGGTGGAAGTGAACGGAACCAACTTGTCCTACCTTGAAGCGGGGAGCCCGGACGCACCCCCGTTGCTGCTTCTGCACGGAACTTTCTGGAGCCGTGTCTGGCAGCCCGTCCTGCCCTTGCTGGCGGCTGAGCTGCGTTGCCTGGCGCTGGACTTTCCCGGCTTCGGGCGCAGCCAAGGGGAGCTGGACGTCGAGGAGGCCACCGTCCCGGCACTGGCCAAGGTGGCCGAGGACGCGGCGGATGCGCTCGGCCTGGACACTTTCGCCGTAGCCGCCCATGACATCGGCGGGGGAGTGGCCCAGCACCTGGCCGCTTATTCAGGCCGGGTGACAAGGCTGGTGCTGGTCAACGCCGTGATGTTCGATTCCTGGCCGGTGCCGGCTGTGGAGCGGTTCCGTGACCCGGATCTCCGTGCAGCCACCAGCCCAGAGGAGTTGCTGGCGGCGAGGACCAAAACCATGCAGTTGACCGTTGAACGGCGCCTCAGCTTGGAGGAGGTGGATGATTACGTCTCTCCCTGGCGGAGCCCGGCCCGTGCCCGTTCATGGATGGCCATGGCCGGCGCGGCGGACCCCCGCTACACCCTGGATCTGCTCCCTGCGCTGAAGACCGCAGCCGTGCCCACGAGGCTGATCTGGGGCAGGGACGATGATTTCCAGAAGGTCAGCTTTGCCCGCCGCTACGCCGCCGAAGTGCCCTCCAGCGACCTGGTTGAGGTGGCTGGCAAACACATCCCGATGGAGGATTCTCCGCGCGAGATTGCCGGCGCCATGCTGGAGCACCTGTCTGCCCGCTAGTCCTTGCCTGCTCCCTTGACCTGGGCTGTATGGGTGAGCGTCATGAGCAGCAGACCCCCCACGAGGTTTCCGGCGGCAACCAGGAGGATGTGCATGCCGAGCTCCTGGTAGGTAACTTCAGCGCCGAGCCACATGCCCGCCAGCAGGTGCAGTGCGGTGACCACCACGTGGTCGAAGGGGCCCAGCGCGAGGAAGACGCCGGCAAAGTAAGCGAGAATGATGCGGCTTGCGGCAGAGTTGACGGCGTGGAGCAGGTACGAGAGCAAGGTCAGGAGTGTTCCGGCTGCTATGGCGCGCATGAAGGTGGCGAGTCCACTCTTGCCGTTGATTTCTTCGGCCACCTTGGTGAGGACTTCGTGGGCGCCGGACGGCAGCGCACCCTCAACCACAAAGACAGCTGTCATCACGGCCCCGCCCAGCAGGTTCAGGACCAGGATGATCGCCCACAGCCGGACCAGGCGGACCCATGCAAATCCTTGCCGCCGTTCAATCGCCGCAGCCACCGGGCCGAAAAAGTTTTCCGTGAACAGTTCTGAGCGGCCGGTGATGAGGAATACCAGCCCGATGCCGAAGGCCAGCGCCCCTGCCAGCTTGCCTAGCCCCGTTCCCAGCGCGGGCTCAACGAGATGTTGGGAAACGGCGAGGGCGATGATGCCGAATACGATCGTGACACCTGCAATGAAGCCTGTTGATACCTGTTCGAGCGGGGGCATGGACAACCGGCGCTCACCCTCGCTTGTGGCGCGCGTATAGATTTCGGTGGGGGCCGGTTCTGTCATGTCTAACCATTACCCACGGGGTGGGCGCCCAAGCCGAGCTACGCTTTCTGGCGGAGGAAGTAGGCCCCGAGGGTGCCGGCCAACGTGGCGAAGACGGCAACAGAGTAGATGGCCAGGAGAACCTGGACAATCCGGGAGAAGAGGCTGGTGCCAGTAATTCCGCTGCCGGTAGTGGCGGCCATGGTTGTTTCGAAGAGCGCCTGGGAATAGGAATTTGGCTCGCCGGTTGCATAGAGAAATTGGCTGGATGCCAGAATGACGACGGCGGTGACAGCCGTAAGCCAGCCGATCCTGCTGGTCAGGAGCTTCCCGGCCGAGCGGGAACCTCGGACGCCTGCCGAGAGGATTGAACCATAGCGGGCGAGCCTGGCGAGCCGGACCAGCCTGAGCGCCTGAAGGGCGCGGAAGAACCGCAGGAACGGTACCAGGAGGAAAACCACCTGCCACCAGCTCTTTTTCCAAAAGTCTTTGCTGAAGCGCGCAATGTAGGCGCGCAAGATGAACTCGGCGACAAATATCGCCCAAAAGACCCAGCCAGCGACGGTGAACACGCGGATCATGGCAGGCTCTGTTGCTATCAGCTGACCGAGTACCACAAAGAGGAAGATGACGCCCAGGATGCCCATGGGCTTATCCAGCCGACGTGCCAGGACCTCTGCGCTCTGTAGCCGTAATTTTTCAGTGGGGCTGCGGGCGGTTTTTCCGCTGGGTTCCCGTCCTGTCACGGGCGCTCCAACCCGCCTGCATTCCGAACGCCTTTGAGGGCTGAACCGTTCCCCGCTTTGCTCACCGGGATGACGCTGATGGTCCCGTTGGTTTCAAGAATCACTGCTGCTACCTCGGACATGTCGCCGGAACCTGTGGCGCGAACTGCCTGCAGCACCTCAGACTCGCTGAGCCGGTTCCGCCGCAGCTGGGCATGCTGGATTTCACCGGAAACCACCAGTGCCACAGGCCGGGCGGTAACAGCAGACCTGGCACCGGGCAGGTGCGCGGACACCCAGGCGACGACGAACTGAAGTGCCGCGAGCAGCGCCAGCGCTGCGAGCCCTTCAAGGAAGGCGACGTCGGAACTGAGCAGGATTGTTGCGAGGGTGGATCCGAAGGCCACGGTCACAATGAAGTCGAACGCGTTCAGCTGGCCCAAAGTCCTCTTGCCCGATAACCGCAGGACTGCCACAAGAGCCACATATGAGACCGAACCGATGATCAGGACACGCAGCACTTCCGACCAGGAGTCAAACCACATAGGTATCCGGCCGCTTCAGTTGAGCTGGGATCAACATCATGCTCCTAGGGATGGTTGTTTTGGAACCACGGACAAGGGAACATACCTGACAGTACGCTTAGTATTTCCGGTTCAGCGAGAACGGGCCAGTGGGAAGGGCAGCAGACGGCGGCGAACTGCCCGGTAAGCATCTGGTTCTCCCAGCAAGTAGGAGCCTATGACTGCAGCACCCCTGATGCGAACGGAACGGGTTTGACCGGCAAGGGGCGGGCCCAGTGGCTGGACTCGCTCCGGACGCAGTTGTGGCCTCTTCCGGCCTTGGCAGTTGTGATTGCTGTAACCCTGGGAATGGTGTTGCCGGCGTTGGATTCTGCCGTTGATGGCCGGTTGCCCACGTGCGTCACTGTTCTTCTTTTCAGCGGCGGACCGGATGCCGCCCGTGCCGTCCTGCAGGCAATTGCGGGATCCCTTATCACTGTCACATCCCTGACGTTCTCGCTGACCGTTGTCACCCTTCAGCTGGCCAGCAGCCAGTTCTCTCCGAGGCTATTGAGGACCTTCACCTCGGACCGTTTTGTCCACGGCACGCTGGCACTTTTCCTGGCCGCTTTTGCTTTCGCTTTGACTGTCCTTCGAAGTGTGCGCGGGGAAGGCAGCGGCAGCACCTTGTTCGTCCCGGAAATATCCGTCACGGTCGCCTTTGTGCTTGCCATTGCCAGTGTCATGGGCTTGGTGCTTTTCCTGGCGCACCTCGCCCGGGAAATCCGGGTGGAAACGATGATGCGGCGGGTCAACGTTGAAACCCAGGGAACAATAGACCGTGTTTTCCCCGAGAACCGGCCTCCGCGGGGGCCGGAGCCGGTCCCCGCCTCCGAAGCTTTCATCATCAGATCCACCAGCTCCGGGTTCCTGACCTCGCTGGATGGGGAGGCATTGATGGAGGCCGCCAAGAAAGCGGGGGCAGTAGTGCGGATCGATCGGGAACCCGGAACATCCGTCATCGAGGGAGTTCCCTTCGCGACTGCATGGCCCGCCCTCACGGAACGGCCTGCCACGGCGGGAACGGCCTTTACGGCTGAAGTCAGCGATAATTTGGCCAGAGACGTGAACAACGCCGTAGCCACTGGCTTCGAGCGGACCAATGTCCAAGATGTCGGGTTCGGGTTCCGGCAACTGGTCGATGTGGCGGCAAGGGCACTTTCGCCGGGCATCAACGACCCCACCACAGCGGTGCATGTGATCGGCCACCTCTCCGATCTCCTGTGCCGGCTGGTGGGAAGGAACCCAGGGCCCGAGCACCTTACCGACAACGATGGGCATGTGAGAGTGGTGCTGTCGCTTCCACGCCTAAGGGATCTCCTGGACCTGGCAGTGAACCAGCCCCGGCATTACGGAACTGATGATCCTGTTGTGGCTGGCCGCCTTCTGGGGCTCCTGCAGGAGCTCACCTGGTGCGACCGCAAGGGCCAGTATCGGGCGGACATCCTGGAACACCTGGACCGGATGCGTGATGCCATCACTGCAGCCGACTATTCGCCCCGTGAACGAGGGAACCTTCTGGACCAAGCGGATGCCATAGCGCTGATGCAGACAAAAGGTGGACATTCTCACGGGAAGGAGCCGTGAAAAGAGATGATGACTGGGCCTCCTACACCCACGGCAGCCGGTATGGGCTAGTCCCCGCCCACGGCACCCTGGAAGTAGCGCCTGCGCACAACGCCGGACACCACTGCCTGTGAAGCCGGCCGCACATGCTGGGGTTTCCCCGGCAGGGCAACCCACTGGCCTTTCGGGCCGGGCCACCGGCTTTTCCGTTGGTCCTGCAGTGCCAGTGCAGGAGTGTTGCATCAGGCCCTCGGCTCCGCGCGGCGAGCCGGCCCCGCTGAAAACAGGAGTGCCGGAGCCACTCTTCCTTACCCATGGCATGCCCGCGGCAGACGGCATTCCTGCCGCTGTCCCTCCTGAACCCGTACTGCGCGCGCTAACGGTAGTCCAGCTTTTTCAGTCGGACGTAAACGGGGACCTCTGAGGGCCTGAGATCCTGCAGGCGCTTTCACAGTCCTGAAACGTCTGCAATGACAACCTGGAAAGAGAAACCAATGACACACGTACAGTCCATGCTGGACACCTACCCCAAAGACCTCGGAAGCATCGACAAAGCCAAGCTGGCCGAGTGCATCCAGGCGTGCTTCGAGTGCGCGCAGACCTGCACCGCCTGCGCAGACGCCTGCCTCAGCGAAGACATGGTGGCTGAGCTCACCAAGTGCATCCGCGCCAACCTTGACTGCGCGGATGTTTGTGTCACCACAGGGAACGTCCTCTCGCGCCACACCGGCTACGACGCCAACGTCACCAGGGCAGTACTGGAAGCATGCCGTGCCGCCTGCAAAGCCTGTGGCGACGAATGTGGGGAGCACGCCTCCATGCATGAACACTGCCGGGTGTGTGCCGAGGCCTGCCGCCGCTGCGAGCAGGCATGCGCCGATCTCCTCGCCTCGCTCGGCTGAGCAGGGATACCAGAAACCGGGAAGGCAGCGGCGCAGGCAGGAGCAAGAGACATCCTGCCGGTGCCGCTGTCACCGGCATACCTTGGCACATGTTCCGCAACTGAAACGGATGCTGCCGCGACTCTTTTGCATTTGAGAACCATTCGCAATAGAGTGGCGGGCATGTTCGTTACCGTAGTGAGCTCCCTCGACCTCTTTGCCCGGCAGAAAGCCTGTGCCACGCTGGCCGCGGAAAGGCCCGGCGCCCTGGTGGTGCTTCATGACCTGCTTGAAGGCGGAGTGGTGGTCCGGCGTGTTTTCGAGGACGGCCGTTGCATGGAGCGGCACGAGTCCACGCTCGAACACGGATGCCTGAACTGCACAGTGCGGCTGGATGTGGTGCCGGCTCTGCAGCGACTGGCTGAGCCGGGATCTCACGTCATCCTGGGGTTGCCGGCGGCGGTGGAGTCATCCATGGCAGTGGGCGCCCTGCTGAAGGGGCTGGGCAGTACGGTCACCGTGGACTCCGCGGTTGTGGCCTGCACTCCCGAGGCAGTGGAAGACCAGATCTGGGACCACCACAGCCTCTTCGAATCCGGGTTTACCCCCGTTCCCGAAGATGACCGGACGCCGGGGGAATTCCTGGTGCGGGAGCTGTCCTTCAGCGACACCGTAATGCTGTCCGATCCTGCCCTGGTTCCGGTGGATCCGGCCCTGCGCTTCCGCGGCGTCCAGTTGCTGAAGGAGCTGGCCCCGCATGCGGTGATTGCAGATGCGGACGGAGCCGTGCGTTTGGGCGGGCACCGGCTGGCAGGGGCCATGGCCAGAACGGTCCCCGGTTCGGTGCGTGCACCGGAGCGGCCCTCGGCACCCTTCTCGACGGTGGTGCACCGGGTCCGTCGGCCGCTGCATCCGGAACGTTTCCGCCATGCGCTGAAGGCGCTCGCCGAAGGCTCCTGCTGGTTGCGCGGAAGGCTCTGGGTGGCATCGGCGCCGGGCTGCCAAATCGCCATCCAAGGGATCGGCCCCCGGGTCTGGCTCGAAAACACCGGGCCCTGGGAAGCCGACCGCGAACCGCTCCTGCAGACCCCGCCGGCAGGTGCGGGGAATGGACTGTGCTGGCACCAGGAATACGGCAACCGTGGAACGGTCCTGGCCGTCACCGGCGACGATCTGGACCCCGCTGAGATTGCCGCACTGTTGAACGCATGTGAGCTGACCGACAACGAGATGGCCTCGGCCGCCGACTCGTTCCAGGATCCGTTCGGACTGAATGAACCATTCGAAACACACCAAAGGAGAAACTGATGAAAGTACGTAACTCACTGCGGGCACTGAAGAAGATCCCGGGCGCGCAGATCGTTCGCCGCCGGGGCCGCACCTTCGTGATCAACAAGAAGAACCCGCGCGTGAAGGCGCGCCAGGGCTAGCAGGTAGAAGCACCAGTAAAGGCGAGGGGGGCGGTGGAGTAATCCACCGCCCCCTTGCCGTGCTCCCAAACCAGGATCGATGGCCGGGAGCGCGCCCTAGGCGAAGCCCTTCAACCTCTTGATTAGTTCATCCGCCTGCGCCAGGTTCCGGGCCATCTTTGCCCGCTCGTGAACGGCCTTCTCCAGGAAGCCGGCGAGTTTGGCCTGCGCTTCCTCGCCTGGGCCGCCGTCCTGCGGCAAGGCGAAGATCTCCAGAATCTCTGCCATTTCCTCCAGCGAAAACCCCAGTGGCTTCATCTGCTTGACCACCATCAGGCGCTCAAAGTCGTCCTCCGAATAAACGCGGAAGCCGCCATCGGTGCGGGCCGTGGCTGGAAGCAGCCCCACGTCGTCGTAATGCCTGATGGTGCGCAGGGACAAACCTGTACGCTCGGCGAGCTCCCCGATGTGCATAGTGGAAGTTCGTGCTGCCATTGAGTGCTCCTCTGTAAGTACCCGGAACTCTACCATTACGTTAGGGTGGAGTTGGCGGTGGCGGTCAGTCCTCTGCGCGTACTCCCGCCCCCATCGGCGCGGCGCTGCGCCCCTTCATTCTTCGACAGAGCGAGGGCGCTGACGCGCGTCTTCCTGACCATGAACGGAGCCAGTAATGGCCGTCAAAACCGCCGCGGACACCCCCGCCTACACCCCGGAACAGCTGCAGTCTGTGAGGGAAACCTTGAAGTCTTCGCGCAGGCTGAAGACTGAGGTCCTCGGCGGGCTCGTCGTCGCGCTGGCGCTGATCCCGGAAGCGATCGCCTTCTCTATCATCGCCGGGGTGGATCCCCGCCTGGGACTCTTCGCATCGTTCACCATGGCCGTCACCATCGCGTTCGTGGGCGGCAGGCCTGCCATGATCTCCGCGGCAACCGGCGCAGTGGCCCTGGTGATTGCCCCGCTCGTGAAGTCCCATGGCGTGGACTACCTGATTGCCGCCGTCGTCCTGGCCGGCGTCTTCCAGATCATCCTGGGACTGTCCGGCGTGGCCAGGTTGATGCGCTTTATTCCGCGTTCGGTGATGGTGGGCTTCGTCAACGCCCTCGCCATTCTGATCTTCATGGCCCAGGTCCCCGAGCTGCTGGGCGTCCCATGGCTGGTCTACCCCCTGCTGGCGCTGGCCCTGCTGATCGTGTTCGGCCTGCCGAAGCTGACCAATGCAGTCCCCGCCCCGCTGGTGGCCATCGTGGTCCTCACCCTCATTACGGTCATGGCCTCCGTTGCCGTCCCCACGGTGGGGGACAAGGGCGGGCTGCCCGATTCGCTGCCGTCGCTGTTCATCCCCGACGTTCCGTTCACGCTCGAGACCCTGCAGGTGATTTTTCCGTTTGCGCTGGCCATGGCCTTTGTGGGACTCCTCGAGTCCCTCATGACCGCCAAGCTCGTGGACGACATCACCGACACCCGCTCGAACAAGACCCGAGAGGCGTGGGGCCAGGGCGTGGCCAACCTGGTCACCGGGTTCACCGGCGGCATGGGCGGCTGCGCGATGATCGGCCAGACCATGATCAACGTCAAGGCCTCCGGCGCCCGCACCCGGATCTCCACCTTCCTGGCCGGCGTCTTCCTGCTGATCCTCGTGGTGGCACTCGGCGGGGTGGTTTCCGTGATTCCCATGGCTGCTCTGGTGGCGGTGATGATCTTCGTTGCGTGGGCCACGTTCGACTGGCACAGCATCCACCCCCGCACCCTGAAGATGATGCCCAAGAGCGAAACCATGGTCATGGTGGCCACCGTCATCGTCACCGTTGCCACGCACAACCTGGCCATCGGCGTCGGTGTCGGGGTACTCGTGGCCATGGTGCTGTTCGCGCGGCGGGTGGCCCACTTCGTCACGGTCGAGCGGACCGTCTCCAGCGCGGCGGGACAGGAAACTGCCACCTACGTGGTGAACGGGGAGCTGTTCTTTGCGTCCTCCAACGACCTCTACACCCAGTTCGAGTATGCGAAAGACCCGGAGTACGTGGTGATCGACATGCACGCCTCACACCTCTGGGACGCCTCCACCATCGCCGCACTGGACGCGATCACTGAGAAGTACCGCGCCCATGGCAAGGACGTGAAGATCATCGGCTTGAACGACGCCAGCACCACCATGCGCGAACGCCTCGGCGGAAGGCTGGGCGCGGGGCACTAACGCACCCCGCCGGGGCACTGATGCTGGCGCGGCCCTCTAAAACCGTAGTCAGTCGTCGAAGTGCGTCAGCACGTCCGGGTCCTTCGAGAGGGACGAAACCCCCGCTTGTCGCTGAAGGCGTGCGTGCGGGTGGAATAGCAGTTCAGCCCGGCGCTTGCTTCGCCCTCCAGCGGGAGCGGAACGGAGAGGATGGAGCCGATTCCCTCGGCCCACGCGGCGTTGCAGTAGCCGGAACACGCCGTCGTACGCGGCGCGGTGCCCGTCAGCTGCGGTGGGTAACCGGGCAGGAACGTACGACGGCGGCGCAACAGGTGGCAGGGTGGCGTTTCGCTGGTCCCTTCCGCCGTCAATGCGGCACTTGTATTATGTGGACCGGAGAGCCGGGAAGCCTGGTCGGCCCGCGTGCGGAAAGGCATGCGGCGCGCCCCATGGCATCCGCCTTGGACGTGATTGCTGCACTCAAGGAATGGATCGGCCATGCACGCAGAACCAGTCGTCCACACCCAAGGCCTTGCCAAGAACTTCGGCCGGACGGCCGCGCTCGCGGGCCTGGACCTTACCGTCATGCCGGGCGAGGTGCACGGCTTCCTGGGCCCCAACGGAGCCGGGAAGTCCACTACCCTCCGGATCCTCCTGGGACTGGTCCGGCCCACGTCGGGAACAGCGCAGGTGTTCGGCATCGATCCTTGGGCCGAACCGGTACGGGCACACCGGGATATCGCTTATGTTCCCGGTGACGTCACGCTGTGGCCCAACCTGACCGGCGGCGAGGTGGTCGACCTGCTCGCCGGGCTTCGGGGCGGGGCGGATGAAAGCCTGCGCCGGCAGCTTATTGACGAGTTCGACTTCGATCCGCGGAAGAAAGCACGGACCTACTCTAAGGGCAACCGGCAGAAGGCGGCCCTGATAGCTGCCTTTTCCCGGCCCGCGAAGCTTTACCTGCTGGATGAACCTAGCTCGGGACTGGACCCTGTGATGGACGCTGTCTTTCGCCGCCATGTCCGCCGGGTCGCTGCCGAAGGGGCCACAGTGCTGCTGTCCAGCCACATCCTGGCAGAGGTGGAACAGTTGTGCAGCAGGGTGACCATCATCCGGGCGGGGACCGCCGTCGAATCCGGCACCCTGGCCGAGCTCCGGCACCTCACCCGGACCCGCTTCCGCGTCACCGCCGATGTGCAACCGGAAGAGCTGGCGGCAGTTCCGGGCATCCACGATCTCCGCGCTGAGGGGAAAGCCATCGAGTTTGACGCCGACGCAGCCCACCTTGGTGCCATTTTGGAAGCCCTTGCGTCGGCCGGGGTTACGGGCATCACCGCCACGCCGCCGTCGCTGGAAGAACTGTTCCTGCGCCACTACAGCGACCAGTCCAGTCCGCAGCCGGATGTGCAGCAAAACGCGGCCCAACAGGATGCGGCCCGGCAGAGCCACGCGCGGTGATGAACGCCGTTGTCCGCCTGGCCCTGCTCCAGGCACGCAGGGACCGCGGCATCCTCGCCGCCTGGATCCTGGGGATTGCCGGCCTGGGATATGCCGCAGCCACTGCAGTCACCACGCAGTTTGGGGCGGACGGTGAGCGCGCTGCACTGGTTGCGGTGGCTGCCGCCAGCCCGGCCTTCCTCTTCCTCCGGGGACTCCCTGACGGCATCAGTACCGGTGCGGTTACGTTCTTCCAGGGCTATTCCTTCACGGCGGTGCTGGCCGGGCTGATGGGAACGTTCCTGGTGGTGCGGCACACCCGCGCCGATGAGGACCTGGGCCGCTTCGAACTCCTTGGCTCAACCCCGGTAAGCCGCACCGCATCCCTCTACGCAACCCTGCTGCTCGGCAGCGGGGCCAACCTGGTCCTGGCCCTTGCTGTTGCCGCCGGTTTCGCCGGCGCCGGGCTGCCGGCAACGGGGTCCTTCCTGGCGGGGGCAGCCGTAGGCCTGGTGGGCCTGTTCTTCGTGGGCCTTGCCGCGGTCGTGGCGCAAATCATGCCGTCCGCCCGGAGCACCAACGGCACCGCCGCAGCCCTGGTGGGCGCCGCTTACCTCATCAGGGGTGCCGGGGATGCCCTGGGCACCGCCAACATGTCGCTGCTGCAGGTCACCCCCGCCTTGCCCTCGCTGTTTTCGCCGATCGGCTGGGGGCAGCGGGTGCGGCCCTTCACGGACGCTGACCCCTTGCCGCTGCTGATGCTCGGCGGCGCGGCAGTGGTCCTGGGCGGGGCGGCCGTAGCACTCCGCAGCGGAAGGGACCTGGGTGCCAGCTACATTACGGCGGATGAATCGGGCGCGGAAAGGGCCGGCGGCGGCCCGGCATCAGTGGGAGGGCTGGCTTGGCGGCTGCAGCGGGGCACGCTGGCAGGCTGGTGCTTCAGCGCAGCAGTGCTGGGGGGAGTGGCTGGCGGGCTGGGCCCGGTGGTTCGGGACGCGCTGGCCAAAAACCCGTCCCTGATGGAACTGATGAGCCGGCTGGTTCCTGGAGACGCCACCATGGTTGACCTGTTCACTACCGCCATGCTCGGCATCGCCGGGGTCCTCGCTGCTGCCGCGGGAATTCAGGCAGTGCTGCGCCTCAGGGCGGAAGAAGCTGAAGGGCGGGCCGAAATGCTCCTGGCCGTGCCGGCGTCGCGCTTCCGCTGGCTGGGTGCGGCACTTGCCGTTGCGGCCATAACGACGACGGCGGTTGCGGCTGCCGCGGGCGCCTCGGCTGCCGCCGTACTCGCCGTGATGGAGGCAGGCGGCAGCAGTCCCGGCGTGGTCTTTGCCGCCGCCCTGGCCCACGTCCCCGCGGCGCTCGTGTTTCCCGCCGTGACGGTGCTGGTGTTCGCGCTCGCGCCGCGCTGGAGCAGCCCCTTCGGCTGGGCTGCGCTGGCAGTGGCCCTGGTGTTGGGGCAGTTCGGGGAGTTGCTGGGGCTGCCGGTCTGGCTTCAGGACCTGAGCCCGTTCCGGCATTCGTCGGCCATGCCGGTTGAGGCTTTCGATCCGGGCGGAGCCCTGCTGATGGCCGCCGTCGCCCTTGCCGCAGGGGCAGCTGCGGGCCGCCTGATCCGGAAACGTGACCTGGCAGCCTGACCGGCGTCAGTTGATTAGCTGTCCCGGCTTTGCACCAGCACTGGGGCCAGCTCAGCCAGGTAGGACAGGGTATGGTCCGGCGCCTGGAAGTAGTCGGGATAGCGAGCGCCTGAGCGGTTGAGCCACGCCGTGGCCAGCCCTGCCCGGGACGCGCCGTGGATGTCCCAGGGGTGGACGGCCACCAGGAGCATCTGCTCGGGTGCGGCACCGCAGGCCTCGGCGGCGTAGTGGTAGGAAGCCTTGCCAGGCTTCCATCCCGGCGCGTCCTCCACGGACAGCAGCACCTCGAAGCTCCCTCGGATACCGGCATTCGTGAACAGCTTCTCGGCCACCTGGGTGGAACCGTTCGTGAGGGTGGCCAAGCGGTAGCCAGCGGACCGCAGCGCTTCAACACCCTCAGCGACGTCAGGGTGCAGTCCCAGGCCGGAGAAGCCGGCCATCACGTGCTGCACCGCTGACTCGGTGTCCCGGTCCAGGTCCTCTGCGGTGAAGAGGCAGCGCAGGGCTTCCGCGCCAATTGTCGCGAACGTTCCCTTGTCGCCGGCGGCAGTCAGTGCGAAGCCGTCCCGCAGCAGCGTGGCGAACCACAGCTTGGCCAGGTGCGCGGGAGCGCCAACCTCCACGAACCGCTGTGCCATGGGGGCCATGTCGGACAGCGTCTCGTTGACGTCGAAAACAATGACTGACGGTTTCACTCAGGCTTCCTTTTTTCGCGGTGAGTCGTCCGCCGCCATGCCGCCCGACATTACGTCCTGGCGTTCCGCTTCAGCCAGCCCCAAACTGCCGTGGCGGCGAACAGCACCAGGGCTATGAAGGCCAGCCACAGCAGGCCCTCGATAATGAAGCCCAGGACGGAGAGAACAAGCCAGATGATCAGCAGTGTGATGATGAGTCCCATCCCCGAATCCTAGTCCCCGCACCCTTGGAATGTGGGGGCTCCCCGGGAGTTAAATGGGGGACTGCAATTATTGACAGGCCCGAGGCGTGGGCGCACTCTGATACCGCTGGGTGCCAGTGTTGGCTGGCATTGACGTCTCAGTGCGGGCCGGCCAACCAACCCCGGAGCTGTCTGGCGGCTCCGGATGAACAGTTCCACACACTCCTTGCCAGGAGACCGACATGGCCGCAGTAAAACTCGATGCAAAATCCTTCGACGAGCCCGACGAAAAGCGCCGCCCGCCGAAGACACAGGTGGATGTAGTAACGCTTGGCGATGCCACACTGGGCAGATTCACGTTCGAACCGGGCTGGCGGTGGTCTGAGACCGTCAAAACCGTGGTCCACACGGACAGCTGCCAGGTCAACCACGTGGGCATCTGCACCGCCGGAACCCTGACCGTACAAATGGAGGACGGGTCGCAGGCCACGGTAACCCCGGGCCACGCCTACACTATTCCGGCCGGCCACGACGCCTGGGTTGAAGGCAACGAACCCTTTGTCGGTTATGAAGTGATGAGTGCCGCCGTTTTCGCCAAGCCCGCCTGATCCAGGCAGTTGAACCTGGTCCAGACGGCTGGAGAAGCAACAGCCCCGGTGCCGCAGCACCGGGGCTGACTCAACCCTTAACCGGCCGGGTAGCCGTCCCTTTTGAGGAAGCGGGCAAGGTGGGCGGCATTGCGCGCGGCCCCGGCAGTAGTGGCAGCAACCTTTTCCGGCAGCTCGTCCAAGTCCTTGTAGTCCACAGTCTGCATCGCCTCGCCCACCCAGTACGTGCCGCCCTGCGCTGGAATGGTGAAGCCGACGTCGTTTAGCGCCTGCTGCACGTCCGCATTGACCTTGTGCGCGCCGTCCTCATTGCCTACTACCGCAACGATCGCCACCTTGTCGTACATGATCGGCCGGCCTGCCTCGTCAGTTTCGGCAAGGTCGGCATCGAGCCGCTCAATGACCCGCTGCGTGATGCTGCTCGGATGTCCCATCCAGATGGGCGTGGCGAGGACAAAGATGTCCGCCGCGAGGATCCGTTCCCGGATTCCTGGCCACGCGTCGCCGTCGCCCATATCCACCTGGACGCCGGGCATCACGTTGTGATCCACCACGCGCAACGAAGTACCGCTGACCCCGTGGGCTGCGAGCTCGTCCAGCACGTGCCGGGCCATGAGTTCGCTGCTGGACGGCTCGGGCGACGGGGTCAGGGAGCAAATCAGGGCGAGTGCGGTGAGTTCAGCCATTGGTCATCCTTCTGCTTGGAGTTCGAGGTGCCACTAGGGAATTCGAGGCTGGACGCAGCAGAGATTGGCCGGAGGCGGGCGTTCCTGCCCAGTTGCTCCCGGGATCACCGCGCACCCGTGCCGGGACACGCCGTCGTCCGCCGCGCGCCGCTGCCCGGGGGCAGGGTGGTCAAAAAGCAACCGGGCAGGAAGGTACGACGGCGGCAGGCACCTCAGCAATAAAGCGGCCACGGCCCGCCCTCCAGGCAGGAGGGCGGGCCGTGGGCAAGGCAGGGGCCGCTCGGCGTCCGCTACAAAATCAGGAATTGCTGTCAGACACGGCGGAGCTTACGGACGTGGGACTGTCGTACTCGCGGTCCGGGATGGCTTCAAGGGCCTGGATCACGTTCTCGTCAGCGCCGGAGTCCTTGGCGCTGGACAACAAAGCGTTGCGGCTTGCGGGATAGTCCACGCCGCCGAGGAACTTTTGGATCTGGATAGGGTTCGGAGTTTCAGCCATCGTGCAAAGTTTCCTTTCTGATGTCACCTCTCGTGCCCGCGGCCGAATTTCTTAAAGGCCGCGGAGATGTTCATCCTAGGGCTGGACGGTCCGATAGGAAAGGGCGCCCGCTCTGCTCGGAGAGCCATCGGAGGGCATCCGGTTCCGTGGTGAAGTAGGCGGAGGGGGTTGGTGACTGCTGGGCGAAAGCCGCAAGCACGGTCCCCATGGGATGGTCGCCGACCAGAGCCGTATGGGAAAATCCGCGGTAGGCGTTCATCCCCGCTCTCGCTTCCGGGCTTAGTCCCGTGACGCCGGTGATGTCCACGAGAATGGGCAGGGTCCGGCCGCCGCTTAGTCCCTCAAGTGCCCGGGCGGCCCGGACCGCCATCTCATAGGTGATGAACACTCCCGGTCCCCACTGCAGCCGCAGCAACCCGTCATGGCACGAGGCGGTGAACGAATCCATGGGCTCTACTCTGCAGTACCTCTGGCACGGAGCCAAAATCAAAGTTTGCGCAGGTCAGGCTGCTATTTCCAAGGGGCAAGGACCGCATCCGCACCTCCGGGTGAAAAGCGCGCCCGGTGTGGTGATCCGGCCGGTCCGTCTTGCGCCGGAGATAGCAAGTGTGCTTAGTATCTAATTAGTAACCCTACTTACTAATGCTTCACATGCTGGGTACCAGAGACCAGTTGCCCCTATTGAAAGCGAGCGATGATGACGGAGAACCAGTGGCCTGAGGCTTCTGCCCGAAGCCCTCTCGACCAGTACGGCAACGCAGCACCGCAGGACCTTACGGCGCAGCCGGAAAGTCCAAACACCAAGAAGGATGCAGCCAAGCAGGAGGCGTCATGGATCGCCGTGCAGGCGGCCGGTGGAGCCCAAAATGTGGTCCAGGCCGCCAAGCATGAAGCCGGAAACGTGGCCGCCGAGGCCAAATCCGGTGCCAGCGACCTTCTGAACCAGGCGAAGTCCGGCCTGGGCAACCAGGCGGCCAGCCAGCAGCGGAGGGCCGCGGAAGGTGTCCGGACCATCTCCAGCCAACTGCACACCATGGCTGATGCCCCTGAACAGCAGGGCGTGGCAAGCGACCTCGTCCGGCAGGCTGCCGAGCGCGCTTCAGCTGCCGCTTCCTGGATCGAAGGCAAGGATCCGGCAACACTGCTGGACGGCGTGCAGTCCTTCGCCCGCCGGAACCCGGGCACCTTCCTGCTTATTGCAGCCGGCGCGGGCCTCATTGCCGGGCGCCTGGTGCGGGGTCTTCAACCGGAAGCCCCGGCACCCACTGCACCGGCTGCGGTTCCACCACGGCCGCTGCAGGCGCCAGCCAGCGCCCAGGCCCGTCCTTCCGCGCTTGGAGATCAGGCCCAGCGGGAGCCCGTATCCGCCCCCGCAGCCTACGGCGAAACCATCTACGGGGAACCGGCACGGCCCGCCTATGCGGGTACGGAGGCAGGCGGCGTCCCGTTGAAGAACCTGGACGATCCCTACAGCGAGATCGCAGACCAATCAATCAAAGGACCCTCATCATGAAAAAACTGATTCTAGCCTTGCTCCCCGCCGTTATCAGCCGCGTGCAAAAGGCCAGGAAAGCCAAGCAACTCCGCGCCGCCGAGCAGTCCCGGCCGCCCCGGAACCGCTTCTAAAACTGACTGACCAACCAGCAGACCAGCAAGCAGCAACAAAAGGAGAAACGCGTGATCAGCACTGAGAACCTTTCTGCCCTGACTTCCGCCGGTGGACACGTTGTAGGATCCGACGGCAGCAAAATCGGCTCCATCGGACAGATCTATGTCGATGACCGGACCTCCGAGCCCACCTGGGTCACCGTGAAGACCGGGCTCTTCGGAAGCCACGAATCCTTCGCGCCGCTGGATTCCGCAACCCAGGACGACAATGACATTGTGATTGCCCACAGCAAGGACAAGGTCAAGGACGCGCCCCGCGTCGCCCCGGACGGCCACCTGGAGCCCGCCGAGGAAGACCAGCTCTACACCTACTACGGCATCCAGGGCGGCACGGGCTTCGCCGGCACCGCCGGTGACACCGACACCCGCGGAACGGTTGGCCACGACACTTCAGGCCCCCCCACCGACGACGCCATGACCCGCTCCGAGGAGCAGCTGCACGTTGGCACCCGCCAGGAAGAGACCGGCCGGGCACGGCTGCGCAAGCACGTTGTCACCGAGAACGTCACGAAAACTGTTCCCGTGCAGCGTGAAGAGGTCCGCCTGGAACGCGAGCCCATCACGGAGGCCAACGTGGGTGCCGCCATGGACGGCCCGGCCATCAGCGAGGAAGAGCACGAGGTCATCCTCCATGAGGAACGCCCCGTCGTTCAAAAGGAAACGGTCCCCGTCGAGCGCGTGCGCCTGGACAAGGAAACCGTCACCGACGAGCACACCGTCACCGAAGAGGTGCGCAAGGAAGAGATTGAACTCGACGGCGACGGCCGCCCCGGCCGCTAACCAGGCACCCGGGATCCCCGTGTGATCCCGCACGCACGGCCCGCCCTCCATGCGAGGGCGGGCCGCGCTTTGGCCCAACGCCATGGCAGCAACCCTTGCGGCTCCTGCTGCGTGGGTCCTTTTTCCTTTTCCGGCATAGTTAAGCTTTTGGGGTCGCCTTTATTGGGTACAGTCACCGCACTGATGTAGGACGGAAACGAACAGGGGCTTGATTTTGGCAGGGAATGCAACGTTTCGGCACAGCAACACCGGGCTGCTTTCGGTGAGCAGTGTCGAGGCCCCGCGGATCGTGAGTTCTACGGATTTCGACCATCGGTTGGCGTCCACCCTGCAGCGGCTGAAGTTCCCGCCGCGGCTGCTGGAGCGGGTCGCGGGCATCACGCACCGCCGTTGGTGGGCCCCGGGAACAGCATTCGACGACGCCGCCATTGAAGCAGGTGCCAAGGCCCTGGCCGAGGCAGGCGTCGAAGCATCGGAAATCGGCCTGCTGATCAACACCTCGGTCACCCGGCGCAACCTGGAACCCTCCGTAGCGGTGAGGATCCATCACGGACTCGGCCTGCCGTCGTCGGCCATGAATTTCGACCTGGCCAACGCCTGCCTCGGCTTCGTCAACGGCCTGACCCTGGCGGCCAGCATGATCGACTCGGGCCAGATCAAATACGCGATGATCGTCAACGCCGAGGATGCCGAGGCAACGCAGGAGGCCACCCTCGCCCGGCTGCAGCGGCCCGAAACCACCCGCGAGGACTTCAACCGCGAGTTCGCCACCCTCACCCTGGGCTCCGGTGCCGCTGCCGCCGTCCTGGGCCCCGCTGACCAGCACCCCGGCGCCCACAGGATCGTCGGCGGCGTGATGCGTGCAGGAACACAACACCATGAACTGTGTGTGGGCGGCATCGACGGCATGAACACGGACACCAAGGGACTGCTCGACGGCGGCCTGCAGCTCGTCGTCGAGGCCTGGCACGAAGCCCAGCCGGAATGGGACTGGGCAGCCATGGACCGCTACGTCACGCACCAGGTGAGCAACGCCTACACCCAGGCGATCATCGACGCGATCAACCTGGACCCCGACAAGGTGCCCATCACCTTCCCGCACTGGGGCAACGTGGGCCCGGCCTCCCTTCCCATGACCCTTGCTGCCGAGGCCCAGTCCCTTGAAGCCGGAGACCGCGTGCTGTGCATGGGCGTCGGTTCCGGGCTCAACACCGCCATGATGGAAATCGTTTGGTAGCCGCCGCCTGGCCAGGCGTGGACCCGGAGTGGTCCCGCGAAGTGGAGGTGCTGTCCACCTCGGGCGCGGACGAGCCGGGAACGGTGCATCGCTGGCACCTGCTGGACAACGGCGCGCAGCTGTCCCGCCGCGGCCTGGTCCCGCAGGGCACCCTTTTGTGCGTCCACGGCAACCCCACCTGGTCGTATCTGTGGCGGACGCTGCTCACCGCGGGGTCAGACCCGGCACACCCGTGGCGCGTGGTTGCCGTGGACCAGCTGGACATGGGCTACTCAGCGCGCACCGGCAGGTTCCGCCGCTTGGCGGACCGGATCAACGACCTCGGCGACCTCACCGCGGCGCTCGACCTGGACGGACCGGTGGTCACGGTGGGCCACGACTGGGGCGGCGTCATCAGCCTCGGCTGGGCCCTGGCGCACCCGCAGCAGCTTGCCGCCGTCGTCCTGACCAACACCGCCGTCCACCAGCCCGCCGGTTCAGCAATCCCGCCGGCGTTGCAGCTGGCCCTGCACCCTGCCGTGCACAAGTGGGGAACCACCACGTCTGACGCCTTTCTGCGGGTGACCCACTCGCTGGCGGACCCGCCGCTGCCGGCAGATATCCGGAAGGCGTACATGGCCCCCTACCACGGCGCCTCTCGCCGTACCGGGGTGGGGAACTTCGTTGCGGATATCCCCGTGGATGCTTCCCACCCCAGTTTTCAGGCGCTCACCGGTGTTTCAGAAGGGCTCCGCGGCCTGAAGGTGCCGGCCCTGATGCTCTGGGGCCCCCGGGACCCAATCTTTTCTGACCGGTACCTCAAGGACCTCGTTGGCCGGCTTCCGCACGCGCAGGTGCACCGCTTCGAAGGCGCCGGGCACATCGTGGCGGAAGACCGGGACATTGCCGGGCCGGTTTTCCAATGGCTCGCCGGGCATGCCGGTGCCGGCGGAAGCGGCGCTCCGGAAGCCGCATCCCCCGGAGAGGCGCGGAAGGACCCGGCCGGTGCCACCGGGTTCCGGCCCCTCTGGGAGATGCTCGAAGAACAGACCGCAGGGATCGCCGGGGGCGACACTGCCGTCGCGGAAATGGCTGCGGACGGAACGGTGGCCCGTTCGCTCAGCTGGCAGCAGCTGGACCGGAGCATCCTGGACCTCGCCGAGGGGCTGCAGGAGGCCGGCGTCGGGAGCGGCAGCCGGGTAAGCCTGATGGTTCCGCCCGGCGTGGACCTCACCGTGGCCCTCTATGCCTGCCTGCGGGTGGGCGCGGTGGTGGTGGTGGCCGACGCCGGACTGGGAACCAAAGGCCTCAGCCGGGCAGTGAAGGGCGCCACCCCTGATGTCATCATCGGCATCGACAAGGCCCTCGCCGCTGCCTCCGTGCTCGGCTGGCCGGGGCGGCGGATCAGCGTGCAGGACCTGCCGGCCGCCCGCCGTCGGATCCTGGGCGTGGAAACGTCCCTCGCCGCTCTGGCGCGGCGCGGATCGGACGGAAGCCAGGTGCCGCCGTCGGGCGCTCCGGACCCGGACGCCCCCGCCGCCGTCCTCTTCACGTCGGGTTCCACCGGGCCGGCCAAAGGCGTGCTTTATACCCATCGGCAGCTGGCCGCGATGCGGGATACCGTGGCCGAGACGTTTGGGATCCGTTCCGGCTCCCGCCTGGTGGCGGGCTTCGCCCCGTTCGCCCTGCTGGGGCCGGCACTCGGAGCGGTGTCCGTGACGCCTGACATGGACGTCACGGCCCCCAGAACCTTGACGGCACGGGCGCTGGCGGACGCCGCGGCTGCCATCGACGCAACCGTGGTCTTCGCTTCTCCTGCAGCCCTGCGCAACGTCCTGGCCACGCAGGATGGCCTGAGCGAGGCAGGGCGCCAGGCACTGGGGAAGGTTGAACTGCTGCTCTCCGCCGGAGCGCCCGTCCCGGAACCGCTCCTGGCCGAGGTGCAGCGGCTCCTGCCACGGGCGTCCCTGCACACGCCCTACGGCATGACCGAGGCCCTGCCCGTGACGGACATCAGCCTTGAACAGATCCAGGCCGCCGACGCCGACGCTGCCGCCGGCACGGTGCCGGGAGCAGGCAACGGCGTGTGCGTCGGAACGCCGGTGCACGGGGCGCGGGTGGCCGTGGTCCCGCTGGCGGTGGACGGCACCGCACCGGGAACGCAGCCGGTAACGGACGCCGGGGTGACCGGGGAGATCCTGGTCAGCGCCCCGCACGTCAAGGAGGCCTACGACAGGCTCTGGCTGACCCAAACTCAGAGCGCGTCCATCCCGGGCTGGCACCGCACCGGCGACGTAGGCCATTTCGACGCCGCCGGCCGGCTGTGGGTGGAGGGCCGCCTCGCCCACGTGGTGACGGCGCCCGCTGCCGCGGTGACGCCCGTCGCCGCCGAGCAGGCAATCGAACGGCTGGACAGCGTCCGGCTCGCCGCTATAGCCGGGGTGGGGCCGGCAGGCACCCAGGCCGTGGTCGCCGTCGTCGAAACAGTACCTCCCGTCCGCAAGGCAGGCCCGGCCGCACCCGAACTCGCCGGCCGTGTCCGTACCGCTGCCCGGGACGCCGGCGTGGACGTTTCGGCTGTGCTTGCGGTCCCCGCGCAGCCCACCGACATCCGGCACAACGCAAAGATCGACAGGGCCCGCCTGTCCCGCTGGGCTTCACGGGTGCTGGCTGGCGGCCGTCCAGGAAAGCCATGAGGGTCCTCGTCACCGGCGCGAGCGGTCTGCTCGGGCGGGAAGTTGCCGGAGTGCTGGTGCGGCAGGGCCACGACGTGTCGACCTTCCAGCGCCGTCCGTCAGGGGTCGACGGCGCCGCAGATTTCCGCGGGTCCCTCGCCGACGAGGAGGTGCTGAAGGACGCAGTCCAGGGCGCAGAAGGAATCATCCACCTGGCCGCGAAGGTCTCGTTCACCGGCCGTGCCGCCGAGTTCGACGAGGTGAACGTTGAAGGGACCCGGCGCCTGCTGCGCGTTGCCCAGGAGGCGGGGGTGCGCGATCTGGTGTTCGTTTCCTCGCCGTCGGTGGCCAACTCGGGCGCCGCCATCGCTGGGCTGGGTGCGGAGCCGGCCGATCCGGAGCACGCGCACGGGGACTACTCCCGCACCAAGGCCGAGGCCGAACTCCTGGCGCTCGCAGCAGACAGTCCGGAGTTCCGGGTTGCGGCGGTGCGGCCGCACATTGTCTGGGGTCCGGGTGATACCCAGCTGGTGGAACGGGTCCTGGCGCGCGCCGCCCGCCGCCGCCTGCCCCTGCTCGACGCCGGCGCTGCCCTGATCGACACCACGTACGTGGACAACGCCGCCTCTGCCATGGCCACGGCGCTGTTCCGTATGGAGCACATCCATGGCCGCGCCTTGGTGGTGACCAACGGCGAGCCCCGCCCGGTGGGTGAACTGCTTGCCGGCATTTGCGCCGCGGGCGGTGTTCCCGCGCCGCGGTGGGCTGTGCCCGGCGGCGTTGCACGGGCGGCCGGTGCCCTGGTGGAGCGGCTCTGGACCTGGGCCGGACGCACTGACGAGCCCCCGATGACCCGGTTCCTGGCCGAACAGCTGTCCAATGCACACTGGTTCGACCAGCGCGAGACCCGTGAACTCCTCGACTGGACGCCTGCCGTTTCCCTTGATGAGGGACTTGCGAGGCTGGCGGAGTACTACGGATCCAACGGGCGCCCGGCGGTGCGGGAGTCCGGGAGCGACTGATCACGGAGCCTTGCGTGTGGACTTTCCCATGCGCTGCTTTGCCGTGTTCGTGCCCGCTCCGATCGGCACCTGCGCGGTGGCTTTGGCCAGTCCGAACAGGGGCATCCCGCTGTACACCGTCTCGATGCCCGCGGCCGGCACCTGGTAGGTCTCGTGCCAGATGCCCACGTCACCGGTCCCGGAAATGCCCTTCATAAAGCGGCGCCATGGTTCCAGGTGGGGAGCATCCCGGTCCGCCGCGAACCTGCGCAGGTGCTCCGGGCTTTCCCAGTAGCTCACTATCATGGTGGTACGCCCAAACCACTGCTCACAGCCAAGCATCCCGGAGTCCGGATGCACCGCGAGGTGACGCAGCATCCGCGGCATGGCTGACGCAACCTGAAGCACCTTGCCCACCTTCCACCAGCGGTTTGCCCGCATCCCGATGAGGAACACTGTGACGGACTCCCGGCCGGGATCTGCAGTGTAGCGGCCAGGGAAAATCTCTTGATTCATGGGAGGCCTCTTTCCAAGGAATAGCGGTGGGAGGGTTTGGTAACGCCGTTACAAAACAAGGTAATGAAACAATGGCGACCATGGCAAGACCTGTGGTGCACACTGCTTCCCTGCGAGCGGAACTTTTGGCAGTGACGGCGGACCTTGTGGACCGGGAAGGTCCGGCGCGGGTTACCCTCCGGGATGTGGCCGCAGCTGCCGGCACTTCCACCACTGCCGTCTACTCGCTCTTCGGAGGAAAGTCCCAGCTCCTCACAGCTGTGGTTGATGACGGCTTCCGGTCCTTCCGGGACTCCCAGGCGGCGGCGGCGGGAGGGCTGCGCGGCCTGGGGGTTGCGTACCGCGATTGGGCGCTGGGCCACCGGGCGCTCTACCGGCTCATGTTCGGGGGCGCGCTGGCCGCCTACGCCGATTGCAGCCCCAGCCCCGACGTCGCTGCGGACGCCATGGGGCCCCTGAAGGAAGCAGTGGCCGCCGCACAGTCCGCGGGGACGCTGCTGCCGGGTCCGGTGGAGGTGGTGGCAGTGGCGATCTGGGGGCAGGTCCATGGACTGGTGAGTTTGGAGTTGGCCCAAGTAGGGCCTCCTGATGCTGACTGGGCTGCTGCTTACGAGGCCGCCCTGGGTGCTGTGGCCAGGGGTTGGGCTGCACCCTGACAGCCGGCTGGCCAGCAGGCCGTGGCGGTGTCGCTTTGCGGTGCCGGCCGCCGAATCGCAGGCGCATCAGGGAGTAGTGTCACGGGCGCCGATGTGATGTACTACTAAGCAGCCTTACTATTCAATTGTGCAGAGATGCTCGATGTCACGCCTGAGCGCCAATGTCCCCATGCGGGGTGCATGTGATCGTCCAGCTCTATGTAATCTAAGGGAGATCTGAGTAATGCCCGACGTCTCCGCTGCCGCCCCTGCCGGTATGCCCAAACCCGCCATGCGGGGCTTAACCGGCGTCGGCGGCCAAGCGGCCCCCGGCAACACCTGCGGGGGAGGAGTGACGGGCCAGCTGTTGGGCCAGCGTTACCGGCTTCAGGAGCTAGTGGGCCGGGGCGCAGCGGCGGCCGTATACCGGGCTGTGGATGAGGCCCTGAACCGGGAAGTGGCGCTCAAGGTTTTCGCCAGGGAAGGCTGCGAGCCGGAGTTGCTTGCCCGGCAGGAGGCAGAGATCCGGATCCTCGCGTCCTTGATCCACCCCGGCCTGGTGACCCTGTTTGACGCCGGCACTGATCCCGCCGTGGAGCGCAGCTTTGTGGTGATGGAGTACGTGCCCGGCCCGGACCTCCGCCAGCTCCTGGGGCAGGGGCCAATGGAGCCCGCCGGTGTTGCAGGCATCGGAGCTGACCTGGCCTCTGCACTGGACTACGTGCACAGCCGCGGCGTGCTCCACCGGGACATCAAACCGGGAAACGTGCTGCTCTACCAGCAACGGACCTGGGACCCCAATGCCCAGTGGAGGGCCAAACTCGCTGACTTCGGCATCGCCCGCGTGATGGATGAAGAGCATCTGACCGGGACGGGCCGCACCGTGGGCACAGCCGCCTACCTGAGCCCGGAGCAGGCGCTCGGGGAGAGCCTGGACGGAGCCAGCGACGTCTACTCCCTGGGCCTGGTGCTTCTGGAATGCTTCACCCGGCATGTTGAGTTCCCGGGTAACCAGATTGAGTCGGGCGTGGCACGCATCAACAGGGACCCGGTTGTCCCTGCGGGTATCGGCGCGGAGTGGGAAGCGCTGCTGGCTGCCATGACCGCCAGGCATTCCACGGACCGGCCCACCGCGGCAGAAGCTGCAGCTGCCCTGCAGCAGTTGTCCCTGAAGCCCGGGCCGTCCAAGGCGGCTGTCGACCCTGCCGTTACTGCGCGGATACATCGGCCCGCTCCTGGCCTGCAACCACCACTGCCGCCGCATCCGCCACAGGCACTCCCTCCGCGGCGCCGGAAACTCGGCAAGCGCGCCCGGGCGGCAGTAGGGGCTTGCGCCGCGGCTGTCATCCTGGGCGTGGCCACTTCCGCCACATTCGGCGGCGCCGGCTCGGGCCAGCCCGTTGAACAGGCAGAATCGGCCATTCCGGTAAAGGCGGCGGCAAACAATCCCGTGGACTTTCACCTGGACCAGCTTAAAGCCGCACTCGAGCCCTCTGCTGTCTCCAGGACCATTCTCGACCAGCTGCGTGGGGCCGTGCTCGCCAATGACCTGCAGGCGGCGCTCAGCCACCTGGACCGGCTGGAAAAGGATGTGGCGGACGAAGCATCAGCCGACGCCCTGACGTTCGAGCAATACAGGAGCATTGTCAGCGCCATCCGCCTTGTCCGGAACGACCTCGTAACCCTCGCTGCCGCTTCTGAGGGACCAGCTGCCCCCTCTGAAGGACCGGCGGTTGAAGCCATCCCCGCCGGCACCGATACCCCGCCTGTAGTCACGCCGGACTCGCTGCCCGTCGCGGACCCTTCGCCGGTAATCGTCGTTGCACCGGCCCCGGCCGCCGAACCCGCTGAGGCTGACACCGCGCAGCAGCAAGAGCAACGGCCCGCAGAGGACGAAGCAGCCAAGCAAAGCCCTGCAGAGGCGGCCAAGACGAAAGCCGGCAAGCCCGGCGACCGTGGAAACGGGAAGGGCAGGGACTGAACCGGCCCTCCTGCCGCCGTCTGCCCCTTTGTGCACGGTGACTCTACCCACGGTCACCAGCCAAGGTACGACGGCGGCGAGCCTCCGGGGCAGGTGCATCTCCGGTCCTAGTTGGCCACGGTTCTGGGAACTTCACTGCCCGCCCACATGTGAGCCGGGAAAAGGAGGCTGTATCGAAGCGGGCTCCATCGGGAGGCGGCCTTGCCGAGCAGTAAGTACGACGGCGGCCCCGCACCTCAGCGGGGTGAGTGCGAAAGCGTTGGGGCAAAGGGCGCATCGAGTGAGGGAGCGTCGCGGGGAAAGCCGCATCGAGTGAGAGAGCGTCGCGGGGAAAGCCGCATCGAG